>NZ_JBQFRA010000003.1:5000-604360 GCF_056537165.1 Ruegeria sp. CG8 | reverse complement strand
CTGCGGTCAGCGTCGTCTTGCCGTGGTCAACGTGGCCAATCGTGCCAATGTTGACGTGCGGTTTTGTACGCTCAAACTTTTCCTTTGCCATGATGGCCTCCTTTTTCGGAAATGAAGGGAGCCCGGGCAGCAGGCTCCCTCTATTTTTCGGTTATGCGTATTTTGCCTGGATCTCTTCCGCGATGTTCTGCGGAACCGGATCATAGTGGTCGAACTGCATGGTGAACTGGGCGCGGCCCGACGACATCGAACGCAGAGTGTTGATGTAGCCGAACATGTTGGCCAGCGGCACGAATGCGTCGATCGCAATCGCGTTGCCGCGCGGCTCTTGCCCAGAGACCTGGCCCCGACGCGAAGTCAGGTCGCCGATGATACCGCCGGTGTACTCTTCCGGGGTGATCACTTCGACCTTCATGATCGGCTCCAGCAGTTTCGCGCCGGCCTTTTTCAGACCTTCGCGCATGCACATCCGCGCCGCGATTTCGAACGCCAGAACGCTCGAGTCGACGTCGTGGAATTTACCGTCCAGCAGGGCAACCTTGAAGTCGATCACGGGGAAGCCGGCCAGCGGGCCGCTGTCCATGACGGACTGGATGCCTTTTTCGACACCCGGGATGTATTCCTTCGGAACGGCACCGCCAACGATGCGGCTTTCGAACGAATAACCTTCGCCCGGTTCGGTCGGAGTGATCTCGAGCTTGACCTCAGCAAACTGACCCGAACCACCCGACTGTTTCTTGTGGGTGTAGGTGTGTTCGATCGGCATCGAGATGGTCTCACGATAGGCCACCTGCGGCGCACCGATGTTGGCTTCGACCTTGAACTCGCGCTTCAGACGGTCGACCAAGATGTCCAGGTGAAGTTCGCCCATGCCCTTCATGATGGTCTGACCCGATTCCAGGTCGGTTTCCACGCGGAAGGACGGGTCTTCGGCGGCCAGACGGGCCAGACCCTGAGACATCTTTTCCTGGTCACCCTTGGTTTTGGGCTCGACCGCGATCTCGATCACCGGATCGGGGAAGGTCATGGTTTCCAGAACCACGGGATCCTTCGGATCGCACAGGGTGTCACCGGTGGTGGTGTCTTTCAGACCCGCCAGAGCGATGATGTCGCCTGCGAACGCTTCTTCGATCTCTTCCCGGTTGTTCGAGTGCATCATCATCATACGACCGATGCGCTCTTTCTTGCCTTTGGTCGAGTTCAGGATCGAGTCGCCCTTGTTCAGAACGCCCGAGTAGATCCGGGTGAAGGTCAGCGAGCCAACGAAGGGGTCGTTCATGATTTTGAACGCCAGGCCCGAGAAGGCCATGTCATCGTCAGCGCGACGCGCGATGTTGCGGACTTCTTCCTCGTCACCGGGTTTGAAGCCCATGTAGTCGACAACGTCCAGCGGGCTGGGCAGATAGTCGATCACGGCGTTGAGCAGCGGCTGAACACCTTTGTTCTTGAACGCCGAACCACCCAGAACCGGCACGAAGTGCAGCGCCAGGGTGCCCTTGCGCAGCAGTTTGCGCAGGGTCGGAATGTCGGGCTCGTTGCCTTCCAGGTATTCCATCATCGCGTCGTCGTCTTCTTCGACGGCCGCTTCGATCATCTTGCCGCGCCATTCTTCAGCCATGTCCTTCAGGCTGTCGCGGATCGGAGCTTTGACCCAGCTTGCGCCCAGGTCTTCGCCCTGCCACAGCCATTCTTCCATGGTGACCAGGTCGATCAGGCCTTCCAGCTCGTTCTCTGCACCGATCGGGATACCGACAGGGACGGCGCGCGCGCCGGTGCGGTCTTCGATCATGCGAACGCAGTTGAAGAAGTCGGCGCCGATCTTGTCCATCTTGTTGACGAAGACCATGCGCGGAACTTTGTAGCGGTCAGCCTGACGCCACACGGTTTCGGTCTGGGGTTCAACACCGGCGTTTGCGTCCAGAACGCAGACGGCACCGTCGAGAACCGCCAGCGAACGCTCGACTTCGATGGTGAAGTCAACGTGGCCGGGGGTGTCGATGATGTTCAGGCGGTGCTTGGGGGTATCGGCGGTCTGACCGTCCTCGGTGCGCTCCCAGAAGGTGGTGGTCGCAGCCGAAGTGATGGTGATGCCGCGTTCCTGCTCCTGCTCCATCCAGTCCATAGTGGCTGCACCATCGTGCACCTCACCGATGTTGTGGGATTTGCCGGTGTAATACAGGATACGCTCCGAGCAGGTGGTCTTGCCTGCATCGATGTGCGCCATGATACCGAAGTTACGGTATAGTTCGAGCGGATATTCGCGTGCCATTTGGATAAGCCTCTGGGATTACCAACGATAGTGGCTGAAGGCTTTGTTCGCCTCGGCCATCTTGTGGGTGTCTTCGCGCTTCTTAACGGCTGTACCGCGGGACTGTACGGCGTCCAGCAGTTCGCCGGCGAGGCGTTCTTCCATGGTGTTTTCGTTGCGGCCGCGCGCGGCGGTGATCAGCCAGCGGATGGCCAGAGCTTCGCGGCGCTCGGGGCGCACTTCGACCGGAACCTGGTAGGTTGCACCACCAACCCGGCGCGAGCGAACCTCGACCGACGGCTTGATGTTGTCGAGTGCTTCGTGGAACACCTCGACAGGAGCGCGCTTGATCTTGCTCTCAACGCGGTCGAAGGCGTTGTAGACGATACGCTCTGCGACCGACTTCTTGCCGTCGATCATCAGGTTGTTCATGAACTTGGTCAGGACCTTGTCGCCAAATTTGGCGTCAGGCAGGACTTCGCGTTTTTCGGCGGCGTGACGACGTGACATATCAGCCTCTCCTTCTTACTTGGGACGCTTCGCGCCGTATTTAGAACGACGTTGCTTACGGTCTTTGACGCCCTGGGTATCCAGAACACCACGCAGGATGTGGTAGCGGACACCCGGAAGGTCTTTCACACGGCCGCCACGGATCAGAACAACCGAGTGCTCTTGCAGGTTGTGGCTTTCACCCGGGATGTACGAAATGACTTCGTAACCGTTGGTCAGGCGCACTTTGGCAACCTTACGCATAGCCGAGTTCGGCTTCTTCGGCGTGGTGGTGTACACGCGGGTGCAAACGCCGCGCTTCTGCGGGCACTGCTCCAGGTGCATGGACTTCGAGCGTTTTACTTTGGGCTGCCGCGGTTTGCGGATCAGCTGTTGAATAGTTGGCATTCCGGTTTCTTCCCCGTTTTGCAACACACATGACATGCACGCGCGTTGCGTGCGGCTAACTTCGCTGCGCCAATGCGTCCACAAGCGCAAAACCCGCGAGCGTTCCCATTCCGAGGTGAACGTCGCGGTTGGTTATCAGAGGGCGCGAACTGCAAAATTGTCCGGGCCTTGACCAGTTCAATACTGAAATCGGTTTTGGGGCGGCCCCCGGTACCGAGATGACGGGCGTATAGGGGGAGTCGGCCCGACTGTCAACAGCCCCGGCAGATGCCCGCCCGCCTTGCAGCCGTGCGTCGCGGCGGAAGCGACATCGGTTGCGGTGTCACATCCCTCGGGGCATAGTCCGCACTGGTGTATTCCTACCGGAAGTGAAGATGCAAGTCATTGGTCTGTGCCGTTTCTCCTACCCGGCCGTCGGCGGGTTCCAGACCATGCACGCGTCGGTCGAAGCGCGCCGGCGCTATCTGTATGACCCCCGGCGTCTGGACGAGCGGTTCCGCCTGTTCGAGACCTGCGCCCTGCCCGCCCTGCGCGCCCAGACGGATCCGCGGTTTCAGTTTGTGATCGTGACCGGGACCTGCCTGCCTCGGGTCGCCCGCGATCGTCTGAACGACCTGACTTCGGGCATGAAACAAGTGCAAATCGTCTCGCGGGAACCCGGCCGGCATCGCTCTGTGATGAAGGACGTCCTGAACCGGGCACGCTTGAACCCTGACCTGCCATGCCTGCAATTCCGTCATGATGACGACGATGCGATTGCGGTGGATTTCGTCGAATTGCTGCGCCGCGCGGTTCAGGAAGCCGAAGGGCTGGTGCGGCGCAACAAGATGGTTGCCATCGATTTCAATCACGGCTTTCTTGCCCGGTTCGACGCCAGCGGAATCCAGGCCACGCCGGTTCACCGGTCCCTGCTGGGTGTTGGTTTTGGGATGTATGTGCGCGGCGGTTGTGAGCTGACGATCATGAACTTTGCCCACCAAAAGATCGGCAACTTCATGCCAGTCATCAGTCAGAACGAACCGCCGATGTGGGTGCGCACTCTCAACGGGTTCAACGATTCACCCAACACCCGCACAAGCAAGGCCAAGCTGGAACCGTTGACCCCCGCTCTGGCAAAGCAGTTCGAAACCCGGTTTGCAATTGATCCGGCGGTGGTCCGACGCGTCTATTCGGACGCCTGAAGTGCCCGCTCGCGAAAGAGGGTGAACAGGCCCGCGGTGACCACCAGCGCGGCACCCAGCATAGTGATCCGGTCAGGCCAATCTCCGAATACCGCCCATCCCAGACCCAAGGCCCAGATCAGGCTCGAGTATCGGAACGGCGCGACAAAGCTGACCTCGCCAACGCGCATCACCATGACGCTGAAGAGATACCCCAGCAGGACGAAAACTGCTGCCGAGGCAATCAACATCCCCGACCCGGCCGTCATCGGCACCCAACCCTGGAAGACCGAGGCAATTGCCGCACCGGTGGTAATCGTCAATGAGGTTGCCAAAGTGACGACCATCGACGGCACCTCGGGCGACATTCGGCGGGTGATCAAATCCCGAGCCGTCACGCAGATGACGGCAATCAAGGCATACATGGCATAGATGCTGAATCCGTCCGGACCCGGTCGCACGATCAGCAACATGCCTGCAAACCCCAATGCAATGGCCATGATCCGCCGCCACCCGATCTGTTCCGAAAAGAACAGGGCCGCACCCAGGGTTACGGTCAGCGGCAGGGCTTGCAGAACCGCGGTCACATTGGCCAGCGGCATGTGCATCAAAGCCGTGAGGAAGAAGAACGTCGCCGACAATTCCGCCACGCAACGAAAAGCCACCA
Source organism: Ruegeria sp. CG8 (assembly GCF_056537165.1). Taxonomy (NCBI): domain Bacteria; kingdom Pseudomonadati; phylum Pseudomonadota; class Alphaproteobacteria; order Rhodobacterales; family Roseobacteraceae; genus Ruegeria; species Ruegeria sp. CG8. Next base: position 599,388 of record NZ_JBQFRA010000003.1, on the reverse strand, counting down.
ACCAGCGGTCGTTCCGCCCGAACCGCAGATGCAATGCCCCCAGATGCCGCGCCAACGCAAAAACCAGGATGGTCGCCAACAACCCACGCAGAGCCACCAGTTGGAACAGTGGCACCTCCTGACCAGCCGCTTTGACCAGCGTGTCGTTCACAGTGAATGCGGCCATGCTGCCCATCATCAGCAGGGCGCCTTTGACGTTCGGTGTCATTGCCATGGCCCGGTTTCAATCTGGTCCCGGCATTGGCATCTCACCTGAGCAGATTGTCAACTTGTGATACGGCCAATTCGATTTTGTTTGGTCCGATCGCAATTGTACCTGATCACTGCCATGGGGTGGGTTTCTGCGTTGCCGCCTACAGGTAGTTCAGCTTCTGCGTGACCCAGAACAGTATCTCTGCAAGTGGCGAAATCGGCCCGGCCTTGTCGGTCATCACAAGCGCGGTGCCCGACGCCCCGAATTGAAGTGTTTTCAGAGGTACATCGCCAGGAAGTTCGATGAGGACCGGAAAGCTGGTGATCCCGACAAGTTCGCGCATCGAAGGTAAACCGGAGCGGAGATCCAATGCGCCCTCAGACAGGGCCGGCGGAAACCCCGAAATAGTTCCCGTGATCTCGGATCCCGGCTGGGTTCGCAGCGCCACACGTATTTCATCGCCAAGGCCGACATTGGAACGGCTGGATTGGGGCAGCGAGGCCACCAACGCGTGGTTCGTCGGATCTATGAAGGTCAATGCGCCCTGGAAGGTTGTCGCGCGATTGCCCGGGCGCAGCGTGACCGCACTGACGATCCCGTCGCCCGGCGCGTAGACTTCCGTCTGCTTGAGGTTCCATTCGGCCTGCGCAAGCGCCTGTTCGGCCTCCACGACCGCCACATCCTCACCGTCGATCTGAGCTGCAATCCGGCGCTCCAGCCCCGCTTTTCGCGCTTCTGCTGCACGAATGCTTGCAGTGAGCTGTTCGATCGTCGCGACCGCTTCCTGCAGTTTGAAGGTGGTGGATGCGCCACGCTCTTCCAGTTGAACGATGTCATCCCGCCGCTGCTGCCCAAAAACAAGTTGCGCGGTCAATGAAGCGATATCGGCTTCGGCAGCCGCCAGATCCGTGGTCAATTGGTCCGCTGCCGACCGGGCGGCTTCCAGAGATGCCTCCAGCCGCGCTACCTCGAGCACGTAGAACTCGGGATCGATTCTGAACAAGAGATCGCCTTCGTTGACCTTCTGGTTCGGCTCAACGGCAACTTCGACGACCGTTCCGGAGACATTAGGCACAATGCTTGTCTGAACACCCAGAACCGACACAGGCCCCGTAGGCGCCGTGTGGTTGAGTGCGCCGATGACAACCAACGCGACGACGGCGGCCCCACCGTATGAAACGGTCTTCCAGAAGCCATTCCAGGGCAGCAGGCTGAACTTGGAGAAGACCAGCCAAATCACGCCAAAATACAATCCAAGGACTATGAGCATCCGATCAAGACCCGTGTTGAGTTCCAAACAGTGATGACGGGAGCAATTCCATTACCACATTCTGATTTTTGAGTATGCAGCAGTTCCATTTGAAATCACAGTGTTTGGATCGAACCCTGGCCGCTTCCGGCACCGGCCGAAACAAAAAAGGCCCCGCGGAACCGCAGGGCCTTTCTGAGTTTCTCGTCGCCGATATTATTCCCGGCTTTCCGGAGTTTCCACCAGCGAGTCCAGCTCATCGCCGACCATGTCATCATCCATCATCGGAGCGGCCAGCGCGGCTGCGGCCTCGGCCTCTTCGCGACGTGCCTCGATGACGACATTGTCACGCTGCTGCGCGATCTGGCGAACACGCTGTGTCGCACCACCGGTACCGGCCGGGATCAGACGGCCGACGATGACGTTCTCTTTCAGGCCAACCAGCTTGTCCTTCTTGCCTTGAACCGAAGCTTCGGTCAGCACACGGGTGGTTTCCTGGAACGACGCCGCCGAGATGAACGAACGCGTTTGCAGCGATGCCTTGGTGATCCCCAGAAGGATCGGCTCGCCCTGGGCCGGACGACCACCGCGTGCGATGGTCTTCTCGTTGGCCGCGTCGAACTCCTGTTTGTCGACATGCTCGCCCTTCAGCAGGGTGGTGTCGCCCGAGTCCAAGATCTCCCACTTCTGGAGCATCTGGCGCACGATGACTTCGATGTGCTTGTCGTTGATCTTCACACCCTGCAGGCGGTAGACCTCTTGCACCTCGTTGATCATGTAGTCAGCCAGCGCCTCGACACCCATGATCGACAGGATGTCATGCGGAGCCGGGTTGCCGTCCATGATGTAGTCACCCTTCTGCACGAAGTCGCCTTCCTGCACCGGGATGTGCTTGCCCTTGGGCACCATGTACTCGATCGTCTCCAGCGACTCGTCGACCGGCTCGATGCTGATGCGACGCTTGTTCTTGTAGTCGCGGCCAAAGCGCACGTAACCATCGGCTTCCGCGATGATTGCGTGATCTTTCGGACGACGCGCTTCGAACAGTTCGGCCACACGCGGCAGACCACCGGTGATGTCCTTGGTCTTGGCGCCTTCACGCGGAATACGCGCAACAACGTCACCGGCTTCGATCTTCTGACCGTCTTCGACCGACAGGATCGCGTCCACAGACATCGGATAGTGAACCGGGTTGCCCGCATCGTTTCGGACCGGCTCGCCGTTGTCGTCCACCAGAATGATCTCGGGCTTCAGATCGCTGCCTTTGGGGGCGGCGCGCCAGTCGATCACGATCTTCTGGGTCATGCCGGTTGCATCGTCGGTCTCGTCGCGGACAGCAATGCCCGAAACCAGGTCGACGTATTTTGCGGTACCGGCTTTCTCGGCGATGATCGGCAGGGTGTAGGGGTCCCACTCGAACAGCTTGTCGCCGCGCTTGACCTTGGTGCCTTCCTTGACGAACAGCTTCGAACCGTAGCCCAGCTTGAAGCTGGCGCGCTCTTCGCCGTGTTCGTCGTTGATCACCAGCTTCATGTTCCGGCCCATGACCAGGCTTTCGCCGGCGGCATTGACCAGAATCTGCGGGTTCTCAAAGGCAACGACACCGTCCTGGTTCGCTTCCTGGAACGACTGCTGACCACCTTGCGCAACACCACCGATGTGGAAGGTCCGCATCGTCAGCTGCGTACCCGGTTCACCGATCGACTGCGCGGCGATGATGCCGACAGCCTCACCGGTGTTCACCATGGTCCCGCGTGCAAGGTCACGACCGTAGCAGGTTGCACAGACGCCTTCCTCGGACTCACAGGTCAGAGGCGAGCGGATGCGCATCGAGGCAACACCGGCCTCGTCGATCGTATCGGCCATGCGTTCGTCGATCAGCTGTCCGGCGGCGACGATGACCTCGTCGGTTCCCGGACGCAGAACGTCATCTGCGGCCACACGGCCCAGAACGCGTTCCGCCAGCGACGCGACGACTTCACCGTCATTGACCGCGGCCTCAGCCGTGATCGCACGGTCGGTTCCGCAATCAACCTCGCGCACGATGCAATCCTGCGCCACGTCAACAAGACGACGGGTCAGGTAGCCCGAGTTCGCCGTCTTCAGAGCGGTATCCGACAGACCCTTACGGGCACCGTGGGTCGAGTTGAAGTATTCAAGAACGGTCAGACCTTCCTTGAAGTTCGAGATGATCGGCGTCTCGATGATGTCGCCGTTCGGCTTGGCCATCAGGCCGCGCATACCGCCCAGCTGCTTCATCTGGGTTACCGAGCCACGCGCACCGGAGTGCGCCATCATGTAGACCGAGTTTGGCTCTTTGTCAGCGCCGCCCTCATCCTTGGCCACGGCCGAGATGGTGCGCATCATGGCTTCGGTTACGCGGTCGTTACACTTCGACCAGGCATCGACAACCTTGTTGTACTTTTCGCCCTGAGTGATCAGGCCGTCCATGTACTGCTGTTCGAAGTCTTTCACCTGTTCGCGGGTTTCGTCCACGATGCCCCACTTGTCCTCGGGGATCACCATGTCGTCCTTGCCGAACGAAATACCGGCCTTGAAAGCTTCCTTGAAGCCCATCGACATGATCTGGTCGCAGAAGATCACCGACTCTTTCTGGCCGCAGTAGCGGTAGACGGTGTCGATCACCTGTTGCACTTCTTTCTTCCGCAACAGGCGGTTGACCAGTTCAAACGGTGCCTTGTTGTTCTTGGGCAGCAGAGCCCCCAAGCGAACACGGCCCGGCGTGGTTTCAAAACGCTTCTGAACCTCGTTGCCTTCTTCGTCGATCTGGGTGATCCGCGCGGTGATTTTCGAGTGCAGGTGCACCTCGCCCGCGTCCAGCGCGTGCTGGACTTCGTCGATCGAACCAAAGACCTTGCCTTCGCCGGGCATGCCTTCGCGTTCCAGGGTCACGTAGTAGAGACCCAGGATCATGTCCTGCGACGGAACGATGATCGGAGCGCCGTTTGCAGGCGACAGAACGTTGTTCGTCGACATCATCAGAACACGCGCTTCCAGCTGCGCCTCAAGGCTCAGCGGGACGTGAACGGCCATCTGGTCACCGTCGAAGTCGGCGTTGAAGGCCGAACAGACCAGCGGGTGCAGCTGGATGGCTTTACCTTCGATCAGGACCGGCTCGAACGCCTGAATGCCAAGACGGTGCAGTGTCGGCGCACGGTTCAGCATGACTGGGTGTTCGCGGATCACCTCGTCGAGGATATCCCACACTTCGGGACGCTCTTTCTCGACCAGCTTCTTCGCCTGCTTCACGGTCGAAGACAGACCCTTGGCTTCAAGGCGCGAGTAGATGAACGGCTTGAACAATTCCAGCGCCATCTTCTTGGGCAGACCACACTGGTGCAGCTTGAGTTCCGGACCGGTCACGATGACCGAACGGCCCGAGAAGTCGACGCGCTTGCCCAGAAGGTTCTGACGGAAGCGGCCCTGCTTGCCTTTCAGCATGTCCGACAGCGATTTCAGCGGACGCTTGTTGGCGCCGGTGATCACGCGGCCACGACGGCCGTTGTCAAACAGAGCATCAACAGATTCCTGCAGCATCCGCTTTTCGTTGCGGACGATGATGTCAGGTGCACGCAGTTCGATCAGGCGCTTCAGACGGTTGTTCCGGTTGATGACACGGCGATACAGATCGTTCAGATCCGACGTTGCAAAACGGCCACCATCCAGCGGAACCAGCGGACGCAGTTCCGGCGGAATGACCGGAATCACGGTCATCACCATCCACTCGGGCCGGTTGCCGGACTCGAGGAAGGATTCAACAACCTTCAGACGCTTGATGATCTTCTTGGGCTTCAGCTCGCCGGTGGCTTCGGCCAGATCAGCGCGCAGTTGCTCGGCTTCGGCTTCCAGATCGATCTGGGCCAGCATCTCACGGATGGCTTCGGCACCGATATTCGCGGTGAACGCGTCCATGCCATAGGCATCCTGCGCGTCCATGTACTCTTCCTCGGTCAGCATCTGGCCGTAGGTCAGGTCCGTCAGACCGGGCTCGATGACGACGTAGTTTTCAAAGTACAGAACGCGTTCCAGATCGCGCAGCGTCATGTCCAGCATCAGACCGATGCGGGACGGCAGCGATTTCAGGAACCAGATGTGAGCGACGGGCGCGGCCAGTTCGATGTGGCCCATACGCTCGCGGCGAACCTTCTGCAGGGTGACTTCCACACCGCATTTCTCGCAGACGACGCCGCGATACTTCATCCGCTTGTATTTGCCGCACAGACATTCGTAGTCTTTGATCGGGCCAAAGATACGGGCGCAGAACAGGCCGTCACGTTCGGGCTTGAACGTCCGGTAGTTGATGGTTTCGGGTTTCTTGATCTCGCCATAGGACCAAGACAGGATCCGCTCGGGCGACGCCAACGAGACCTTGATCTCGTCGAAAACCTTGGGCGGCGTCAGCGGGTTGAACGGGTTGTTGGTGATTTCCTGGTTCATTTGTTACCTCAAATCTTGCGGAAGGGGGGACGGGAGAAAGGGCAGCGCCCTTACTCCTCAACCTCCGCATCCAGGAGTTCCATATTCAGGCCGAGGCCACGGACTTCTTTAACCAGAACGTTGAACGATTCCGGTACGCCCGCCTCGAAGTTATCCTCGCCCTTGACGATCGACTCATAGACCTTGGTCCGGCCGGCGACGTCATCCGATTTCACGGTGAGCATCTCCTGCAGGGTGTAGGCGGCGCCGTAAGCTTCCAGAGCCCAGACCTCCATCTCACCAAAGCGCTGACCACCGAACTGCGCCTTGCCGCCCAGCGGCTGCTGGGTCACCAGGCTGTACGGCCCGGTCGAACGCGCGTGGATCTTGTCGTCCACCAGGTGGTGCAGTTTCAGCAGGTACTTGATGCCCACGGTCACCGGACGCGCGAACTGCTCGCCGGTGCGGCCGTCGAACAGGATCGACTGACCGCTTTCCGAGAAACCGGCGCGGATCAGCGCGTCGTTGACGTCGGCCTCTTTGGCGCCGTCAAAGACTGGGGTTGCGATCGGAACACCGCGGGTCACGTTGCTGGCCGCTTCGATCAGCTGATCTTCGTCCATGCCGCTGATGCCCTCTTCGTAGACATCCTCGCCATAGGCGTGTTTCATCGCGTCACGAACCGGCGTCAGGTCGCCCGAGCGGCGGTATTCCTGCAGCGCCTCGTCGATCTTCAGACCCAGACCGCGCGCGGCCCAACCCATGTGGGTTTCAAGGATCTGACCGACGTTCATACGCGACGGCACGCCCAGAGGGTTCAGACAGAAGTCTACCGGAGTACCATCCGCAAGGAACGGCATGTCCTCCATCGGCACGACCTTCGAGATCACACCCTTGTTCCCGTGACGGCCGGCCATCTTGTCGCCCGGCTGCAGCTTGCGCTTCACGGCGATGAAGACCTTGACCATCTTCATCACGCCCGGCGGCAGGTCGTCGCCACGGCGGACCTTCTCGACCTTGTCCTCGAAACGGGCATCCAGGGCGCGTTTCTGCACCTCGTACTGCTCGTTCAGAGCCTCGACGATCTGGGCGTCCTTCTCGTCTTCCAGCGCCAGCTGCCACCACTGACCGCGGGTCAGCGACTCGAGCAGCTCTTCGGTGATCTCCGAGCCCGCCTTGACGCCTTTCGGCCCCTTGACGGCGGTTTTGCCCAGGATCATCGACTTGAGACGCGCATAGATGTTGCGGTCAAGGATCGCCAGCTCGTCGTCCCGGTCACGGGCCAGACGTTCGACTTCCTCACGCTCGATCTGCAGCGCACGCTCGTCTTTCTCGACACCGTGACGGTTGAAGACGCGGACTTCGACGACCGTACCGTAATCGCCCGGTTTCACGCGCAGCGAGGTATCGCGCACGTCAGATGCCTTTTCACCAAAGATGGCGCGCAGCAGCTTTTCTTCCGGGGTCATCGGGCTTTCGCCCTTCGGAGTGATCTTGCCTACCAGAATATCGCCCGGCTCAACATCCGCACCGATGTAAACGATGCCCGCCTCGTCGAGGTTGCGCAGCGCTTCTTCACCGACGTTCGGGATGTCGCGGGTGATCTCTTCCGGACCCAGCTTGGTGTCACGGGCGGCGACTTCGAATTCCTCGATATGGACCGAGGTAAAGACGTCGTCACGTGCGATACGTTCCGAGATCAGGATCGAGTCTTCGTAGTTGTAACCGTTCCACGGCATGAACGCGACGACCACGTTCTTGCCCAAGGCCAGTTCACCCATATCGGTCGACGGGCCATCAGCGATGACCTCGCCCTTCTGGACGGTGTCACCCACCTTGATCAGCGGACGCTGGTTGATGCAGGTGTTCTGGTTCGAACGCTGGAACTTGCGCAGACGATAGATGTCAACGCCAGCGTCGCCCAGTTCCAGATCTTCGGTGGCCCGGATAACGATACGCTGGGCATCAACCTGGTCGATGATGCCGGCACGTTTCGCCTGGATCGCAGCACCCGAGTCGATCGCAACCTTTTCCTCAATCCCGGTACCGACCAGCGGCGCCTCGGCCCGCAGCAGCGGAACCGCCTGACGTTGCATGTTCGAGCCCATCAGAGCGCGGTTGGCGTCGTCATTTTCAAGGAACGGGATCAGCGAGGCCGCAACCGAGACCAGCTGCTTCGGCGAAACGTCGATCAGGTCCACGTTCTCGCGCGGGGCAAGCGTGTAGTCACCGGCCTGACGGGTCGAGACCAGATCGTTGATGAACTTGCCATCCGTATCCAGCGTCGCGTTGGCCTGGGCCACGGTGTGACGCATCTCCTCGGTCGCGGACATGTAGTGGACCTCGTCGGTCACCTGCCCGCCTTTCACGACGCGATAGGGGGTTTCGATGAAACCGTACTTGTTCACGCGGGCAAAGGTGGCCAGCGAGTTGATCAGACCGATGTTCGGGCCTTCCGGCGTTTCGATCGGGCACATCCGGCCATAGTGGGTCGGGTGCACGTCGCGCACCTCAAAACCCGCACGCTCGCGCGTCAGACCACCCGGGCCAAGCGCCGACAGGCGGCGTTTGTGGGTGACTTCCGACAGCGGGTTAGTCTGGTCCATGAACTGCGACAGCTGCGAGCTGCCGAAGAATTCACGCACCGCGGCCGCCGCCGGTTTCGCGTTGATCAGGTCCTGCGGCATGACGGTGTCGATCTCGACCGACGACATACGCTCTTTGATGGCGCGTTCCATCCGCAGCAGGCCGACGCGGTACTGGTTTTCCATCAGTTCACCGACCGAGCGCACACGACGGTTGCCCAGGTGGTCGATGTCGTCCACGTCGCCCTTGCCGTCACGCAGCTCCACCAGTGCCTTGATGCAGGCCACGATGTCTTCGCGGCGCAGTGTCCGCAGGGTGTCCGGAGCATCCAGGTTCAGGCGCATGTTCATCTTCACGCGGCCAACGGCCGACAGATCATAGCGCTCGCTGTCGAAGAACAGGGTGTCGAACAGAGCCGACGCAGCCTCGACGGTGGGCGGCTCGCCCGGGCGCATGACGCGGTAGATGTCCATCAGCGCGCTTTCGCGGCCCATGTTCTTGTCCTGCGCCATGGTGTTGCGGATGTACGGACCGACGTTGATGTTGTCGATGTCCAGAACCGGAATATCGGTGATGCCGGCATCGATCAGCTCCTTCACGGTGCCGCCGATCAGCTCGCCATCCTTGTCATATTCCAGGGTCAGCTCATCACCGGCTTCGACATAGATCGCACCGGTTTCTTCGTTGATGATGTCCTTGGCGACGAACTTGCCGACGATGTGGTCGAACGGCACCAGTAGGTCGGTAACCTTGCCCTCGTCAATCAGCTGCTTGACCGCGCGCGGGGTGACCTTCTTGCCGGCTTCGGCAATCACTTCACCGCTTTTTGCGTCGATCAGGTCATAGGTGGGACGGGTGCCGCGCACACGTTCGGGGAAGAACGGGGTGACCCAGCCCTTCTTCTTGTTCAGCTTGTAGGACACGGTGTCGTAATACGCGTCCATGATCGCTTCCTGGTCCAGGCCCAGGGCATAGAGCAGCGTGGTCACCGGCAGTTTGCGGCGACGGTCGATGCGGGCGTAGACGATGTCCTTGGCGTCGAACTCGAAGTCCAGCCAGCTGCCGCGGTACGGGATAATGCGGCAGGCAAACAGCAGCTTGCCTGAGGAGTGAGTCTTGCCCTTGTCGTGGTCGAAGAACACACCGGGCGACCGGTGCATCTGGGACACGATCACACGCTCGGTGCCGTTCACGATGAAGGTGCCGTTCGGTGTCATCAGGGGCATGTCGCCCATGAACACGTCCTGTTCCTTGATGTCCTTGACCGATTTGGCCCCGGTGTCTTCGTCGACATCAAACACGATCAGGCGCAGGGTGACCTTCAGCGGCGCGCTGTAGGTCATGTCACGCTGCATGCACTCTTCAACGTCGTATTTCGGTTTTTCCAGCTCGTATTTCACGAATTCCAGCACGGAAGTTTCGTTGAAATCCTTGATCGGAAAGACCGATTGGAACACGCCGTTGATACCTTCGCCGTCGGTCGGCTGATCGGCATCGCCAGAGCGCAGGAATAGATCATAGGAGGATTTCTGGACCTCGATGAGGTTCGGCATTTCCAGGACTTCGCGGATTTTGCCGTAGTATTTCCGAAGACGTTTCTGGCCAAGGAACGATTGAGCCATGTCAGATGTCACCTTTCGATGTTCTCAGCGGGCAAAAACACCGTCGGGCCCCGGCGCCTTGCACATACGAGACGACACGTCCGGATCAATTCGTGGCCACCGTCCCGAATGGTAGCCTCCCGATCCGCGAACCGCGTCTTAGAAAACGCCCCAGCACTTGAGGCCCTTTCTAAGACAGGTTCGGCTGGACCCGGATTTCTCCGGGCCCAGCCAAATTCCACGGCGCATCCGCGATGCACCGAAAGACAGGCTTAGGCCAGCTCGACCTCGGCGCCAGCTGCTTCCAGCTTGCCCTTGATCTCTTCGGCTTCTGCCTTGTCCACGCCTTCTTTGATCTTGCCGCCGGCTTCGACCAGTTCCTTGGCTTCTTTCAGGCCCAGGCCGGTGATGCCGCGAACTTCTTTGATGACGTTGATTTTCGAAGCGCCGGCGTTCTTCAGAACGACGTCGAATTCGGTTTTCTCTTCCTCAGCTGCACCGCCGGCATCGCCAGCTGCGCCTGCGACCATGACGGCGCCGCCTGCTGCGGGCTCGATGCCGTACTCGTCCTTGAGGATGGTTTTCAGTTCTTGTGCTTCCAGCAGGGTCAGACCAACGATCTCTTCTGCCAGTTTCTTCAGATCAGCCATTGTATCAGCTCTTTCCGTTTACAGTGTGTGTTCCAACGTCAGGGCATGTGCCCCACGCAGATCATTCAGTGCCAACCGCTTACGCAGCTTCCGCCTTCTCTTCGATGGTGGAAAGGATGCTTGCGATGTTGCTTGCAGGTGCGCCAATTGCACCGGCGATGTTCGAAGCAGGCGCGCCGATGCAGCCCACGATCGAAGCAATAAGCTCTTCACGCGACGGCATTTTCGACACGGCTGTGACACCAGCCCGGTCCAGAGCGTTCTCGCCCATTGCACCGCCAAGGATCTCGAACTTCTGGTTCTCCTTGGCGAAGTCCTCGGCCACCTTGGCTGCTGCCACGGGGTCCTCGGAATAGGTCAGAACAGTCATACCCGTCAGCAGGTCAGCAATGCTCGCACATGGCTTACCGTCGAGGGCGATTTTGGCGAGCCTGTTCTTGGCAACACGCACGGAGCCGCCCGCGTCACGAGCACGTGCGCGAAGGTCCTGCATCTCGGCAACTGTCAGACCGGCGTAGTGAGCAACCACTACGACGCCAGAGCTTTCGAAGATTTGGCCGAGTTCCTCGACCACTTTCTCTTTCTGGGCTCTATCCACAGTTCTCTCCAAGTTAGGGGCGATGCTTCACCCCGGCTCATATTTGCCGAGGGCTGCGCCCCGGCGTTCAGGTCCGTTGTTACGGGATTGGCCAAAATGCGCCCGAGGGTCAGGACCCTCGAAATTCTTTGGTCTTACCCGTCTCAGGCAGGGAATTAAGGGGCCGGAAGGACCCACCCACCGTCTTGGACGAAACGAAATAAAGCGCACGACGAATCGCACGCTTTATTCCGCAGCCCTCTTTAGGGCAGATGGCCGGGGTTTCCAAGGGGTAAATTGACCGAACCCCAAGCCGGTAGACAATGACCGCAAACCCGAACAGGATCAACGGATGATCAAGTTGAAATCCATTTCCAAGCCGCAATTCCTGTTTCGTCAGATTTCTCGCCAATTATGGGTTCGTACCAGCCTGATCGCCGCTCTCGCCGTGGTCAGCGCGGGGATTGGCACCTACCTCGGCGGCTTCGTCCCCGACTTTCTCGCACAACGGCTGAGCACCGAGGCCGTGGCAAAGATCCTCGGCATTCTGGCGTCGTCCATGCTGGCGGTGACGACCTTTTCTCTGTCGATCATGGTCGCGGCACAGCGATGGGCGTCGAACCAGTCCTCTCCGCGCGCCCAGCAGGTGATCGAAGAAGACAGTGTCTCGCAAAACGTGCTGGCCACGTTTCTCGGCGCATTTATCTTCGCGCTCGTATCGTTGATCCTTGTCGAAACCGGGGTCTATACCCAGCAGTCCATCGCCGTTGCGCTTGCGTTCACCTTGGTGGTGATCTTTTTGGTGACACTGGCGCTCTTGCTCTGGATCGACCAATTGCCCAGCTATGGCAGCATCTCCGAAACGGCACGCAAGATAGAAAAAAACGCCAGGGACACCATGACCCGAGCCATGGAACTGCCGTGCCTCGGCGCCATTCCATATCAAGCCGCCGCGGATGTTCCGCGAACCGGGCACGACGTGCGGGCCAGTTCGACTGGGAACGTGCGCCACGTGGATGTCGGCATGCTGCATTCCTGCGCCGAAGAGAACGACTGCGAGATCTGGATCATGGCGCTGCCGGGGCAGTTCGTGACCGAAGGCCAACCCCTGGCCAGAGCGACCCGGAAAATGGATGGTGAAACCATCCGGGAAGCCTTCGTGATCGGGACCGAGCGCAGCTTCAATCAAGACCCCCGCTTTGGCATTCAAACCCTGTCGGAAATCGCACAGCGCGCGCTCTCGCCGGGTATCAACGACCCGATGACGGCAATTCAGATGGTCGAGAGGTTGCTGCGGGTTCTCCTGCCACTTGGCTCGCGGCCCACCCAACCCGCCGACCCGCAGTTCCCGAGAATCCATGCCCCGGAGATCGCGTTCGACACATTCCTTCGTGACGCTTATGCGGCCATTTCCCGGGATGCCGGTGACAAGGTCGAAGTCCACGAGGCCATTCTCAGGGCGCTGACCCGACTGACGCAGACTCAAGACGGAGCAATGACAACCGCGGCTCGGGCGGCTGCGAACCAGGCATTGACCGTTGCCGAGCGCGACCTCAGGCTGGAGTCCGACAAGGCACGCGTGCGCGAAATACCCAATCAGGTCACAGTCGAACCTGCTATCTGAGAGCAAAAGAAAACCCCGGGCAGCATGACCGCCCGGGGTTCGAATTTCCGAAAGAACGTTTCGGCTTATTCGCCCGAAGCTTGCGCCACATCCACGGTCACGCCGGGGCCCATGGTCGAGCTCAGCGCGATTTTCTTCATATAGGTGCCCTTGGCGCCCGACGGCTTCGCCTTGGCAACGGCCGAGATGAAGGCGCGGACGTTTTCCGCCAGCTTGGCTTCGTCGAACGACGCCTTGCCGACGCCTGCGTGTACGACACCACCTTTTTCCGCCTTGAACTGGACTTCACCACCCTTGGCTGCTTCCACGGCCGCTTTCACGTCCATGGTCACGGTGCCGACCTTGGGGTTCGGCATCAGGTTGCGGGGGCCCAGAACCTTACCCAGACGACCGACGATCGGCATCATGTCCGGGGTTGCGATGCAACGATCAAAGTCGATGTTGCCGGCCTGGATGCTTTCCATCAGGTCCTCGGCGCCGACGATGTCCGCACCAGCTTCTTTCGCCTCATCAGCCTTGGGGCCGCGCGCGAAGACAGCAACGCGCATGTCCTTGCCGGTGCCGTTCGGCAGACCGACGACGCCGCGCACCATCTGGTCTGCGTGACGGGTGTCAACGCCCAGGTTCATGGCGATTTCGATGGTTTCGTCAAACTTCGACGTTGCGTTGGCCTTGACCAGTGCAACTGCCTCTTCGACCGACAGGTTTTCCTTGCCGGCGACGGCTTCGCGCGCTGCGCGGGTACGTTTACCGAGTTTTGCCATCTTACTTCACCTCGATGCCCATGGAACGGGCCGAGCCCAGGATGATCTTCATTGCGCCTTCGACGTCGTTGGCGTTCAGATCCTTCATTTTGGCTTCGGCGATCTCGCGCACCTGCTTGGTGGTCACGGTTGCCACGGTCTCACGGCCGGGGTTCTCCGCGCCACGGGGGCGGTTACGCTTGCCGACCGGCTTCAGACCGGCCGCCTTCTTCAGGTAGTAAGACGCGGGCGGCGTCTTGATGTCCATGGTGAAGGACTTGTCCTGATAGTAGGTGATCACGGTCGGGCACGGAGCGCCGGGCTCCATGTCTGCGGTTTTGGCGTTGAACGCCTTGCAGAATTCCATGATGTTGATGCCGCGCTGACCCAGCGCCGGGCCAACTGGCGGCGACGGGTTCGCCTGACCTGCAGGAACCTGCAGCTTCATCGTACCAGCAAGCTTCTTGGCCATTTGGTTTTCCTTTCAACGTGAATGGGACGCGTCCCATCCGGTTTTATGTTGCGTGGTCCGATCCGGAATCGCGATCCCTGCGATCTCCCACGAGAGAATCTCGCCCGAAGACGATAGGGGCGGCGTTTACAGGGGAACGAATGGGTTGGCAAGAGCATGCCACTGAAAACCGGATGGCTGGCGAAGCCACCTTCCCAAGGCGTTCGTCGGCATGCAGGCTCCGCCCCCGCTATCGATCGGCAGACGCCTCCGGCTGAACGGCGCGCTGGTAGAGATGCCAAGTAGTATGCCCAAGGATCGGCAACGTAAAGACAAGCCCCAGAAACGCCGGCACCAGCGACAACAGCATAGTGACCGAGATGATGGCCGCCCAGCCAAGCATGACCACAGGGCTTTCGGCGACAACGCGGAGCGATGTAAGCATGGCCGTTACGAAATCGGTGTCGCGATCCAGCAGCAAGGGCATGGCAACAACAGTCACCGAAAACAGAACGGCGGACAGAAACGCGCCGACGCAGGTGCCAACTGCCAGGAAAGCCCAGCCTTGGGGGGTAAAGAACACGGTGTTCAGGAAACCGTCGAAATCCGAAAACGAGGCATTCTGCAGGATGATCGCCAACCAAAGCCGAACCTGGTAGATCCATACCCAGAAAACGAACAGCGTAACGAAGGCCATCCAGCCCATTTCCCGCTTACGCTGATTGGCCATGACCGTCAGTATTTCCGACCAGCCAAAATCCTCTCCGGCCTGAAGTCGACGCGACATCTCATAGAGGCCTGCAGCGGCGAAAGGGGCGACCAGCGGAAATCCCACGACGGCAGGAATGATCATCCAAATCTTTCCAAGCCAGACCAGGCTCCAGACCAGCAGAAACCCGAAGACGGCATAGAACAGTCCGAAAAATCCGCTCATGATGGGACGCGCCAGAAAGTCGGAGAACCCGGCCTTCAGCGAGTCGGTGATGTCGGCGGCGGTGACCGTGTTGACCATAGGCATCGTCCGCTGAGGCGGGGTCAGCTTGTCGGGTGGCGTGGGGCCTGCAGCCTTGGATGTCATGACAGAGTCCTCCCAAAGCATCACTGCGCGCAAATCCTCTGGCCCATGAGCCCGGCTGCGCAACGGTCATACCTGTACCAAGCATAAGTGTGCATCAGGCAAGGAGTTAGGGCAAGCGGCCAAGGCTGTGGCGAAACCTTACCGGCAAGCACCAGAAACAGTTGCGCCGCCTGTTACGGCGGCGCGTTCGATTCCTGCACGATCAGTTCCTGCAGGAATGATCAGCTCTGCTTGGTGACCTGCGTAAAGTCCAACTCGACCGGAGTTTCGCGCCCGAAGATCGAGACGGTAACCTTCAGCTTCTGGTTCTCGTCGTCCACGCCCTCGACCATACCGTCGAAATCCTCGAACGGGCCGTCGTTGACTTTGACCTTCTCGCCAACCTCGAAGCTGATCATCAGCTTGGGTGCTTCCTCACCTTCCTGAACACGGTTGAGGATCTGGTTCACCTCGGCGTCGCGCATCGGCATTGGGCGGCCCTGCGGACCCAGGAAACCGGTGACCCGGTTGATCGAGTTGATCAGGTGATAGCCTTGATCCGACATTTCCATGTGCACCAGTACGTAGCCGGGCATGAAACGGCGTTCAGTCGTGACCTTCTTGCCCCGGCGCACCTCGATCACCTCTTCGGTGGGAACCAGAACCTCGTCGATCTCGTCCTCAAGGCCGTGCTCGGCCACCGACGTGCGGATCTGCTCTGCGATCTTCTTTTCGAAATTCGAAAGAACGCTGACCGAGTACCACCGTTTCGCCATGAACCTGTCGTCCTTGTTTGCCTTTGGCGCGCCGCGTCGGGCGGACGCACCTGAATTGAAATTTTGTCGCGGTCCGGCCGCGTGTTCCGGAATAAAAAGCGGCGCGCAGTCCGAATCGCCGCACGCCCATCCCGAAAGGTCCCGCGTCAACTACTCTGACATTGCCTGCTGTGCAAGGGGGCAGTGCCGGTCGGGCGCCCGAAGCGGGCGCGTCTCGGCGCGACCCGACGGGACCCGGCAGTCGGCTTTAGCTGAACATACCCAGGATCAGTTGCAGACCGCCGCGAATGCCCAAATCCACCAGAGCAAAGAACACGGCAGTCAGAGCCGCCATGATGAACACCATGACCGTGGTCAGCAGAACCTCGCGCCGCGTCGGCCAGACGACCTTTGCAACTTCGGCACGGACTTGCTGAATGAACTGGATCGGGTTTGTGGTGGCCATTAGGCTTGGTCTCTCTGCTAGCGGATGGGCCGGACATAGCCGGGCATTGCGGCAATTTCAAGGGCCGTCGACATCACGATTGCACCCGGTCAGGACTTGGGGCGATCATCCCACTCGTTGCTCAGAATCCGTCGGGCATCGCCTTCGGGGTCGTCATATTGGTTGCTGCGGACCGTGTAGATGAACGCCACCAGCCCAACACCGCCCAACAGCAGCGAAATCGGTATCAGATAGGCCAGAACTTCCATTCGGATCACCTCAGGCGCAGAGCGTTCAGGGATACGGTAATCGACGATGTGGACATCGCCAAGGCCGCGATCAAGGGCGTCGCAAGGCCGGCAACGGCCAAAGGCACCGCGATGACATTGTAGATCGTCGCAATCTGAAAATTCTCGCGGATGCGCTTCGTCGCCCGGACAGCAGTATGGCAGGCATCGGCGATCGGCGACAGGTCATTGCCCAGCAGGACGATGTCCGAAGCCACGCGGGCCGCATCCAGTGCCGATGCCGGAGAGATCGACGCATGGGCCGCCGCCAGCGCGGCTGTGTCGTTCAACCCGTCACCGACCATCAAAACCCGGCGGCCTTGGTCTGCCAGCTTCTGAATGTGTCGCGCCTTGTCCTGCGGCAGCGCCCGCGCGATCCAAGTCTCGATCCCCAGCTTCTCGGCCAGAGCTTTCACGGCGTTGGTCGTGTCCCCGGACATGAGGATGACGTCCTTGCCCGCATCGCGCAAAGCCGCGACCGCATCGGAAGCGCCGGGGCGCAATGAGTCTGCAAAGCGGAATTCGACCGGGCGATCGTCCCCGACCGCCAACCAGGCCGCGGTGTGATCACCTTCCGTCGCGCCCACCCATTCGGCTCGGCCCAGCCGCACGAGTTGCCCCTGAAACTGGCCCTCGGTCCCGTGACCGGGAATTTCGGTGACGTTTTCAACCTCGGCCGGGGTATACCCCTCGGCCCGAGCGGCCCGGGTCAGGGCGACCGCCAGCGGATGCGCCGAAGCCTGTGCCAAGGCCAGAGCGATCTCGATCTCACGGCATGTGTGTTCGCCACCGTTGACCAGTTGGGGCGCGCCTGATGTGAGCGTTCCGGTCTTGTCGAACACCACGGTGTCGACCTCGGCCAACCGCTCTAACGCCGTGGCGTCCTTGATCAGCATCCCCTTGCGGAACAGCCGCCCTGAGGCTGCGGTGGTGACCGCAGGAACCGCCAACCCCAAAGCACAGGGGCAGGTGATGATCAGCACCGCGGCGGCGATGTTCAGCGCTGTGCGCAGATCGCCAGAATAGATGTACCAGCCAACGAAACTGAGTGCGGACAGGATATGAACCCCGGGGGCATAAAGCTTGGCCGCCTTGTCCGCCAAGGACGTATAGCGCGACCGCCCGGATTCCGCGATGGCCACAAGATCGGCCATGCGGTGCAGCGAAGTCTCTTCGCCCACCGCCGTTGCCTGAATGGTCAGCGGCCCGGTCAGGTTGACCTCACCCGCGCTGACCTGTGTTCCCGGCTGGGCGAATACCGGCAGGGTTTCACCGGTCAGCAAAGACCGGTCCAACTCGGATTCACCGGTCGCGATCTTGCCGTCCACCGGCATCCGCCCCCCTGGTCGCACCAGGATCAGGTCACCGACGGCCAGTTCGGCAACAGCGACCTCGCGCTCGGCCCCGTCAACAAAACGGATGGCGCGCGGCACCTCGAGGGCTGTCAGCTCTTCCGCGGCCGAGCGGGCCGCGGCACGGGTGCGGTAATCCAGATAGCGCCCCGCCAGCAGAAAGAACGTCAGCGTCAAAGCCGCATCGAAATAGGCGTGCTCACCGCTCAGCGCCGTTTCCCAAAGCGAAGTGACCAAGGCCAGCAGGATTGCCAGAACGATCGGCACGTCCATGTTCAGGCGGCGAACACGCAGCGCGCTCCACGCGTTGGCAAAAAACGGTTGGGCCGAGAACGCAATGGCCGGGAGGGCGATGGCCGCCGAAATCCAGTGAAACATGTCGCGCGTCGCGTCGGTGGCGCCGGACCAGACGGACACTGACAGCAGCATCACGTTCATGGATGCAAAGCCGGCGACCGCGAGCCGCATCAGAAGGTCCCGCCCTGCCTTGTCCGATTGCGTGGCTGACAGGGCACCCGGATCCAGCTCATGCGCCTCGTACCCGGCCCGATCGAGGACCGGGATCAGATCCGTTGCCCGAACCTCGGGCCCCGCCTTGATCAGAGCGCGCTTGAGCGTCAGGTTGACCCGCGCGTCCTGTACGCCGGGGTGCGCGTTCAACGCACGTTCGACATTGGCAATACAGGCCGAGCAATGAATGCCCGGCAGTGACAGCGCGATCTGAACGTCGACCGGAACCGGCCTGGCCGGTTCCGCCGGAGCCGCGATGCAGCCCGGACAGGCTGCGGTCCCGGATGTCACCTGCGACGACATCAGCCTAACCCTTGATGTACAACGGAATGCGCCGACTGAATTCCGCGCCGTCCGCATCGCGCGCGACGATACGGACATTCCAGTTGCCTTTTCCAAGTGTCGCCGGGGTGGAATACGCCACACCGTCAAAGGTGAAGTCCGGCGAAAAATCCTCGCGCATATGAGTTGCGCGGCCGACCACGGCCTGCAGTTCGGCCACCCGCACAGGCACGCCTTGCGCATCCGTGATGCGAAGGATCAGCAGGCCGCCCTTGGTTTCCACGTCTGCATCCCAGCCCAGAGACTGCTGCTCCTGCAGCTTTTCATTGAACTCCTGACTGGCAACGTAGGAGTTCTTGACCTCGAGCCCGGGAAATGTCGCGACTGCTTTGTAGGCCAGCACCAGATTGACGGCGATGATGACCCCGAAGGCCCCGACAAAAACCGCAAGAGCGTGCTTTCCGGTGAATTTGCGCTCGGCCATGGTTCAGTTCCCCCGCCCGTTGAACGTGGTGTCCTTGTAGGCGCGCTCGCCGCTTTGCAGGTCTTCGACCCAGATCCGGACCGGTGTCGTTTCCGCCGTTGCGGGCGCTGTATCTTTCGCAGCCACGATGTAGACCCGGGTCAACTGTGCCGTGTCCGCAGTTACGTTTACCGTATCCAGTTCCGTTCCTTCAATCTGAACCTGCAGGCTTGGGTCACCGACCAGAGACAGTTTGAACAGGCGGTCTTCGCCATGTTTGTTCCGCAACCGCACGTCGTAGGTGTTGCGGATCGAACCGTCGGACATGGTCACGAATGTCGGATTGCGCACCGGCGCAACCGTCAGATCGATATCCGACCGGATGAACAACGCAAACAGCAGGCCAAAACCCACCAGCGACCAAAGCGCGGTATACATGATCGTCCGAGGCCGCAAGATGTGCTTCCACACGTTCTTGGGAGGCTGGCCCGCGCGTTCACGCGTTTCGTCGCTGAGCGCCATATAGTCGATCAGACCGCGCGGCTTGCCGATCTTGGCCATCATGTCGTCGCAGGCATCGATGCACAGCGCGCAGGTTATGCACTCCAGCTGTTGGCCATCACGGATGTCGATCCCGACCGGGCAGACATTGACGCAGGCCATGCAATCGATGCAGTCGCCCAGTTCAGAGTCGGCCGTCCGTTTGCCCTTGCCGCGCGGCTCGCCCCGCCACTCTCGGTAGCCAACCACCAGAGTGTCCTCGTCCATCATCGCCGCCTGAATTCGCGGCCACGGACAGGCATAGATGCAGATCTGCTCGCGCGCGAACCCGCCGAAGAAAAAGGTCGTGCCGGTCAGAACCAGCATGGTGGTATAGGCGATCGGATGCGCGTTGCCGGTCACAAGGTCCCGCGCCAGGGTCGGCGCATCCGCGAAATAGAACACCCAGGCCCCGCCGGTCGCCAGACCGATCAGGAACCAGACCACCCATTTGGTCAATCGCAGGCGGGCCTTGCGGAAATCCAGCTTCTTCTGACGATGAAGGCGCAGGCGGGCGTTTCGATCGCCTTCGATCCAGCGCTCGACCAGAATGAAAAGGTCGGTCCAAACCGTCTGTGGGCAGGCATAGCCGCACCACACCCGCCCCAAGGCCGACGTAAACAGGAACAGGCCCAAGCCGGCCATGATCAGCAGACCGGCCACAAAGTAGAATTCGTGTGGCCAGATCTCGATCCAGAAGAAGTAAAAGCGGCGGTTCGCAAGATCCAGCAGCACCGCCTGATCCGGAAGGCTGGGGCCCCTATCCCATCGGATCCACGGCGTCACATAGTAGATGCCAAGCGTGACGGCCATTATGATCCATTTGAGGTTCCGAAACTTGCCGGAAACGCGCCGTGGAAAGATCGGTTCCCTTGCGGCGTAAAGGCTGGGGGCTGGGGTGTGATCGCTCACGGCATGGCTCCGGATCTTGCTGTTGGTCGGGCGACTTGTTCCAGATCATACACCGGACAACTTTGACATGGGTCAAAAGCGCATCGCACAGACACCTTTTGTCACACCTGGTTCGCTTGGCGTTTCAACCACCCGACGAATGTCTTCACCGCCTTTCTTTGCGGCGTTTGCGCCGTCACAATGTGGTAGCCTCGGGCGTCCGGTGCGACATGAAGTTCAACTAGTCTTCCGGCCACGATATCACGTTCGACGAAATGTCGCACCGTCACCGTGACCCCCTGCCCCGCGCGCACGCCCTCAAGGACCAGATTGCCCGGCAAACTGGTCCGTCCGGCGCCGGGGTCCATAGCCGCCCCATGTTGTGCCAGCCATGTGCTGGCTTCGGTCGTGCCCACCTCTTCCAGCCACGGCAAACGGGCCAGATCAGCCGGCGACCACTCGGACCTGGACCCTAAGAGACTGGGCGCGGCAACGATGACCATCGGGGTTTTCAACAACATCTCGGATCGGACGCCCGGCCAACCGCCTGCCCCGTATCGAATCGCGACATCCACCCCGCCGGGGCGCAGATCGACCAGTTCCGGTGACGGATCCAAGGTCAGATCGATCCCAGGGTGATCCGACCGGAAAATCGGCAACCGCGGCATCAGCCATGAAGCAGCAAATGAGGAGGTCAGCGAAACGTGCACCGGCCGATCCTCGCCCGCGTTCACCAGGTCCGAGACCGCCGCATGGATGGCGCCAAACCCCAGCTGAACGCTGCGCGCCAGGTGTTCGCCATCCGACGTCAGGACCAGCGTCTTGCCCGACCGGTCCAACAGGGTCACGCCCATATGCGCCTCAAGCGCCCGCAACTGCTGGCTTATGGCGGCATGACTTACATTCAACGCATCGCCGGCCTTGACGATATTTCTGTGCTCGGCAAATGCAGCGAAAGCCCGTAGCGCCGATAGTGGCGGAAGGTTCAGCCAGTCCATATGTAACCTCTGCTTACATCTGAACACGGTAATTGAGTCGCAAATATCCGGTCAAGAGCCGATGCTGGAACCCGAGTTCATCGCATCAGGAGAAAGACCATGCTGAACATCTACGCTGCTTCCTTCATGACCGCCACGCGGTTGAACGCCCCCAAGCTACGCGACGCGCCCAAACCGAATGCGCCAAAAAGGAAAAGATGGCTGCCCGCCGGACACTGGTGGGTCAGCAAGAGCCGCGAGTTGGATCCGCGCAACCTTTAGGATCAGTTTGCGTGCCCGCGCTGGACCGGGGCCATTGTCAGCACTATTTTCGGAAAATGCGGTGCCGGCTGTTCAGGAAACGCGCGAACAGATGGAACAGCCGGCACCTAGGCCTTCGGGCGGCACGCCGCCCGAAGGTGTTCCTGGATCTTATTGACCGCCACCCAACTGGTGGACATAGGCCGACACGGCGCGGATCTGCGCCTCGGTCAAACGCGTATCCCAGGGGGGCATGACGCCAAAGCGGCTGTAGGCCACCGTTTCGGTCAGCGTTTTCTCATCGCCGCCATACAACCAGATCGCATCCGTCAGGTTCGGTGCGCCCTGCGCGATATCGCCCTTGCCGTCTTCGCCGTGACAGGCCGCGCAATTGTCGTCGTAGACAACCTTGCCCGCCTGCGCCGCAGCATCGTCGGTTTGGGCGTTGGTCAGCGACATCACATATTGCACGACCTGGGTGATTTCCTCGGGCTCGAGGATCTCGCCGAATGCCGGCATTTCGGAGTAGCGCGCGTCGTCGCTTTCTTCGTTGCGAATGCCGTAGCTGACCGTGGTGACGATGTCATCCAAGGTGCCGCCCCACAGCCAGGCGTCGTCCAGAAGGTTCGGGAAACCCTTTGCGCCCTGCGCGCCCGATCCGTGGCACTGAGCGCACCAGGTGCGGAACACTGCACCACCGGCGTTGACCGCATATTGCTGCAGCTCGGCATCCTTGGCGATATCATCCAGCGGTGTCTCGACCAGCTTGGCGTTCCACGGAGCGTTGGCCTCTTCAAACGAAACCATCTCCTTCTGAACCAGCTCGCGCGAGGACCAGCCAAGCACACCGGCGGTTGCAGATTGCACCAGCGGCCACGCCGGATACATGATCGTGTAGATCACACCCCAGAAGATGGTCGCGTAGAAGGTCCACAACCACCAACGCGGCATCGGATTGTCGAATTCCTCGATGCCATCCCAGCTGTGACCGGTCGTCTTGGGATCACCCGGCTGTTTTTCAGGTGTCTTGCTCATTTCCGCGCCTCCTCGGATGTGGCGGGTTTGTCTTGATGCCGGAACGGGATGTTTGCGGTGTCCTTGTATTCCTTGCTGGCACCGGGGCGGAACACCCAGATGACGATGCCGACAAAGAAGGCGAACAACAGAAGCAGCATCCAGCTATCCGCGAATTGCCTCAGGATCGTGTATTCTTCCATCACACCCTCCTTTAGCGGCTTGCATCCGGGGTGAAGGTCGAGAAGTCGACCAGCGTTCCCAGCATCTGCAGATATGCAACCAACGCATCGGCTTCGGTCAGTTCCGGCTGACCATCGAAGTTGCGCACGTTGACGTTTTCGCCATAACGCTCCAGCAGCCCGTCATAGTCGCTGTCCGGATCGGCCTGCGCCCGGAAATCGGCAACTGCGTTTTCCAGCATCTCGTCCGTATAAGGCGTGCCCAGAACCGCATTGGTGGCCATGATGTCACCGATATACCGGCCGTCGATCTTGCGGTTTTCCAGGAAGCCGTATTTCGGCATCACGGATTCCGGCACCACCGATTGCGGATCACGCAGATGGTCCACGTGCCATTGATCCGAGTAGCGGCCACCCACACGGGCCAGATCCGGCCCGGTGCGCTTGGACCCCCACTGGAACGGGTGGTCGTACATCGACTCGGCCGCCAGCGAGTAGTGGCCATAGCGTTCGACTTCGTCCCGCATCGGGCGGATCATCTGACTGTGGCAGACATAACAGCCTTCGCGGATGTAGATCTCACGCCCCGCCATCTCGAGAGGGGTGTAAGGGCGCATGCCCTCCACCTTCTCGATTGTGTTCTCAAGGTAGAACAGCGGGGTGATCTGAACGATGCCACCGATAGTCACGACCAGGAAGCTGAAGATCAGCAGGAGGGTCGCGTTGGTCTCGAGGATCTTGTGTTTGTCGAGAATTGCCATTGCTCCGGCCCTCCTTATTCAGCCGGGACCGCGACGGTCAGGCTGGCCTCTTTGGCCGGAGCCCGCCGGACGGTCATCCACAGGTTGTAGCACATGATCAGCGCACCAGCGACGAACAGAACACCGCCCAGCGCACGCACCACATACATCGGGAACTTGGCCGCCACGGTGTCGGCGAACGAGTTCACCAGGAAGCCGTTGGCATCCACTTCGCGCCACATCAGGCCTTCCATGATACCGGTGACCCACATCGACGCGGCGTAGAGCACGATACCGATGGTGGCGAGCCAGAAGTGCCAGCTGACCATCTGCAGCGAGTACAGACGTTCACGTTTCCAAAGAACCGGAACCAGGAAGTACAGGGCACCAAAGGTGATCATGCCGTTCCAGCCCAGCGCGCCGGAATGTACGTGACCAATGGTCCAGTCGGTGTAGTGCGACAGCGAGTTCACCGCGCGGATCGACATCATCGGACCTTCGAAGGTGGACATGCCGTAGAAGCCGACCGAGATCACCATCATGCGGATGACCGGGTCGGTACGCAGCTTGTCCCAAGCGCCCGACAGGGTCATCAGGCCGTTGATCATGCCACCCCACGAAGGCATCCACAGCACGACCGAGAACACCATGCCCAGCGTCGAGGCCCAGTCAGGCAGCGCGGTATAGTGCAGGTGGTGCGGACCAGCCCAGATATACAGGAAGATCAGCGCCCAGAAGTGGATGATCGACAGCTTGTAGCTGAAGACCGGGCGTTCGGCCTGCTTGGGAATGAAGTAGTACATCATGCCCAGGAAGCCCGCGGTCAGGAAGAAGCCCACGGCGTTGTGACCGTACCACCACTGGATCATGGCATCCTGCACACCAGACCAGACGATGACCGATTTCGAACCCCAGATGCTGACCGGAATGGTCATGTTGTTGACCAGGTGCAGCATCGCTACGGTGACAATGAAGGCCAGATAGAACCAGTTCGCCACATAGATGTGGGGCTCTTTCCGCTTGACGATCGTCCCCAGGAACACGGCCAGATAGGCCACCCAGACGATGGTCAGCCACAGGTCCACATACCATTCAGGCTCGGCATATTCCTTGGACTGGGTTCCGCCCAGCACATAGCCGGTCGCGGCAAGAACGATGAACAGCTGATAGCCCCAGAACACGAACCAGGCCAGGTTGCCGCCCCACAGACGCGCGGCGCTTGTGCGCTGCACGACATAGAAGGATGTGGCGATCAGGGCGTTGCCGCCGAACGCGAAAATGACCGCTGATGTGTGCAGCGGGCGCAACCGGCCAAAGTTCAGAAGCCCTTGCGCCCATTCGAAGTTCAGCACCGGAAAGGCCAGCTGGAACGCGATGAAGGTTCCCACCAAGAACCCTACGACACCCCAAAAAGCGGTTGCGATCACGCCATAGCGGATCACGCTATCCATGTACTCACCCGAACGATCGACAAGAATATCCGGCTCATCCGTGTTTCGCAGCGTCCAGATGAACAGGCCACCGGCGATGAGCATCACCAGTATCGCGTGCACCTGATACGCCAAATCCCGCGCATAGTTGGATCCGATCGCTGCGAACAGCACGACCAGACCAAGCGCGATCAGCTTGATGTAATTCGACATATTGCGTCCCTTTGCCATGCTCCGGGCGATTCTTGTGCCGCATAGAGCTTTCGTTGACTGGTTGCTGTATGATCCATGCACAACCAATGCTGCTTTGATCTGCATCAAGACAATAGCCTGAAAACTGTGACAGGCATAAGCAAATGAATGGGTTACCTGGTCGCACAGGTTTCAGAACCCGAAACACGAGGTCGAAATGGCTTATAAATCTCTTCTCGCCGTCATGACGGAAACCAAATTTGCCAAGCCGGCTCTGGCCCAGTTGGTCGCCTTGGCCGAAGCGCAGGACGGCCATGCCGAAGCGCTGTGCCTCGGTGTCGACCGTAGCCAGACCGGCTACTACTACGCGGGCGCAAACGCCCTGATCCTTCAGGAGACCTTGAAGCGTGCAAATGCCGAGGCCGATGAAGTGCTTGCCTTTGCCGAGGATTTCCTGGGCAAGTCAGGCGTACGCTGGTCCGCTGAAAACGGCGTGGCGCAGATCGCCGACTTGGGTCGGCACGTCGCACATCGGGCCCGTTTCTCGGACCTTGTCGTTCTGCCGCAGCCCTATGGCAAAGATCGCGGCGCCGAGGCCGAACCGATCATCGAAGCCGCCATGTTCGAGGGTCACGCCCCGGTTCTGGTGGTCCCGGATGACGCGAAACCATTCGCAAGCCCTCGGACAGTGCTGATCGGCTGGAATGAGAGTGTCGAGGCGATGAATGCCATTCGGCGCGCGCTGCCGTTCCTGCGAGCGGCCGAACTGACCCGGATCGTTGTGATCGATCCGCCGCGTCACGGCCCTGATCGCTCGGACCCGGGCGGTATGCTGTCGCAAATGCTGTCCCGCCATGGCGTGAAATGCGAAATCGACGTGCTGAGCAAGACGATGACACGTGTGTCCGACATTCTGAACCGTCACGCCGCAGACGTCGAAGCCGACATGATCGTGATGGGCGCCTATGGTCACTCGCGGTTCCGCGAGGCCATTCTGGGCGGTGCGACCCGGAACATGTTGGAACAGTCCTCGGTTCCGGTTTTCCTGGCCCACTGAACTGCGGGCACGGCAAAAGGAATATCCGCCCCAGACGGGGCGGTTATTTCGTCAGACCTTTTTGACCAAACCGATCAGGAACAGAAGGATGACGGCTCCGATCGTTGCAAAGAAAATCGACGACACCATACCGCCGCCGACGGAAAACCCGAGTGCGGGAAAAATCGTTCCGGCGAGAAAAGCGCCAACGATCCCGACGATGATGTTCCCGATCACGCCAAAGCCGCGGCCCTTCATGATCCTGCCCGACAACCAGCCCGCGATCGCGCCGATGATCAGCATTGCCAATAGGCTACTGAATTCCATGCCTTGCTCCTGAATATTGTTTCACGCAAAGGCATTAGAACACGGCCGGGCCGTTGGGTCACGCACGAACGTAGTGCATCCCCTGGAACCCGGATCGCAGATCCCGCACCTTGGGCGCGACCGATGCGGGATCATCCGCAGACAGCGCCTCGGCGAACAGGGCCACAAGTTCGCTGGCATGTTCGGGCGTCACGCCCCGCCGGACCAATTCGGGCGTTCCGATCCGCAATCCGTTCATGTCACCCGCAACCGGGGCGATCGGCAAACCGATACCACATGCCAGGAACCCAGCCCGCCGCAGGTGTTTTGACACCGCCTGCCCGCCCCCATAGTCGGCGGCCTTCAGCGCGAATTGGTGCGAGGTGGTGGCTCCACCAGCCCCTTTGAACACTGGCAATCCCTGATCTTCCATCTTGCTGGCCATTGCCTGCGCAAGATCGATCATCGCTTGTCCATAGGCCGGCCCGAAGTCGACCCAGTCCAGCAATGAGATTGCCAGAGCCGCCGATTTCGCGGCATCGAAATTGGCCGTCATTCCGGGAAATGCAATGGCGTCCAGCCGTTCGGCAATTTCGGCGTCGTTGGTGACGATCAGCCCACCCGCCGGGCCGCCCAGGCTTTTGTAGGTGCTCATCGTCATCAGATGCGCGCCTTCATCCAACGGATTCGCCCAAGCCCCGCTGGCGATGATCCCGCATTGGTGGGCCGCATCGAACAGAACCTTGGCCCCGATTTCGTCGGCAATTTCGCGCACGGCCGACACAGGATGCGGAAACAGGTTCAGCGAGCCACCGACGGTGATCAACCGGGGCCGGTGCGTTCTGGCCATGTCGCGCAGAGCGGCCAGATCCAGACTGTACCCGTCCGCATCCACTGGTGAATTGACCGTTTGCAGACCATAAAGCCCTGCGCAGCCACCCTCATGGTGGGTGACATGCCCGCCGATCGCGGCCGGAGGCGCGATGATCGTATCGCCCGGCCGTGTCAGAGCCATGAAGCCATACAGATTAGCCAAGGCGCCGGATGCCACTCGGATTTCGGCGTATCGCGCGTTGAACACGCGGGCCGCAAGCTCGGCCGCGATCACCTCGATCTCCTCGATGGCCTCAAGACCCATCTCGTATTTGTCGCCCGGATAGCCCAAAGATGGACGACTGCCCAGACCCGCGGCCAGTGCTGCCTCGGCCCTCGGATTCATGACATTCGTCGCCGGGTTAAGATTGAAACACTCGGCATCATGAATATCCGAGTTTCGCGCGATCAGCGCATCGATCCGGGCCTCGATCGCCTCCGAGTTGCTGTCGGCAACCTTCCGGGCAATGGTCTGAACAAGGTTTTCGCAGTGGCCCGGAACCCAGGCACGGTGAGCAAGGTGCTGCATCTGATCCTCCGTCTTTGCGGCCAACGATGCAAAGATCCTGACTTGCGCGCAAATCAGTTTTGCGAAAAATTAGGGTTAGAAAAATTGAGCCTAAATCCATGCCCGTTGCTCCACCGCGCCCCAAACCCCTACCTCTGAACGCGCTGCGTGCGTTCGAGGCCGCAGCCCGCCTGGGCGGATTCTCGGCGGCGGCTACGGAACTTGGCGTCAGCGCCGGCGCGGTATCAGCCCATGTCAAAACGTTGGAAGACGAACTGGGTGCGCCCCTTTTCGAGCGCACAGCAAGAGGCGTTGCCCTGACCGCGCTGGGACAGAAGGCGTTGCCGGACCTGACCAAGGCCTTCGACACTTTGGGACAAGCCACATTGTCCATGCGCGCCCAGGCACAGCCGCAAGTGGTGCACATCGTGACGCTGCCCTCGATTGCACAGCTGTGGCTGTCGCCAAGGTTGCCCGAACTTCGAGCCGCAGAGCCCGAGATCGAAGTTTCACTCACGGCCGAGGAAACCCCGCCCAACCTCAAGCGCGCGCCCTTCGACATCTACCTGTTTTTCGGCGGAGACTTGGGGGACCCCATCGCCGAAGACGCCATCTTTCCGGTTTGCGCGCCGGCCTTGGCGCATCGCCTGACTACGCCCGAGGACTTGGCGAATGTGACCTGCCTGTCCGATTCGACCTGGTTCGACGATTGGCAAACATGGGTGGCGGCGGCGCGACCCGGATGGGCGTTCACACCCCGCGGACCGGTCTTCTCTTTGTACGCGCTGGCGGTCGAAGAAGCGCTGAACGGTGCGGGTGTGTTGATGGGACACAAAGCGCTGGTCCAGCCGCATCTGGACAGCGGTCGACTGGTGGCTCCGTTCGAAACGACGGTCACTCTTCCCGACCGGCTCAAGCTGTGGTCGCCACGTGCCGTCCGACCGCAGACACCGGTCGGGCGCGTCGTCGGGTGGCTCAGAAAAACCGCTTAGACCAGAAATCCACCGTCCGAATCATCCCCGGCCTCTTCCATCAGGCGGCCGATATCCGGAACGGTCACGTGGCGCTTGCCCTGCAGCAGGATCACTTCATCCTTTTTCAGCGCAGATATCTGACGGCTGACGGTCTCGAGCGTCAGACCAAGGTAGTCGGCCATCGCCTCGCGGGTCAGCGGCAGGTCAAAGACGATTGGGCCAGATGAACCCTTCTGGCTGGCAGACGCATCCCGGCGCGCGATAATCGACAGCAGGCTGGCGATCTTCTCTCGCGCGGTCTTGCGGCCAAGAACCAGCATCCATTCACGCGCCGCGTCCAACTCGTCCAACGTCATCTGCAGCAAGCGGTGGGCAATATGCGGTGTGCGGCCCATGAGGTCCTCGAACGGTTTCTTGCGGAAACAGCACATGACCACGTCAGTGGTCGCTTGCACGTCATAAGGCGCCGAGTCGCGCCCCGGCCGCCCTACGAAGTCGCTGGGCAGCAGCAGGCCCACCATCTGGGTGCGCCCGTCCTCCATGGTTTGGGTCAGAGACGCGATCCCGGACACGACCGAGCCCACGAAATTCATCTGATCGCCCGACCAGATGATCGTCTGACCGGCCTCGAAGCTGCGGTAATACTTGATCTCTTCCAACGCGACCAACTCGTCCGCATCGCAGCGCGCGCAGACGGCTCGATGCCGAATTGGGCAATCTTCGCAATTGGAGTGGTCAACGAGGGTGTTCAGAGTCATGCGCGCGTCCACTTGATCTCGGTCAAGGTTTTCTGGTCGTCGAGCCTATACCGGTGTCGTCATGATAGTAAAACCTCAATTGGCAAAGCTCGGACTATTTGACGCGAAGGTACCGCGTTATACCAGCTATCCGACCGCCCCCCACTTCAGCAATGACGTGGGGCCCGACATGTTCAGCGACTGGATCTCCGCCATCCGGCCGGGCAGTTCGATCTCGCTCTATGTCCATGTGCCGTTCTGTCGCCGGCTGTGCTGGTTCTGCGCCTGCCGCACCCAGGGCACCCAGACCGACAACCCCGTCATCGCCTATGTCGATGTCCTCAAGGCCGAGTTGGACCTGCTGGCCGCGCGCCTGCCCAGCGGGGTGACCCTGTCGCGCCTGCATTGGGGCGGGGGCACGCCCACGCTGTTGAACCCCGACCTGATGCGCGAACTGGCCGCGCATATTCTGGGGATCGTCCCACTTGGACCCAACGCGGAATTCTCGGTCGAGATCGACCCCAACGAGGTGGACGCCGCCCGTCTGGATGCGCTAGCCGAGGCCGGGATGAACCGCGCCTCGATCGGAGTTCAGGATTTCGACGACGAGATCCAGAAGACCATCGGGCGCATCCAGAGCTATGACACCACCCGCGAAGCGATCGACATGATCCGCGAGCGCGGCGTGCCCAGCCTGAACGCCGACATCCTGTACGGACTGCCGCACCAGACCAAGGCGCGGATGACCGAAAGCGTACAAAAGCTGCTGTCCCTCAACCCCGACCGGGTGGCCCTGTATGGCTACGCGCATGTGCCGTGGATGGCGAAACGCCAGCAGCTGATCCCGTCCGACGCCTTGCCGACGCCGGAACAGCGGCTTGATCTGTTCGACACCGCCCGCCGTCTATTCCTGTGGGACAATTACGAAGAAATCGGCATCGACCATTTCGCCACGAAGGATGACGGGCTGACCCATGCACTGAAAGCCGGGCGGCTCAAGCGGAACTTCCAGGGCTATACCGACGATCAGGCCGAGGTTCTGATCGGTGTCGGCGCCAGCTCGATCTCGCGCTTCCCGCAGGGCTATGCGCAGAACGCCCCAGCCACGTCGGTCCATACCAAAGCGGTGCGCGATGGCCGGTTCTCGACCTCGCGCGGGCATCTGTTCAAGGATCAGGACATTCTGCGCGCCCGCCTGATCGAGGCCCTGATGTGCGACTTCCGCATCGAAACGGCCGAGATCCTGCGCGACCACGACATCTCGGCGGCCGAGCTGAAGGCGATGTACCAGCGCGCCAATGACGCCTTCGACGGGTTGTTGCAAATCACCGATGACGGGCTGTTCATCCCGCCCGAAGCGCGCGCCTTGGCTCGGATGATCGCCCGGACCTTCGACGCTTATGACCTGAGCAAGGCAGGCCACAGTTCGGCGATCTGACGACGGGCGACATGCTGCAAGCCGGCCAGTCGCCACAATGCAAAAAAGCGGGGGGTTGACGCGCGCGGGGGGTTTTCCCCACACTCGGAAGGCGGGCGGCACGCCGCCCGACGCCGAGGCAGGCCATCATTCAGACAGACTCGCCGGCGCATCCGCGTTCGACAGCTCCTTTCGTGCAACCACTCTGCAACTTGACGAAGGGACAGCACCCATGCGCGTTTTTACCGTCCTCGGCCCCAGCCAATCGGGCAAGACAACACTGGTCGAGGCCATCAGTCGCCTTGATGGCCGGCCCACCACATTCGACCTGTCCGGAACCGTGCATCTGCACGGTTTTTCTTATCTGGACGAACCGTGGTGCGCGATCGACGTGGATGGCGGGGGCGATGCGCTGGCCTATGCCGGACCCGCCATGGCCATTTCCGACGCGGCCGTGGTGGTGGTCCCGCCGGACCCGGACGCGGCGGTTCTGTGTGCCCCCTATCTGCGGCTGGTCGAGGAGGCGGGAATTCCCTGCTTTCTGTTCATCAACCGGATGGACAACCCCAACGGCCGCATCCGCGACATCATCGCCGCGCTGCAGACCTATTGCAGCCATCACATCACCCTGCGACAGGTGCCGATCCGTGAAGGCGAAACCATCGTCGGCGCAGTCGACCTGATCTCGGAGCGCGCGTGGAAATATCAGGAAGGTCAGCCCTCGGCGCTGATCGAATTACCGCAATCGGTGGCCGATCGCGAGGCCGAAGCCCGCACCGAACTGCTCGAAACCCTGTCGGATTTCGACGACCACCTGCTTGAGCAGCTGATCGAGGACAAGCAGCCGCCAAGCGCCGAGATCTATGACCTGGCCGCGCAGGTGTTGCAGAACCATCAGTTGATCCCGGCCTGTCTGGGCGCGGCCAGCCATGGCAACGGGCTGACCCGCCTGATGAAGGCCCTGCGGCACGAGGCGCCCGAGTTCGACATCGCCGCCGACCGGGACGCGGCGCCCGAGGCCGCCCGCGCCATCGCCGGGTTCGCCGACGTCAAAAAGCACATTGGCAAAATCATCGTCCTGCGGGGGCTGGGCGACGGGATCAAGGCGCATGACCCGCTGGGCGGCGAAACTGTTGGCAACCTGACCGCGCTGGACGCCAAGACCCAGATCGACGGGCTGAAGGCCGGCGAGATCGGGCTGGCGGTGAAATCCGATCACCTCAACCCCGGCAATATCTATGACAGCAGCGGCTCCACGCCGCTGCCTGATTGGGCCACGGCGCATCCGGTCGCCTATCGGCAGGTGGTGTCGCCGGCCCATGAACGCGACGACGTGCGCCTGTCCAACGCGCTGTCCCGGCTGGTCGAGATCGACCCGGGCCTGACGCTGGAACAGGACGAGCTGAGCGGCCACGCCGTTCTGGGCTCGCAAGGGCCGCAGCACATGCGGCGGGTGGTCGCCAAGCTGGCCGAGGATTTCGGGATCGAGATCGAAACCTCTCCGGTCGAGACCGCGTATCGCGAGACCATCCGCGCCACGGTCGAACACCGACACCGCCACCGCAAGCAATCCGGCGGCGCGGGGCAGTTCGCCGATGTGGTGATCTCGGTCGCGCCGCTGCCGCGCGGATCGGGTTTTCAATTCGACGAGGTGGTCAAGGGCGGCGCCGTGCCCAAGAACTATATCCCCTCGGTCGAACAAGGCGCGGTCGATGCGTTGGCGCAGGGCCCCGAGGGCTTTCCGGTGGTGGATGTGAAGGTCACCTTGCATGACGGCAAGCATCACAACGTAGACAGTTCCGATTTTGCCTTCCGGACAGCCGGCAAGAACGCTGTGCGCGAGGCCTTGCCGCAGGCCAAGCCCGTCGTTTTGCAGCCGATCCTGAACGCCGAGATCCATGTTCCTTCGGCCTTCGTGGGCGATCTGGTGCCCACGATCAGCTCGCTTCAGGGGCAGGTTCTGGGGTTCGAGGGCAACCCGAACGCGCCGGGCTGGGAGATCTTCAACGCCCAGCTGCCCGCCGTGGCCGAGGACGAGCTGCACCGGACGCTGGCCAGCGCCACGCGCGGCACCGGCTGGGTCAAGCTGCAGTTCGACCACTATGAAGAGCTGCGCGGCCCGGTGCCGAAATCGGCGGCGCGCGAAGCGGCCAACGCCTAGCCTGCCGCAGCGATCAGTTCGCGGGTATAGTCATCCTGGGCGTTGACGAAAAGATCTTCGGCAGCGCCCATCTCGACCACGTCTCCGTTGCGCATGACGATCACCTTGTGTGACATCGCCCGCACCACCTTCAGGTCGTGGCTGATGAACAGGTAGGCCAGTCCATATTTCTTCTGCAGGTCGCGCAGCAATTCGACGATCTGCACCTGCACCGTCATGTCCAGCGCACTGGTCGGTTCATCCAGCACCAGCAGCTTGGGCCGCAGCACCATGGCGCGGGCAATCGCGATGCGCTGGCGTTGCCCGCCCGAAAACTCGTGCGGATAGCGGTCCATGGCCGCCGGGTCCAGACCCACCTCGGTCATCACCTCGGCCACCAGTTCGCGCGGGGCCCGGTGCGGGTCGACCTTGTGGATCGCCAGACCCTCGGCAATGATCTGCTGGCAGGTCATCCGCGGGCTGAGGCTGCCGAACGGGTCCTGAAACACGATCTGCATGTCCTTGCGCAAGCGGCGCAGCTCGCGCGTGGACCAGCGGCGCACATCCTGCCCGCGGAAGGTGATCCCGCCCTCGGAGGCGATCAGCCGCATGATCGCCAGCGCCAGCGTGGTCTTGCCCGAGCCGCTTTCGCCCACGATCCCAATGGTTTCGCCCGCCCGCACGCTGAGTGTGGCGTCGTTCACCGCCTTCACATAGCCGACCGTGCGCTTCAGGAACCCGCGCTGGATCGGAAACCAGACCTTCAGATGCTCGGTCCGGGCCACTTCTTCGGCGGCGGGGTCGATCGGGTCGGGTATGCCCGTGGGTTCGGCCGCCAGCAGCTTGCGGGTATAGGGGTGCTGAGGGTTGTCGAAGATCTCGGCCACGGGGCCGGTCTCGACGATCTCGCCATCCTTCATCACGCAGACCCGGTCGGCGATGCGTCGCACGATGCCCAGATCATGGGTGATGAACAGCATCCCCATGTTTTCCGATTTCTGCAGTTCGGCCAGCAGTTCGAGGATCTGCGCCTGAATCGTCACGTCCAGCGCAGTGGTCGGCTCGTCCGCGATCAGGATGTCGGGCTTGTTGGCCAGCGCCATGGCGATCATCACCCGCTGCCGCTGTCCGCCGGACAGCTGATGGGGATAGGCGTCCAGCCGTTCCTCGGGGTCGCGGATACCGACCTTGTTCAACAATTCGACGATCCGGGCGCGCGCCGCGTCGCCCGTCAGACCCTGGTGCAGGGCCAGCGATTCCGCCATCTGCTTCTGGATCGTGTGCAGCGGGTTCAGCGAGGTCATCGGCTCCTGGAAGATGAAGCTGATGTCGTTGCCGCGCACCTCCATCAGGCGCTGCTCGGATGCGCCGATCATCTCTTGACCGTCATAGGTAACCGACCCTTCGACGATCGCGCTGTCGCCCAGCAGCGACACGGTGGACAGCGCGGTGACCGATTTTCCCGACCCGGATTCACCCACCAGCGCCACAGTTTCCCCGCGATCGACATGGAACGACACGCCCCGAACCGCCGTGGTCACCTGCCCGTCCTGACGGAACGAGACCCTGAGGTTTTTCACATCCAGCAAGCTCATGAGAAGGTCTTTCGCGGGTCGAACGCGTCACGCACGCCTTCGAAGATGAAGACCAGCAGCGACAGCATGATGGCAAAGGTGAAAAAGGCGGTGAAGGCCAGCCACGGGGCCTGCAGGTTTTGCTTGGCCTGCAGGGTCAGTTCACCCAGCGAGGGCGCCGAGGACGGCAGGCCGAAGCCCAGAAAATCGAGGCTGGCCAGCCCCCCGATCGTGCCGGTCACGATGAAGGGCATGAACGTCAGCGTGGCCACCATCGCGTTGGGCAGCATGTGGCGGAACATGATGGTCAGGTTGCCCACGCCCAGCGCCTTGGCCGCGCGCACGTACTCCAGATTGCGGGCGCGCAGGAACTCGGCCCGCACCACGCCCACCAGACCTGTCCAAGAGAACAGGATCATGAGGAACACCAGCAGCCAGAAACTTCGCCCCAGCACCGCGAACATGATGATGATGACGTAAAGCGAGGGCGTCGCCGACCAGATCTCGATGATGCGCTGGAAGATCAGGTCCAGCCAGCCGCCGAAAAAGCCCTGCAGCGCGCCGGCAAATACACCGATCAGGCTGGCCGCGCCGGTGACGATCAGGGTGAACAGGATCGACAGGCGGAATCCGTAGATGACGCGCGCCAGAACGTCGCGTTTGGTGTCGTCGGTGCCCAGCAGGTTCTGCCCGTTGGGCGGCAGAGGCGCCGCACCGGGACGGTCGACGCTGGTGTTGTAGGAATAGGGGATCGGCGGCCAGATGGCCCAGCCGCGCTCGAATCCTTTGGCCTGGAACGTCCCCGCCTCGATCTGCTCGATGATGCCTTCGGGGTCGTCGAAACAGTCTTCCAGCCCGCCGCTGTCGATCAGGCAACGGACCTCGGGGTCACGATAGATCGCCTCGGTTTGGAAGTCGCCGCCGAACTCAGTCTCGGCATAGAAGTTGAAGATGGGCGTGTAGAACTCGCCCCGG
This sequence comes from Ruegeria sp. CG8, assembly GCF_056537165.1. NCBI lineage: Bacteria > Pseudomonadati > Pseudomonadota > Alphaproteobacteria > Rhodobacterales > Roseobacteraceae > Ruegeria > Ruegeria sp. CG8. The sequence goes on along the minus strand of NZ_JBQFRA010000003.1, from coordinate 563,359 downwards.
TACTTCACCAGGATCGGTTTGTCATTGGCGATGAATTCCGCGAACAGCGACAAGCCGAACAGCACCGAAAAGATGATCAGCGACCAAAAGGCCCTGCGGTTGCGGCAGAAATTGCGCCAGCGGCGCTGGTTCAGAGGAGAAAGTGCCATTTACCCCTCGCGTTTCTCGAAATCGATGCGCGGATCGACCAGCACATACATCAGGTCGCTGATGATGCCGACGACCAGACCGAGCAGGCCGAAAATGAACAGCGTCCCGAAGATTACCGGATAATCGCGCGCCACTGCGGCCTCAAAGCCCAGACGACCAAGTCCATCCAGCGAGAAGATCGTCTCGATGATGATCGACCCGCCGAAGAACACGCCGATGAACACCGCTGGGAAGCCGGCGATCACGATCAGCATCGCGTTGCGGAATACGTGGCCGTACAGAACGCGCTGCTCGCTCAGCCCCTTGGCGCGGGCGGTCATGACGTATTGTTTCTTGATCTCGTCCAGAAACGAATTCTTGGTCAGCAGCGTCAGCGTTGCAAAAGCGGAAATCGTCAGCGCGATGGTCGGCAGGGCGATGTGCCAGAAATAGTCGGCCACTTTGCCCAGCAGGCTGAGGTCTTCCCAATTGTCCGAGGTCAGCCCGCGCAGCGGGAAGATCTGCCAGTAGGAGCCGCCCGCAAACAGCACCAGCAGCAGGATCGCGAACAGGAAGCCGGGGATCGCATAGGCCACGATGATCGTCGCGCTGGTCCATGTGTCAAACCGTGAACCATCCTTGACCGCCTTGCGGATGCCCAGCGGGATCGAGACCAGATAGGCGATCAGCGTCGACCACAGGCCCAGCGAGATCGAGACCGGCATCTTTTCCAGCACCAGGTCAATCACCGAGACCGAGCGGAAGTAGCTCTCGCCGAAATCCAGCGTCAGATAGTTGCCCATCATGTTCAGGAACCGCTCGACCGGCGGCTTGTCGAAGCCGAATTCCTTTTCCAGTTCGGCGATGAATTCCGGCGGTAGGCCGCGGGCGCCCACGTATTTGTCATCGAAGACGCCACCGCCGGGTTCGGCCCCGGCCCCCGCGTCACCGGACCCCGCAAAACCCGCAAATACATCGCCCTGCCCTTCGATCTGGGCGATGATCTGCTCGACCGGACCGCCGGGTACGAACTGCACCAGCGTGAAGTTGACGATCATGATGCCCAGAAGGGTCGGAATGACCAGCAGCAGGCGTCGAAGAATATATGCGCCCATGTTAACGCAGCGCGCCTTCTGCTTTCAGGGCCGCTTCCTTCTCGGGATTGATCCACCACAGATCAAGGTATCCCAGCGCATAGGGCGGCAACTGATCGGGGTATTCGTACATGTTGTAGTAGGCTGTCCAGTATTCCGCGATATACCCATCCGGTATGATGAAGAACTCATAGCGCAAGGCGCGATCCAAGGCCATAAGCGCTGCATCCTGATCGGTTTGATTGTTGGTCGCAAATGACGCCTCGATGATGGCGTCCACCAACGGGCTGGCAAGGCCTGCCGGGTTGAACAGGCTGAACTCGGCCTCTTTCGAGCCATACATTTGACTGAGGCCACCGCCAGTCGACAGGAACGCGCCATAGCGTGTCGAATAAACCATGTCATAGTCACGCTCGCGGCTGCGCAGGGTGTATTGCGCCGGGTCGACCTTTTCGGCCGAAGCATCCACGCCCAGCGCCTGAAGGTTTTGCACAAAGGTCTCAATCATCGTGGCCGTCGATGTCGGCAGGTTGGACGGATAGGGGATGTTCATCCGCAGGGTCTGACCCTGAGCATTGCGGCGCAAGTTGCCGTCGCCCACCGGCCATCCGGCTTCGTCCAACAGTTTTGAGGCTTTGCGCAGGTTGCGCCGATCGTTCAGGCGCGCCGAGCTGGATTCGTGAACGGTCGTCACAGGTTCGGACAACAGCTCGGGTGGAACCACGTCGCCCAAAGCTTGCAGAAATGCCAGCTCTGCCCCCTGCGGTGTATCCATCGCTTCAAGCGGAGTGCCTTCGATGAACGAATCGCGGGGAGAGTTCAGGCCGAAAAGCAGAGACTCATTGGCCCATTCAAAGTTGAAGGCCAGCGCCAGTGCCTTTCGAACATTCTTGTCCGCGAATTGCGGACGCGCGAGGTTGAACACAAAGCCCGACGGGGTCGGCGGACTGCCATTCGCAATCGCGTCCTTGACGACGTAGCCCTCTTTCAACTTGGGGAAGTCATAGCCGGTCGCCCACAGTTTGGGGTCGCTTTCGATCCGCAGCGTGTACTCGCCTGCCTTGAAGCCTTCAAAGGCGGCTGTCTGGTCCGCGAAATACTCGACTCGGATGGTATCGTAGTTGTGCCGGCCCTTGTTGAACGGCAAGTCCTTGCCCCAGTAGTCGTCCCGGCGTTTGTAGACGATGCGCCGGTTGATATCGTAGCTGTCCAATTTGTACGGCCCAGATCCAACGGCGACTTCCAGTCGCGGCTCGTCGAGACGGCGGGACGGGTCTGCCTCGAACCACGCCTTCGAGAATACGGGCGTCGCGCCAACGGTTTCGATCCGGCTGCGGGCCGTCAATTCGGGATTGAACGTGAACTTGACCGTGTGCGTATCCAGCGCCTCGGCGCCGGTCACCATCCGCCCGACGGCCTGTGCATATGACGGCAGGCCCTGTTCGATGAACAGGCGGTGGCTGTAGACCACATCCTCGGCGGTGACAGGCGTGCCATCCCAGAACGTCGCTTCGGGGCGCAGGTGGAAAATGACCCAGTTGCGGTCGGCGTCGTACTCCAAGCTCTCAGCCAATACGCCGTAGTACTGACCGACACTGTCATCGGTGCTGTCCATAAGCCGATCGTATTGCAGTGTCGTCAACGCTCCGGGGCGACCTTTGCGTGAATATGGATTCAGGGAATCAAACGTGCCCGATGCGGCCAATGACAGTTCGCCGCCCTTGGGCGCATCCGGGTTGGCATAGTTCAGGTGCGTGTAGTCGGCGGGGTAGTCGAGATTGCCGAAGTACGAGTAGCCATGGCTGCGAATGATCTGGTCCTCGTCGGCCCGGGCTGGCCCCGCCTGCCCCAGAACCAACGCCGCCGAAATGCCCAATGCCGCGACCCAATGACGAAAACCTTGTTCGCGCGCGCCAGGCAGATGGGAAATCATACGGGTCATCCTTCGATGTTGTCTTCTGTCCATGTCCTTGTGCGCAAGCTAAAAGCCCAGCACTGACACTTGCAAGTTTAGAATGCGTGAGCGCTTTGTGAAGTTTTGCTCAGACAAAAAAAGCCGCTGCACATGGCAGCGGCTTTCGCTTTTCGGTGTCTGGATGGGCGGATCAGCCGCCAATCGTCTGCAGGTACGCGATCAGGTCTGCGCGTTCCTGAGCCTTTTTGAGACCGGCAAAGCTCATCGAAGTGCCTTGGATATAGCCTTTGGGGTTTGCAATGAACGCATCCAGCTCTTCCGGGGTCCAGTTGCCGCCATGCGACTGCATCGCCGCCGAATAGCCGAAGCCCGCGGCCGCCGCCACAGGGCGGTCCACGATGCCATACAGGTAGGGACCGGTGCCATTGGCGCCTTCTTCCAGCTTGTGGCAAGCCGAACACTTGCGGAAAACCCTCGCGCCCTTTTCCGGGTCAGCTGCGGCCAACAGATCGGCAAAGACCACTTCTTCGCCGTCAGCGCTTTCGCCAGAGCTTTCGGTTTCAATAACATAGGCGGCTTCGCCGTGCCCGCCGACATGGTAGAGAACATCGCCCCCCCATTTTGCCAGGAGGAGTACAAGGAAGGCACCGAACAGGCCGGCTGCGGCCTTGGTAACTGTCATCGTGTCGAACATTGATCGCGTGTCCATTTCAGCTGTCTTCGGGGTGTCTAAGGCTTCCCCTTGCAAGAGGCAAGGTATAGACACCGCGACGAAACGCCCAATTCTGGAACTTGTTGCACGGAATCGACCAAATGACCAAACGCATCGCCTTTCAGGGGGAACCCGGCGCCTACAGTCACGAAGCCTGTCGCAATGCGCGTCCGGATATGGAGGCGCTGCCCTGCCGAACATTCGAGGACGTGATCGAATCGGTGCGCTCGGGCGAGGCGGATCTGGCCATGCTGCCGGTCGAGAACAGCACCTATGGACGAGTGGCCGATATCCACCGCCTGCTCCCGCACAGCGGGCTGCACATCGTGGACGAGGCCTTTGTGCGGGTTCACATCAACTTGCTGGGCGTGCCGGGCGCAAAACTCGAAGATATCACCGAAGCCCATTCGCATCTGGTGCTGTTGCCGCAATGCGCAAACTTCCTGAAGGCCCACGGCATCCGCGGGCGCGTCAGCCCTGACAACGCCCGCGCGGCGCGCGAGGTCTCGGAAGCGGGTGAGAAACATTCGGCGGCCCTGGCCAGCGAACTTGCTGGCGAAATCTATGGCCTTGAACTGCTGGCGCGCCACATCGAAGACAGCGACGACAACACGACCCGCTTTCTGGTGATGTCGCGAGAGGACGACCGCCGCCGCCGTGGCGAGCACGGGATGATCACCAGCTTCGTGTTCCAGGTCCGGAACATTCCGGCGGCGCTGTACAAGGCCATGGGCGGTTTTGCCACCAACGGCATCAACATGACCAAGCTGGAAAGCTACATGGTTGATGGCTCGTTCACGGCGACTCAGTTCTACGCCGACATCGTCGGCCACCCGGAGGACCGCAACGTGCAACTCGCGATGGATGAACTGCAGCATTTCACCACGAATGTGGAAGTGCTGGGCGTGTACCCCGCTGCTCGACCACGCGGTTAGTCTGCTCCCACGCGCAAGCCGCTTGGGACTGCTGGAGGCCGGTCAAATGCCGGCTCTCAAGCCCCGTGCAGATAGCGTTCTTCCATTTCGCGCGCAAAATCGCTCAGTCGCATCTGGAACTGGCGTCGGAATCTGGCCTTGCCCAGCTTCAACGACTGCAGAAGCAGACGCGCAGGCAAGGTCTTGGCCGCCAGTGACATCTCGATGCTCAGCCGCGTCTGCTTCTGCGACAGCGACAGAAGATCAATCGTGGTCAGGCCGTTCATCCCCTTGCTTGTCGATCGAAACCGCATGGCTGTGGGGCGATCGAACTCGGCCACCTCGACCGCGACGTGGCGGGGCTTGCCACGGATCATGATATCGGCTTCCCAGCACGACCCGACCCAGTGACCCGGCATCTCGACGGTGCGTCGAACCTCGACACCGCGGCGCATCGCCATGCGCTCGAACCGTTCGAAATCCGCGACCATGTCGAACACCGCATCGATCGGCGCCTGGATATCTTCGCGTGCTGAAACCTGCATGTCGGCCTTTTCTGCTCAGTCAGGGTGCCAGTGTTTCGTCAGTCCAGCGTATCTGCAAGCCAGTTACGCAAAAGAAAATGCGCGATTGCCCCCTTCCGCGCTGGCAGAAGCTTGGGGTGCTCGCCTGCAAAAGCCTGCATCATCTCGGATTTGGTGACCCACATCGCGTCCTCGATCTCGACCGGGTCGATCGTGATCTCGCGCGACAGCGCCTGCGCTGCACACCCGAACATCAGCGACGACGGAAATGGCCAGGGTTGACTTGCCAGATAGCTGACGGGTCCGACCGGAACGCCGGCCTCCTCCATGACCTCGCGTCGCACGGCGGCCTCAAGGGTTTCGCCCGGTTCGACGAAACCGGCCAGCAGTGAATACATACCGTCGGGCCACCCCGGAGATCTGCCCATCAGGACAGTATCACCATGCGTGACCAACATGATCACCACCGGATCGGTGCGTGGAAAGTGCTGCCCGCCACAGGCCGGGCACAGCCGTTGCCACCCGGCCTGTGAAATGTTGGTCGGGTTGCCGCAGCGCGCGCAAAACCTGTGCGTCTCGTGCCAGCCGATCACGGCCTTGGCGGTGGCTGCCAATTCGGCGTCCCGGGCCGACAGCCGGGTCATGATCCGACGAAGCTCGGCGAACACGTGGCCCACGGGCAGCCCCGGATGCTGCTGTTCGGTTCGGTCCACGAACGCTCCAACGCCCGACAGGTCCAACCCGTCGGCAGACCAATTCGAAATGTCCATTGCAAACAGCGGCGCACCCGCATCACTGCGCCCCAGCAAGATCGGTTGGTCAACCGCCCCGCCGGGTCCGTTCGCAACCAGATCGTGGTCCATCGGAACCAAGGCCAACTGGTCCAGCGCTTCGCCCATGACCAGCGGTTTGCCCCGCCACATCAGGATGCACCGCGCCGTGGGATCGGACCGTGCTGCCTCCAAAGCTCTGGCATCGGTACGGATCTGCGCCGCCCGGTCCAGTCCAGAGCTGCCAAATGTCACGCTTTCCGCCCGTTTCATGCCTGTCCCTTTGGAATTTGCACAAGGGCTGCCACGACTTGGGCACTGGTGCAATGGGAATTCACACTCGCAAAAAGCATCGTTGTCGCAAAGGACGCATGGAAGCCCTGACGATTACCTGTATTCTACCTTTCAGTGAAAACGTATGCACAACAGCACCTAAAAGAAGAAAATTGGCTCTGAAATCCTCCCTGCTTCAGGCACATCCCCACTTGAAAACCGCGCACATCCGGATTCTTGCAACGACCGATCTGCACATGAATCTGACCAGTTTCGACTATTATGCTGACCGGCCGGAACCGAGTGTGGGCTTCACCCGAACCGCCAGTTTGATCCGCTCTGCACGTCGAGAGGCGGAAGAGGCAAATGCAACTGTCCTGCTGTTCGACAACGGCGATTCCCTTCAGGGGACACTTCTGGGTGACTGGGCGGTCGAACAGACCGACGCGACCCACCCTTTGATGTCCGCCTTTGCGCGCTTGGGCTACGACGCAATTGCGCTGGGGAACCACGATTTCGGCTTTGGTCTGCCAGCTCTGGGCCGGATCGTTTCTCGGGCACCTTGCCCGGTTTTGTGCAGCAACATGCAGTGTCTGACCGGGGTAGCGCCCTGGCAGAAACAGGCCATCCTGACCCGTCATGTCCACATCAACGGCCAAAGCACTCCTGTCCGAATTGGCGTGTTCTCGATCCTGCCACCGCAGACGGTGAAGTGGGAAGCACCACAATTGGAAGGCCAGGTTGCAGCCGAGGATGCCGTCGCCACGGCGCGCCGGATGGCCGAGAATTTGCGTCGTCAGGGCTGCGACCTGATTGTGGCTCTTGCACATTCTGGTCTAGGCGAGCCCGACGTCGCGCCGATGTCGGAAAATGTGGTCGCACAGCTTTCTGCTCTGGACGGTATTGATGCAATCGTGGCCGGACACACGCACCTGACACTGCCCGACCCAAGCGATGGTAACCCGCAGCAGGCCAGACCCGTGGTCATGCCCGGATCAGCGGGGTCGCATTTGGGGGTGATCGACCTCACGCTTGCTATGAACGCCGCGGGAGAAGCGAGAATTGCTGGTCACAGCGCGCATCTGCGCGCGATCTGCCCGGGCGGGGCTGAAACCGGCGCTCGGGTCGTTCCTGAAGACCCTGAGATGGTCGAACTTTTTGCCGCCGCCCATAAGGCGACCCGCAAAGCCGCTGCCCAGCCGGTGGGCCGGATCAATCGTACCCTGCACAGCTATTTCACCTTTTGCGGGGTGGATCAGGGGCTGAACTTGGTCGCCGCAGCACAGGCGGCAGCCCTGCGACCGGTTCTGGCCGGAACGACCTTTGAAACCCTCCCTGTTCTGTCCGCAGCCGCACCTTCGAAATTCGGAGGCCGGGCCGGACCACGGCATTACACCGAAGTCCCGGCTGGCGATGTCACCGTAAGGCATGTCTCGGACTTGCATGTGTTTCCAAACCAACTGGCCGCCATGCTGCTGGATGGCCGCCAGATCGCCGAGTGGCTGGAGATGTCGGCTGCCCAGTTTTCCCAACTTGGCAACAGCGACGAGCAGGTTCTGATCGACCCCGAGGGCACCGGGCACAATTTCGACGTGCTGCATGGGGTGACCTACAGGTTCGATCTGACCCAGCCCGCGCGATATGATTTAGGCGGCCAGTTGATCGACACGTCCCATTCCCGCCTGCGCGATCTTGCCTTTCAGGGCCGCCCCGTCGATCCGGATGAACAATTCGTCGTTGCATCAAACAGCTACCGAGCCAATGGCGGCGGCAACTTTCCCGTCCCAGACCCGGCCCGCCTGATCCCGGTGCCGCCGCTGAGCCTCCAGGGAATCTTGCGCGACTACCTGGCGGGACGATTGGGTCCGGATCCGGTGGAAAACACCGCCCAAAGCTTTTCCTTTGTTCCGCAGGCGGGCCGGTCCGTGATTCTGAAGACCGGGCCACGCGCTGCAAACTACCTGCACGAGCTCGACCACTTTGCAGCCACCACCGACGGGCAGGACGCGCGCGGGTTTCTTAGGGTACGCCTGTCTTTGTGACGGGTTGCCAAGCGGGTGCGTGATGCCTATATCGGCGGTCGAGAGGTTGGCGCGGGCAAGCGCCTCGCCAACCTGGTCAGGTCCGGAAGGAAGCAGCCACAACGAGCCCCGCTTGGGTCGATGTCCAACCTCTCACTTGACGCCGCGCCGCGTATTCGGCCCGGTCAATCCAACCTCTGTATTTCGTCGTTGTTCCTGAAAACCGCGCTTGCGGGCGGGTCAGGCGATCAATCGCGGCCAAACGGCACTGCTGCGCCGGGCGAAGGCGCCGATATGACCGATTTCGGACAGTCCGAAATCCTTCGGCTGCAACAAACGCCGACGGGCGGTCGGACCATAGAGTTCAGACAGCCGCCAGACCGCGGGCGGTGGCACAGTCTGGTCATCCTCGAACGCAATGATATCCGCCGTGGCGTTCGCCCGACTCCAATCCGCCTGGGGAAGCGTGTCTCCCAATTCGGGCAGATAGCTGGTGGGCGATGTACACCACTTGCGCCATTGCCAATAGACGCCCGCCGGCAAATCGGCTCCGAATCCCAGAAGTTTCCCCGGCAGGTACCCCAGAAGACGCACCAGAGGTGGCACGTGGCCATACCAGAACAGAGTCGCCAAGCCCTTGTAGGGCCACGGGTGATCGGCCACCGTCACCAAACCTGCGCACACACAGATCATCCGGTCGATCTGTTCGATTTCCGGTTGCAGCGGACCCAGCATTCCACCGACCGAATGCCCGATCACCCACAGTTTTGCCTGCGGGTATCGACGGTGCATCTCGGCACGCGCTGCGGGCATGTCGATCAGCGCCCAGTCCGCCATCGTGGCCTTCGAGTCTTTCAGCCGCCCGGTCAGCGAATGCTCGAAATCCCGGTAATCATATGTCAGGCAAGCCATACCGCGCTCGGCGGCCAGCCAGCGAGCAAAGTGCTGATAGTAGTCACGTGGCACTCCTGTTGCGCCGTTCAGCACAACAACGGTTTGCGGCTCGACCGCCGGAGTGTAAAGCCGCGCCGCCAGCTGGGTCTGGCCCGACGGAAACTTAAAGTCTTCCACGTCAACCGCGTGCTGCGAATCCAACATCTTTGCCTCCAAACACTCTGGACCGATCGGTCTAATACTTTGTGTCTGGACCAATTGGTCTAGGCCTGTCAATATTTGGCCTGCATGACCCAACGTCCACCAAACACCAAAGATCGCCTGATCGTGACTGCCGCCCGACTGTTCCAGCGCTCGGGCTATAACGGTGTCGGTCTGGCGGAATTGCTGGCCGAAGCGCAAGCCCCCAAGGGTTCGCTTTATCACCATTTTCCAAAGGGCAAGCCGGATCTGGCCCTGGCGGCGGCCAGTTGGGCCTCGGACGGGATGTTGAGCATGATCGCTGCGGCATTCGACGACGCCGCGGATTTTCGCGACGGGGTCACCACCCTGTGCCACAAGATCGCGAAGCTGTTCGACACCTCGGCCCAATGGGAGACCTGCCCGATCGCCGCCACCCTGTTCGAAAGCCCCGACAACCGCGCGTTTCGGGAACATGCAGACCGTCTGTATGAAAGCTGGATCATCGAAGTTCGAAACCACGCCGCGCGGTTCGGAGTTTCCGACCCTGAAAATGCTGCGGACACCCTGTTCATCGTGATGCAAGGCGGCTGGCAATTGGCCCGTGCCCGCAGGGATTCGAATGTGCTGCGCAGACTGCCTGATCTGTTCCCTTGGGCCTCACTCCGGCAACCGGGCTGAAACCGTCTTGACTCGATCTCGGATACACCGCTAGCGATGAGGGGATGGTTCCCGTGCCGTTTCGGTCCGGGATGAAAAGGGAACACGGTGCGGTCCAACCCGGAACTCCGGAGCGGACCAAGGCCGCGACTGCCCCCGCAACTGTAGGCGGAGAGCGATGCCTAAATACCACTGACCGCAAGGTTGGGAAGGTTGGCAAAGCAAAGACCCGCAAGTCAGGAGACCTGCCATCAAACGTGAAACCGAAACTCGGACGGGGTGTCCGGGCAGGGTCTGGCCTTGAAACCGGCGTCTGTCCAAATCCACCTCGCCCAGCGCGCGGAGGGCGCAACATGATTTGGAAGACCGACACCCATGAATTCGCGGCAACAATCTGCCAGCGCACCGGAAAGACCTGCCCGGCACTGGCGCGCATGGCACGGGCCATCGCGCAGGCAATGGCGACGGCGCAGGCGGCAACATCCCCCGACTTCCAAGTGGAAGGCAGCAGCGAACTGGCCCATTGCGAACATGGCTGCACGGCGCGGTTCGATGCACGTCCCGAACGGATCCGCGTGTATTGCGGAGCGGCCGCCGACACCCCACCCGACTGCCTTGATACCTTTGCCGACATGCTGTTTGACGACCAGCGCGACGCCCTGCCCGCACAGGTCATTGGTGATCGACCCTGTGCGATGCTGCAGGCCACGGCGATCATGCCCGTGGTCAGGGCCGAGCGCGAGTTCCGCGCAACCGCCTGAAGGTCAGGTCGCCAGTGCCTCGCGCGCCGGGGCGATGGCCCAGTCCATCTGAGCATCGGTTTCGACCGCGCAGGGGCGTACGGCCCGCAGGCGTTTCAGGGCTTGTTCCGGCTGCTCGCCGCTTTCGATCATCAGACGCAGGACAACCATGCCAGACCGCCCGCAACCGCCCCGGCAGTGGACCAGTACCCGCCCGCCGCCCGACAGCGCATGGCGGGCGGCGGCACTGACTTCGGGCCAGCGGCCGGATATCTCGGTCAACGGCGCCGAGAAGTCGGCGACCGGCAGATGCGCCCACCGACAGGCGCGCCGATGGATGTCACAACCCAATTCGCCCGCACCCACGGCAACCAGTTCGGCAAGGGTTGTCATCGAAATCACCAGCCCCGGCGCCCAGGCTGAAATCAGGTCCAGGTCTCCCTCATAGTCGCCGCCACCGCCGGGAACCGAGGTCAGGGCCAGCGTACCGCCGCCCACCTGCAATGCATGAACCACAAGATTTGTCATCAGACGTTCCCCCCGAAACTGGCTGATTGAACTTGATCCGCGCAGTATGCCTCACACCGCGCGCTCGCCAAAGCGAAAAACCTGCACCGGCGCTGTGGACGCGGGGCACCGGGAACTCTACCCTGCATCGTCAGTACGAATCCGTCAGAGCAGACATGACCACACAGTCCAGCCCCGCCTATCAGGTTCTCGCCCGAAAATACCGCCCGGAAACCTTTGCCGACCTGGTCGGTCAGGATGCCATGGTGCGCACGCTGAAAAACGCGTTCGAGGCGGACCGGATCGCGCAGGCCTTCATCATGACCGGCATCCGCGGCACCGGCAAGACGACCACGGCCCGGATCATCGCCAAGGGCATGAACTGCATCGGACCCGACGGCAATGGCGGCCCAACGACCGAACCCTGCGGCCAGTGCGAGCATTGCGTGGCCATCATGGAAGGTCGCCATGTGGACGTGCTGGAAATGGACGCCGCCAGCCGCACCGGCGTGAACGACATCCGAGAGATCATCGACAGCGTGCGCTATCGCGCCGCCAGCGCGCGGTACAAGATCTACATCATCGACGAAGTCCACATGCTGTCGACCAGCGCCTTCAACGCGCTGTTGAAAACGCTGGAGGAACCGCCCGAGCATGTGAAATTCATCTTCGCCACGACCGAGATCCGCAAGGTTCCGGTCACCGTGCTGTCGCGCTGCCAACGGTTCGACCTGCGCCGGATCGAGCCCGAAGTGATGATCGGCCTGCTGCGCAAGATCGCCACCGCCGAGGGCGCGGAAATCTCGGATGACGCGCTGGCACTGATCACCCGCGCCGCCGAAGGCTCGGCCCGGGATGCGACCTCGCTGCTGGATCAGGCAATCAGCCATGGTGCCGGCGAAACCACCGCCGACCAGGTGCGCGCGATGCTGGGACTGGCCGACCGGGGCCGCGTGCTGGACCTGGTGGACATGATCCTGCGCGGCGATGCGGCCGGGGCCCTGACCGAACTGGGCGCGCAATATGCCGAGGGCGCCGACCCGCTGGCGGTGTTGCGCGATCTGGCCGAAATCACGCATTGGGTCTCGGTGGTGAAGATCACCCCCGACGCAGCCGAAGATCCCACCGTCTCGCCCGATGAACGCACCCGCGGCCAGCAGATGGCCGAGGCGCTGCCGATGCGGGCGCTGACCCGGATGTGGCAGATGCTGCTGAAGGCACTAGAGGAAGTCTCGGCCGCCCCCAACGCCATGATGGCCGCGGAAATGGCGGTGATCCGCCTGACCCATGTGGCCGATCTGCCCAGCCCGGAAGAGTTGATCAAGCGCCTTCAGGACAGCCCTCCGCCGCCCGTCGGCGGGCCGGGGGGCGGCGTTCCGGTCGCCGGAAACGGTGCACCGCCCGTGACCGCGACGGCCTCGGCCCACGCGCCGGCCCCGCGCGGTGCGGGCGGTGCGCCGACGGCAGCGCTGGCCCAGGACGTGCAGACCGCGCTGGCGCGTTTTCCAACTTTCGAGCATGTGGTCGAGCTGATCCGCGCCAACCGCGACGTGAAACTGCTGGTCGAGGTCGAGAACGGCGTCCGCCTCGTCTCGTACCAGCCGGGCCGGATCGAGTTCACGCCCACCGAAAAGGCGCCCACCGACCTGGCCGCGCGGCTCGGGTCCGCGCTGCAGCGCTGGACCGGCAATCGCTGGGCGGTCTCAATCGTCTCGGACGGCGACGCGCCCACCATCGCCGAACTGCGCGACGCGGCCGAGCTGGCGCTGAAGGCCAAGGCCGAAGAGCACCCTTTGGTGCAGGCGGTTCTGACTCAGTTCCCCAAGGCCCGCATCACCCGGATCGAAACACCCGAGGACCGTGCGGCCAAGGTCGAAACCGAAGCCCTGCCCGAGGTCGAAGACGAATGGGACCCGTTCGAGGAAGACTGATCATCCGCGCAGATGGCGCGCTGCCCTTGTGAAGAACGCGGACGGCCCGTATCTAGGCCGCAAATCGAATGACAGGAGACATACAGATGCTCAAAGGACTCGGCGGTCTGGGCGACATGGCCAAGATGATGAAATCCGCGCAGGAACTGCAGACTAAGATGGCGCAGATGCAGGAAGAGCTGAACACCATCATGGTCGTCGGCGAATCCGGCGCGGGCCTGGTCAAGGCCACGGCCTCGGCCAAGGGCGAACTGAAAGGTCTGGACATCGACCCCTCGATTTTCAACAGCGACGACAAGGAAGTGGTCGAGGACCTGATCCTGGCCGCAATCAAGGACGCGCAGACCAAAGCCGCCGAGCGGTCGCAGGAAGAAATGGCCAAGCTGACCGAAAGCATGGGCCTGCCGGCGGACATCAAGCTGCCGTTCTGATCTTCGCCCCTCAAACCCCCGCCGCCAAAGCCACGCAGGACAGGCCATGAGTTCGAACAGTGACATCGACGCCCTGATCGATCTGATGGCCAAGCTGCCGGGGCTGGGACCGCGCTCGGCCCGGCGGGCGGTGCTGCACCTGATCCGCAAACGCGCCCTGCTGCTGACGCCGTTGTCGGACGCCATGCAGCAGGTCGCCGCCACCGCACGCGAATGCCTGAACTGCGGCAACGTGGGCACCACCGACATCTGCGACATCTGCAATTCCGAAGACCGCGCCACCGGTGAGCTGTGCGTGGTCGAAGACGTGGCCGACCTGTGGGCGATGGAACGCGCGGGCGTGTTCAAAGGCCGCTACCATGTGCTGGGCGGAACGCTCTCGGCGCTGGACGGCGTCGGCCCGGAAGACCTGCGCATCCCCCGCCTGCGCGACCGCGTCACCGCCGAAAACATCACGGAAGTAATCCTGGCCCTGAACGCGACCGTCGACGGGCAGACCACGGCCCATTACATCGCAGATCAGTTGGAAGGACAGGTCCGCCTGACCTCGCTGGCGCAGGGCGTGCCGATCGGGGGCGAGTTGGACTATCTGGATGACGGGACCATCACCGCAGCGCTGCGGGCGCGGAAAGAACTGTAGCCGCCGCGTGCTGCCTGCAAGCAGCACGCTCTCGCCCCTCCCCGATTGCAAGGTACCACTTTACCCATCGGTCAGGTGTAGGCACCCGACGAGTAGGTCAATTCATAGGAATGGCTGTAGATCTCGAAGACTATCCCGAACGGATCCTCGACATAGACCATGCGGTAGGGTTTCTCGCCGGGGTAGTAGTATCGGATAGGCATGCGTTGTTTCCCGCCGGCCGCCACGATTTTTTCCACCAAGCCTTCGACATCAGGATCCTGGACGCAGAAATGGAACGTCCCGTTCCTGCGAAAGTCGATGTTGTTTTCCGGCGCGTAGTTTCCATCAAACTCAAAAAGCTCGATCCCGATACGATCGGCGGTCGCCAGATGCGCGATACGCAGTTTTTTCCAATTCGGGCCAAACACGTCCGTGCACATCACGCCGATGTCCGTGTCATCCTCGACCACGTCGGTTGGCGGCATGATCACGTAAAATCCCAAAACCTCGGAATAGAATTTCACGGCTTCGTCCACGTTCGGGACGGACAACCCGATGTGAGAGAATGTTCTTGGATGTTGAGGCATGGCTTGCTCCTTGGTCTATTGGGCAAGACGTATTTTGCAACGTCCTTGTTTCAAGCGCCCGCCCCACAAGGCAAAGCCGTGTTGTTCCATGCACATAGATCATCATGCACTGCTGCCGAGGCCTAGAATGATCTTTCCGTCGACCCCGCACCGTGTACTATGCCCTAGCCTGACCCATTTGATATCGGAACCCGCCATGAAACGCCTTCTCGCCCTGACCTTCGCCGCCTTCACCGCCACTTCCGCGTGGTCACAGCAACTGGTCGACAAGGGGTTCGTCGAAGGCTGGAACATCATGATGGACCCCAATCTGGGCAACGGCTGTCTGATCCAGACGGTGTATCAGGACCTGTCCGTGGTGCGCCTGGGCTATGATGCTCTGGACAATCGGGGCTATTTCACCGTTTTCCACAAGGGGTGGGGCAACATCGAGCCCGGCAAATCCTATCCGATCCGGTTCGAGCTGGACGGCAAGAGCTTTGACGCCACAGCCATCGGGTTCAAGCAGGATCGGGTGCCCGGTGCGACCGTGTTCTTCACCGACCGGAACTTTGTTGCGGCCATCGCCCAGAACAAGACGATGACGATCTACAACCCCGCAGGCGAGCGGGTTTTGGCGATCGATCTGAAGGGCACCGCCAAGGCATTGGACTATGCGCGGGACTGCCAGAACAAGAAGCTCTAGCGAATCGGATCGAACAACGCATCCGAAGCGGTGCAGTCCCGGATCACGTCCCGCCCACAGGGCACCGGGTCCAGATCACGTGACAGACAGACGCGCACTTCTTCGATGTAACCGTGCTTGCAAGTGACGGTGATCATGTCTGGCTCGAGCCCCGGATTGGCGTCGAGGAAGGCATCCTCGACCACGCGCGCCGGCAGTTTCACGGCTTTGTCCAACTTGCGAAACACCGGCGGTCGGGTGATGCGGTCATAGGCTTGCCGGGACAACGCGTAGTAGTCCGCTGCGGACAGGCCCGAACAGGTGCCGTGTTTCTTCCACTGGTGCCAGGCCAGACCCGAACTGCCTTGAATATCTTCCATCTGTCGGGTCATCGCACGGGACGGCGGCGCCTTGGCTGTCGGGCAATAGGAGGGCCAGCCTTGGTGGTATTGCGGCCACAACCCGTGCAGGATCCAGCCGTGATCGTGGCGCGCATCGCATTGGTCGGATCCGCGCGCGTCGCCTTCGCGGGCGCACCAGTTGGGCGACCAGCTCAGCGACAGGACGTAATAGTCGAACTCGCCTGACTTCTCGCCATCGGCCAGCGCGGCCATCGCGCCGAAAATCCACACCAGCAGCCCCAATAACGCCCAGCGCATTCGCCTCTTCCCTTCTTGCATCTGCACGACTATATACGGGCCAAGTTCCCCGACAACGGAAACCTGCCCCAAGACCACGGGGCCGCCGAATTCCGGCGACGGGACAGATGTATTCAAAGGAGACGGGCTGATGGCAAAACCCCTGATGGCCAAGGCAACCGCCGTTTGGCTGGTGGACAATACCACGATCAGCTTCAAGCAGATCGCGGATTTCGTGGGCATGCACGAGTTGGAAGTGCAAGGCATCGCTGATGGCGATGTGGCGGCAGGCGTCAAAGGGTTCGACCCGATCGCCAACAACCAGCTGACTCAGGAAGAGATCGACAAGGCCGAGAAAGATCCGCTGCACAAGCTGAAGCTCAAGTTCAACCCCGCCGCCGCCGGCGAGGAAAAGCGCCGCGGTCCGCGCTACACGCCACTGTCCAAGCGCCAGGACCGCCCGAACTCGATCCTGTGGCTGGTCAAGTTCCATCCGGAGCTGAGCGATGGCCAGATCGCCAAACTGGTTGGCACCACCAAGCCCACGATCCAGTCGATCCGCGAGCGCACCCACTGGAACATCGCCAACATGCAGCCGATCGACCCGGTCGCGCTGGGCCTGTGCAAACAGTCCGAACTGGATGCCGCCGTCCAGAAAGCCGCCGCCAAGAAGGCCGCCGAAGGTGGCGTCATGAGCGATGACGAGCGCCGCAAGCTGGTCTCGACCGAACAGTCGCTGGAAATGGATGCCGCTCCCAAGATCCCCACGGCGATCGAGGGGCTGGAAACCTTCTCGCTGTCCGATGACGGCGACGAGGAAAAAGAAGACGAAGCAGTGGTGGATGCCGACAGCTTCTTCAACCTGCCCAAGGGCGGTGCCGAAGAAGACGACGAGGACGATCTGCGCAACTGACACTGTGCTGGCCCCGGTCCGATGGACCGGGGCCTTTTTGGAACTGGACCATGCTGAACATTCTATCGTCTATCTTTGGGCCGCACCGGGCGGTTTCGATTTACGCTTTCGCAAAAACCAAGGGACTGGCCATTCTGGGCGGCGTGGCCGTTATCGCCGTAGCTGCCGGTCTGCTGCTGTTCAGCGGCGATGGGAAACACGAACACGAAGCGTTTCTGACCGTTCCCGTACTGTCGGCTACGCCAATCAATGGTGATCTCAAGAACGGGGTCATCGCGTCGGTTCGATTGCCGGACGGATCGGCAACTTCAATCACCGCGACCGAGGCGCCGATCGCGCGCAGTATCGGAACCACGGCCTGTGTGGAAAAACGGGTTTACGTGGACAGCGGCGAACCGCGGTATCGGTTCAAATTGCCAAGCAACTGCGGCGCAAGCTGATATGCAAAACCGCCCGGAGTATTCTCCGGGCGGTCTTTCTCTTACAAAAGCTGGAACAGGATACCGGCTGCAATAGCTCCGCTGATCCCAAGCCCGATATAGGCTGCGAACACACGGGGTTTGACCAGAGACCAGACAGCCGCCATGGCCGGAATGGAACTGACGGCCCCGGCGATCATGAAGGACATCGCCGCGCCCGCGCTCATCCCCTGCTCCATCAGGCCGGCCAGAAGAGGCGGCGCGACATACGAATTCAGGTAGGCCGGCATCCCGACAAAGGCGGCGATAACGATCGGCAAGGCACCGTCGCCACCAACCAGCCGCGCGATCAGATCAGCCGGAACATAGCTGACCAGCAGCGCCTCGAGCACATAGGCCAGAGCGAGCCACTTCAGCAGGAACAGGCCGTTCTGCATGAATTCCCGACGGAACCGGACGCGGCGTTCGGGCTCTTGCCAAAAGCGCCAAAGCAGCGTGTCTTTCTTCGGACCGCAGCCACAGCATCCGGCCGGTTCATAGCGGCGCAGAGGTTGGGCAAAGGCACCCTGACGCATGAGAAAACGCACCGCGAACCCGCCGAACAATCCCAGTGCCACGGCAGCAACGGCTTTGCCGATCGCAAACGGCCAGCCCAAAGCGCCCGCCGTGATCAAAAGCGTGGGCGGGTCAATCAACGGCGAGCTTAGCCAGAAGGCCATGACCGCCGACAAGGGCGCACCCAATGCGAGCAGGCCTGCGATGAACGGGATCACCTCGCAAGAGCAGAACGGAGCCAACCCGCCGAACAACGCGGCCAGCAGGATCATCCGGGTTTCGCGGCCCTCGAAGGCCCGGGCAACCATAGTCTCGGCCCCGCTGGCCTTGAGGTAGGACAGCAATAGCACTGCAAACAGGATGTACTGACCGGTGTGCACCAGAGCCTTGGCTGCAAAAGTCGTGACGTTCACCCAATTGCCTGGGTCCAGAATTACCACAAGCACAAGGATCGCCACGATCAGGGCCCAGGGTGTCTTCAGCAGACCGGACAGGGTTTGACCAACGGCCTTCGGGGATTGGGTCAATTCAGCCATCGTTGGCAACCTTTCTGGATTCATCCGCGCAGCATTCGCTGAGGATGAACTGCGCCAGTGACCTCAATTCATCGAAACATGCTCGGTTGATTGTGGTCCGCCCGGATTTCTCCTGCTCGACCACGCCGCCTGCCGCCAGGAATCGCAGGTGATGAGCAAGGGTGGACGGTGCCATCCCAGTCCGACTTTGGATCTCTCCGACCGTCAGACCAGCCTGTCCGGCCCGCACAAGGGTCTTGAGCACCTGCAATCGCGCCTCGGACCCCATCGCGGAAAACCCTGCAGCAGCTTTTTCCCACATTCGGTTACCTCCATTAAACTAGATTTCTAGTTTTTTAGTGATGAGCAAAGCCCGAGTCAACCGTATGGGTAAATTTCCGTTGATCCCGAATAAGTCCAGATTGCCCTGTACTTAAGTCCAACATATAACGAGTCATGGGAATTTCTGTCGATACCTTCTTTCTGAAACCGGGCGGTCAGGGCACTCTGCAGGCGCAAATCCAGCAGATGATTGCCGAGGGCATCCTGTCAGGCCGCTTTCATGTCGGTGAGAAACTGCCGTCGTCGCGCAAACTGGCCGCGCATCTGGGTGTCAGCCGCATCACCGTGACGCTGGCCTATACCGAGTTGCTGGCAAATGACTATCTGACGGCCAAAGGCCGGTCCGGGTACTACGTGTCGCAGAACGCGCCGGTGCCACCGAAATACACACCGGTTCAGCGCAGCGAAGAAACCGTCAACTGGGACACCGCACTGGCCCGCCGCTTTTCCGACGGTGATTTTCTGGCCAAGCCACCGGATTGGCGCGAATACAGCTATCCGTTCATCTACGGCCAAGCCGACCGCACCCTGTTTGATCATGCGAACTGGCGCCTCTGCGCCGTTCGGGCCCTTGGCCACAAGGATTTCGACTCGCTGACCGGCGACTACGTGGATCAGGACGATCCGTTGCTGATCGAGTTCATTGCCCGCCACACCTTGCCCCGCCGCGGTATCGCCGCTCGGCCCGAGGAAATCCTGATCACGCTGGGCGCTCAGAACGCCCTTTGGCTGACCTCGCGCATTCTTCTGGGCCATGGGCGCAAGGCGGCGATCGAGGACCCCAGCTACTACGCTCTGCACGAGCTTATGCGCTGCTCGGATGCCTCGATGACACCATTGCGGGTGGACAAGGATGGGTTACCGCCCGAGTCCATCCCGGACGGCACCGACGTGATCTACACCACGCCCAGCCACCAATGCCCGACAACCGCGACAATGCCCGTCGCCCGGCGTCACGACCTGTTGAAACGCGCCCGCGAACTGGACGCAATGATCGTCGAAGATGACTATGAATTCGAGATGGCCTTCCTGGGTGCCCCGTCCCCGGCGCTCAAGTCCTTGGACAAGGACGGGCGTGTGGTCTACGTGGGCAGCTTTTCCAAGTCTTTGTTCCCGGGATTGCGGTTGGGGTACATGGTCGGATCCGAACCGTTCATCCGCGAGGCCCGCGCGCTGCGGTCGCTCGTTTTCCGACACCCACCCGGCCATATCCAGCGAACGGCGGCCTATTTCCTGTCGCTCGGGCACTATGACGCCCAGATACGGCGTATGTCCAAGGCTCTGATGCAGCGGCGCAAGACGATCGAGAACGCGATCGAGGCGAACCGGTTGACCGTGGCAGGGCGCGGGGTCTTCGGTGGATCGTCGATGTGGATGAAGGCACCTGACCACGTCGACACCGCGGAATTGGCGAAAACGCTTCAAAATCAGAGTGTTCATATCGAGCCCGGCGCTGCGTTCTTCTCGGGGCCGGATCGGCCAAGGAACTACTACCGCCTGGGGTACTCCTCGATTTCGGCTGACCGGATACCCGCGGGAATCGAGCGGGTTGCGGCCGCGATCCGGGACTGCTGAGGCCACACTGGACCTACTCCGGCGCCGTGTCTGGCCCTAACCCAGATGCCCCCGTTGCGCCAAAACCAATGGCAAGCCAAGGCGTATCGCCTGACCGTTTCCACCATTGCTTGGAGAGCGTCCAAATGAAAATGACGACAGAAGAGGCCTTTGTTAAGGTTCTGCAGATGCACGGCATCGAACACGCGTTCGGGATCATCGGCTCGGCCATGATGCCGATCTCGGACCTGTTCCCCAAGGCCGGGATCATGTTCTGGGACTGCGCTCATGAAGGCAGCGCCGGCATGATGGCCGACGGTTACACCCGCGCCACCGGCAAGATGTCCATGATGATCGCACAGAACGGCCCCGGCATCACCAACTTCGTCACTGCCGTCAAAACCGCCTACTGGAACCACACACCGCTGCTGCTGGTCACCCCGCAGGCCGCGAACAAGACCATCGGACAGGGCGGCTTTCAGGAAGTCGAACAGATGAAACTGTTCGAAGACATGGTCGCGTATCAGGAAGAGGTCCGCGATCCATCCCGCGTTACCGAGGTTCTGAACCGCGTGATCATGAAGGCCAAGCGCGCCAGCGCCCCGGCCCAGATCAACATCCCGCGTGACATGTGGACCCAGGTCATTGACGTCGAACTGCCCGCGGTCGTCGATTTCGAGCGTCCCGCAGGCGGTGAAACCGCTGTCGCAAAGGCCGCCGAACTGTTGTCGAACGCCAAGAATCCCGTGATCCTGAACGGAGCGGGCGTGGTGCTGGCCAAAGGCGGCATCGAGGCCTCGAAGGCCCTGGCCGAGCGTCTGGATGCGCCGGTTTGCGTCGGCTACCAGCACAACGACGCCTTCCCCGGCAGCCATCCGCTGTTTGCCGGACCGCTGGGCTACAACGGGTCCAAGGCGGCGATGGAACTGATCAAGGAAGCCGACGTGGTCCTGTGCCTCGGCACCCGCCTGAACCCGTTCTCGACCCTGCCGGGCTATGGCATGGAATACTGGCCGGCCGACGCCAAGATCATCCAGGTCGACATCAACCCCGACCGGATCGGCCTGACCAAGAAGGTCTCGGTCGGTATCGTCGGCGACGCGGCCAAGGTGGCAAATGGCATCCTGGCGCAGCTGAGCGACACGGCCGGAGACGAAGGCCGCGCCGAGCGCAAGGCCAAGATTGCCGAGAAGAAGTCGCGTTGGGCCCAGCAGCTCAGCAGCATGGACCACGAGGACGACGATCCCGGTACCAGCTGGAACGAGCGCGCGCGCGCGGCCAAACCCGACTGGATGAGCCCCCGCATGGCATGGCGCGCCATTCAGGCCGCGCTGCCGAAAGAAGCCATCATCAGCTCGGACATCGGCAACAACTGCGCCATCGGCAACGCCTACCCGTCCTTTGAGGAAGGTCGCAAGTATCTGGCCCCCGGCCTGTTCGGACCGTGCGGATATGGCCTGCCCGCCATCGTCGGCGCCAAGATCGGCTGCCCGGACGTGCCCGTAGTTGGCTTTGCCGGTGACGGTGCCTTCGGCATCGCGGTGAACGAGCTGACCGCCATCGGCCGCGAGGAATGGCCTGCCGTGACGCAGATCGTGTTCCGCAACTACCAGTGGGGCGCGGAAAAGCGCAACTCGACCCTGTGGTTCGACGACAACTTCGTGGGCACCGAACTGGACACCAAAGTGTCCTATGCCGGCATCGCCCAAGCCTGCGGCCTGAAGGGTGTCGTCGCCCGCACCATGGACGAGCTGACCGCCGCCCTGAACCAGGCCATCGAAGACCAGAAAAACGGCATCACCACCCTGATCGAAGCCCTGATCAACCAGGAACTGGGTGAACCGTTCCGCCGCGACGCGATGAAAAAGCCTGTGGCCGTGGCCGGCATTTCCGCCGACGACATGGTGCCGCAGCAGGTCTGAGCGGGAACGGAGCTGGAGCGGATGACCCTGACACCCATCGAGTTGTTGCGTCAGCAAGCTCCGGCAATCCGGCCAGTCGTTGCTCTGAGCGAAGGCAGTGATCCCCGCATCGTTGCGGGGGCGCTTGCCGCCCGGTCCGCAGGGCTGTCCGACATCATCCTTGTCGGTCCGCGGGCAGAAATCGAAGCCGAGTTGCTGGCGCAGGGCGCCGCACCGGGCGATGACCTCTCCATCCATGACCCGACCGAGTCGCCGCTGACCGAGGAGTTCGCGGCCATCTACCACGATCTGCGCCGGCACAAGGGCGTGGATGCGGTGTCGGCCCGGTCCGCCGCCGAAACGCCCTTGGTCTACGCGGCCATGCTGGTCCGGACAGGGCGCGTCACGGGAACGGTCGGTGGCGCTGTCCACACGACCGGTGATGTAGTTCGCACGGCGATTCAGGTGATCGGCCTGGCCCCGGATGCCGGATTGGTGTCCTCGTTTTTCCTGATGTACCCGCCGGACCAGGGCGGACCTGATGCGCGCGCGATGCTGTTTTCCGATTGCGGGCTCGTGATTGATCCGACCGCATCGGAGCTGGCCCATATCGCGGCGGCCTCGGCCCAGTCGGCCCGGGCCATCCTGCGGGAACAGCCCTCACTGGCGATGTTGAGCTTTTCGACCAAAGGCAGCGCAAGACATCCCGGTGTCGACAAGGTTACCGAGGCAACGCGCCATTTGCGCGAACAGCATCCCGAGCTGCATGTCGACGGCGAGCTGCAATTCGACGCGGCTTTTCACCCCCCCGTCGGCCAGAAAAAGGCTCCGGGATCGACAGTGGCCGGCAAAGCCAACGTCATGATCTTTCCCAATCTGGACGCGGGAAACATCAGTTACAAGATCACCCAGAGGATCGGTGGATACATGGCGATCGGCCCGGTGCTGCAGGGTCTGGCCCGACCGGCGAATGATCTGTCCCGGGGCTGCAGCGCCGAGGATGTCGAACAGATGATCGCCGTGACCGTGCTGCAGGCATTGGGAACATGACCATCAAATCTGGCGCCATCGTCAGAACAGTATTCTAAATCCGGGCTGAAAGTGACAAGTTCGTCCCGACGCAAACGACTGGATCCGCAAATGACCCATCAGCAGCCAATCCTCGACACGTCCCCCAAGGTCTCGGACGAGGTTCGCAAGACAACCTGCTACATGTGTGCCTGCCGGTGCGGGATCAACGTCCACATGAAGGATGGCAAGGTCGCTTACATCGAGGGCAACCGTGACCACCCGGTGAACAAGGGGGTTCTGTGCGCCAAAGGCAGCGCGGGCATCATGCAGGTCAACGCCCCGTCACGCCTGCGCGCTCCGCTCAAGCGGGTGGGTCCGCGCGGGTCGGGTGAGTTCGAGGAAATCCGCTGGGACGAAGCGTTGGACATCGCCGTCGGCTGGCTCAAACCGCTGCGCGAGGACAACCCCGAAAAGCTGGCCTTTTTCACCGGCCGCGACCAATCGCAATCCTTCACCAGCTTCTGGGCCCAGAATTTCGGCACCTGCAACTATGCCGCCCATGGCGGTTTCTGCTCGGTCAACATGGCGGCCGGCGGCATCTACACGATGGGCGGCGCGTTCTGGGAATTCGGCCAGCCCGATTGGGACCGCACCAAGCTGTTCATGCTGTTCGGCGTGGCCGAAGACCATGACAGCAACCCGATCAAGATGGGCATCGGCAAGATCAAGGCGCGCGGTGCCCGCGTGATTGGGGTGAACCCGATCCGCACCGGCTACAACGCAGTTGCCGATGACTGGGTCGGCATCACGCCCGGGACCGACGGGCTGTTCATCCTGTCGCTGATCCATGTGTTGATGAAAGCCGGCAAGATCGACCTGGATTACCTGAGCCGCTATACCAACGCCCCTGTTCTGGTGAATGCCGCCGAAGGCCCTGAAAAGGGCCTGTTTCTGCGGGACGCTGACGGCAAGCCGCTGGTGATCGACCGGGTAACGGGGCAACCGACGGCCTTCGACAAACCGGGCGTCCGGCCCGACCTGACCGCCACCTATGACATAGACGGCATCACCCACCGCCCGGTCTTCCACGTGATGGCGGAAAAATACCTCAGCGACGAATACGCCCCCGAAGCGGTGGCCCAGGATTGCGGCGTACCCGCCAGCCGGATCCGCGCCATCGCCGGTGAGCTGGCGCGCGTCGCCTTTGACGAGGCCTTTGAGCTGGACCAGGAATGGACTGACTTCCGGGGCGAAAAGCACAGCAAGATGATCGGCCGGCCGGTGGCCATGCACGCGATGCGCGGCGTTTCGGCCCATGCCAACGGATTCCAGACCTGCCGCGCGCTGCACGTGCTGCAGATCCTGCTTGGCACGGTCGAAGTTCCGGGTGGGTTCCGCTTCAAGCCGCCCTATCCGAAGCCGGTCGAAGCACACCCGACCCCCCATTGCAAGGTCACGCCAAACTCGCCCCTGGACGGCCCGCATCTGGGTTTCGTGCGCGGCCCCGAAGATCTGGCCCTGAAGGCCGATGGCAGCCCGGCGCGCATCGACAAGGCCTTTACCTGGGAAAACCCGATGTCCAGCCACGGGCTGATGCACATGGTGATCTCGAACGCTCACGCGGGCGATCCCTACAAGATCGACACGCTGTTCATGTACATGGCCAACATGTCCTGGAACTCGACCATGAACACTAAGGGCGTGATCGAGATGCTGACGGACAAGGATGACAACGGAGACTACGTGATTCCGCGGATCATCTACTCCGATGCCTATTCCTCGGAAATGGTGGCCTATGCCGACCTGATCCTGCCCGACACCACCTATCTGGAGCGGCATGACTGCATCTCGCTCCTCGACCGCCCGATCTGCGAGGCCGACGGTGCCGCAGATGCGATCCGCTGGCCGGTGATCGAACCCGATCGCGACGTGCGCGGATTTCAGACGGTGCTGATCCAGCTGGCCAACAAGCTGGGTCTGCCGGGTTTCACCGATGAGGACGGCTCGGCCAAATACACGGACTATGCCGACTACATGGTCAACCATCAGCGCAAGCCAGGCATCGGCCCACTGGCTGGATTCCGCGGCGCAGATGGCTCGCAGGTGGGTCGAGGCGACGTGAACCCGAACCAACTGGACCGCTATATCGAGAATGGCGGCTTCTACCTGGAACACATCCCGGACGAGGCCCTGTTCTACAAACCCTGGAACGCCGCCTATCAGGACTGGGCAGTGGGAATGGGCCTGTATGACAGCCCGCAACCCTACCTGTTCCAGCTCTATTCCGAACCGATGCGCAAGTTCCAGCTGGCCGCCGAAGGCCATGGTGACCGCCAGCCCCCCGACCACCTGCGCGGCCGCATCACGGAAACCATGGACCCGCTTCCGATCTGGTACGAGACCGACCAGACCGGAAACGAAGGCTTCACCGTAAACGCCCTGACCCAGCGCCCCATGGCGATGTATCACAGCTGGGGCACCCAGAATGCCTGGTTGCGGCAACTGCACGGGCGCAACCCGCTGTATGTTCCCACCAAGCTGATGTGCGAACACGGACTGAAGGACGGGGACTGGGCCAAAGTCAGTTCTCCGCACGGAGAAATCACTGTGCCGGTGATGGAAATGGCGGCGTTGAACGACAACACCGTCTGGACATGGAACGCCATCGGCAAACGCAAAGGGGCATGGGCGTTGCAGCCCGACGCGCCCGAGGCAACCAAAGGATTCCTGCTCAACCACCTGATCCACGAATTGCTGCCGCCCAAGGGCGACGGTCTGCGCTGGGCCAATTCCGACCCGATCACAGGACAGGCCGCGTGGTTTGACCTCAAGGTCAAGATCGAAAAAGCCGAAGCACCGGCAGACGCCCAAAGCCAGCCGGAATTCCCGTCAATCAAATCTCCGGTCGGCACCGGCCCCAAGGATCTTGCATGGAAGGTTGGCAAATGACCCAGCGCCACACTCCATTTGGCCCAAAATATCCCCGGGATAGATTGAGCCGAGCGGCTCAGGAGGGGGCTGCCCCCCTTTCGGCCCCGGCCCTCGACAAAGAGCGGACGCCATGACCCAACTTCCCCAATCCACCGAGCGAAAAATGGGCCTGGTCATTGACCTGGATACTTGCGTCGGCTGTCATGCCTGCGTGATCTCCTGCAAGGGCTGGAACACCGAGAACTACGGCGCCCCCCTGTCCGATCACGACGCCTATGGCGCGGACCCCTCGGGCACATTCCTGAACCGGGTGCACTCGTACGAGGTGCAGCCGGCCGAAGGTGCCGCCCAACTGATCCATTTCCCGAAATCCTGCCTGCATTGCGAGGATGCGCCCTGCGTCACCGTCTGCCCCACCGGCGCCAGTTACAAGCGGGTCGAGGACGGGATCGTGCTGGTCAACGAAAGCGACTGCATCGGCTGTGGCCTGTGCGCCTGGGCCTGCCCCTATGGCGCGCGCGAACTGGACGCAGCAGAGGGGGTCATGAAGAAATGCACCCTGTGCGTCGATCGCATCTACAACGACAACCTGCCCGAGGAAGACCGCGTTCCCGCCTGCGTGCGGACCTGCCCCGCGGGGGCCCGCCATTTCGGTGATCTGGGCGACCCCGACAGCGAGGTCAGCCAACTGGTGGTCGAGCGCGGCGGAATGGATCTGATGCCCGAAATGGGCACCAAACCGGTCAACAAATACCTGCCACCCCGCCCCAAGGATACGGTCGAAGAGCAGATCGACATCCTGGCGCCCCTGCTGGCGCCGGTCGCCGACGAGCCGAAGGGCTTCCTTGGCTGGCTGGACAAGGCATTGGAGAAGCTCTGACATGCATCCCGCACCTTCCGTCATCCTGTTCACCACTCTGTCGGGGCTGGGCTTCGGCCTGCTGTTCTTCCTGGGCCTCGGCTTTCCGAATGTCTCGGGCTGGGTGGCCTTCGTGTTCTTCGCCATCGCCTATGCGCTGTCCGTGGGAGGGCTCATGGCCTCGACCTTTCACCTCGGCCACGCCGAGCGCGCGCTCAAGGCGTTCACCCAATGGAAGACAAGCTGGCTCAGCCGCGAGGGCTGGTGCGCAGTTCTGGCCCTGTTGGTCATGGGGCTCTATGCGATCGGCGCGATCTTTCTGGACCAGCGCTGGTCCGGTCTGGGTCTGATCGGTTCGCTGCTCTCATTGGCGACCGTATTCACGACCTCGATGATCTACACGCAACTCAAGACGATCCCACGGTGGAACCTGACACTGACGCCCGTAATGTTTCTGAGCTTCAGCGTGGCCGGTGGCGCGCTTCTGGCGGGGCAGACCGCATTTGCGATCCCGCTGCTGTTGATCGCCGCGCTGGTTCAAATTCTTTACTGGCGTTCGGGCGATCAGGCCTTGGCCAACTCGGGAACCAACCTTGGTACGGCAACTGGTCTTGGCGACCGGGGTTCTGTCCGCGCGTTTGAACCGCCGCATACAGGAACCAACTATCTGCTGCGCGAATTCGTTCACGTTGTCGGACGCAAACACGCAGACAAGCTGCGGGCCATTTCCTTTGCCTTGGCCTTCGTGGTTCCCGTCGGTCTGTTGATCCTGCCGTTCAACCACCTGGTCGGAGCGCTGGCGGTGCTGTCTCATATGGCGGGTATCGCGACTTCTCGCTGGCTGTTCTTTGCCCAGGCCGAACATGTGGTCGGGCTGTACTATGGCAAGCGCTAAGTCGCTCTGCAGGCAAGCAAAGGGCGGTGCCGGTTCTCCCGGACACCGCCCTTTTTCTTTTGGAACACGCCTGATCAGATCAGGCCCGCATGCTCCATCGCGGCATCAATCGCGGCCTTTGTGCTGTCTTCCAGCGTCGTCAGCGGCGACCGCACTTCTTCCGTGCAGCGTCCCAGTTTGCTGAGCGCGTATTTCGCACCCACCAGGCCCGGTTCGATGAATATGGCCTCGTGCAGCGGCATCAACCGATCCTGATACTCCAGCGCCGTCGCATAGTCGCCCGACAGGGTCGCCTGCTGGAACTCGGCGCACAGCTTGGGGGCCACGTTCGCGGTGACCGAGATACAGCCAACGCCACCATGAGCGTTGAAACCCAGGGCCGTCGCGTCCTCACCAGAAAGCTGGCAGAAGTCTTTGCCGCAGGCAGCGCGCTGCTGGCTGACGCGGGCAAGATCGCCCGTGGCGTCCTTGACACCGATGATCCGAGGCAGTTGCGCCAGCGCACCCATGGTGTCCGGGTTCATGTCGATGACCGAGCGGCCCGGGATGTTGTAGATGATGATCGGAATATCCGCACAGTCATGCAGCGCCCGAAAATGGGACAACAGGCCTTTCTGAGTCGGCTTGTTGTAGTAGGGCGTGACGACCAATGCCGCATCCGCACCCACTTTCTGTGCGAATCGCACGAACCGGATGGCTTCGACCGTATTGTTCGACCCGGCCCCGGCGATGACCGGCACGCGCCCCGCGGCGGCCTTGACCACCTCGGCCACTACGGTTTCGTGTTCCTCGTGGCTCAGCGTCGGGCTTTCGCCGGTCGTGCCGACGGGCACCAGACCGGTCGACCCTTCGGCAATCTGCCATTCCACCAATTGTTTGAGCGTATCCAGGTCCAACTCGCCGTTGCGGAACGGGGTGACGAGAGCTGGCATCGAGCCTTTGAACATGGAACGCTCCTTGAGGTTCAATCGTGTGATGTGCGTCGCGGGCCGACACGAATTTAGGTTTCTTGAGTTGATCCCGGCGGCGCAAGGTTTATCCTGAATGGCTGTATCCTCGGTTGGTCGGGAAATGCAAGGGATGACACGGATTCTGTCGCTGATCGCGACGATGATTCTAGCTTTGACACTTCAAACTCAGGCCGTGCGGGCCGATGCGGTGTCCGATCTTCGGGCCGCAATGTCCGAATTGCGCAAAGGCGACTGGAACGCCGCCTTGCGCGTGGCCGGCACCCGCGGCTCGGTCGCGCGCGACATCATCGTGTGGCACTGGCTGCGCCAAGGGTTCGGCAGCTCTGGCGATGTTCTGGTCTTTCTGGACCGGCGGCCCGATTGGCCGGGCCTTGCCTGGCTGCGCCGCAAAAGCGAGCCGTCCTTTACCGGCGCGGACCCGGACCGGGTGCTGAAGTTCTACAAGGACAACCCGCCACAGACTGCCGAAGGAGCTCTGAACTATGCCGTGGCACTGAAGGCCAAAGGCCGAACCGGTGAGGCCGAGGCGGATATCGTCACTGCCTGGCGGACGATGCCGATGGGCTCGGGCCTGCAGCAGGACTACGTTCAGAACTTCGGGTCACTGCTGAAACCGCATCACGAGGCTCGTCTGGACCGGATGCTGTGGGATGGTCATCTGATCAGCTCGGCCCAGATGCTGCCGCTGGTCAGCCAGGACTACCGCAAACTGGCTGAAGCGCGGATCGCCCTGCAAAAGCGCCAACCCGGCGTGGATGGCAATGTTGCCGCCGTTCCGAAGGCGCTTGCCGATGATCCGGGGCTGGCCTTTGACCGGTTCGTATGGCGGGACCGCAAAGAGCTGGACGACAGCGCCATTGACCTGATGCTGGCGCGCTCGACCAGCCCGCAGGCACTGGGCGAACCCGACAAGTGGGCCGAAGGGCGACGCAGGCTGGCGCGGCTGGAGATGCGTCAGGGTGATGCGAACCGGGCCTATGCCATCGCCGCCAATCACCACATGACACCCGAGATGGGGTATGGTTATGCCGACCTCGAGTGGCTGTCGGGTTTCCTGGCTTTGCGCAAGCTGAACGACCCGGCCACAGCCGTTCGGCATTTCCAGAACTTTCTGGGGGCTGTGAAGTCTCCGATCTCGATGGGTCGGGGCGGGTATTGGTTGGGCCGGGCCTACGCCGCAACCGGAAACGCCGAGAAAGCCTACGAGGCTTATGCAATCGGCGCCGACTACCAGACCTCGTTCTATGGCCTGTTGGCTGCAGAACAGATCGGACGGCCATTTGACAGCGACCTGGCCAACCCGCGCCGGGCGCCCCATTGGAAACAAGCCGAGTTCGCCAAGTCCAGTGTGCTTGAGGCGGGGCTGCTGCTGATACGAGCTGGCGAGCCGGAATTGGGCGAACGGTTCCTGACGCACCTGGTCGAAAGCCTGGATCCGGTGCAGGCCGGCCAGCTGGGTGATCTGGCGGTCGAGTTGAAGGAGCCGCATCTGGCGGTAATGATCGCCAAACGGGCCGCGACGAATGGAGTCGTATTGCCCGCGGCGTATTACCCGGTCCATCCCGTTGCGGATATCGGATTGCCCATGGCCAAGGAAATGACCCTGGCCATCGCACGCCGCGAAAGCGAATTCGACCCGGTCGTGATCAGCGGCGCCGGCGCGCGCGGCCTAATGCAGGTGATGCCTGCGACCGCCAAGCTGGTCGCGCAGGAACTGGGCATTCTCAGCGGTCATCAGACGGGACGTTTGACCTCGGATTGGCGATACAACGCCAAACTGGGGGCAAACTATCTGGCCGGGCTGGCTGCCGAATTCAACGGCAACGTCGTGATGATGGCCGCAGGTTACAATGCCGGCCCCAATCGCCCGAACTCATGGATGGACCGCTACGGCGACCCGCGAACCGGCGCGGTGGATATCGTCGACTGGATCGAGACGATCCCCTTCAACGAGACCCGCAACTATGTGATGCGGGTGACCGAGAGCCTGCCTGTCTACCGCGCAAGGCTGGGCAAACCCGCGCTGCCGATCCCCTTCTCGCAGGAGCTGGTCGGATCAACCCTGTCTGCGTTCGCGCCATAGGGTGAACAGACCCGCCGCTACCACCAGCCCCGCCCCCGCGATCACCGCGGGGCGCAGGGTCTCGTCAAAGATCGTGATGCCCAGGATTGCGCTCCACATCAGGTGAAAATAGGCGAAGGGCTGTACCGCGCTGGCCTCGGCCATCTCGTAGCACTTGATCAGCAGCCAATGCCCCAGAACGCCGGTAATGCACAGCAGCCCCATCCAGAACCAATCCCGCGGCACCATCGGCTCCCAGAACCACAGGCCGATGCAGGTCATGACCAATGCACCGACGATCCCGGTCCAGAAGAAGCTGGTTGCGGTGCTGTCCTGACGCGCAGCATAGCGGGTCAGCAGACCGTAGAACGCAAACATCAGCGCCGAGATCAGAGGGATTACTGCCCACGGATTGAAAACGCCCATGCCGGGCTGCAGAATGATCAGCACGCCAACGCATCCGACCCCGATGGCCGACCAGCGCCGCCAGCCGACTTTCTCGCCCAGCACCGGCCCGCTGAGCGCGGCGACCAGAAGCGGATAGCAGATGAACACCGCCTGGCTCTCGATCAGACCGAGAATGGTAAAGCCGTAGACGGCGACGCAGATCTCGCCGGCAAGCAGCAGGCCGCGCAGGATCTGCAGGCCCGGTTGCCGCGTCCGGGCGGCGGCCGCCAGACCACCGGGTGCACGCGCCGCCAAGGCAATCACGAAAGCTGCAAAGAACCAGTATCGCAGCATGACCACCATGTAGGTGTTGTACGTGCCTGCCAGATGGCGCGAGATGCCGTCCTGCAGCGCAAACACGATCGTGGCCGCGATCATCAGCGCAATACCCGCCCGCACGTTGTTTGTCTGGGTCATGCCTTGGTCGCCCGCGTCATGTGCCGTTTGCGGCCGTATCCCGGCGCGCGGGATACGGAAAACCCGGCATCCTGCAACCCTCGCCGCACAAACCCGGCTGCGGTATAGGTGGCAGCCGTCCCTTCGGGCGCGGTATGGGCCGCCACTTGCCGCATCAGTTCCGGCTGCCACAGCTCGGGGTTCTTGGCGGGCGAGAACCCATCCAGGAACCAGGCATTCGCGAGCCCGTCCCAAACAGGCAGGGTCTGGCGGGCATCACCTTCGATCACGGTCAGACGCAGCGTGTCCAAATCACAGCCGCCACCCTGCCATCGGTCAAGGAACCGGTCGGCCCAGGGCGCCAGCTCGGGAAAGGCCGCAAGCGCGCGTTTCATATCGGCAGGGGCCATCGGAAAGGCTTCGAAACTGGTAAACGTCAGCGGACCCGATTGCCCGGACTTCTCCCATTCCGACCAAGCGGTCAGCATGTTCAGTCCGGTTCCGAACCCCAACTCGGCGATGTGAAAACCAGGGGCAAAGCGCGCGGGCAGATCGTTGCCCTGCAAAAAGACATGACGGGTCTCCTCCAGCCCGTTCTGAAGGCTGAAATAAGGGTCGTCGAAACGATCAGAAACAGGGACTGTCTCATCCCTCCACGACAATTTGGCGCGCTGGTCTGCCATCGGGAATTCCTGTAGCTAAGCGGCGCGACACTGAACAAGGAAAAGGGGATTGGCAATGGTCGATGTGACGATCCGCGGGGCTGGTATATTTGGCCTGTCCATCGCCTGGACTTGTGCGCGACGTGGCGCCAGGGTCCGGGTCGTCGATCCCTACGGCGCGGGTTCAGGGTCCAGCGGCGGGCTGGTGGGTGCCCTTGCCCCGCACGTTCCGGAAAACTGGAACGACAAGAAAGCATTCCAATTCGAAAGCCTGCTGATGGCCGAACCGTTCTGGCGACAGGTGGAGGCCACCGGCGGCGTTTCGCCCGGCTATGCGCGTCTGGGGCGGATCCAGCCCATCAACGACCCAAAGAACCTCGACCTGGCGCATCAGCGTGCGGCCTCGGCCCGCGACCTTTGGCAGGGTCGGGCTGAATGGACCGTGGTCGAGGCGCGCTCGGTCGGATCATGGTGCCCGCCCAGCGCAACGGGATTCGTCATCCACGATACGTTGAGTGCACGCATGCATCCACGCCGGGCCTGCGCCGCGCTGGTGGCCGCGCTGGCCGTGATGGGGGTTGAGGTCGTGCCCGAAGCCCGGGACACCGGGGCAGTCATTCATGCGACCGGGGTGTCCGGCCTGTTGGAACTGTCCGATGCTTTCGGCAAGGCAGTCGGAAACGGGGTCAAGGGACAGGCGGCACTGCTGCGGTTCGACGCGGGCCAGGTGCCGCAGCTGTTTGCGGAGTCGATCCATTTCGTGCCCCACGCCGACGGGACACTGGCCATCGGCTCGACGTCCGAGCGGGACTATGACGACCCGACCGGCACCGATGCTGCGCTTGACGATGTGATCCAGCGCGCGTTGCAGGCGGTTCCCGTTCTACACGGCGCGGAAGTGATCGAGCGTTGGGCCGGAGTTCGCCCCCGCAGCAAGAGCCGAGCGCCGATGCTGGGCGCACACCCGCTGCACAAGGGTCAGTTCATTGCCAATGGCGGCTTCAAGATCGGGTTCGGCATGGCCCCAAAGGTGGCCGAGGTCATGGCAGACCTTGTGCTGGACGGACAGGATACGATCCCCGAAGGCTTCCACCCCGAGGCGTCACTGTGACCGAGGAAGGGCCACGGCCTGCATGCACTGTCGACCGTCCGGACTGCGGACCCATAAATCGTTCCCGTTTCGGCACAGCGTGGCAGGCTCGAAATGCATCAGCGGAGAGGACGCGCGAAAGGAAAACTCGGCCAGCGGCCCCATGAGATCAGTGGCGAGCAGCATCAGGTGCTGCGCCAGAATCGGTCCATGAACCACCAGCCCGGCATAGCCTTCGACATCGCGGGCATAGTCAAGGTCATAGTGGATGCGGTGGCCATTGAAAGTCAGCGCCGAGTACCGAAACAGCAGCGTGGTGTCGAACTCGACCTGGCGCAGGTCTGTTTCGTCCGTCCGGGCAACCGGGGCCGCTGGTTTTGGTGCATCGGCCGACGGATCCTCGCGATAGACAAGGTCCTGCCATTCGGTCAGGCACAGCGTGTCGTCCTGCCAGATTTCGTGCTTGAGGGTCACAAACCCCAAGGGCCCAGTCCGTCCGGTCTTGGTGCTCACATTGCTCAAGGTCGAGCGGCGTTCGGCTGGTGTGCCAGCGATCAGCGGAGCGGCGAACCGCAGTCGCCCACCGGCCCACATCCGACGCGGAAGACCGAGGTCGGGGACCAGCCCTCCGCCCACCGCGGGATGACCGTCGCGCCCCAAGCCCTCGGGCGGGCGCGGTGACCAGAAATACAACTGGTGAAAGAACGGCGGCAGCGACGTGCCCATCCCGATCGAAGGTGCCTGCCCCAACGCCACCTGAAACGCCGCTGCCCGGGCCGGGTCCATCACGTCCTGCTGAATTTCCGAGGAAACTTGATCCGTCATGGTCGCACCCTAAGCAGGCTCGGCCAGCCCGACAAGGCTCAGAAACCTGCTTCGGCCCGCAGCTTCTCCATCAACTGGCCCAGCGTCCGTTCGTACCGGTCGCTGCGCAACCGACCTGCATCGTCGAACTCGTTCGAGCTGTCGGCCAGATGAATTTCGGGGCCCTGAAGGATGCGCGGCTGAAACGGCACCATGAAAGACCGCAGGATCATCTGCGCCCGTTCGCCTCCGGCCCGGCCCGCCGCTGCGGACATCACCGCAACCGGTTTGTCGGCCCAGGGATTGCCCTTGGTCCGGCTGACCCAGTCCAGCGCGTTCTTCAGAACGCCTGACGGCCCCTTGTTGTATTCCGGAGTGGAAATGACCACCGCATGGGCATCGGCGATCTGGTCCGCCAGGATCTGAACTTCGGCCGGGATCCCGTCGGCCTCCTCAGCATCTCCATCATAGAGCGGCAGGTTCAGATCAGCTTCGATGAACGTTCCCGCGCCGAACAGGCGCGCCGCTTCACGGATCAGGCGTCGATTGGTGGCGTTCTGCCGCAACGAGCCGGACAGGCCCAGAAGGATCGGTTCGGACATCAGGATATCTCCGTCATGTGTTTCGGCTGCAGTTTAGTCATCCCGACCGCAAACCATAGCCCGCCTGACGCGCAGTCAATGTGCAAAAAGAAAGGGGCCGCTCGCGGCGGCCCCCGGCGGTTGGCTGTTGATCGGCTCAGGCGTTGCCGCTTGGCACGATCACGATCTCGACCCGGCGGTTCTGCGCCTTGCCCTCGGGCGTCAGGTTCGAGGCGATCGGTTGGTTTTCACCGCGGCCGATCGTGGCGATACGCGCATAGCTGACGCCATTGGCCTGCAGAACATCCGCCACCGCATTGGCGCGGCGTTCGGACAGGATCTGATTGTAGCCGGCTTCACCATCGCTGTCGGTGTGCCCGATGATCTGTACGTTCGAGTTGGGATAGTTCACCAGGTTTTGCCCCACGCGGACCAGATCCGCTCTCAGCGCAGGCCGGACCGTGGCGCTGTCGGTGTCGAAGGTGATGTCATTCGGAACCGTGACGATCAGCCGGTCTCCGGTGTTGACGATCGTGATACCGTCATTGGCCAGTTGCTGACGCAGTTCGGCTGCCTGCCGGTCCAACTGGTTGCCGATCAACCCCCCGCCGGCAGCACCAATGGCCGCACCGGCAACGGCACCCAGCCCAGGGTTCGAGTCATTGGCGATGGCGCCAACACCGGCGCCAATCAGACCGCCCAGCAACGCTCCCTGCTTGGCGTTCTGGTTCGGGTCGTCCTGAACCCGCAATGTACCGGGGTCGGTACAGGCCCCCAGCACAAATGCGGCGCTCAGCCCGACCGGCAGCAAGAATCTGGAAATTTTCATGGGTTCACCTTCTGCTCCTGCACCCGTTTTTCCGGGTTACGTGTTTGACGTGATTATAGCACGCCTGACACAAACAGGCTCAAGCGACAAAAACGTGAGATCGGCGAATACCCGCCGCCCCGAAGGCGCTCAGAAATCCGGCAGAGCGCGAAATTTCATCGATATGCCATCCTCGGGGTGTTTGACGCGCAATTCCTCGGAATGAAGCATCAGCCTGGGGAAATCGCGCGCTGGTCCTTCGGCATAGAACGGGTCGCCCAGGATCGGATGGCCCAGTGCCTGCATATGGACACGCAACTGGTGCGAGCGACCGGTTTTTGGAAACAGGCGAACGCGGGTGGTGTCCCCGTCGTACCGGACGACCCGCCAATCCGTGACCGCCGGCTTTCCGGTCTCGTGGCACACCATCTGGCGCGGCCTGTTGGGCCAATCCACGATCAACGGCAAGTCTACCGTGCCGGTCTTTGGTTCCACCCGGCCCCACACACGGGCGACGTAGGTTTTTCGTGTCTGCCGGTTTTCGAATTGCTGTCCCAGATATCGTTGGGCGTGCGGGGTCTGGGCAAAGATCATGACGCCTGAGGTATCGCGGTCCAACCGGTGGACCAGCAAGGCCTGCGGGAATGCGGCCTGCACACGGGCCAGCAGACAATCGGCCAGGTGCTCTCCCCGGCCAGGCACCGACAGCAGGCCCGCCGGCTTGTTCACCACGATCACCTGCGCGTCCTCGTGCAGCACGTCCAGCGGCGTTTTGGGGGGATCATAGGTATCGCTCATGCGGGCTGCCTATCGCAGGGCGCCGCCTCTCGCAACGTCGTCCTTGCGATGAGAAGGCTTCTCGGCAACTCTCGCGCCAGGCAGAGGAGATGACATGCACCCGACGATCGAACGAATGCAGGAAGTGGTCGCCAAGGGCGACGAGAGCCTGATCCATGAATTGCTGGCCGAAGACGTGCAGTTCCTTCCGCCGACCTACTACAGCACCTGGACAGGCCGCGCCCCGGTGGCGGCGGTATTGGGTCATGTTGGACAGGTTTTTTCCGAGTTTCGCTACCGCCGGATCATGGGCGATGGCAAAGACTGGGCATTGGAGTTTCAATGCAAGGTGGGTGAACTGGACGCTGTTGGCGTTGACCTGATCAAGCTCAACGATGACGGGCTGATTCAGACATTCGAAGTCGCCATGCGTCCCTACAAGACCGTTGGCGCCCTGCGCGAGGCCATGATGGCGCGCGTTATGAAAGACCCCCGGTTCCTGGAATTTCGGAACGCTTTGAGCTGAGCCACCCGTGCCCATTGCCGCCGATCAGCTTCTGAGAGTTGCGCTGCTGCCGGTGCTGGCGGTACAGGCTCTGATGGTGCGACGAGGGGCCGTGCAGCTGCCCGAACCTGCTGGTGCGCGTGAGGGCCGGCAAGGCCGCGGGCCGAGACTGCGCCTGCTGATCACCGGCGACAGTTCCGCCGCAGGTGTTGGGGCTGGCACTCAGGAACAGGCGCTGTCGGGCCAGTTGGTGAAACTGCTCAGCCGCCAGTTCAGCGTTGAGTGGCGCCTTGTCGCAACGACCGGCCACACGACCGGTAACGCGATCGAAGACCTGCGCAGGATCGAAGGCCAGTTTGACGCGGCTGTTACGGCCTTGGGCGTCAACGACGTCACCCGAGCCGTGACCTGCAACCGGTTCAAACGTCAACAGGCCGAGTTGATGCGCTTGCTTTCCGTCGATCTGGGCGTGCGGACTGTGATCGTGACGGGCGTCCCGCAGATGGATCGGTTCCCGGCGCTACCACAGCCCTTGGCATGGATTTTGGGACGCCAATCCGCGCGCCTTGACGAAGGGCTGAGAGAGGTGATCGCGAGCTTCCCCAAGGCCCGGCATCTGGCGCTGCACCTGCCCGACGATCCGGCCCTGGCGGCTGTGGACGGCTATCACCCAAGCCCCAAAGCCTATCGCCTTTGGGCAGAGCAGGCCGCGCGAATGATCCTCGATCAGGTCTGACCGCGCACCTGACGGATCATGGGCACTGAATAGACTACCAGTGCGGCCCAGATCAACGGAAAGGCAATCATGCGCCCGCGGTCGATCTGCTCACCAAACAGCGTGATCGCCGTGATGAATATCATGGTCGGCGCGATGTACTGCAGGATACCCATGGTCGAAAGCCGCACCAGCTTGGCCCCGTTGGCATAGACCAGAAGCGGAACGGCGGTCACGATACCTGCCCCGGCCAACAGCATGGTATCTGTTGCGGCGCCTCCGAAATGTCCGGTACCCTCCGCGCCCAACCAGGTCACATAAGCCAGCGCGGGAACCAGCAAAATCAGAACCTCAAGCAGGAATCCCTGGTTTGGTCCGATGGGCAACGAGCGCTTGAAGAACGCGTAAAATCCCCAGCTGACCATCAACCCCAGCGCCGCCCATGGCAGACGGCCGGCCTCGACCACCAGAACCAGAACGCCCAAGGCGGCAAGCCCCACGGCAATCAACTGTGTTCGGGTCAGGGACTCGCGTAGCAGGATCGCTCCCAGCGCTATGCTGAACAGCGGGTTGATATAATACCCCAGCGCCGCGTCCAGAGCGTTGCCACTGGCGATCGCCCAGACGTAGATAGCCCAGTTCACCGAAATCAGGGCCGCCGTCAGGCATGCCATTCCCAACATGCGCGGATCGCGCAGCGCCGCCTTCAGATCACCGGTTCGCCCCAGCGCGACCAGCAACAGCCCGGCCACCGGCACCGACCAGATGATGCGATGCGCCACGATTTCGACGGGACCGATATGCGCCATTGCCTTCATGTAGAGCGGCAGAAAACCCCAAAGGACATACGCCGTAACAGCCAGCGCAAGGCCTTTTGGCGAATCCGTGTTCTGGGCTTGGGTCGGGCGCTCGGCCATGAATGGTCTCCAGCTGATACCCCCCGTCTTTAGGCAAAGTCCCTTGCCATTGAAACTCAGAAAAGCTTGAAGACGCTCATAACGAATTGTGATGGGTCGGCGGCCCTATCGTCCGGTGTGCGACCGGCAGAACCATGTTCGGCTATGCTTGGTTTTCCGGTAAAGTCTTGGCCAGATGGAGGCCTCGTCAAGAACCTCCATCCGGCGCTGTGCAATTCCATAGGAGCAACGCCCCCAACCCGCCATCAGACCTTCACACGTTCGGATTTCGGATCGTACATGGGTTTGAGCGACGCCTCGGCGCGGACCTTAACTCCACAGACGTCAATCTCGTATGTCGAGGACAGCACGTCGGCCGCGCTTTCGCCCTTGCAGGGGACATAACCCATGCCGATCGCGCCACCCAAAGTGTGGCCATAGTTTCCTGAGCTGATGTAACCCACATATTCGCCATCTCGGATAATCGGTTCGTTGTGGAACAGCAGCGGTTCAGGGTCAGTCAGCTTGAATTGCACCAGCCGGCTGTGGGGGCCACTGTCCTTGCGGGCAATCACCGCATCTCGGCCGATGAAATCACATCCCTTGTCCACCTTGACGGCAAAGCCGAGACCGGCGTCCACAACGTGATCTTCGCAGGTGATGTCATGGCCGAAGTGACGGAAGCCCTTTTCGATCCGGCAGCTGTCCATCATGTGCATGCCGCACAGCTTCAGGCCCATGTCCTGCCCAGCCTCGTGCAGCGTTTCGAAAACGTGCCCGGCCATATCCGACGACACGTAGACCTCCCACCCAAGTTCGCCCACATAGGTCACGCGGTGAACGCGTGCCAGGCCTATTCCGATCTCGATTTCCTGCGCGGTGCCGAATGGGTTTGCCGTGTTCGAGAAGTCGTTGGGCGAAACTTTTTCAAGCAAGGTCCGCGCGTTGGGGCCCATCACCGCCAGAACGCCTTCGCCGGCAGTGACATCGGTGATGACCACATTGAAATTGCCCGAGTGACGCATCATCCACGTCTGGTCGGCCAGTCGCGTCGCCGCCGGGGTCACGACCAGATAGGCGGTCTCGGAAAGGCGGGTCACGGTCACGTCTGCCTCGATCCCGCCATGCCGGTTCAAGAATTGGGTGTAGACGATTTTGCCGTTTGGAACCGCGTAGTCGCCGCCACCGATATAGTTCATGAAAGCCTGGGCATCGGGGCCTTCGACCCGCATTTTTCCGAACGAGGACATGTCATACATGCCCACGTTCTCGCGCACTGCGCGGTGTTCGGCGGCCGAGTTTTCGAACCAGTTCTGGCGCTTCCAGCTGTAGCGGTATTCGCGCTCCTGCCCCTCATTGGCGAACCAGTTCGCGCGCTCCCAGCCGGCCAACTCGCCAAAGACGGCGCCGTTTTCTTTCAGGTGGTGGTGGAACGGCGTCCGGCGCACGCCGCGCGCCGTGGCCTTTTGCCGATAGGGGTAGTGGTCGGCATAGAGCAGGCCCAGCGTTTCCTTGGACCGCTCGAATAGATACTGCTTGTTGCCCTGGAAGGGCTGCATCCGGCTGATGTCCACGTCGCCCAGGTCAAAGGGTTTTTCACCCGAGTCCATCCATTCCGCCAGCGCCATTCCCGCGCCGCCCGCAGACTGGATCCCGATCGAGTTGAACCCGGCGGCGACCCAGACATTGTCCATCTCGGGCGCAAGGCCAAGGTGATAGGCATCGTCGGGCGTAAAGGATTCCGGCCCGTTGAAGAAGGTGTGGATGCCCGCCTCGGCCAGCATCGGCATCCGATTGCAGGCGGCCTCGAGGATCGGTTCGAAATGGTCGAAATCCTCGGGCAACTGGTCGAACTCGAAACTGTCGGGAATTCCCTTCATGGCCCAGGGCTTGGCATTCGGCTCGAACGCGCCCAGAAGGATCTTTCCGGCATCTTCCTTGTAATAGGCGCATTCGTCCGGCACACGCAGCACCGGCAGCTGGGTCAGCCCGTCAATGCCCTCTGTCACGATGTAGAAATGTTCGCAGGCGTGCAGCGGTACATTGACACCTGCCATGCGTCCCACCTGATGGCCCCACATCCCGGCGCAGTTCACCACCATATCGCATTCGATATGGCCCGAGGCGCTGCCGTCATCGGCCACCCAGTCGACGCCGGTAACTTTGCGGCCCTGCTTTGCGATCTCGGTGACCTTGACCCGTTCCTTGACGACGGCGCCGCGCTGACGGGCACCCTTGGCCAGCGCCAGCGCGATATTGGCCGGGTCGCCCTGGCCGTCCAGCGGCAGATAGACGGCGCCCTTGACCCCATCCAGATTCAGATGCGGATAAAGCTCGGCCACCCGCTCGTTCGAGATCTCCTCGACCTCGACCCCGAAGGCGCGGGCCATGGCGGCCTGGCGGTAGATCTCTTCCTTGCGCTCATCCGTCAGCGCCACGGTGATCGAGCCACAGCGTTTGAAGCCCGTGGCGACGCCGGTTTCCTCCTCGAGCGCGCCATAGAGTTCCTGGCTGTATTTCGCCAGTTTGGTCATGTTCGCGGTGGCGCGCAGTTGGGCGATCAGGCCGGCCGCGTGCCAGGTCGTGCCGCTGGTCAGCTGCTTGCGCTCCAGCAGAACAACGTCGTTCCAGCCTTTCTTGGTCAGGTGATAGGCCACCGAGCATCCGATCACACCGCCACCGATGATCACCACGCGGGCCTTGCTGGGAAGATCAACCATTCCGAAGTCTCCAATCTCGAGTCGGCGTCAGAGTGCCACGAACAGGCGACAAAAAATGCAGCAAAAACGTCAACTGCGGCACAAAAATCACCGCAGCGCCGATTGGCGTTTCTGGCGGCGCAGAGCGAATGGCGTGATCCCGAAAAAGCTTTTGTAGACGGATGAGAACCCGTTGGGAAAGCCGCAGGCGAGGCCGATTTCGCGCACGCTCATAGTGGTATTCAAAAGCAGGTTGTTGGCCTTGGCCAACCGCATCTCCCGATAGAACCCGTTCGGCGTGGTGCCG
This sequence comes from Ruegeria sp. CG8, assembly GCF_056537165.1. Classification (NCBI taxonomy): domain Bacteria; kingdom Pseudomonadati; phylum Pseudomonadota; class Alphaproteobacteria; order Rhodobacterales; family Roseobacteraceae; genus Ruegeria; species Ruegeria sp. CG8. The sequence continues at coordinate 521,538 of NZ_JBQFRA010000003.1, read as the reverse complement.
AAGAATGTCTTGAATTTGCGCTCCAGCGAGCGGTTCGACATTCCAAGCTCTTCGACCAGTTGATTGATGGGCAATGGATCTTCGATATTGGCCTGCATCAACTTGATGCACTGATCCAGCCGGGCGTCCCCGGTCGTTGTCGTCTTGGCGCCCGAAAACGGCTGCAACGACGAAAAATCGCGGATGTGTTCGTGCAGCATGATGTCAGCCACCGTCATCTTGGCCGGCCCCGAGATGTGACGCCCGATCACCGCCAAAGCAATATCGGCCGTGGCCCCCATTCCCGCGCAGGTCACGACCGGGCCCTGCTCGGTCGCGATCGAAAGCTTGGCCTCGAACCGGGCACCGCGTTCGCGGAAGATCGACGCGTTTTCCCAATGTGTTGCCATGTCGGGCGTTCCGTGTTCGTCGATGTATCGGCTGGCGGCCTCGGCCAGCAAAAAGACCTGCGCACCGCGATAGGTATAGTCGGACACAACCCGGCCCAGCGACAGCTCGGGCTGGTCCGGGTCGGTGTTGCCGATCACGAACAGATAGTCGGCGTCCGGTTGGCGCGTAACGGGCTGGGTCGGAATGCTGGCGCCGCTGCTGCTGACGATGGTCCCTCCCTTGAGCGACCGATAGGCATAAGTGAACGGCGGGTGCGGGCAAACCCGATTGGCGAGACGCAGCACATCCACCACCGACGCCAGTTCCAGCAGAACGAAGCCCGGCGCGGTGATGATGTCAAAATGCCACTGCGCCTTGACGCCTTCGGGTTTTCCAGGGTCCGGTTTCTCCGCCATACCCGCCACTCACACGATCCTGTGCCCGGCCGAGCGCAGGGCGTTGGCCAAAGCTTCGATGTGCTCAGGGCCCACTTCGCAGCATCCACCGATGATCGTGGCCCCTTGGTCAACCCAACTCATCGCATGTACGGCATAGGCCGACGGGTCCAGATCGTGGCGCGCCTCCAGCGCGTCGACTGTCGGAGCGTCTTTCAGGAAGCCGTCGGAAATCCGGGTGAAACCATTCGCGTAGGCACCGTAGGGCTTTTCAAGTTCCGCAAGGATCTCCAGCGCCGCGGGCACCGCCTCGGGTCGGGTGCAATTGATCAGAACCGCCTGGGGATCGAAGCGTTCGACCAGTGGCGCTATCGCGCCCAGCGGTTCGCCCGACCTCAGCCGCGTACCGTCCTCGTCCATGACCGACAGGGCCAGCCAGACCGGCTTGCCACAGCCTTCTGTTCCACGCAGCGCGCCTTCGGCCTCGGTCACGGACGAGACGGTTTCGATCAGAAACAGGTCCACCCGGTTCTGCATCAATCGCACCAGTTCCGCGAATTTCTGCGCGGCCTCGTCGGGATCGGGGTTCAGATCGGGGCGATAGGTGGCCAGCAAGGGGCCCAGCGCGCCGGCGATACGTCCCACCCGCCCATCGCGCGCCAGTTCGGCCTGTGTCAGAGCCGCATCTATGAGTTGCTCCAGCTGGTCCTCGATCCCCGCTCGTACGAGGCGAGAGCGGTGCACGGCGTAGGTGTTTGTCGTCGCGACGGTTGCCCCGCGGTCGAAATAATCCCGATGGATCTCTCCGACCAACCCCGGCTCGTCGATCATTACGCGGGTTGACCACAAGGCGGTTGGCTGTTCGCCACGACGTTTGACCAGCTCTTGACCGATCGAACCATCCAACAGCGTGATGTCTGCCATCTCGGTGCCTCCTTACGGTATGAGAACCAGCTTTCCGGGCAGGGTCTTTGATTGAAAGGCCGTCTGCGCCTGCACGATCTCGCGCAGCGGGTAAGTCTTGGAAATCAACGGCTTGATCCGACCCGCGTTCATCAACTCGACCAACCGGCCGAAGACCTCGAAAGCCTGATGGGTGCAGCCGTGGATCGTGATGTCACGCAGGTAGATCTCGCGCAGGTCGGCCTGCACGATCGGGCCGGCGATGGCCCCGGACACGGCATATTGGCCGCCCGGCTTCAGCGTCCGGATCAGTCCGGGAAAGGCCGGGCCGCCGACTACGTCGATCACCACGTCAAAGCTGTCCGGCGGCAGCGGCGTGTCGCGGTCGAACGTCCCAGCCGCACCCTGCGCCCGCACCACTTCGGCCTTGGCCGCACTGGTCACCGCCCAGACGGTTGCTCCCCGCAAGGCTCCCAATTGCACGGCCGCCAGCCCGACGCCGCCCGAGGCGCCGGTGATCAGCACCTTGTGCCCGGCGGTCACGCCCGCGCGGGTCAACAGGTTCTCGGCCGTCCCGAACGCACAAGGGATGGCGGCGATTTCCACGTCCGACAGCGGTGAGGCGGTCACGTCATAGAGGTCATCCGCCTCGAGCAGGCAGTATTGCGCAAAAGCCCCGTCGATCTCGGACCCAAGCGCGATGAAGCCTGTCGGGTTACCCGGGCGCGGGCGCGGCAGGTTGATCGGGCAGGTCACGCGTTGCCCCGGTTTGAAGCCGGCACCCGGCCCGATCTGCTCCACGATACCGCAAAGATCTCCGCCTTGAATGCGGGGAAAGGACAGCGCGCCGCCCCACCCGCCGGCTTCGACCTCTTGGTCAACCGCGTCCGTCGCGCCGGTGACGTCCGAGGAATACCATCCGATCCGCGTGTTGATGTCGGTGTTGTTGACGCCTGCCGCGACCACGCGGACCAGAACCTGCCCGGACCCGGGTTCTGGAACCGGAATATCCTCGCGCCATTCCAGAACTTCTGGACCACCGTGACCTGTCAGATAGACACCGCACATCGTCTTTGGAGCATTCATTTCGCTGGCTTCTCAGGTCTGGTCGTCGGGATGGGGCGGCACCGGCCCCATCGGCACGATGTCGTAGCGGGCATTCAGATCGGCCATCTTGGCCTCGTCCTCAAAATCTGCCTGGGTCATGGTTGCCAGTTCCGCAAGGAAACCGTCAAACCCGGAGGGTTGAAAGATCATGAGCATTCGTGCCGGTTTGTTGTCGGCGACGCGGCAGGCATGCGGCACACCCGGCGGAACATGCATGGTGGTGCCCGGCGTGCACAGGTGCCAATCTCCGTCGACGTAGAAATCCACGGCGCCCTCGAGGAAATAGAAAGTCTCGGCGTGGCTGTCGTGGCGATGAAGGCCAAGCGCGAAGCTGGCCTTCAAGTTGTCTTCCATCAGGGTGTAGGCCCCGCCCGTGTCCTGACCGGAAACCTTCACGAAGGTATGGTCATTCTCCCAGTCATAGTTGGGACCCTCACCGGGTCCCTGCTTGGAATATCGCGGGCGCATATGGGCCTCCTTGTTTCAGGCGCGCAGCCGCTCGTTTGCGGGATCCCACAGCGGCTGATCCTCCTGTACCACGGCGCGACACTTTTCGCCGTAGATTTCCACCTCAAGCTCGGTGCCCGGGTTGGCCAGATCGGCCTTGATCATACCCAGCGCGACGGACTTGCCGACACGATAGCCCCAGGCGCCCGATGTGGTCTCGCCCACGATCTGGTCGCCCTGCCAGATGCAGGACATGTAAGGCGCATCGCAGTCACCGGCCTCGACGACCAGAGTAACGAAAGACTTCTTCGCTCCACGCTGCTTTTCCGCCAGCAACGCGGCCTTGCCCGGGAAATCCTGCGGCTTGTCGAACTTGATGAAGCGCTCCAGCCCGCCTTCGAGCAGCGAGTAGTCGGTGCTGAGATCGCCCTTCCATGCGCGATAGCCCTTCTCGATACGCAGTGAGTTCAGCGCATACATGCCAAACGGCTTGGCCCCGGCGGCGAGGATCGCGTCATAGATCGCGGGCATGTGCTCGTTTAACGCATGCACCTCCCAACCCAACTCGCCGGCAAAGGATACGCGGATCAGGTGGGCGGGCTGTCCGGCCACGGTGGCCGCCTGATGGGTCAGCCAGCCCAGCGAGAGGTCGGCATCGGTCAGGCCCGACAGGATCTCACGCGATTTCGGACCGGTCACGATCAGCGTATCGCGGGTGGTGGTCACGTCCTCGACCGTGACACCCGAGGGCATCGCGTTCACAAGGATGTCGCGGTCGTGCCATTGCGCGGTGGCGGCGGTGATCATCACGAAGTCATCCTCGCCCAGACGCATGCAGGACATCTCGGTCAGGATGCGGCCGCGATCGTCGGCGATGTAGACGAGGTTGATCCGCCCCACCTTGGGCAGGCCGCCGGTGACCAGCCCGCGCAACGCCTCGGCCGCGCCTTCGCCCTTGACGACAAAGCGCGAGAAACCCGGCAGGTCGAGCACGCCGCAATGGTCGCGCACGGCCTCGCATTCTTCCTTGATCCGCTGCTCCCACGGACCCGAGCGGCCCCAGGTGTGGGTGCTTTCCTCGGAAGTGTCATCCCCCGGCTGCGCGAACCAGTTGGCGCGTTCCCAGCCGTTGTAGACGCCCATGACGCCGCCCAGTTCCTTGACCTTGGCGTGAACCGGCGACAGCTTCTTGTCGCGCGCGGCGGGCCATTCGTGATGGGGGAAGTGCATGGCGTATTCGTTGCCGTAGACCTCCATTCCCTTCTGGTTGCAGTAATCCTGATCGGTGTAATCGGTGTAGCGGCGCGGATCGACGGCCCACATATCCCATTCGGTGGCGCCATCCACGATCCATTCGGCCAGAACTTTGCCTGCACCGCCGCCTTGGGCGATGCCGAAGGTGAAGGTATGCGCCTCGAAGGCGTTCTTGACCCCCGGCATCGGGCCAATCAGGGGCAGGCCATCCGGCGCATAAGGGATCGGCCCGTTGATCACGCGGCCCACGCCCGAGGTCGCCATCAGCGGCACCCGCTCCATCGCGTCGGTGACGATGTCCTCGATCCGGTCCAGATCATCGTTCCACAGCTGAAAGCTGAAATCCTCAGGCATCGGGTCGTCCTCGGTCATCCAGTGGCCCTTGCAGTTGGGCTCGTAGGGGCCGAGATTGAAGCCGTGCTTTTCCTGCCGCAGGTAGTAGGAGATATCCACGTCGCGCAGCAGCGGCAGCTTGCCGCCGTTTTCCTTGGACCAGGCTTCGACCTCGGGGATCTCATCAGTCAGCAGATACTGGTGGCTCATGACCATCGCGGGTACGGTGCGGCCGCCAAAGGGTTTGAACCATTCGCCCACACGCTGCGCGTAGTAGCCGGCCGCGTTGACGACACAGTCGCAGTCGATGTCGCCCTTTTCGGTGTGGACGGTCCAGGTGCCGTCGTCATGCTGGGTTACGCCGGTGGCCGGGCAGAACCGGATGATCTTCTGCCCCATGTCGCGTGCGCCCTTGGCCAGCGCCTGGGTCAGCTGCGCAGGGTCGATGTCCCCATCGGTCGGGTCATACAGAACGCCCTCAAGATCATGAGTTTCCAGGAACGGGTAGCGTTCCTTGGCCTGCTCCGGCGTCCACATTTCCATCGGGATTCCCTGGTAGCGGCCCATCGACATGGCCCGCTGGAACTCCTGCATCCGCTCTTTGCTGTGCGCCAGACGGATCGAGCCGGACACGTGGTAGTTCATCGGGTAGTCGACCTCTTCGCCAAGGCGCGAATACAGTTCGGTCGAATAGCGCTGCATGTTCATGATCGCCCACGAGGTCGAGAAGGTCGGCACGTTGCCCGCCGCGTGCCAGGTCGACCCTGCGGTCAGCTCGTTCTTTTCCAGCAGAACGCAGTCGGTCCAGCCCTTTTTGGCCAAATGGTACAGCGAGGACGCCCCTACGACGCCGCCGCCGATGATGACCACGCGGGCCTTGGTCGGAAAATCGCTCATGTTTCTAGATCCCTGTCATTGTGCCCTTTGGGGCAGTTCATCCGTGATGTCGTAGTAGTCGCCCTTGTCCGCCACGAAGATGTGGCGGGCCAGTTTCAACTGAGTGGGCTGGTCCAGAGCCCCCATCGAAACCGAAATCGTGTCTTCGTCCTTGTGCTGCCAGAACAGAAAGCTTCCGCATGCCTTGCAGAAACCACGCCGGGCCGTGTCCGAAGCCTGAAACCATCCCAGAGTATCGCTGCTGTTCAGGGTCAGGTTGTCCTGGTGGGTCGCGGTCGAGGCCCAATAATGCCCAGACTGCCGACGGCATTGCCCGCAGTGGCAGGCCGAGGGCGGTGACAGCTCTCCGTTGATCGTGAAGGCCACCGAACCGCAAAGGCACGATCCTTTTTGCATGGTTCTATCCCTTTCCTGCAGGTGCCGCGCTGGTTCCCAGCAGGACGCCATAAATGATGAAACAGGTGGCCATGACGCGGCGCACCCAGACGTTGAACACGGCGCCCAGCGCCGCCCGCCCCATCACCGCACCCAACAGTGTGAACCCGGTGTAGCTGAGCGTCGTGATGATCAGCGCCGTCGGCATGATGATCGCCATTTGCTGCCAGATCGGCACATCAGGCTGCACGAACTGGGAAAACGCGGCCAGGTAACCTGCGACGCTCTTTGGATTGATCGTGGCGACGGCCAAGGCATGGAGATAGACATGGCGGGCCGGGCGCTGGCTGGCCGGCGCGGGACGCGCGGCGTTCATCCACCCCCGGAGTCCCATCCAGATCAGGAACCCCGCCCCGATCAGCTTGGCCACAAAAAACCCGGTTGGCGAGGCCGCGATCAGGGCTGTCACCCCCAGAGCCGACAGGATCAGAAAGGCGCTGGCCTGGGTCAGGATCGCCAGAACCCCAAGCATCGCCTTGGGAAATGGCAGGCTCATCCCGTTCGAGATACAATTCACCGCATTCGGACCCGGCGTGGTCACGAACACCACCCAGAACAGCGCGAATATGGTCCAGGCCTCAAAGCTCATCAGTACACCGGCGGAGCAATCACCCAGACGGCCACGGCGGGTTCGTCGTAAGGGTTCGCCCATTGATAGGGTTCGTGCTTGATCCGAAAGCTGTCCCCGACGCCGACGGTGAAATTTCGGCCTCCGATCGTAAGGTCGAGACGGCCCGAGATCATGTATCCAACCTCCTGCGTCGGACGGTTGGCCGGGGTCTGCATCCGGGAGTGGGGCTCAAAGGTGGAATGCACCATCTCGAAATCATCGGTCAGGTCAGGCGACAGCAATTCCTCGATCAGCCCTTCCTCGCCCGACCCCATCGGCCGGCGCGAACCGGCGCGAACCACATAGCCCTGTTCCTCGGCCAGAACGCCGGTATGGGCGAACAGCATCGACATCGGCACACCCAGGCATTCCGCGATCAGGCGCAGATCCGAGATCGACGGAGCAGACAAATCGCGCTCGACCTGGCTGAGCCAGCCCACCGACCGGTCCAACCGCGAAGCGATATCGGTCAGCGTCAACCCGCGCGCCTTGCGCAGCGCGCGAATGTCCGCCCCCAGCGTCGCAGCGATATGGGCCTGGTCGTTCACGCTACCACCCCCGATTCATGAAATTTACGTCACATTTTTCACGATGTCCCGAATCGGTGAAAATTCCAAGAGATTTTTCACTACCGATCCTGATCCTTCCACGCTATGGCTGCGGAATGTGGATCGTCATTCTGTATTTCTGGGCCATCAACGCGTTGACTTTGCTGGTGTTCGGCTGGGACAAGCTGCGGGCGATCCGACGCAGGCGGCGTGTCCCGGAGAAGTGGCTTTTGCGACTGGCGCTGTTGGGCGGCAGCCCCGCAGCTTTGTTGGGTCGCTGGATATTCGGGCACAAGACCCGAAAAAAGCGGCTGACGACTCTGCTGTATGCCATTACGGCTCTGCAGGCGGGCGCGATCTACCTGTTCCTCACCTACAGTTCTGTTTGAAACTGGCATTTGGCAGTGCGATCGGGCAATGGTTGCAAATGATTGACAGAACTTCGTCCCAGGCGCTGGCCATCGGGTCAGTGGCGGTGTCCCTGCTGGTGCTGCTGCTCAAGGTCCTGGCATGGCATTTGACCGGGTCGGTCGCTCTGTATTCCGACGCAATGGAATCTTTGGTCAACGTGGTTGGCGCGCTGCTGGCGTGGTTTGCCATTCGAATGGCGGAGCGTCCTGCCGACAGCAATCATCCTTTCGGACATCACAAGGCCGAGAACTTCTCGGCCATCGCCGAGGGGACCCTGATCGTTCTCGCCGCAATCCTGATCATTCAGGAAGCCTGGGGCGCCTTGTTCGCGCCTCACCTGGACCAGCTCGGACCGATCGGACTGGCCGTGAACGCAGCGGCCATGGTCCTGAACCTGGTCTGGGCCCGCGTCTTGATCTCGGCGGGTCAGAAACGGCGCTCGCCGGCCATGACCGCCAATGGGCGCCACCTGATGACCGACGTCTGGACCTCGGCCGGGGTCTTGTTGGGGCTGATCCTCGTATTGCTCACAGGCTGGGCCGTTCTTGACCCGTTGCTGGCCATTCTGGTGGCCGCGAATATTCTGCGCGAAGGTTGGAAGGTCATTTTCCATTCGGCCGGAGATCTGATGGATTCAGCGGCCCACACCGAGGACACGGACATCATCGAGGCCGCCGTTCGGAACTCGTCTCAGGGAGCCTTGCAGATCCACGATCTGCGCACCCGACGGGCCGGCAAAGCCGTGTTCATCGAATTTCATCTGGTCGTCGATCGCAACATGACAGTCGGTGACGCCCACGACATCTGTGACGCGATCGAAGATGCAATCGCCGAAAAGCTGCCCGAGGCCCGGACCATCATTCACGTGGAGCCGGACTCTCAGCTCAAAGCCTCGGGAATCGAACCGGAATAAAGGTTCTACAGACGCCCGAAAACCTGCGCGAGGATACGCGACAGCCCATCGGCATCGGCCTGCTCGAACGCATCGGGCTGATCGCTGTCGATATCAAAGACCCCGATGACCTGCCCCGCAGAGTCCCGCACCGGCAGAACCAATTCGGACCGGGTCGACGAGGCACAGGCAATGTGCCCCTCAAACGCATCCACATCCGGGACCAGCTGAACCTCTCCGGTCCGCGCTGCTGCCCCGCAGACCCCGCGCGAGAACGGAATGACCAAACACCCATGCCCGCCTTGATAGGGTCCGATCTTCAACAACTCCGGCTCGGTCACACGGTAAAACCCTGTCCAGTCAAAGCGGTCGTCGCTGTGATGCACCTCGCAGGCGACGGTGGCCATCAGAGCGACCTGGTCAGTTTCACCTTCCGTCAGGGCTTCGATGGTTTTGGACAAGAGCGCGTAGTCAGCTTTCATGGGGTCATTTCCAATGTGCAACCGGGCCGCAACCTCTGCGGCCCGGTTCAGCTAATGGCAAAATGCCAAAGCGTCAAACCCGCTCGATCGCGATTGCGGTGCCTTCGCCGCCTCCGATGCAGATCGCGGCCACTCCGCGCTTCAGGCCACGCTTCTCGAGTGCATTTAGAAGCGTCACCATGATGCGTGCACCTGAGGCACCGATCGGATGACCAAGGGCACAGGCGCCACCGTTGACGTTGACCTTGTCGCGCGGCAGGCCCATTTCGTGCATGAAGGCCATCGGAACAACGGCAAACGCCTCGTTCACTTCCCACAGGTCCACGTCGTCCTTGCTCCAACCGATCTGTTCCAGCAGCTTCTGCGCGGCCGGGACCGGAGCCGTCGTGAAAAGGCCGGGCGCCTGGGCGTGGCTCGCGTGGCCCAGGATGCGGGCACGTACATTCACGCCGCGCGCCTCGGCCGTGTCAGCCGCAGCAAGAACCAGCGCCGCTGCGCCATCCGAGATTGACGAGGAATTGGCCGCCGTCACCGTGCCATCCTTGCGGAATGCCGGCTTCAGCGTCGGTATCTTTTCCGGCCGCGCCGATTTGGGCTGCTCGTCCGAATCCTGAATGATTTCACCTTTGCGGCTTCGGACCGTGACGGCTGCGATCTCGTCCGAGAAGGCCCCGCTGGCCTGCGCTTCGAGCGCATTCGACAGCGATTTCAACGCGTATTCGTCTTGCGCCTCTCGGGTGAATTGATAAGCCTCGGCGCAGTCTTCGGCAAAAGTGCCCATCAGGCGGCCCTTGTCATAGGCATCTTCCAACCCGTCCAGGAACATGTGATCCACCACCTGGCCGTGACCGATACGAGCCCCGCCGCGCATCTTGGGCAGCAAGTAGGGCGCATTCGTCATGCTTTCCATCCCACCCGCAACCATCGAGTCTGCATGGCCAAGCGCGATCTGATCGAACGCCATCATCGCCGCCTTCATGCCCGACCCGCACATCTTGTTCAGCGTGGTCGCAGGTACCTCTTCTCCCAGACCTGCCGCAAACCCTGCCTGACGCGCCGGAGCCTGCCCCTGACCGGCGGGCAGAACGCAGCCCATCAAAACCTCGTCGACCGTCTGCGTCTTGGCGTTTTCAAGCGCCGCGCGAATGGCGACGCCACCCAGTTCCGCCGCAGGCACGCCGTCGAACATTCCTTGAAACCCGCCCATCGGCGTCCGGGCCGCACCAGCGATCACAACCTCTTTCATGTGACGACTCCTCCTTTTGTCGAGTGCTTGGATACCGAATGGTAAGAAATGCCGTCTAGCGTATTTCTACGATCGATCGACGGAATCCGAGGGGAGTCACGTGGCACTGAGCAGCAAAACGACAGGCGAGACGCAGATCATCACAGTCGACGCCGCCCGCATCGACGCCGCCATGGCGATACAGTTCAAGGAAGACATGCGGACCCAAACCGCAGATGGCGCCGGACGGATCATCCTGGACCTGTCTGCGGTCGAGTTCATAGACTCCAGTGGATTGGGAGCGATCGTGGCGTCCATGAAGCAACTTGGAAATGGGCGCAGGCTGGAACTGGCGGGATTGCAGCCTGTCGTGGCAAAGGTTTTTCGGCTGACGCGGATGGATACGGTTTTCAAACTGCATCCCAACTTGGATGACGCGCTGGCCTCCGAGTTGGAGTGAAGCGCCAGGGAGCAAATGGCGTGACAGTCAAATGCGAAGACGGCCGACTCGAAGTGGCGTTCCCTGCCGTCGAAGCCGAGGCCAGCCGCGCCATCGCTTCGTTGCACGCGGGGCTGTCGAATCTCGGTTTGCCGGGGCAAAAGACTGCCGACATCAAGATCGTGTTGGCCGAGGCGATCAACAATGTTGTCGAACACGCCTATGCTGAGCGCGCGCCCGGAATGGTTCGGGTTTCCGTGCTGGACTCCAAAGATTACCTGGAGGTCCAGATCACTGACACCGGGCACCCCTTGCCCGGCCTGAAGATGCCTGATGGCATTCCTGCCAGTGTGGAAACCGATACTTCAAACCTGCCCGAAGGTGGATTCGGTTGGTTCCTGATCCGCACATTGGCCGACGAGGTGCGGTATGACCGCAGAAACGGCCAAAACCTGCTATTCTTGCGGTTTGAGCGCACAAAAAAAGCGGATCGGCCACAATAACGCCCAGATCGGACCATTGTCGCGCCGCAAACGACCGGCAGAAACAAGGGGTAGCTCAGATAGCTTCCCTCGGCGCCATGTGTCACAGCCCCCACCCAGTGAACGGCGCCGAGGACCTTCTCCTTGAAATGACTGGACATTAGCCATCGGCACCCTAGTGTCGACACGTTCAGGAGGAGACCCATTCCATGCGCGATTTCCACGCCCCCGGCCGTTCCGAGGTTTTGTCGACCGAAGGGATGTGCGCAACCTCGCATCCGCTGGCTGCAAAGGTGGCGCTGGACATTCTGGGCCGCGGCGGAAACGCGATGGACGCCGCCATTGCCGCGGGCGTACTTCTGGGCATCTGCGAACCGCAGATGACAGGTCTGGGTGGCGACTGTTTCGCTCTTTACAATCGCGCCGGCGAAACGAAGGTGCGCGCGCTGAACGGATCCGGGCGGGCGCCCGCTGGCGCCTCGGCCGAAGATCTGCGGGCCCGTGGGTTGGCTGCGGTGCCACTTGACGGCCCCGAAGCGGTGACGATCCCCGGGGCTGTTGACGCATTCTGCCACCTGTCAGAGGCCGAGGGTCGATTGGGGATCGAGGCCCTTCTTCAACCTGCAATTCACTATGCCGAAACGGGCGTTCCGGTTGCACCTCGCGTCGCGCATGACTGGTCGATCGGGGCCGAAACGCTGCAGGGCGCAGCCCGGGATCACTATCTGATCGACGGCCGCGCCCCAACGACAGGTCAGGTGTTTCGCGCTCCGGGTCAGGCAGAAGTCCTGCGTCGCGTGGCCCGAAGGGGACGTGACGCCTTTTACGAGGGCGAAATCGCCGATGACATGCTGGCCGCGTTGAATTCCCGAGGCGGTGTTCATTCGGCCACGGACTTTCACGACACAAAGTTCATCGAAGCCTCACCGGTCGGAGGTGACTACCGCAACGCTGAACTGCTGGAACATCCGCCGAACGGACAAGGCGCGACTGCGATCCTGCTTCTCAACATCCTCAAGCATTTCGACATTGCAGGCATGGACCCGTGGGGCGCCGAACGGGCGCATATCGAAGCCGAGGCGACCAAGCTGGCCTACGATGCACGCAACCGGTTCATCGCCGACCCGGATCAGTCGTCGCGCATGGAACATTTTCTGGCGCCGGAAACGGCGGCAAAGCTGGCCGAGCTGATTGATCCCCGGCGCGCCATGACCGCCGCCGCCCCGCTGACCGAAGCGGTGCACAAGGACACGGTTTATGTCACGGTCGTCGACCGGGATCGTATGGCTGTTTCTCTGATCTACTCCATCTTCCACAGCTTCGGATCGGGCATCGCCTCGGAAAAGTTTGGCATTCTCCTGCAGAACCGCGGATGTGGTTTCAACCTTGAACCGGGGCATCCGAACGAGCTGGGCGGCGGCAAGCGCCCGATGCACACCATCATTCCTGCGATGCTGAAGCAAAACGGCCAGATAGCCATGCCGTTCGGCGTGATGGGCGGGGCCTATCAGCCGACAGGCCACGCGCGCCTGGTTTCCAACCTTCTGGATTTCGACTTGGGGCTGCAGCACGCCGTCGACGCCCCCCGCGTTTTTGCCGACGGTTCGATCTTGAAGATCGAACCGGGCTACAACCGCAGGATCGCGCAACAATTGTCAGACTTGGGCCACAATGTCGTCGAGACGGAAACACCTTTGGGCGGTGCACAGGCGATCCGAATCCATCAAAGCGGAGTTTTGGAAGGCGCTAGCGACCCCCGAAAGGACGGCTGCGCTTTGGGTTACTGACGCCGCAACGGCGTCAGCACCGCATCAGTTCAGTTGGAAGTGCAGCGGATAGCTGCCGTCCTGAAACGGCCCGAACATGTTGGGAATATCAGGATGATCAACAGGTTCGCCTGACTGGTCGGCAATCAGATTTTGCTCTGATACATAAGCCACATAGAAGGATTGATCGTTCTCGGCCAGCAAATGGTAGAACGGCTGATCCTTGATCGGGCGGCTGTCTTCGGGAATTGCCTCGTACCATTCCTCGGTGTTCGCAAATTCCGGATCCACGTCAAAAATCACCCCTCGGAAGGGATGTTTCTTGTGACGAACCACCTGGCCCAGGCGGTACTTTGCATGTGTCTTCAGCATTGTTTCAGCCCCCAAGGCACTTACTAAACCTTTCCGCCGGCAATTGCCAATCATTGATCTGAAATTCCCGGAAACAGTCTGTGAACCTATGCCTGACAGTCGGCGGCCTGCGGCACAGTTTCTTATACGATTGTGATTTCCTCAGCCTGCAATCTGCGCTAGAATAAAGAAAAAAAGGCACGAGGCACATGAGCAGAAAACTTCTCGTACTCTTCGGGGTGCTGTTTTTGGCATCCTGTGGGGGCGGCGCACAGCGTCCGCCCAGCAACCTCAATGACGCTTGCGCCATCGCGCGCGAGCGGCCGGACATGATCAAGGCGTTCAAAAGCACCGAACGCAAATGGGGTGTCCCGGTTCATGTCCAGATGGCAACCATCTACCAAGAAAGCCGCTATCGTCACGACGCGCGGACGCCCCACAAATATGTTCTGGGGGTTATTCCGATGGGCCGTCAGAGCAGCGCCTATGGCTTCAGCCAGGCCCTGGACGGAACCTGGGAAGAATATCAGCGCGAAACGGGGAAGCGGCGCGCCAAGCGTGACCGCATTCGTGACGCGTCAGATTTCGTCGGTTGGTACATGAACAAAAGCAGTCAGAAGATCGGCATCTCGACCAGCGACACGCGGAACCAGTATCTGGCGTATCACGAAGGTCGCGCGGGTTACGCACGCGGCAGCCACTACGGCAAGACCTGGCTATTGAACGTGGCCAATGACGTGGACGCACGTGCGCAGATGTACCAGGCGCAGCTGTCCAGCTGCCGCTACTGAAAGAGCCGCGGGTCAGCGGTTTTCTGACCCGCGCCGCGCCTTGTTCGAAAACAGGCCGCTGTCGATTCTGACATCTTCGTTGAGGGGACCCAGCAGCACCGTGGTTTGACCCCCGGCGTTGTCGTAGATGACCCATTTCCTCAGCTCGATCGGATTAGCCGTGAACATCAGCTCGATCCGCCCGGACTCGGGGTTTTTCGGGTCCTGCGCGGTGACGACCGTGGCTGTGCCATCAAATGTGTGGCCGACTACCATGTTGGCCTGCGACAGGTTCACGTTTCGCGCCAGAACCAGCGACAGCGGCGTGCGCTTCAACGGGTACTGCTCGGGCGGCTGGTTTGATTTGGGGTCGAACACCATCACGGTGCCGGCATTGGCCAGCACGACCGCGCTGTTGGGCGGATCGTATTCGAACCGCATCTTTCCGGGCCGCTGCAGCCACAGCTTGCCGGTACTCAGCGATCCGTCATCGTTGACTTGGGTAAACGTCGTCTGAACGGCCTTCAATCCGTTCAGATAGTTCGAGATCTGCGACAAGGCCAGCTTGTCGGCGGCCCAGGCTGCAGGGGCAGTCAAAGCAAGGGCAAGGGCAAGGGCAATCTGTTTCATAACACACAGATATGCGCTCTGCCCTTGTTATTAAATATCCTACTGTTCCGGGACGAGGATTTCGCGTTTGCCTACGTGATTTGCTGCCGAAACAACGCCTTCGTCCTCCATCTGCTCGACCAGCCGTGCAGCCTTGTTGTAGCCGATGGCAAGTTTCCGCTGGATGTACGAGGTTGAACACTTGCGATCCTTGATCACGATGGCAACCGCCTGATCGTACAGGGCGTCCTCACCATTGGTGTTGCCGCCGGTGTTCAGGCCCAGAACCGCGTCGATATTGTCGGCCTTGTCCTCGGACGGGCCGTCCAGCACGCTGCCGACATAGTCGGGCGGGCCATACTGCTTGAGGTGGTTCACGACCTCCTCGACCTCTTCATCGGACACGAACGGCCCGTGGCAGCGGGTGATCTTGGCGCCGCCGGCCATGTACAGCATGTCGCCCTGCCCCAGCAGCTGTTCGGCCCCCATCTCGCCCAGGATGGTCCGGCTGTCGACTTTCGACGTCACCTGGAACGAGATCCGGGTCGGGAAGTTGGCCTTGATCGTGCCGGTGATGACGTCCACCGAGGGCCGCTGCGTAGCCATGATCAGGTGGATGCCCGAGGCCCGTGCCATCTGCGCCAAACGCTGGATGCAGGCTTCGATCTCCTTGCCGGCCACCATCATCAGGTCGGCCATCTCGTCGACGATGACGACGATATAGGGCATGGCCTTGGGTTCGAACTCTTCCGTCTCGAAAACGGGTTCTCCGGTTTCGTCGTCGAACCCGGTCTGGACCGTGCGGCTGAACATCTCGCCCTTGGACAGCGCGTCCTTCACCCGGCCGTTGTAGCCGGCGATGTTGCGCACGCCCATCTTGGACATCTTGCGATAGCGGTCCTCCATTTCGCCGACGACCCATTTCAGGGCAACCACCGCCTTTTTCGGGTCAGTCACGACCGGCGACAGCAGATGCGGGATGCCGTCATAGACGGAAAGCTCCAGCATTTTGGGGTCGATCATGATCAGGCGGCATTCGTCCGGTGTCAGTTTGTAGAGCAGCGACAGGATCATCGTGTTGATCGCCACCGACTTGCCCGAACCGGTCGTCCCGGCGATCAGCAGGTGAGGCATCTTGGCCAGGTTGGCCACGACCGAGTCTCCGCCGATATCCTTGCCCAGCGCCAGCGGCAGCGCATGGGTGCCGTCGCCGAAATCGCGGCTTGCCAGGATTTCGCGCAGGACCACCATCTCGCGGTTCTCGTTGGGCAGTTCGATGCCGATGACCGAACGTCCGGGCAGGGTCGAGACACGCGCCGACAGGGCCGACATCGACCGGGCGATATCATCGGCCAGCCCGATCACGCGGCTGGCTTTCAGGCCCGGTGCGGGTTCCAACTCGTACATCGTGACGACAGGGCCGGGGCGGACACTGACGATCTCGCCTTTGACACCATAATCATCCAGCACGTTCTCCAGCATCCGCGCGTTTTCCTCCAGCGCTTCGTCGCTGAGGTGATGACGCTGAATACCCGACGGGTTCGTCAGCAGGTTGAGCGGTGGCAGTTCGAAATCCGTGTGCCGCTCTTCGAAGGACAGGCTGGGCTGCGCTTCGGCCTGAGCGCGTCGCGACGGCAGGACGTTGCGCCGGACTGGCTGCGCGACAACCGGCTTGCGCGGTTCGGCAACCGGGATCTTCATGGCCGGGCGCGCCTCGGCGATTGGGTCCTCTGCATCCTCGAACACCTGATCGTCGTCGATATCCTCAGGCGCATAGGCCGAGACCGGGTCTTCCGCGAACATCTCCATTTCCGCAGACGGCTGCGGCGGCTGACCGGTCAACGGCGGCTCGGGCGGCAGCTCGGCAGCAGTCAACGGAGGTTCGGGCGGAAGGTTGCCCGCTCGCGGCGCATTCAGGATCAGCGGGTCGGGACCACGGCCGCGCCCCTTGGTCAGCGGGCGGTTTGGATCGGGCTCGGGCGCGATTTCACCGGTGGCGACCTTGCGGTTCTGGATCACCGCGGAGATCTTCGAGCGGATCCGGTCCTCGCCCGGCATCTCGTCATATCCGGTAACGGGTTCCGGATCGACCAGTTCGGGTTCGGGCATCGGCTCGGGGCGGCGGATCAGGCCAGGCATGCGCGCAAGCAGGCCCGTTTTTAAGGGCTCGGGGGCTGCGATCTCGGGCTCTTCAAAGACCGGATCGGCATAGGCCAGTTCATCTTCGAATTCGGCACCGGCGGCCTGGGTTGCCTTGCGTTCCTGCCACTTTTCCCGGCGCGCCTGCGCCGCACGGGCCGTGGCCGAAGCCCCCTGACCCAGCGCGGTCATCAGCATGTCATAGGCCATCACCAGACCCAGCAGGAAAGCCCGGAACCCGCGCCGGACGTCCGATTTGGTGAAACCCAGCACAAAGACGCCCAATGCCAGCATGCCGGCCCCCATGGCCAGTGACATCAGCTTGACCATGAAATGCGACGAGATCGGCAACAGCGTCAGCAGCGCCCCCATCACCGTGTCGCCGAACAGACCGCCCAGACCAAAGCTGTGCGTCGCGCGCCATTCGGCGCCGGGCACCAGGGTTGCGGCATAGACCGAGAGGACGGCGATCCAGATCGGCGCGAAAATCAGGCGGGCCACGGCGCGATCCTCGCCGAAATGGCCGGCAAAGCGCACGCCCCAGCCGACCAGCACCAGCGCGATGCCAAGGCTGCCCCAGCCCACGATCATGAACAACGGCGCAGCGATCGAGGCGCCGAACCGGCCCAGCCAGTTCTGCACCGGCGCGTCGGTCGAGACCATCCAGTTCGGATCATCCGGCGTGTAGGACCAGATCATCGCCGCGGCGGCCAGGCCGGCCAAGATCAAGGCGATCCCGATCAGTTCCTTGCTGCGCCGCTCGATCGCGGCCTGGGTGGTGCTGTCCAACAATGGGTCGCGGTTGCGCGCGTTGTAAGATGCCATGTGCCCTCGTACCTCACGAATAGATGCAGTCGCGGAGCGTGATCAGCCCGCGCTGCATCTCTGTTTTTGGGGCCACCATCGCGACCCTGATAAAGCCTTTGCCCGGGTTCTGCCCCGGATCCCCTTGTGAAAGATATGCCCCCGGCAGGACCCGAACCCCGGTTTCCCGCCACAGCTTCAATGCGGCCTGCTCGCCATCCTCGACGGGCAGCCAAAGAAAGAACCCCGCCTCGGGCGGCATATAGCCCTGAACGCCCGCGAACACCTGATCGGCGATGGCATATTTTTCCTGATACAGCGCGCGGTTTTCCTGAACATGCGCCTCGTCGGCCCAGACCCTGGCCGCGGCGGCCTGCAACGGCAGCGGCAAGGGCGCCCCGGCATAGGCGCGCAACTGCTTGACCCGCTTGATGCTCTCCGGCCCGCCCGCGATCAGCCCCGACCGCAGCCCCGCCAGGTTCGACCGTTTCGACAGCGAGTTGAACAGCGTGATCCGCTCGGGATCGGCGCCCAGCTCCTGCGCGACGGTCAGGATGCCGGTGGGCGGCGTATCGCGGTAGATCTCGGAATAGCACTCGTCGGCGAAGATGCGGAAATCGTACCGCTCGGCCAGCCGGATCAGCTCGGCCCAGTAGTCGCGCGAGGCGACGGCACCCTGCGGGTTGGCGGGCGAACAGATATAGGCCACGGCGGTGCGGTTCAGCACATCCTCTGGAAGGCCGGCATAGTCCGGAAGATGCCCGGTGGCCGCGGTGGCGGGCACGAAATACGGCTGCGCCCCGACCGAGATCGAGGCCACCATGTAGACTTGGTAGAACGGGTTGGGGCACAAAACGATCGGCTGCTGGCCGTTCTTCTGCTCGGGGCAGAGCGCCATGGCGGCGTTGTACAACCCCTCGCGCGTGCCGTTCAGCGCCATGATGTTGGCCTCGGGGTCCATCCGCACGCCATAGCGGCGGTCGATCCAGTCGGCGATGGCCCCGCGCAGCGCGTCCGACCCCTCGTTCGGCGGGTATTTTTGAAATCCGGCGGCGTTTTCCACGATGACATCGGTCACCCAGGGCGGAAAGTCATGCTTGGGCTCGCCAATCGTCATATGCACGACTTCGCCGCCCGGCGCGTGATGGTCGAGCAGGGCGCGTAGACGCGGAAAAGCATAGGCCGGTAGGTTCGAAAACCGCTCGGGGAAATTCATGACTGCTGCCTCGATACCGGGATCATTGGCGCCCCGGTTTTCCAGCAGATTACAGGCCGAACCCCCGCGCGTCCAGACAAACAGGTTCCGAATCAGGGGATTGTGGCATTCAGGTCAGAACCGCCTCGGCCGCTGCACCCAACCGCAAAAGCGCCTCTTCCGAGCCCGGATAGCCCAACATCATCAGCCCGCAGGACGGTGTCGAGGTGGGCAGCGACAGCGCCGCCAGCCCCATCAGGTTGCCGATCCGGGTGTTGCGCAGGGCCAGAAGGTTCTCGGTGACGTAATAGTCATGGTCATTCATCAGCCGGTCCAGATCCGGCGGCAGGATCGGCGCGGTGGGGGCCAGAACCGCGTCGAATCCGGCGCTGGCCGCGTCCCAGACCGACCGGCAGGCTTTCAGGCGCGACCACGCGGCCACGTAATCCGGGCCAGAATGCCCCTTGCCCGAGCGGAACCGTTCAAGGATTTCGGGATACATCGCCTCAGGGTTGGCCTCGATCACGTCACGCCACAGGCCATAGGCTTCGGTGGTGTAAAGAACACCGGACAGGCCCATCGCCTCGGCCAGTTCCGGCACCTCCAGCGGTACGATGTCGGCCCCGGCATCGCGCAGGCGATCCAGCGCATCGGCATAGGCCTGGCGTGGTGCGTCGCGCAAATCGTCCTGCGCGATGGTCTGCAAATCGGCAAACCGCCGCCCCTTCAGGCTGGCGCCCCGCAGATCGGCCGGCGTTCCGCCCTCCAGCAGCGCCAGCATCTGCGCCGCATCCTCGACGGACCGCGCCAGCGGGCCGACCGTGTCGAACCGCAGGCACAGGGGCACCACGCCCTCAAGGCTCAGCCGCCCCGAGGTGGTTTTCAGCCCCACCAGGTCGTTCCACGCGGCCGGAATGCGCACCGATCCGCCCGTATCCGAGCCTATACCGCAAGCCGCCAGACCAAAGGCCACCGACGCCGCCGCGCCCGAGGACGACCCGCCCGGAACCGCCTTTTCGTCATTCACGCAGGGCGGCGTCGCCGTCACGGGGTTCAGACCGAGGCCCGAGAAGGCCAACTCGCTCATATGCGTCTTGCCCAGACAGACCGCGCCCATGGCCGTCGCGTTGCGCAGAACGGTTGCGTCATGGTCAGGCACCCTGCCCCGCAGCAGGGCCGATCCGGCCTCGGTTCCGATCCCGGCGGTGTCGAACAGATCCTTCCAGCTGATCGGCACCCCATCCAGCAGGGACCGGCGCAGACCTTGGGCCGCCCGTTCCTTGGCCGCGCGGGCTTCGGCGCGGGCGCGGTCATGCGTGACGCGGGCATAGATGCGGTCGCGGTGCGGATGGGCGTCGATGGCCGCCAGATAGACCTCCGCCAGCTCCTCGGGATCGATCTGACCCATGCCGATCCCGCGGCCCAGGTCACATGCCGTTATGGTCAGCCAGTCCTGCATCATTGCCCCCTTGTCGGAAAAATTCATGTTTCGGCGACGGTAGCGACAGGACTGCACATGGACAATCCCGAAAGGGCGCGCATATTGCACCGCATGACACAGGTTTCCGATATCTTGATCGTGGGCGGCGGGCTGAACGGCCCCGCCCTGGCGCTGGCGCTGGCGCAGACCGGGCACAGCGTCACCGTGATCGACGCGCTGGCCGAGAAGGTGCGCAAGACCGCGGCGTTCGACGGGCGTGCCTATGCGCTGGCGCTGGCCTCGCAACGGTTGCTGGCCGCGATCGGCATTTGGGAGCGGGTCGCGGAGCACGCCCAGCCGATGTTGGAGATCAAGGTCACCGATGGCCATGCGGGCGCAGGCCCGTCGCCGTTTTTCATGCATTTCGACCATGCCGAGATCGAGGAAGGCCCGATGGGCTATATGGTCGAGGACCGTCACCTGCGGCGCGCGTTTCTTGCGGCGATGGAGGCAGAACCGGCGATCACTCGGGTCGATGGCAAAACCGTGGTTGCGCAGGAAACCGGGCCTGGTGGCGTGACCGTGACGCTGGATGACGGATCGGCGCTGTCCGGTCGGCTTCTGGTGGGGTGCGACGGCCGCCGCAGCGGCACCGCCGCCCGCGCCGGGATCAAGCGGACCGGATGGGACTACGGCCAGACCGCGCTGGTCTGCGCCATCGAACACGACCTGCCGCATCACGGCATCGCACATCAGTTCTTCATGCCCCCCGGACCGCTGGCGATCCTGCCGCTGACCGGCAACCGCAGCTCGATCGTCTGGAGCGAACGCTCTGACACCGCGCAGCGCATCAACGCGCTGGACGAGGCCGAGTACCTTCAGGTCCTGCGGCCCAGATTCGGCGATTTTCTGGGTGACATCCGCCTGCAGGGCGATCGGTTCACCTATCCGCTGAACCTGACCATCGCCAATTTCTTCATCGCCGAGCGGCTGGCGCTGGTGGGTGATGCGGCACATGGCATGCACCCGATCGCCGGTCAGGGGCTGAACGCCGGGCTGCGCGACGTCGGCGCTCTGGCCGAGGTGCTGACGCTGGCCGGGCGACGCGGCGAGGACATCGGCTCGGTGCTGGTTCTGGAGCGTTATCAGGAATGGCGCCGCTTTGACACGGCGGCCCTGGCAATGGCGACAGATGTGTTCAACAAGCTGTTTTCGAACGACAATCCGATCCTGCGGCTGGGGCGCGACATCGGAATGGGCATCGTGGGCTCCCTGCCCAACCTGCGCCGCGGCTTCGTGCGCGAGGCCGCCGGTTTGACAGGCGACCTGCCCAAGCTGCTGCAGGGCCGCCCGATCTAGTCGAGCTTGCGCGCCTCATCCACCAGCATCACCGGAATCCCGTTGCGGATCGGAAAGGCCAGACCAGCGGCTTTCGAGACCAGCTCCTGCCGCTCGGCGTCATATTCCAGGGTGGTGTGGGTCTGGGGGCAGATCAGCGCCTCGAGCATGTGGCGGTCGAACCCCGGTTCCGTCTCAGTCATTGCAGTTGTTCCTCGTTTGAACCCCCGCGCAGCGAGAATTCGATCAGTGTGACCAATGTTTCGCGCCTGGTGCGCAGGCAGGGCGCCTCAAGCAGGGCCTGCTTGTCCTCAGGGTCGAAATCCAGAAGCATCGACAGGGAGTTGACCAGCAATTCGTCATCCGCCTCGTTCAGTGACTCCCAATCGGTCGACAGTTGGCGGGCGGAAAAGTAACGCCCCAGCAGACGCAGGAAACCGGACCGGTCGAACGTATCGTCGATTTCCCCTTTGCCCAGATCGCGGTCGAACCCGTCCCAGGTAACGGCGCAGCGACGATACGGCGTGAAACCATCCAATTCGGATTGGATACGAAACCGGGAAACGCCGGACAACGTGATCAGATAGCGCCCGTCCTCGGTCTCGGAAAACTGCGTGACACGTCCGGCGCATCCGATCCGATGCAACTTGGTGTCGTCGTTCTGACAAGGGTTCGGCTGGACCATGCCGATCAGCCGCTCTTTGGTTTTCAAGGCGTCATCCAGCATTTGCAGGTAGCGGGGCTCGAAAATATGCAGCGGCAGGCGTGACCGGGGCAGCAACAGCGCCCCGGGCAGAGGAAACACGGACACCGTGTCCGGCAGATCGGCGGGATGCATCATGTTTCCGATTCTAGCTCTGATGCGCGGTTAGGCAAATATCATCGAGCTGAGTTTGCGGCGACCGTTCAAAACGATCGGGTCATTGGCCTTGAGCGCATCGAAGATGGTGAACAACTGCGCCTTGGCTGCGCCATCATTCCATTCCCGATCGCGGCGGAACAGCTCCAGAAGCTGGTCAACCGCCTCGGCGGCCTTGCCGTTGGCATAGAGCGCTTGCGCCAGGTCAAACCGGGCCTGATGGTTGTCGGGATCTGCTTCGACCGCTGCCGTCAACTCGGCCACCGGCCCGGCATTTGCGGCCTGCTTGGCCAGTTCCAGCTGCGCATGGGCAGCTTCCAACTCGGCCGTCGTTGAAATCTCGGCCGGAGCGCCGTTCAGGATCGCCTCGGCCTGATCAAGGTCACCCATCGCGATATGCGCCCGCACCAGGCCGCCATAGGCCGCGGCATGTTTGGGGTCTTCGCCAAGAATGGCGGCAAAGGTCTGGGCCGCATCCACTGCCGCGCCATCATTCAGCATCTCTTCGGCGGCCTCCACGGCCTCGTCCAGCTGGCCGCCCGGGCTCTGGCCCCCGGCGGCCTCGATCACACGGTCGATAAAGGCCTTGATCTCCGATCCTGGCAAAGCGCCTTGGAACCCGTCAACCGGCTGCCCCTTGAAGAAGGCATAGACGGTCGGAATCGACTGGATACGCAATTGCGAGGCGATCATCTGCGCCTCGTCCACGTTGATTTTAACCATCTTGACCGCGCCCTTGGCCGCGGTCACGGCCTCTTCCAAGGCCGGACCCAAGGTCTTGCACGGACCGCACCAGGGCGCCCAGAAGTCGACGATAATGGGCAATTCCTGCGATGCCTCGACGACATCGGCCATGAAAGTGGCCTCGGTTCCGTCTTTGATCAGATCGGTGGCTGCGGGGCTGCCTGCGCCGTTCAGAAGTTCCATGGCATTCACTCTCCGGATTCAGTCTTGCGCCTTATATGCAACCAGCCGACCGGGAAACCAAGGGCCGAGTTGCGGAATCCCGCACCGATCAAAGATCGAAACTGGCAAAGACGGGCGCGTGGTCGCTGGGCTTCTCCCAGCCGCGCGCGTCGCGCAGGATGCGGCTGGAATGGCCGGCGTTCGAGATATCAGGCGTCGCCCAGACGTGATCCAGGCGCCGCCCCTTGTCAGCCGCATCCCAGTCGCGGGCGCGATAGGACCACCAGCTGTAGAGCTGTCCCTCGGGGATGTCCTGCCGGGTGATATCGACCCAGCCGCCCGCATCCTGCGTCTCGGCAAGTTGCTCGACCTCGATCGGCGTGTGCGACACGACCTTGAGCAGTTGCTTGTGCGACCACACGTCGTCCTCGCGAGGGGCGATGTTCAGGTCGCCGACCAGAATGGATTTCTGCGGCTTTTCGGCGTGGAACCAGTCGCGCATGTCGGTCAGGTAATCCAGCTTCTGGCCAAATTTCTCGTTCACCTCGCGATCGGGAACGTCGCCGCCTGCCGGGACGTAGAAATTGTGGATGATCACCCCGTTTTCCAATCGCCCCGCCACATGCCGGGCATGGCCCAGCCCGGCAAAGTCCTGATCGCCCAGATCCGTGATCGGCAGGCGCGACAGGATGGCCACGCCGTTATAGCCCTTCTGACCGCGGGCGATCATGTGGGTGTAGCCCAGTTCCGCGAATCCCTCGGTCGGGATCTTGTCGACCGGCGATTTGCACTCTTGCAGGCAGAGCACGTCCGGCGCTTCTTCCTGCAGCAGCTTCAGCACGATGGGCTCGCGCAGGCGAACGGAATTGATGTTCCAGGTGGCCAGAGTGAAAGGCATGATCGGGGTTCCCTTGTCGCGACTCGGGCAAACTAGCGCGGCAGGTGCTGGGGTGCCATCCGAAAAAAAGCCGGGCCAAAGGCCCGGCAGTCCAACAGGGAGGTACATGTCATGACCCGGACATGCGCGGGATGGGATTATCCTAAAGATGCTTACAGAGTATCACTTTGATCCACATCAATCCACCTATGGTTACGACACCAGTCGATATCCACCAGATTCTGTGACCAAAAGGCGCGCATTGGAGGGATCGGGCTCGATTTTCTGACGCAGGCGGTAGATGTGCGTTTCCAGCGTATGTGTGGTCACACCGGCGTTGTAGCCCCAGACCTCGTGCAGCAGCACATCGCGCGCCACCACGCCGTCGGTCGATCGATACAGGAATTTGAGAATGTTGGTTTCCTTCTCGGTCAGCCGAATCTTGCGGTCGTCCTCGGTGATCAACATCTTCATCGCGGGTTTGAAGGTATAGGGCCCAAGGACAAAAACCGCGTCCTCGGATTGTTCATGCTGGCGCAGCTGCGCGCGGATCCGGGCCAGAAGCACCGGGAACTTGAACGGCTTTGAGACATAGTCGTTGGCGCCCGCGTCCAAACCCAGGATCGTATCTGCGTCGCTGTCATGGCCGGTCAGCATCAGGATCGGGCTTTTGACCCCCTGCTTGCGCATCAGGCGGCACAGCTCGCGCCCATCTGTGTCGGGCAAACCCACATCCAGGATCACAAGGTCATAGATGGCTTCGCGCGCACGCTCCATCGCGGATTGGCCGTCGGAGGCTTCGAATACATCAAAGTCCTCGGTCATCACCAACTGCTCGCTCAGCGCCTCGCGCAGGTCTTCATCGTCATCGACCAGCAGGATTTTCTTGAGTTGCGCCATGTCCCGGTCCTCCTAAACCTTTTGCAACACTTGAGCGTGGAAGATGCAATCAACAAGTTTTGCTGCAATGCTCTCACGCCCTCGTGTCTGTTGGGCCGGAAATGTTTCACATTTCCTTTCGAACGGGCTAGGACGAGGGTCGAACGTTACAGGATAACATCAATGAGTCTCATTCCAGACATCACCGAGTTGCTGGCCCGGGCGCGTGCCGACCTTCGGATGGGCGTTCCGGTCGTGCTGACGGATGACGGGGATCTCAGCGTTGTCGCCGTCGCCGCAGAGACACTCAACCCGCAGCGTCTGGCGGACCTGAGGGGGCTGGGCGACACGCCTGTGGTTGCCATCACAGGACGACGGGCCGAAACGCTCAAAGCCCGCGCCTATGACGGTGATCTTGCTCGGGTCGTGATTCCGGCCGAGGCTGATCTGGGGTGGGTGCAGGCGGTTGCAGACCCGTCCGATGACCTGAATGCCCCGATGAAGGGGCCCTTAATGACTCAGCGCCAGGGCAATGCACACCTGCATCGCATCGCAATCGCACTGAGCAAATCCGCCCGCCTGCTGCCCGCCGCGGTGGTGGTTGCGGTCGAAAACGGCCGGGCCTTTGCAGCGACACACGGACTGACCTGCATCGACCACACACGCGCCGCGCCGCATCTGGCCGATCGCAGCCCCTTGCACGAGGTGGTGGCCGCGCGCCTGCCGATGGAGGTGTCCGAGGCCGGTCGTCTGCACGTCTTCCGCCCAGAGGACGGTGGCGAGGAGCACTATGCCATCGAAATCGGCCGCCCGGATCGCTCGAAACCTGTTTTGGCTCGGTTGCATTCGGCCTGTTTTACCGGTGATCTGATGGGCAGCCTGAAATGCGACTGCGGCCCGCAACTGCGCGGTGCCCTAGCCCAGATGGGGGCCGAGGGGCATGGGGTTCTGCTGTATCTCAACCAGGAAGGTCGCGGGATCGGCCTGGCCAACAAGATGCGCGCCTATTTCCTGCAGGATCAGGGCTTCGACACGGTCGAGGCCAACCACCGGCTTGGGTTTGAAGATGACGAACGCGACTTCCGCCTGGGATCGGACATCCTGAAATCGCTCGGGTTCAGTTCGGTCCGGTTGCTGACCAACAACCCGGCGAAGATCGCAATGATGGAACGGACCGGGATTGCCGTTACCGAGCGTGTGCCGTTGAAGGTCGGGGAAACTCCCCACAACCGGGCCTATCTGGCGACCAAGGCCTCGAAATCGGGCCACCTGCTGTGAGCCCTCTTGATCTGGTGGTGACGCCGACCGGAGTGCGGTTCTTCGGCCGCAGGTTTCCCTGCACCGTCGGCAAAGGTGGCCTGAGCAACCACAAACGCGAGGGCGACGGGGCCACCCCCACAGGGCACCACCACATTGTCGGGATGCTGTACCGCCCGGATCGGATTGCGCCGCCCGCCCCGTGGGCTTTGCCCATCGGGCCGGGCGATCTGTGGTCGGATGACGATAGGGATCAGGCCTACAACCAACACGTTCGGGCGCCCTACCCATGCAGTCACGAACGCCTGCGTCGGGCTGACCCGCTGTACGATCTGGTGCTGGTTACCGATTGGAATTGGCCCGTCGCCACACCGGGCAGCGGATCAGCGATCTTTCTGCATCAGTGGCGCAGACCGGGCTATCCGACCGAAGGCTGCGTGGCGTTCCGGCGCGACCACCTGCACTGGATCGCGCGGCGCGTCACACCCGGAACCCGTATCATCATTCCGCGGGTTTGACCCGGTCACCAAAGATGGCCGACCCCACCCGGACATGAGTTGCACCCAGTGCGATCGCGGTTTCAAAATCGCTGCTCATCCCCATGGACAGGCCATCCAGCCCGTTCCTGCCCGCGATCTTGGCCAGCAAAGCAAAATGCAGCGCGGGCTCCTCGTCGACGGGCGGAATGCACATCAACCCACGCACCGGCAGGTCAAGTGAGCGGCATTCGGCGACAAAATCATCGGCCTCGGCGGGCATGACCCCGGCTTTCTGGGCCTCTTCGCCAGTATTCACCTGAATGAACAGATCAGGACACTGCCCCAGCTCTTGCGCCAGCCGCGCAAGGGTTTTGGCCAGTTTGGGACGGTCGACCGAGTGGATCGCGTTGCACAGCTCCATCGCCTGCCGCGCCTTGTTGGTTTGCAGCGGACCAATCAGATGCAGATCAATATCGGGATAGCTTTCACGGAAGGCGGGCCACTTGCCGGCAGCCTCCTGCACCCGGTTTTCACCAAAACACCGGTGATCCTGCTTCAACACGGCCTCGACCCGGTCGTTGGGCTGCACCTTGGATACCGCAATCAGCCGGACCGAGCCCTTGGGGCGGCCGGCTGCGGCTTCGGCCTTGGCGATGCGGGCGGTGATTTCTTGCAGCGACATGGGTTCCCTCTGTTTCCATTTGTCCGCAGAAAAACACCATGTCGGCGCAAAAGAAAAGGGCGGGTCCGAAGACCCGCCCTCAAACCTTGCGGTTCAGATCAACTTAGAAGTTGAACTGAGCACCGAAGTCAGCGCGCAGGCGGCTGTCGCCGTCACCGGCTTTCGACTGGCCGATACCACCGCGCAGCGATGCACCGCCGCCCAGGTCGTAGATGGCGCCAATGCCGTACTGCTGGGTGTCGTTGTCAGCCGAACCGTCACCGTAAGCGAAGGTCAGGGTGGTTGCAGCGCCAACGTTGTAGGCTGCCGACAGACCGTATGCAGTGCCGTTCAGCGAGTCGTCTGCAACGTCATCGTCTGCGACGAAGATGGTGCCCGAGAAGTCGCCGAATTCAGCACCCAGGGTCAGAACTGCCAGGCTCTGCTTCTCAACAACGTCGCCGATGGCGCTGGTTTCACCATAAGCAACAGCTGCGGTGAAGTTGTTGAAGCTGTAGGTGAAGCTGATGTCCCAGCGGTCTGCGCTGTCTGCAACACCGTTCAGGCCGAAGGTTGCCTGGTCGTACGATGCACCGAAGGCGAAGTCACCAACTGCGTACTGGAAGAACACAGCGTTCGAACCTGCACCGGTCGACGAGTAGCCCAGGAAGCTGTAGTCAACGCCCGAGTACTGGCCGATGAAGTTTTCCAGGCCC
Source organism: Ruegeria sp. CG8 (assembly GCF_056537165.1). NCBI lineage: Bacteria > Pseudomonadati > Pseudomonadota > Alphaproteobacteria > Rhodobacterales > Roseobacteraceae > Ruegeria > Ruegeria sp. CG8. The sequence continues at coordinate 493,283 of NZ_JBQFRA010000003.1, read as the reverse complement.
GGCTCGTTACCGTAGTAGTTTGCCAAGTTGTCGAACGAACCAGCAACGTTGCCGGCGTCAACACGCAGACCACCGTAGATGACCGAGAAGCGAGCGCCGTTCAGGCCGGCTGCGTTTGCTTCGCCGGTGTTGGCGTTTTCGTCAGCCTGCAGACGAACACGTGCTTCAAAGCGGACGCCACCGTCGGTTTCCGCGATGCCGTCGATGTTCAGGCGGAAGCGCGAGACCAGGATGGTTTCGTCGGTCGAAACGGTCGTGGTGTTGGTGGTGGTCTGGTCGGTCAGCGTGGTGGTGGTGGTACCACCCGACGCGGTCGTCGTGGTAACGCCGGTGATGGTCACGCCGGTGTTGAAGTTGGTCACAACGCCGGTACGGTCTTCCAGGTAACCGATACCAAAGCGGCCATAACCGCTGAACTTAACTTCGGCCGCGGCAACCGATGCGGTTGCGATCAGTGCGGTCGATGCGAAGAGAACTTTTTTCATCTTGTTTCCCTCGGTTTCAATAATTTCTACTCGACACATACCTGCTGCATATGTCTCAGCACGCAGACCGTTTCGCTCTTTTTGCCCCTGTTGCGCAAGCATGCCTTGGACAGCTTCGGTTCTTTGGCCCCAAATTGGTGCAAGGATGCCACAGTCGAATTCACCCCGATATTTCAGCGGCACCGGTACGTAAGCCAAGAATGGGGTTGTTGCAGCACAGTACGTTGTCTAGGAGTATCCCCTAGCAAAGCAAAACATGTGAAAACAGGACCTGCCGACGATGCGCCTGCTGACGATTTTGGGTTTGACCGTTTTGACTGCCTCCGTTTCTGCGTGCGGACAGAATCGGAGCACGTCGCCCAACCCCAATGTTCTATCCGCCGACGGCAGCTCGTCCGAGGCCCGCGAGCTCAACGATCCGAATCGTTCGACCATCTGGGATGTGTTCGGCCCCAACAACTCGGAACAGGTCACCCAGGTCAACCGGTACCTGTGGGCGGCGTCGCTGGATGTGCTCAGCTTCCTGCCGGTGCAGGAGGTGGATCCGTTTACCGGCGTGATCATAACGGGTTACGGCAAACCGCCGGGCGGTGGGCGGTCCTATCGGGCAACGGTGCACATCAGTGATCCGGCCCTGGCGGCGCGGTCCCTTTCGGTGGCTCTGCAGACCAACGGAGGCGCTCCGGTCAGCGCGGCGACCACGCGTGCGGTCGAAGATGCGATTCTTTCGCGGGCGCGCCAGCTGCGGATCGCGGACAACAAGCTCTAGCAACCCGCAGAAAATCACAATATTACCACGCCGGGCCCCTGCCCGGCGTTTTCATTCACGAAGGACCGCATGATGTCGCGTTACTCGGCCAACGAAATCGAAGCAAAATGGCAAGAGGCCTGGGACAAGGCCGGGATCTTCACCGCCAAACGGACGGCGGACAAGCCGAAATACTATGTGCTGGAAATGTTCCCCTATCCGTCGGGGCGCATCCACATGGGGCATGTGCGCAACTACACCATGGGTGACGTGATCGCGCGCCACAAGCTGAGCACCGGGCACAACGTTCTGCACCCGATGGGCTGGGACGCTTTCGGGATGCCGGCGGAAAACGCGGCCATGGCCATCGGCGGCCACCCCAAGGACTGGACCTATGGCAACATCGCCGACATGCGCGCGCAGATGAAGCCGCTGGGCCTGTCGATCGACTGGTCGCGCGAATTCGCGACCTGTGACCCGGAATATTACGGCCAGCAGCAGGCGCTGTTCCTCGACATGCTGGATGCGGGCCTGGTCTATCGCAAGAACGCCGTGGTCAACTGGGACCCGGTGGACATGACCGTGCTGGCCAACGAACAGGTGGAAAGCGGCCGCGGCTGGCGCTCGGGCGCATTGGTCGAGCGGCGCGAGCTGACCCAGTGGTTCTTCAAGATCTCCGAGTTCTCGGAAGAGCTTCTTGATGCGCTGGATACGCTCGACAACTGGCCCGCCAAGGTGCGGCTGATGCAGGAAAACTGGATCGGCAAGTCACGCGGTCTGGAGTTTTCCTTCGAGCGCACCGACGGCAGTGCACCCATCACCGTCTATACCACGCGGCCGGACACGCTGTTGGGGGCGTCTTTCGTGGGTATCTCGCCCGATCACCCGATAGCCAAGCAGCTTGAGGCCGAGAACCCCGAAGTCGCTGAATTTGTTGCCGAATGTCGCAAGGGTGGCACCACGGAAGAGGCCATCGAGACCGGCGAGAAGCTGGGTTTCGACACCGGCATCCGCGTCAAACACCCGCTGGACCCGAATTGGGAACTGCCGGTCTGGATCGCGAATTTCATCCTGATGGATTACGGCACCGGCGCGATCTTTGCCTGCCCCGCGCATGACCAGCGCGACCTGGATTTCTGCCGCAAATACGACCTGCCGGTAATCGACACCTTCTTTGCCCTGGATGACGACACGCCGGTGGACAAGATCGCCTTCGTCCCGCCGAAAGAGCAGAAGGTGCGCTGGGTCAACCATTTCGCCGGTCTGACCGAGGCCACCGGACAGGAAGCCATCGACGCGACTATCGACTTTGCCGAGAAGGCCGGCTGGGGCAAAGGCGTGACCAAGTACCGCCTGCGCGATTGGGGCCTGTCGCGCCAGCGCTACTGGGGCTGTCCGATCCCGGTGGTACATTGCGACGATTGCGGCGTGGTGCCGGAGAAAAAGGAAAACCTGCCGATTCGCCTGCCCGACGATGTCACCTTCGACAAACCGGGCAACCCGCTGGATCGTCACCCGACCTGGCGCGACTGTGCCTGCCCGTCCTGCGGCAAACCGGCCAAGCGCGAAACCGACACGATGGACACGTTTGTCGATTCGTCGTGGTATTTCGCCCGTTTCACCGCCCCGCGGGCGGAAACGCCGACCGATCTGGCCGAAGCCGAATACTGGATGAACGTGGACCAGTATATCGGCGGCATCGAACACGCCATCCTGCACCTGCTGTATTCGCGGTTCTTCGCCCGGGCCATGCATCTGACGGGGCATCTGCCGAAAAAGGCGATCGAGCCGTTCGACGCGCTGTTCACCCAGGGCATGGTCACCCATGAAATCTATCAGACCCGCGACGACAAGGGCCGCCCGGTCTATCACCTTCCCGAAGAGGTCGAGGACGGCAAGCTGAAGGCGACGGGCGAGCCGGTCGAGATCATCCCCTCGGCCAAGATGTCGAAATCGAAGAAAAACGTGGTCGACCCGGTCAGCATCATCTCGGCCTTCGGGGCGGATACCGCGCGTTGGTTCGTTCTGTCCGATTCGCCGCCCGAGCGTGACGTGGAATGGACCGCCGCCGGCGCCGAGGCCGCGCACAAGCACCTCAGCCGCGTGCATCGCATCGTGTCCGAGATCGCCGCGTCCGACGCCCCGGCCAATGCCGAGGACGAAGCGCTGCTGCGAGAGATGCACAAGACCATCCATGACGTGACCGGCGGGGTCGAATCCTTCGGCTTCAACGCCTCGATCGCCAAGCTCTATGCCTTTACCAACACGCTGGCCAAATCCAAGGCGGGCGCACAGGCCAAGCGGCAGGCGGCCAAGACGCTGGCGCAGCTGATGTCGCCGATGACGCCGCACCTGTCCGAAGAACTGTGGCAGATGCTGGGCGGCGAAGGGCTGGTGGCGCTGGCGCCCTGGCCGGTGGCAGACGAGTCGATGCTGGTCGACGACACCGTCACCCTGCCCATCCAGATCAACGGCAAACGCCGCGCCGAAATCAGCGTGCCCAAGGATCTGGACAAGACGCAGGTTGAAAGAATCGCGCTCAGCACCGAAGCTGTGCAGAAGGCGCTGGATGGCGCTGCTCCGAAAAAGGTGATCGTTGTTCCGGGCCGGATCGTGAATGTCGTTGTTTGACCGCAGAAACCTGCTGCTTTCGCTGGCGGCGTTGACCGTGGCGCCCGCTTGCGGGTTCCAGCCGGTTTATGCCCCGGGCGGCGCCGGCAGCGAATTATACGGCAAGGTCGCCGTGTCAGCGCCAGATTCGGTCGAAAGCTACCTTCTGGTGCAGAATCTGGAACAGTCCCTCGGGCGCAGCGTCAGTTCGGCGAAGGATTACAGCCTGAATGTGCAGGTCTCTACGGTGACCCGCGGGGCCGCCATCACGACCTCGAACGAGACCAACCGGTATTCGATCGACGGGCGCGCCAGCTATACGCTGAAATCCAATGAAACGGGCCAGATTCTTGTCTCCGGCACTGTGGCCGATTTCGTTGGCTACTCCGCCGCGGGGTCCACCGTTTCCACGCTCGCTGATGAACGGGATGCCAAAGAGAGGCTGATGGTCATCCTGTCCGATCAGATCGTCACGCGCCTGTATTCCGCACCGGGCCTGGCTTCATGAAGCTGTCCCCGCGCGACGCCGAGGGGTATTTCGCCAAACCTGACCCCGACAAGACGGGATTGTTGATCTACGGTGCCGACGCGATGCGCGTCGCGCTCAAGCGCCAGCAGGTATTGGCCGCGCTGTTGGGCCCGGGTGCCGAAGAGGAAATGCGCCTGAGCCGTCTTCCGGCCACGGATCTGCGGGCGGATCCTGCCCTTCTGCTGGATGCCGTGAAGGCTGTCGGGTTCTTTCCCGGCGCGCGCGCCGTATTCGTCGAGGATGCAACCGACGCCGCAACCCCGGCGATCGCCGCCGCGCTCGAGGATTGGGCGCAAGGCGACGCTCAGATCATTGTGACCGCCGGGCAGCTCAAGGCCAGCTCGAAGCTGCGCAAAGCGTTCGAAGGCCATCGGGCCGCCTATGCGGTCGGGATCTATGACGATCCACCGTCGCGCGCGGAGATCGAGCGTGTTCTGGCCCAAGCCGGACTTGCGAGCGTTCCCCGTGACGCGATGTCCGTGCTCAGCGATCTGGCCACCGAACTCAGCCCGGGCGACTTTGCGCAAACCGTTGAAAAGCTGTCTCTGTACAAACGCGGTGATGCCTCAGACGTTGCCGTCGAAGACATCGAGGCCTGCGCGCCGCAATCCAATGAGGCGGCCCTGGATGACGTTCTCAACGTCGTTGCCGAAGGCCGATCCGGTGAAATCGGGCCCCTGATCCGGCGGTTGCAGGCGCAGGGAACCAATGCGGTGTCCCTGTGCATCGGCGCGACCCGCCATTTTCGCACGCTCTATGCCTGCGCCTCGGACCCCGGTGGCGCAGCGCAAGGGATCGGCAAACTCCGGCCGCCGGTCTATGGCAAACGGCGTGACCGGATCCTTCGGCAGGCGCAGAATTGGGGTGCGCACAAGCTGCAGACGGCTCTGACCGTGCTGACGGATACGGATCTTTCTCTCCGGTCGGCAGGGCAGACTGCCCCGGCCATGGCCCTGGTCGAGCGCGCTCTGATCCGGCTGGCCATGCTGGCGCGGTCACGCTGAATTGAACTGACGGCGCGTCCGACTTGACGCGGCGGCGCAGTCCCCCACCCTGTCGCCAGAGCAACCACGCAGGAGCATGACATGTACAAGATCTACGGGCGCATCCAGAGTCGTGCCTCTCGGGTGATCTGGCTATTGGAGGAACTGGGGCAGGACTATGAGTGGATCGATGCGGGCCCGCACGATCCGCGCGTTCTGGACCTGAACGGCACGGGCAAGATCCCTGTCCTGCAAGATGGCGATGCAGTCATTTCGGACAGCGCGGCGATCATGACCTATCTGGCAGACAAGCAAGGGGCCTTCACCTACCCCGCCGGCACCCCGGAACGGGCCGAGCAGGATTCGTTGTTGCACGCGCTGTTGGAAGAATTCGACGCTCCTCTTTGGCTGGCCGCCCGCCATATGTTCATCCTGCCCAAGGACAAACGCGTTCCACAGGTCGTCGAAACCGCCCAGTGGGAGTTTGACCGCAGCTTTCAACGCATGGGGCAGCGATTCAAAGGGCCATTCCTCCAGGGCGAGCAGATGACGATCGCGGACATCCTGTGCATTCACTGCATGAGCTGGGCAAAGTCGGCTGGATTCCCGATGAATTCAGACAGCCTGAAAGCCTACGGCAAGCGCGTTCGCGAGCGTCCGGCCTACAAGAAACTGGGTGAAATGGCCAAATCCGCCTAATCCGCTTGGGACAGCCCGGCCCATTCTGCGGCCGAGCGCCCCGCCCAACGACCTGTCGCCAGGCATGCGGTCAACAGATAGCCGCCGGTCGGGGCTTCCCAATCCAGCATCTCGCCTGTGCAGAACACGCCGGGCTTGGCTTTCAGCATCAGCCCCGAGTCCAGCCCGCTTTTCGCAACCCCGCCTGCGGTTGAAATGGCTTCGTCCAGCGGGCGCAAGCCTGCGTTGCGAACAGGCAAAGCCTTCAAAGTCTTGACCCAATCATCGCGCCGCTGATTCTGCCCATGTGTCATTTCGTGGAACAAGGCGATCTTTGGCGGCGGCAGTCGCATGCCGTTCTTCAACCAACGGGTCAAAGTGGTTTTCGGGCCAGCTTTTGACAGACGCCCGGACAGATCCTGAATCGTGCGGTCCGGCGCGAGGTCCACATACAGATCCGCACCCTGCCGAAGCGCGGGTGTCAGCGGGTAAAGACCGCCCCCTTCCAGGCCTTTGGCTGAAATGACCGCCTCGCCACGGCTGGCAAGGTCGCCCGCGCGCCACCGAACAGATTTCAGCGCCTGACCGAAATACGCGGCCATATGGGGGCTCCATTCGACGGACAGTGCGGCGTTCGATGGTGCAAAAGGGACCAGCGGAACCCCGGCATCGGCCAGAGCCGGCGCCCAAGCGCCATCCGACCCCAGACGCGCCCAGCTGGAACCGCCAAGCGCCAGAACCGTGACGTCAGCAACCACTTTCTGCCGACCTGCCGGCGTATCAAAGACCAGCGCGGGGCCGTCCCAACCCAACCAGCGCCAACGGGTGCGGATCTCGACCCGCATCTCTTCCAGCCGCGCCAGCCAGGCGCGCAGCAATGGCGAAGCTTTTTTTGATTTGGGAAATACCCGCCCTGTGGACCCCGTGAACAGATCTTGGCCCAAGTCCCGCGCCCAGCTTTGCACGCTCTGCGCATCGAAGGCGGCAATCATTGGGTGCAACCAGTCCGCCGCATCGCCGTACGCCGAAATCAGGCGGTCAAACGGCTCGTCCTTTGTCAGGTTCAGACCGGACTTCCCCGCCATCAGGAATTTGCGGGCCACCGAGGGTTTGGCCTCGGCAACCAGCACATTGTGCCCGGCCCCGGCAAGTTCTTCGGCGGCCATCAGCCCGGCGGGGCCTGCCCCGATCACCACTGCCTGTGCCATATCTGCCCTCTTGCCTCACTTGCGTTCAGCCGCGACTGTGTTCCGGTGATGACGAACAGCGATCCGATCTGCCCGCTCTGCAACCGCCCGATCCCGAACGGGACCGGCAGCCTGCACCATCTGATCCCAAAACTCAAAGGTGGCAAGGGCGGTCCCACGGTTCTGCTGCACAAGATCTGCCACAAGGAGGTGCACGCCACCCTGACCGAAGCCGAGCTTGCGCGAGACTTCAACACTGTCGAAAGCCTGCGCACGCATCCCCGGCTGAACCGATTTCTGGACTGGGTACGCAAACGTCCGCCTGGATTTCAATCCAAAGTCCCGGGCCGACGCCGCGGCCGTTGATCAGGCTGGCAGGAACGGGTCACCCATCGGGTCTGTTTCCGTTGCAGCCAGGCCCTCGACCTCGATGCCCAGAAAGTCTGGCGCGGGAACGATCCGTGCATCGGGAATATGCTGATATTCCAGTGTGGTATAGGGACGTTTCCACAGCCATTCGCGATTTGCGACCGCCCAGAGATCAGGGTCCGGCGGCACCTCGGTCGTGAAGGCATAGAAATGCAGATCAAACCCGTGCGAGGCCACGTCCTGCATGGAAAGCAGGCGCAGGCCCAAATCCCTGCAAAACGCATCCTCTGCCGAAATGTCGCCGGTCCGCAGAGTGATCTGGCCCACAGCGGCCTGTCCGAACGGGTTCTCATCCCGCTGCTTTTTGGGCCGCTTCCCCTCAAAATCATGCTGAAGAAGCTCGATCGAGAAGCCTTCGGGGTCCGAGAGGTGGCACATGTAACCGATATCTCGAAACTGGGCCGGACGGCTGACGTTGATGCCAGCGCGCCGAAGCCATTCCGCCGCCTGGTCGAGATCTGGCAAGGTGATGCCGATCTTCCAGTATCTCTGACCCCGGTCGTGGGCGTATCCGCCGCCTCCGGGCAACAGCAGAAGGTCGGCGCTGGGCCCCGGATAGCCCACTCGCCGCGCATCTCCCTCGGCACGGACGACCATGCCGAAGTTTACCCTGTAGGAATCGGCCAGCCGTGCGGGATCAGCCACACGCAGGCGAAGGGCAGCGATCCTCATCCGCACATCCCGGCGATGCCGGCCGCCGTCTGCGGATCAGCGGCCAGGCTGTCAGCAACCAGGTCCCGCGCGGTCTGCATCAGATCTTCCGGAGCGACCACCCGGTCCACAAGGCCAAAGGCAAACGCTTCGTCCGCCGTGACCTTCTGGCCTGCCATCAGGATCAACTTGGTCCGGGCGGGGCCGATCAGCGCCCGCATGCGTTTCACGTCCGATGGCTGCGGCAGGAACCCCAACCGCATGACCGGGTAGAAGACCTTGGCCGTGGGCACCGCGATGCGCAGGTCACAGGCCAAGGCCATACCGTTGGCCCCGCCCGCCATGGTGCCGTTCAACGCAGCGACGGTCAGGCAGGGCAGCGCCGCGATGGCTCCGGACAAACGCTCCCACAGGTCCGAGGTCGCAAGGCCTGCCCGCGCCTCGTCCAGATCGGCGCCGGCACTGAACACCTTGCCCGCTCCGGTCAGGATCAGGGCGCGCGCCTCTTGGGCCGCTTCCGCGATCTGCAGCAGGTCCGACAACATGGCCCCGGTCAGGGCATTGGCCTTGCCGGGGTTGTTGATCGTGACCGCCCACAGACCGTCCTGCTGGGTCAGGTCGATCACGTCAGGCCGATCCTCTGGCGAATGTCATCACGGCGCAGCGAAATCTCGGTTCCCAGAAACTCGTCCGCATCTTCCGAGCACATCCACAGCAGCGCCCGCGCCGGCCAGTCGGCCGGGATGTGATCGTCCCAGTCCAACTGGCTGACCGGGTTGATGCCGCTGGCCTTGATGACCCGCTGCATGTCGGTCGCCACCGTGCCCGGGGACAGACCCATGGCACGTATGCCGTGATGCGCCTCTTCCAGGTGAAGACATTCGGTCAGCATTTTCGCCCCGGCCTTGGACGCGCAGTAGTGGCTCCAGGCCTCGACCGGGTTGGAGGCGGCTCCGGAGGAAACGGTCAGGACCGTCCCGCCGCCCGCCGCCCGCATCAGCGGCAGAACCGCGCGCATCCCGTGGAACACACCTTTGAGGTTGATATCGATGGCCTTGCTCCAGGCTGCTGGATCGGCATTTGACAGGTGAAAGATTGGATCGATCACACCCGCATTGCCGATCAGCACGTCCATGCGGCCAAAGCGGTCGGCGCAATCCGCAACCGCTTGTTCCACCTGCGCAAAATCGCTGACGTCGCAGGACAGCGCGATGGCGTTCTCACCCAGTGCCGCGGCCAATGCATCGATCTGATCATGGCTGCGCGCTACCAGCGCGACATTGGCGCCGGCTGCGGCAAATACGCGCCCTGCTTCGGCGCCGATGCCGCGGCTGGCTCCGGTGATCAGTACTGTTTTGCCCTTCATGTGCATCCTGTAATCCTTTTGGATTGAAATCGGGTAAAGTGGTACCGCGCAAACGGGGAAATCGTCCAGCCCTTGCCCCTTGACGGCAGCCGCGACAACCACGACCATGCGCGCAATTTTTACCGAGAAGGGTTCCCTTATGTCCGTTTTTTTCCGCCGCAGCTGCGGTGCCGCGCTGGCTTATGCCGTTGCAACCCAAGGCGCTTTTGCCGATCTGTCCGCCAACGATGTCTGGTCGGATTGGCAGGCCTACATGGGCAGCATGGGGTACACCATCACCGGCGAGCAGAACACCTCTGGCGACGTCACCACCATCACGAACATGACCATGAAGATGGACCTTCCCGAGGGAGAAGGCTCGTTCGGCATGGTCGTTCCGGAAATGACCCTGACGGAAAACGGCGACGGAACGGTCAGCATTGAATTCCCCGAAAGCTTCCCCATGACGGTATCCGGCCAGGCCGAGGAGGAAGAATTCTCGGTGGATATCCTGTACTCGCAGACCGGGTTGAAAATGCTGGTTTCGGGGTCCCCCGACGACATGACCTATGACTACTCTGCCAGCAAGCTGGCCCTGGCGCTCGACAACATCATGGTCGATGGCGAAGCGATGCCCGACGACGCGCTGGACCTGGGTTTTGAGATGATCAACCTGGCCGGTGCATCCCGGATGCAGATCGGAGTGGGCCGCAAGGTCGACCAGAATTTCACCGCGGCAAACCTGACCTATGACCTGAATTTCCAAGACCCGGAAACGGGCGAAGATGCACGCATCAACGGCAAGCTCGACCAACTGGAGTTTGAAGGCAGGAACGTAATCCCCGAAGGCTTCAGCCTGGCGGACGTAGAAGGCGCATATGAGGCTGGTTTTGCCTTTGACGGGATCTTCACCTACGGCGCAGGCCAAACCAGCATCGCGGGCACCAGCGAGGGCGAGGCTTTCTCGATGGCCAGCAGTTCGGACGGTGGCCGCTTCGGTGCCAGCATCGACGCCGAGCGTCTGGCGTATGACGTCGAACAGAACAATGCAAAGCTGGAAGTAACCACGGCAGACCTGCCGTTTCCCATCGAGATTGCAATGGCGAAGGCCGGTCTGAAACTCGAGGCACCCATCCAGGCATCCGAAGAGGTCGAGCCGTTCGGCTTTGCGATGAACCTGACAGACTTCACCATGTCCGACATTCTGTGGAGCATGTTCGACCCCGCAGGCGCCTTGCCGCGCGATCCAGCCACGATCGCGCTGGATGCGACGGGCACCGCAAAGGTTCTCCTGAACTTCCTGGACCCGGAAGTTGCCGAAGCATTGGAAGGCTCGGACGAGGTTCCGGCCGAACTGCATTCGCTCAAAATCAATGAACTGCTGGTCTCGATGGTCGGTGCCAAGCTGACAGGCACCGGTGATTTCACCTTCGACAACTCGAACACCGAAGAGTTCGGTGGCGTTCCGGCGCCGGCGGGTGAGGCAAACCTCCAGTTGGTGGGTGCCAACGCCCTGATCGACAAACTGATCGGAATGGGGTTCATGTCCGAGAACGACGCCATGGGCGCGCGCATGATGATGGGGATGATGGCTGTTCCCGGCGACCAGCCCGACACGCTGAACTCCAAGATCGAGTTCACCAAGGACGGCCAGATTTTGGCCAATGGTCAACGGATCAAGTAAGCTCGCTTGGCCTGGCCTTCGACCAAGGGCGCGGTGTTCCGCGCCCTTTTTCTTTGGTTCGATGCAATCTCGGGCTTTCAGGTCTTCAAATCGAGTTCCTGCACCAGAGCCCGGGCCATCCGACGCGTGACTTTGCGCCCGTCGAACAGTGCTGGTACGGGATGCTCAGCCGCGATGCTCGCCATATGAAATCGGTGGTTTCCATCGTAGAACTTGAAGTTTGTTTCGCACAAGAACAGTTGACCGGTCTTGGCACAGGGAAGGATATCGTGGGCATAAAGCCCGACACCCAAAGCCGCCTTTACCCCCCTCGCAATCGCGTTGATCCGGCCAATGTTGGGCGTGATCACCAACCTGTGAAAATACCTTATCATCTGAGGGTTTACGGGTGTGTCACGGGTATGGACGCTGGCTTCGCGTCCCGCTCTAACCCAAGAAAACAGAACCTGTTCGCCCACCGCTTGCGCACGAATGCAGACGTGCCACATCTCACCTTCATACTCGTGACGACAATCGACATACTCGGTGTTGTAACGATCCGGGTCCAACTCTGCGGCATTCCCGACAAGCTGAACCGGAACATGAGCGTTCGAAACTTCGTTCGAGAACGCAGTTTCAAACGAAGACCCAGTCTCGATAAGCCGGGGCATTGGAACCCCAGCCGCTGTCAGAACCTTGTTCTGACGGATCTTGTGCCCGACGACGCGGCCGTGTTCGACCGAGTGCAAAATCCTGTGGCCCAGTGCCTCGATTTCAGATTCCCGCGCACGCAGCCAGTCAACTTTTTCGTTCTGAACGACAAACAGCTCGTTGTAGTGAAGCAGAACGTAACTCTGCGGGTCGTCGATCGCACCGCGTGCCATCAAGTCGGCGAAGGGCAAAACCTCGGAGGGAACGCCCAGCTTACCCATCACCCGAGTCAGGCGCACGATGATGTTGCGGGACCCTTTGCCCTTGGCCAGGACGCCGGGCTCGTCAAACTCAACCACAAAGAAACGCGCCAAACCTCATACCTCAAATTTCAGTACCGCCGGGCGACCGGTCATTCTCTGAAGTCAGCTTACTCTGCAGCTGCGGCCCTTCCCAGCGGGATCTATTTCCGTAGACCCCAATTTCCGAACGTGCCGTCACCATCCGTGACGCATTGGATACACCCAAGGGCTTGCGAGGCGGGTTGACCAAGGCTAGGTCCAATACAATCAATTGGAGGCACCATGACCCGATCACCCGAAGCAATCAGCCACGAAATGCTGGACCTGGCCCGCAAGGCCGGAGCCGAAGCGGCCGACACGATCGTGATCGACGGATCCTCGGTCTCGGTCGAGGTGCGTGGTGGCGCTTTGGAGCACGCCGAACGCGCCGAAAGCACCGACGTGGGGTTGCGTGTTTTCATCGGCAAGCAGCAGGCCATCGTGTCCGGCTCGGACAGTCGCCCCGAAACGCTTGCCGCCATGGCCGAACGGGCCGTGGCCATGGCACGCGAAGCGCCCGAGGATCCGTTCGCTGGTCTGGCAGATCCGGAACAATTGGCCAGCGGTTTTTCCGTGGACTCCTTGGAGCTTTTTGACCCCACGCCCGAACCTTCAGCAGACGCTCTGATGCAGGACGCGCTGACCGCCGAGGCTGCAGCCCTGGCGGTGGAAGGCGTTACCCAGGTGTCTGATGCGGCGGCATCCTATGGCACCCACCGGGTTCATCTGTCCGCGACAAATGGGTTTTCCGGTGGCTATGGGCGCAGCAGCCGCTCGGTTTCATGCGTGGCGATCTCGGGCGAAGGCACCGGGATGGAACGCGACTATGACGGAGACAGCCGCAGCTTTCAGTCCGACCTGCGCAGCCCCGACGAGATCGGCCGGATCGCGGGAGAGCGTGCCGTGCAGCGAGTGGGTGCCCGAAAGCCGGAAACAGGACGTTTCCCGGTATTGTTCGACGAGCGGATTTCGTCCTCATTGATCGGGCATCTTCTGGCGGCCAGCAACGGCGCGGCGGTGGCCCGCGGTGCCTCCTGGCTCAAGGACAGCCTGGGCCAGCAGGTGCTGCCTGCACATCTGTCGCTGATCGAAGACCCCCATCGCCCGAGGATTGCGGGATCGCGCCCGTTTGATGCCGAAGGATTGCCGACCGCGCGCCGGATGATCGTCGAAAACGGCGTGCTGACCGGATGGACACTGGATCTTTCAAGCGCGCGCAAACTGGGCATGAACTCCACCGGGAACGCCGCCCGTGGCGTGTCCGGTCCTCCATCTCCCAGCAACTGGAACCTGAGCCTGACCCAGGGCGAGGTCAGCCGCGACGACCTGCTTCGCGACATGGGAACGGGATTGCTGGTGACCTCGATGATCGGTTCCACCATCAACCCCAATACCGGCGATTACTCACGCGGTGCGTCGGGTTTCTGGGTCGAAAACGGCGAGATCTCGCACCCGGTCAACGAATGCACCATTGCCGGAAACCTGCGGGACATGCTGATGCGGATCATCCCGGCCAATGACGCACGCACTTATCTGTCCCGGGTCGTGCCCTCGCTTCTGATCGAAGGGATGACACTTGCCGGTAACTGACCTGTCCCTGCTGATCGACGCCGCACGTGAGGCCGGCCGGATTGCCGTCGCCTATGCAGGCCGCGAGATGCAGAGCTGGGACAAACCCAAGGGCGCCGGGCCGGTGACCGAGGCTGATCTGGCCGTCAACGCGATGCTGGAACAACGCCTGCCCAGCGCGCGGCCCGGATATGGCTGGCTGAGCGAGGAGACCGAGGACAATCAGGACCGATTGACCCGTGACCGAGTTTTCATCATCGACCCGATCGACGGCACCCGCAGCTTTGCCGAAGGGTCGCGCACATGGGCGCATTCATTGGCGGTCGCCGATCGCGGACAGGTCATTGCCGGCGTGATCTACCTGCCGATGCGCGACATGCTGTTTGCTGCCGCGCGGGGACAGGGGGCAACCCTGAACGGTCAGCCGATCCGGGTGACCGCGGCGGCCACAGAGGCCGAAGCCGAGGTTCTGGCCGCAAAACCGAACCTGAAACCGGATCATTGGCAGGGCGGGGTCGCGCCGATCTTCCGTCGGGCCTATCGCCCGTCGCTGGCCTACCGTATGGCGCTGGTCGCACAGGGCAGGTTCGACGGGATGCTGACCTTGCGCCCAAGCTGGGAATGGGACATCGCGGCCGGGGATCTGATCCTGCGCGAAGCAGGCGGCACCTGTACTGACCGTACTGGGCGTCCGTTGCGGTTCAACAACCCCAACCCACGGCTGAACGGTGTTGTTGGCGCCGGGTCCGAATTGCATAAGGTGCTGATGGGCCGACTGGATCAGCCAATTCAGGGGCACCGGGCATGAGCAAACCGCGATCCCTCAGCCTGGCGGCCTATCGCGCGTTGTCCTGGGGTGTTCCCAAGCCCACTGGACACAACACGCCGCCTCGCCCCGCGGGTGAGTTGCTTTGGATTCATGTTGCCAACGAACAGCGCCTGCGGGCGGTGAACGACTTTTGCAAGCGGCTGCAGCAGTCCCGGCCAGGGCTGTCGATTCTGTTGACCGTCCCGCCTGACGCTGACCTGACACACTGGGCAGGTTGCGACATGGAATTGGTTCCGCTGCCTGACGAAAAAACCGGCGCGGCGCGTGGATTTCTGGAGCACTGGCAGCCCGACATGGGGCTGTGGGTCGGCGGCGGCCTGATGCCCAACGTGATCACCCGCGCGGCCGAACGCGGTATACCCATGGTCCTGCTTGAAGGCGAGAACGACGTTCGTATTGCCTTTGTCGGGAAATGGCTGCCGGACATCAACCGCTATACCTTTGACTGCTTCCGTGCGATCCACGTCACGTCCGAGGATGCAGCCCGGCAAATCCGACGTCTGGGCGTCCCCGCTTCGAAGGTGGCGCTGTTTCCGCCGCTCAGTATCAGCCCCACCCTTCGCCCCTGGCCCGAGGACGAACTGATCGAGACGAACCATGCGTTGGCAGGGCGGCCGGTCTGGCTGGCGGCGTGGGTCGACGCCAAGGAATTCATCTCGGTTCTCAGCGCACATCGGCAGGCCATGCGGATGCTGCCGAGGCTGGCCCTGATCCTGCATGTCGCGGACATGTCCGAGGCGGCGCCCCTGCGCAAAAGGCTGGAAACGATGGACCTGCGCTGTGCCAACTGGGAAGATGGGGACATGATCGAAGACATGACCCAGGTCATCCTTGCGTCAGACCCCGAGGCCCTTGGCCTTTGGTATCGCGTCTCTCCGGTGACGTTCATGGGCAGCACGCTCGAGTCGGGAATAGGCGGGCATGACCCAATCGCGGCCGCAGCCTTGGGCTCGGCCCTGATCCATGGACCGGACGTGAGCGGCCACAAGGCCCTGTATGACGCGCTTGATCGTGTGGGAGCCGCTCGAGAGATTCGCACCGCCACCGAATTGGGCGACGCTGTCGTTGAATTGCTGGCCCCGGACTTGGCCGCGAACATGGCCCTTGCCGGTTGGCAACTGGTGACCGAGAGCGCGCCCCAGGTGGATACTCTGATCGACATGGTACAGGAACATCTGGACCAGCACGGAGCGGAACATGAGGGCGCCTGAATTCTGGAACAACGCGCCGGATCACCCCGGCCTTCGCGCGAGGCTGCTGGCGCCGCTTGGCCGCGTCTATGCGCGGGCAACGGCGCGGCGGGTGGCGTCGGGGCCCGGGGTTGATCCGGGTGTACCCGTGATCTGCGTCGGCAACCTGAATGCTGGCGGCACTGGAAAAACGCCGACGGCAATATGGGTTCTGGAACAGTTGCGTGACGCGTATCACACGCCGCATGTGGTCACCCGCGGCCATGGCGGATCGCTTGAGGGGCCGGTTCGGGTCGACCCGGTCCGACACACGGCGGCGCAGGTCGGAGACGAGCCATTGTTGCTGGCGGCCTTCGCCGAGGTCTGGGTCGCCAAGGATCGTGCCGCCGGCGCCCGCGCCGCCGCCGAGACCGGCGCCACCGCGATCGTGCTGGACGACGGATTCCAGAACCCTTCGGTGGCCAAGACATTCTCGGTCGTCGTGGTGGACGCGGTCCGTGGCTTTGGCAACGGCTTGTGCCTGCCGGCCGGACCGCTGCGCGAGCCGGTCGACGTGGGGCTGCAACGGGCCGATCTAGTACTGTCGCTGGGCGACTTGGCCGCGCAGGAACAGTTCGCGCAGCTATGGGGCAACAAGCTGGGCGTTCCGCACGCCACCGGTCAGGTCACGGCACTGCAAACCGGGATGGACTGGAGCGAGACTCCGGTTCTGGCCTTTGCCGGTATCGGCCACCCCGAGAAGTTCTTTCAAACCTTGCGCCAACAGGGCGCGCGGCTGCTGCGGGCCGAGGCGCTGGACGATCACCAGCCGTTGACGCCGGCCCTGATGACCCGGCTGGAAAACGAGGCGCGGCTGCTGGGCGCGCAGATGGTCACCACCGAAAAAGACGCCGTTCGCCTGCCGCCCGCCTTCCGCAGCAAGGTCATCACCCTGCCGGTGCGCCTGCAGGTGTATCAAGCCGACGACGTGCGTCAGCGGTTGCTGACGGCCGCGCCGCCGCCCTAGTCGTCTTCGCCCAGTTTCGGGGCGGGGCGCGAAAGGTTCAGATCGGCATCCGAAAAGACGAATGGCGCGCGAATCCCCGGCACCCCGTCCAGGTCGATCTGCATGCCGCGTGCGATTACCTGCGGATCGGCCATGACCTCGTCCAGCGTATTGATCGGCCCGGCGGGGATGCCCTGCGCCTCGCAGGCGGCCAGCAGGTCGGCTTTGGCCCAGGTCGCCGTGGCCCCGTTCAGCCGTGCAATCAGGGTGCGGCGATTGGCCAGCCGGTCCTTGTTGTGCAGGTATTCGGGCGCCTCGGCCATGTCGGGCAGGTTCAACACCCGGCACAGGCGCTGATATTGCCGGTCATTACCGGTGGCGATGATGATGTAACCGTCGGCACAGTCGAACACCTGGTAGGGCGCCAGGTTCACATGCGCGTTGCCCATGCGCTGCGGCACTTGACCCGTGGTCAGATAGTTCAGCGCCTGGTTTGCCGTGACCGCCACGGCCACATCCAGAAGGGCCATGTCCACATGCTGCCCACGCCCGGTGCGCTGGCGCTGATGCAAGGCGGCCAGAACCCCGGCCACCGCATAGATGCCGGTGAACACGTCGGTGATCGCCACGCCTGCCTTCTGCGGCTGGCCGTCGGGCTCTCCGGTCACGGACATCAGCCCCGACATGCCCTGGATGATGAAATCATACCCGGCCCGGTGCGCATATGGCCCGGTCTGCCCGAACCCGGTGATCGAGCAATAGACGAGGCGCGGGTTCAACTGGCTGAGGCTGTCATAGTCCAGCCCGTATTTCTTCAGCCCGCCGACCTTGAAATTCTCGATCACCACATCGGCGTCAGCGACCAGCGCGCGCACCTTCTCCTGCCCTTCGGGGGTCGAGAAATCGGCGATCACCGACGCCTTGCCGCGGTTCGTCGAGTGGTAATAGGCCGCAGAGACATCCTGATCGCGGGTCACGAAGGGCGGACCCCAGGCGCGGGTGTCATCACCGGCCGGGGATTCCACCTTGATGACCTCGGCGCCCAGATCGGCAAAGGTCTGGCCGGCCCAGGGGCCAGCCAGAATGCGCGCCAGTTCGACAACCTTGAGACCGGCCAGAGGCCCGCTCATCAGTTGCCCAGTTCCTTTTCGATCAGCGCCTTGAACTCGTCATAGGACTGGTTTTCGACCTTCTTGCCGTTGACGACAAAGGACGGGGTGGCTTGGATACCGTCTTGCTCGGCGTTTTTCTGGTACCAGGCGACGAGGGTCTGCGCCTTGGTGCCGTCCTGCAGGCAGGCTTCCAGCTGATCGTTGCTCAGCCCGGCCAGACGGCCGATTTTGCGCAGTTCTTCCACGATCTCGGCCGGGCCGCCGGCGCGAGTCCATTCGGACTGGCCCTGATAGATCAGGTCGGTGATGCCAAAGAACTTCTCGGGGCCACCGCAGCGCGCCACCATCGACGCCCAGATGCCGTAGCGGTCGAAATAGACCTCGCGGTAGATGAACTTGACCTTTCCGGTGTCGATGTAATCCTTCTTGAGCTGCTTGTACGGCCCCTGATGGAAATTCGCGCAGTGCGGGCAGGTATAGGACGCATATTCGATGATTTCGACCGGTGCATCCTCGGCCCCCTGCACCATCTCGACGATGGTCGAGGTGTCCAGATCGGCGTTTTGCGCTTCGGCGCTGCCGACCAGTTGTGGCACAGGCACGGTGCTTGGCGATTGGGTCAGCCAATAGCCGCCTGCGGCCAGCGCCACGGCCGCGCAGATTACGGTTGCAATACGGCTCATACTCAGCCCTTTCTCAGCGTTTTTGTTTGGATAGAACGTTCCGGCCCAGTCGTTCAAGGGCAGCACGCAAGTCTTGGTCGTGAACCTCGCGCGTCACTTTGTCTGCCTCGGCAACGACTTCCGGTGTGATGGTGGGTTTCGCCTGTTTCGGACGGTGTTCGAAACTGGCCTGCCCCTCGGCAAATCCGGTCGGAGCGGTCTGGGTGATGCGGATGCGGCTGATGGCACTGTAGCCATAGACGGCATTTACCTTGTCGCGCAGACGGTCCTTCTGCATCTCGAGCATCGGGGCCTGAGGTCCGGTGGTCAGCACTGTCAATGTGGCGCCGAACCCACCCTTGCCATAGCCCACCTTGACCGGTCGGGCGATGGCGGCGATGTCGGGACCCACGATATCGGCCCAATGGGTCAACAGACGCGAGACGGCAAAGCCGCGGCTTTCACCGGCTTTGCGGATCCGATCGCTCAGCAAGGACGCGGTGCGTTTGAACCCGCGGGTGGTGGACCGTCTTGGTTGCATCTGGTTTCCAACTCCTGCGCCGCTATTGTAATGGGCGTGCATCCGGGCGCCAGCGAAACCCGACAGAGAAATGGATAAAACTTGCGTGACACCGCCACTTTCGACCTCAGCCGCAGCCTGCTTGCCTGGTACGACCGTCATGCCCGCGATCTGCCGTGGCGGGTCAGCCCCGCCGACAGGGCCGCGGGCGTGCAGCCCGACCCCTATCGCGTGTGGCTGTCCGAGGTGATGTTGCAGCAGACCACTGTGACCGCCGTGCGGGAGTATTTCCTGCGCTTCACCTCGCGCTGGCCGAATGTCCGCGCGCTGGCCGGCGCACCCGATGACCAGGTGATGGCGGAATGGGCCGGGCTGGGCTACTACGCCCGCGCGCGCAACCTGCTGAAATGCGCCCGCGCAGTGGTGGACCAGTACGACGGGCGCTTTCCCGACAGCCATGATGCGCTGCTGAAGCTGCCCGGCATCGGCCCCTACACCGCCGCCGCCATCGCGGCCATCGCCTTTGACCGGCCCGAAACCGTGCTGGACGGGAATGTCGAGCGGGTCATGGCCCGGCTGCATGACATCCACGACCCGCTGCCGAAATCGAAACCTCTTCTGAAGGCGAAGGCCGCCGCGCTGACCCCGGACGAACGCCCCGGCGACTATGCCCAGGCGGTGATGGATCTGGGGGCCACGATCTGTACGCCGAAGTCTCCGGCCTGTGGCATCTGCCCGCTGCGAGACCCATGCCAGGCCCGCGCTGCCGGAACACAGACGGACCTGCCGCGCAAAACACCCAAAGCGCCGAAGCCAACCCGGCTTGGCCACGTCTACATCGCACAGCGCGCCGATGGCGCAATCCTGCTGGAACGCCGCCCGGAAATGGGGCTGTTGGGCGGGATGCTGGGCTTTCCAGGTTCGGAATGGGCCGAGGACGCGGCCGAGGCGCCGCCCTTTCCGGCCGATTGGACCCTGCTGCCCGCCGAGGTGCGCCATACCTTTACCCATTTCCACCTGATCCTGCGCGTTTGGACCGCCGCCGTACCCGCAGATGTGGACCCCTTGGGGTTGGTCGTGATGCCCAAACATGCCTTTCGCCCCGGCGATCTTCCGACCGTGATGCGCAAGGCGCATGATCTGTGGCGCGGCAGTTCTGCATCTGGGAAAATGGATCGGGCAGGATTATCCTGACGGCAGATTTTCGGAGCCTGAACCATGATCTCGACTGATACCCTGTCGCGCTGGCAAACAGCCCTTCCTTTCTGGGTTTCGTTCCTATTGATCCCGATCCTGTGGTTCACCGCTTTCGCCGGCGGCTGGTGGGTATTGCTGGTGCCGCTGTCCACCTGGTGGTTGTTTGCAGCGCTGGACGGGCTGACCGGGCTGAACCTTGAAAACGCCGACCCCGAAACGCCTGAGGACGCGCTGCGCTGGTACGTTCTGCTGACCAAGGCCTGGGTGCCGTTGCAGTTTTTCACGCTCTATGGCCTGATCTGGTACGCCACCCGCGCCGAACACCTGTCATCGCTGGAAAAGATCGGGCTGTTCTTCGGGATGGGCGTGATCTCGGGCACGATCGGCATCAACTACAGCCACGAACTGATGCACCAGAAGGGCCGGCTGGAACGGTGGCTGGGCGACATCCTGCTGGCGATGGTTCTGTATTCGCATTTCCGGTCCGAACACCTGCTGGTGCATCACCGCTATGTGGGCACGCCCCGCGACCCCGTGACCGCGCGCTACAACGAAGGGTTCCACCGCTTTTATCCGCGCGTCCTGCGCCAGTGCCTGGTATCCGCGTTTCAGGCCGAGAAGACCAAGCTGGCGCGCAAGGGGCTGAACTGGACGAACCGGGCGAACCCGTTCTGGCGGTATTGGGCGCTGCAGGGATTGATGCTGGCGCTGGCGCTGCTGCTCGGCGGATGGGCGGGGCTGGGGCTGTTCCTGGTTCAGGCCGGCACCGCGATTTGGCAGCTGGAGCTGGTCAACTATGTCGAACATTACGGGCTGACGCGCAAATACCTGGGCGACGGCAAGTACGAACATGTCCGGCCGCGCCATTCGTGGAACGCCGCGCACAAGGCCTCGAACTGGCTGCTAATCAATCTGCAACGCCACTCGGACCACCATTACAAGCCCAACCGGCGGTTTCCGCTGCTGCAGAACCACCCTGCCGAAGCGGCCCCGCAACTGCCCTATGGCTATCCGGTGATGACGATCGCGGCGATGGTCCCGCCGCTGTGGCGGCGTGTGATGAACCCGCGGGTGCGGGCTTGGCGGCGACAGTACTACCCCGAGATCACGGACTGGAAGCCGTACAACAAGGCAATGCTTCCGATGCCACGGTCCTGAGAGCGGTCAACGCAGCGCCCAGATATCGACCGGCCGCTCGACGCCGCCAACCGCCTGTGCATCGTGGCGCTGGAACCCGTTCATCAGATCGGCAGCCGTCGACGCTTCGCTTAGGGCCTTTTCGCGCAGCGCGTCGCTGATGACAATCCGCGCACCCATCTTTCGCGTCATTGCTTCAAGCTTGGCAGCCAGATTGACCGCGTCTCCGATCACCGCGAATTCCAGCCGGTTGGCCCCGATGTCGCCCAGAACGACCGGACCGTAGTGAACACCGATGCCAACCTGAATCTCCTGCTCGCCTGCCCGTCGGCGTTCCAGATTCCAACGGTCGATGATGTCAGCCATTGACCGCGCGCAGGACAGGGCGTTGACCGCGTCCAGCGGAGTTGGAACCGGCGTGCCGAACGTGGCCATCAGCCCGTCGCCCAGATACTTGTCCAAGGTTCCGTGGTGATGGAACACCTCGGCCTCCATTCGCGCATGGAAGCCCCGCAGCACCTCGATCACCTCATACGGGTCGCGGCCGGCAGCGAATTTCGTGAAGCCCACGATGTCGATGAACAGAACCGCGATGTTTTCCTTGCGCACCTGCTTGAGCGGTTCGTCGTTCTGGCTCAGCTCCTCGACCACGTTGGGCGAGAAGTATCGCGACAGGTTGGCGCGTTCCCGCTCCAGTCCAGCATTTGAGATCAACAGGCGATTGAGCCGCCGCATCGACACGCCCAGCGTAACCGCGACCATCATGAACACGATCACCTCTTGCACGCGCATCGGAACCATGAAGCTGTTGGGGTCCAACAGTTCGGCCACGGCCGGATAGCCCTGCAACGCGGTGGCAACCTTTTCGCTGAGGCCAGAGATGGGCGTGGCCACCCACCAGGCGACGATCCAGCCCGCCGTCCACATCAGGGCCGTCCAGCTGCCCATGGCGATCACCGTGCGCCAGGAATAGGCCAGCGTACCTGCGGCCAGGATGATGAAGAAATACTGGAAATTGTCGAACCGGTACTGCATCGCCAGCGGGCGCACATCGTCGCTGAACGGGTTGGGAACGACCATGCCCAGCGTCATGATCAGCAGATCGGCGAAAATCAGCAGAAGCTCGATCCGGGATTGGCCCACACGGCCAGCGCGCCGGATCAACCAGCCGTTGCCGCAGAGTAGCAGCAGGATGAAATGATACCACATCACATCCCAGTTCGGATTCAGAAACACCAGCAGGACACCGGTCAACGCCATGGCGATCCAGCGGGCGCGGACGGCCAGTTCCAGCCCTTCGCGCTTGTGCCGTTCCAGCGCGGCTTCGGTGTATTTGTTGTCCAAATTGAATTTGTCCGGCGTGGTCACGAAAAACCGCTGAATCCGGGATTGGCTGGCCGTGGTATCAGACATTTCTGATGCTCCCTCGCTATGTAGCGGGATATGGGGTCGAACCATCCAAACATCACGGGGCCAAAAACAAAAGACCCCGCCGGGTTCGGCGGGGCAAGGCTTGGTACCATGTGTCAGGCCACAGGCACCGGCGGTATTGGTGTGATCAGTTGTGCAGTTCGGCCCGGATCTGCTGGCGCAGCACGTCGATCGGAACGGTTTTTCCGTCGCGCTTGAAGCACCAGTATGTCCAGCCATTGCAGGACGGCGCGTTTTCCAGATGCGCGCCCACCTGATGGATCGAGCCCTTGATGTTGTCGCCCACCAGCGTGCCGTCGGCCCGCACCTTGGCCTTGTGCCGCTGGTTCATCGAATACAGCTCTTCTCCCGGGCGCAGCATGCCGCGTTCGACCAGCTGGCCGAAGGGCACGCGCGGCTCGGCGCGTTTGCTGGCGCTGACCTCGAGCGCGTCACGGTCGAACTTGCGCACCTTGGCGATGCGCTTTTCGGCCACCTTGCGATAGCTTTCCTCGCGCTCGATCCCGATGAACTCGCGGCCCAGCATCTTGGCCACCGCGCCGGTGGTTCCGGTGCCGAAGAACGGGTCAAGCACCACGTCGCCCGGATTGGTCGAACCAACCAGAACCCTATGCAACAAAGACTCGGGCTTCTGCGTCGGGTGCGCCTTGTCACCATTTTCATCTTTCAGGCGCTCGTGGCCCGTGCAGATCGGCAGCACCCAGTCGCTGCGCATCTGTACGCCTTCATTCAAGGCCTTCAGCGCCTCATAGTTGAAGGTGTATTTCGCCCCTTCCCGCTTGCTGGCCCAGATCATCGTTTCATGCGCGTTGGTGAATCGCTTGCCCCGGAAATTCGGCATCGGGTTCGATTTGCGCCAGATCACGTCGTTGAGAATCCAATAGCCCGCATCCTGCAGCGCCGAGCCCACGCGGAAGATGTTGTGATACGAGCCGATCACCCAGATCGCCCCGTTGGGCTTGAGCAGACGATGCGCGGCCTTCAGCCACTCGCGGGTAAACTGGTCATAGGCGGCAAAGCTCGAGAACTGGTCCCAATGATCATCGACCGCATCCACCTGGCTGTTGTCCGGGCGGTGCAACTGTCCTTTCAGCTGCAAATTATAGGGCGGATCCGCAAAAATCAGGTCGACCGACGCCTCGGGCAGACTGTTCATCACCTCGATGCAGTCGCCAGATAGAATCGTGTTTAAAGGGAGCGCGGATGCGCCCTTTGTCTTGGTAGTTGTCATGTCTCTGCCTCAAGTTCCACGGCGCTTTTGCGCTCATTTGGTTGAGACTAGGATGAGTCAAACCGGATTCGGCGTCAAATTCTTTTTTGAATCAGAGGGTTACGATTTACTCTTGATACAAGATATTGTGGACGGGCTTGAATGAACGTCTATGGTGTGGGGTTACCCCAAGATTTTGCAGCGCCTCGCGGTGTTGTTTGGACGGATAGCCCGCATTGGTTTCCCAGCCGTAGCCCGGATGCTGTTGCGCCAAATCCACCATCAGTTGATCGCGCCAATTCTTTGCAAGGATCGACGCCGCCGCTATCGAGACTGACTTCGCATCCCCTTTGACCACAGCCTGCGCGGGCAAGGTCAACCCTTTGGGGATCAGATTGCCGTCGATCAACAGATAGTCCGGCGCAGGATGCAGGGCGGCGACGGCGCGCTCCATCGCCAGATGAGAGGCATACAAGATATTGAGGTCATCAATTTCCTCAACCGACGCCTCGGCAATGGCAAACTCGGCCCGGGCGCGCAGATCTTCGTCAAGGGTGCGCCGCCTTCGCGCCGTCAGCTTCTTGGAGTCATTCAAACCGTCGGGAATGTCCTGCGGATTCAGAATGACCGCGGCCGCCACGACCGGACCGGCCAACGGGCCGCGGCCTACCTCATCTACACCGGCTATTCGGGGGTAGCCCTGCACAATCAGCGCCTGTTCCAATTCAAACGTCGGAGTCGTCATCCCCTCGGCAAACCGTTTTTTGGTCCGAACCGCAACAAAAAAGAAGGAGGCGACCCAGGCCGCCCCCTTCCCGCACAGCGCTTCTGCGGCGCTGCTCCTGCTCGAAACCGATTACTGGTAAACCACGCGGTATCCTTTCTGGCGCAGGCAGGCAGGTTCGTATGCCCGTTTCACCTTCTTGCCGTCCCAGAACCCCACTTTGCACTGTTGTGGCAGGCTATTGGCATGTTTGTAGTGTTTCTCGAGGCAATTCGGCCCCAGCAAAGGACGTTTCTTCGAATAGCCGTTGTAGGTCTTCAGGCAACGCTGCGGCAGGTCATAGCGGGCGACACGCCGGGGCAGCGGGCGGATATGATCGGGCCGAACGTTTTGCGGCTTGTAGACATAGTTGTTCTGCCGGGTGACACGCTCTTTGCGCTTTTCCTTGTTATAGTGATTGACCGCCGCACCGATGATGGCAATGGCCGCCAACCCGCCCAGAATATCATGGGCGTCGGCCGCCTTGGCCTGGGATGCGGAAACGCCGGTGATGGCAACTGCGGTGGCGACGACGAGGGCGATGAACTTCCGGTGCATGACAAGTGTCCTTTCAAAGCTGGACGCGGCGCCACTGGCTGACCGCGAAACTGATGCAACAGCTTTCGGCCACCCGCCGACAGACAAGCAATAACGGCCCGGTGTTATCCGATATCATCGCCGCAAACCCTTTGAGATATTGAATATCGTGCCAAGCCATGCGCAGGATGCAGCCTATGAAACAGATCCTCTCTTTCCTGGTCATTGCGACGTTGATATCGCTGAGCACCACCGTTTCGGCGGCCGAATGCTATGCCGACTACAAGGCCAAACAGGACAACCCGCTGCGCCTGCACTATGGCGTGATGCAGGTGTCCGCCTGCAAAAAGGGGCAAGCCAAGCAAGAGGTGGCCAAAAGGCTGAAATCCTCGGGGTGGACGTTGCTCAACGTGATCAGCGTTTTTGGACCGGAAGGGTTGGATCAAAGGAAGGCTAATGCCGGAAAATTCTATCTCCGTTTCTGAGGCGCGGCGGTCTGGCACCCGGCTGGTCGGAGCAGGCATCGCCGCAATCGTCGTGATCCTGATCACGGCCGCCGCCTTCTTGTTCTGGACCCTGCCCGATGCCAATGCGTTCAACGCCCGGGTCGAGCGGCTGTTCGTCGAAAGCGATCTGACCACCCAGGCTGAAATCCGATTGCTGGAGATCCTCGCGCAATCCGGAACCGCATTTGCCGACACGCTGGCCAGCTACCGGATGGTGATCTTCGTGCTGCTGATCTTTGCCACGGCCATGCTGTTGGCCGCCTTGGTCTTTCTGGTGATGCTGGTGACGTTGAACCGTCGAATGGCCCAGATCGAACGCACGGGAATCCAGGTCACGTCGCTGCTGATCAGTCGCGAAGAGAACACCGTCTACCTGAACAACATGGATTTCAAGCTGACGCCCGCAGCGATGGAAACGCTGGCCGTCCTGGCCGAGTCCCGCCTTGACGACGAAGTGCTGTCGGGGGTTCAGATCGAAGCCATGATCTCTGGCCGAGACATATCTGACTGTGACGAAGCTGCCGGGGCCACGCGCATCAAACGGCTGCGGGACGCGCTGGGCAATCAGATGGTCAGCGAGCTGTTGGTCAAAAACATCGCCAAAAAGGGCTATATGCTGGCGATCGAAAAAGACGTGATCCAGATGGTCTGACCACCTCGGCCGTGGATCGCGATCGGTAAATTCTGTGTTGCGCCCCTTGGAAATCGGGCTGCAAAAGCCCATCCTCTAAGGACCCGGGCAAGGGAGGCGGCCGATGAATGTCCACGCCACACGGAATACGAACGGCTACGGAATTTCGATCGAAACGCTTGACGGCAGGGTTGCCATCTACCGCGATGACATCCTTCTGGCTGAAAGCACGAATGCCAAGGTCATGTATGAAACCCGGCTGCCGCCTGCGATTTATGTTCCGCGCGAAGACGTGCGCGTTGATCTGAGCGGGGAAACCGAGTTGCAGACCTTCTGCCCGTTCAAGGGCACGGCAACCTATCACGATGTCCTGATTGGCGACGAACGGTTGGCAAACTCGGTTTGGGCCTACGAGGATTCTCTGCCTGAAAGCAAAGCCATCCAAGGTCACATCGGCTTCATGCCGGCGGCCTACACTCATATCGATCTGGGCGACAATCAATTGCGCCAACCGCGAGACGGCAACATCAGCGGCCCGTTGATCGATTGGTTGATGCGTGGCGCGGGGTCGATCTCAACACCGGAAGATTTCACCAAGACCCTGGCCGAAAAAATGCTGGAACACGGCATCGCCATTCAGCGCCTCAGCATCCTTGTCTGGTCGCTGCATCCCCTGATCGCAGGCAAGCACTACATCTGGGAAAAGGGTGCCGAGGAGATTTCGACCAATATTCCAACCTACGAGATTCACGACCACCCCGCGTTCATCAACAGCCCCTTGCGGCATGTCTCGAACGGGTTGGGCGGCGTTCGGCAACGGCTGAACGTAGACAACCCCCACAACAGTTTCCCCATCATGGAGGACCTGCGCGCCAAGGGGGGCACCGATTACGTGGCAATGCCTCTGCCGTTTTCCGACGGGCGTATCAACGTCCTGACGTTGACCTGCGACCACCCCAACGGCTTTACTACCGAAAACCTGGGGCTTGTCTTTGAGTGCTCGGCCGTCATCGCCCGCTACTATGAGGTGTTCATGCAGCGCGAGAATGCCCAGGCCCTTCTCGAGACCTATGTGGGAAAACGAACCGGGGCCCGCGTTTTGGGCGGCGACATTCGTCGCGGCGACGGAGACGACATCGACGCGGCCATCATGTTCTGTGACCTGCGCAACTCAACCAGCCTGGAAGAGGATCTCGGCCGCACGGAATACATCAACCTGTTGAACGAATTCTTCGAAACGGTGTCCGGCATCGTCCACGACAACGACGGTGAGGTTCTAAAATTCATCGGCGACGCCGTTCTTGCGGTTTTCCCGGCAGGTGAGGACCCCGGCAAGGCACGGTCAGACGCTCAGCGCAGTGCCGTTGAAATCGTCGAGAAATTGGCCGAGCTGCGTCGCTCCGACAAGAACCGGCAATGCGATTGCTCGATCGGCGTATCGTTCGGGCGTGTCACGTACGGAAATGTCGGTTCGCGCGAGCGGCTTGATTTCACGGTGATCGGACATGCAGCCAATGTCGCGGCGCGGTTGGGCGAGTTCGGCAAGCTCAATGGCCATCGGATCGTCGTTTCCGAAGATATCGAGCCGGCCTGTTCCCGGGCCGTTCCATTGGGGCCGGTCGACTTGCACAACGTTTCGCATCCGGTGATGTCTTTTGCCTTGCAGACATCCGCTGACACGGTTCTGGATGCCTGAGCATCCGGCACCCTTGCCCCCCCGATCCCAAATAGCCATTCATAGCTGCGCACGGCACTGGTGCGCTTTCTGATCCTGGCGCGAGGTACTGACCTTAGCCCGAACGGTTCAACTTGCGGCGCCCAGCAAAATCAACGCAGTTTGCGCGGGAGAAATCGAACTTTGCATCTGTGCGATCTGAGTTCGGGCGAGATAAGTCTCCGTCAGCTCGGCAATTGCATCGGCATCGACGAACTGCGAAAGGTTCGGCGAACCAGTCACTCTGCTCAGCTTGTCCCGAAATACGTCCAGCTGCTTGTCGATATCCAGCTGCCCAAAGCTTGACGGCAGGCCCAGCGCTGTTTCCATCATGCTGCGCAACGGCGGCAGGCTCATCAGATCGTACCACTTCTTGGTCTCGCTTCCGGACTGCCCGGCAAGGTCTTTCAAAGCGTGCTGGGCAAAAAGTGCGATCCGCATCGAGTCGTTGGCTTCTCCGACCGAGCTTTCGAACCGGGCGACGACACTCTTCTGAGCGATCTTGTCCATGTCAGTGATCAGTGCGGTTTTCCGAACTTCGCCCGGACCCAAGCCGAATGCTTCGGAAAACTCCCGATATCTGCTGTCAGCAAGCCGGTTCGCAAGTGCGTCATCCGAACTCGTACCGTCTGACAAGACCTTTTGAATGAAGTACCGATTGTCCAGGTCACCTTCCAATCCGAACGCGCCCAACGCGACCTGCAGCAGGCGTCGGTCAGAGACCAGATCTTCTGCCGATCGGACGTTTCGGATGTTTTCCACAAAATACTGCGTGTCCCGGTCATTGACC
Source organism: Ruegeria sp. CG8 (assembly GCF_056537165.1). Lineage (NCBI taxonomy): Bacteria > Pseudomonadati > Pseudomonadota > Alphaproteobacteria > Rhodobacterales > Roseobacteraceae > Ruegeria > Ruegeria sp. CG8. The sequence continues at coordinate 464,200 of NZ_JBQFRA010000003.1, read as the reverse complement.
GCCGAGGTGGAAAAGGCCTGCAACTGGGCGTCATAGGTGCGCTGCAAAAAACGCCACCCCACGATACCCCCAGTTGGAATGACCGGCAGGAATGTCATTGCCGATAGGCCATCAGACGCTCTTCGCGCGGCAGCAACGATCGAAGCGCCTTCAGGCATTTGTAGTACTGCTCGGCCACCAGGGCTTCGGTCGCCTGTGCCAGGACCCGGCGACTGTCGACATCCGTGAAGACCTGGCTCAGTTCCTCGATCCGTCGCAGCAGCTGTTGTTTTGCGTCTCCGGCTTCCAGATCTCCGGACAGGACCAGCTGGGCCGCGTAACACACGCGCCGGACCGGGGTTGTCACTTCGTCGGGATGTATCGCGTCGCGCAACCGAAGGACATTTGCCTCGGGCGTCATGATTGAAAAGCGGGTCCGCCGATCGCCGTTCTCAATCACTACGCCATTGATCAAAACCCGCTCTTTCGGCGCCAGCTTCAGAACCAGCCCGCCCATTACGCGGTCCCCCGCTGACGCAGCCCGCGCAAAACCGCCAGATTGATTTCAAGCAGCGGCTCGACCCCAGCCTTGCTGGCCAGAACCTGGCCCGTGTGCTGCTCGGTGAACTCGGCCAGATAGAAGATCCGCGCGCGCAGCTCATTCGGCAATGCATTGTCCGAATCCACGACGCCGTTGGCCAGAACGGACCACAAGCGGCGGTTTTCATGCAGGGCCTGAACAAAGCCCGAGAAATCCGAGGCTTTGCGCGCAGCCGCTGCCTTGAGCCGATGCGTGATCTTTGAAATCGCCTCATATTCGGTATCACGCGGGGTTCGCGTCGGGGCGGCGGACTGAGCATATGCCCGTTGGGCAAGCGTTTGCGGGGTCACTTGAAATCCTTTCAAAAGGCCGTCGTGTTTGCAGTCACGGTCGGGGCGCGTTGGTCACACCCCGACCAAGTTTCCGCCTTAGCGGAACAGCGACAGGATCGACTGCGGGGCCTGGTTGGCGATCGACAGCGATTGTGTCGCCAATTGCTGCTGTACCTGCAGGGCCTGCAGACGGGCCGAGGTCTCTTCCATATCGGCGTCCACCAGCGAGCCGATGCCGGATTTGAAAGAGTCAGTCAGGTTCGAGATGAACTCCTTCTGCGTCTCGATCCGCCCTTGCGCCGAACCGAACGCGGCCGACGCGTCAATCGCCGTATCGATCAAGGTTTCGATCGTGCCCAGTGCTGCGGCAGCGCCGGCGCTGGTCGAAACGTCAATCGACGACAGCGCGCCAAGACCGCCAGAACCGGCATTGGTGAACTGGGCCGAAACGGTTACGTCGCGATCTGCGTCAGCACCAGCGGTTGCTGTCCCGGTCACGAAGGACAGGGTGCCCGGCGCGCTGGAGTCATAGTCGATCGCTACACCGGTGATCCCAAGCGCGTCGATCTGGTTCTTCAGCCCCACTGCCACGATGGCATCTGTGTAGGCAGAGTCATAGGTTCCCGAAGGGTCCAGATCGCTGGCCTGCACGGTGTATGATGCAACTTTGTCCCCGATGGTGATCGACACTTTGTCACCGACGGCGAAGTTGTCTGTCGAACTGTCGATCACGATGTCACCGGACCCGCCGGACTTGTCCATTGTGAACCCGGCGGCGTCATTGTCAGTGGTCGCGTTGTCCGAGCCGGCCAGAACGCCCTTGCTGGCATATCCACCGGTCGACAGGTCCTGGCTGGCCACCGAAATCGACGACGCGGTCACGTTGCCAGCGCTGTCGCGATCCAGCGACGAAAGGATCGATGCGGTGCCCGCTGACCCGTCCACAAGATTGAGGCCGTTGAACTGTGCGGCACCGACCACCGATGCGATCTGGTCCCGCAGGGCGGCTACGTCATCATTGATCTTGCCGCGGTCGACGTTGTCCTCCTGCGCGGCGACGATCTTGTTCTTCATCTGGGTCAGCAGGTCGGTCACGGTTTCCGAAGCGTTCCGGGCCACGGCGACAGTCGATTCACCCAGTGCCAGGCTATCCTTGATCGCATTGAAACCGTTGACATCGGATTCCATCACCTTGGAAATCGCCCATACGGCCGAGTTGTCCTTGGCCGTAGCGACATCCTTACCCGTCGAAATCGCGTTCTGGGTTGCTGCAAGGTTCTTGTTGACCGATTTCAGAGTCTGCAGCGCAACCATCGCGCCGTTGTTTGTCAGAATGCTGGACATGTTTTTCATCCTTTTCCATTCGGGCCTTCTTCGCCCAGTGACGCCCGACCATCATTGGCGGACGTGTTGTCGTTCTGACCTGTGCGAGCTACCGATCGGTGGTCGCGCCACCTTCTTTCGAGGTGCGGGACCACTTTTGGGCCTGATCTCCTAACGGAGTGCTAAGGCGGTCCGACGGAAAAAGACGGATTTGAATCAAACCCGCCGCTAGGCACGTTTTTCCAGCTTGGGATCCTGACGGACGGCGAAACCATTGCGTTGTCCGGCCGCGTCATAGGTCGTGAATTCCTGCCGGATTTTTCTGAGTTCAGCCATCCGGTTCATGACCGCCCGGATCCCTTCGGCCGCGCTGTTCAGCAGGCTTTGATTGCGCTCGACCTTCTGGTGCAGCCGAATCAAGTCGTCACTGTCGTGCACCTGCATCTCGTTGAGTGCGCCGATCAGCTTTTCCTTCTGCGGCATCATCTGGCCCAGCCGATCCAGGTCCCCTTCGACCAAAGCCCTGCGCTCGAGATCGAGAACCTCCTCGAGAGCCTTAATCAGTCCTTGCTTGTTCTCAGTCGGCATCGGTCTTCTCCATCATTGCATTGAAAAGGGTTTCCGACAGGCCGATCCCGCCGGATCGGGCCAATTGCCTGGCCTGCTCCTGCAACAGGAAAGACGAGAACTGGTCTTCGCCCGCGCCACCTCCGAAAGCCTGCCGCGCCTTGCCCAGGCCTGCGGCCTTCAGCATTTCGGCTAGAAAAGTTGCCTCAAGCTCGACCGCTGCGGCCTTGAGTCTTTGTTCGGTCATATTGCTGCGCGGTACCGGCGCGAGGTTTGGGATTTCCATCGCCCTCTCCGAAAATTGTTTCGATCTTTGTCGATCAAAGCGAAGAGCGGTTAAAATAAACGTAACTACCTTGAGGGCAGGTTTGGGCCAAACAACCGGAGCCGGAGCAAAATGCCCAACGCCCTGACCATGATGACCAATGTGATTTCCGGCGGAAAGCCGGATTGGGCCGCAAAGTCCGAGCCCCAAACAAAAGGCAACTCTGATTTCGCGGAACTCATGGCCGAAGAAGAGATGCCGAACCTTGAGGCCGAGGCGAAACCTCATCCGGACAGCCGCGCGGGTCCGGAAATCGTGGATGGCGATGAAAACACCGACCCTGACGTCCCGCAAGCCGAACCCGATTTGGCTGAACCGCTGGATTTGCAGGGTTCACAACAGGACGCCCGACAGAAAGACACGCCTCTGCCCATGGCAACGCCCGTTGAATTTCTAAAGCGCGAGGCGACGGCGCACGCCACTCTCGGGGTTACTCCGCCGCCGGAGGGGCGCCAGTCAACTGCCGCCGCGGCCATGCGCGCAGCAACCTCTGATCCCGATCGCCGATCGCTCGCGGGCGACACGGGCAAGGGAACCGAAGCGCCCGAGCGTGTCGCGAGCACAGCGTCTCAACATGGGTCAGCGGCAAAAGAGCAGTTGAACACCACCGAACCTGGAATGAGTGGAGGGCTGCAGAACCGAAAGGACGAATTGCGCGCTGCAACCGGTAAAGATGCCAGGCGCGACGAGCAGACCACCGGATCGTGGGGGGTGGATCAACGGCCGGCCAAACCTGCGGGCCAAAGAACGGAATCCATCATCCGGGCGCAGATCGTCGGTACATCGGAACGCGCAGCACTGAAGGACCCGATGCCAGAGGACAGTCTGCACGACCGGATGCCAACGCAGGACTTGGGTACGACCCCAGCGCAAAGGGATACAGGCCCGACCAACGGCGCCCCGTTCTCGGGCCGGGCGGAAATTGCTCGGGCAGTCGCCGGGCAAATGGCGGCAACCATCGTCGCAAAGCCGGGAAGCGGAAGCGTGGAAATCGCACTGACTCCGGAAGAGCTGGGCAAAGTTTCGATCAAGGTGACCGGGCGCGAAGACGGGTTGCACATGATGATCGTCGCTGACCGGCCCGAAACCATGGATCTCATGCGCCGGCATATTTCGATCCTTTCAGCCGAGTTCAAAGAGATGGGGCTGGGCGATCTTTCCTTTGAACTGGGCACCTCGGCGAACCCAGAACAGGATGCTGAGCCACCTGAACGCGGCACATTCATCACCGCGGGGGAGCTTGACCCTGCAACCGAAACACCCGCTCGGGCCCGCCCAACCCAGGTGGACCGGACGTTGGACCTGAGGCTTTGAATCATGATCACCACAGCGGCATCCGCGACACAAACACCCTCAACAGCACAGCCAACGGGAACCTCAGCAGCGACAGGGCTGACCTCGGACTTTGAGACGTTTCTCATGATGTTGACGGCGCAGGCACGCAACCAGGATCCTCTGGAGCCACTGGATTCGTCGGAATATGCGTCGCAACTCGCCCAGTTTTCGATGGTGGAGCAGCAGGTGCAGACCAACGACCTTCTGGCAAACCTCACTGCCGCCCTGAGCAGCGTCAATCTGGATGAGCTGTCCAACTGGATTGGGGTCGATGTTCAGGGGGCAGCCTCCTTCCGGTTTGCTGGCCAGCCACAGACCATATTCACTCAGCCCGACCTGGGCGCGGATGCGTCTGTGCTGGTCATCAAGGATTCTGACGGAACCGAAATCGACCGGGTCTCCGTTCCGGTATCCGAGACCGAGTTTCTTTGGGCTGGAATGGATGCATCGGGCAATCCGATGCCCAACGGCACCTATTCCGCAACGCTGGAAAGCTATTTGGGGGATGAACTGCTCTCGGCGCGGCCTGCGGCCACCTACAGTCGCGTCGTCGAAGCACAAGTCGGGGCCGGTGTCGTCATGTTGACCTTGGACAGCGGCGTCGTGATTCCGGCAACCGACGTCGTTGCCGTTCGTACCGGCGCTTGAACTCGGGGGCGCTGCGGGCCAAGGATTGGCGGTCCAGATTCGCAACGCTTCGGTGTCTCAACTGTCCGTTCCAACCGCTCCTCCACCCGGCCTTGCAGACCAACTTGTCCAAAACGGGTTGATCGCAAAAGACGCCCAGTTCGAGACGCTGTATGGCGGACGCACGAACCAGGTGTGGAAGGTATTGGACGCCGAGCCGGACCGGGTTTTGAAGATCTACCGGTCTTCCCTTCAAAACCCGCTGTTTCGCAACGACGCCCAACTCGAAGCAGCCTGTCTGCACGCACTTGTTGCGACGGGGTTTGTGCCGCGGCTTCGCGCCTCGGGCAGCTTTGGCCCGGATCGCTGGGTTTTCTATGACCATGCGGCTGGCACTCCGTGGCGAGAAGGGACCGCGCAGGTGGCGAAACTGCTGCATGATCTTCACGCCCGAGAAATCGGGCTAGAGGTCCCTAAGGGATGCAATGGAAGCGTTGATCTCGATCATCACGGCACCCGTATTTTGAACGGTTGCCGCTCGGAACTCAGCGCCGTTATGGCCGAACGCAAACCCAGATCCCAGGTGCCGCCGACCCCCCGAGTATGCCTGATCCATGGCGACCCAGTGGCCGGCAACATCCTCGTCTCCCCCGCGGGGCTGACACTGATCGACTGGCAATGCCCGGCGATGGGTGACCCATGCGAGGATCTTGCCCTGTTCCTGTCACCCGCCATGCAGCATCTCTATCGCGGCAAGCCGCTGAGCCCCGAGGAAGAGGCTACGTTTCTGTCGGCCTATGACAGCCCGCAGACGGTGCGCCGATACCTCGCGCTGAAGCCCTGGTACAATTGGCGTATGGCTGCCTACTGCCTGTGGCGGGCCGAGAATGGTGCGCCAGCCTATAGGGCCGGGTTTGACCTTGAGGTTGCGGCCCTCTGACCCTGGGCCGTATCACAAATCGGCAAGAGCCATGGCCGCATAAGCCGGCGGCATCAGCAGTCGCCGCCAGCGCCCGAATGGGAACTTTGACGGCGGTTTGGCGATGACGTCCGGAATATTCGCGGGCTCACCCAAAACCAAGCGGGCCAATGCCCGCCCGCAATAGCTGCCCATCGCCACGCCGTTCCCGTGATAGGCCAGACCGGCAAACAAGCCCGGGTGGCCCGGAACCTCCCCGACAAAGGGCAGCAGGTCACGGGTCAGGCAAACCATACCTGACCACATATTAGTTGCCTCAACCTCGGCCCAACCCGGGAACATGTGATCAAAGTCACGGCGTACTTTGCGACGGATCGCAGCCTCAGCGCGCGGCGAGGACATTAGGCCTCCTCGCATTCCGAAAAGGAACCGGTTGTCCGGCATCAGACGGAAATAGTGCAGCAGGTTGCGCGTGTCGTACGCCATCTGGCGCGAAGTCCAACCCTGTTCCTGCAATTCAGCTTCGGTCAGCGGACGTGTCACCATGACCGTAGACTGGGCGGGCATGTAACGGGCGGCCAACCAGTCGGGCAGATCGTCGCTGGAATAACCGTTGGTGCAGATCAACACCGTCTTGGCCTGGATACGGCCCGCGGGGGTGGTCATCTTGTACTCGGACCCGGCTATTCTGATGTCCTGAACCGGGCTTTTCGAGAATACTGCGGCACCTTGCGCCTGCGCGGCCCGGGCCAACCCGAACAGGTATTTCTGCGGGTTCAGCCCAAAGCCGACTGGATCGGTATATCCGCCAAAGAAACGTCCCCCCATACCGAGGCGTTCCAAATCCGACGGCTCATGCAGAACCCCACCGCTTTCCGCGCGACGCCGCAGCCGCTCCATCGCGCGCGGGCTGTGCGCCAACTGCGTCTCCCCTTCGGAGTGAACGTCTGCGTCGATCCGAAACCGCTGCAAAAGATCCGCAACCAAGGCGACCGCGTCGGTTTCGGCCTGCGCGTAATCCTGTGCCGCCGAAATCCCATAGCGCCGCGCAAGTGTCGCCGAACCAAGCTTGGACCCTCCTTGGCAGCAAAACCCACCATTGCGCCCCGAAGCGCCCCAGGCCGGAGTTTCGGCTTCGAACACGGCGACAGAAACACCGCGTTCGGCGAGGTGCAGGGCCGCAGACAATCCGGTGAACCCGCCGCCGACAATCGCAACGTCGGTCGACAAATCACCCGAATGAACGGGCCAGTCAGGCGCCGTAGTGGTTTCATCCCACCAACACCCCTCACGGGGGCCGGGGCCATAGGTATAAGCCGGAAAGATCCGCCTCATTCGGTGCGCGCGGCGGCTTGTTCCTCTTGCCGCTGCCGGACCATCGCACGTTTCGACACCAGCGACGCGGTGATCACACCGACGGTGACCACGGCGATCATGATGGTCGACAGCGCGTTGATTTCCGGGCTGACCCCCAGACGCACCGCCGAGAAGATCTTGATCGGCAGGGTCGTGGCCGAGGGGCCGGACGTAAAGGACGCGATCACCAGGTCATCCAGCGAGAGGGTGAAGGCCAGCAACCACCCCGAGATCACCGCCGGCGCGATGATCGGGAGCGTCACCAACCGAAAGGCCTGCGCCGGCGAGCAGCCCAGATCCAACGCCGCCTCTTCCAGCGACTGATCGAACGTCACCAGCCGCGAAGACACCACGACCGACACGTAGCACATCGAAAAGGTCGTATGCGCCAGCACGATGGTCAGGATGCCTCGGTCCAGCCCGATCCCGATGAACAACAGCAACAGCGACAGGCCGGTGATCACCTCGGGCATCACCAGCGGCGCGTAGATCATCCCGGAAAACAGCGTGCGGCCAAAGAACCGCCCGCCCCGCACCATGACATAGGCGGCCATGGTGCCCAGAATGGTCGCCAGCGTCGACGAGAACACGGCAACGCGAACGGTGACCCAGGCCGCATCCAGAAACGCCTGGTTCTGCATCAGTTCGCCATACCATTTGGTCGAGAACCCAGCCCAGACCGTGACCAGCTTGCTTTCGTTGAAGCTGAAGATGATCAGGATCACCATCGGGATGTACAAAAACGCAAAGCCCAGCGTCAGCGAGACCGTGTTGAACCAGCTCAGCCTGTTCATTGCTCTGCCTCCGCCTGTTTCTGCTGGTTGCGCTGGAACAGCACGATCGGGATCACCAGGATCAGCAGCAGGATCACCGCCACGGCGCTGGCCACCGGCCAGTCGCGGTTCGAGAAGAACTCCTCCCACAAGACCTTGCCGATCATCAGCGTGCCCGACCCGCCCAGCAGCGAGGGGATCACGAATTCACCGATCACCGGAATCATCACCAGGAAGCATCCCGCGATGATGCCTGGGCGCGACAGTGGGATGGTCACCAGCCAGAAGGCCTGCGTGCGCGAACAGCCCAGATCCTCAGCCGCCTCGATCAGCGAGCCGTCCAGCCGATCGAGCGCGGCGTAGATCGGCAGGATCATGAAGGGCAGATAGGTGTAGACGATGCCGATATAGACAGCCGTCTGCGTGTTCAGGATGGTCAGCGGGGTCGAGATGATGCCCGTCCACAGCAGGAACTGGTTCAGGTAGCCTTCGTTCGACAGGATCCCCATCCACGCATAGACGCGGATCAGGAACGAGGTCCAGAACGGCAGGATCACCAGCATCATCAGCGTCGGGCGCCATTCCTCGGGCGCGCGGGCCATGCCATAGGCGATCGGATAGCCCACCACCAGGGTCAGCGCGGTCGCGATCAGCGCGATCTTGACGCTGGACAGGTAGGCTTTCCAGTACAGGTCGTCCTCGGTCAGCCAGACGAAATTCTCGAAATCCAGCTGGCTGAAGAACTCCTTGATCCCGGCCCAGCCCTGCGACAAATCAAGGGTCGGGGTGTAGGGCGGGATCGCAAGCGCGATGTCCGACAGCGAGATCTTCAACACGATGAAGAACGGCACCAGAAACAGGGCCAGCAGCCAGACATAGGGGATGGCGATCAGGACCGCGCGGCGCATCAGTCTGCCAGCAGAACCGCCGCCGTGGCTGTCCAGGACAGCCAGACAGGGTCTTCCCATGTGAAGGACCGGCGCGAGATGCGGCGGGTATTGGCCGTTTGCGCCTTGATGATCGTCCCGTTTGGCAATTCGACATGGTAGGTCGACAGGTTGCCCAGATAGGCAATGTCATGCACCTTGCCCTGCACGGCGTTGACGGCATCGGCGGGACGCTCGGCCGAGATCGTTACCTTTTCCGGCCGGATGGCCAGGTGACAGGCCTGCCCGTTTCCGAAGCTTGCCGCGGACGTGGCGGTCAGAGGCGGCTGGCCCTCGGCCCATTCGATACTGTACGTGCCCTCACCGGCTGCGGTTGCACGGCCTTCGATGATGTTCACGTCCCCGATGAAATCGGCGACATAGACGGAATTGGGGTTTTCATAAATGCGGTCGGGCGTGGCGACCTGCATCAGCTTGCCCTGATCCATCACGGCAACGCGGCTGGCCACCGTCATCGCCTCTTCTTGGTCGTGGGTCACGATCACGAAGGTGGTGCCGGTCTTTTCCTGAATGTCCATCAGCTCGAACTGGGTGTCCTGGCGCAGCTTCTTGTCCAGCGCGCCCAGCGGTTCGTCCAGCAGCAGCAATTTGGGCGCCTTGGCCAGCGACCGGGCCAGCGCCACGCGCTGACGCTGACCACCGGAAATCTGGTGCGGTTTGCGGCGGGCAAATTTCTCAAGACGGGTCAGGCGCAGCATCTCCTCGACCCGGTCTTCCAGATCATGCTTGGGCATGTTGTCCCGGCGCAGGCCAAAGGCGATGTTGTCCCAGACGTTCAGATGGGGAAACAGCGCGTAGGACTGGAACATCATGTTGACCGCCCGCTTGTTCGGCGGAACCGGGTCGATGTCTTGACCACTCAGCATGATGTGGCCTTCGGTGGGTTTCTCGAACCCCGCCAGCATCCGCATCATCGTCGTCTTGCCGCAACCCGACGGCCCCAGCAAAGCAAAGAATTCCCGCTCGAAGATGTCCAGCGACAGATTGTCGATGGCAGTAAAGTCCCCGAATCGCTTGGTCACATTTTTGAACTGGATCAAGGGTTTCGCCTGCGGATCTTCCCACGGCGCAAAGACGGTAGAGTTCAAATCGGCCCCCGTAAGTCAGCCTGAACAGGTAGTGCGCAAGGCAGAACCATTCTGCCTTGCGCAATCATTTCGGATCAGGTGCCCGATTTGATCTTGGTCCACAGGCGGGTCACGACCCGCTGCGTTTTGGCCGGGTAAGGCGTGGTGATGTAGAGGTTCTGCATCGTGGCATCATCCGGATAGATCGCCGGATCGCCGATCACGTCTTCTTCCAGAAACTCCTGCGACGCCTTGTTGCCGTTGGCGTAGTAAACGTAGTTCGACGCCGCCGCCATGTTGTTGGCATCCAGGATGAAGTTCAGGAATTTATGCGCGCCGTCCGGGTTGGGTGCATCCACCGGAATGGCCATCTGGTCGAACCACATCAGCGAGCCTTCGGCAAACGGATGGTATTCGATGGTCACACCGTTGTCGGCCTCATCCGCCCGATCGCGGGCCTGCAGAATGTCGCCCGACCAGCCCACGGCCACGCAGATGTCGCCATTGGCCAGCGCATTGATGTATTCCGAGCTGTGGAACTTCTGGATGTAGGGACGCACGCCCATCAGCACTTCTTCGGTCTTGGCGATCACGTCGGTGTCATGGCTGTCCGGATCTTCGCCAATGTACTGGAGTACCATGGGAATGATCTCGGACGGGGCGTCCAGGAAATGGACGCCGCATGAGGCCAGCTTTTCCATGTTCTCGGGCTTCAGCACCAGGTCCATGCTGTTCAAGGGCGCATCGTCGCCCAGCACTTCCTTGACCTTGTCGACATTCACGCCCAGCCCCGTGGTGCCCCACATGTAGTTGATCGAATAGGCGTTGTCCGGGTCATAGCCGGCCGTGCGTTCCTGGATCACGTCCCAGAGGTTAACTGCATTGGGCAGCTTGGACATGTCCAGTTTCTGGAAGGCTCCAGCCTGGATCTGGCGCTGAAGGAAGGTGCCCGACGGCACCACCACATCGTAACCGGATCCCCCGGCCAGCATCTTGGTTTCCAGAACCTCGTTGCTGTCGAACACATCGTAGATCAGGGTCAGACCCGTCTCTTCCTGGAATTTGCTCAGCAACTCCTCGTCGATGTAGTCCGACCAGTTGTATACGCGCACCTCTTCCGCAACAGCGGCCGACGTCCCCAATGCGACAATTGCCGTCATCGTCAGCGTTTTGATTTTCATTTTCTTCTCCCTGCAAGTGTACGGGCATTTTCCCGTTTTTTTGGATTTGATCAAGTTTTGCGTTTTCCCTCGATACGTCGTATGGTTTCACGGGGCAAGAAACCTGACAAGCCGGGAGCATTGGGATCGGGGTGAACCAATTGGATTTGATCAAAAATAAGGCATCTGCTGCAGTGACCCAGACCGAAAAACGACCAGCACATGAACAGGTGTACCAGACACTGAAGTCGCAGATCATGTTCGGCGATCTGGTGCCGGGGCAACCGGTCACGATCCAGGGCCTGACCGATTCGCTGGGCGTGGGCATGACCCCGGTGCGCGAGGCCATCCGGCGCCTGATCTCGGATGGTGCGCTGATCTTTCAGGGCAACCGGCGGGTCAGCGTTCCCCTGCTGACCGCAACAGATGTCGAACAGATGATTTTCGCCAGAAATGCCGTAGAATCAGAGCTTTCCCGGCGCGCAGCAGTCAACATGACCACGGCGGATATCGACCAGCTTGAAAAGATCGACGAACAGCTGGATCGCACGATCGCCGACGGGGACGTTGGCGGCTATCTTCGCCTGAACCATGCATTCCACGAAAAACTCTATGACCACGCCGGTGCGCCGATTCTAAAGGATCTGGCCGAGCGCCTGTGGCTGCGATTCGGGCCGTCCTTGCGCGTCGTCTGCGGGCGCTTCGGCACCCAGAGCCTTCCGGACCGGCACAAGGACATCATCGATGCCTTGCGCGCCAGCGACGCTGAAAAAGTCGCAAAAGCAACGACCCAGGATATCGAACAGGGCATGGAACTGATGGCCGAGGCGCTGGCGACCGAATAGGTCAGCGCGATTCGATTGACAGAAAAAAATTTGATCATATTGTGACGGCAACCGCTGTTGCAGGAGTAGAGACCGATGTCGACCATCACCAACCACATGCCGACCGCCGAATTGCAGGCCCTGGATGCGGCGCATCACCTTCACCCGTTTTCGGCCAACGGCGCACTGGGCAAGGAAGGCGCGCGCGTCATCACCCGTGCCAAGGGCGTCTATCTGACCGACAGCGAGGGCGAAGAGATCCTGGACGCCATGGCCGGTCTGTGGTGCGTGAACGTCGGCTATGGCCGCGACGAACTGGCCGAAGTGGCGGCGCGCCAGATGCGCGAACTGCCCTATTACAACACCTTCTTCAAAACGACCCATGTCCCGGCGATCGCGCTGGCGGCGAAACTGGCCGAGTTGGCGCCGGGTGACCTGAACCATGTCTTCTTCGCTGCCGGCGGGTCCGAGGCCAATGACACCAACATCCGTCTGGTCCGCACCTATTGGGCGGAAAAGGGCCATCCGAACAAGAACATCATCATCAGCCGCCACAACGCCTATCACGGGTCGAGTGTGGGGTCGGCCTCGCTGGGCGGCATGGCCGGCATGCACGCGCAGGGCGGCATCCCGATCCCGAACATCCACCACATCAACCAGCCCAACTGGTGGGCCGAGGGCGGCGACATGACGCCCGAAGAGTTCGGTCTGGCCCGCGCGCGCGAGCTGGAAGAGGCGATCCTGGAACTGGGCGAAGACCGCGTCGCCGCCTTCATCGCCGAGCCGGTCCAGGGCGCGGGCGGCGTGATCGTCGCGCCCGACACCTACTGGCCGGAAATCCAGCGCATCTGCGACAAGTACGACATCCTGCTGATCGCCGACGAGGTGATCTGCGGCTTTGGTCGAACCGGCAACTGGTTCGGCTCGCAGACCATGAACATCCGCCCGCATATCATGACCATCGCCAAGGGGCTCAGCTCGGGCTATGCGCCCATCGGCGGCTCGATCGTCAATGACGAGATCGCCGAGGTGATCGGCGGGACCGAGTTCAACCACGGCTATACCTATTCGGGCCACCCGGTCGCGGCGGCCGTCGCGCTGGAAAACCTGCGCATTCTGGAAGAAGAAAAGATCGTCGAGCATGTGCGCGATGTCGCCGCCCCCTATCTGAAACAGAAATGGGAGGCGCTGGTCGAGCACCCGCTGGTGGGCGAAGCCAAGATCGTGGGCATGATGGCGTCGATCGCGCTGACGCCGGACAAGGCCAGCCGGGCCAAGTTCGCCTCCGATCCGGGCACGGTCGGGTACATCTGCCGCGATCGCTGCTTCGCCAACAACCTGATCATGCGCCATGTGGGCGACCGGATGATCATCTCGCCGCCACTGGTTCTGACCCCGGCAGATATCGACGAGATGTTCGTACGTATCTACAAGTCTCTGGACGAGGCGCAGGCCGAGATCATCGCCCAAGGCTTGATGAAAGCGGCCTCGTGAATTCAGAATAATTTTGGAAAAGGGCGGTCCGGCAGGGCCGCCCTTTTTCGTTCACCGCATCCGTTCCAGCAATTGCACGGTTGCGTACCCATCCGGCAAAAGACCACGCGCCATTTGGTAGGCCCGCAACGCATTGATGGTGTTCGGCCCGATCCGCCCGTCGATGGCCTGCGTGTCGAACCCGGCCAGGGTCAGGCGCAGCTGCAACTCCTTGCGTTCGGTAAAACTCAGCACCCGGTCGCCGCGCGGCCAGCTTGCGCGGAACGGACCCTGCCCGGCCAGCCGGTCTGACAGGTGGCCGATGCCGATCACATAGGCATCGGCGCCGTTGTAACGCTCGATCACGCTGAAATTGTCAAAGATCATCAGGGCCACGCCACCGCTGCCGGCCGGCAGCAGGATCGAGGCGGGCCCGAAATCTGCGATGCCACCGCCGTTCGCGGCGCGGACGCCGCGTGCGGCCCATTCCGAAGGAAGCAAACTAACGTCCCGACTGGCGCTGGCATAGTCGAACCCTTTGGGCAAACGCACCTCGACCGCCCATGGCTGACCTTTGGTCCACCCGAACTTGGCAAGGTAGGCGGCAGCAGACGCAAGCGCATCCGTAGGATCGTCCGACCAGATGTCGCGGCGTCCGTCGCCGTCGAAGTCAACCGCGTGCTCGAGGTATGAGGTCGGCATGAATTGCGTGTGCCCCATGGCACCCGCCCAACTGCCCGTCATTCGGTCCGAGGTGATGTCGCCGGCCTGCACGATTTGCAATGCCGCGAGCAACTGTGTTTCAAAAAACTGCGCGCGCCGCCCGTCATGGGCAAGCGTTGCAAGCGACCGGATTGTCTGGCTGCTGCCCCGATACGTGCCGTAGGATGTTTCCAGCCCCCAGACCGCGACCACCACCTCTTTTTCGACCCCGTACCGGGCTTCGATCCGGTCCAGCGTATCCTTGTACCGCACCAGCGCCTTGCGCCCATTCGCGATGCGCAGGTCTGACACGGCCGAATCCAGATACTCCCAGATCGGTTTCGAGAACTCGGCCTGACTGCGATCGCGCTTGATGGCGTCGTTGTCGTAGGTCAGGCCTGACAATGACCGGTCCAGGACCTGCGGCCGGATACCTGCCGCAACTGCCCGGTGCCGGAAGGCGTTCAACCAAGTCTCGAAGCTGGTGTTGCCTTCGACGACCACCCGGTGCATGCCGGTGGTCGGCCTTGGCACCGGCCGGATCGAAACCGTCAGATCGGCCGACGCCAACTGGATCGAATCCAGCGCCGGTCTGATCTGTGGTCGTTTGGTTGTATTCGAAGTCTCCGCCTGCAAGATGGATGCCCAAAATGCGGCGGCCACAAAGCCACACACATATTTCATGATTCAGGTTTTCCTGATTACTGCTCGCAGACAGGGTACCCCAGATTGCGCAAATCACAAAGCGCTCAGGACTGGCTCTCTTGATCTTTTGCTTCGCGCTCGGCCCGGATCTTGGCCAGCGCCTCTCGCAGCAAAGGCACGCGGTTGGGGCGGAAACTGTCCTGGGTGACGGACATCGCGCGCATCCGGTCCAACCGAAACACGCGAAAATCCCGCCTCAGATGGCACCAGCTGAGCAGTACGCTGGCATGATCCATGTACACGATGCTCAGTGGGCTCACGCGGCGCTGGGTGTCGTCACCTTTCGCATCGGTATAGTCGAACTCGACCACACGCTCGTCCCACGTCGCCTGCCGCAGGTCGGCAACTTCGATGCTGGGTGCGGCAGGACGGTCGAACCGGGTGGCGGTCAGCACTGCGTGGCTCAGGCGGTGGGATTGGCGGTGTGGCAGCCGGCCCTGCAGTTTGCGCAGCGCCGCACCGGCGGCGTCCGACAGAGCCGGGTCTCCGATCAGTTGCACCTCGCGTAGGCCAAGAACCAGCGCCTCCAACTCGTCATCGGTGAATCCCAGCGGCGGCAGTGTCGCGTCTTCGATCAGGGTGAACCCGAACCCGGCCTCGCCATCAATGACTGCACCGAGACCACGCAGAGCGTCGACGTCGCGATGCACGGTGCGTGCCGAAACCCCCAGATCCTGCGCCAACTGCGCCGAGGTCTTGGGCGACGGGCCAGACCGCAAGGCCTGCATCAATTGGAACAGTCGGGCGGTGCGGGACATGATGTCATTCAATCTAAACCTAATGACAGAAACTGTCATTAGCCCGCGATAGACCGGCGGCACCCCAATTTCGGAGCCTATTATGTTGACCCTTCTTACCTACCCTTCCGCTTTCGGACTTTTCAGCGCCAGCCCCTTTTGCGTCAAAACCGCCTATATGCTGCAGCTGGCCGGGCTGCACTGGCGCCGTTCGGACATGGTCGATCCGCGACAGATGCCGCACAGCAAGTTGCCGGTTTTGCGCACACCCGAACGTCTCGTGCCGGACAGCGACCAGATTCGCGACTGGTTGGAAGCGCAGGGCGCCGAATTCGACCGTGGCCTGAGCGATGTGCAAAAGGGCCAGTCCCGCGCGTTGATCCGTATGGCCGAGGAACATCTGTACTTCCAGATCGTCATTGACCGCTGGGCCAACGACGAGGTTTGGCCAGTTCTGCGCGACACCTTCTTCTATGAGATTCCCCGAATCGTCCGACGCCCGATCTCGAACTCGGTCCGGAAATCGGTCTTGAAAGGCCTTCGGTCCCAAGGGATCGGGCGCTTCTCCGAGGCCGAACGGATGGCACGGGTCGAACGCGACCTCGAGGCGATCTCAGCTTATCTGTGGCAGGCCCCGTATCTTTTGGGCGATCACCCCACTTCGGCCGACCTCAGCGTCGGCCCGATGCTGGCTGCGATGCGGGCCACTCCGGCCGATACCCGGCTGACCCGGCGCATCAAACAGGATACGCTGCTGAACAGTTATGTTGACCGGATGGAACAGGCGATCCCCCTGCCATGAGGCCTTTCGATGACCCCAAGGTGGCGTCTGCCTACGAGGCATTCGCCACGGACACCAAAAGCGGCGCTCTGGCTCTGCGCGATCTGGTCTTCGCCACCGCGCAGGAACTTCAACCGGCGGTTTTGGTGACCGAGGCTCTGCGATGGGGCCAACCGGCCTATCTGAGTCCCAAGGGAACAACCATCAGGCTGGGTGGACACACCTCTGCCCGGTTTGCCCTGTTTGTCCACTGCCAGACCCGGCTTATCGGTGAGTTTACCTCGGCCTTTCCTGACGCTGACAGGATTGAAGGCAATCGCGCCATCCTGTTCGACGGGATCGAACAGATCGACCCCGTCAGGCATGAATGGCTGATCGCCCGGGCGTTGACCTATCACCGCTGACGGCGCTTGCGCTCGACCTTGCGTTTGATCTTGTCCTTCTTGCGCTTGGTGCTGACCGCCTTGCGCCGTGTCGGACGACTCGACTTGCCACGACCGCCGCCGCGCGGCATGGCCTGATCTTCGATTGACAGCAGCTCCAACTCCAGCCCGCCAGTTACCGGCGTGGCCTCGGTCAGGCGCACGGTGACGCGCTGGCCGATGGCGATGGTCAGGCCGGTATCCGCTCCCATCAGGGTGCCAGCCTCGGCGTCGAAGTGGAAAAACTCGCGCCCCAGCGACCGCACCGGCACCAGCCCGTCGGCCCCGGTTTCGTCCAGCTTCACGAAGGCCCCGAACCGGGCGATGCCGCTGATGCGGCCGGTGAACTCGTTGCCGACGCGCTCGCTCAGATAGGCCGCCAGATAGCGGTCGGTCGTGTCGCGCTCGGCCATCATCGAGCGGCGCTCGGTGTCCGAAATTTGGGTGGCGATCTCCTCCAGACGCTCGATCTCGTCGGCGGTCAGCCCGTCCTTGCCCCAGCCATGGGCCGAGATCAGCGCCCGGTGCACGATAAGGTCGGCATAGCGGCGGATGGGCGAGGTGAAATGCGCATAGTTGCGCAGGGCCAGCCCGAAATGGCCAAAGTTTTCGGGGCTGTAATAGGCCTGCGCCATCGACCGCAAGGTGCTGAGATTGATCAGCTCGGCATCCTCGGTGCCGGCGGCGGCATTCAACAGCGCGTTCAGGTGACGGGTCTGCAGCACCTGTCCCTTGGCCAGGTTCAGCCCAGCGGCCTGCGCCGTCTCGCGCAGGCTTTCCAGCTTTTCGGGCGCGGGTTCTTCGTGCACCCGGAACAACAGCGGGCTGCGCTTGGCGATCAGCGTCTCGGCCGCGGCCACGTTGGCCAGGATCATGAACTCCTCGATCAGACGGTGCGCATCCAGCCGTTCGCGGAAGGCCACGCTTTCGACCTCGCCGTTGTCGTTCAGCACGATCTTGCGTTCCGGCAGGTCCAGATCCAGCGGCTGGCGTTCGTTGCGGGCCGTCTTCAGCGCGCCGTAGGCTGCATAGAGCGGTTTCAGGACGCTCTCCAGCAGCGGCCCGGTTCGGTCATTGGGGGTGCCGTCGATAGCCTCCTGCACCTCGGCATAATGCAGAGACGCGGCCGAGCGCATTAGCCCCCGCACAAAGCGGTGGTCGATCTTGTTGCCGTTTGCATCGATCCGCATCCGCACCGCGATACAGGCGCGCGGCACGCCTTCGTGCAGCGAACACAGATCGCCCGACAGACGGTCGGGCAGCATCGGCACGACGCGGTCGGGGAAATAGGTTGAATTGCCCCGCTTGCGCGCCTCGCGGTCCAGCGCGCTGCCGGGGCGCACATAGGCGGCCACATCGGCAATGGCGACCCAGATCACGTGGCCGCCCGGGTTTTTCGGATCATCATCGGTATGGGCATAGCAGGCGTCGTCATGGTCGCGCGCGTCCGATGGGTCGATGGTCAGCAGAGGGATGTCCCGCAGATCCTCGCGCCCTTTCAGCCCGACGGGCTTGGCCCGGTCGGCCTCGGCGATCACGTCATCGGGAAAATCATCCGGGATGCCATGCTGGTGGATCGCGATCAGCGACACCGCCTTGGGCGCGGACGGATCGCCCAAACGTTCCACGATACGCGCACGCGGCAGCCCCATACGATTTTTCGGCCCCGCCTGCTCGGCCTCGACCAGTTCGCCATCCCTGGCGCCCAGCGCCGCGTCTTCAGCCACCAGCCATTCGGTCGATCCGGCCTTGTCGATGGGCACGATGCGCCCGCCCTCGGCGCCCTTGCGGAAAATCCCCACGACCCGGCGCGGATTGGCGCCGATGCGGCGGATCAGGCGGGCCTCGTAATTGTGGTCCTCTGCATGCACCTGGGTCAGGCGGGCCAGGATGCGGTCACCCTCGCCCAGCGCCGGGTCGCTGGCGCGCGGAATGATCAGCACGATCGGCTCGACCCCTTCGCCATGCCATTCCAGCGGCCGCGCGAACAGGTCGCCATCGGCGTTCGGCGCCTTGACCTGCAGCACGCTGACCGGCGGCAGGCGGTCCGGGTCGCGATAGCTGCGCTTGCGCTTTTCCAGATGGCCCTCGGCCTCAAGCTCTTTGAGGATCCGTTTCAGGTCGATCCGGTCCGCGCCCTTGATGCCAAAGGCCTTGGCAATGTCGCGTTTCGAGGTGAGCGTGGGATTCGCCGAGATCCAGTCGAGGATCTCCTGCTTGGTCGGTATGCGTTTCATGATTTCCGCCTAGCACGCCGATGCGACCGCGTCATGACCAAAAAATGGCCGGGCGCATCAATCACTCAGGCGAAATAGTCGGCCAGGATCCGGGCATAGATCGCCTTGAGCTGGCGGATCTGCTCGACCGGGACGGATTCGTCCACTTGGTGCATGGTGCGTCCAACCAGGCCGAACTCGACCACCGCGCAGTGATCCTTGATGAACCGCGCGTCCGAGGTGCCACCGGTGGTCGACAGCTCGGGCCGGCGGCCGGTCTCGGCCTCGACGGCCCGGGCCACCAGATCCGACAGCGGCCCCGGAGGGGTCAGAAAGCTTTCGCCCGAGACCTTGATCCGCGTGTCGATCTGCACGCCGAACTCGGCCGCCACGTCGGCTGCCTGCGCCTTCAGCCAGTCACTGAGGCTGGCGCCTGTATGCAGGTCGTTGAACCGGATGTTCACCGCGCCACGGCACTGGGCGGGAATGACGTTGGTGGCCGCGTTGCCGGTGTCCATCGTGACCACCGCCAGGGTCGAAGCGTCGAAATGGTCCGTCCCCCGATCCAGTTCGTGACTGGCCAGCCGATCCATCAGCCGCGCCAAGGCCGGCAGCGGGTTCCTGGCGCGATGCGGATAGGCCGAATGGCCCTGCACGCCCGTCACCTCGAACCACGCGGTCATCGACCCGCGGCGGCCGATCTTCATCATCTCGCCCATCTCATTGGGGCAGGTTGGCTCGCCCACCAGACAGACCGACATCCGCTCGTCCTGCGCCTGCATGTAGTCCAGCAGCGCGGTGGTGCCGTCCACCGCATCGCCTTCCTCGTCCCCCGTGATGGTCAGGATGATCGCCCCGTCGGGCGGGGTGTCGCGCACGAAATCCACCGCGGCCGCGACAAAGGCCGCCACCCCCGATTTCATGTCGGTGGCGCCCCTGCCATACAGAACGCCGTCATGGATTTCCGCGCCGAACGGCGGGCGGGTCCATGCGGCCTCGTCGCCCACCGGCACCACATCGGTATGGCCGTTGAACCCAAAACTGCGCGCATGCCCCTTGTCGCCCCACCGGGCGAACAGGTTGCAGACGCCGCCGCGATCGACCCGCGTGCAGGTGAAACCGGCCCGCGACAGGATATCTTCCAGCAGAACCAGCGCCCCGCCCTCCTCGGGTGTGACCGAGGGGCAACGGATCAGGTCTGCGGTCAACTGGACAGGGTCGGACATTCAGGGGCCTCGCAGGGTCGGCAGGATGTGGGTTCACGCACAGATTCAACGAATTGGCCGCAATGCCAACCCCGATCGGCGGTTTTCCGGTCGCCCAGCCCGAAAAAACGGCAAAAAGAAATCCCGGTCGATGACCTCGCGACGACCTTGCCGCGCCATGGCAAATTGCGCTAGAGCGCCGCGAAACAGGTGAACCAGCTATGACGCGCGCCCTTTTCGCATTGATCTGCCTGACCTTCGCGGTCTTTGCACAACACAGCCAAGCCGAAACTCTGACGGTCACGACGGTGGAGCGTCCGCCGTTCTCGTATGTGGATGAGGGCGAGGACACCGGCTTCTCAATGGACCTGCTGGCCGCGCTGGCTGAAGAACTGGATTGGGAATACACGGTCGTTCGAGTCGACGCGTTCGGGGACATGCTGTCGGCGGTCGAAAACCGCGAAGCCGACATGGCGATCGCGAATATTTCGATCACCGCAGGCCGTGAAGCCCGAATGGATTTCAGCCAGCCGATTTTCGAAGCCGGCCTTCAGATCATGGTACCATCAGACGCGGCGCGCAGCCCGTCCTTGATGCAGGCGCTTCTGTCACGCGAGCTGTTCATCGCCATCGGGCTGGCCTTTGCCATCCTGCTGGGTGGCGGCATGCTGATGTGGGGGTTCGAACGCCGATCCCAACCCTATTTCGACCGCGACCTGAACGAGGCCTGGTTCCCATCCTTCTGGTGGGCGTTGAACCTGGTGGTCAATGGCGGATTTGAAGAGCGGATGCCCCGGACCCCATTCGGGCGAATTCTGGGTGTGATCCTGGTCGTATCCTCGCTGTTCATCGTGTCGGTTTTCACCGCAAGGATCACCTCGGTCATGACGGTGGATGCGATCACCAGCAACATCAACTCGGTCAATGATCTGTACGGCAAGCAGGTCGGGACGATCTCGGGTTCGACCGCCGCCAGTTTTCTGAACCGGCGCGAGGTCGAATTCACCGGGTACGAAGACCTGGACAGCATGTTGACCGCGTTCAAGGATGGGGACCTGGATGCCGTCGTGTTCGACGCGCCGATCCTGTCGTATTTCGCCGCACATGAAGGCCGCAAGATTGCGGCAATGACCGGCGGCGTCTTCCTGCGCGAGAATTACGGTATCGTCTTCCCGACCGGGTCACCTCTGGTCGAGGATGTGAACCAGGCGCTTCTGGGCCTCCGGGAAGATGGCACCTATGACCAGATCTATCGCAAGTGGTTCGGCACGCGCCGCTAGGCGCTTTCGGGCTTGTCGCCGAAGAAGGGCGTCATCTGCGCAACAATAACCGCGTTTTCCTCAAGCGCCCTCTGCATCAGAGCGCGTTCGTCGGGGTCGATCTCGTGCCCCTGCGCCTCGCGCTCGGCCAGGGTGCCATAGCCGGTTACGTCCAGTGGAGCCGTATCGGCCTGCTTGAGAATGGCCACGGTTTCGCGCACGGCCTCGGCCTCGTCCACTCCGCTGGCATAGCACATAAGCGCCGCGCCGGTGGCGCCTTCGGGCAGGCCGTCGCCATCCTTGCGGCCAATCTGAACCAACAGAGTATAGACCTGCTGGCGCGAGGGTTTCTTTTGCTTTTCCATGCCGTGGGCCTTAGCCGGGGGCCGGTCGATGGTCAAGCATGGCAGCTGGACGCGGTTCCCGGATGCCGTGTCGTTTTTTGACGCGCTCAGGCCCACCATCCGGTCAGACTGGTCCCTAAAAACGACGGAGGACATCATGACCAAACGCGGCCGCTGCCTGTGCGGTGAAACCCGCTGGGAGTTTGAGGGCGCCGAGACCTGGAGCTGCTACTGCCATTGTGACGATTGCCGCCGCAACTGCGCCGCGCCCGTGGTCGCATGGTTGGGCGTACCCTTGCGCAATTTCCGGTGGACCGCCGCAACACCGCGTAGTTTCGCCAGTTCGAAAGGCGTCCAGCGGCATTTCTGCGCAACCTGTGGCTCTCCGATGGGGTTCGAGGCCGACCATTATGAAGGCGGGATGCACCTGTACGCGGCCTCGTTGGAAGACCCTTCGGACTTTGCGCCAACCTTTCATGTCAACTATCAAAGCAAGCTGCCCTGGCTGGAACTGCGCGATGACTTGCCGAAATACGAAGGCACCCTGCTGCACGCGCCCGAGGATCTCGCCGACTACAAGGCGGGATAGGTCCTACCCTACCAAAGAAAAGGCCGCGGACCAGAGCCGCGACCTTTGGAACTTTGAACAATGTTTATGATCAATCCCGCAGCAGCTCGTTGATCCCGGTCTTCGAGCGGGTCTTTTCATCGACGCGCTTCACGATCACCGCGCAGTACAGGTTGATCCCGTTCTTCGACGGCATCGAGCCGGACACCACCACCGAATAAGGCGGCACCTCGCCATAGAACACCTCGCCCGTTTCGCGATCGACGATCTTGGTGGACTGGCCGATATAGACGCCCATGCCCAGGACCGAGCCCTCGCGGATGATGCAGCCTTCGACCACCTCGGACCGCGCCCCGATAAAGCAGTTGTCCTCGATGATGGTCGGGCCGGCCTGCATGGGTTCCAGCACGCCGCCGATGCCGACGCCGCCCGACAGGTGCACGTTCTTGCCGATCTGCGCACAGGACCCGACCGTGGCCCAGGTATCGACCATCGTGCCTTCGTCCACATAGGCGCCGAGGTTCACGAAAGACGGCATCAGCACCACGCCCGGCGCGATATAGGCCGACTTGCGAACCACGCAGTTGGGCACCGCGCGGAAACCGGCCGCGCGCCACTGGTTTTCACCCCAGCCGGCGAATTTGCTGTCGACCTTGTCCCACCAGCCGCCGCCCTGCGGGCCGCCGGACTGAATTTCCATGTCCTTGATGCGAAAGCCCAGCAAAACCGCCTTTTTGGCCCACTGGTTCACATGCCAGCTGCCATCGGCCTGCTTCTCGGCGACCCGCAGCGCGCCGCTGTCCAGCGCGTTCAGCGTGTCCTCGATCGCTTCGCGCTGTTCACCGGTGGTGGCGGGCGTGATCGTGTCGCGGGCCTCCCATGCGGCCTCGATGGCGGTTTCCAGTTGGGCGTTGGACATGGGGTTACTCCGTGCTGACTCTCGTTTGGTTGGTGTTGCCTATATGAAAGCCGGGGCCAATGCGCAATGCGACGTTGGCGGAGCCGTTTGCGGCCACCCGGCGCGAAAACCCGTCGGTTTCAGCTGGCGCGGCGGATATGGCGCACCAGAATCGCTGTGGCCGTGGCGGTATCGCGGCGCTTCATCGCCTGCACGATGGCGGCGTGGTCGGTGTCTTTCCGCTGGACCCAGCGGTGACGCCAATGGGCGAACAGATGGCGGGCGCTGGCGATATGCAGATCGTCGATCGTATGCAGCAGGCGCGGCCGCGCGCAGGGTGTCAGGATCGCCCGATGAAAGGCGCGGTTCCGGGTTTCCCATGTGGGCATGTCCTGCGCCTCGTCGCAGGCGATGCGGGCCTTGTCGGCCGCCTTGAGATCCGCCGGTGTCAAATTCTGGATCGCATGTTGCAGGGCCAGCGATTCCAGGGCCACGCGCATCTCGATCACCTCGCGCACCTCGGCCGGGTCCAACGCGGTGACGCGCATGCCGCGCCGTGGTTCGCTGTGGGCCAGGCCATGCGCCTGAAGCCGCAACAGCGCCTCGCGCACCGGGACATGGCTGGTGTCGAACGCCCGCGCGATATGGTCCTGCCGCAGTTTCTCACCCGCGGGCAGCTCGCCCGTGATGATGCGCTGGCTGAGCCGGTCATAGATGGAATCTGCGATCGTGGCGGTCATGGGATTTTATCTATAATCCCAAGGCTCGGGCCTCAAGGCGCAAATTCAGGCGGTCAGAGGGTCAGGTGCGATATTGCCCCCGCAGACCAGAACCGCGACCCGTTCGCCCGGTTCCGGCGTGTAGACGCCCGAGGTCAAGGCCGCCAGGGCCGTCGCGCCCGCCGGCTCGACCAGAATGCGATGCGCCTGCCACAGGCGCTGTTGCGCCTCGGCGATCGCGTCATCGCTGACCAGCACCGACGTCATCCCCTGCGCCAGCCCGAAACAGATGTCGCCGATCCGCCGCGCACCCAGCGCGTTGGCGGCTATGCCGGAAACAGACACATCCACGGGCGCTCCGGCCTGCAACGCCGCGTTCAAGGCACATGACGTTTCCGGCTCGACCGCAACGACCTTGCGCGCGCCCTGAAACCAGGCCAGCGCCCCCGCGATCAGCCCGCCGCCGCCCACCGCCACCAATACGGTATCGGCTTGCAGGCCTTGGCTGTCCCATTCGGCAAAACAGGTGCCCTGCCCGGCCACGGTGGCCGGCGCATCATAGGCATGGATCTGCATCGCACCTGTTCGATCTTCGTGTTCACGCGCCATCGCCAGGGCGTTTGCGTATTCACCCGGCACCACGCTCAGATCCGCGCCGATCCGTTCGATCAGGGCGATTTTGGACGGGCCGGCCATCTCGGGCACGAAGATCTTGGCCGGATGGCCCAGCGCCCGCGCAGCATAGGCCGCAGCCGCACCGTGATTCCCGCCCGAGGCGGCCACGACCCCTGCCGCCGGCACATCGAGGCTGAGCAACGTGTTGAACGCCCCGCGCGCCTTGAAACTGCCGGTGTGCTGGAAATGCTCCAGCTTCATCTCGACCGGCTGCGCCAGTCCCAGCGCGTCGCTTGTCATGACCGGTGTCACCTGCGCGTGGCCATTGATGCGTTCGGCTGCGGCCGAAATTTCGGTCTTCCAATCCATTCTCGTCTTTCCGTGACTGGCACTCTGCCCGCGAACCCTATAGCTGTTTGAAAAACACGCAAGCAGGGAACCCCCAGCAATGAGAGAAGACCGCCTCAGCCCTTTCCGCGATGCGCATACCGACCGCTCGACCGCAAGCGAAGTCCCCGACACGCCGCAGACACGCTCGCCCTCGTACCGGCTGGCCTTTGCCGATGACGATTTCCTGTGCCGCGAGGAGCTGCGGCCCGTGCGTCTGCAACTGGAACTGCTGAAGCCCGAAATGATCATGGCCGAACGCCAGATCACGTCGACCATCGTGATGTTCGGCGGCGCGCGAATCCCGGAACCGGCCAAAAAGGACAGCGCCCGGACGGCCACGTTGGCCGGTCTGTCGCAATACTATGACGAGGCGCGCGAATTCGCCCGGCTGATGACCGAGAAATCCAAGCAAAGCGGGTGCCGCGAGAACGTCATCGTCACCGGCGGTGGCCCCGGCGTGATGGAGGCCGGAAATCGCGGCGCCAAGGATGCCGGTGGCTGCTCGATCGGGCTGAACATCGTGCTGCCGCACGAGCAGGCGCCCAATGCCTATGTCACCCCTGAGCTGAGCTTCAATTTCCACTATTTCGCCATACGCAAGATGCATTTCCTGATGCGCGCCCGTGCGATCACCATCTTCCCCGGCGGATTCGGCACGATGGATGAGTTGTTCGAGTCCCTCACCCTGATCCAGACCGGCCGGATGGAGCGCGTGCCGTTCCTGCTGTTCGGGCGCGAGTTCTGGGAGCGGGTGATCAATTGGGAAGCGCTGGCCGATGCCGGGACCATTTCCGAAGAAGATCTGGACCTGTTCCGCTTTGTCGATACCGCGCAGGAGGCGGTCGACATCATCGAGCGCTGGGAGCCCGCCCCGCCGCGCGACGACATTCCGGGGCGCTGAGCGATGGCGCGCACCCCCAAGGCCGGTGAGATGCTGCATCTGCGCGGCAATGCCCTGAGCAAAGGCGAACCGGTGGCCCTGCCGCTGACCCAAAGCAGCATGTTCCACCTGCCCGGCGCGCCGGACGGGCACCCGACCTATGGCCGCGTGGACAACCCGACCTGGACCCAAGTCGAGCATGTGCTGGCGCATCTCGAAGGCGCACCCTGCCTGATCTTTCCGTCCGGCATGGGCGCGATTTCGGCGGCGTTGTTCGCCACCGTGCGGTCGGGGTCGCGCATCCTGATCCCGTCGGACGGGTATTATGTCACCCGTCTGCTGGCCGACCGGTTCCTCTCCCCGCTTGGCGTGTCGGTCGAAGAGCGCCCAACGACCGCATTTGCGCAGGGCGGGTTCGACGGGTTCGACGTGGTCTTCGTCGAAAGCCCGTCCAACCCCGGGCTCGACATGATCGACCTGGCGCAGGTGGCCCGCGAGGTGCGCGCTGCGGGGGGCATCACCATCGCCGACAACACGACGCTGACCCCGCTGGGACAGCGCCCGCTGGACCTGGGCATCGACATCGTCGTCGCCTCGGACACCAAGGCGATGGGCGGGCACTCCGACCTGCTGATGGGCCATGTGGCCAGCCGCGATGCCCAGATCATGGAACGGGTCGAGGAATGGCGCCGCGTCTCGGGCGCGATCCCCGGCCCGCATGAGGCCTGGCTACTGCATCGCGGGCTGGAGACGCTGGACGTCCGGTTCGACCGCATGAGCAGCTCGGCGCAGGTTCTGGCCGAACGGCTGGCCGATCATCCGGCGGTCACGCAGATCCGCTATCCCGGCCTGCCGTCGGACCCGTCGCACGATCTGGCCCGCGAACAGACCGCACGGTACGGTTTTCTGCTGGCGATCACGCTGGCCTCGGAAGACCAGGCCGAACGGTTCATCAATGGCTGCCCGCTGTTGCGCCCGGCCACGTCCTTTGGTGGCGTGCACAGCTCAGCCGAGCGGCGCGCGCGCTGGGGGGATCAGGTCGATCCCGGCTTCGTGCGCCTGTCGGTCGGGTGTGAACCGGTGGATGAGCTGTGGCAGGCTCTGAACGACAGCCTGACTGCGCTGGCCTGAGCCTTATTTCTTGGGCTCGCGCAGTTCGGTGAAGACGTAGATCGGCAGCAGAACCCCGGCGATCAGGGCGCCCAGCCACACCAGAAGCGTCGCCGCCAGCAGGTTCGAGATACCGCCGACGGTCAGCCCTGCGGCGACCAGATCGGTGATCAGCAGGCCCACGAAGGTGACCACCAGAGCGATACCGCCCTTCAGCGCCGGCACGTTCTTTTCCCCGATCTTCAGGATCAATGGCTCGGCCACGACCTGAACCAGGGTGAACACGATCACCACCACGATGAAGGACACCGGCTTGATCGAAAAGCCGGTCAGCAACAGGCTGGCCAACAACAGACCGATGGCATTGCCCGCCAACAGGGCCAGGGCCGACTTGATTCTGCGTGACATGCGTTTGACTCCATCCGCAACAGTTCGAAACATGCGGATACTATCAGGATGCCGGAATTTTTCGAGAAAATTCAATCTCCTCGGTATTCGGTCCTGTTGAAATTCCATGACACGGCACAATCTGAAAGGTTAACTGCCAACAACATCCACTGGCGAAACCCATCAGAAACGAGAGATATATGAGCGACAATCCATATTCGGTGTTGGGCGTCTCGAAAGACGCCAGTGCCGCCGAAATCAAGAAAGCCTACCGGCGCATCGCCAAGGACTGCCACCCGGACCTCAAGCCCGGGGACGCCAAGGCCGAAGCCAAGTTCAAGGCCGCCGCCGCAGCCTATGACCTTTTGAAAGACCCCGAAACCCGGGCAAAATTCGACCGGGGCGAGATCGACGCCTCGGGTCAGGAACGCCCGCAGCAGCAATACTACCGCGAATATGCGGAAACCGCGGGCAACCCCTATCGCGCGGGCGGCGGGGTCGAGGACGACGACATGTCGGACATCTTCGCCCAGTTCTTCGGGAACCGTGGCAACGGTGGCTTCAGCGGGGGGAGTGCGCGCGAGTTTCATGCGCCCGGTCACAACGTGAACTACAGCCTGCAGATCAGTTTCCTGGATGCCGTCTTTGGCGCCACGCAAAAGCTGACCCTGCCCAGTGGTGACCGGATCGAGGTGAAGATCCCCGCCGGCATCACCGACGGCCAGACCATCCGCCTGCGAGGCAAGGGTGCCCCGGGCTATGGTGAAGGGCCACCGGGCGACGCGCTGGTCACGATCCGCGTGGCCGAACACCCGGTGTTCAAGCGCGAGGGCGACGACATCCGCATCACCCTGCCGATCACCATCGACGAGGCCGTTCTGGGCGGCAAGGTCCCCGCGCCCACGATCGACGGCCGCGTGAACGTGACCGTGCCCGAGGGCACCAGCAGCGGCAAGACCCTGCGCCTGCGCGGCAAGGGCGTCAGGAAACGCGGCTCGGACAAACGCGGCGACCAGCTGATCGAGCTGAGCGTGGTGATGCCCGACAAGATCGACGACGAACTGAAGCAGTTCATGCAGAACTGGCGCAAGTCACACAGCTATGACCCGCGGAAAGGAATGCCGGCATGACCCGTTCTCTGACCGAAGCCGAACTGATTGAAGCCGTCCAGAACCTGACGTCCGAGCGGTTGTCCCGGTTCCTGTCCGCCCGGATCGTGATCCCGCGCCAGTCCGACCAGGGGCTTGTCTACGAGCGGCTGGACATGGCGCGCCTGCAACTGGCCTGCGAGCTGGACGACCAGTACGAGATGGAGCCCGACGCCCTGTCGATGGTGCTGTCGCTAATCGACCAGATGCACGGCCTGCGGGCCGAACTACGCGAGGTGCTGCGCGCCATCGACGCCCAACCCGACCCGGTGCGCAGCCAGCTGGTCGAACGGATCGGAACAGCGCGGTTCCGCCGCAGCTAGGGCCTGCGTGCAAGGCGGGTTTGCCCTTCTGGACTCGGTGGTTATGCCTTAGAAGGCGCCATCGATTCAGAACCGGGTGCTGCGATGACACGGACCAAGTCGGAATTGCTGATGCCTGCGGGCAATCTGCGCAAGCTGAAACTGGCCATCCTGTACGGGGCGGACGCGGTGTATCTGGGCACGCCCGACATGTCTCTGCGCACCAAGTCCGAGTTTTCGCTGGACGAGGTGATCGAAGGGGTCGAGTTCTGCCACGCGCATGGCCGGCGCGCCTATCTGACGCTGAACCTGTTCTCGCACAACAAGGACATCCCCAAGCTGGATGAATACATCGACACCGTCCGCAAGGTGCGGCCGGACGGGTTGATCATCGCCGACCCCGGCGTATTCCAGTACGTGCGCGACCGCGCGCCGGAACTGCCGCTGCATATCTCGACCCAGGCCAATATCTGTTCGTGGCTGTCGGTGAAGTTCTGGCAGGATCAGGGGGCCGAACTGGTGGTGCTGGCGCGCGAGGTTTCCTACCCCGAACTGGTGGAAATCCGCGAGAAATGCCCCAACATCCGACTTGAGGCCTTCGTGCACGGCGCCATGTGCATGACCTATTCGGGCCGCTGCCTGCTGTCGAATTTCATGGCGGAACGTGGCGCCAACCAGGGCAACTGCGCCAATTCCTGCCGCTGGAACTATGCGCTGAAGCTGCGCCTGAAGGACGGCACCCATCAAGACCTGCGGATCACCGAGGAAAACGCCAACCTGTTCGAATTCCTGCTGGAAGAAGGCTGCCGCCCGGGTGAATTGATGCCGATCGAAGAGGATGATCGCGGCTCGTACATCCTCAATTCGCGCGATCTGTGCATCATGCCCAAGCTGGACGAATATCTGAAGATCGGCGTCGACAGTCTCAAGGTCGAAGGGCGCGGCAAGTCGGAATACTATGCCGCCATCGTCGCGCGCGCCTATCGCATGGCCATCGACGATTACTATGCCGACCCCGAGAACTGGGACCCGAAGCCGTACATGCGCGAGTTGGAGGCCGTGGGAAACCGCGGCTACACGCTGGCCTTTCACGAGGGGCGGCTGACCAATTACGCGCATGATTACGAACACACCGCGACCATCGCCCAATGGGAATATGCCGGACTGGTGACCGACGTGACCGAGGATGCCTTCCTGGTCGAAGTGAAGAACAAGCTTGAACCCGGCGACGTGCTGGATTTCGTCTCGCCCATCTCGCGCGAGACGGTCCTGCTGCGCGTCTACGAATTTGAACGCGCCAGTGACGGCGCCAAGCTGGACGTGGTGCATGGCAGCACGAAAACCGTGATCCGACTGCCGTTTTCCCTGTTCGATCACGAAGACCCCGACGACCTGCGCGCCCGTTTCCCGGTATATTCGGTCCTGCGCAAGGAACGCGCCCTGACCGACGAACACTGGAGCCGCATCCGTTTTGACAAGCTGGTGCAGGGCTTGGAAACCTCGGGGCGCGACAATCCAGCCGCCTATGCCCGCCGCCGGGACGAGCTGGCGGAGAAGATCGGTCAGGACGGCACCGAGCGCCGGTTCAAGACCAACCGCGTGGGCACCGAGGGCTGTTGCGGCAAGGGGTGCAACGGCTGCCTGATCTTCTGGCAGGATGACAAATACGCCCTGGCGCGCGAGGTTCTGTCAAAACGCAAGCAGGGAGAGCAGCTCAGCCGGCGCGAGGCCGCCGCCCTGAAACTGCCCGGCGACGCGGCCCGCGATCAGTTGCCGACGCGGTAATCCTCGGGCACGAAGAACGTATAGTCGCGGTCAGCCACCGCTTCGTGGCAGTCATGGCAATAGGCAACCGCCCCCGCGCGATCCCCCATCGTGTCACCGAACAGAGACCCGTCGGGCATCACCATGACATAGCGCCAGTCGGCGGTGTCGGGGCTGGTGCCTTCGGGCAGTTTCTCCATCACGAACAGGGCGCCGGGATGCACCCGGCCCTCATCCGTGACGGTCATGCTGTCCTTGGCCAGAACCGAGCCCACGGGCAGCTTTTCCCCCGGTTGCAAGGTGCCGTAATTGTGGGCCATCCGGTTGGCATAGCTGTTGACGTAGCGCTGCCCATGCGTGGCCGACAGGTACGGCGCATCGTTGAACAACGGCCAGTTCTGATAGTTCATCAGTTGATCCAGATGCGCGGTGGCATAGCCGCGATCCATCTGTTTCCTGAGGGCGCGATAGTGCTGCTGCGCGTCCTCTTTGCTCAGGTCCGCCGGGTTCTCGATCGCCAGATGCGCCTCGGTCTCGTTGGATTGCGCCCATGCAATGGCTGCGCCCGATGCAACCAATACGGCGGTCATGCAGATCGTGGACAGGTTCGTCAGTGCGTTCATGTATTGGCCCACCCTGTTCCAGGCTTGCCTGAATTCCGCAGATTTCCCCGACAAATTTGAGCGGACTGGAGGAAACGCACCAGAACCGGACTGTCCAACTCACCGTCTTGTGCGCAGATTTTACGTGCGCGCAACCGCGCACCTCTCATGCCTCAAGACTACCAAATTCAGCCGTAGAATTACAGACCATTTGCCCGCGAACCCGCGGGCATCGGATCAACCTTTCAGCCCGGCCTCGGCCTCGATCTGGTGGCGCGACTTGCGGGCGCGCTCGGTGGCCGATTTCAACTGACCGCAGGCGGCCATGATGTCCTCGCCCCGCGTTTTGCGGATGGGCGAGGCGTACCCGGCCTGATAGATGATGTTGGCAAAGGCCCGGATCCGGTTGTTCGAGCTGCGCTTGTAGGGCGCGCCGGGCCATTCATTGAACGGGATCAGGTTGATCTTGGCCGGAATATTGTGGCGTTTGATGTGGTCGATCAGGCGATGCGCGTCCTCGTCGCTGTCGTTCACGCCGTCCAGCATCACGTATTCAAAGGTGATCCGCTCGGAATTCGACGCGTTGGGATAGCTGGCCAGCGCCTGCAGCAGTTCCTCGATGTTCCAACGCTTGTTGATCGGCACCAGAACGTCGCGCACATCGTCCGTGGTGGCGTGGAACGAGATCGCCAGCAGACAGCCGATTTCCTCGGCCGTGCGCGCGATTTCAGGCACCACGCCGGATGTAGACAAAGTGATACGCCGACGCGACAGGGAAATCCCCTCGGGGTCCATGGCGATCTTCATCGCGTCGCGGACGTTTTCGAAATTATAGAGCGGCTCACCCATGCCCATCAGAACGATGTTCGACAGCAGCCGGGTTTCGTCCTTGGGCGCACCGGGAACCGGCCATTCCTCAAGATCGTCGCGCGCCATCATCACCTGGCCGACAATCTCGGCCGCGGTCAGGTTGCGCACCAGTTTCTGCGTGCCGGTATGGCAGAAGGAACAGGTCAGCGTGCAGCCCACCTGGGACGAGATACAAAGCGTGCCGCGATCCTCTTCCGGGATATAGACCACCTCGACCTCATGCCCGCCTGCGATGCGACACAGGTATTTGCGGGTGCCGTCCTCGGACACCTGACGGGTCACAACCTCGGGGATTTCGATCACGAAATTCTCCGCCAGTTGCGCGCGATAGGCTTTGGCCAGGTTGGTCATCTCACCAAAGTCGCGCACCCCCCATTGATAGATCCACTGCCAAATCTGACCGGTGCGCATCTTGGCTTGCTTTTCCGGCGTGCCGTGTTCGATCAGAACCTCGCGCAACTGGTCGCGGGTCAGGCCGACAAGGTTAATCTTCCCCTCGGGCAATTTGCGGGGGATGGTCATGACGTCTTGAGTGATCGGCGCTTTGGGCGACATTTGGCTATCTCAACGGATTCTGGCTTGGGATGCGCCTCTATATAGGAACGCCGGCAAAGATCAAAAGGATTCGTGAGAACCTGTCCGGACGTCAGTCGAGGAACCGCAACAGTTCGGTGACACGGGCCCGCCCCAACTCGACCCGGCACGAGGTGATCGCGATCCCTGTTCCGGATCCACCACCAAAAGACGCGCCAACTGCTTCGCACTGCGCATCGCGAAAAGTCTTCCAAGCCTCTTGAGAAGTTTCAAGGGCTGGCAAAGCAACAGCCCGACCCGTCACTTCGTCCAGTTCCTTCGCCGCATCGACTGCGAACCCAAACGCCGCGACCAAAGCGGCCTCGACATTGGTCTCGGCCCGACCGACGCATGTCCCGATCTCGACCTGAGATCCGGCATCGGTACATTCCAGCGCCGGGTCTGCAAATGCCGATACCGGAAGAAGAATTGCTGCCCAAACCCAACGCATGTCCGTCTCCTCGCCTGTCTACCCATGGTTTCAGACAGAGCTTAGCACAGTGGTCAGGCTTGGGCACGTTTTAGGTGCAGCGAGCGATCACACCCCGGCTGGCGGGATGTAGCAGTCCTCGGCATCCAGTGTCTTGACCGGATCATTCGGGCCGCATTGCTCGCCCGTGACCGGATAGGTTTCGGTGGATTTCTCGCACGCGCTCAGAGTTGCCGCTGCAACAATCAGAACCGCAATAAGGGGTTTGGTCGACATGTCTGGACTCCTTCTTCGTTGTCTGAACCGATTGGTTCAGAAATTGAGTCCGTCAGCCTTGATGCGGATCAAGTTTTGGTGCCGACGTTGCGTAAACGGATGGCACAAAAACGCAAAACCCCGCCATTTTGGCGGGGCTTGAGATCTGGACTGGTTGGGCAGTTACTTGGTGCAGCGCTTCTCGGCGTCTTCGATGGCTGCGGTAAAGCCCAGCAACGAGAACGTGTCCTTGGTCTGGGTCCCGCGTTCGGACCGTGCGGTCAACACGGCCTCGGTCCCGCGCTTCATCGCCGTGACGATCTTGGCATCATCCGCGGCGCTGGCGGGCCACGCCCACTCGCCCTCGGTGAACAGTTCGAACTCGGACCCGTCGATTTCCAGATTCACCGTGGACCCGGGGGCGAATGGGTAGCCTCCGGTGAATGTCACCTGACCTTTGACCTCGGCGTTGGGGCGATAGAACACGAACAGCAAAATGTCGCTGCGACGCACCGATACCACACGGCCACCGCGGGTATTCACGGTCTCCTTGGGGGCGGATACGCTCCAGCACTCGGTCGGATCGTCTTCGACGAACACGCTCCAATCAGTCTGAGCGGACACACGGTTCGTACTGGTCGCCTGCTGGGCGATCGCTGTCGTGGCCATCCCTGCCACACAAAGGCCCGCGCATACGCGGGCGAGCATTGTTTTCATTCGTTCAGCCTCCTGGCTCGACCCACACCTCAACTCCATCCCGGAAGGCCGCGAACCCTGACGGTCCGTCTGTTGCAGTTGCGCATCCGGATGATTGCCGACATACACACACTAACGCAGGTTTCGCCACAGGCGAAAGGGCGATTGGCAGAATTTTGCGCACATTCCGGAGGGACGACATGACGCAGCCAGTACCGATGACCGAACTGTGGCGCGGACCGCTGTTGGAGAGCCTTCATCTGGGCCATGCGGTGATCTGCGACGACAGCGGTCAGATCGTGCGCAGCTGGGGCGATCCGAACGCGGTGATCTATCCGCGGTCGTCGGCCAAGATGATCCAAGCGCTGCCGCTGATCACCTCGGGCGCGGCGGCCAAATACGGGCTGGGCTCCGAGCATCTGGCGCTGGCCTGCGCCTCGCACAACGGCGCGGCGATCCACACCGAGCGCGTGACCGCCTGGCTGGATCACCTGGGCCTGTCCGAGCCCGATCTGCGCTGCGGCCCGCAGGAGCCGGCCGACATGGCCGCGCGCGACGGCCTGATCCTGGCCGATGACACGCCCTGCCAGATCCACAACAACTGTTCGGGCAAGCATTGCGGGTTCCTGACCCTGGCCCAGCACATGGGCGCAGGCCCCGAGTATATCGAGATCGACCACCCCGTGCAGCAGGCCTGCCTGTCGGCCTTCGAAGAGACAACGGGCGAGGACAGCCCGTGCTACGGGATTGACGGCTGCTCGGCGCCCAATTTCGCTACTTCACTGGTGGGGCTGGCGCGATCGATGGCGTGGTTTGCCTCGGCCGGCGACCGGTCGGACCGGGCCAGCGACGCAGCGTTGCAATTGACCCGGGCGATGGTCGCCCACCCCGAGCTGGTGGCCGGCGAAACCCGCGCCTGCACCGAAATGATGCGGGCGATGAACGGCCGTGCCGCGATCAAGACCGGGGCCGAGGCCGTGTTCGTCGCGATCATCCCGGAAAAGAAGATGGGCGTGGCGCTGAAGATCACCGATGGCGCCACCCGCGCCAGCGAGTGTGCCATCGCCGCCATTCTCGTCAGCCTCGGCGTGCTCGAGGCCGATCACCCGGCCAAGCGCAAATTCATGAACGCCACGCAATACAGCCGCCGCGGGCTGGAATGCGGCGTGATCCGCCCCGCACCGGGTTTCCCCGGCTGAGGGTCACATCTCGATCTCGTGGATCTCGGCCACCTCGACCGAGCCCGAGCCGTTGACCACCATGGGGCAGCCCTTGGCCATCTCGGTGGCGGCTTCGATGCTGTCGGCCTTGACGACGGTAAAGCCCGAGGCCGGGTTCGGCCCGCCATTGTCGGCCACGCCATCGGCGCTGACGGTATGGGACTGACCCACCGGGTTGCCGGGGATTTCCAGCGCCGGCCCCATGTTCTGGAACCACGCGCCCCAGGCGGCCATGGTGGCTTCGATCTCGGCCGGGTCGGTCGGCGTGGTGCCGCCGTGATAGACAAACAGGTACTGAGGCATTTTCTGGTCTCCCTTTTGGTCAGACGGGGTTGGCAAGCCGGGCTTCCAGCTTGCGCAGCGACGAAGTCCAGCCGCTTTCATGATTGGCCGAGACGTCGTCATCGCCCAGATCGCGGTGATCCAGGATCAGGCGCGCTCCGGTGTCGGTCGGCTCGACCGCCAGCTTCACATGGCTCTCGGCGCCGCGCTGGTCCTGGTCGTCATGCCAGCCCCAGGTGAACCCGACCGAGTTCGGTGGGTCCACATGGGTCACATGCCCGGACACCTTGAAACGCTGCCCCTCGCGATTGACCATGACCGAATACCACGGACCTAGGCGCGAGAAATCCAGATCGTGCTCCGGCACCTCGACCCCTTCGGGCCCCCACCACTGCAACAATCTGGTTCCGTCGCTGATCCAGGCGAACAGGGTTTCGGCGCTGACCGGAAAGTCGCGCACCAACTTCAGGTCGGCCATGAGGAGTCCTCCTGCAGAATGTCGCCCAGGCGGTCCAGGCTGGCCTCCCAGAACTGTCGTTTCGAGATGGTCCATTCGGCAATCGCCCGCAGCCCCTCGGGGCGGATCGAATAGATGCGCTGGGTGCCGTTCACGCGCTGGTTCACCAGCCCGGCCTGCCGCAGCACCTTCAGGTGCCGGGAAATGGCCGCGCCGGACATGCCCTTGCCCTGGGCAAGGTCGCCTGCGGGCAGCTCGCCCTGGTCCATCAGTTGTTCAACGATCGTAAATCGGGTCGGGTCGGACAGGGCCGAAAAGGCATCAAGCAGCGTGTTCATAACCATTGATTAACATGAATGTTAAACAATGGAAACCCGAAACCTTCGGATCAGCCCTGCGCAAAATCCGATCGGGCATATCCCTGCAGGTACAGCAGCGCGGTCAGGTCGCCATGGTTGACGCGAACATCGCATTGCGCGGCGACCGAGGGTTTGGCGTGCAGGGCCACGCCCGTCCCGGCACGCTCCAACATGCCCAGATCATTCGCCCCGTCGCCCACGGCGATCACTTCGGCCTCGGAAATACCCAGCCGGGCCGAGATCTGTTCCAGGGCCTCAACCTTGGCCTGACGGCCCAGGATCGGGCGCTGCACGTCACCGGTCAGTTTGCCGTCGGCCGCCAACAGCGTGTTGGCGCGGTTCTCGTTAAAGCCCAGCAGCTCGGCCACGCGGGCCGTGAACGCGGTGAACCCGCCCGAGACCAGCGCGGCATAGCCACCATTGGCCCGCATCGTCGCAACCAGTTCGCGGCCGCCCGGCATCAGGGTGATCCGCTGGTTCAGCACCCGGTCGATCACCGACACGTCCAGCCCCTTCAGAAGGCCCACCCGCTCGGTCAGCGCGCCTTCGAAATCCAGTTCGCCATTCATGGCGCGGGCGGTGATGTCCTTGACCCGCTCGCCCACCCCGGCCTCGTCCGCCAGTTCGTCGATGCATTCCTGCTGGATCATCGTGCTGTCCATGTCGGCCAGCAGCATCTTCTTGCGGCGGCCCTTGGCGGGCTGCACCACCAGATCGACGCCCAGTTTCTGCAGTTCGGCCCAGACATCCCAGCGGTTGGCCGGAACCGCCGCCAGGGCAAATTCGGCC
The DNA here is from genome assembly GCF_056537165.1 of Ruegeria sp. CG8. Taxonomy (NCBI): domain Bacteria; kingdom Pseudomonadati; phylum Pseudomonadota; class Alphaproteobacteria; order Rhodobacterales; family Roseobacteraceae; genus Ruegeria; species Ruegeria sp. CG8. Next base: position 426,967 of record NZ_JBQFRA010000003.1, on the reverse strand, counting down.
GCCTCGTCGGGGCTCAGCCACTGTATGTCGCCCCCGCCCCAGGCATTGCGCAACGCGTCGATCAGCGCCCCGTCCAGCGAAGGCGTCTTGGGGTTGGTCAACAGGGTGGCAACGTACATCTTGATCCTCCGGCAGCCTGCCCTGCGCATATCGCAGGCGCAGCATTTCCGCCAGAGGCCAATTCCGCGCCGCTACCCCAGAATGCCCGGCAGGCACAGGCCGTGTTCGCGGGCGCAGTCCTTTGCGATGTCATACCCCGCATCCGCATGGCGCCACACGCCCGAGGCCGGGTCGTTCCACAACACCCGCTCCAGCCGCCGCGCGGCGTCCTCGGTGCCGTCAGCGCAGATCACCACGCCCGCGTGCTGGCTGAAGCCCATGCCGACTCCGCCGCCGTGATGCAGCGACACCCAGGTCGCGCCGCTGGCGGTGTTGATCAGCGCGTTCAGCAGCGGCCAGTCCGACACGGCGTCGGACCCGTCCAGCATCGCCTCGGTCTCGCGGTTGGGGCTGGCGACCGAACCGCTGTCCAGATGATCCCGTCCGATGACGACCGGTGCGCTCAGTTCTCCGTTCGCGACCATCTCGTTGAAGGCCAGCCCGGCGCGGTGCCGGTCGCCCAGCCCGATCCAGCAGATCCGCGCGGGCAGACCCTGAAACGCGATCCGGTCACGGGCCATGTCCAGCCAGCGGTGCAGATGCTCGTTCTCGGGGAACAGCTCCTTCATCTTGGCATCGGTCTTGTAGATATCTTCGGGGTCGCCCGACAGCGCGCACCAGCGGAACGGGCCGATGCCACGGCAGAACAGCGGGCGGATATAGGCCGGGACGAAGCCGGGAAAGGCAAAGGCGTTCTCAAGCCCCTCGTCCTGCGCGACCTGACGGATGTTGTTGCCATAGTCCAGCGTCGGCACGCCCGCGTTCCAGAAATCGACCATCGCCGCGACATGCTGCTTCATCGAGGCGCGCGCGGCCTTTTCCACCGCTTTAGGGTCTGTTTCCCGCTTTTCGCGCCACTGGGCGAGGGTCCAGCCCAGCGGCAGATACCCGTTGATCGGGTCATGGGCGCTGGTCTGGTCCGTCACGATGTCGGGGCGCATCCCGCCGGCGGCCATGCGGCGGTAGATCTCGGGAAAGATCTCGGCCGCATTGCCCAGCAGACCCACGGACTTCGCCTCGCCCGCCTTGGTCCAGCGGTCGATCATGGCCAACGCCTCGTCCAGCGTTTCGGCCTTTTCATCCAGGTATTTGGTGCGCAGGCGAAAATCGATGCTGTCGGGGTTGCATTCCACCGCCAGACAGCAGGCCCCGGCGAAGACTGCCGCCAGAGGCTGTGCTCCGCCCATGCCGCCCAGCCCCCCGGTCAAGATCCATCGGCCGGTCAGGTCGCCGCCATAGTGTTGGCGCCCGGCCTCGGCGAAGGTTTCATAGGTGCCCTGAACGATGCCCTGCGTGCCGATATAGATCCACGACCCGGCCGTCATCTGGCCGTACATCATCAGGCCCTTCCGATCCAATTCGTTGAAATGGTCCCAGGTCGCCCAATGCGGCACGAGGTTGGAATTGGCGATCAGCACCCGCGGCGCGTCCTTGTGCGTGCGGATGATCGCCACCGGCTTGCCGGACTGCACGATCAGGGTCTCGTCGGCCTCGAGATCCTTCAAACTCGCAACAATAGTGTCGAAATCTTTCCAGGTCCGCGCCGCACGGCCGATGCCGCCATAGACCACCAATTCGTGCGGGTTTTCGGCCACATCGGGGTGCAGGTTGTTCATCAGCATCCGCAACGGGGCCTCGGTCAGCCAGCTTTTGGCATTCAGGTCCGGCCCGGTCGGCGGAAAGACGTCACGGGTGTTCTTGCGCGGGTCACTCATTTCGGGGCTCCTTTTTCGGCCAGCGCGCCCGACAGGGCCAAAGCACGCAGGCGGTCAAGCATCTCTTGCAGGTGCGGGCGCAGGCGTTCGGCCCGGTCCGCGCGCCATGTCCAGGGCGGGGTCTCGTCCATGTAAGCGCGTTGGGCGATCTCCATCTGGATCGCATGTATGCCCTTGTCCGGGCGGCCATAGTGCCGGGTGGTCCAGCCGCCCTTGAACCGGCCGTTCTGCACTGCGGTACAGCCCGACGCCCGGGCCACGGCGTCCACCGCCTGCGCGACCTCGGGTGCGCAGGTGGTTCCGTCATTGGTGCCCGTGTTGAAGACCGGCAACTCTCCGTCGAACAGGAAGGGGATCCGCGACCGGATCGAGTGGCAGTCGAACAGGATCGCCACGCCATGCCTGGCCCGCACCCGCTCCAATTCTTCCTGCAACGCGGCGTGATAGGGGGCGTGGAACTTCTCGCGCCTCTCCTTGATTTCATCCTTCGACGGCTCCTGCCCTTCCAGCCATATGGGGTGCCCGTCGAAATCGGTCAGCGGCACCAGAGTCGTCGTGTTCTGTCCCGGATAGAGCGACTGACCTGCGGGGTCACGATTGGCGTCGATCACATAGCGGTGCACGCAGGACTGGACCACCGTCGCATCGCCAAAAAGCCCCTCATAGAGCCTGTTTATGTGCCAATCCGTGTCGGCCAACGCCCGGCCGATCTGGTTCAGGCGCGCATGGGTCTCCTCGGGCACGACGGTTCCCCCATGCGGTTGGCCCAGCACGATCGGGCCCTGCCCCCGCTGCACCTCGACCACGGTCATGCCGTCACCTCCGGCAGCGGTACGCCGAGCGCCCCCAGGATTGCGCCGCTGGCCACAAGATCCTTGGCCTGCTCCAAGTCGGGGGCCAGGTACCGGTCCTCCGCCAAAGGCGGGATATCGGCGCGCAGCCGCGCAATCACCCGCTGCAAGGGCGCGCTGGTGACCAGCGGGGCGCGGAACTCGACGCCTTGGGCGGCGCAGAGCAGTTCGATCCCTAGAATGTGGTTCAGGTTTTCCACCATGCGCGTCAGACGCCGCGCCCCGTGGGCGGCCATCGAGACATGATCTTCCTGGTTGGCCGAGGTGGGCGTGCTGTCGGTGACGCAGGGGTTGGCCAGATGCTTGTTCTCGCTCATCAGCGCGGCGGTCGTGACCTCGGCGATCATGAAGCCGGAATTCAGACCCGGATCGGGGGTCAGGAATGGCGGCAGATCGAAGCTGAGCGTCGGATCCACCATCAGCGCGATCCGGCGTTGCGCGATGGCCCCGATCTCGGACAGGGCCAGCGCGATCATGTCGGCGGCAAATCCCACCGGTTCGGCGTGAAAATTGCCGCCCGAAACGATCATGTCGGGATCGGACAGCACCAGCGGGTTGTCAGTGGCCGCGTTGGCCTCGGTCTGCAGGGTGGCGGCAGCCTGCCGGATCACGTCCATCGCGGCACCGGTGACCTGCGGCTGGCAGCGAATGCAATACGGATCCTGCACGCGGCTGTCGCCCTCGCGATGGCTTTCGCGTATTTCCGACCCCTGCAACACGGCCCGCATGGCGCTGGCGGCCTCGATCTGGCCGCGATGACCGCGCAGGGCATGGATCTCGGGTTGCAGCGGCGCGGTGGAGCCCATGATGGCATCGGTCGATACGGCCGAAACGACGAGCGCGTTCTGCGCCGCGCGCCAGCCCTCGAACAGGCCCGCCAAGGCGTAGGCCGTCGAAAACTGGGTGCCGTTGATGAAGGCCAGCCCCTCTTTCGGCCCCAGCTGAACAGGCTCTAATCCGGCCTTTTTCAAGGCTTGTGCGCCTGGCATGACCGTACCGTTCAGCTCGGCTTCGCCTTCGCCGATGATCACCGCCGTCATGTGGGCCAGCGGCGCCAGATCACCCGAGGCCCCCACCGAGCCCTGCGCCGGGATCACCGGTGTCACGCCACGGGCCAGCATCTGCTGCAGCAGGTCCACCAGCACCCACCGCACCCCAGATGCGCCGCGCCCGAAGGACAACAGCTTGAGCGCCATCATCAGGCGCGCCAACCGCCGCGGCACCGCCGGGCCGACCCCGCAGCAATGGCTGAGGATCAGGTTGCGCTGCAGCGCCGAGGTGTCCTTGGCCGCAATCTTGAGGCTGGCCAGCTTGCCGAAACCGGTATTCACGCCATAGACGGGCTGGTCACCGGCGGCGGCCTCGGCGATGCGGGCGGCGGCGGCCTCGAAAGCCGGGCGACAGCCCTGATCCAGAACCACCGGCGTTTCGTTCCAGTAGATCTCCGCCAGTTGGGCCAGCGAGACCAGCCCCGGAACCAAGGTCAAAGCGCTCATGCCTCCCCTCCGAAAATGCGCGCGTGCAGCGGGTTGAACCCGATCCGATAGGCCAGCTCGGCCGGGTGAGAGACGTCCCACACGGCCAGATCCGCCCGCTGCCCCGGCGCTATCGTGCCGGCATCACTCAGCCCAAGCGCGCGGGCGGCATTGCGGGTGACCCCGGCTAGTGCCTCGGCCGGGGTCATTCGAAACAGGGTGCAACCCATGTTCATCGTCAGCATCAGCGACGCCAGCGGCGAGGACCCCGGGTTGCAATCGGTGGCCAGGGCCATCGGCACCCCGGCCTTGCGGAACAGGTCGATCGGCGGGGCCTGCGTTTCCCGCAACGTGTAGAATGCCCCGGGCAGCAGAACGGCAGTCGTTCCGGCCTCGGCCATCGCCGCCACTCCGGCGGCGTCCACATATTCGACGTGATCGGCTGACAGGGCGCCGTAGGAGGCCGCTAGCCGGGTCCCGCCGAGGTTCGACAATTGCTCGGCATGCAGCTTGACCGGCAGCCCCAAATCACGCGCGGCGTCGAACACCCGGGCGATCTGCACGGTGTCAAAGGCGATGCCCTCGCAGAACCCGTCGACCGCGTCGACCAGCCCCTCGGCATGGGCTGCGCGCAGGGTCGGGATGCAGACCGTGTCGATATAGGCGTCCGCGCGCCCCGTAAATTCGGGCGGCACTGCATGAGCGCCCAGAAAGCTGGTCCGGACCCGCACCGGGCGCTGCTTTGCAACTTCCCGAGCCGCGCGCAACATGCGCAGCTCGGTGTCCTGATCCAGTCCATAGCCGGACTTGATTTCAATGCAGGTCACACCCTCGGCCAACAGCGCGTCTATGCGAGGCAGTGCCTCTTGGATCAGGTCCTGCATACTGGCGGCGCGTGTGGCGGTGACCGTCGACAGAATGCCCCCTCCGGCGCGCGCAATCTCCTCGTAGGTTGCGCCGTTCAGCCGCATTTCGAACTCAACCGCCCGGTTGCCCCCGAAAATCGCATGCGTGTGCGGATCGATCAGGCCCGGAGTGATCAACCGATCTGCAAAATCGACGATCGGCCAGTCGGCGTGATCCGACGGCAGATCTCGGCGCGGCCCGACCCATTGGATCCGGCCCGACGAAACAGCAATCGCGGCGTCTGCGACCAAGCCATAGGACGCAACCCCATCCGCCATGGTTGCGATCCGCCGACAACAAATCACCGAATTTCTGGTCATCGCGATTCTTTTGGACTCCCCTCGGGTTTCAATTTTTCGTATACGTGTAAAAAATTAAAGTCTACACAAAAAGAAACGCCGATGCAGATCCACGCCAAAACCGCCTTGTTAGGCTCTGACTGGGTTTCGAACCTGAGGGTCGAAACTGAGAATGGCGTCATCACGGGATTGGAGACCGGCGCGCGTCCGCAGTCGGCCGACACCTGCGTTGATGTCCTGCTGCCAGCCTTGTCGAACCTGCACAGCCACGCGTTTCAGCGCGCCATGGCCGGTATGACCGAGTTTCGCGCAGCCGGGCGGGAAAGCTTCTGGTCCTGGCGAAATCTGATGTACCGCTTTCTGGACAGGTTGACGCCCGAGCAGATGGAGGCCATCGCCGCGCTGGTGTTCCTTGAGATGCAGGAGGCCGGATATGCCGCAGTCGGGGAATTCCACTATGTGCATCACCAGCCCGGCGGAGCGCCCTACGACCAGCTTTCCGAGCTGAGCCAGCGTATCTTCGCAGCAGCTTTGCGGACGGGAATCGGTCTGACCCATTTGCCGGTTCTCTATTCCTACGGCGGCGTCCGCCAAGAGCGCCTTTCTGGCGGCCAGCTGCGGTTCGGCAATGACGTGGACCGGTTCATGGACCTGTATCACGAGTGCCGGTCGGCTGCCGCAGATCTTGCCGCGGACACGGTGGTCGGCATCGCGCCGCACTCGTTGCGCGCCACCTCACCCAAGGACTTGGCCCTGCTGCTGGCGCAGGTTCCGGAGGGTCCGGTTCACATCCATATCGCCGAACAGGTGAAAGAGGTCGAGGACGTGCAATCCGCTTTGGGCCAACGCCCGGTCGCCTGGCTTCTGGACAATGCCCAGATCGACTCACGCTGGTGTCTGATCCATGCCACCCAGATGAACGACGCCGAAACACGCGCTCTGGCGCGTTCGGAGGCCGTGGCCGGCCTGTGTCCGATCACAGAAGCCAACCTGGGCGACGGGATCTTCAACGGAGTGCCCTACCTTGACGCTGGAGGACGGTTCGGTGTCGGGTCAGACTCCAACGTGCGGATTTCTCTGCCAGAGGAGTTGCGCAGTCTGGAATATTCCCAGCGCCTTCGCGACCGATCCCGCGCGGTTCTGGCGGCAGCCAACGGTTCCGTGGGGCATGCGTTGTACACCGGCGCGGCACAAGGCGGGGCGCAGGCTCTGGGCCGCAATGCCGGAGAGATCGCGGTCGGCAAACTGGCCGACCTGGTAGCGCTCGACCGATCGCATCCAACGCTTTGCGCGCTGGCGGATCATCAACTTCTGGACGGCTTGTGCTTTGCCGCACCCGATGGTCTGGTAACGGATCTGTGGTCGGCGGGCCGTCATATGGTGCGGGATGGCAGGCATATTGCGCGCGAGACGATAATCAGAGACTACAAAGCCGCGATTGCAGACCTTTTGACCGACGTCTGACCCGACAAAGAACTGAGTTGAGATCAAGATGACCCAGACCGCTGACACGACCGGCTACAAGGAAATCAAGCAGACTGTGCTTGACCGCATCCGCTCGGGCCAGTGGCTGCCGGACATGTTGCTGCCCAACGAGCAGGACCTTGCGGTCGAGTTTTCCTGCACGCGTACAACGGTCAATCGGGCGCTGCGCGAACTGGCCGAGGAAGGATTTCTGGAACGTCGCCGCAAGGCCGGTACCCGGGTGCTGAGCGCGCCGCAGAGACAGGCCCGGTTCACCATCCCGCTGGTCAGGGAAGAGGTCGAGGCTCTGGGCGGCACCTACCGCTATGCACTTGTCTCGGCCCAAGCTGAACAGGCGCCCGAATGGCTGGCCGCGCGGCTGGCGCTGGGTTCGGATCGGCGGGTGATGCATGTGCGGTGCATGCATTTTTCGAACAACACCCCGTTTCAGTTCGAAGATCGCTGGATCGTTACGGCCAGCGTCCCGGCTGTCGAACAGGCTGATTTCTCGACGCTGGGACCCAATGAATGGCTGATTCAGACGGTCCCCTTCACCAATGTCGAGCTGTCTTTTCTGGCAAGCCGCGCCGACGCCGAACTGGCCGGATTTCTGGACGTAACGGTTGGCGAGCCGGTCTTTACCGCGGAACGTATCACCTGGTTGCAAGGCAGCCCGGTTACCTTCGCCAAGATGTATTTCGCGGCCGGCTACCGGATGACCACCCGGTTCTGAGGCAGTCCGGGCCTTTACCGCGGCCCGATTCCGGTACAGGTTCGCCTTGACCGAGCAACGGCAACACGGAGAACGGGATGAGCAACCCGCTATACGATCGACTTTTCGGCATTCACGCGGGCAAGACAACGCCGTTCCTGCATCTGCCGGACGGACGCGTTCTCTCACATGCCGAATTCCTGGACATGGCGGCCCGGATCGCCAACGCTTTGACGGCCTGCGGGCTGGAACCGGATGACCGCGTTGCGGTGCAGGTCGCGAAATCGCCCGAGGCGCTGGCGCTTTACGCAGCCTGCGTTCAGGCCGGGCTGATCTTTCTGCCGCTGAACACCGCCTACACGACAGACGAGCTGCGGTATTTCATCGAAAACAGCGGTGCTCGGATGGTTGTCGCGGATGCCAAATCACAAGCCGATATCGAGCCGATTGCCCAAGCGCAGAATGCGATGCTCGAAACCCTGAACGCGGACGGTTCTGGCAGCCTGATGCGGCGCGCGCTTGGGATGTTGCCAGCCTTCGAACCCGCGCAAAGGACCGAGGATGACCTCGCAGCTTTCCTTTACACTTCGGGCACCACCGGGCGGTCCAAGGGTGCCATGCTGACGCAGGCGAATCTGCTGTCGAACGCCGAAACGCTGGTGCAGGAGTGGCGCTTCACCGCGGATGACGTGTTGCTGCACGCGCTGCCGATCTTTCACACCCATGGCCTGTTCGTGGCCACCAATGTCATGCTGTCGGCCGGTGGATCGATGATTTTTCTACCGGGCTTCGATCTGGACGACATCCTGCGCCTGATGCCCAAGGCCACCTCGATGATGGGGGTGCCGACCTTCTATACTCGCCTCCTGGACGACGACCGGTTCACCGGAGATCTGACCCGGCACATGCGGCTGTTCATTTCCGGCTCGGCGCCGCTGCTGGCCGAAACCCACACGCGGTTCGAGCAACGCACAGGCCACCGCATCCTGGAACGCTATGGCATGACCGAGACCAACATGAACACCTCGAACCCCTATGACGGCGAGCGTCGGGCCGGAACCGTGGGCTTTCCGCTGCCGGGGGTCGAGTTAAAGATCACCGACCCCGAAACGGGCGATCCGTTGCCGCAGGGCGAGATCGGCATGATCGAGGTGCGCGGGCCGAATGTGTTCAAGGGTTATTGGCAGATGCCCGAGAAAACCGCCGCCGAACTGCGCGAGGACGGGTTCTTCATCACTGGAGATCTGGGCCGCATCGACGCGGACGGCTATGTGCATATCGTCGGGCGCGGCAAAGACCTGATCATTTCGGGCGGCTACAACATCTATCCCAAGGAAATCGAGCTGGTTCTGGATGACCAGCCCGGCGTGCTGGAAAGCGCGGTGATCGGCGTGCCGCACCCGGATTTCGGGGAGACAGTGCTGGGCATCCTGGTGCCCGAGGCCGGCGCGGCACCGGATCTGGACGCGATCAAGGAGGCGGTGAGCCAAAGCCTTGCCCGTTTCAAACATCCCCGCAGTTTGATCCTGCTGGACGAACTGCCGCGCAATACGATGGGCAAGGTGCAGAAAAACGTTCTGCGCGAGACCTACAAGAACATGTTCGCGGGCGGCTGATCAGAGGCGCAGCGGCACGCGTCCGGCTTCGGTCAGCAGCCAGCAGCCGCGCCCCTCGAACACGGCAACCCCGGTTTGGCGGCCATAGCCCGCGCCGCTGTCCAAGTTGATGCGGTTCCCGTAGTGGGTGGGGCGGTCCACGACCGTGTGGCCGTGCACGATCAGCTTGGGGTGCGGGGTTTCGCAGGCGTGAAAGCTCTGACGGATCCAGACCAGATCGTCCTCGGCCTGCGCGCCCAGCGGCACGCCCGGCCGGATGCCGGCATGGACAAAGGCAAGCTCGGGGGTCTGATGCATCCGCACCAGGTCGCGCAGAAAAGCCCTGTGCGCGACCGGCACTGCCGCAACGGCCGCGCGATGCACATCCTGCAGCCGGGTGCGGTCTTCGAACTCGACGCCATAGCTGCGCAGGGTTTCGGTGCCGCCCAGCCGCTCGTGCAGCCAGTGGTACCCGACCAGAAGATGCGGATCATGGCGCGGCTCATCCTGCAGGAACCACGCGAACATGCGGTCATGGTTGCCCAGCAGCGTGACCCAGTTCCGCCCGGCGTCGCGCCCGGCAATCAGCCGGTCCAGCAGGCCCTTGCTGTCGGGGCCGCGATCGACGTAGTCGCCCAGAAACACGATCCGCGCATCGCGCCCGCCATCCCGCTCGATCAGCGACAGGGCGCGGTCGAACTCGGCCGTCTGGCCGTGCAGATCTCCGATGGCGTAGATGGGCGCGGTCATGTCCATGTCTCCGTTCCGGGCGGGGTTGGATTTGCAGGCCTTTGCAACGACAACGCCTGCACCGGGCGGGTGCAGGCGTCAATCGCTTTCATCCGGGTCCTGCCGGATCAGACCACGTCGAACTCCAGCGGCTTGATCTGGGTGAACAGCCCGGTTTCAGCCAGCTTGGCGCGGGCTTCGGCCGGAACCGGCTCGTCAACATACAGCAGCGCGATCGCTTCGCCACCCGCCTGGGCGCGGCCCAGGGTAAAGTTGGCAATGTTCACGCCATGCTCGCCCATGGTCTTGCCCAGGGTGCCGATGATGCCCGGCACGTCCTCGTTGGTGGTGTACAGCATGTGCGCGCCGACCTCGGCATCGATGTTGATGCCCTTGATCTGGATGAAGCGCGGCTTGCCGTCGCTGAACACGGTACCCCCGATCGAGCGTTCGCGCTTGTCGGTCACCACGGTCACCTTGATATAGCCCTCGAAGGCGCCCGACTTGTCCTGGTTGGTGGTCGAGATCTTGACGCCGCGCTCTTTGGCCACGACAGGGGCCGAGACCATGTTCACCTCGGGGTTCGAGCGTTTCATGATCCCCGCCACCACCGCGCAGTTCAGCGCCACCAGGTTCATCTGCGCCGCCACGCCGTCATACAGGATGTTGATCGCCTTGATCGGCTCGTCGGTCATCTGGCCGATGAAACTGCCCAGATGGCCGGCCAGCTTGATCCAAGGTCCCATGACCTTGGCCTCTTCGGCGGTGACGCTGGGCATGTTCAGAGCATTCTCGACCGCGCCGGTCAGCAGATAGTTCGAGATCTGCTCGGCCACCTGCAGCGCCACGTTTTCCTGCGCTTCGGTGGTCGCGGCACCCAGATGCGGGGTGCAGACCACGTTGGGCAGGCCGAACAGCGGGTTTTCCTTGGCCGGTTCCTCGCTGAACACGTCGAACCCCGCGCCGGCGACATGGCCGGATTGGATCAGTTCGGCCAGCGCCTCTTCATCGACCAGACCGCCGCGGGCGCAGTTGATGATGCGCACGCCCTTCTTGGTCTTGGCCAGATTCTCACGGCTGAGGATGTTGCGGGTCTGGTCGGTCAGCGGCACGTGCAGGGTGATGAAATCGGCCCGCGCCAGCAGCTCGTCCAGCTCGACCTTTTCCACGCCCATCTTGTCGGCCTTTTCCTGGCCCAGATAGGGGTCATAGGCGATGACCTTCATCTTGAGGCCCTGCGCCCGGTCGCAGACGATGCCGCCGATATTGCCGGCACCGATCACGCCCAACGTCTTGTTGGTCAGTTCGACCCCCATGAACTTGGACTTTTCCCACTTGCCCGCATGGGTGCTGGCATTGGCCTCGGGGATCTGGCGCGCCACGGCGAACATCATCGCGATGGCGTGCTCGGCGGTGGTGATCATGTTGCCGAACGGCGTGTTCATCACGATCACGCCCTTTTTCGAGGCCGCGTCCTTGTCGATGTTGTCGGTGCCGATGCCGGCGCGGCCGATCACCTTCAGCTTGTCGGCCTTTTCCAGGATCTTCTCGGTGACCTTGGTGGCCGAGCGGATGGCCAGGCCGTCATAGTTGCCGATGATCTCGGCCAGCTTTTCCTTGTCCTTGCCCACGTCGGGCATGAAATCCACGTCGATGCCGCGGTCGCGGAAGATCTGAACCGCGGTTTCGCTGAGCTTGTCGGATACGAGTACTTTGGGGGCCATGTGCGTGGTCCTTGAATGGGATGATAACTCCGGGCCGTACGCGGCCCGGATCTTGTCGGGGGAAAGGGGTCAGGCGGCTTCGGCCTGTGCCGCGATCTCGGCCTCGAACGCCCATTTCAGCCAGGGCAGCATCGCCTGGATGTCGGACGTCTCGACCGTGCCGCCGCACCAGATGCGCAGCCCGGCCGGCGCATCGCGGTACGCGCCGATGTCCAGCGCCACGTTTTCGGCCTCCAACCGCGTGGCGACCGCCTTGGCAAAGCTTGCGCCGTCGCGAATGCGCGAATCGGTGAATTTCAGGCAGACGCTGGTGTTCGACCGGGTGGCCGGGTCCTCGGCCAGGTTGTCGATCCAGTCGTTCTGGTCGCAGAACTCGAGAATCGCCTGCGTGTTGGCATCGGCGCGGGCGATCAGGCCCTGCAGCCCGCCGACCGAGCGCGCCCAGTTCAGCGCGAACAGGTAATCCTCGACCGCCAGCATCGACGGCGTGTTGATGGTTGCGCCGGTAAAGATGCCCTCGATTAGCTTGCCACCCTTGGTCAGGCGGAAGATCTTCGGCAGCGGCCACGCGGGGGTATAGCTTTCCAGCCGCTCGACCGCGCGGGGGCTGAGGATCAGCATGCCATGCGCGGCCTCGCCACCCAGAACCTTCTGCCAGCTGAAGGTGGTGACATCCAGCTTGTCCCAGGGCAGGTCCATCGCGAAAGCGGCGCTGGTGGCGTCGCAGATGGTCAGGCCGGCGCGGTCATCGGCGATCCAGTCGCCATTCGGAACCCGCACGCCCGAGGTGGTCCCGTTCCAGGTAAAGACCACGTCATTGTTGAAATCTATGGACGCCAGATCGACGATCTGCCCGTAATCGGCGGTTTTCACCTCGGCGTCGATCTTCAGCTGTTTGACCACGTCGGTAACCCAACCCGCGCCAAAGCTTTCCCAGGCCAGCATCTCGACCTTGCGTTCGCCCAGCAGCGACCACAGCGCCATTTCCACCGCGCCGGTATCCGAGGCCGGAACGATGCCGATGCGATAGTCGGCCGGAATGCCCAGCAGCTCGCGCGTGCCTTCGATGGCGGCCTTCAGCTTGTCCTTGCCGACGGCGGCGCGGTGCGATCGGCCCAGCGCGGCACCAGCCAGCTTGTTCAGCTCGAATGTAGGGGGTTTGGCGCAGGGGCCCGAGGAAAAACGCGGATTGGCCGGCCGCGCTGCCGGTCGTTCGATGGTCATTGGTGTTACCCTTCCAGATATACGCCCCTCGTTGGGGAGGGGTGTCCCGCGGCCAGACCTAGGGGGCCGCGGTTGGGCGGGCAAGCGGAAAAGACGCTTTGAATATCAAAAACGACACGGGCGGTGACGCCAAATCGGAACACAGGTTTCCGATCGGCGCATTTTGCACCCGCAGAAAGACCTCAGCGATCCAGCCGGACGGTTTCGCCCGTGGCCAGCGATTGCTGCGCCGCCAGACCCATGCGTACTGCCCACATGCCGTCGGTCAGGCTGACATCCGGGGCGTCGCGCTCACCTCGCACCAGCGCCAGAAAGCCCTGGTGCTGATAGAAGGTCGAGCCGTTGTGGTCGCCCGCCGCCAGCAGGCGCGGGTCGACGGGAATGTCGCGGGCGACAGGGCCCTTGGGGTCGCGCGGGCTGACGATCAGCTGCGGCACCGGCGGCGCGCCCAGATGTTCGGGCCAGAACCGGCCCGGCCCGGGGACCAGCGCCTCGATCTTGGCCTTGGGGCCGACGACCGAGATTTCCTCCTGATACCGCGCGCCCTCGGCGAACATGCACAGTTCCAGCATCGCCCGCGCGCCCGAGGCGAAATCGATGTTGACATAGCCGTGGTCGAGGATGTCGGGCGTTTCGCCGTCATAGGTTTCGTCCAGATGGTTCACGGCCTGCCCGCCGCTGGCGCTGATGCGCACCGGGTCGGATTGCAGGATGAGGCGCATCAGGTCGAAGAAATGACAGCATTTCTCGACGAACGTGCCGCCGGTGTTGCGGTTGAACCGGTTCCAGTTGCCGACCTTTTCCAAGAATGGAAAGCGGTGTTCGCGGATGCTCAGCATCTTGACCCCGCCGCTGGTGTCCTGCGCCTCGGCGATCAGGGCGGCGATGGGCGGCATGTAGCGATATTCCATCGCCACCCAGATCGGACAGGGATAGCTGCGCTCGATCTCGGCCAGACGGGCCGCATCGTCGGGGTTGGTGAACAGCGGCTTTTCCACCAACAGGGGCAAGGGACGCGTTTCGGCGATCTGGGCGATCTGATCCACATGCAGATGGTTGGGGCTGGCTATGACCAGGCAGTCCAGCGCCTCGACCGCCAGCAGGTCCTGCAGCGACGGCACCATCCTGGCCCCCGGCGCAATCGCCTGCGCGGCGCGCGCCATCTCGGGGTCGGGTTCGAAAATGGCGGCCACTTGCGTGCCCTCCAGCAAGGCGATGTTGTGCAGGTGTTCCTGCCCCATCATGCCACATCCGATCAGCCCGTAATTGATGGTCCGGGTCATGCGCGTTTCCTCGTCATTTCAGTCGTTGGACGTAAGTTGCCCGGTCCGGGTCGAACCAGGTTTTCGAAAACTCGACGGGTTCAGGCCGTTCCGACCAACTGAACCGCTCGATGTAACCGACGGTCTCGCCCGCCGGCCGGGTGAAGTTCGCGGGGGTCCAATCGGGCAGCCGACCGACCGAAACCCGATCCTCGGCGCGGGTGATCCAGAACCCAAGTTGCTGCTGGTAATAGCGATAGAGCGAGTCCGACAGCAGCCGCCGGTCGATCAGACCGGCTGATTCGTCCAGCCAGATTTCCTCGACCGCGATGATTGTGTCATTCAGATAGCGTATCCGCCGCACGCGCGACCCGCACCGAGCGGTGCCGAAATCGGGCAGGTCGGCGGGCTTGTCCAGGTGATCGACCGACAGGATGTCGGCGCGCGGCAGGCCGCCGCCCTCGGGCAGTTCCAGCCGGAACATGGCATAGACGCTGTTCTGGGTTCCGGTCTCGCGCACATAGTTGCCCGAGCCCTGGATCCGCTCGAGCATCCCCTTTTTTTCCAGCTCGGCGAGCGATTTTCGCAGCGTCCCGACCGAGACGTTCAACTGCGCCGCCATGTCCCGTTCGGGCGGCAGACGCTCGCCATCGATCAGCCGGCCGGCGGCGATATCGCGGATCAGCAGCTCGGCGATCTGCACATAGATCGGCAGGGCGTTGGAGTTTCTGTTGGATGGGGGCACGCGGGCGCTTCACTTGGTCGCAGAAAAAATTGATACACTATTGATCTACATCAATGTGGTTGCTACGCAAGAGAAAAGTTGAGCCCGGCAGGAGAGAGAATCAGATGACGATCGTCCCCATCACATCCCCCGATCTGGATGCGGCCGAGGTTTCGTGGTTCGCGGCGCTGTGCTCGGACGATTATCAGTTTCTCGGCGTGCCCGACGGCGATCTGCGCTCCAGCTGGGAACATTGCTCGGGCATCGTGAAAGAGGCCGAGGCGCAGGGCTTCCGCAACATCCTGTGCCCGTCCTCGTATCAGGTGGGGCAGGACACGCTGAGCTTTGTCGCCGGCTGCGCGCCGATCACAGAAAAGATCAACCTGCTGGCCGCCGTGCGCTGCGGCGAGATGCAGCCGATCATGCTGGCGCGCACCATCGCGACGCTGGATCACATGCTGAAGGGGCGGCTGACGGTCAACATCATCTCGTCGGATTTTCCGGGGGAAAAGGCCGAGAGCGGCTATCGCTACCAGCGCTCGCGCGAGGTGGTCGAGATTCTGAAACAGGCCTGGACACAGGATGAGATCAATTACCAGGGTCAGGTCTACAATTTCTCGGGTCTGACGACTGATCCGGCCAAACCCTATCAGACCGGCGGGCCGCTGCTGTATTTCGGGGGCTATTCGCCCGATGCGCTGAAGCTGTGCGGCCAGCATTGCGACGTCTATCTGATGTGGCCCGAAACCAAGGACCAACTGGCCGAGCGGATGAACGCCGTGCACGCGGTGGCCGACGAGTACGGCCGCACGCTGGATTATGGCCTGCGGGTGCACATGATCGTGCGCGATACCGAGGCCGAGGCCAAGGAATACGCCGACTACATCGTGTCGAAACTGGATGACGAATACGGCCGCGCGATCCGCGAACGGGCGCTGGACGCCACGTCGCTCGGTGTTTCGCATCAGGCCAGGAACCGCGAGCTGGCCGACAAGTACGGCTATGTCGAGCCGGGCCTGTGGACGGGCGTCGGCCGGGCGCGGTCAGGCTGCGGCGCGGCGCTGGTGGGGTCGACCGACCAGGTGCTGTCGAAGATCGAAGAGTATCAGAAGATGGGCATCCGCGCCTTCATCTTCTCGGGCTATCCGCATATGGACGAGGCCCGCCATTTCGGCACCCGCGTGATGCCGCATCTGAAAACCTGTTCCCTTCCCGAAGCCTATGGAAGGGTTCCTGCTGACACCCCGGCGACGCCGCTGGGCAACGGAGTTCGTCGTTGATGCAACGTATCAAGCTTTCCGACACCCTGGAACTGAGCCGCCTTGTCTATGGCATGTGGCGGCTGGGCGATGACAGCGACACCTCGGCCGCGCATGTGGCGGCCAAAATCCACGCCTGTCTGGATCAGGGCATCACCAGCTTCGATCAGGCCGACATCTATGGCGACTATGGCGCCGAGGCGATTCTGGGCAACGCCCTGCGCGCCAATCCCGGCCTGCGCGACCGGATGGAGATCGTCACCAAATGCGACATCGTCGCCCCCTGCGGGCGCTATGCGGATGCCAAGGTGAAATACTATGACACCTCGCGCGCGCACATCCTGAAATCGGTCGACACCTCGCTGCGGGAAATGGCGATCGACCATATCGACCTGCTGCTGATCCACCGCCCCGACCCGTTCATGGACCACCATGAAACCGGCGCCGCGCTGGACGAGGTCGTGGCCAGCGGCAAGGTCCGCGCAGTGGGCGTGTCGAATTTCCGCCCCTGGGACTGGCAACTGCTGCAATCGGCCATGAAGACCCCGCTGGTGACCAACCAGATCGAGATTTCTCTGGGCGCGATCGCTCCGTTCACCAATGGCGATCTGGCCTTTCACCAGCAGCACGGCCACCCGGTGATGGCGTGGTCGCCGCTGGGCGGCGGAGCGCTGATGGCGGGTAATCCTCCGGTGGGCGTGGTCGCGGATGAGATCGGCGCGCAGTTCGGCGTCGACCGGGCCGCGGTGGCCGTGGCCTTCCTGCTGGCCCATCCGGCCGGCATCCTGCCGGTTCTGGGCACCAACAGCCTGGACCGCATCAAGCGCATTTCGGACGCCCTGAAAGTCAATCTGGATCGTGAAGCCTGGTTCCGCCTCTACGAGGCGGCGCTGGGGCATGAGGTACCATGATGAACGCATTCTCGAACGACATGGCGCGCACCTTCATTCCGCACAAGGACGACACCCGCACCCTGCGGGACGCTTTCGGCCGGTTCGCCACCGGCGTCACCGTCGTGACCTGCGACAGCCCCGACGGGCCGGTCTGCATCACGGCCAACAGCTTTTCCTCGCTGTCGCTGGACCCGCCTTTGGTGATGTGGGCCGGCGACCGGAATTCGCGCCGGTTCCCCTATTTTCACAAGGCGCGTCATTTCAGTGTTCATGTTCTCTCGGCCGACCAGGCCGAGCTGTGCTTTGGCTGCTCGAAAGACGCCTTTGCCCTGCGCGACATCGACCACGACCGCTGCGAAAACGGAACGCCGCTGCTGCGCGGATGCCTGGCGCGGTTCGAATGTGAACAACATGCGTATCACGATGCGGGCGATCACGTTATCGTGGTGGGCAAGGTCTTGCGGGCCAGCATGGCGGACGGAGACGCGCTGACCTTTTACGCCGGCAAGCTCGGCCAATTCGCGCACCGATAAGCGCGGGACACGGTCGCGGGCCAAACCCGCGGCCTGAACAGGGAGG
This sequence comes from Ruegeria sp. CG8, assembly GCF_056537165.1. Classification (NCBI taxonomy): domain Bacteria; kingdom Pseudomonadati; phylum Pseudomonadota; class Alphaproteobacteria; order Rhodobacterales; family Roseobacteraceae; genus Ruegeria; species Ruegeria sp. CG8. The sequence goes on along the minus strand of NZ_JBQFRA010000003.1, from coordinate 409,397 downwards.
AACCGCATGGGCGGATTGACGTCGGTGCTTGCGCCGATTGCATTCGTGAACGAAACCGCGCTGCGTCTGGGCCGCGCGGTTGGTGTCGTTGCGATCGCCTTCATGGTGATCGCGATCCTGATCCAGGTGTTCTTCCGATACGTTCTGGGCAACGCCCTGCCCTGGCCTGACGAGGCCGCGCGGTTCTGCATGTTGTGGATGACCGGCCTGATGGCACCCACCGCCTTCCGGCGCGGCGGGTTCGTGGCCATCGACATGCTGGTCCGCTTTCTGCCGCGCGTACCCGGCCAGTTGCTGAACCTGTTTCTGCTGCTGCTCAGCCTGACGGTTCTGGTGGTCGCCGTACGCATCGGCTGGTCCGAGGTCACGGGCTTTGGCGGGCGTTTCGCCACCGCAGCGCTGTACCTGCCCACTTCGCTGGGCTTTGACGAATGGTACCGGATCCCGCGCAGCTGGATGATGGCCTCCCTGCTGGTGGGCGTGATCCTGCTGCTGTCGGTCAACATCGAACTGATCCTGCGGTCGATCATCACCATGCTGGGCGGCGGTGACCTGCTGCCCGAGATCCCCGAAGCCGCCGTGGGGGCCGAATAGATGCTGGTCTGGTTCCTGCCCGTCTTTCTGGTGTTTCTGCTGATCGGCCTGCCGGTCTTTTTCGCGCTGCTGGCCGCGCCCGGCCTGCTGCTGTGGCTAAACGGCCAGACCAACGACATCACCTTGCTTTATCGCAACGTCTACAACGGGATGGACAGCTTCCCGCTGATGGCTATCCCCTTCTTCATGCTGGCCGGAGAACTGATGAACCGCGGCGGCATCACCATCCGTCTGGTCGAGTTCAGCCAGGCGCTGATGGGGCATCTGCGCGGCGGGCTGGCGCATGTGAACGTGCTCAGCTCGATCCTCTTCGCGGGGCTGTCGGGCTCGGCGGTGGCCGATACCTCGGCGCTGGGCTCGATGCTGATCCCGGCAATGGAGAAGCAGGGCTATACCCGCAAATTCGCCGCCGCGATCACCGCCGCCAGCTCGGTCATCGGGCCGATCATCCCGCCCTCGGGGATCATGATCATCTATGCCTATGTCATGGGCGAAAGCGTCGCGGCCCTGTTCCTGGCCGGCATTGTGCCGGGTGTCATGGTGGGCATCGGCCTGATGCTGATGATCAAGGTCATGGCCAACCGGTATGATTTCCCGGTGGCCAGCCGCAAATACACCTGGCCCGAGCGCGGTCAGGCCAGCCTCAAGGCCTTTTTCCCGCTGATGACGCCGGTGATCATTCTGGGCGGCATTCTGGGCGGCATCTTCACCCCGACCGAGGCCGCCGCCGTCGCGGTGGGTTATGCCTTCCTCATCGGGTTTTTCGTGCTGCGCACGCTGACCTTGAAAGAGGTGCCCGACGTTCTCAGCAATGCGGGTATGACCTCGGCCGTGGTTCTGCTGCTGGTGGGGGCGGCGATGGCGTTCAAGACCGTGGTCAGCCTCAGCCACGCGCCCGAGCAACTGGCCGCGCTGATCCTCGGACTATCGGAAAACCCGCTGATCCTGCTGTTCCTGATCAACCTGCTGCTGTTCGTCGTAGGCATGTTCCTGGATGCCGGTCCGGCGATCATCATCCTGGGTCCGATCTTGGGCCCGATCTTCACCAGCCTGGGGGTCGACCCGATCCATTTCGCCATCATCATGAGCGTCAACCTGACCGTTGGCCTGGCCACGCCGCCCATGGGGCTGGTGCTGTTCGTGGCCGCCGCCGTGTCACGCGAACGGGTGGAAACCATCGCCAAGGCGATCCTGCCGTTCCTGGCCGTCGAAATCGCGGTGATCTTCCTGATCACCTATGTCCCCGCAATATCCATGACGATCCCGCGTTTGACGGGATTTGCAAACTAGACTGAGTACCACAGGGAGGAAACGCATGCTCAGAACATTCTTCAAAACCACAGCACTCGCCACGTCGCTGGTGGCGGCCTCGGCGCTGGCGGCCTCGGCGGCCGACTATACGCTGCGCGCCACCGCCAACTCGAACGAAAACGACGAGGACTATGATGGCCTGGTCGTGTTCAAGAACTTCGTCGAGAACGCCTCGAACGGCGCAATCGAGGTCGAGCTGTTCATCGGCACGCAGCTGTGCTCGAACGGCGCCGAATGCCTGCAGGGCGTGGCCGACGGCACCATCGACATCTACATCTCGACCTCGGGCGGGGCCTCGGGCATCTTCCCTTACGTACAGGTTCTGGACCTGCCCTATCTGATGGCGGACGACCGCATCGCCGAGCGGGTCCTGTCGGGTGATTTCACCCGCAAGATGCGCGAAATGGCGCTGGAAGATTCGGGCGGCGCGATCCGTCTGATGACCATCGGCAACACCGGCGGCTGGCGCAACTTCGCCAACACCAAGCGCCGCGTGACCCAGCCGTCCGACATGGACGGGCTGAAGATCCGCACCGTGGTCGCAGACCTGCCGCAGGAACTGGTCAAGGCCCTGGGCGCCTCGCCCACTCCGATCCCGTGGCCGGAACTGTTCACCAGCTTCCAGACCGGCGTGGTTGACGGCTCGAAGAACGGCATCACCGACATCATGGGCATGAAGTTCCCCGATGCCGGCCTGCAATATGTCACGCTGGACGGGCACGCCTATATGGGCGCGCTGTGGTGGATGAACAACGCCAAGTTCCAGGAAATGCCCGAAGATCTGCGCCGTGTCGTCGTCGATGGGTTCTATGCGCTGCAGCAGGCCACCTTTGCCTCGCCCAAGCGCAAGTCGATCCGGGCCTACGAGGATTTCGTGGCCGGTGGCGGCGACCTGTACGTGCCGACCCCCGAGGAAAAAGAGGCGTTCAAGCAGGCCGCGACCCCGGTCTATGACTGGTTCCAGCAGAACGTCGCGCGCGGGGACGAGATCTATGGCGCTCTGACCGCGGCCGTGGCCGAGGCCGAGGCCGAGATCAACGCGGAACGCGCCGCCGACCTGAACTGATACGGTTCGGGCCGGGGTGTCGCGTCATCCCGGCCCGCCTTTACCGAAAGGGGTACATCCACCCCTTGTAGTCATTGACCAGCACATGGGCCTTTTCGATCTGTTCGGGCGTCATCTTCTTCACCACCTCTTCCAGGCTGATCGCCGCATCGGGGTCGCCGCCGATGGCGCTGAGCGTGTACCACATGTAGGCCCGCACCAGATCGGGCGCAGGCAGGCCCAGGCCCAGCTCGTAATACCACCCGACACCCGATTGCGCGCCCGGGTGCCCCTTCATCGAGGCACGCAGATACCATTCGAACGCCCGTTCGTAATCCTGCTCGACCCCAAGGCCAAGGCCGTACATCACGCCGATCAGCTCCTCGGCCTCGGCGTTGCCCGACCGGGCCGCCGGCAGAAGCTGTTCGCGCGCGGCGGCAAACTCGCCTGCCTCCATCAGGTCACGGGCCTGTTCCAGTTCGGCCCAGACGGGCGTAGCGGCAAGACAAAGGGCAAGCACAAGCTGGCGCATGGTGCGGTGGGTCTCCTGTTTTGCGGGGCGGCCTGGGCGCAGGACCTGCCCTCGCCCCTGACCGATGACGACTTTCTGTTCTTTGATAGGGAACAGGCCGCGATCGGTCACCAGCTATTTTATGACCCGATCCTGTCGGGCAACCGCAACATCAGCTGCGCCCATTGCCACCACCCCGATTTCGGCACCTCCGACGGCCTGTCGCTTGGCATCGGCGAGGGCGGCCAGGGCCTTGGCCCCGACCGCACGCCCGGCACCGGGGCGGACCGCATCCGCAAGCGCATCCCGCGCAACGCGCCGGGCCTGTGGAACCTGGGCGCGCGCGACATCCACACGATGTTCCATGACGGGCGGCTCAGCCTGTCGGACGTCTATGGCAACGGGTTCAACTCGCCCGCGCAGGAATGGCTGCCCGAAGGGCTGAATTCACTGCTGGCCGCGCAGGCGCTGTTTCCGCTGACCGCTCAGTTCGAAATGGCCGGGAACGTGGCCGAGAACGAAGTTACAGGCGCCGTGCATGACCGGATCGACAAGGGCTGGCCGATCATCGCCAAACGGGTGCGGACCGACCCGAAATACGGCCCCGCGATGGTGGCCGCCTTTGACGACGTGGACAGCACCGAGGACATCACCATCACCCATGTCGCCAACGCTCTGGCCGCTTTCATGGCCATCGAATGGCGCAGCACCGACAGCCCGTTCGACCAGTACCTGGCCGGAGACGAGACCGCCCTGACCCCTGATCAGAAGGCCGGGATGCAGCTGTTCTACGGCAAGGCGCGGTGCGCCACCTGCCATTCGGGGCCGCTGCTGTCGGATCAGAAATTCCACGCGCTGGCCCTGCCGCCATTCGGCCCCGGCCGCACCCGACAATGGGACGCCTATGCCCGCGACGTGGGTCGCATGGGCGAAAGCGACCGGCTGGAGGACGCCTACCGGTTCCGCACGCCCATGCTGCGCAACGTGGCGCTGACGGCGCCCTACGGCCACAACGGCGCCTTTCCCGACCTCGAAGGGATCATCCGCCACCACCTGAACCCGGCAACCAGCCTGTCACGCTGGACGACCGATCAGGCCGCGCTGCCCAAGGTGCCGTGGCTGGAACAGGGCGATTTCGTCGTCTGGCAAGACCGGTTCGAGATGGCGCGCCAACGCGCCAAGCTCGATATCACGCCAGTTGACCTGAGCGACGGTGAAATCGCGCAGCTGGTGGCGTTCCTGCACGCCCTGACCGGGACCAGCGTGGAGACGCCGCCCTTTGGCGTGCCCGCGGGCTTCAAGCCCTGAGAAAAACCCCCGCCGGATCGGGCGGGGGTTTTGGTGTTATTATTCGGCGGCTTCTTCGTAAGCCTCCATCGGCGGGCATGTGCATACGAGGTTCCGGTCGCCGTACGCGTTGTCGACGCGGTTGACGGGCGACCAGTATTTGTCGACGCCCATCGATCCCGGCGGGAAGCAGGCCTGTTCGCGGGTGTAGGGTCGGTCCCACTCACCCACCAGGTCGCGCACGGTGTGGGGGGCGTTCTTCAGCGGGTTGTTCTCGGGGTCGATCTTGCCGTCGATCACGTCCTGCGCCTCGGCGCGGATCGACAGCATCGCGTCGCAGAACCGGTCCAGCTCGTCCTTGGGCTCGGATTCCGTCGGCTCGACCATCAGCGTGCCGGCCACCGGCCATGACATGGTCGGCGCGTGGAAGCCGCTGTCGATCAGCCGCTTGGCCACGTCGTCGACGGTGATGTTGCCGGCCTCGGCCAGTGGGCGGGTGTCGAGGATGCATTCATGCGCCACCCGGCCAGATTCGGAGGTGTAGAGGATCGGATAGGCCTCCTGCAGGCGCGCGGCGACGTAGTTGGCGTTCAGGATCGCCACCTTGGTCGCCTGGGTCAGACCCGCGCCGCCCATCAGCAGCACATAGGCCCAGCTGACCGGCAGAATCGAGGGCGAACCGAAGGGCGCCGCCGAGACCGGCCCCACGGCGGTGCCGTATTCCGGGTGACCCGGCAGGTAGGGCTTCAGATGCGCCTTGACCCCGATCGGGCCCATGCCGGGGCCGCCGCCGCCATGCGGGATGCAGAAGGTCTTGTGCAGGTTCAGGTGGCTGACGTCGCCGCCGATGTCGCCGGGGCGCGACAGGCCCACCATGGCGTTCATGTTGGCCCCGTCGATATAGACCTGACCGCCGTGGTCATGGGTGATCTGGCAGACCTCCTGCACCGTTTCCTCGAACACGCCATGGGTCGAGGGGTAAGTGATCATGCAGCCGGCCAGGTTGTCCGAGTGTTTCTCGGCCTTCTCGCGGAAGTCGGTCAGATCGATGTTGCCCTTCGCGTCCGCCTTCACCGGCACCACCTGCCAGCCGACCATCTGCGCCGAGGCCGGGTTGGTGCCATGCGCCGAGGTCGGGATCAGGCAGACATTGCGATGCCCCTGCCCGTTGGCGATATGATAGTTGCGGATCGTCAGCAGGCCCGCATATTCGCCCTGCGCGCCCGAGTTGGGCTGCTGGCTGATCGCGTCATAGCCGGTGATCTGGCACAGCTTGTCATTCAGGTCGGCGATCATCTCGTGATAGCCCTGCGCCTGATCTTCCGGCACGAACGGGTGCATGTTGGCGAACTCGGGCCAGGTGACCGGGATCATCTCGATCGTCGCGTTCAGCTTCATGGTGCAGCTGCCCAGCGGGATCATCGCCCGATCGAGCGCCAGGTCGCGGTCGGCCAGGCGGCGCATGTAGCGGGTCATCTCGGCTTCGGCCCGGTTCTTGTGGAAGATCGGGTGGGTCAGATAGGGCGTCTCGCGTAGCGCATAGTCCGGCAGGCGATACTGCTTGTTCGAGCTGTCGTCCTTCTTGTCGATGCCGAAGGCACCCCAGACCGCTTCGATCGTCTCGGCGCGGGTCTGTTCATCCAGGCTGATGCCGACGCGGGTCTCGCCCACCTTGCGCAGGTTGACGCCTCGGGCTACCGCCGCCTCCATGACGGTCTTTTGCAGCGGGCCGACCTCGACCGTGATGGTGTCGAAGAACACCTCGGGTTCGACCTTGAAGCCGTGTTCTTCCAGCCCGGCCGCCAGGCGCGAGGTCTTGCGGTGCACCGACTGGGCGATCGCCTTGATGCCGTCGGGACCGTGGTACACGGCATACATCGAGGCGATCACCGCCAGCAGCGCCTGCGCGGTGCAGACGTTCGAGTTGGCCTTCTCGCGGCGGATGTGCTGTTCGCGGGTCTGCAGCGCCAGACGATAGGCCTTGTTGCCGCGGCTGTCGATGCTGACGCCGATGATCCGGCCCGGCATCGCGCGTTTCAGCTTGTCGGTGGTGGCCATGTAGGCGGCGTGCGGCCCGCCAAAGCCCATCGGCACGCCGAAGCGCTGGGTCGAGCCCACGGCGATGTCGGCGCCCATCTCGCCCGGCGATTTCAGCAGCGCCAGCGACAGGATGTCGGCGGCCACGATGGCAATGGCGTTGTGTTCATGCAGCGCCGCGATCTCGGCGGTGAAGTCGCGCACATGGCCATAGGTGCCCGGATACTGGAAGATCGCACCGAACACCGCGCCCGCATCCAGCTCGTCAGGGTCGGCAACCTTGATGTCGATGCCCAAAGGCTCGGCCCGGGTCTTGATCACCGCGATGGTCTGCGGGTGACAGTTCTTGTCCACGAAGAAGGCCGCGTTGTTGGCCTTGGACCGGCCACCGCGCTTGGCCATCGCCATCGCCTCGGCCGCTGCGGTCGCCTCGTCCAGCAGCGAGGCGTTGGCCACGTCCAGCCCGGTCAGGTCGCTGACCATGGTCTGGAAGTTCAACAGCGCCTCGAGCCGGCCCTGACTGATCTCGGGCTGATAGGGCGTATAGGCGGTGTACCAGGCCGGGTTTTCCAGGATGTTGCGCAGGATCGGCGCAGGCGTGGTGGTGCCGTAATAGCCCTGACCGATCAGCGAGGTCAGAACCTTGTTCTTACCCGCCACCTTCTTCATGTGGTAGAGCGCGTCGCGTTCCGTCATCGCCGGGCCCCAGTCCAGCGGCTGTTTCTGCCGGATCGCGGGCGGGACGGTGGCGTCGATCAGATCGTCCAGCGTCTTGAAGCCGATTACCTTGAGCATGTCGCGCATCTCGGTCGGGCTGGGACCGATATGGCGGCGGTTGGCAAAGTCATAGGCTTCGTAGTCGGTCAGTTTGAAGGCCATTGCAGCGCTCCCATGAATAGGTCAGGCCCGGCGGAGACTGCGGGAGCCTCCGGCGGGGAGTAAGGGCCGTCCCGGAAACTGTCCGGTGGACAGTTTCAGGCCCGAACGGGCGGAGCCCAAATTCGGCGGCATTTGTCAAAACGATGGAGCCCCAAGACGGGACTCTGTTTGGGTTTACCCGATGAATGCCTTGTAGCCGGCCTCATCCATCAGATCTTCCAGCTGCGCGGCATCGGTGATCTTGATCTTGTAGATCCACGCCTCGCCCTCGGGATCCTCGTTCAAAGCGCCCGGATTGTCGGCCAGCGTCTCGTTCACCTCGAGGATCTCGCCATCGACCGGGGCATAAATCTCGGAGGCCGCCTTGACGGATTCGATCACCCCGATCTCGCCGTCCTTCGCAAACTCTTCACCCACGTCCTGCTGCTCGACGAACACCACCTCGCCCAGCTGCTCGGCCGCATGCTTGGTGATTCCCAGCGTGGCCGTGTCGCCCTCGACCGTCAGCCATTCATGTTCTTCGGAATAATAGGTTGCCATGCTGTCTCTCTCCTGACTTCAACGCTTGTAATTCTGTTTGACGAAGGGCAGCGCCACGATCTGCGCCGGCTGCGCCTTGCCCCGGATGATCAGATTCACCTGTTCGCCCGGCTCGCTGTGGCCGGCGGCGACGTAACCCATCGCAACCGGGCCGCCGACCGTTGGCCCGAATCCGCCCGAGGTGATCTGACCGATCGTGTTGCCCTGAAGATCCTGCACCTCGACCCCCTGTCGCGCCGGGGCGCGGCCATCGGGCTTGATCCCCACCAGCTTGCGTGCCGGGCCTTCGGCCAGTTCGCGCTGGATGCGATCCGCGCCGGGAAAGCCGCCCTCTTCCTTGCGCCGCTTCTGGATCGCCCAGGCCAGGTTGGCCTCGATCGGCGAAGTGCTCTGGTCGATGTCATTGCCATACAGGCACAGACCCGCCTCCAGCCGCAGGCTGTCGCGCGCGCCCAGGCCCGCCGGTTCGCAATCCTCATGCGCCAACAGGGCGCGGGTGACCTCGATCGCCTTGTCCTCGGGGATCGAGATCTCATAGCCGTCCTCGCCCGTGTAACCAAGTCGCGAGATCCGGCATTCGACTCCGTCGATCGGGGCCACGGTGGTTTCCATAAACTTCAGATCGCGCGCCGCCGGGCACAGCGCGCCCACCACGTCCTCGGCTTTAGGGCCCTGAACCGCCACCAGCGCGCGGTCGAAGATCTCGGTCACCTCGACCCCGTCCAGGTGCGCGCGCATGTGCGGAATGTCCTGATCGCGCAGCGCCGCGTTCACCACCACGAAGAAATGATCGCCCGCGTTCGACACGATCAGATCGTCCATAATCCCGCCGTCCTCGTTGGTGAAGAACCCATAGCGCGCCTTGCCCTCGGGCAATGTCGCAAAAGCCTGCGGGCACAGCGCCTCGAGCTTCTCGCCCACATTCTCTCCCCGAAGGATCACCTGGCCCATGTGGCTCACATCGAACAGCGCCGCCTTCTCGCGGCATTGCTTGTGCTCGCCCATGATTCCCAAAGGATACTGAACGGGCATCTCCCAGCCCGCAAAATCAACCAGCTTGCCTCCCAACTCAACATGAAGGTCATACAACGGCGTGCGCTTCATTCCAGGCATGTCAGTGTTCTTTCTTTTGGCAAAAGTGGCGCGATGGACCGGATCCAAAAGCACATGGCTGGGAATACCATGCCACGGCAGCCTTTCCGGATCGAGTCAGTGGAATTCTGGCTGGTCGACATGCATTTTCCTGTACCGGCAACTTCACGGCTGGCGGTGTTCCGTCCGACTTCAGATCGCAGGTATTCATCACGGCCTAAATCGCTCATGGACAAGGAGTATACATCTGCATGCTGCAGCTTTGTGTCGTATAGGAAACTTTTTTCCGTTACGCAACAGCTGAAATTGCAATATTCACGGTCGGCGGCCCCATACCTCAGCGATCGGCAAGTGCCGCCGCCAGGGCCTTCAACCCCGTCACCAGATCGTCTTCGGCAGTGTCCTCCGCGAAGTCATGACTGATACCGTTGATGGATGGCACGAACAGCATTCCGACCGGCATCAAGGCTGCCACGTTCGACGCATCGTGCAAGGCCCCGGACGGCATGACCCGCCAGTTGCCGGGCGCGACGGTCTGGGCTCCGTGTTCCAGCGACCGCCGGAGGGTTGGATCCATCTCAACCGGTTCGATGCCCAACATTGGCCCGAACTGCGCATCGCCCCCGATGGATTCACTCACCTCTTGGGCGGTCGTACGAATGATGCTTTCCATTCGGGCCAGACGATCCGTCTCCTGATCGCGCCACTGCATCGAGAAACGGACCCGGCCAGGAACGATTGACGAGGCATTCGGAGACAGCTCAACATGACCGATCGTCCAGACCGTCTGCGGGGTCACCACGTTGCGGAACCGCTCGTTGATCAGGCCATTGAAGATCGTCAGAGCCTGGAACGCGTCTCGGCGCAGGTGCATCGGCGTCGTGCCGGCGTGGTTCTGCTGGCCGGAAAACTCGATGACCACGTCGCGAATGCCCACGATGTCCGAGACCACACCGATGGCCTCGGCGTTGGCATCCAGAACCGGACCCTGCTCGATATGCATTTCGATGAACCCGGTGAATTGGGCGGGGTTCACAAAATCCTGCGTCAGACTTTGCATCCGAGCGCGCGCATCGCCAAACCCTATGCCCGCGTGGTCGGTCAGGTCGTCGGCCTGCGCAAGGGGCAACTTGCCGGACCAGATGGCTGATCCGGTCGTGACGCCGAACCGGCCCTCCTCATCCTGAAAGCTGACCACCGAGATCGGGCGCTGGCTGGAGCGAGCCAGCTCCAACGCCGCGATTACGCCCAGCGCGCCATCCAGCCAACCGCCCTCGGGCTGGCTGTCTGAATGTGACCCCATCAAAAGCGACGGCGCGGATGCCAGACCGAACAGGTTTCCGACCGGATCAAAATGCGGTTGCAGCCCGGCCTCCTGAAACCGGTCGGCCAGCCATCGCCGCGCCGCAATGTCCGCGTCTGAATATGCCGGGCGCACGACGCCTTTACCAACCCCCGCAGCTCCGAATTCCCGCAGCTTGTGCAGATCATCCAGAAACCTCTGCGCATTCACGGCCATTGCGCTGTCCTTTCTTGTCGCTTGCCGCAACTCTATCGCCGGGCCGTCCGCCCGCAAGCCCGGTTGCAGCCTGTCCCGGTTTTTTGACGGCAACCGGCCGAACACCTCTGGCCCCTGCGTGCAAGCTGCCCTAAGACTTCGGGCCAAGAGGGACCGACATGTCATACATCACATTGGTACGCCACGGGCAGGCCAACACCACCGCACGGGACGAACACAGTTATGACAAGCTCAGCGAGCTTGGGCATCAGCAGGCGCGCTGGCTTGGGGCCCATCTGCGCGAGACCAAAGCCCATTATCCACGGGTGTTTTGCGGCACCCTGACCCGGCATGTGGAAACGGCGGCAAGCATGGGTCTGCCGGAACCCGTCCGTGATGCACGTCTGAATGAAATCGAGTATTTCACCCTTGCGCAATTGTTCGAAGAACAGCACGGCGTGACGATCCCGACGGACCGCGAAGGCTTCGTTCAGCACCTGCCGCTGACCTTCAAGGCCTGGGCCAACGGCGACATTCGGAACGCGCCCGAAACCTTCGAGCAGTTTGAAACCCGCGTCTCGGACGCTCTGCGTGAAATCCATGACGGCGACGGGCCGGCCATCGTGGTGACCTCGGGTGGGTTAATCTCGATGGTGGTGCGGCAGGCGATGGGGCTGGACATCCCGGCGATGGCGCGCGTGGCCCTTGCCATCATGAACACCTCATTGCATCGTCTGCACCCGATCGGAGCGGACCTGAGCCCGGTTCTGTTCAACGCGGTTCCGCATCTGGAAGCGCCGGACCGGCATTTCGCCCAGACCCACCTGTAACCGGATCGGAGGTCCCAGATGCAGATCTACTACGCACCCCGCACTATCTCGATCGCCGTCGTCATCGCGCTGGAGGAAGCCGGTCTGGACTATGAGGCGATCAGGCTCGACTTCGCAGCGGGCGAGCAGACGACGGCGGCCTACAAGCAGATCAACCCCAAGGGTCGCGTTCCCGCTCTGGTGGTCGATGGTGGCATTCTGACTGAAACCGGCGCTCTGCTTGAATACATCGCAGCCAAGGCCCCGAAGGCCGGGCTTGTTCCGGACGATCCGGTCCTGGCCGCGCGGATGCGCGAGGTGATGTATTACCTGGCCTCGACCATGCATGTGAACCATGCGCACAAGATGCGCGGTCACCGCTGGGCGGATCAGGAGTCCAGCTGGCAGGACATGAAGGGCAAGGTGGCCCAGACGATGACCGAGTCCTGCGCTTACATCTCGTCAAACGGGCTGCGCGGCCCGTTTGTTTTGGGCGAGGCATTCTCGCTGGCCGACGCCTATCTCTACGTGGTTTGCAGCTGGTTGGAAGGTGACGGTGTCGATGTCACGGCCTTTCCCAAGATCCAGGCCTTCCGCGCGGCGATGGAGGCCCGACCCGCGGTTCAGGCGGTACGGGCCGACGGAATGCTCTGACAAAAGGACATCGCATGACACATCTCTGGGTCCGGGCTGAACAACGCCCGAACGAGGAACGGGTTGGCCTGACGCCCGAGGGTGCGGCACAACTGATCGCCGCCGGCATCCGCGTGACGGTCGAGGAAAGCCATGTCCGGGCCATCCCGATCGACGGCTACCGCGACGCGGGCTGCGAAATCGCGCCGGAAAACTCCTGGCCGGATGCGCCGCTGGATGCGATCATCTTCGGCCTCAAGGAACTGCCCGAGGACGGCACGCCGCTGCCGCACCGCCACATCATGTTCGGCCATGCCTTCAAGGGCCAGCATTCGGGCCGCAAGCTGCTGGAGCGCTTCAAGGCCGGCGGCGGCACGCTGTATGATTTGGAATACCTGGTGGACGAGAACGGCCGGCGGGTCGCGGCCTTCGGCTATTGGGCGGGCTACGCGGGGGCAGCGGTGACGCTCAAGACCTGGGCGGCGCAGCAGCGCGGCGAGATCTGCGGCCCCGTCGGTGTCTATCCCGGCAAGGACGCGCTGAACGCCGAGCTGCTGGCCGAGTTGGAAGCAACCGGCGCCCCCCGCCCCCGCGCCATGGTCATCGGCGCGCTGGGAAGGGTCGGCACCGGCGCGTCCGACCTGTGCGAGGCCATGGGGGTCGAGGTGACCAAGTGGGACATGGCCGAAACCGCCGATGGCGGGCCGTTCCCGGAGATCCTTGCACACGACATCTTCCTCAACTGCATCTTCGCGCGCCCCGGCACCCCGGTCTTTGTCCCGCGCGAGGCGCTGAATGCCCCGCGCAAGCTGACCGCCATCGGCGACGTGGCCTGCGACCCCGACAGCGACTACAACCCGGTGCCGGTCTATGACCGCGCCACAACCTGGGAAGAACCCGCCCTGCGCGTGGCCACCGACCCTGTGCTGGACGTGATGGCCATCGACAACCTGCCCTCGATGCTGCCGGTCGAAAGCTCGGAAGACTACGCCGCGCAGCTTCTGCCCTCGTTGCTGACCCTGACAGACCTGACCTCGGGCGTTTGGGCGCGGGCCGAGGACACCTTCAAATCCCATATCGAAAGGATCTGAGCCATGACGATTCACTGGTGTGGCACCGGCCTGTCGGCCATCCCTGGCCTGCGCCGCCTGATCGAGGCCGGCCACAAGGTCACCGTCTGGAACCGGACCGTTGACAAGGCTCGCGCCGAGGTCGGCGATCTGACCGACGACATTCGGACCTTCGACATCGACGCGCTGGGCGCGGTGCTGGAAAAGGGCGACGTCATCGTCTCGATGCTGCCGGGCGACTGGCACGTGCCGCTGGCGGAACTGGCGATCGAGAAGGGCGCGCATTTCGTCTCGTCCTCGTATATCGCGCCCGAAATGCGCGCGCTGGACGACAAGGCCCGCGAAGCCGGCGTCGCGCTGGTCAACGAGGTCGGGTTGGACCCCGGCATCGACCACCTGATGGCGCATGCGCTGGTCGATGACTACCGCGCCTCCGACGCCTTCGACCCGGAAAACCACCTGAGCTTCATTTCCTATTGCGGCGGCATCCCCAAACACCCCAACCCGTTCCGCTACAAGTTCAGCTGGTCGCCTCTGGGCGTACTCAAGGCGCTGCGCTCGCCCTCGCGGTCGATCCGCGACTATGCCCCGCTGGACGTGGCCCGGCCCTGGGACGCGATCAGCACCTATGTCGCCCCGCTGCCCACGCCCGAAAGCTTCGAGGTCTATCCGAACCGCGATTCAATCCCCTTCATGCAGCAGTACCATTTCGAGGAGCACTGGCCGGTCAAGGAATTCGTCCGCGGCACTCTGCGGCTGAACGGCTGGTCGGATGCGTGGTCGGACGTGTTCCGCGAAATCGAAACGCTGGAAGGCCCCGAGGGCGATGCCAGGCTCAAGGAAATGTCCGACCAGTTCTGGGCCGAGAACGCCTATGAGGAGGGCGAGCCCGACCGCGTCGTGCTCTGCGTCGGCCTGAAGGCCGAGAAGGACGGCGTACCGGTCTGGCACAAGACCTATGTGATGGACGCCTGGGGCGACGCACGCGGCAGCGCGATGGCGCGTCTGGTGTCGATCCCGGTCTCGCTTGCGGTCGAGGCGGTGCTGAACCGCGCCATCCCCGCCGGCGTCCATGCCGCGCCCAGCGATCCGAAACTGGTTCAGAGCTGGATGGCCGAGATCGACAAGCTGGCACAGCACCTGCAGGTGGTCGACCACCTGGCCTGACCCAACCAAAAAGCCATTCCGGACGCACCGGAATGGCTTTTTACTGGTGTTTTCACCAACCGTTGGATTGGCGCTTGTGGTTCAGATGTAGCGCTCGATCGTTTCCTCAAGATCGCTGCGGTTGATGCCAAGCTCGGACAACTGCCGGTCATCCAGACCGCTCAGATGTTGCGCCGCGCGTACGATGTCATCCTTGACCGCCCGGATGCGCATGGCGCGGTCGAACAGAAGCAGCGCGCTGGCGGATGGGCAGGGTTGTTGAGTCGGTTGCATTGTGTCGAGCATCGGCTGTTTCCTCCCTGTTTGGCCGGTGTCCTGGTGGGGCGCGGCCCCGGCTACTGCGTCAACGCGGCGCGCTGATAGACGCTCTGATAGGCCGTTTGGGGAATGTCTGAGCGGCTGATGCCGATATCGTGGAGCTGCTGGTCGCTCAGGCGTTCGAGGTCACGGACCGTCTTCGCAAAGATCTGCTTCCGAAACCGTTCGGTCTTGGCCTCGGCGTATTTTGCAAAAAGGTCATGAAACAGGCTGTGGTTCGACTGTGTGGTTTGTGCGGTTGCCATTGGTTTGTCCTCCTGAAATCCGAACTGCATCGCGGTACTGTCATCAGATAAAAGGACGCCGCATTAACGGTTCCGGACCAACGGATTAAGCTTTGTTAACCTAACGTAAGGGTGGGCGGGGTCACTGACCGGATGGCAGGGCCACCCGGATGGCGAAGGCGGTGGCGGGGTCGATCTGCGGGTCAGCCAGAAGCGCCCGCAGCGCAGGGGCAAGCGTATCATCCCCCCAATCGCGCGTGGCCAGGGCGATCTGCCCGGCCGTGCTTTGGTCGCGCGCTATCTCACCGACAAAGATATCCAGGATCTTCCCGCGGTGTTCCGGCATCGCATCGCCGCCGTCGATCAGCGCCGCGATGATCGCCTGCCGATCCTGTGGGGTAAGCGGGCTGGCGGTCAGAGCCTCCTGGATCGTATTCAGGGCTTGGTCGCCGTCGATTTCGATACCGGCAAGCGCCCATTCGCGCAGGTTGAACCCTCCGGTGGCGACCGCCTTTGGATAGACCGCGCGCACCGCCTCTGCCGCGGCCGGATCAGATTGCAGGCCCAGCAGCCGGATCGTTGCCGGGGCATAGGCTACGCGATTCAGGCTCCGCAAATCGCGCAGAAGATCCGGGGTTGCAGCAGCGTCGCGCAGGCCGCGCACAGACGCATAGGGTGCCCGGTGGAGTTCGATGAGAGCGGTGTTCCGCAACAACCGGTCTCCGGAATTCAGATAGGCCGCGAAAAACGCGGCGCGCTCGGCGGATCGGGATCCGTCCAACCGCCAGCCTTGGCCTTGCGCCTGTACCTCGGCAACAAAATCGGCCCGCTGCGGCGTCATCAGAAATCCCTTGGTCCAGGACTGATCAAAGGCGCGCCCGGCCTTGTCCCGGCGGCCTGGGCCATAGATCATCAGGACCACCCGGTCAGGATCGGCCCGCAGAGCATTCCGCGTGCTGCTGTCCACCAGAAACGGTATCTGGGGGAGGTCCGCAACCTCGTCCCAACTGCCTTTCAGCAACCCGACGGGTGCATAGCGGAACGGGTCGTCGGGCGCGGGCGCGGCCAGAACGATGACCGAAGCAGACAACAACCGGTCGGCCAGAGAGTTTTCGGGAAGTGCCAGACAAACGGTGCAGGCCAGCGCCGGACGCTGCGGCCACGCCGGAACGGACATAAGGGCCAACACCAATATCGTCTTCAACATACGCGGCATCTGGCGCCCCTGCTGTGGACCGGGCGCTGTGCAATACACGGCGCCCTCTGCCCCGGAGCATAGCGCAGAAACACCGTGCGGGCGACCAAGTCTACATCAGGTCGTTCTCGACATCTTCGGCCGAGATGCCCAGCGCGTCCAACCCGTTCTCAAGGTGATCCGACAGATGCGGCGTGCCGATGAGGTAATCGGCACATGGGGTCGAGGCCTCGGCCTTGGCCGTAGCGATCGCCTCGCTGAGGTCGTCCGGGAAAAAGCTTTCACGTCCAATCCACATGATCGCGACCAACTCGGCTTGCTCGTCCTCGTCCATGCGATCGATAAAAGCCCGCAGCTCGCCCTCGGCGCGATCCAGCTCGCGGCCCATCATGGCGACCTGGGCGACTTTGGTTGGCGAGATTTCCAGCATTGGTTTCAACTCCTCTGTCCGCAATTGAAGTCCATCTCAACCATTGCATCGCGCCTGCGTCCTTGATCTTGCGCAAACTGCAGATCGTCACTCGTGCGGGCGCGAGACGGGGTGAGATGGCACCGGTGCGGTGCGGAACGGTCGGAAAGTGGCCTTCTTGATCCACAGTTTCAGCGCCTGCCAGTGGATCAATGCAACCGCCCGCCGCGCACCAAACGGGCGTCGCAGCAGCGAACGAAGGATCGCGCCATTGGTGAGAGGTTGCCGGACGCCCGTGAGCGTAGCAATCAAACCGCCCCCGTCGCGGCCGTAGTCGATCCAAACCCCGACCCGGTCCGGGCGCAGGTCGAACCGGAAAGTGTAAGTGCCCTCGATCTTTTGAAACGGCGAGACATGCATCACTTTGGTCGCGCAAATCCGGTCAGAGGGAGCGATCACGTCAAACCCCGGCTTGTGGCAGACATAGCTGTGCCGCGTTCCATGAGTGTTGGTGACCTCGGCCACCACGGCAAACAGCGCGCCTGCGTCATTCAGGCAAAACCAGAAACTGACCGGGTTGAATACATGGCCCAGCACTCTGGGCTGGGTCAGCAGCAGAACCTGCGCGGGTTGGGGGATTTGCATCGCCCGCAGACTGTCGCGGAGCCAAGGGGCACCCCGACCAACACCGGGCTCCCCTCCGTGATCGCGGGTCCGCCAGCCGGTGAGGTTGGGTTTATCCACCGAAAACAACGCGGGCGTTTCCGATGCCTGTTCGGGATCCAGCAGGATGTAGTCGACCGAGTAGCGAAAGGCGTTCTCGATCGCACCTTTCCTTCCGTGAAAGGTATGGGCCGGAACGAAGTCGATTTCTGGCATGGTCGGACTGATCTTTTCTAGCGGTCAACATTCTGGATCGGCTGGGTTTTTCAGCGAACATCCATAATCATGATACGAAAAAAACGCGCGACCGGATCAAAAATCTCGGGCAGGCGTGATCCGACTTGGGTGCGGCAGCGTAATACAGTTATGTTTACCGAGATGGACACCGTTGTTCCGGACGATGTCGCGACCGCCCCGGCGGCGCGATCGGCGGGGCGCGGCACGAAACGAACCAAGGGATCGTCGGTGAACGGTACGAAGAATAATGGCGCGCCAAGATGCGAGTGGGTGTCTCACGTCCAACGCATCCGGCAGTCTCAGGATCAGGCGGCGTTTGCCGAGCTGTTCCAGCACTTTGCCCCTCGGGTCAAAGCGTTTCTGATCCGGTCGGGATCGGACGCGACGTTGGCCGAGGAGTGCGCGCAGGAAGTCATGGCCACGTTGTGGCACAAGGCGCATCTGTTTGATCCGTCACGGGCCACCGTGGCGACATGGGTCTTTACGATCGCGCGGAACAAACGCATCGACGCCATTCGCAAACAGCGGCGTCCTGAACCGGAAGAACTGACATGGGGTCCCGAAGCGGAACCCGAACAGGAAGACGTAATCGCGCTGCAACAGGAAACGGCGCAACTGAAGACGGCCCTGCTGCAATTGCCCGAGGCACAGCGGGAACTGATAGAGAAGGCATATTTTGGTGACCTGAGCCATCGCGAGATCGCCTCGCAGACCGGGCTTCCGTTGGGCACCATCAAATCAAGAATACGGCTGGCGCTGGACCGCTTGCGCCACGCGATGAACTGAGATGATAGAGATGAGCAACGAGATCAAACATCACCTGACGGACGACCTGCTGATGGCCTACGCCTCGGGCACACTGCCCGAAGCGTTCGACCTGATGGTCGCGACCCACCTGTCCCTGTGCGACCATTGTCGCGCCCGCGCTGAGAGTTATGACGCGGTGGGCGGACACATGCTTGAGGACCAGGTCGAAGCCGCACCTTTGTCCGCGGATGCCTTGTCATCGACAATGGCTCTGATCGCGCAGGGTGCTCCGACCCCCAAGCCCGCGCGCGCGAAATGCGACGTTCTGCCGGCCCCATTGCAGGATTACGTCGGCGGTGACGTGACCAGCATCCGCTGGAAGTCGATTGGGATGGGCGTCAAGCAGGCCATTCTGCCAACCTCGCGCGATGCCACGGCGCGCCTGTTGTTCATCCCGGCCGGTGCCGCGGTACCCGACCACGGCCACAAGGGCATGGAACTGACCATGGTTTTGCAAGGCGCGTTTTCCGACGAGGTGGATCATTTCGCCCGCGGCGATGTCGAGATTGCAGACGAGGATCTGGAACACACACCCGTGGCCGACATGTCCGAGGATTGCATCTGCCTGGCGGTGACCGACGCTCCGCTGAAGTTCAATAGCCTGATCCCACGGTTGGTGCAGCCCTTCCTGCGAATCTGAACGGTCCCTCGTTTGTGCTAGGCTTGGAGCCGGGAACCACCGGGAGGATATGCAGAATGTTGAAACAAGCTCTGGCAGCTCTGTTCATTGCTGTTGTGGCCGTGCCGGCCTTGGCCCAAAGGACAGCTGAGGTGAAATTCCAGCCCGGAAACTTCGGCACCATGGTCAACGGCACCATTACCGGTGATGAATATTTCGACTACGTGCTGGGTGCGAAGGGTGGGCAGGAATTGTTCGCCGAGCTTCAGGTCAGCGATACCAACGGCAGCGGCGTAGTCTATTTCAACATCCTGCCGCCAGGCAGCGACGGGGTCGCGATCTACAACGGCTCAATCGACGGCAACACAGCCCGCATCACCCTGCCCGAGGACGGAGATTATACCATCCGCGTCTACCTGATGGGCAATGATCGGGATACCGGCAAGACCATCGGATACAATCTGGACCTGTCGATCCAGTAGGCGTCAGCCCTCGGACTTGCCCAGCGGCACCACGTTGGCGCGGTCCTCCGGGGCCAGCTCCTCGAAATCGAAATTGTCCAGCCGCTGCGCCCGCCTGCCGGCCTTTTCGGCGCTGATCTTGATTTCCGAGATATCCTTGGCCGCCTGCCCGAAATGCCGGTCGAGATTGGCCACCCGGTCGCCCAGACGCTCGACATCCTTGTGCAGCAGGCCCAGTTCCTTGCGGATCGCGCCCGCCTGTTCGCGCATCCGCGCGTCCTTGAGGATGGCCCGCATCGTGTTCAGCGTGGCCATGCAGGTGGTCGGCGAGACGATCCAGACCCGTTTCGAGAAACTCTCCTGCACCAGTTCGGGGAACTTGGCGTGCAATTCGGCATAGACAGCCTCGGAGGGCAGGAACATCAGCGCCCCGTCGGCGGTTTCACCATCCAGGATGTACTTGGTCGAGATGTCCGTGATGTGCTTGCGCACCGTGCTGCGGAACATCTGCACCGCCGCCTTCAACTCCATGTCATTGCCCGCGCCCACCAGCGCCTCATAGGCCTCCAGCGGGAACTTGCTGTCGATCACGATGGGCCCCGGCGGGTTGGGCAGGCGGATCAGGCAGTCGGCGCGTCTGCCGTTCGACAGGGTCGCCTGCAGCACATAGCTGTCCGAGGGCAGCGCCTTGGACACGATGTCGTTCAACTGGATCTCGCCGAAGGCGCCGCGGGTCTGCTTGTTCGACAGGATGTCCTGCAGCGACAGCACGTCGCCCGAAAGCTTGGTGATGTTGTCCTGCGCCTTGTCGATGGCAGCCAGCCGTTCCTGCAACTGGGTCAGCGAGGTCGCGGTCTGTTTCGAAGACCCATGCAGGGTTTCCTTCATCCGCTCCTGCATCTCGGCCAGCGCGCGGGCGGATTTCATGGCGTTGTCGGCCAGCCGGTCGTTCATGTGCTGCTGCACCGCCGACAGCCGCGCCTCGACCGTCTGGATCACCTGCACCTGCGCATTGGCCTGCGTGTCCGAGACATGCTGCAACCCGCCGCGCAATTGCTCCTGCCCCTGCCCCAACTGCTGCACATGCTGGCCCAGATAGGCCAGCTGCTGCGCCAGCGGCTCGGCCATCCGGGCCGAGCGGTTGGCCGCGCGCAGGGCCAGAAACAGCAGGACGAGGATCAACAGAACCACGCCCGCCCCGATCAGGGCGGCCATCACCATGGGGTCTTCCAGCGAATATCGGGTGCCTGCAATCTCGATCATCTCAACCTGTGCGTTCTTGTTTTGTTTCTTATTTTCTACCGCCGATCGGCGGCCGGATCAACTGCGGCCGAACAACCGTTCGATATCGCTCAGCTTCAGCTCAACGTAAGTCGGCCGCCCGTGGTTGCACTGGCCGGAATGGGGCGTGGCCTCCATCTCGCGCAGCAGGGCGTTCATCTCTTCGGCGCGCATCCGGCGGCCCGAGCGGACCGAGCTATGGCAGGCCACCCGGCTGAGGATCGCCTCGATCCGCGCCTGCACCGTCTGGCTTTCGCCCTGATCGGCCAGCTCGTCCAGAATGTCGAGGATCATCGCCCGCGCGCTGACCTCGCCCAGAATGGCTGGGGTCTCGCGCACCGCCACCGCGCCCCCGCCGAAGGGCTCGATGGTCAGGCCCAGGCGCGACAGGTCGTCGGCCACCGCGAGCAGGCGGGCGCAGTCGCCCTCGGACAGTTCGACGATCTCGGGGATCAGCAGCGCCTGCGCGGCCACGCCGTTCTCGGCCATCTGTGTCTTGAGTTTCTCATAGACCAGCCGTTCATGCGCGGCGTGCTGGTCCACGATCACCATGCCGTCGGCGGTCTGGGCGATGATGTAGTTTTCATGCACCTGCCCGCGCGCGGCCCCCAGGGGTAGGTGCTCGGGCGGGGTCTGGTCGGGCTGCTCGGCTTCGGCCACGGGCTCGACCACGCTGCCGCTGTAGGCATTGGCCAGATCGGCAAAGCCGGGCGCCTGCGCCTGATAGGCCATGGCCCGCGCCGCGGGCGAGGGCCGGTCCATCTGATAGACCCGCGCGGGTACCGCGGGGGCCGGCTCGGGCCGCATCGCACCCAGCGTTGCGTTGGCCACGGTGGTCGAGGCGCGGTGCCCCGCCTCGGCCAGCGCGTGCCGCAGGCTCGAGACGATCAGCCCGCGCGCCACGCCGGGATCGCGAAACCGCACCTCGGATTTCGCGGGGTGCACGTTCACGTCCACCAAGGTGGGCTCGCAGTCGATGAACAGCGCCGCCGCCGGGTGCCGGTCGCGGCTGAGGAAATCGAAATAGGCCGCGCGCAGGGCGCCGGTCAGCATCTTGTCGCGCACCGGTCGGCCGTTGACGAACAGGAACTGCGCCACTGCGGCCCCGCGCGAATAGGTCGGCAACGCGGCATATCCGTACAGCCTGATCCCCTCGCGGGTGGCGTCGATCCGCAAGGCATTCTCGGCGAACTCGCGCCCCAGAATGCGGGCCAGACGGGCGTGCAGCGCGTCGAACAGGTCTCCGTTCTCGCGGTCGGCGCGGAACACCACGCGCCCCTCGCCCCCGCCCGAGACATCGCGCAGGGTGAAGGTGATGGAGGGTTCCGCCATGGCCAGCCGCTTGACCGTGTCCGAGATCGCCTGAGCCTCGGCCCGGTCGGTGCGCATGAATTTCAGCCGCGCGGGCGTGGCATAGAACAGGTCGCGCAGCTCGACTGCGGTGCCGGCGCGCAGGGCGGCGGGCTTCACCGGTTCCATCTTGCCGCCGGCCACGCGGATCTGGGCCGCCTCGGTCCCCGTCGCGCGGCTGGTGATGGTCAGGCGCCCCACCGCGCCCAGCGAGGGCAGCGCCTCGCCCCGGAACCCGAAGGTGTGGATGTTGAGCAGGTCCGACCCGTCGATCTTGGAGGTCGCGTGGCGCGACA
Source organism: Ruegeria sp. CG8 (assembly GCF_056537165.1). Taxonomy (NCBI): domain Bacteria; kingdom Pseudomonadati; phylum Pseudomonadota; class Alphaproteobacteria; order Rhodobacterales; family Roseobacteraceae; genus Ruegeria; species Ruegeria sp. CG8. The sequence continues at coordinate 387,064 of NZ_JBQFRA010000003.1, read as the reverse complement.
GGGCCAGCGGCAGATCCTCGGGCGCGATACCGCATCCATCGTCGGTGACGCGAATCAAGGTCTTGCCGCCATCGGCGATGTCGATGCCGATCCGGGTCGCTCCGGCGTCGATCGCGTTCTCCACCAGTTCCTTGACGGCCGAGGCCGGGCGTTCGACCACCTCACCGGCGGCGATACGGTTGATCGCGGCCTCGTCGAGTTGCCGGATTGCCGGGCGATTTTCGCTGATATTGGGGTTTGCCTGCGCCATACCGCTAGACCTAGCACAATCGCACGCGATTCTGCCACCGGTTTACGCTGCTTTGGTCTAGGGGGTCGGATCGCCCGGCCAATCGAGATGCGCAACCCGAATTGGTTGCCAAGAGTTTCACGATTGCCCGGACGATCCGTGGTGAGTGGTGGTCATTAAAGATGTAATGGCGCGGTGTCTAACACGGTGCGTTGGACAAATCTGCTTAAGGTTCGCTTGCCCCGTTTGGTGGGCAAAGTTTGGCCGATCACCGACCGGACCGGGTGGCGGGAACACGCCGGATCAGCCCGGACCCGGCGCTGCTGCGCGCATCCGGCAGGGGCCAAACACGGCCGCGAAAGCCAGAATCAGGCCGGACATGGTGGCAATCATCCCGGCCGCACTGACGGCGTCCGACCCGCCCAACCACAGCGGGCCATATCCAGCCAGGATATAGCCGGACACGGCGGATAGGATGGCGAAGACAACACTCCAGGCAATCTGGGTCTCAAGCCGGTCGGTCATCATCCGGGCGGCGGCCGGCGGGCAGATGAACATTGCGATCACGATGATCGAGCCGACGGCATCAAACGCGGCCACGGCTGCAATCGCCGCCGCAATCACCAGCGCCATTCCCAGCGCCCCGGTTCGAATGCCGATCGTCCGGGCAAAGCCTTCGTCGAAGGTCGAGATCTTGAGCGGCCGCCAGAACAGCCAGACGAACAGGCTGACACCCACCAATGTCAGGGCGATCCGAGCAAGCTCGGGTGGCAGACCGGCCAGCGCGACCGGATCCAGCAGCGAGGACCAGCCAGTCGCGTCAAGCCAGATCAGGCTTTCCAGGCTGCCATACAGTGCGTGTTCGACATCCAGATGAACGCTCGAGGTGTCGGTCTGCTCCAACAGCAGCACCCCTCCGGCGAACATGGTGGTGAACACGACGCCCATTGCGGCGCCCGGTTCGATCTGGCCCAGCCTCCGGATGGTCTCGATCAGCACAACGGCGACAACCGCCGCGCCCGCGGCGCCCAGCATCATCGGCCAGGTTGAGATCGCGCCGGTGACGAGAAAGGCCACGACGATTCCGGGCAGAACCACATGGCTGATGGCGTCGCCGATCAGTGCCTGTTTGCGGAGCACAAGGAAGTTTCCGGGCAATGCGCAGGCGATGGCCGCGAAGGTCCCGATCAGCAGCGGCGTCAGGGACAGGGGAACGAATTCTTCACCGCTCATGGGCGAACCTCCCGTGGTCCGCCGATGCGGCGGTCAATGTCGTCGATCTGGTCCCGGGTCAGAACCGTTTCGATGTCGCGCAATCCGTCATACAGGGCGGCGGCTGCCTCGTGCGCATTGTCGGCGCGTACGATTTCCCAGCGTTTCTCGTCGCGCAGCGCCTTGGCCGCCTGCGCTCTGCCGGCATCCGTAGCCACCCCGTCGGGCCGGGCAAGTCCGGTCTGACGCAGCAGGCGCAGTGTGTAGGGCTCATAGATGTTCTGGCCTTGAGCAAGCGCCAGCAACCCCTGTCGGATGTGAACCCGCCGCTGGAACCGCAGATGCCGCACGATCGCGGCCAACACGCCACGCACCGGAGCCAGAAACAGCGATACGACAAAAAAGCCAAAGCTGAACAGGACGATGATCGGTCCGGTCGGCAAGTTGGGCGCCGAGGCGGACACCGCCGCACCCAGATAGCCCGACAACCCACCAATGACCCCCGACAACAGCACCACATGGTCGGACCGGTCCGACCAGAACCGCGCCGTGACGGCGGGTATGATCAGCAAAGCCACGATCAGGATCAATCCGACGATCTTCAGCCCGACAACCGTGACCGCCATGACAAGTCCCATCATCGCAAGGTCGATGCGATGCACTGGCAGCCCCAAGGCGGCCGCATATTCGGAATCGAACGCCACCGTCATCATGGGGCGGCGGAGGATCATGACGAGCAGCAGCGTTGCAGCGCCGCCGATCGCGATGATCAGAGCGTCAGACCACAGCATCCCGGCCGTCGAGCCCAGCAAGAACCCCTCAAGCCCGGCCTGTCGGCCCACCCCCATGGTCTGGATGATTGTCAGCAGAACGATACCGAAGCCGAAGAAGACCGACAGGACCGCCCCGATCGCCGCGTCTTCGGCCAGACGGGTGCGGCGGATCAGCCAGTTCATGCACAACAGACCCACGGCGGCCGAAATCGCCGAGCCGCTCAGCAGTCCGATCAGGTTTCGCCCGGTTCCGCCCAGCGCCACCAAAACCATAAAGGCGATGCAGACGCCCGGGAGGGTCGCATGGCTAATTGCGTCACTAACCAGCGCCCGCTTGCGCAGAAACAGGAAGGTGCCTGTCACGCCGGCCGAAAACCCAAGCAGCGTGGCCCCGATGGCAACCAAGGTGGCGTTGTACCCCAATTGCAGGGTCAGTGCGTCCCACAGCATGTGTCAGCCCGCAGCGCCCGAGATCTGGTCGATCTGGGCGGTGGCCAGCCGGCCTCCATACGCGGCTTGAAGAGTCTCGGCGGTAAAGGCCTGCTCCACCGGGCCCTCGGCGACCTTGCGGGTATTGATCAGGAACACGTGGTCGAAATAATCCGTGACCGTGGCAAGGTCATGGTGGACCACGACCACCGTCTTGCCGGCTTCCCTAAGGGACTTGAGGACCGAGATTATGGCTTTTTCGGTGGCGGCATCGACCCCGGCAAACGGTTCATCCAGCAGGTACAGATCGGCATCCTGAGCCAGTGCGCGCGCCAGAAACACCCGTTGCTGCTGACCACCCGAAAGCTGGCCGATCTGGCGGTCCGCAAACTCATGCATCCCGACCCGATGCAGACACTCCATCGCGTGGGCCATGTGTCGCATCCGGACCCGGCCCAGCAAGCCCAGTTCCCGCGACAGGCCCATCAGGACCACGTCGATGACCCGCGTCGGGAAATCCCAATCGACGCTGGCGCGCTGCGGAACATAGGCGATTCGGGCCCGCTGCCGGTCCAACGCCTTGCCGAACACCAGCACCTGGCCCGACAGCGGCTTGACGATACCCAGCGCCGCCTTGAGCAGCGTCGATTTGCCAGCGCCGTTCGGTCCGATGATGGCCGTCATGGCCCCGGGTTGCACCGTCATGTCTACCGAGAAAATGGCCGGCTTCTGACCGTAGGATACGGTCATCCCCCGGATCACAAGTGGGCTGTCCTGCACCGTCAGGTCCCCGTTTGATGACGATTTGCCAGCCGCAAGTTCCAACATGGTCAGAGCCCCGCCGACAGCTTGCCGGTCATGCCGCGTTCGGGCACATCCGCACCCAGGCCCCGTGCAATGACCGTGATGTTGTGATCCAGCATCCCGATATAGGTGCCCTCGTAGGTGCCCGGCTCGCCCATGGCGTCCGAATACAACTCACCCCCGACCGAGACGGTATGACCCTTCGCCGCCGCACCCTCGATCAACGCCCGCATCGACCGATCCGAGACCGAGCTTTCAACGAAGACGGCGGTCAGGTTGCGCGCGACCAAAGTGTTGACCAATTCTCCGATCCGGTTCAGCCCCGCCTCGGACTGGGTCGAGATACCCTGTATCCCCAACACTTCGAACCCGAATTCCTCGCCGAAATAGGCAAAGGCGTCATGGGCGGTGACCAGCACCCGGTTGTCTTCGGGCACCTGGGTCAGCACCTTTTTCCCATAAGCGTCCAACTGGTCGATTTCAGCCAGAAAACGCTGGGCGTTGGCGGCGAAATAAGCGGCGGAGTCCGGCCGCACGTCGGTCAGCGCCTTTTGCACCTCGACCACGACGTCTTTCCACAAGACCGGGCTCATCCACACATGCGGATCGTATTTGTCGGCATAGTCGGCATGTGCACGCAGTTTAGACTTGTCGATGGCATCCGCCACGGCAACGACTTTGCGTTTGCGCCCGAGGTCGTGGAAGAAGTCTTCCATCTGCGCCTCAAGATACAAGCCGTGCCACAAGACCAGGTCGGCCCTTGTCGCGGCAACGATATCGCTGCGGGTCTGGCGATAGCCGTGCGGGTCGACTCCGGGACCCATCAGCCCTTTGACTTCGACCTGATCACCGCCGACCTGCTGCACGGCGTCCGCAATCATTCCGGTCGTCGCCACGACCTTCAGCGGCGCCTCGGCCCACGCCGCCAAGGGCAGCGCGGCACCAAGAGCAAGGGCAAAAAGAAAACTGCGGCGAATCATATGTGACCTCGTTCCGAGTACCAGTTGAGAATGAATATGCGAACCATTCGCAACTAAGTCAACCGTGTTGCGAATTACTCGCAAGAAAAAGCCGGATTTGTCCATTTGGTCAAAAAAGTGGCCAAAGGCGTCCAGTTTGCCTTTCCTTTGGCCGTTTCCCGTGCGATTTTGGCGCAAACCTCCCAAAGGACGTGACAATGGATACGCAGAGCTCAGAAAGCCCCGTGCGCACCGCGCATCTGCCGCAAGTGACCGAGCCCCGAAACCCCGGCATGGATCTGGACCTGGACTGGGTGCGCGCCGTGCAGGCCAACACCTCGGCCATTGAACGCCGCGCCGCGACCCTGCCCGGGCGCCGGTCGGTCAAGAAAGAGCATCAGGCCGCCTGGCTGCTGAAGGCGATCACCATGATCGACCTGACCACCCTATCGGGCGATGACACCGAGGGCCGCGTGCGCCGCCTGTGCGCCAAGGCCCGGCAGCCGGTGTCCCCCGCGCTTCTGAAGGCGCTGGACATGCCGCCGATCACCACCGGCGCGGTCTGTGTCTATCACGACATGATCGAAACGGCGGTGGATGCGCTGAAAGGCACCGGCATTCCGGTCGCGGCCGTGTCCACCGGCTTTCCGGCGGGCCTGTCGCCCTTTCACCTGCGCGTGGCCGAGATCGAGGAAAGCGTGAAGGCCGGGGCCGAGGAGATCGACATCGTGATCTCGCGCCGCCATGTGCTGCAGGGCAACTGGCAGGCGCTGTATGACGAGATGAAAGCGTTTCGTGCGGCCTGCGGCGAGGCGCATGTTAAGGCCATCCTGGCCACCGGCGAGTTGGGCAGCCTGCGCAACGTGGCGCGCGCCTCGCTGGTCTGCATGATGGCCGGGGCCGATTTCATCAAGACCTCGACCGGCAAGGAAAGCGTCAACGCCACCCTGCCCGTGTCGCTGGTGATGATCCGCGCGATCCGTGACTATTATGACCGCACCGGCTATCGCGTGGGCTACAAGCCCGCGGGCGGGATCTCCAAGGCCAAGGACGCGCTGGTCTACCTTTCGCTGATCAAGGACGAGCTGGGCGGCCGCTGGCTACAACCCGACCTGTTCCGGTTCGGCGCGTCGTCCCTGCTGGGCGATATCGAGCGGCAGTTGGAACATTTCGTCACCGGGGCATACTCGGCCGGATACCGGCACCCGATGGGCTGAGGACAGGAACAATGACAGTCAAAGAGATTTTCGAGACCATGGAATACGGACCCGCCCCGGAAAGTGCCGCCGAAGCCCTGGCATGGCTGGTCGACCAGGGCGACAAGTTCGGCCATTTCATCGACGGCGCCTTCACCAAGCCCGGCCAAGGGTTTGAAAGCCGCAACCCGGCCACGGGCGAGGTTCTGGCCAAGCTGACCCAGGCCACCCAAGCCGATGTGGACGCCGCCGTGGCCGCCGCCCGCAAGGCGCAACCCAAATGGGAAAAGCTGGGCGGCCCGGCCCGCGCCCGTTACCTCTATGCCATCGCGCGGCTGATCCAGAAGCATGCCCGCCTGTTCGCAGTGCTGGAAACGCTGGACAACGGCAAGCCGATCCGGGAATCGCGCGACATCGACATTCCGCTGGTGCAGCGGCATTTCTACTATCACGCAGGCATGGCCCAGCTGATGGAAGCCGAGCTGCCCGACGCGCAGGCGCTGGGGGTCTGCGGCCAGATCATCCCGTGGAACTTCCCGCTGCTGATGCTGGCGTGGAAGGTGGCCCCGGCGCTGGCCATGGGCAACACGGTGGTTCTGAAACCTGCCGAATACACCTCGCTTACGGCGCTGCTGTTTGCCGATGTCTGCATGCAGGCCGGTCTGCCCAAGGGCGTGGTCAACATCGTCACCGGCGACGGCGCGGTGGGCGAGATGATCGTGGCCGCGGACGTGGACAAGATCGCCTTTACCGGCTCGACGATCGTGGGGCGCCGCATCCGCGAGGCCACCGCCGGGTCTGGCAAGGCCCTGACGCTCGAGCTGGGGGGCAAGTCGCCCTATATCGTCTTTGACGATGCCGACATCGATTCAGCCATCGAAGGTCTGGTCGATGCGATCTGGTTCAACCAGGGCCAGGTCTGCTGTGCGGGCTCGCGCTTGCTGGTGCAGGAGGGCATCGCCGAGCGGTTCTACGCCAAGCTGCGCGCGCGTATGGACACGCTGCGCATCGGCAACCCGCTGGACAAATGTATCGACGTGGGTGCCGTGGTGGACCCGGTACAGCTGCAGACCATCAAATCGATGGTCGAGGGCAACGCGGTGGGCCAAGTTTACCAACCCGCCTGTGAGTTGCCCGCCAACGGCTGCTACTACCCGCCGACGCTGATCACCGGCCTCGAAACCTCGGACCCGCTGATGCAGGAGGAGATATTCGGCCCGGTTCTGGTCTCGTCGACCTTCCGTACCCCGGCCGAGGCGGTCGAGCTGGCCAACAACACCCGCTACGGACTGGCGGCCACGGTCTGGACCGAGAACGTCAACCTTGCGCTGGACATCGCGCCCAAGCTGGTCGCGGGCGTGGTCTGGGTCAATGCCACCAACCTGTTCGACGCGGCCGCAGGCTTTGGCGGCGTGCGCGAAAGCGGCTTTGGCCGGGAAGGCGGCTGGGAAGGGCTGAGCGCCTATACCAAGCCCAAGGGCAAAGCCAAGCCGCTGGCCAAGATCGAACCTATTGTGGGCGAAGGCGGCCCAGTCGATCCGGTCGACCGCACGGCCAAACTGTATGTCGGCGGCAAGCAGGCGCGGCCCGATGGCGGCTATTCCCGCGCGGTCTGGGGCAAGGCGGGGCTGCTGGGCCATGTGGGTCTGGCCAACCGCAAGGACGTGCGCAACGCGGTCGAGGCCGCGGCAGGCGCGGCGGGCTGGTCGAAAACAACCGGCCATCTGCGCGCGCAGATTCTGTATTACATCGGCGAGAACCTCTCGGCCCGCGCCGACGAGTTCGCGCATCGCATCGACGCAATGACCGGCCGCAAGGACGGCGCGAAAGAAGTCGACGCCGCAATCCAGCGCCTGTTCACTGCAGCCGCCTGGGCCGACAAGTATGACGGCCAGGTGCATGGCGTTCCTATCCGGGGCGTGGCGATTGCAATGAAGGAACCGGTTGGCGTGATCGGCGCGCTTTGCGCTGATGAGGCGCCGCTGCTGGGTCTGGTCTCGGCCATGGCGCCGGCGATCGCGATGGGCAACCGGGTGGTTCTGGTGGCGTCCGAGCCCTATCCGCTGGCGGCCACCGATTTCTATCAGGTGCTGGACACTTCGGACGTGCCCGCAGGCGTGGTCAATATCCTGACGGGCAGCCACGAGGAGCTGGCCAAACCGCTGGCCTCGCATCTGAACGTGGATGCGGTTTGGTCCTTCTCGTCGTCGGACCTGTCAGCACAGATCGAGGTCGTCTCGGCCGGGAACCTGAAACGGACCTGGGTCAATAACGCGACGGCATTCGATTGGGGCATGGACCACACCCGCCGCTTCCTGCAGGCTGCGACCGAGATCAAGAACATCTGGGTGCCCTACGGCGAGTAGGGCCCCTCCAAAGCGGGAGGCTCTACATGGACTTTGCAGGAAAGACGGTCATCGTCATCGGCGGGACCAGCGGTATCAATCGGGGCATCGCCGAGGCCTTCGCGGCCTCGAGCGCCAAACTGGCCGTGGCCAGCCGCTCGCAGGAGAAGGTGGACGACACCATCGCCGCGCTGAAGGCAGCCGGCGCGGCCGAGACCATCGGCGCGGCCTTCGACGTGCGTGATGCCGAGGCGGTCGCCGCGGGGCTGGAACAGTTCCACGCGGCGCTCGGTGATTTCGACGTGCTGGTTTCGGGGGCGGCGGGCAACTTCCCGGCGCTGATGGCGGAGATGTCGGTCAACGCCTTCCGCACCGTGGTCGAGATCGACCTGATGGGTACTGTGCATGTGCTGAAAGGCGCCTATCCCTATCTGAAACGGCCCGGCGGCAACATCATCAACATTTCGGCCCCGCAATCCTATCTGCCCTACGAGGGCCAGGCCCATGTCTGCGCGGCCAAGGCGGGGGTCGATCAGATCACCCGCACCCTGTCGATGGAATGGGGCGTGGAAGGCATCCGGGTGAACTCGGTGGTGCCGGGTTTCATCGAAGGCACCGAGGGCGCCAAGCGTCTGGCCCCCACCCCCGACGCGGGCGAGCAGCTGCGCCGAGACGTGCCGCTGGGCCGCTGGGGCACGCCCCAGGACGTGGCCAACGCCTGTCTGTTCCTGGCCTCGGACATGGCCAGCTATGTCAGCGGTACGGTTCTGGCCGTGGACGGGGCGCTGTATCAGCGCGGCTCGGGTCAGTTCGGCCAGATGATGGGGCAGATGCTGCGCAGCATGAAAAAGGGGTGATCCGCGTCCGACAGGCTCGGCCGGCCTTGCCGAACACAGGCAGGGCCGTGGCCGCTTGGCAAACCGCCTCTACTGCAACTGCAGGATATCCGGGATGCAGAGCTTTCTTTGTGCCGGCATCTGGTCTGCACCATCCGACCGCTTCAGCCTTTTCGGACCATCCTTGACTTTGACCTTGGGCTCAGCGAGCGCGCCCCTCAGGGTCACTGGCCACGGGCTGCGCGCAAGTGGCTCGCCAATCTTTCTTGGTTGGATGTTCAGGTCCAACACCTTGTCCGTCAGGTCGACAGCGCCAAAGACAACGACCTGAACATGATCTGTTTCCAGCGTCGTCTGTTTCGTCTCGATTTTTCCGTTGGAAATGCTGATCGGCGCGCGCAGGCACACGATTGGCGCCACTTTCTGTTTTTCCTTGGTAAATACCCACGGAAGAATACCCAGCCCGGCCAGATCCAGAAGCTGGGTTTCGATCGAACCGTCACGCATGGAAACCGTGGCATTGCCACTCATACTGCCGACGAATTGCTTGACGGTATCCGTGCCCCCCGTAACCGAGAAATCTGCGTACACCGTGCCGCTGGCGCCTTTCTTGAAGTTCAGGTTTTGCAGAAGGTCATCCAACTGCCATCCGCCCGCCTTTCCGGTCAGGGTCAGCAGATGTGCCTCATTCGAAAGATCCATTTGCCCGCTGACGTCGAAATGACCACCTCCGTATTCAAACTTCAGAGGTCCGGCCCGTAGCTCGTTTTCGTCCAGAGTCAGTTCGCTCTGCAGGCTGCTGATGCCCTTTGCACCCTCAATGTGACGCAGGTCTATGTCGACATCTACATTCACACCCGACAGCAAAATGGCCCGCCCGATGGGTTTGAGGGTCACATCCCTCAACGGACCTGTGTCACCGTCGCCTTGCTCGGCATCTTCCTGCTCCGGCGGTGAACCACCTATCTTGCGCAGTTGGGCGGCCGCCTGAACGATGGTCCGGATTTGATCGATTTTTATCAGATCGCTCTCGATCGACCCCTGCAGCACGGGATCGCTTGTTGCGTCATCAAGATCCGCCGCGATTTTCAAGACCGACTCGGAAACCTCGACATTGGCTTTGGCATTCCAATCGGTGCCTTCACTTACCAGGTCGATTTCAAGATGGGCTCGACCGGTGTCCACCGGCTCCAGCGACAAGGCCTTCAGAAGATCTGCGCCCGACGGAACATCCACGTCGATTGCCAGATCCAGATTCTCGAACTTGAGGACATTTTCTACGGACCCGTGCACCTCCAGGCTCCAGACCTCGGTTTCGCTTGTCTGACCATCCAGATTGGTCAAAGCAAGCTGTTCGATGTTTCCGTTCAAATGAAAGTTTCCCGAAAACCTGCCCAGCTGGTCATCGGGGCCCAGCAGTTCGGGCGAGATCAGACTGCTTGCCGGAATATCGATCAAACCTTCGGCGGATACGCCCTGCAACTGCAACGCATCCTCGACCGAACCGGTCAGAATGATAAACGGATCGGCAGGGTTTCCGATCCTCAAATTGATGTTGCCCACGCTCAGGGCGCCTTCGGGCGTTCTGGCAAGCTCGGAGAATTTGATCGGCGGCGGGCCCTCACCAGAGGTGTCCAAGGTGAAACCGTTCGTCTTGATGACCATCTGCCGTTGCGGGACCTGTCCAGGGACACTGTCGATGACCATATCCACGGCAATAAGCTTGAGGTCATACCGCGAGGCTGCCGGCGCCGGCTCGGCATCCTCAGGATACAGGCGAATGCGGGTCGTCAGAGAAACGTCTTCTGGATTGCCCAATTCCCCGATTTGTCCGGTGACGGAAAGGCTTTGGCCACCATCCAGCTCGGCCAGAACAGACAGGTCATCAACCCTTGCGACGCCGTCTGCCAGCTTGAATGTTGCACCAACATTGCCCGAACCCTCCAACACGCGGTTGAGTTTCAAGACATCGAGCAGTTGACCCAATTGATCGACCTCGAGGGTCGCCTTGACCTGAAGGCCGGTCTCAACAGGAATCTGTTGAGCTTCAACCGAAATCTGATCAAAGTTCAATGCCACTTGGAACGGGTCCTGGGGCGGAAACGTGCCCTTCAAGTCAAAACTCTGACCGTTGAGCGACCCCGTTCCGACCGCCGAGGCAACATCGGTTTCGGCATCGCGCTGCAAAACCAGTTCTGGAAGCTGCAAGTCCAGTCCAATGCCGTTCAGGTCGTTCTGATAGAGTACGGTGACATCCTTGAGGTCGATCGTGCTATCCGTCAGGATACCGGCCAAAGGTTGGGTCGGGCGTTCCGCAGTCTTGTCGGTTTCGGCCCCGGCGCGCGAAAAGGACTGCCAGTTGGTCACGCCTTCTTCGTCTTTGATCAAGTTCAGATGAACCCCCGACACTGAAAGATTGCTCACCGACAGCTTGCTGTTCCACAGGTCCCGTGCAGATACTTCGAATTCGATCTGATCAATCGCTGCCAGATCCGCCTCGGCCTTGGGCGTAGCGGGAAGGACCAGTCCAGATGCTGATACCTGCAACTGACGGCCAAGGCCCAAACGCACCTCATCCTCAATCAAAACCTGCTGACCCAGCTTTTTTGAGATCAGGTTCTCAACGAAACTGGTCCGCACCGACGAGAACAAAGCGGAAGACAGAAACAACCAAGCCGCGGCAAAAACCAAAAGCGCGACCGCGCAACAGATCAAGACACCTTTGACAATTATTCGCACGTTATCCCTCAGCGTCCCGATTCAGCATGTGATTACCCTAGAGCATTTATCCATCATGTTAATGGAATACATGTTTCGCGCGCCTTCCGAGGCCACGAGATCGCCGTTGCCCGGGCCAACTCACCCTTTGGATTCACACAATCATCCATTTACTGCTATATGTGAATTCTTTTGCGAATGAGGGCATGATGAATTCACTAACCAGAATAACGCGTGGGATAGGTGTCGCATTCAAGGACGGCAGAGTGAAGGGCATACTCGCCTTCACCGTCGGAATGATCCTTTGGGCGTCCGTGTTCTACCATTTTGTCGAGGGGTGGAGCTGGTTGGACTCCGTCTATTTTTCCGTAGTAACGATCTCGACCGTGGGTTTTGGCGACTTTTCTCCCGAAACCGCTGCGGGCAAGATCTTTACGATGGCGTACATAATCGTGGGTCTGGGTATCTTCGTCACCGCCGCCACGACCGTGGCCGACACGATCCTGTCCCAAGACGACGAGACCTCGCAAAAATAGGCTCTGGCAAGGTGAGCAGCCGCGTGCTTTGCACCTCAGGATCCGCTTGCAAAGTGGGGGCTGAGTCAACCACCGCTCTGCCGGAAACCCCTAAAAGCTCAAAAAATATACATATTTGCTTTTTTGAGTGTAACATACGGAAAAACATACCAGGGGGATGGAATGGAAAAGACTCAGGACGCAAAGATTGTCGATCTTGCGATAAGGTTGCTGTTTCTCGGGCTGTTCCTATACAGCGCCTTGGTCATGGTCGCCCCGCTTGCAAGCGTGGTCATCTGGGCCACAATTCTCTGCGTTGCGCTTTATCCGGCCTTCGATTGGCTTCAGTCCAAGCTGGGAGGACGGAAGAAGCTGGCAACGACGATCCTGGTTTTGCTGGGTCTGGTTCTCACATTGGGGCCGGTAGCAACGGCGGTATCTGGGGCTGCGGAACTGGGGTCCGAGTTTGCCGAGCAAGCTGACAAGGGCGAGTTGAAGATACCGCCGGCGCCGGAAGGCCTGAAGGATCTGCCTCTGGTCGGCGCCAAGCTTGCCGATGCCTGGGGCATGTTCGAACGGAACTTGGATGGTGCGCTTGCAAAATACGGCCCACAAATCCTCGAGATCACCAAATCGCTCTTTGGCAAAGTCCTGGGGATCGGAATCGGGCTTCTCGGCCTTGCGCTGTCGGTGTTGATCATGGGCGCCCTGTTCAGCCCCGGACCGGATCTGGTGCAGGGCCTTCAGCGCTTTGCCAACCGCGTCTTTGCGCCACGCGGCGGCGAATTCGTCACTCTGGCTGGGGCCACGATCCGGAACGTCACCAAGGGAGTAATCGGGGTTGCCGCCATTCAGGCCGTCGTTGTCTGGGTCCTGTTGGCGCTGTTCGGGATATCCTCGGCCGCGACGCTGGCGTTCATCTGCCTGATCCTCTCGATCATCCAGATCGGCCCCGGCCTCGTCCTTCTGCCGCTGGTCATCTATGCATGGAGTTCCATGTCCGGCGGTGCGGCGCTGATCTTCACCGTTCTGGCCATTCCCGTCAGCATAATGGACAGCTTCCTGCGGCCGGTTTTCATTTCAAAAGGCCTGGAGACCCCGATGCTCGTGATCCTCATCGGGGTGCTGGGCGGGATGATGGCCTATGGCCTGATCGGCATCTTCATGGGTCCGGTCTTGTTCGCCGTCTTCTACGAGTTATTCAAGGTCTGGATCGACGCCTCACCAACGACCGATGACACCGCCGAGGGAGCCGCAAAATGAGGAAGACGATCTGGACGACACTGGCCGTCATTCTCATCTTCCTCACCTGGTATCTGGTTGCCGACCGCAAGACGCCGTTCACCGGGAACGCACGGGTAAAGGCCGTGGCGACCCAAATCGTTCCGCAGGTCACGGGAACCGTGATCGAGGTATTGGTAGAAAACGGGCAGGTCGTCTCGGCCGGCGATCTGCTGGTTCGGATCGACCCGAGACCCTACGAGATTGATCGCGACAGAGCCCAGGCCGACCTTGAGGCGGCCACTCAGGAGGTGGGTGCGTCCTCGGCCGAGGTAAGTGCGGCGCAAGCCAAGTTGGCCCGCGCGCAGAGCGATCTGGATACGATGCGCATTCAGACGGAGCGGGTCTTCGCGCTCGAGAAGAAAGGGCTGATTGCCATCTCGAAAGCCGACGATGCCCGAGGCCAGCTGGCCGAGTCCGAGGCGAACTATGAAAACGCCAAAGCAGATCTGGAGAAGGCCAAGCAAAGGCTTGGGGACGAAGGGAATGAGAATCCCAAAATCCAACGTGCCTTGGCGGCTTTGGCCGATGCCGAGCTCAATCTGGAATGGACCGAACTGCGCGCGCCGGCTACGGGCGTCATATCCAACTTGTTGATTGCACCCGGCACATACGCCCGGTCCGGCCAGGATCTGCTGACGTTTCTTGATGCGACGGACGTGTGGATCGAGGCGTATTTCACCGAGAACAATCTGGGGCGCGCCACCGTCGGGTCTCCGGTGGATGTCGTGCTGGATATGCACCCCGGTCAGATCATCCCGGGCAAAATCGAAAGCTTCAGCGCGGCGGTCTCGCTGAGTGGCGGCGACACACCCGGACAATTGGCAAGCCCGCCGAGCACCAAAGGCTTTCTGCGTGAACCTGAACGGTTTCCCGTGCGCATCATACTGCCGGGCTACGAGGCCGGAAGCGCGGAAGACGACCTCAGGTTTCAGTTGAACGGTCAGGCGGATGTCATCATGTACCTCAGCGACAACGGGATACTGAACGCGGTCGGTCGGACATACATTCGTTTGGTTTCGATCTTTTCTTATGCGTACTGAGGACAGAAACGCCGTTTACAGACTTGCACTGGGTGTGACCGCCGTCTTTTCCTTGGGGCTTTTTCTCGGGTGGCCATTGGCGGTTGTTGGCGCGGTGTTCACCGCGCTCTTCCTTCAGGCACCTACCGCGTTGCCCCTGGCCGCGTTTGCGAAACTGTTCGTTTTCTCGATTGCGTTGATGTTCGTTTCTTTCCTGCTCTCATCGGTTTTCGCGCCCTATCCGGTCGTGTTTCTGATATTGGTGGCGATCGGGATAATCCTGTCCTTCATATGGTCCGTGTCTGGTGCCGGTGTCCTGCCGGGCGTCATCGCCCTGATGGGGGCGCTGATGATCCCCAACCTCGTTCTGCAATCTCAGGATCTGGCGCTGGTGCTTGTATTCTGGATCCCGCTGAATCTGTTGTTTGCCGGTTTCGTATCGACGCTGATGTTCACGCTGATTCCGGCCGCCCCCCAGAACGCCACGCAGGCCAAAGCCGCATCCGCCGCTGACTTTGACAAGCATCGGCGCATCGTCAGAATGTCGCTTGTCACGGTTCCTTTCGCCCTGGCGTTTTTTGTGGCTGGTGCGTCTGCCCTGTTGGTTCTGTTCTTTGTGGCCCTTCTCAGCCAGCAGCTCGCTGCGATGCCTGCCGCCGGCAAAGCCGTGGCCAAGGCGATGCTGACGGCAAACCTGCTCGGCGCAGCGGCGTCCATCATCTGCTACGAAGTCAACGTCATCGCGCCGGTCATTCTCACGCCGATCCTGTTGTGCTTTTTCGCCTGCGTGACGCTGGGCGCGCTCGGCAAATCCCAGATCCCGCTGGCCGCCGCCGCCGGATCGGCCCTGACGACGGTCCTGATTGTCTACGGCGGGTCGATTTCACCGTTTTCGGACGAGGCCGATGTCAAAAGCATCACTCGCGTTCTGCAAGTCGCAAGCGCGGCCCTGTTCGTCATCATAGCCTACGTGGTCGTGGATGAGTTCTGGCCGGAAAAGAAACGCGAAAACCCGGTGAATGCTTGACGCAGCCGCCAACTTTGGCGCCCGAGGCAAATTGGACTGACGTCAAAGCTGCAGGGGCGGCCCCAGAAACTCGATCTGCCATTTCTCGGAGAATGCATTCAGCACGTCCCGGTCGGGAACTCCGTCTGCCATGATGTCTCCCAGCCCGTTGAAAAAGGCGACCGTGTCGAAGGATGGCAGTATCATGACCAGTTGCCGCGCCGGCCCGTCGGAAAGGTTGCGAAACGCATGCGCGGCGCCCCCGGGGATCGTTACGACATCCCCTGTTTCTGCAACAAAGCGCTTACCATCGCACTCATAGAGATACTGCCCGTCCAAAACGCGAAAGATTTCAGTTTGTGGGTGACGGTGCAGAGGCGGGCCAAACCCCGGTTCGTTGATTGTCTCTATGACCGATATATTCTCGTCGGTGGTGTCGTGCGGTATCCGGACAAACAACTGCAGTCCAATCGCCGGGACGTGGATGGGAGGGTCGGTCAACTTCGAATGCCAGAAATTATAAGGCATCAATGATCCTTCCTTACCCGCGAAAACAGTTCCGCTTCATGATGACATCTGTCCATCAAGTGAAACAAGCCCGCCGGTGGACCCGCATGACCGTGAACACCGTACCGGTTTTACGGAACGGGTGCCGGATACGCGGACGATCCAGAGGTTGCACACGCTTCCGGATCACGGGGTCCCGGGGCGAGCGGCGCTGAATGACCGCTCGTCGGGAGTTTTGCAAAAGGCCTGCCGACTGCCGGCCCTTCGCGTCAGTTCGTGGTCTCAAGCCCCTCGGGTTTGCCTACAACCACGAAATGCAGCCCGTCCGGGTCCAGCAGCTCGGCCGCGACGCGGTTCACCTCGTCCAGCGTCACCGCGTTCACCTTGTCGTTTCGGGTCGCGATGTAGTCGATCGGCAGATCTTCCATCTGCATGCCCACCATGATGCCCGCGATCTGGGCATTGCCGTCAAAGCGCAACGGATAGGCACCGGTCAGATAGGTCTTGGCGTCGTCCAACTCTTTCTGGGTTAAACCTTCGGTCGCGGCGCGCCGCCATTCGTCGCCAATTACCTCGATAGCCTGCGCGATCCGGTCATTGGCCGAGGATACCGACCCCAGATAGACCGAGGCCAGATCCTTGGGCACCAGATAGGTCCCGACGCCATAGGTCAGGCCGCGTTTTTCGCGCACTTCCTGCATCAGGCGGCTTTCAAAGCCGCCGCCGCCGATGATGTGGTTCAGGATGTAGGCTGCAAAGAAATCCGGATCGTCGCGGTCGATGCCCTTCTGGCCGAACAGCGCCACCGATTGCGGCGTGTCGAACTCGACCACGGTGACGCCGCCGGGGATCGTTACCTCGGCATTCCCGGGAATCGGTTTGCCCGTTTCGGGCAGGTCCGACAGCAGATTGTCCAGCAATGCACCCAACTCTTCGGGTGTGATGTCGCCCACTGCGCCCACATACAGACGGTCCTTGGCGAAGACGCCTTTGTATGCGTCGATGATGTCGTCCCGGGTCAGGGCCGATACGCTGTCGATCGAGCCTTTGCCGTTGGATCCATACGGATGATCGCCATAGGCCATCTTGGCGAATGCCTCACCCGCGATGTCATTGGGGTCGGTCTGTTCCGAGCGCAGCCCGGACAGGACCTGCGCCCGAACCCGGTCGATCGCGTCCTGATCAAAGCGCGGTTTCTGGATGGTGGTGCGCAGCAGCTCAACGGCGTCGTCCCGGTTTTCAGTCAGGAACTGGGCCGAGATCGCAACACTGTCATCGGTGGCCCTGTATCCGATCGACGCGGCCAGAGATTCCAGCGCCCGCGCGTAGGTGCGGGAATCCATGTCGCCCGCGCCTTCTTCGAGAAGGCCGCTCATCAGGTAGACCGCACCGCGCTTGTCGGGATCGTCCAGCGAGGTGCCCCCGCGGAACCGCAACTCCAGCGCGGTGAAGGGGATCGAGTGATCCTCGACCAGCCAGGCCCGGATGCCGCCGGGCGAGGTGACCTCCTGAACCTTGATCTCGGCCCAGGCAGGCAGCGCGATCAGCAGGGCGATCAAGGGGGCAAGGAAACGGATCATTGGGTCACCTCGTCATCACGCATCAGCCAGCCGGTGACCGACGCTTCGGGCTGAAGCACCTCGCGCGCGGCGGCGATGATTTCTTCGCCGGTGACGACCTGCAGGATGTCGGGCCAGGCCTGCACGTCCTCGACCGTCAGGCCGCTGGTCAGCGCCCGGCCATAGCGGTTGCCGATTCCATCGACGTTGTCTCGGGCATAGACCTGTGCGGCGCGCAGCTGCATCTTGATCCGGTCCAGATCCTCCGGGTTGACGCCTTCGGCGATGAAATCGGCCACCGCCTGATCCATCGCATCCTCGGCCTCTTGCAGCGACACGCCTTCAGCCGGAACAACGATCAGGTCAAAGGTCGTGTCATCCAGCGACACCCCACGATAAAACGCCCCGGCATATACAGCCAACTGCTGTTCAAGCTGCAGTTTCTCGTTCAGGTAGGACGTGGTGCTGCCGCCCAGCAGTTCGGCCAGCAGGAACAACGCCGCAGCCTTTTCCTGCGCACCGGCATCACGCTCGGGCGCGAGGTAGCTGCGCTGAACATATGGTTGCGACACCCGCGCATCCTTGAAGGTCAGCCGCCGCTCGGCGGTCTGAGGCGGCTCCTGTGATCGGACCCGTTCAGGCAGGTCCGGGTTGGCGGGGATCACACCATAATAGGTGTCGGCCAAGGCTTTGACCTCAGCCGGATCCACATCGCCGGTCACCACCAGGATCGCATTGTTAGGCGCATAATAGGTTTGGTAGAAAGACAGAGCGTCCTCCATGTCCAATGTCTCCATCTCGTGCTTCCAGCCGATCACCGGAACGCCGTAGCGGTGGTTGAGATACTGCGCCGCGCTCATCTGTTCGCCGAACAGGGCACGGGGGTTGTTCTCGGTACGCTGGTTGCGCTCTTCCAGGATCACGTCGCGCTCGGTGGCGATGTCGCTCTCGGTCAGCCGGATGTTGCGCATCCGGTCGGCCTCCATCTTCATCATCAACTCCAGCCGGTCGGCGGCCACGCGCTGGAAATAGGCCGTGTAGTCATACGAGGTGAAGGCGTTGTCGTTGCCCCCATTGGCCGCAACGGTGGCGGAAAGCTCGCCCGCCTCCATCGTATCGGTGGCCTTGAACAGAAGATGCTCGAGGAAATGTGCCACACCTGACGACCCGATCGGCTCGTCCGCCGATCCGGCCCGATACCAGACCATGTGCTGAACCACGGGCGCGCGGTGATCTTCGACCACGACGACATCCATGCCGTTATCCAGGGTAAAGGTGGTGACGGCCTCGTGCCCGGTTTCAGCCAAAACCGGGGTTGCGGTCATCAAAGCGGCGCAAAACGCCAAGGCCCGAGCCATGGGGCATCCTCCGTTTCGTTACGGTGTTCAAACTACGGTGACGCCGAACGGGTTCAAGAGCGATGACGGAAAGTTAAGAATTATTCATCCGGCGGCGACGAGGGTGTTTCCACGCCCTGTCTTCGCAAAGCTTCGGTCTGCACCTGGGGATCGATGGAATTGCGCTTGTAGACCTGCGAATAGCGGTCCACCTTGAACAGGCGCAACCGCGTCCAACGGCTTTGACGTTTGCGGAAATCCGCATCTTCCTGCGCCAGAACCTGGCGGGTGTTGGGGGAAACGCCATAGCGGCTGGAAGCCGTCACCAGCGCCCCATCAGACGACGGAATACCAGTGCCGGGGTTCAGCGCCCCGGGATTTCCACCCAACGCAGCCACGGCATCGGCATTCGGGTTTGGGTCGGTCAGGTTCGCGCCACCCGGCGTCGGCGCGGGCAGAAACGCATAATCTTTGGGCTGGGTCAGTGGCTTGACCGGCATGACCGAAAACTCGTCAGGCCCGGGCCCCGGCGCTTCGAGATGGCGCAGGCCGATATCGGAACATCCTGCGACCGCAGCAGCAAGTGTCAGAGCAATAATGGCGCGCGGCATCCGCATCTTGGTCTCCAGCCTGTTTCAGGCGCTTTTATCGCATAACATCCGGCGCGTCACGAGGGCTTTTTGCCTTCGAACAGCACCAACCCGAGGGCACCGGCGAAAATGAACACGTCGGCGAGGTTGAAGACGAACGGGTTGTTGATGCCGCAGCAGGACATGTTCAGGAAATCCAGAACGTATCCATACAACACCCGGTCAACCACGTTCCCCAACGCTCCTCCGATCAGCAATCCGCCGAAAACCAGCATCCGCGTTGATGCGGTCGTGCGCCAGAGCCAGACGAAAACGCCGATGCTGATGGCCAGCGAAATAGCGATGAGAAACCAGCGCGCGGCTTCGGAATTGCCCTGAAACAGGCCGAAATTGATGCCGCGGTTCTCGCCGTACCGAAAGGTCAGCAGCGGCGGCAATACGTCGATGCCGCCGGGCCGGTCGGCCACGCGCAACACGTGGACCACCAGGTATTTGCTGAGCTGGTCGATCACAAATGCGGCCAGCCCGGCCCAGAGCAGAACCCGGGCCCGCATCAGTGACGGAAATGCCGCATGCCGGTGAACACCATGGCCAGACCGGCTTCGTCGGCGGCGGCGATCACCTCGTCATCGCGCATCGACCCGCCCGGCTGGATCACGCAGGTCGCGCCTGCGGCGGCGGCCTCCATCAGCCCGTCGGGGAAGGGAAAGAACGCGTCCGAGGCTACGGCCGACCCGATGGTCAGCGGCTCGGGCAGGCCCAGACTTTCAGCCATACGCTCGGCCTTTTTGGCGGCGATCAGGGCGGAGTCCACTCGACTCATCTGACCGGCGCCGACGCCCACCGTGGCCTCGTTCTTGACGTAGACGATGGCGTTCGACTTGACGTGCTTGGCCACTTTCCAGGCAAACAGCAGATCGCGCATCTGCTCAGGCGTGGGGGCCAGCTTGGTTACGACCTTGAGGTCATCCATCTCGATATGCCCGTTGTCTTTGTCCTGCACCAGCAGCCCGCCGGCCACCTGGCGCACGGTCTTGCCGCCGGCGCGCACGTCGGGCAGCGCCTCGGTGGTCAGCAGGCGCAGGTTCTTCTTGGCGGCAAAGATCGCCTTGGCCTCGTCGGTGGCGCCGGGGGCGATCACGACCTCGGTGAAGATGCCGGTGATTTCGCGCGCGGTTTCCGCGTCCAGCGGCCGGTTCAGCGCCACGATCCCGCCAAAGGCCGAGGTCCGGTCGCAGTCGAACGCCGCCTTGTATGCCTCGAGCAGCGTCGCGCCCTTGGCCACGCCGCAGGGGTTCGCGTGCTTGATGATGGCACACGCGGCGCTGTCGCGCGGGTCGAACTCGGCCACCAGTTCAAAGGCGGCGTCGGTGTCGTTGATGTTGTTGTAGCTCAGTTCCTTGCCCTGATGCTGCACGGCGGTGGCGACGCCGGGGCGGCCCGAGCCATCGACATAGAACGCCGCCTGCTGGTGGCTGTTCTCGCCATAGCGCAGGGGCTGTTTCAGTTCGCCGGCGAACACGCGGCGCTTGGGCGTGTCGATCTGCAGCGCGTCGGCAAGCCAGCTGGACACGGCTGCGTCATAGGCTCCGGTGCGGGCATAGGCTTTCTGCGCCAGCCACTGGCGGAAGCCCAGCGACGTCTTGCCGTAGTTTTCCTCGAGCTGATCCAGCAGGGCCGAGTAGTCTTCGACATCCACCACCACGTTGACGAAGGTGTGGTTCTTGGCCGCGGCGCGGATCATCGCGGGACCGCCGATGTCGATGTTTTCGATGCATTCGTCATAGCCCGCGCCCTTGGCCACCGTTTCCTCGAACGGGTAGAGGTTGACCACCAGCAGGTCGATCGGGCCGATGCCATGCTCCTGCATCGCCGCCACATGGGCGTCATTGTCGCGCAGCGCCAGCAGGCCACCATGCACCATCGGGTGCAGCGTCTTGACCCGGCCATCCATCATCTCGGGGAACCCCGTGACCTCGCTGACATCCTTGACCGCAAGCCCCGCATCACGCAGCGCCTTGGCGGTGCCGCCGGTCGACAGCAGCTCGACCCCGCGGTCGGCCAGGGCCTTGCCCAGATCGATCAATCCGGTCTTGTCGGAAACGGAAAGCAACGCGCGGCGCACGGGGTGAAGGTCGGTCATGGGTCCAAAGATCCTTTTGGCTCAGTCGAAATCGGGCTCGTCCCGGTGCACGTCGCGCACGGCATAGGCTGTATCCTGCGCCTTGCTCAGCGTCCACCGGATGCGCGTCGCATACTCGATTGCGCGGCCGGAGAGAACGATCTGTTTTGTCGCGCGGGGCTTCAGACGGCCTTTTTCCAGATAAACGCTTGGCTCAAGAGACAATTTTCCGGCGCCGTCATGGCGAAAAACCCAGATCTCGCCGCTTTTGAGCGCCATCGACACCGCAGACCCCCCCAGATCCAGCGCTGCGTCCACGTCCGGATGCAGGTGAAACCGGATGTCAAAACCGATCCCTGACAGCTTGGATGCGTCAACCGCCCGGTCAAACTGGCGTTTTGCCTTGTCGGTGGCCGTCAGAAGGATGTCTTCACCTGTTACCTCGCGCCCGTCAAAGCGCAGCTCGATCGTACGGGCATGGGTAAGTCCGAACACCTTGGCGTACCCATCATGGCCCGCCATCACGCGCGCGCCTTCGAACGAATCCTCGAACTCTACCGGCACCTCGCTCGGGCCATCCACCAGCGCTTCGTTCGCGGTTCCCTTGGTCGGGGCAGCCAACCGGGCGCTGGAGTATCCATCCAGGCAAAGGGTCGAGTGCGAAGGCGTGGCCCGCCCGGCCCGGCGCCACTCCAACCCGAAGCTTTCGCCCGAACCGCAGTTGACGATTAATGGCCGTCGCCCCGAGGTCAGCTCGAAAGCCAGCGTCGAGGCGTGCGCCATGTACGAGGCCGCCCCTTTGGCCGGGGGTGCTGCGTCGATGATCACCGTGGTGCGGGCGGCGGCCAGACGGGCATAGCCCATGGTCAGACCTTTGACGGGTTTGGGCTTGACCCCGCTTTGGGCCAGCGCCTGTTCCAACCGGCCTTCTATACCGCGGCCACCGCCGTGAAACCGGGCCAACCCGCCGTCTGCATGACGCAGGCTGCGCAGGGTCGGGGCAATCCGTTTGATTGCTGCCGTCTGAGCGGCGGGCGTACCGCGCCCCACTTCGCTGAGCGCAGCGGATGTCCAGGCCAGCAGGGTAAAGACCTCAAGCAGTTCCTCAGGATTCCGCGTGGGAATGCCGCCTTGGGCGTCGATCTGGGCCTCGCATTCCCGCGCCAAAGCCCGAACGGCCGGGTCCGAGATGTCTTCCATCCCCTCCAGCGCCAAACCGGCCTGAACCAAACCTGCCAACGCCTCGAAACGGGGCAGCCCCGGTGTCGCCGCGTGCCAGCGTTTGGACAAGAACCAGGTCTGCTGTGACAGAGACCGGAAAAACAGGCGGCTATGGGCCTCGTCCATACCGCGCAGCAGGAACAGCGCGTGATTGATCCAGCGGATCAGGCGGCGTCCGGTCAGGTCCGGAGCCCAGCCCGGACCCTGCCCCTTGCCGTGGGTTTCGATCCAGCCCCAGACCCAGCGTTGCGCCTTTTCCCGTGCCGCGGCATCACCCACCGCGGCCAGATCGTCCAGCCAGGCAAACCCGTGGCGTTCAGCATCGAATGCGGCGTTGGGGGCCACGACCTCCCACAAGCCCGTGTCCGGGGCTTCTACAAGGTAACCGGCAAACAATAGATTTCCCGCCACCAGTTGCCGCCCGCGCGCAAATGAACCGACGGTGCGCGGCTCGGGCTGACCGACAAAGCCGCTGACGGGTTTCCGGCGCTGGCTGAGGCGCGCGTAGAGACGGTTCTGAAACCGCACCCATCGGTTGGCCATGGTGTCCGAATTCGACATGACGTGTGTTGCTCTGCCCCTGCCGCTCTGCTGGCGTTTGAACCAACGATAGCCGGGCCGGTTCGTCAAGTCATCGAAAAGCGACCGGTCAGGCCGATTTGTTCAGGCAGGCGATATAAAACCCGTCCATTCCGCCCAGATCGGCCCAAAAATCGGGACGCAGGCGCAGCCCGCCTTCCTCGGTCAGCCAGTCGGGCTGAACGCCGGGCACCTGCAGCGCGGCACGGTCCACCTGCATGTCGGAATGCTGCGGCAAAGCCTCTTCGATCTGCACTTCGCCTTCGTCAGGCAGCAGCGAGCAGGTGCAATAGACCAGCCGCCCGCCGGGTTTCAGCAGGGTCCAGGCATGGGCCAGCATCCGGGCCTGCAACGCGATCAGCCCACCGAATTCGGAGCCGTCCTTGGCAAAGGGCAGATCCGGGTGCCGCCGGATGGTGCCGGTCGCCGAACAGGGCGCGTCCAGCAGGACCGCGTCGTACTGGCCCTGATGGTCCAGCGCGTCTCCGGCGACCACCCGGGCCGACAGACCGGTCCGTTCGAGGTTTTCCCGCACCCGCGCCAGCCGGGCCTCGGAAATGTCCAGCGCGGTGACCTCAGCCCCCGCCGCCGCCAGTTGCAGCGTCTTGCCGCCGGGCGCGGCGCACATGTCAAGAACCCGCTCGCCGGGCCGGGGCGCCAGAATCCGCGCCGGCAAGGCGGCGGCGGCATCCTGCACCCACCAGTCTCCGGCCGCATAGCCCGGCAGGGCCGAGACCTGCCCCGCGTCAGCAACCCGCACCGAGCCGGTCGGCAGTTCGGTGCCCATGGGGATCGTTGCGCCGGGTTTTGGCGTCAGGTCCAGCGGCGCGCCGGCGAAATGGGCCTGCTCCATGCCCTTGACCGCCTCCGCGCGCCAGGCCGCGATCAGCGGTTCGCGCAGCCAGTCCGGCAGGCGCGGCACCCGCATCTTCGGCCAGGCCTCGGGGCCTTCGGCTGCGATCTTGCGCAGAACCGCGTTGACCAGCCCCTTGAGCCGCCCGTGCTTGCGCGAGCGGCCGATGATATCGACCATCGCGTTCACGACGCCATGCGCAGCCTCACCTTGGCACAGTTCGACCGTTCCCAGACGCAGCGCGTTTTGGACGGTCAGCGCCGGTGTGCGCCGCAGATGCTCCTCCAGCAGGCGGTCGGCGCGCTCAAGCCCGCGCAGGGTCTCCAGCGCCAGCCGCTGCGCCCGGGCGCGGTCTTCGGGGGCCAGGCGGTCCAGCGCCCCGGCCGCCAGGCATTCGGACAGCAAGCGCCCCTCGCCCAGGATCTGATCCAGCAGATAGATGGCGCTGCGCCGCGCCGCAGTCGGGGTGTTGGTCATGAAACCGCCTTTGCAAGGTTTTCGCCCGCATTGCCATCAGCGGACGAGGGCGTATATCAAGGCCATGCACGGAAAGGAACCCGATGTCATGAGCGACGACCGCACAGACCTGCCGCCCGCCGCCCGGCGCGCCCTGGCCGAGGCCGAAGAGCGCCGGCGCAAGGCTGAAGCCGAGGCCAAACCCCTGCCCAAGGAGCTGGGCGGACGCGACGGCCTCGATCCCGCGCGCTATGGCGATTGGGAGAAGAAGGGCATCGCGATCGATTTCTGACCGCTCAGACCGCCGCGCGCAGGGCCTGCAGGAAATCGCCGATCAGGGCCTGCTGCTTTTTCGACTGCGCCCGGTCCCGCGGCCAGGTCAGCCAGTATCCGTCGCGGGTTTTCAAATCGGGACGCCCCAGCCGGATCAGACGGCCCGAGGCCAGATCTGCCGAGGCCAGAGCGACCGACCCCAAGGCGACCCCCAGCCCCTGCCGCGCCGCGCCAAGGGCGTGTTCCATCGAATCAAAGCTCAGACCGGTGCGTGGCAGATCCGTGTCGCCCGTCTTCTGCATCCAGTCCTGCCAGCCGGGCCGTTCGCCGCGCAGGTCGATCACCGGCGCGCCCCAGCTGACGCCCGGCGCCGCCATCGGGGTCAGAATCTCGGGCGCGATCAGGTCGGCGGCGCGCCCCGGCCAGCTGCCGCGCCCATAGCGGATCTGAAGCCAGGTCCGCTCGTCCTCCAGCGAGGACCGCCGGGCCACCGAATCCGTGGTGACCTGCACCTCGGGCCGCAGGGCGCGAAATGCCCCCAGGCTGGGCAGGACCAGCGCCTGGATATGCGAGGACAGCCCGGCCACCCGCAACGCGCGCGGGGCGGTGCCGAACAGATCCTCGGTGTTGCGTTCCAACGCCCGCAGGCTGTCCTGCACCAGCGGCAGATAGCTTTCGCCCTCGACCGTCAGCGACACGCCGCGCGCCTCGCGCACGAACAGGGACCGACCCAGCCAGGATTCCAGATTGGCGATACGTTGGCTGACCGCCGCCTGGGTCAGGCCGAACTCGCGCGCCGCGGCAGAGAATCCGCCCAGCCGCCCGGCCGCCTCGAACACGCGCAGCCAGTCCAGCGGGGGCAGGCCGACCTTTTTCTTGCTCATTAGATTTTCCAACCCTCAGATGGAACAAGCCTTAATTGTCGTAATGCCATATCCCGCGTATCTCCTCAATCAAAGCCCGCGCTGAACAGGAGAGCCCCATGCTGCGCCACGCCACCCATGACCCGGCGGTCGTTTCGGTTGAGTTCGAAGACGGCACCCGCGCCCGTTTCCACGCCATCTGGCTGCGCGACAATGCGCTGGACCCGCAGACGCGCGACCCCGGCAGCGGCCAGCGCCTGATCACGATCGGCGACATTCCGGCAGAGATCGCGATACAGGCAGCCGAGGTGGCGGGCGGCGACCTGCAGGTGACCTTCGCCCCCGAAGACAAGACCGTCACCTTCCCCGCAAACTGGTTGGCCGCGCATGTCTATGATCGGGACCAGACCCGCCCGATGGGCTGGCTGTCGCCGGGTATCACCACCTGGGACGGCGGGTTCGCGGCCCCGGCTGGCGACTGGACGCAGGTGCATGAAAACCCCGCCGCCAAGCGCGACTGGCTGGCGGCGGTCGCCGAATACGGCTTTGCCATGCTGACCGGCGGCCCGACCGAGCCCGGTTCGCTGCTGAAGGTCGCCGATCTGTTCGGCTATGTGCGCGAGACCAATTATGGCCCCTGTTTCGAGGTGCGGACCGAGGTGAACCCGACCAATCTGGCCTATACCGGCCTTGGCCTGCAGGCGCATACCGACAACCCCTATCGCGACCCGGTGCCCACGCTGCAGATCCTCTATTGCCTGGAGAACAGCGCCGAGGGCGGGGAGTCGATCGTGGTCGACGGCTTTCGCGCGGCCCAGCGCCTGCGCGACGAAAACCCCGAGGGCTTTGCCCTGCTGGCCGGCTATCCCGCGCGGTTCGAATACCGCGGTTCGGACGGGGTCTGCCTGCGCGCGCGCCGTCCGATGATCGAGCTGTCGCCCGATGGCGAATTGATCGGCATCCGCTTCAACAACCGGTCCTCGGCCCCGTTCGTGGATGTGCCCTTCGACCGGATGGAGGCCTATTACGCCGCCTACCGCCGTTTGGGCGAGATCATCGACGAACCGGCCATGGGCGTGGCGTTCAAGCTGGAACCGGGCGAGAGCTTCATCGTCGACAACACCCGCGTCCTGCACGCGCGTCTGGGTTATTCGGGTGCCGGGTCGCGCTGGCTGCAGGGGTGCTATGCCGACAAGGATGGGCTGCTGTCGACCCTGGCCGCGATGCGGATGGCGCAACCGGAGGCGGCGGAATGAAATCCGATTTCCAGACCCTGACCCGCGACAACATCGTGGCCTTCATCGCCGATATCTTCGACCGGCGCGGGGGCGAAGAATATCTGGGCGAGCCGGTAACCATGGCCCAACACATGCTGCAGGGCGCCACCATCGCCGAGCAGAACGGCATGCCCGAAGAGATCATCGTGGGCGCTCTGCTGCACGATATCGGGCATTTCACCTCGGAATTCGGCACCTACCACCCCGACGACACCGAGGATCGCCACCACGAGGATGCCGGCGCCGAGGTGCTGGAGCGGTTCTTTCCGTCGGTCATCACCGATTGCTGCCGCTATCACGTCGCGGCCAAGCGGTACCTGTGTGCAACCAGGCCCGAGTATTTCAACCGCCTGTCGGCGGCCTCGGTCCATACGCTGGAACTGCAGGGCGGCCCGATGAGTGCCGAGGAAGTCACCGCATTCGAGGCCAACCCGAACCTGAAGGAAATCATCCAGGTCCGGTATCTGGACGAGGCAGGCAAACGGCCCGACATGGACACCCCCGGCTTCAACCATTTCGCGCCGATGGTTCAGCGCATGGTCGACCGGCATCTGGGCGAGGGTTAAAGCCCCAGCACATCCACCATGTCATATTGGCCGGGGGCCTTGCCCTGCCCCCACAGCGCCGCCTTCAGCGCGCCTCGGGCAAAGATCGCCCGGTCGGTCGCCACGTGGCGCAGCACGATCCGCTCGCCCGGTGCGGCGAACAGCACGTCGTGTTCGCCAACGATGTCGCCACCGCGGATGGCGTGGAACCCGATATGGCCCCGCTGCCGGGCGCCGGTGATCCCGTCGCGGCCCCGGTCGGCGACATCGGCAAGGTTCACGCCCCGCCCCTCGGCCGCGGCCTCGCCCAGCATCAGGGCCGTCCCCGAGGGCGCATCGACCTTGTGATGGTGATGCGCCTCGATCACCTCGATATCGAAATCCTCGTCCAGCGCGGCGGCGACCTTCTTGGTCAGCTGCACCAGCAGGTTCACGCCCAGGCTCATGTTGCCCGCCCGCACGATCACCGCATGGCGCGCGGCAGGTTCCAGCGCGGCGATCTGTTCGTCGCTCATGCCGGTGGTGCCGATCACATGCACACAGCGCGCCTGCGCCGCCAGCGCGGCGAACTCCAGCGTCGCCTCGGGCGCGGTGAAGTCGATCACCGCCTGGGCCTGGGCAAAGGCCTCGAGCGGATCGTCGGTGACGGTCACGCCCAGCGGCTGGCCGCCCATCGCGGTGCCCACGTCCTGAGCGATCCAGTCATGGCCCGTGCGCTCGACCGCGCCGACCAGCCGCGCCTGATCGCTGTCGGTGATGGTCTTGATCAGCATCTGCCCCATCCGGCCCGAAGCCCCGGTCACGACGATTCCCGGAATATGCGTCATTGCGCTGGTCCTTCTTCTGAAATTCGGCTCAAAGCCTCCTACCCGGTTCGGGGCCGCTTGGCAAAGCCCCGCTTTGCGCTTAGATCGGGGACATGGCTAAGAACAAATTCCACGACGGCCCCGGCCCCTCGCAACGGCAGCTTCGCGTCGGCGAACTGATCCGCCGCACCCTGTCCGAGGTGCTGGCGCGCGGCGACGTGCACGACCCCGACCTGAACCGCCTGTCGATCACCGTGGGCGAAGTGCGCACCTCGCCCGATCTCAAGATCGCCACCGCCTATGTGTTGCCGTTGGGCGGCAAGGGGCAGGACACCGTGATCGAGCTGCTGGCCCGCAACAAAGGCGAGCTGCGCCGCATGGTCGGCAAGAAGGTCGGCCTGAAATTCGCCCCCGACCTACGCTTCCGGCTGGACGAAACGTTCGACCGCATGGACGACACGCGCCGGATGTTCGAACAGGACGCCGTGCGCCGGGATCTGGACGAGTGATCCGCAGGGCGGCCGCTCTGCTCGCGCTGCTCTGGGCCGGACAGGCCGGTGCGGTGACCTGCGAGCGCGTGGCCCACGAAGACCGGCGCTATACCGTGTGCGAGGTCGACGCCACCACCGAGGACCTGCGCCTGTTCCTGTATGACGACGCGGGCCAAGTACTGGGCCATTTCTCGTCGGTGAACGAGGAACTGGCCGATGCGGGCCAACGCCTGAGCTTTGCGATGAATGCCGGCATGTATCACGAGGACCGCTCGCCCGTGGGCCACTATGTCGAAGACGGGCAGGAACTCATGCGCGTGATTCCCAACCCCGGCCCCGGCAATTTCGGCCTGGTGCCCAACGGGGTGTTCTGC
Source organism: Ruegeria sp. CG8 (assembly GCF_056537165.1). Lineage (NCBI taxonomy): Bacteria > Pseudomonadati > Pseudomonadota > Alphaproteobacteria > Rhodobacterales > Roseobacteraceae > Ruegeria > Ruegeria sp. CG8. The sequence goes on along the minus strand of NZ_JBQFRA010000003.1, from coordinate 357,886 downwards.
ATCCGCGAAGGCCGCGCCGACGTGTTCGAGACGCTGGGCTATTTGGACCGCAAACCCGAGTGCCGCTTTGCCACCCAATCCGGCCCGATGCTGGTGATCGACGGAGAATTGCATCCGCGGTTTCTCGAGGATTCGACCTCGCGCTATATCCGCAACGGGGTGGGCACCAGCGCCGATGGCAGCCGCGCGGTGTTCGTGATCTCCGAGGATTACGTCACCTTCCATGAATTCGGCCGCCTGTTCCGCGACGTGCTGAACACGCCCAACGCGCTGTTTTTCGATGGCAACATCTCGCGCATGTATGATCGGGCGGCGAACCGGTCGGACGTGGGATTTTCGCTGGGGCCGATCGTCGGCGTGGTCGAGGACATCCCGACAAATTGACAGCGCCGGACCGATCCGCTAGGTCGCGCGCCTCAGCAGAATTCTAGGTGCATCATGGGACGCAAACGCAAGGGTCGTGACATTTCCGGTTGGCTGGTGGTCGACAAGCCCGCGGGCATGACCTCGACCGCCGTGGTCAACAAGGTCCGCTGGGCGCTGGATGCCAGGAAGGCGGGCCATGCCGGCACGCTCGACCCCGAAGCCACCGGCGTTCTGGCCGTCGCTTTGGGCGAGGCCACCAAGACCGTTCCCTACATCACCGATGCGCTCAAGGCCTATACCTTTACCGTGCGTCTGGGCCAGGCCACCAATACCGACGATGCCGAGGGCGAAGTGATCGCGGAAAGCGACCTGCGCCCCACCGATGACGAGATCAAGCAGGCCCTGCTGCCCTTCGTGGGCGAGATCATGCAGGTGCCGCCCAAGTTCTCGGCGGTCAAGATCGACGGCCAGCGCGCCTACAAGCTGGCCCGCGACGGCGAGGACGTGGAACTGGCCGCCCGGCCCCTGTGGGTCGAGGAACTGGTGCTGGTCGACCGGCCCGACCCCGACCATGTCGTGCTGGAAATGACCTGCGGCAAGGGTGGCTATGTCCGCTCGATCGCCCGCGATCTGGGTGAGGTGCTGGGTTGCCATGGCCACGTCAAGGAGCTGCGCCGGATCTGGTCCGGCCCATTCGAGGCGGAGGACGGCCTGAGCATCGAGCAGATCGACGCGATGGCGAAAACCCCGGCGCTGGATGACTACCTGCGCCCGCTGGAAGAAGGGCTGGCCGACCTGCCCGAGCTGAAATGCACCCCCGAAGGCGCCACCCGCCTGCGCAACGGCAACCCCGGCATGGTTCTGGCCGGCGACGTGGAATACGGCGACGAGGCCTGGGCATCGTTCGACGGCAAGGCCGTGGCGGTGGGGGTCTACAAATCCGGTGAACTGCACCCCAGCCGGGTGTTCGCCGGTTAGGTCCCGTGCTAAGCGAAGGCGCATGATCACCCGGTCCCACACCAAGGGCGACGCGCCCTCGACAGCCGTCTATTCCGACTGCGAACGCTATCGCTACAGCCTGACCCGCATCTGGGATCCGGCCGGGCGCCGGGCGCTGTTCGTGATGCTGAATCCCTCGACCGCGACCGAGGTGCAGAATGACCCGACCGTCGAGCGTTGCGAGCGGCGCGCGCGGGCCTTGGGGTTCGGGGCATTCCAGGTGACCAACATCTTTGCCTGGCGCGACACTGACCCGCGCAAGATGCGCGCCGCGGCCGATCCGGTGGGGCCCGAGAACGACGCCGCCATCCTGGCCGGCGTGGACTGGGCCGATCAGGTGATCGCCGCCTGGGGCACGCATGGCGCGCATCTGGATCGCGGCCCGACGGTCGAGCGTCTGCTGCGCGGCACCGGCCAGCCGCTGTTCCACCTGGGGCTCAGCAAGGCAGGGCACCCCAAGCATCCGCTCTACATCGCGTATACTCAGCAACCTGAACCGTGGAACCGGTGACAAAGGGTTAACCACAGACACAGGTTGGCTTTGACCAACCCTTTGGCAGCATGGGATATTTCACACTCGGGGTGGCACGCTTTCGGAGGGTTCCCATGTTTCTGCTCGGATTGTTCGGCCTGGCCGCAATGGGCGGCGCAGCATACGCGATCAGCGACGTATTCTCGGGGGATGAGGACGAGGACAACGACGATGTCATCGAAGAAGATGCCGTCGAAGACATTCCCGAAGGAAATCTGCTTGAGATTGACGATTCTTTCGAAGAGCCGGCCGAGGCCGAGGATGCGTCCACCGGAACCATACTGTCGGACGTGGACGGAAACCTTGTCATCGCCGGCGGACCGGGCGTGGACAATCTGAGCGGGGCCGAGGGCAACGATCAGATCAACGGCTATGACGGCGATGACATTATCGATGGTGGCGCCGGAAATGATACGTTGTTCGGCGCGGACGGGGATGACACGCTAAACGGAAACACTGGCAATGATGTTCTGCACGGTGGCAACGGTCACGATGACCTCTCGGGGAATGCCGGTGACGACATATTGTACGGTCATGCCGGCGACGACCAGTTGGTTGGCGGCGAAGGCAATGACGATCTGTTCGGCGGTCAGGGCAACGATGACCTTGCCGGCGGTGAGGGCGAAGACGCGCTGCAAGGCGGCGACGGCGAAGACATGCTCGCCGGCGGCGCAAGGGCAGACAGACTGTTCGGCGGTGAGGGCGACGACACTCTGACCGGACGCGACGATGGCGAAACGCCCGCCAGCGATTTTCTGAACGGCGGCGCAGGGGACGACACGATCCTGGCAGGCGTCGGAGATGTCGTCACCGGCGGTCAGGGAGCGGACCAGATCGCCATCGATGGAACGGGCACCGGGAAGGAAGTCAGCATCGTGGATTTCACCCCCGGAGAAGACAAGCTTCTGATCGAATGGAACGGCCCTGACGCGCCCGAAATCGGGATCGAACAAGACGCGGACAACGCCGTTCTGACGCGCGTTCTGGTCAACGGGCGTGAGGTGGCCTATCTGTTCGGCGCCCAAGGTCTTGGGCCCGAGGACATCCAACTGACTCCGGGTCTGGACCCGACCCTGACCAGCCCCACGGGCTGAGATACGCAGAATCCCTTTGCCATTTATTCCGATTGCGCCTATACGCGCCCATCCGCATCGGAATCGGTGCGGTTTTCTCCATGGGCCTGTGCTGGACGACATCCCGGCCTGCGCCATCAACTCTAACCTTCGAAGGAGACCCCGATGTCGATCACTGCTGAAGAAAAAGCACGCGTCATGAAAGAATTCGCAACCAAGGACGGCGACACCGGTTCGCCGGAAGTCCAGGTTGCCATCCTGACCTCGCGCATCAACACCCTGACCGAGCACTTCAAGACCCACAAGAAAGACAACCACGGCCGCCGTGGTCTGCTGAAGATGGTCGCCCAGCGCCGCAAGCTGCTGGACTACCTGAAGGGCAAGGAAGAAGCGCGCTACCAGGACCTGATCAAAAAGCTGGGCATCCGCCGCTAAGCACGGAATACACCGCTTTCAAGTTCGAGACGCCCGCCATTTGGCGGGCGTTTTTTGTCAGAGGAGCGCGGGATTCAGTTCAGCGTATTCTTGAAGATCACACCGTCTTTCATGATCAGGTCGAAGTTTTCGTGTGGGTTTGCAACCAGATCGATGTCTTCCAGCGGGTTGCCATCCACAAGGATCAAATCGGCATAAGCGCCTTCGGTAATCTGGCCCAGCGGTCCTTGCTGATAGGGATGCCGGGGGCCGGACAATTCTAGCAGTTCGGCATTGGTCGAAGTGGCCATCTGCAAAACCTCGTAAGGAGAATACCACCGCTGCAGCTTGGCAAGAAACGCGCCCTGCCGCTCGGCCAATTTCGGGTCGAACAGGATGTCGGTCCCGAAGGCGGTTTTGACACCCACATCCTTTGCGGTCCTGTAGGTGAAATCGGTGCCGTCGGTCACGTCGATCCACTTCTGTTGGCTGACGGGGTCATCAAAGGAAAACCCGTCTTCGTCATCCAGTAGCGGTTGCACGGACAGCCACACGTCATTGTCACGCATCATTTCCATCGTTTCACGGCTCATGAGGAAGCCATGTTCGATGGATTTCACACCGGCTTCGATCGCGATGCGCGCAGCGTCGTCGGTGAACAGATGAGAGGCAACATAGGTGTTGTAGGTGTCGGCCACTTCGACAAAGGCCTCGATTTCATCCTTTGTGTATTGGCGAACGTCCAACGGGTCGTATGTGGACGACACACCGCCCCCGCCCGAAATCTTTAGCTGCGTGGCCCCCATACGCATGACTTCCCGGGCCCGCTTGGTCACTTCCGGGACGCCGTCTGCCTGCATCATCAGGCCAACGCTGTACCAATACCACAAAGCATCGCCTTCGTTTGTCGGAACTGCCTGATAAGGGCGGTAGTCAAAATGCCCGCCCGTCTGCGTGATCGGCGGACCGGATGGCAGGATTCGCGGACCGGGGATTTCGCCGGCGTCGATCATCTTCTTGATGGCGAAGGAATTGCCGCCAACATCACGGACGCTGGTGAATCCCCGCATCAGAGTGCCTTCGGACCCCAAAGCGCCACGGATCGCGACACCCAAAATATCATCGGTCACAACCGAGCTTTGCGGGCTGCAACAATAGAGAGTGTGCCAGTGCACATCGATCAGACCCGGGATCAGGGTGCGCCCACCACCGTCGATCACCGTTGCACCTTCGGCCGAGATCGGGTCTGTCGACACAGCTGCAATCAGGTTGCCCTCGATCAGAACATTCGCGTTCTCGATGCGCCCGTCGTTGACGCCATCAAATACATGCACATTGGTGATCAGGGTCTGAGCCGGGTCTTGCTGCGCGGAAACCGAGGTGGCGGCAAGCAGCGCCACCAAAAGATAAATACGCATGAAGTATCTCCTGTCAAACACCTCCATCTTAGCAAATAATCCGATTTGTAGATGCGGAATTTCACTCGAGAAGCCGAACCCTAAGAAATCGTCAAAACAATCTGAAGGCGTACAGAATGATAGCTCTGATCCTCAATGCCTACCGTCTGCTCAAGGCGATCGTCCGATCGTGGGATGATCCGCATTTTCGGGGTGGTTTGCTGCTATGTATGCTCATTCTACTGTCCGGCACGTTGTTCTACAGCAGCGTCGAGGGCTGGCATTGGGTGGACGCGCTGTATTTCAGCGCAACCACATTATCGACGGTCGGGTTCGGCGATCTGTCCCCAGCGACCAAGATCGGCAAGGTCTTCACCGTGATCTACATTTTTGTCGGGGTCGGAGTGTTCATCGCAATGTTCATTCAATTTGCGAAGGCTTTGTTGCGAGATCCTGAATAGAGACTTCCGACCCGAGTCAAATCCTTGGAACTATGACTGGGCCCGGTTTAACCGAAAGAACGCCCGCCATTTGGCGGGCGTTTATTGGTCGATGAAGTCGGCTCAGATCTTGGCGCGTTCAGACTTCAGCGCCAGCCACAGGCAGTAGCACATGATCAGCACCACAAGCGTGAACGGGATGCCAGTTGACACCGCCGCACCTTGCAGCGCGGCAAGGCCGCCACCCAGCAGCAGCGCGATTGCGACCAGACCTTCCAGCGTGCACCAGAACACACGCTGCACCACCGGGGCGTCCATCTTGCCGCCTGCGGTGATCGTATCGATCACCAGCGACCCCGAGTCGGATGAGGTGACAAAGAAGACCACGATCAAAATCAGCGCGATCGGGGCCACGATGCCGTAGAGCGGCAGCTCTTTCAGGAAGCCGAACAGCGCGCCTTCGGGGGCATAGCTGTCGATCACCGTGGCCTTGACGCCCTCGGCACCGCCGACGTTCAGCATGTCGATTGCCGCGCCACCAAAGGTGGACATCCACAGCGCACAGACCGCCGTGGGCGCCAGCAGCGCACAGATCACGAATTCACGCACCGTGCGCCCCTTGGAGATGCGGGCAATGAACATGCCCACGAAAGGCGACCACGCGATCCACCAGGCCCAGTAGAAGGTTGTCCAACCGTGGAAGAAGCTGGTGTCTTCGCGCCCGAACGGGTTCGACAAAGCCGGCAGCAGCCTGACGTAATCGGTCATCACGCTGAAATAGCGCGAGATCGCCGTGCCGATCCCGGTCACTGCGATCACGAACAGGAACAGGCCCACGGCCATGATCATGTTGATCTCGCTGAGCCGCTTCACACCCGCGTCCATTCCCATCAGCACCGAGCCCAGCGCGATCATCGTGATACCTATGATCAGCAGGACGACGACGGTGGGGCTGGGTTCGATGCCGAACACCTCGTAGAGACCGGCGGCAACCTGTTGCGCGCCCAGCCCCAGCGATGTGGTCAGGCCGAACAGGGTGGCAAACACCGCCAGCGTGTCGATCGCATGGCCCCACCAGCCCCAGACACGTTCACCCAGCAACGGGTAGAAGGCCGAGCGCAGGGTCAGCGGCAGACCGAGATTGTAGCTGAAGATCGCAAGGCTCAGGCCCACGGCGGCGTAGACCGCCCAGCCCTCCAGCCCCCAGTGGTGGATGGTACCGACAACACCAATGTATTCATTGCCCGGCACCGCGATGTCGATGCCCAAAGGACGGGCGCCGCCATCCTCGGCGAAATTGTAGTAGACCGGCTCTAACACGCCGAAAAACAGCAAACCGATGCCGATCCCGGCCGCGAACATCATCGCAATCCAGCCGGCGTAGGAGTAATCGGGCTTGGCGTCTTTGCCGCCGATGCGCACCTTGCCCACCGGCAGAACGATCAGGGCCAGGCAGAACAGCGTGATTGCATCCACCGACAGGACGAGGAACCAGTCGAAGGTGCTGGTCAGCCACGGCCGCAGCCAACCGAAGAACGTTGCTGCGGCCTCTTGATTGGCCAGAGCGATCAGCACGAAGGCGAAGATCAGGATGCTTGAGATGAGAAAAACCGGGTTGTGAATATCCAACCCGAATGGGCGAACATTGTCCTGCCCCAGCTCGTATTCCGTTTCGAAATCATAGATCCGCGGATCCGGATCCAGCATTTTCTTGGTCTGAGACATGTGGCCGTCCCTTTCGTTCGCGCGAATTGCAAACGCCAAGGTATTCGGCCTTCGGACGACAGTGAGTAGTCTTACCCCCTTGGCGCCTTTTCGTCGTCTGGACCGCGGGTTCCGTGGTAAGAGGCTACACTGCAATCACTTTTTCACAAAATGCATTCGCCTACGGGAATATGTCTGCGCATGGCCAGCGATGGCCTGACCGAGGTCGAGAGGACGGGGTCGCATTAGTTTCGCGGCTTTCCTACCACCGTCGCAGCCCGGAGTTTCTCTCCAGCCTCGGCCGCACCGATTTCCGATCTGGATATCCTCGATGACGAGCGATGGTCCTGTTTGCGAGCGGGTACACGCCAGATGCTATGCGGGCTTACGCATCGGAACGTTCGCGGTTTCGGCTGACGCAACGGCGAACCACGACGGATGCAGGACCGTGTGCCTTCTGCGGCCTTATCCCTTTCAATCCGACGCAATCTCATGTATGCGCGCGGTATCTGAGACGTTGTGCCCTGACCCCGGCACTCGAATGGAAGATAAATTGGGGTCGGCGGCAATGGGGCCGCCACGCAAAACGGGAGACCCGCAGGGGCGGGAGTGCTCCCATCTAGGATACGCATATGTTTGATGTAACGAAGAAATCGATGCAGTGGGGCGAGGAAACGCTCACACTGGAAACCGGCAAGGTTGCCCGTCAGGCTGACGGCAGCGTGATTGCCACGCTGGGCGAAACCAGCGTCATGGCCAACGTGACCTTTGCCCGGGAACAGAAGCCCGGTCAGGACTTTTTTCCGCTGACCGTGCACTATCAGGAAAAATACTATGCCGCCGGCAAGGTGCCGGGTGGCTTCTTCAAGCGCGAGGCCCGTCCGACCGAGAAAGAGACGCTGACCGCACGCCTGATCGACCGTCCGATCCGTCCGCTGTTCGTTGACGGGTTCAAGAACGAAGTTCTGGTGATGTGCACCGTACTGAGCCACGATCTGGTCAACGACCCCGACATCGTGGCGATGATCGCCGCATCGGCGGCCCTGACCATCTCGGGCGCGCCCTTCCGCGGACCGATCGCCGGTGCCCGGGTTGGTTTCGTGGATGGCGAGTACGTCCTGAACCCGACCGTGGACGACATGCAGGACCTGCGCCTGAACCCTGAACAGCGTCTGGATCTGGTTGTTGCCGGCACCAAAGACGCCGTGATGATGGTGGAGTCGGAAGCCTACGAGCTGACTGAAGCCGAGATGCTGGGCGCCGTGACCTTCGCGCACGAACAGATCCAGCCGGTGATCGACCTGATCATCTCGCTGGCCGAAGACGCCGCGAAAGAGCCCTTTGCCTTCGAAGCCCCCGACTACTCGGAGCTGTACGCTGCCGTGAAAGCTGCCGGTGAAGAGCAGATGCGTGCCGCATTCGCAATCACCGACAAGCAAGAGCGCACCGCAGCCGTCGCCGCCGCGCGCGAGGCCATCAAGGCCGCTCTGACCGAAGAGCAGCTTGAGGACTCGAACCTGGGTTCGGCGATGAAAAAGCTCGAAGCCAGCATCCTGCGCGGCGACGTGGTGAAGGGCGGCAAGCGGATCGACGGTCGTTCGACCACCGACGTGCGCCCGATCGTGGCCGAAACCGGCCTGCTGCCGCGGACCCATGGTTCGGCCCTGTTCACGCGTGGTGAAACCCAGGCGCTGGCCGTGACCACGCTGGGCACCGGTGACGACGAGCAGTTCATCGACGCGCTGCACGGCAACTTCAAATCGAACTTCCTGCTGCACTACAACTTCCCGCCCTACTCGGTCGGCGAAGTGGGCCGCGTCGGTTCGCCCGGTCGCCGCGAAATCGGCCACGGCAAACTGGCATGGCGCGCCCTGCAGGCGGTTCTGCCGGCTCCGACCGACTTCCCCTACACCATCCGTGTGGTGTCCGAGATCACCGAGTCGAACGGCTCGTCCTCGATGGCATCGGTCTGCGGCGGTTCGCTGTCGATGATGGATGCGGGCGTTCCGCTCAAGGCTCCGGTGGCCGGTGTGGCCATGGGTCTGATCCTGGAAGACGACGGCGACTATGCCGTTCTGACCGACATCCTGGGTGACGAAGACCACCTGGGCGACATGGACTTCAAGGTTGCGGGTACCGAAAACGGCATCACCTCGCTGCAGATGGACATCAAGGTCGCCGGCATCACGCCCGAGATCATGGAGAAAGCCCTGGCTCAGGCCAAGGACGGCCGTCTGCACATCCTGAACGAGATGAGCAAGGCGCTGAGCGAGACTGCCGAGTTCTCGATCCACGCACCGCGCATCGAGACCATGCAGATCCCGACCGACAAGATCCGCGAAGTGATCGGCTCGGGCGGCAAGGTGATCCGCGAGATAGTGGAAACCAGCGGCGCCAAGGTCGACATCAACGACGACGGCATCATCAAGATCGCGTCGCCCGATGGTGAGTCGATCAAGAAAGCCTACGAGATGATCCACTCGATCGTGGCTGAGCCGGAAGAAGGTCAGATCTATACCGGCAAGGTCGTGAAAATCGTCGATTTCGGCGCCTTCGTGAACTTCTTCGGCAAGCGTGACGGTCTGGTCCACGTGTCTCAGATCGAAAACCGTCGCCTGAACCACCCTTCGGACGTTCTGAAGGAAGGCCAGGAAGTGAAGGTCAAACTTCTGGGCTTCGACGATCGCGGCAAGGTCCGCCTGTCGATGAAATGCGTCGATCAGGAAACCGGCGAAGAGATCGTGCCCGAGAAGAAAGAAAAGAAAGAGGAAGGCGCGGAATAATCCGCCCTGCCCCTTGCTTGATCCAAGACCCCGGTTCCGGCCGGGGTCTTTTTTTTTTACCGAGGCCTTTCCCGGGCGGCGCCCCTGTTCTATGCACGACACCATGCGATCCTTCGTCATCCATATGTCCTCCAGCACCGCGCGCCGACCCAATGCCGAGCAGCTCTGCGCCGACCTGCCCAATGCCGAACTGATCGAAGCGGTCAACGGGCGCGATCCGGCGCAGATTGCTGGGGTCACACTGCATCCGGGCAACCTGCATCGCCCACGCTACCCGTTCACCCTGCGCCCGGCCGAGATCGGCGTCTTCGAAAGCCACCGCCGGATCTGGCGCAAGATGGTCGACGAGGGGATCGATCTGGCCATCGCGGCCGAAGATGATCTGCGCGTCGATCCGGACCGGATGTCGGCGGCGCTGGATCTGCTACGCCCGATCGCGACCCCTGACCATTATATCCGCATCCCGGTCAAGCAGCGCGAAACCGCAGCCCAGACCCTCGCTGAGCATGATGACCTTCGTCTGATCCTGCCCAAGGTCATCGGGCTGCAATGCGTCTGTCAGGTGGTGGGCCGAAAAGCGGCGGAACGTCTGCTGGCGGCCACCGACCACATTGACCGCCCGGTGGACACGTTCCTGCAGATGCACTGGATCACGGGCCAGCCCGTCCACGCGCTGTTGGGCAGCGGCAACCAGGAAGTGGCCGGTGAAATCGGTGGCTCGACGATCCAGACGAAACCGCCGTTGACCGATAAGCTGACCCGCGAGTTCAAGCGCGCCGCCTATCGCGCGCAACTGCACCTGCATCCGCAGCGCCCCGCCTAGTCGGGCACCGCATCGCCCAGTTCCTCGACCAGGAAATCCATCGCCCGGCGCACCCGCAGCGGCAGATGACGCCGTTCAGGATAGACGATCCAACTCGCGCGGCTTGGGTCTTCGAACCCCTGCAGTATCGGCTCCAGCTCAGGGGGGCGTTTCGCGCCCAGAAAAATCTCGGGCGCGTACATGACCCCCAGACCTTGCCGCGCGGCAGAAAGAATGGCGTGCGGGTTGTTGGCCTGCCACCGGCCATGCACCCGAACCTCGATCGGGTCGCCCGAGCCGGGGTCGCGGAATACCCACCGGTCATTGTTGGTGATCAGGCACTGATGATGCCGCAGGTCGCCCGGATGGGTCGGCCTTCTGTTCCGGTCGAGATAGCCGCGCGCGGCCACGCAGACCATTCGTCGGGTTGCCAAGCGTCGCGCGATCAGCCCGCTTTCGGTCAGCGTGCCGTAGCGGATGGCAAAGTCGAAGCCTTCCTCGGTCAGGTTCAGAAGGCGCGAATTGAAGTCGATGGTGACCGAGAGCTTGGGGTGCAGGCTTGCGAACCGCGCCAAAGCGGGCGCCACGAACTGTTCAGCAAACGGCCCGGCGGCCGAAACGCGAATGCGCCCTGCGATCTGGGCCCGATCCCCTGCCGCCGACTGGTTCGCCTCTTCCAGACCCGCCACAAGCCCGGCCACACGCGCGTGATAGTCGCGTCCGGCGTCGGTCAGGCGCACCACGCGAGTCGAACGCGCCAAAAGCTTGGCGCCCAAACGATCCTCAAGCCGGGCGACCTGACGCGAGACATGGCTGGCCGAAACCCCAAGCCGCCGGGCCGCGGCGGTGAAGCCCCCCGTCTCAACCACCATCAGGAATTCTTCCAGCCCGTCCCACAGCGCCATCTCGCAGCCTCATTATTTCATGTCAGCAATAATGCTTTGCCAAATCCGGCACTAATCAACAAGCGGCAACAGCCATATATCCCGATCACACAAGACACGGGCCGGGTGAACCGGCCGAACGAGGAGAAAACACATGGCTTCGACTGCAAAGAAAATTCTGGTCGTCCTGACATCGCATGACCAGCTGGGCGACACCGGAGAAAAGACCGGGTTCTGGCTCGAGGAGCTGGCCGCTCCGTATTACGTGTTCAAGGATGCCGGGGCCGAATTGACGCTGGCCTCGCCCAAAGGTGGCCAGCCGCCGCTGGACCCCAAAAGCAGCGCACCCGACAGCCAGACCGACGACACCCGCCGGTTCGAGGCCGACCCCGAAGCGATGGCGGCATTGGCCAACACGGTCAAACTGTCCGAGGTGAACGCCCAGGACTATGACGCAATCTTCTATCCCGGCGGGCACGGGCCGCTATGGGACCTGGTGTCGGACGAAAAATCGATTGATCTGATCGAGACGTTCTGGTCGGCCGGGAAACCAGTCAGCGCCGTGTGTCACGCCCCGATCGTTCTCGCGAACGCCAAGGCCGCGGACGGGTCACCCTTGGTCAAGGGGCGCACCGTCACCGGCTTCACGAATGAAGAAGAAGACGCCGTCGGCCTGACCAAAATCGTGCCGATGCTGGTCGAGGATACGATGAAAGACAGGGGCGCACAGTTCAGCAAGGTGGAGCCGTTCCAACCTCACGCCGTGCAGGACGGCAAACTGATTACCGGGCAGAACCCGGCTTCGTCCGCTGCGGTTGCGAGGAAAGTGCTTGAGGCGCTTGAGGCCTGAGGACGTTCAATGCGGTACAGGGCGGGGCATGATGTGCCCCGCCCCTTTTGATGTCAGCTCGGCGCCTTGGTCTTGCGCAGATAGGGGAAGATCGTCTCGAACTCGCCGAACTTCTCCTTGGCTTCGTCATTCGAAACCGACGGCGGGATGATCACGTCTTCGCCCGGCACCCAGTTGGCCGGAGTGGCCACGCCCTTGGCGCTCATCTGCAGGCCGTCCAGCGCGCGCAGAATTTCGGCGAAATTCCGGCCCACGGTCATCGGATAGGTCATCGACAGTTTCAACTGCTTGTCCGGCCCGATGATGAAGACCGAGCGCACCGTGGCGCTGTCCGCCGGGGTTCGGCCGTCGGGCAGATATGCCTCGGCGGGCAGCATGTCGAAGGCCTTGGACACTGCCAGTCCGTCATCGGCGATGATCGGAAAGCCGGGGTTGGCCTTGCCATAGGCCTCGATGTCTTTCTTCCACTTCTTGTGGTCCTCGACCCCATCGACCGAAACACCGATCACCTTGGTGTTGCGCTTGGCCCATTCGTCGTTCAACTGCGCCACGGCCGAAAACTCGGTGGTGCAGACCGGAGTGAAATCCTTGGGGTGCGAGAAGAGGATCGCCCAGCTGTCGCCGATCCAGTCGTGGAACTGGATGGTGCCCTGATCCGTTTCAGCGGTGAAATTGGGGACGGTATCGTTGATGCGCAAACCCATGATGCATCTCCTTTCCTGTGAAAACCCGAGTCGGTTGGTGCAAACCTAATCACTTTGCCCTCAGGTTAAACCATTGATGTGGTACAGGGGCAAAAAACGTGCGATCAATAATTTGATCAAATTTCCAGAATTGCCTTGCCCCAAGGGGGCCGCAGTGACAGAGTGCCCCAGAAAACCGACCGCGCGGTCGAATGAATGCGGATCAAGAGGACACGCCATGATCGAGAAACGCGACTTTTACATCAACGGCCAGTGGGTCGCCCCCAGCCAGCCCAATGATTTTCAAGTGATCGACCCCTCGACCGAGGAGCCCTGCACGGTGATCTCGCTGGGCGGTCAGGCCGATACCGACGCGGCCGTGGCGGCGGCCAAGGCGGCGCTGCCGGGCTGGATGGCCACGCCGGTCGAAGAGCGCATCGCGCTGGTGGAAAAGCTGATCGAGATCTATCCCACCCGTGCCGAAGACCTCGCGCAGGCGATGTCGATGGAGATGGGTGCGCCGATCGACATGTCGCGCACCCAGCAGGTGGGCGCCGGCATCTGGCACCTGAAGAATTTCGTGCGTGCGGCCAAGAACTTCCAGTTCGAACGCCCCTTGGGCGATCACGCCCCCAATGACCGGATCATCTACGAGGCGGTCGGCGTCGCCGCGCTGATCACCCCTTGGAACTGGCCGATGAACCAGATCACGCTCAAGGTGGGCGCGGCGGCCATCGCAGGCTGCACCATGGTTCTGAAACCCTCCGAGCAAAGCCCGCTGAACGCGATGATCTTTGCCGAGATGATGCATGAGGCGGGCTTCCCAGCCGGTGTCTTCAACCTTGTGAACGGCGACGGCGTGGGCGTGGGCTCGCAACTGTCGGGCCACCCCGACGTTGACATGGTCAGCTTTACCGGCTCGACCCGCGCGGGCACGGCGATTTCCAAGAACGCCGCCGACACGCTGAAGAAGGTGCATCTGGAGCTAGGCGGCAAGGGCGCCAACGTGATCTTTGCCGATGCCGATGACAAGGCGGTCAAGCGTGGCGTGCTGCACATGATGAACAACACCGGTCAGAGCTGCAACGCGCCCAGCCGGATGCTGGTGCAGCGTCCGATCTATGACCAAGCGGTGGAAACCGCGGCCGAGGTAGCGAACAAGGTCACCGTGGGCCCGGCGATGCAGGAGGGCCGCCATATCGGCCCCGTCGTGAACGAGCTGCAATGGACCAAGATTCAAGCCCTGATCCAGAAAGGCATCGACGAGGGTGCGCGCCTGGTCGCCGGCGGTCCCGGTCGGCCCGAAGGGTTCAACAAAGGCTATTTCGTGCGCCCCACCGTATTTGCCGACGCCAACAACCAGATGACCATCGCGCGCGAAGAAATCTTTGGCCCGGTCCTGACGATGATCCCCTTTGACACCGAGGAAGAGGCCATTGAGATCGCCAATGACACGCCCTATGGCCTGACCAACTATGTCCAGACGCAGGACGGCGCCCGCGCCAACCGCATGGCGCAGCACTTGCGCTCTGGCATGGTCGAGATGAACGGCCAATCGCGCGCTGCCGGTTCGCCCTTTGGCGGCATGAAACAGTCCGGCAACGGGCGCGAAGGCGGTGTCTGGGGGCTGGAGGACTTTTTGGAGGTCAAGGCCGTCAGCGGCTGGACGCCGGAATAACCCCGGCACGGAAACGTTCAAAATGCGGGGCAAGGCGCGGACAGGCACCTTGCCCCGTTTGCGTCAGGCCGGGCGCACCACCAGTTGTGGTTCGCCGTTCGACGTGTGACGGGCCGACCGTCCGTCCCAGCCGATCTGGCCGCTGACGCGCTGGCGAAAGGCCGAGAAGCTGTCAAAGGTCACCACGTCGACCGGGGTGTCGAACTGCAGCGTGATCCGCCGCTGCGCACCGTCGCCCAGCATCGTCAGGCCCCGGATTTCCCCGGTGAAGGGCTGGCCCAGATAGGTGCCCCGCACGCGGTCTCCGACCTTCAGGTGCAGCCGGTTTCCGGCCATCGCGTGCAGCGTGTTCCAGTCGCGCGCGCCGTGCTGATGGGCGATCATCTCAAGCGATTGCGCATAGCTCAGGGCCACGCCGGCGCCACGCAGTTTCTCGCGCAGGCGTTTGGCCTGCACTTTCAGCTCGCCTACTGGGGCGATGTTTTGGGTCTGTGTCATGTCTTGCCTCGTTTCCATGAACGGGCGCGAGTATTGGACGGGGCTCGCCTTGCCATCCGCGCGCCGGGAAAGGGCAACAGATGTGGTTTGAACCGGGTTTCACCAAAGCCATAAGGCCGCGAGCGGCAGGAGACCCGAACCTGCGTGCCTTGTGGCAGGCGCGGAACCCCAAGTCAATCAGGCATCGGCCTGCGCCGCCTCATAGGCCAGCATGGCGCGTTTGACGGGCAACCCCCAGTGATAGCCGCCCAGCCCCCCCGATTTGCGCAGCGCGCGGTGGCAGGGGATCAGCCAACTGACCGGGTTGCGGCCCACCGCCGTGCCCACCGCCCGCACCGCCTGCGGCGTGCCCACGGCCTGCGCGATCTGAGAATAGGTGGTCACCTGGCCCGAGGGGATCTGCATCAGCGCCTCCCACACCTTGATCTGCAAGGGTGAGCCGATCAGGTACAGTGGTGTTGGTTCAAGCCGGTCACTGGCCGCGCCAAAGGCCGACAGGACCCACGGGCGCAGGCGCATCGGATCCTCGACAAAGTCGGCCAAAGGCCAGCGCGACAGCATGTCCTGCATCGCGGCCTCTTCGCCGGTCTCGGCGGCAAAGGCCATGCCGCAGATGCCCTTGGCCGTCCCCATCACCAGCGCCGGGCCAAAGGGGCTTTCGAACCAGCCCCAATAGAGGGTCAGCCCGGCCCCCTTGCGGGCATATTCGCCGGGGCTCATCGCCTCCCATTTCAGGAACAGGTCGTGCAGGCGGCCGCTGCCGGACAGACCGACACTATGTGCGGTCTCCAGCGTGGTAAACCGCTCGCGCAGCAGCGCCTTGGCATGGCCCAGCGTCAGGTATTGCTGGTAGCGTTTCGGCGACACGCCCGTCCAGCGCGAGAACAGGCGCTGAAAATGGGCGGGGCTCATGTCCATCTGGCGGGCCAGTTCTTCCAGCGACAGCGACTCGCCGCCCTGGTCGATCAGATCGATCGCGCGCCGCATCACGTTGTAGTGGTAACCGGATTCGGATGTCTGGACGTTCATGGCATTCACCTTGCTGTGGCTTGCCCCATCCTAGCCGCGCTGGGCCCGACCGTGCGACCCGAAACTTGCGCATTGCCGGTGCAGCGGGCTTTGGGCTTGTCACCCGGCACCGCGGGCGGCATTAAGGCCCGGATGGCAAAGCAGCTTGATTATCACACGATCCGCGAGATCTTTACCCGGTTCCAGCAGGCCGACCCCGAACCCAAGGGCGAGCTTGAGCACGTGAACGTGTACACGCTGGTCGTCGCCGTGGCGCTGTCGGCGCAGGCGACCGATGCGGGCGTCAACAAGGCCACCCGCGCGCTGTTCAAGATCGCGGACACGCCGCAGAAGATGCTCGACCTCGGCGAAGAGGGGCTGATCGAGCATATCAAGACCATCGGCCTGTTCCGCCAGAAGGCCAAGAACGTCATCAAGATGTCGCGCATCCTGGTCGAGGACTACGGCGGCGAGGTGCCCAACTCGCGCGCCGCACTGCAGTCGCTGCCGGGCGTCGGGCGCAAGACCGCGAACGTGGTGCTGAACATGTGGTGGCGATACCCGGCGCAGGCGGTGGACACCCATATCTTTCGCGTCGGCAACCGCACGGGTATCTGCCCCGGCAAGGATGTGGATGCCGTGGAACGCGCCATCGAAGACAATATTCCCGTGGACTTTCAGCTTCACGCCCATCACTGGCTGATCCTGCACGGCCGGTACCACTGCAAGGCGCGCAAGCCGCAATGCGGCACCTGCCTGATCCGCGACCTGTGCCAATTCGAGGACAAGACCCTATGAAAACCTATCACCTGACCGGCATCGGCAACGCCGTTGTGGACGTCATCTCTCAGGCCGACGACAGCTTTCTCGAGATGATGGGGATCGAGAAGGGCATCATGCAGCTGATCGAACGGGAACGCGGCGAGGTGCTGTATGCGGCCATGGAAAACCGGGTGCAGACGCCGGGCGGGTCGGTGGCCAACACCATCGCGGGCGCAGGAGCGCTGGGTCTGGACGCGGCCTTCATCGGGCGGGTGCATGATGATGCGCTGGGCCGGTTCTATGCCGATGCGATGAACGAGGACGGCGTGGATTTCGTAAACCCGCCCGTGCCGGGGGGCGAACTGCCGACCTCGCGCTCGATGATCTTCGTCTCGCCCGATGGCGAACGGTCGATGAACACCTATCTGGGGATTTCCTCGGAACTGTCCTCGGCCGACGTGCCGGCCGAAGTGGCGGGCAACAGCCAGATCATGTTCCTCGAGGGGTATCTGTTCGACAAGGAGAAGGGCAAGACCGCCTTCCTGGAGGCCGCGCGCGACTGTCGCAACGGCGGCGGCAAGACCGGCATCGCTATCTCCGACCCGTTCTGCGTCGAGCGTCACCGCACCGATTTCCTGCTGCTGATCGAACACGAGCTGGATTTCGTGATCGGCAACGAGGCCGAGATCAAATCGCTGTTCGAGACCGACGACCTGGAAGAGGCGCTGGCCAAGACCGCTGCGATCTGCCCGCTGGTGGTCTGCACCCGCTCGGGCGATGGGGTGACGGTTCTGCACGACGGCACGCGCATCGATGTACCGGTCGAGAAAGTGGTGCCGGTGGACGCCACCGGCGCGGGCGACCAGTTCGCCGCCGGATTCCTGTTCGGCATGGCGACGGGCCGCGACTATGAAACCTGCGCCAGAATAGGCAACGTCTGCGCCCGAGAAGTAATCAGCCATATCGGCCCGCGCCCCGAGGCGAACATGCTGGAACTGCTGCGGGACGAAGGGTTGGTTTGAGCGGGGGCACCCGCTCAAAGGCTCACCGCTTCAAAGGCAGGAACTGGGCAATCAAGCCGTCGGGGTCCCGCCGAAACCAGCAGGTGAGCTTGGGGGTAGTTCGGGTGTTCTCCGGCACCACGCACAGGTTCGCCGTGCTTTGCACACCAAAATTCAGCAACCGGCCATATAGCGCCGGTGGTCGGCCGCCCATTTAACCTGTTCAGTTGAGGGCGCGTGAGTTCCTTACCGGTCTGGCGGGGTCCAGTCCGTCTGGACCGACTCGCGCCGGCTGAGCCGCAGGGCAAGGCCGATGGCCACGCCGACGCCGATGGCCACCGTCAGGTCGATGAAGACGGTCAGCACCATGGTCAGAACCAGCAGCGCCCGGTCGCTGGGTCGGGCGCGGGCGTATTCGCCCCATTTGTGCGGCTCGCTCATGTTCCAGGCCGTGATCATCAGCAGCGCGGCCAATGCCGGCATGGCCAGATAGCCCGCCGCCGGGGCCGCAACCAGCATGATCAGCAGGATCGTCAGCGCGTGGATGATGCCCGCAACCGGCGTCTTGCCGCCCGCCTTGACGTTCGTCGCCGTGCGCGCGATGGCCCCGGTGGCCGGCAACCCTCCGAACAGGGCCGAGGCGATGTTGGCCGCACCCTGCGCCGTCAACTCGGCGTTGGGCCTGTGCTGCCCACCGATCATCCGGTCGGCGACCATGGCCGAAAGCAGCGATTCCACCCCCGCCAGAAAGGCGATCACGACCGCCGAGGGGAACAGCTCGACAAAGCGCGACAGCGAGAGGTCGGGCAGCTGGGGCACAGGCAGGGTCGAGGGCAGATCACCGAACCGCGAATGGATCGTGTCGACCCCCAGCCCCATCAACGCGACCAGCGCCGAAGCAACGCCCACCGCAATGATCAGCCCCGGAAATCGTGGCGCGATCCGGCGAAAGGCCACGATCAGAACGGCCGCCAGCAGGGCGATTCCCGTGGCCGGCAGGTTCAGCGTGTCGCGCGCGTCCCATAGCGCGGGTACTTTCTCAAGAAATTCGGCGGGCAGATTTTGAATCGACAGGCCGAAGAAATCCTTGATCTGGCTGGTGGCGATGATGACGGCGATGCCGATGGTAAAGCCGTTGACAACGGCCTCGGGCACGAATGAGATCAATCGCCCGGCCCGGAAATAACCCGCGATCAGCAGGATGAACCCCGCCATGAAGGTGGCCATGACCAACCCGTCATATCCGTGTTCGGCAATCACGCCGAACACCACCACGATGAAGGCGCCGGTCGGGCCTCCGATCTGGACCCGGCTGCCCCCCAGCGCCGAAATGACGAACCCCGCGACGATGGCCGTGACCAACCCCTGCGCCGGGTCCGCGCCCGAGGCGATGGCGATCGCCAGGCTCAGCGGCAGGGCCACCATGGCAACCGAAATCCCGGCGATCAGATCCGCCGTAAACTGAGCCATGTCATAGGTTTTGAGCGTCGTCAGAATCTTTGGCTGGCGCATGAAATCCACCATCCGCAAAAGGCCGCTACTGCTGCGCGGCCCGGGAAACGCGCCAGATTTGCGCCGATTTATGCACCGGGTCAAGTGCGGCAGGTGTGCGCAGTCGATGCGCGCGGTCCACCCGGGAACCACCGACGAAACAGTGTGTGTTGACACTGGCTTTCAGGCAGGCGACCCGCCGATTTTTCTGGCGGGCTTGGCCCGAACGTCGCTATGCTCTCGGCATCAAAAAAAT
This sequence comes from Ruegeria sp. CG8, assembly GCF_056537165.1. Classification (NCBI taxonomy): domain Bacteria; kingdom Pseudomonadati; phylum Pseudomonadota; class Alphaproteobacteria; order Rhodobacterales; family Roseobacteraceae; genus Ruegeria; species Ruegeria sp. CG8. The sequence continues at coordinate 338,265 of NZ_JBQFRA010000003.1, read as the reverse complement.
GGGAGGCTGTCATGAGAGCAATGCTGTTCACGACGGGATCGCCATTTGCACGGGCGGTCAGGATCGTTCTGGACGAGCTTTCGCTGGATTTCGAAAGGCGAGAGGAGATCACCACGCCCAGCGCCGAGCAACGCGCGCAGGCAACTCCGACATTGCAGGTGCCGACATTCTGGGATGGCGATCTTGTGCTGTGGGAAAGCGGCACCATCGTCGAATACCTGCTGGCGACCTATCCGGACAGGCCGGAGGCTGCGCCCAAGCTGGCGCCCTTTGCCTATCGGCCCGGGGACGCGCAGTGGCAGGACAAGCTGGTGTTCTCGACCATCCAGACCTTCGGAAACGCGGCCACGACCATCTCGCAAATGAAATGGTCCGGCGTCAGCGTGGACCGGAACGCGCATCTGCAGCGGTCGGCCGAGAAGCTGAGCCACATCCTGGGATGGCTGGAGGACCGGCTGACCGGCGAGGACGGATTCGTGCCGGGCTACCTGTCGATGCAGGACATTTTTCTGGCCGCCCATGTGCGTTTCGTGCAGGCCCGGCCGCTTGGGTTGGATCTGGAGCTGGACAGGTACGGCAAGGTTTCGGCTCTGCTCGACCGGCTGGATGCGCGCGACAGTTTCAAGGCAAACCCGATCTGGTGGTGGGAGCCGGGCGTCATAGGCTATGAGCCCGACGGCACGCCTGTCTACGCAAAACAGAATGCCTGAGCCGGGACGCCGGAGCGGAGTTGCGGCGGCCCGATTTAGCGCAGATACCCACGAAAAGCCTCCATGACGCGCTCGTAGACCTCGCGCTTGAAGGGCACGATCTCGGCGATCAACCGTTCCGGGTCCTGCCATTTCCAGCGGGTGAACTCGGGGTGGTCGGTCTGAATGTCGATCTGGTCGTCGGTCCCCAGGAACCGCAGCAGGAACCATTTCTGCTCCTGCCCACGATAACGGCCCTTCCAGATGTGGGGCACGATGTCGTGCGGCAGGTCATAGGGCAGCCAGCCGTCGGTCTCGGCCACGATTTCCACGAGGTCGGGGGTGACGCCGATTTCCTCCTGCAATTCGCGCAGGGCCGCCGCGCGCGGAGATTCACCCTCGTCCACGCCGCCCTGGGGCATCTGCCAGGCGTCCTCGAACCGGTCGTTGCGCTGGCCGACGAAGATCTGGCCCTGATCGTTCATCAGCATCAGGCCCACGCAGGGGCGGTAGGGCAGTTTGGCGATCTGTTCTGGGGTCATGGGCGGGCCTCGTGATGTGGTTGGCCAAGCTGTAGCAACTGGCAAAGCGGCGGCAAAGGGGGTGACGTCAGGTTTCGCGTGACACCGGCGCGGTGCGGCGCGATTGTCGGCCCCGAATTGAGGGAGAGTTTCAAGATGACTGCGTACCCGAACCTGCTGGCCCCGCTGGATCTGGGCTTTACCACGTTGAAGAACCGGGTCCTGATGGGCTCGATGCATACCGGGCTGGAGGAAACCGGCGACTGGAACCGGGTGGCCGAATTCTATGCCTCGCGCGCACGCGGTGGCGTGGCGCTGATGGTGACGGGCGGCATCGGGCCGAACCTCGAAGGCTCGGTCCTGCCCGGCGCTGCGATGATGGCCAGCGACAAGGATGTGGCCAATCATTCCGTCGTCACCGACCGGGTGCATCAGGCGGGCGGCAAGATCGCCATGCAGATCCTGCATGCGGGCCGCTATGCCTATGGGCCGAAATGCGTGGCCCCCAGCCCAGTGAAATCGCCGATCTCGCCCTTCCCCCCCAACGAGTTGGACGAAGAGGGCATCGAGAAGCAGATCAGTGACATCGTTAACGCCGCCGTGCTGGCCCAGAAGGCGGGCTATGACGGGGTCGAGATCATGGGGTCCGAGGGGTATTTCATCAACCAGTTCCTGGTGACCCATACCAACAAGCGCACCGACCGCTGGGGCGGGTCCTATGAGAACCGGATGCGCCTGCCGCTGGAAATCGTGCGCCGCACCCGCGAGGCGGTGGGCACCGATTTCATCATCATCTACCGCCTGTCGATGATCGACCTTGTGCCCAATGGCTCGACCCATGAAGAGGTGGTGCAACTGGCGCAAGCGGTCGAGAAGGCCGGGGCGACGATCATCAACACTGGCATCGGCTGGCACGAGGCGCGGATTCCCACAATCGCCACCAGCGTCCCGCGCGCGGCCTTTGCCTGGGTGACGAAGAAGCTGATGGGCAAGGTGGGGATTCCAGTCATCACCTCGAACCGGATCAACACGCCCGAAGTGGCCGAAGAAGTGCTGTCGACCGGCTGTGCCGACATGGTCTCGTTGGCGCGGCCGATGCTGGCGGATGCGGATTTCGTGGCCAAGGCGATGGCTGGTGAATCGGCCAAGATCGCGCCCTGCATCGCCTGCAACCAGGCCTGTCTGGATCACACGTTCAGCGGCAAGCTGACCTCGTGCTTGGTGAACCCGCGCGCCTGCCACGAGACCGAGCTGGTGATCGAAAAGGCCGCCACGCCCAAGCGCGTGGCCATCGTGGGCGCGGGCCCGGCGGGCCTGTCCACCGCGATGACCGCCGCCCAGCGCGGCCATGACGTGACCGTGTTCGACAAGGCCGACGAGATCGGCGGCCAGCTGAACCTGGCCAAGCAGGTGCCGGGCAAGGAAGAGTTCTGGGGTCTGGTGGACTGGTATCGCACCATGTTGGACGATCTGGGCGTAAAGCTCGAACTGGGCCGCGAGGTCGGCGCCGACGATCTGACCGGGTTCGACGAGGTGGTGATCGCCACCGGCGTCAACCCGCGCGACCCGCAGATCCCGGGCGAGGACCGCGACAATGTCGTGAACTATATCGACGTGCTGCGCGACAAGGCCCCGGTGGGCAAATCGGTTGCGGTGATCGGCGCGGGCGGCATTGGGTTCGACGTGTCGGAATACCTGCTGGAGGAGGGCCATTCGCCCACCACAGACCTGCCCTTGTGGATGAAGGAATGGGGCGTCGCCGACCCTGAACAGCACCGCTCAGGCCTGGCGCCCGAAGGCCCCCAGCCCGAGGCGCCCAAGCGGCAGGTTACCCTGCTGCAGCGCAAGAAACAGGCGCATGGCAAGGGTCTGGGCAAGACGACCGGCTGGATCCACCGTGCGACGCTGAAGATGAAGGATGTCAACTTCGTCGGCGGCGTGAACTATGAGCGCATCGACGAAGATGGGCTGCATGTCTCGTTCGGAGAAGAGCGCGCGGAACCGACGGTTATCAAAGCCGATACGATTGTCCTTTGTGCCGGACAGGTGCCCGAGCGGTCGTTGGCCGATGTGCTGATCGAACGCGGGATCACCCCGCATGTGATCGGCGGCGCGGATGTGGCGGCCGAACTGGACGCCAAGCGGGCGATCAACCAGGGCACGCGGCTGGCCGCTGCACTTTAGGGAAGACCCGTTCCGTCCACTGCCCCAAGGCGCGGGCGCTTAGACACAAGAAAGCCACCCGAGCAATGCCCAAGTGGCTTTTTTGAGAGTTGAGCCAATTCCCCGCCTTAAACGGAAAAAGTCAGACCTGTCTCGTCCTCGAACAGTGCCAGGTATTCCTGGTAATCTCGAAAGGCGCGGCGCAGCAGAATCTGTGACGCCGGCTTCGCGCTCCAGGGCTTCTTGCCTCCGATATAGTGCCACATCTTCGGGTTCTGGCTTGCCTGTTTCAGTTGGTCTCGAAATTCGGCAGAGGTATGCCGGAATTTCGGACTGTGAGCGTCGTACCAAATCTGCGGCCGCGTGTTCCACTGCTGAGGAAGTCTGAGCCACTGGCCCGCAAAAATCTGGTTCATCCGATCCTGCTCGGGCAGGTCGTGGATATGCGGGATCAGCTTGTCGAAATTGCCCAGCTCCTTGCCCGCGGGTGAATTCCGGATCGCTTCGCAATCCATCAGAAGGATGCCCGCGTTGAAGTAATTCTCGCCGGGCAGAAAGCCCAACCGGATGCTGCGCAAAACGCGTGTGACCGACTTTTGGTGTTCGTGCCCCGGTCTCAGAACACTCTGCAGGGATGGGCGCAGAAAGCGGCCTTCGCCCAAGGTGACCAATCCCATGTCGACACAGGCCCCGATCCCGTGGCCATTCATGTCGAGATCCTGCAACTCGCAGACATCGCCCAGCACAAGAGTGTCGGCGTCAATGAACAGACACCGGCCCGAAATGAAGTCTGGCAGAAACAACGGCAGCAGCGTGATTTTCGGGTATTTCGTCTTGAACTCTGAAAATCGGCCGAGCGTCTCGGACTGGAACTCCCGATAGCGGACCGTGCCGTTGTCGACGGCGCGGTCCAGCTGTTCGACGGCTGCGATGTCCTGTGCGGTGAAATCCTGACCGAAAATGGTAACGTCAACAGGCCGGCTGGCGTTCTTGACCACGGAATAGGCCGACAGCAATGCGGGATACAGAAAGTTCCGGTCGACCCCAAAAACAACGTTCATTCAAATACCATGGCTCCGCCCCTGATCGGGATCGTGTATAGGCGAGGCAAGCACATGCAATCAAACCGAAACCGTCCCGCCGCTGTCGGCGGGTTGGTCCCGGCGCTGCGGTTGGTCGGTACGGGTTACTCCACGGTGATCGTTATCACCTCGGAAACGATCGGCGTCGCGTGAGGCACATGACCCGCATCGCCCAGGACCAGTTGCAACGTGTGCGTCCCGGGGGCAAGCTCCAACGTGACTTCGGTCTGACCACCGCCAAAGTGCAGGTGGTTGTCATCAGCCGGCAGTCCATAGGCCAATTCGTCGGCCCCGTCCTCACCCTGACCAAATGGGGGGCGATCGATCAGCAAATGGTGATGGCCGGTGTTTTCCTTTTCGGTCCCGGCTGGCGCAACGCCCATACCGCGGAGGCCAAAGACCACCGTCACCGGCGACGTTACCGTGTCGCCGTCCGACAGGTTGACGAAATAGACTTCGGCGTCCGGGTTCGATGGCGTCTCCCCTCCGGCCCAGGCCAAGGGAGCAAACAGGCAAAAAATAGTTGCTAGAATGGCTTTCATGATCTCCTCCCTGGTCACAAAAATGCCATTCTGACTTTAGCACGTTGCGAGAAATTACCAGAAAAGAACACGCAAACAGGGGGCGGATGCAGGCGGGAAACCACTGTTTCCGCGTTTCCGAAGCGCAAACGATCCGATTCAAAACCCTGATATTATCCCATGTCTGCCCAGTTTCCGCCCAGATTGGAGGCGATGGTCGGTCAACGAACAGACGACCTGGGGAACGAGAATGGACCGACTGACAGAAATGGAGGCCTTCGCCAACGTGGTGGACCAAGGTGGTTTCACCGACGCGGCCAAAAAGATGGGCATTTCCAAATCAGCCGTGTCAAAGCACGTGTCGAGCTTGGAGGCCCGCTTGGGCGCGCGTTTGCTGAACCGCACGACGCGCCGCGTGTCGCCGACCGAGATCGGGCTGGCTTATTACGACCGCGCACGCCGCGTGCTGAATGATGCAGGCGAAGCCGACGCGCTGGTGACGTCGATGCAATCGGCGCCTTCGGGTCTGCTGCGCATCAGTGTGGCCACTGATTTCGGGGTGAACCACCTGTCACCCGTTCTTTCGGGTTTCCTGGCGGCCTATCCCGACATCACCGTGAACATGGTCTTGAACAATCGCTATGTCGAACTGATTTCCGAAGGGTTCGACGTGGCCGTGCGTATCGGCGAACTGGAAGACAGCACCCTGCGCGCGCGCAAGCTGACCGAAACGGTCAAACGCATGGTTGCGGCCCCCAGCTATATCGAGAAGTTCGGGCGCCCGGCAAAGATCGATGACCTCAACGAACACAAGCTGCTGCATTACTCCAGCCAGTCCTCGGGCAACGTCTGGAAGTTGACTGCGCCCTCGGGCGAAAAGAGGCAGGTGCGCACGGCCGGTTGGCTGAGCGTGAACGACGGACAATCCCTGTTGAATGCGGCGATCTCGGGCCTCGGAATCGCTTATCTGCCCAGCTATCTTTACGCGGACGCGCTGAAATCCGGCCAGGTGGTCGACGCGATGCCATCGTTGCCGGACGAGGTTCAGGGCGTCTATGCGGTGTACCCGCCGGGCCGGTTCACCCAGCCCAAGGTGCGGGCGTTCATTGATTTCCTTGTCGAGTCCTTTGCCGAAAAAGGTCCGATGGATTGGTAAGACCTCCCAGTGAAGACTGACCGGCCCGCGCAAGTTGCGCGGGCTTTTTTTCTTGGTCAGTTCAACAGCAGAACAGCCTCGACCCGGCGGTTCTGTTCGCGCCCTTCCGGGGTGGCGTTGGAAACGATCGGGGCGAGGTAGCCGACGCCCTGCGCTTGCACGCGGTCTTCGGCCACTCCATGTGCCTCGATCAATCGCGCACGGACAGCCTGAGCGCGGCGCGTGCTGACCTCGATATTGGCCTGCAGGTCGCCGGTGTCGTCGGTGTGCCCAACCAGCGCCAGCCGCGCGCCGGGGGTTTCGGCCAGGTAGCCAGCCAGCAGGCCCAGCGACTCGAATGGCCCGGCCCCCAAGGCGACCTCGCCCGTCTCAAAGCTGAGATCGCCGAGTATCACGTGTCCATCCCGTACAAGGCTGGCAACCAGCCCGTCGCCGCCAATCACCGTTTCCTCGACCACCAGCGGCGGTGGGGTCTTACCCTTCGGAGTGACGCGGATCATCTGCACATACCCGTCGGGCTGGTTTCGGCTGATCAGCAAGGTCAGGGCTTCGGCTCCACGAGTGGCTGACAGAAATCGATAGTCATTGATTGCCACATACATGTCGGGCGTCGGCACCACCTCGGTTCCAAAGCGGAAGTCGAACCCACCGCAAGTGCGGGCCTCACATTCGAAAGCGATCTCGAAACCCTGCGCCTTGAGCTGATCCCGCAGCGGGTCGAGGATCTGCAGCGTCGTGCTGGATCCGGCCTGCAAGCGCCATGTGGTGCGCTCGATCCGGCCTTCGACCGTGCGCGCGGGAACGGCGTTGTCTGCAAACGGGCCGGTCGGCAATTGGTAGCTGTCCAACGGGCTGACGCGCTGGCTGATTTGTCGCGCGCTCGCCGGCAGCGACAGGTCCTGCGCCGCCACAGGACCCGCGATCAGACAGAAAAGAAGGACAGCAAATCGGGTCATCGAAACTGCGCGTGATACTCGTCATTGGGCACCATCGCCGTGGCACTGGCGACCCGGTTGGACATGTTGAAGAAGCCCGCAACATTTGCGATGTCCCAGATATCGCGGTCGGTGAACCCCGCATCGCGCAGGCGCTGGCGGTCCGGTTCCTCGATCTCGGCGCTGGCGGTGGTCATCTTGGCGGCGAAGTCCAACATCGCGCGATGGCGGGCATCCAGCGGCGCCACACGGTAGTTCATCACCAGCATTTCACCCAGCTTGGGATCACCTGACAGCTGCCGCACGGCGGCACCATGGGCCACCAGGCAATAAAAGCACCGATTGATCGACGAGACCACGACCGCGATCATCTCACGTTCCAGCTTGCTGAGCCCGCTGTCCGCCAGCATCAGGTCATTGTACATGCCCGTGAACGCATTCAGCTTGTCGATGTCAAAGGCGTTTGCCTTCAGTACGTTCGGGACCATGCCCAGCTTCTCGACGCAGACATCGAAGTATTTCTGAGTCTCGGGCGGCAGCGGATCCACCATTGGCAGGTCAAGCGCGGTGGGCATGTCTCGATCGGTCACGTCTGTCTCCTCTCAGACCAGCTGGCGATAGTGATACTCTCCGACGCGCTCCATCCCCAGAGAGTGGTAGAGCGCGTTGGCGCCGGTATTGGCCTTGGTGCAGATCACGCTAAGGGTATGCGCGCCATTGTCCAGCGCCCAAAAGGCCGCGGCGCGCATTGCCCATTGGCCCAGCCCCTGCCGTCGGTGGGCGGGTACGATCTCAAGCGCGTGCAGCATGGCGATGCCATCATGTATGGCGACATAAGCGGTGCCGGCCGGTTGATCGCGGTGACGCAGCAACAGTCCGGTTTTCGGACCTGTTGCTCGGTCCATAACGGCCAGCCGGGCAGGCCCGATGCCACCTTGGGCCCAGATTTCGCGCATGATTGCCAACGGCTCCCACAGGCAGAACACCGTGACCGGCGGGACCGGCTGGTCCGTCAGCCGTGAGACCGGGCAGGCATAGATGTTGACCGGATCCAGAACCTCGTATCCGCGTTGTGCGAGGGTTTCGTCCAGGTCCGCGTCGTGGGGGCGCAGGCAGAAGATGCGCTTTTGGCCCATCGCAAGCATGGCCGCCTCGGCCGCCTCGATGTCGGTCGCTTTGACCGGGCCGGTACGGCTGGCCGCCGATACGCGTGATCCACCGCCCTGCCCTTCGCGCAGCAGAAACGGACCCAATTGCTCATACCATGCGGCGGGCCAGGTGCCATCGACCACTGCCGCCCAGTCTACCGTCACAGGCCAAGCTCCTTGGCCAGTCGCGTCGTGACCGCATCGATCCGCGACCCGTCAGTGCCCCGAACAACCACGTTGGCCCCGAAGACGCCGTTGATCTGGAACGGGTAACACCCGATCGACACGTCGCTGAATTCCTCGGCCACGGCCGCCAGGGTCGCCGCGATGTCGCCTTCTCCCCGGTTGACCCGCAAGGTCTGCGACAACAACGGTTTTCCTCCGGTCAGGGTGGGCAGCACGCTGGCTACCATCGCCTGGAAAACCAGTGGGACGCCGGCCATCACATGGACATTACCCAGTGTAAACCCTGGCGCGGTGGAAACCGGGTTGTCGATCAGCGTTGCCCCGTCAGGGATGCGCGCCATGCGCAGGCGCGCTTCGTTCAGCTCCAGCCCCGATTGGTCGTAGTGCGCCTGCAGCAGGGCGCGGGCATCGTCTCGCACATCGATTTGCGCCCCGAACGCGCGGGCGATGCAATCGGCGGTGATGTCGTCATGGGTAGGGCCGATGCCCCCGCTGGTGAACACATGGTCATAGCCCTGCGACAGCGCCGTGACGGCGGCCTCGATCGCCGGTGCCTCGTCGCTGACGATGCGGACCTCTTTCAGATCGATGCCGTGTTTGGTCAGCTCCTGCGCCAGATAATGCATGTTGGCGTCGCGGGTTCGGCCGGACAGGATTTCATCCCCGATCACCAGCATTGCAGCGGTTGGGTTGGGCATGGCACGCTCTCCTCTTGATCGACCTTTGCGGCAGGTATAGGCCCGGAACCATGCGCTTTCAAACCCCTCTTGTGCCCGCCCGCCTGATCCGCCGCTACAAACGCTTTCTGGCCGATTGCAGGCTTGAGGACGGGCGCGAGGTGACGGCCCATTGCGCCAATCCGGGTTCGATGATGGGTCTGGCCGAACCGGGCGAAAAGATCTGGCTTGAGCCTAATGAAGACCCGAAGAAAAAGCTCAAATTCGGCTGGCGGCTGGTCGATCATGAAAACGGCCATTTCACCGGGGTCGATACCTCGGTGCCCAACCGGGCGCTGCGGGCGGCTCTCGAAGCCCGGGAAATCCCCGCATTGGCCGCCTATGAAACCGTGAGGCCCGAGGTCAGATACGGCCAGAACAGCCGCATCGACTTTTTGCTGACGCAACCCGGGCTGCCCGACGCCTATGTCGAGGTCAAAAGCGTGACCCTGTCGCGCGAACCGGGGCTGGCCGAATTCCCCGACAGCGTCACCGCTCGGGGCACCAAACATCTGGGGGAGCTGGCCGAAATGGCCGCGCAAGGACACCGGGCCATCCTGCTCTACCTTGTTCAGCGCACGGACTGCCGCAAATTCGCGTTGGCCGCGGATATCGATCCGGCCTACGCGGCAGCGTTTGCGACTGCCCGGGCCAATGGGGTTGAACACGTGGTCTGTGGTACGCGCATCTCACCGGATGGCGTCTGGGTTCAGCCGCAGGCGACGATCTCCAGCGACTGAAGGCCGGTCGATTTCCGCCGCACAGCAATTCAATCGGGGACGACGGCGTCGACCTCGATTTCAACCAACCATTCGGGATTTACGAACCTGTTGATCGCCATGATCGTGTCCACGGGTCGCGCGCCCAGACAGTACAGCTTGCGGGCCTCAATCGCCTGCTTCCAATTGTCGATATCGGTCAGGATCACGCGGGTTCGGACGATGTCCTGCAAACCCGATCCGGCACGCTCCAGCGCATCCTTGATGATCTCAAAGCATTGCTTGGTCTGCAGATAGACGTCCCCGACCCCGACTGTCTTGCCTTGCGCATCGACCGGGGCAGTCCCCCCGACCGCGATGAAATTCCCCACCCGAACGGCGCGGCTGAAGCCGACGACCGCCTCCATCGGGTTTCCATTCGATATCAGTTCCCGTTTCTGCGACATTCATCCGGCTCCTCTCTTCCCGACCAAATGAGTCTGTGTACATTCATTTGGCCCCAAATCCGGGCATCGGTCGAGGCCTTTTGACGCCGGGCCGGACCACCCGAGCAAAACGCGGCAACGTCCCTTGACGTTTCGCCCCCCGCATCCAAATTCAGATCAGGGCAGGCACCCGCGTCCCTGCGCCCTCTGGTACTTTCTGCACAAGCAGCGTAGAAAGGATGCTGCGCAGAATTTTTTGGAGCCCCGCACGAATGAAAGAGCATCGTGGCCGTCTGACGAAGGACGGTATCCGCATCTACGAACAGGCTGACTTTGCCGGCATGCACGCGGCAGGGGCTCTGGCGGCGCGCATCCTGGATGATATTGCCGAGCATGTCTTTCCCGGCCAGACCACTGGCGAGATCGACCGGATCATCACCCAGATGGTCGAGGACGCCGGCGCGAAATCGGCCACCATCGGTTACAAAGGCTATCAGCACGCCAGCTGCATCAGCGTGAACCACGTGGTCTGCCACGGGATTCCCGGGGACAAGAAGCTCAAGGATGGCGACATCCTGAATATCGACGTGACCGTGATCGTCGACGGCTGGTTCGGCGACACGTCGCGCATGTATGTGGCCGGAAAGCTGCCGCGCAAGGCCGAGCGGCTGATCCAGGTGACGCACGACGCCCTGTTCAAAGGCATTGAGATGGTCAAGCCGGGCAACACCTTCGGTGACATTGGCCACGCGATCCAGTCTTATGTCGAAGCCCACCGCATGAGCGTGGTGCGCGATTTCTGCGGGCACGGGCTGGGCCGCGTGTTCCACGCGCCGCCCAACGTGCTGCACTATGGCCGCCCGGGCACCGGCGCGGTTCTGGAAGAAGGCATGTTTTTCACCATCGAGCCGATGGTGAATCTGGGCCGCCCTGAGACCAAGACGCTGGCCGATGACTGGACCGCCGTGACCCGCGACAAGTCGCTGTCGGCGCAGTTCGAGCATTCGGTGGGTGTGACGGCGGACGGGGTCGAGATCTTTACCCTGTCACCGGGCGGAAAGTTCCACCCGACCTACTCCTCCTGATCGGCGGCCTGATCGCGTAGAAGCTTCAGCAGCAGGGTGTCCGGGCCCCAAGGCGTCACCGCGTCCTGAATGAAGACGGGTGCGGGCCGAGGCTGCGGCTCGGGTCCTGAGGTGGCCTGCGCCTCGAACCGGGCGGGCCAGAGTGGGCGTGAAAGTGCGCGGTCCATGACCGCAGTCTAGCACAGACCCTTCAATGACCCAAAAGCCGCGGCACGTCCTTCATGTCACGGATGACTTCAGCCCCGAGCCCGGCCAGGCGCGCGCCGTCATCATGCGGCGCATAGGCAAGGCACCTCATCCGGGCCCGAATCGCGGCGGTCACACCGTTCGCACTGTCCTCGATGACGACGGGCGACTTCGCACCGAAATGTCGGGCCGCGGTCTGGAACAACCCCGGCTCGGGCTTGGCGCTGCCGACCTCATGGGCCGAGAAGATCGCGCCCTGGAACCTGTCCCACAGCCCGTTCTGGCCCAAGGTGATCTGCATCTTCTCGCGCCGCCCGTTCGAGGCCACACAGAATGGAATGCGCTGTTCGTCCAGATGGCGCAGCAACTCGGGGATTCCCGGAATCACGGGAACACCCGCGCGCAGCACATCATAGATCTGCGCATAGATCTGCTCGGTCCAGTCATCGGGCAGGTCAGCGCCCATCTTGCGAGCCGAGTCCCGGACGCCCGACATGGTGCCGCCCACGAACATCGACATGCAGTCCTGCAGCGACAGGTTCAGCCCATACCCGGCCAGGTTGTCGACCATCACTTGGTTGGAGATCGTTTCACTGTCGACCAAGACACCGTCGCAATCAAAGATTACCAGATCATGCATGCGTTCCGTCCCGCCACATCAGAGAGATATGGGTGTCGCCGTATTTGCGCGCATCGTGCAGCGTAAAGCCTTCGGGCGGGGCCATCGGGGCGTTCTCTTCCCAGACCACCAGCGTGTCATCGGCCAGCCAGCCGCCCTTGAGTGCCGCCACCAGCGCCTTTTGCCCCATTCCCTTGCCATAGGGCGGGTCGAGAAAGATCAGGTCGAACGGCGCTTCGGGATTATCGCCCAGCCGCGTCGCGTCGCGGCGGATCAGGGCGGTGCGGTCGGCGCTGCGGGTCAGGTCGATATTCTTGCGGATCAGCCCCTGCGCCACCCGCCCGTCATCGACGAAGGTGACATGGGACGCGCCGCGCGACAGCGCCTCGAGGCCCAGCGCGCCGGTGCCGGCGAACAGGTCCAGTACCCGCAGCCCGCCGAAATCGATCAGGTGGTTCAGCACGTTGAACAGGCTTTCGCGCACCCGGTCGGTGGTGGGGCGCAGATGCGCGCCTGCATCCCCCTTGCCGACCGAGGCCAGCGCCCGGCCCCGGAAGTCTCCGGCGATGATCCTCACGCCTTGAGCAGCGGTTTCAGATCCGCTGCGGGGTCGGCCACCACCGCCGGATCGGCGGTTTTTCCCGCGTCGATCAGGCGCTTGCCGACCATATAGGCGCGCGGGTCGTTCATCGCATCCACGGCCAGCAGCTGATCGCCCTGGTAATACCAGAACGAGGTGGTCGCTCCCTCGCCCGGACGGGTTACGACGTGGTCATAACCCATGTTCAGCCCGGCGATCTGCAGCTTCACGTCATACTGGTCCGACCAGAACCAGGGCGTGGCCACGTAATCCTTGCCCGCGCCCAGCATGTTCTGCGCCACCACCTCGGCCTGGTCGATGGCGTTGGGCACGCTTTCCAGACGGATTCGCCGGCCCTTGTAGGGGAACGAGGCGCAATCGCCCGCCGCCCAGATATCGGCGGCAGAGGTGCGGCCCTGCACATCGGTTTTGATACCGTTTTCGATGGCAAGCCCGGCCGCTTCGGCCAGTTCGGTGGCCGGAGCGATGCCCACGCCGACCACCACGAAATCGACCTCGAGTTCGGTCCCGTCGCCCAGCACCGCGCCGGTGACCTTGCCATTCTCGCCGGTGATCCGGTCCAGCCCCACGCCTTCGCGGATGTCCACGCCATGCGCGTTGTGTAGTGCTCGGAAATAGTCGCTGGTCTCGCGGGCCGCGACCCGCTGAAGGATACGGTCGGCCATTTCCACCAGCTTCACCTGCACCCCGCGCTTGGCACAGACGGCCGCGGCCTCGAGCCCGATGTAACCGCCGCCCACGATCAGCGCCCGCGCGCCTTGGGTGACGGCGGGGGCCATCGCGTCAACATCGGCCAGCGTGCGCACCACATGCACGCCCGCCAGGTCTCCACCGATGGCGGCAGGCAGGCGGCGCGGATGCGAACCGGTGGTCAGGGCAAGCTGGTCGTAGGAGATCACCTCACCGCTGATGGTCACGGTCTTGGCCGCCGGGTCGATCGCGTCCACCTGCTGACCCAGCCGAAGGGTGATGTCATTCTCGGCATAGAAACTTTCGGGGCGCAGGAACAGACGTTCAAGCTCCATCTCGCCCAGCAGATAGGCCTTGGACAGCGGCGGACGCTGATAGGGCAGCACGGGTTCCGCTCCGATCAGAGTGATCGCCCCTTCAAACCCGCCCTTGCGCAGCCCGGCCACCAGGGATGACCCCGCCTGCCCGGCTCCGATCACGACGATATGGCTCATCTGGTCCGCCCCCTGTCGATTTCCCGTGGCTTGTGCCACCCGCCCACCTATATTGCGGCAAGGAGCGAGTTTGCAATTTCAATCGACAGGAGCATGAAGATGATTTCAACCGGCGACACCCTGCCCGAAGCAACCCTGATCCAGATGGGCGCTGACGGACCGGAAGAGGTGCGGGTCTCCAGCAAGGTCAAGGGCCGCAAGGTGGTGATCTTTGCCGTGCCCGGCGCGTTCACCCCCACCTGCCACTCGGCCCATGTGCCCAGCTTCATGCGCACCAAGGACCAGTTTGCGGCCAAGGGCGTGGACGAGATCATCTGCGTGTCGGTCAACGACCCCTTCGTAATGAAGGCCTGGGGCGAGGCCACGGGAGCAACTGCGGCCGGGCTGACCATGCTGGCCGATCCGGCCTCGGAATTCACCAAGGCGATCGGCATGGATTTCGACGCCCCGCCCGCTGGCCTGATCGCGCGTTCCAAGCGCTATGCGATGCTGGTCGAAGACGGCAAGGTCGTGGCGCTGAACCTCGAGGAAAGCCCCGGCGCCTGCGAGATTTCGGCTGGCGAAGGCCTGCTCGAAGTGATCTGACCCGAACGGCCCCGGTGCGTACCGGAGCCATGCCACAGGTCACGTTGTATGAAGGCCAATTAACTTGGCCCGCACCCTCGGAATGTGCCAGTGTTCCTGCATGGGAACCGGGAGCTCATTCATGAAAAGATTTCTGGCAGTCATTACTTTGGGCGGCGCGGGGCTGTTGACCGCGTGCGGGCCTGCGCCAACGCCGCAGCAACAGGCTGCGCGCCAGCACGAGATCGCCTGTCTTGGCGGCACCTTGGGCGGCGCGTTGATCGGCGGCGCCATCGGCAACCAGTTCGGCGGTGGGTCGGGCAAGGATATTCTGACCGCAGCCGGCGCCGTGGCCGGCGGGGTCGAAGGCCAGAGATTCGCATGCTGAGGAGCGCCAGGATGAAACACTCGGTTCTATTGATGACTGCCCTGATGATGGCAGCACCTGCCGCCGCAGACAGCGTGGCCGAACTGAATGAGCGCGAATTGAACGCGATCGACGCCAACAACGACGGTTTCCTGTCGCGCGACGAATTCGATGCCTTTTCGGATTACGCCTATCAGGAAATGGACGATGACAAGAACGGCACGCTCGGTCTGGACGAGGCCAAGCCGTTCATGGATATCAAGATGTTCCAGAAGATTGACCGCAATCGCGACAACTCTATCTCTCGGTCAGAGTATGACTCGCAGATGAATGGCGATTTCCTGTCTGCGGACAAAGACCGGAACGGTCAGTTGGATTGAGGCCCGGCGCCCCGGCACGGCTGACCCTGTGACCAATAGGAGCGCAGGCATGAGAGTATTTTATTGGCTTGGCGCGGTCGTTCTGCTGGCAGCGTGCGACGTCCCGCAGGCGCCGGTCGTGACCGGGCCGGACGGGCAAGCGCACATTCAGATCAATACGGCAGGTCTGACCTGCTATCAGACGCGCTGTCTGGACATCAATCCGGCGGCACGCAGCGTACGGATGATGGGCAACCGCACCGCCGGGATCCCGCGCGACATCGACGTGAGTGACGGCACCGTGACCCCGGCCGAGTTCCGCCGTCTGGGCGAGGTGGCGATGCTGGCGGGGGGCATGGGGTCGCGGGGCGACCGCGGCTAGAGCAGGCTGTCCATCTTGCGGGCAAGCTTGGCGTCCTGAGACGACAGGCCGCCCACGTCATGGGTGGTCAGCACAACCTCGACCGTGCGGTAGACGTTGGACCATTCGGGATGATGGTTCCATTTTTCCGCAAAGATCGACACTTTGGTCATCCAGCCGAAGGCATCGACGAAATCGTCGAAGATGAAGGTCTTGGTGATCGCGTCACGATCCTTGACCATGGTCCAGCCGTTCTTGAACAGCGGATCCAGCAGCGGGCCACGGGTCTCGGTCGACAGAAGTTCGCTCATTGCTGTTCCTCCGGGTTGGCTTTTCTGAACGGGCCGTAATCCGTCAGAATTTCGATCTCTTCCCCCACCGCGCGGGCCTCGGCCTCGAGATACCGCGCGACGGCGTCAGCAAAGCCGGGATCGGCGATCCAGTGCAGGCTGTGCGTGCGCGTGGGCAGATAACCCCGCGCCAGCTTGTGTTCTCCCTGCGCGCCGGCTTCGACGCGGTCAAGACCATGCGCGATGGCAAAGTCGATCGCCCTATAGTAGCACAGTTCGAAATGCAGGCAGGGGTGATGTTCGTTGCAGCCCCAATAGCGCCCGAACAAGGTCTTGCGCCCGATGAAGTTCAGCGCCCCCGCGATCGGGTATCCGCCCCGCTCGGCCAGCACCAGCGCCACGTCATCGGCCATGGTTTCGTGAACGATGTCAAAGAATTGCCGCGTCAGATAGGGCGAGCCCCACTTGCGTGCGCCGGTGTCCTGATAGAACTCCCAGAACGCGTCCCAGTGTTCGGGGCGCAGATCGGCACCGGTCAGGGTGCGGATCTCGCCGCCAAAGGCATTGGCCTCCGCCCGTTCCTTGCGGATGTTCTTGCGTTTGCGCGAAGACAGCGCGGCGAGGAAATCGTCGAAATCGGCATAGCCGTCGTTCAGCCAGTGAAACTGCTGCGAGTCGCGCGCCAGCAGGCCCATCCGCTGCCCGGCCAGCGCCTCGTCCTGGGTGCAGAAGGTAACGTGAAGCGACGACAGGCGGTTGTCGGCGGCCAGTTGCACCGCCCCCTGCACCAGCGCCGACATGGCGATCCCGTCATAGCCGGGCCGTGTCAGAAACCGCCGCCCGGTGGCCGGGGTGAAGGGCACCGCGATCTGCAATTTCGGGTAATACCGCCCGCCCGCGTTTTCATAGGCATGGGCCCAGCTGTGATCGAAGATGTATTCGCCCTGGCTATGCGACTTGGCAAACATCGGCGCGGCCCCGATCAACAGGCCGTCCAGATAGGCGGTCAGGTATTGCGGCTGCCAGCCGGTGCCCCGCCCGACCGAGCCGCTGTCTTCCAGCGCGCGCAGGAACCGATGCGTGGTGAACGGGTCCAGCGGGCGGGTGCCGTCGGCGGCCTCGGGGCAGGCGCAACTGTCCCATTCGGCCGCCGGGATCTGATCCAGCGCCGACAGAACCCGTATCTCGATCTGTGACTGGTCCATGTGCCCTCCTGCGTCCCCTGAACTATCTGTGACGCCGGCAGCCGGGTTCAACCCGGAATGGCGGCCAGATAGTTCTCGAAGGTCACGTTGTCGGCCACCTTGCGCGCCTCGGCCTCCTGTTCGGCCGAGCGCACCGTCCAGCACAGGATCGGCACGCCTTGCGCCTTCAACTCGGCCACGCGGGGGCGGGACAGGTCCTGCACCTCGTGGCTGATGAAGCTGGCGCCAACCCGGTCGAAATCGGGGATCTCGCGCAAGTGGTCGCAGACCTCGGCCGGCAGATG
This sequence comes from Ruegeria sp. CG8, assembly GCF_056537165.1. Lineage (NCBI taxonomy): Bacteria > Pseudomonadati > Pseudomonadota > Alphaproteobacteria > Rhodobacterales > Roseobacteraceae > Ruegeria > Ruegeria sp. CG8. The sequence goes on along the minus strand of NZ_JBQFRA010000003.1, from coordinate 320,899 downwards.
CTCGACTTCGGGCTTGTAGGAACAGGTCGTCAGCCCACGCGGAATCTCCGGCGCCAGCCGGGCCAGCTCGGCCACGGAGTTGGGGTTGAACGACATCAGCGCGACCGGACCGTCATAGGACTTCAGCAGCGCGACCGCATCCCGTTCCAGCCGCCCGTCCACAGGCCCCATCGCACCGTGCTGATCCTTGAACTCGATCAGCAGCGGCACGCGGCCCGCCACCAGTTCCAGGACTTCCTCAAGCGAGGGGATACCCTCGTCCCCGTGCAGCAGCGGAAGGTCCGCGGCCTCGGCCCGAGTGATCTGCTGGATCGCGCCGGACCGGCCGGTCAGGCGCGTCAGATCATAGTCGTGGAACACCATGGCATGGCCGTCCGACGTCAACTGCAGGTCAATCTCGATCCCGTAGCCCGCAGCAATGGCGGCCCGGATGGCCGCCCGGCTGTTTTCTGGGCGGTTCTGGCGGATGTCATGCAACGCCCGATGTGCGATCGGCGCGCCCATGAACACACGAGGCAGAGACGGTGTCATTGGATCTCGAAAATCCCTTCGATCTCGACGGCCACGCCCAACGGCAGCGACGCGGCGCTGACGGCCGAGCGCGAATGGCGGCCGGCATCGCCCAGCGCCTGGACCAGGAAGTCGGACGCGCCGTTGATCACCTGCGGCTGGTCGGTGAAATCGGCGGTCGAGTTCACGAAGCCGGTCAGTTTGATCACCCGCACCAGCTTGTCGATGTCCCCGCCGCAGGCCGCCTTGACCTGGGCCAGCAGGTTGATGGCGCAGACCCGGGCCGCCGCCGCACCAGCGGTCACATCCATATCGGCGCCCAGCTTGCCGGTGATCAACGCATCGTCCTTCGAGATCTGACCCGACACATAGACGATGTTGCCCACCCGCACGAACGGCACGTAATTGGCCGCCGGTGCAGGGGCGTCCGGCAGGCTGACGCCCAGGGATTCCAGTTTGGCTGCGATGCTCATGTGATTGTCCTCAACTTCATGTGACTTTGGCGGACGCTAACCGGGAACACCGCCCACGGAAAGCCGGAAACCGGCAATTTCGCATTTGCCCGCGATTTGGGCAGGTCTCCACTCATGCGGATGTGTTGAATGCAGGCCACTTTACCCGGGTCCGGCACGCGGGTTAAACGCTAGGAGTTTCCTTTCGGGTGCGAAACGACTATGTGCCGTTGAATTGGTCCGTTGTGCCAACGAGAAAACGTATTGATTGAGTGTCCGGCTGGATTACATCCGGACGATCGGGAGTAACCAAGACCGTGTCCAACCGGATCCGTTTCAAGCACATCGTCGCAGTGTCGCTGTTCGCGGTTCTGTCGGCCTGCGCGTCGCAGCCCCAGGACGCAGCGGCCCGCGGCGAGGTCTTCGACCCCTACGAAAACGCAAATCGCGGCATTCACAAGTTCAATCTGGGCGTCGACCGGTTCCTGTTCCGCCCGGCGTCGAAAGGCTATGTGAAAATCGTACCCGACCCGATGGTCACCAGCTTCAACAATTTCGCGGAAAACATCTCGTTGCCCGGACAGGCCGTCGACTATCTGCTGCAGGGCAATCTGAAACAGTCGGGCAACGCCCTGCTGCGGTTCGTGATCAACTCGACCGTGGGCGGGTTCGGTCTGTCCAAACCGGCGGATGAGTTGAACCTGCCGCCGGTTGATACCGATTTCGGCGAAACGCTTCATGTCTGGGGCTTCGGCGAAGGGGCTTATGTCGAACTTCCGTTCTACGGCCCCTCGACGACCCGGGATGCGGTCGGCGTTGTGGTCAACCTGTTCTCGAACCCGATCAACTTCTCGCCGACGCGACCGGCCGACAACCTGGGCGTCTATGCCGAGGTGGTGCGGCGGATGGGCGATCGGGGCAGATTCTCGGACACGGTCGACTCGATTCTGTACGAAAGCGCAGACAGTTACGCTCAGGCCCGCCTGATCTATTTGCAAAACCGCCGGTTCGAACTGGCAAGGGACGATGAGGATGCCTATCTGGGTCTGTATTCCGATCCCTACGCCGATACCGGCACTGACCCGGTCAGGGACCCATACCTTGACCCTTATGAGGACCCATATGAGGACCCCTATGCTGAATAACGCCATGAACCGCCGTACCTTTGCCGCCACCGCCCTGGCCGGGCTGGCCGTGGCTGGCCTTCCGCAGCAGACCCTGGCGTTGACCGAGGCCAGCGCGACACAACTGGTCAACAGCGTCGTTTCCGACATCACACGCGTGATCGAGTCGGGCAAATCCGAAAGCGCAATGCTGCGCGATTTCGAAAAAATCTTCGTGCAATATGCCGACGTTCCGATCATGGCGCGCTATGCGCTGGGCGCCGACGCCCGCAGCGCCAGCAATGCCCAGATGCGCGAATTCACCAAGGCTTTCCAGGGGTATATCTCGCGCAAATACGGTCGACGCTTCCGCGAATTCATCGGGGGTGAGGTCACCGTCAAGAATGCCCGCAAGATCAAGGCCGGCTACGAGGTTCGCAGCAGCGTCAAGCTGCGCGGCGAAGCACCGTTCGAAGTGACCTTCCTGGTGTCGGACAAGTCGGGTCGCGACAAGTTCTACAACATGTTCATCGAAGGGGTGAACCTGCTGCTGACAGAGAGGACCGAGATCGGCGCCATGCTGGATGCGCGCAAGGGCAACCTGGATCAGTTGATCAATGACCTGAAAAAGACCGGCTGAACCAACCGGTCAGAGTAGTGATGACGCCGCGCAGGATCCCTGCGCGGCGTTTTTCGTGGCTCAGTTCAGGCGTTCGCCTGTCGCTTTCGCAAAATAGGACACTTTGCTCATGTCAAAGGCCAGGTTCAGCATCTGACCGGCCCTGGCACTGGTCTCGGCATGCAGGCGCGCAGTGACCTGTTTGCCGCCCAGTTCCGACACGACGTAGGTATCGGCACCGGCCGGTTCGACCATATCGACCAGGCAGGCGGCCTCTTGCACACCGGCACCAGCGCGGAACCCGGATTCAGCGATGTCCTCGGGGCGCAGGCCCAGGATCACCTCTTCGGGCAGGTCCAGATCGCGCGTATCCGTCAGCACGATCGGGTCAGCCCCATCCCGCGCAATGGCGACCTGCGTGCCGGTCCCGTTGCGCTGGACCCGCGCCGGGATCAGGTTCATCGCCGGCGAGCCCATGAAATCGGCCACGAACAGGTTGGCGGGGTGATTGTAGATCTCGGCCGGTGTGCCTATCTGCTGCACCACGCCGCCTTTCAGTACCACGATCTTGGTTGCCAGGGTCATCGCTTCGATCTGGTCATGGGTCACATAGACGATCGAGGCATCCAGCGTCTGATGCAGCTTCTTGATCTCGGTCCGCATCTCGACCCGCAGCTTTGCATCCAGGTTCGACAACGGTTCGTCGAACAGGAACAGCTTGGGGTCACGCACCAGAGCCCGGCCCATTGCCACACGCTGACGCTGGCCACCCGACAATTGGCTGGGGCGGCGGTTCAGCAACGGCTCGATCTGCAGAAGCGAGGCGACCTCTTTCAGCTTGGCGTCCTGCGTTGCCTGATCGACCCCGCGCACCTTCATGCCAAAGGTGATGTTCTTGGCCACCGACATGGTCGGGTACAGGGCGTAGGACTGGAACACCATCGCGATGTCGCGGTCTTTGGGGCTGACATGAGTCATGTCCTTGCCGCCGATCGACAGCGTCCCGCCCGAGATCGGCTCGAGCCCCGCGATGCAGTTCAGCAGGGTGGACTTGCCACAGCCCGAGGGGCCGACCAGCACCAGGAAGTCACCCGGTTCGATCGAGATGTTGATGTCTTTCAGAATCTCGGTCGCGCCGTAATTCTTGTACAGGTTTTGGATATCGAGGATGGGAGCCATGGGTTATCCCTTCACGGAACCGGCGGTCAGGCCGCGGATGAAATACTTACCGGCAACGACATAGACGAGCAGCGTCGGCAGCCCCGCGATGATCGCGGCGGCCATGTCGACGTTGTACTCTTTGACGCCGGTGGTTGAGTTGACGATGTTGTTGAGAGCCACGGTCACGGGCTGCGTGCCCGCCTGGCTGAACGAAACGCCGAACAGGAAATCGTTCCAGATCTGGGTGAACTGCCAGATCACGGTCACCACGATGATGGGCAGCGACAGCGGCAGGAAGATCGACCAGAAGATCCGAAAGAACCCGGCACCATCCACCCGCGCCGCTTTGGTCAGCTCGCCCGGGATGGTGACGTAGTAGTTGCGGAAGAACAGCGTGGTGAAGCCAAGCCCATAGATCACGTGGACGAAGATCAGGCCCGGAATGGTTCCGGCGATCCCCATCATGCCCAACAGACGCGCCATCGGCAGCAGGACCACCTGGAACGGGATGAAGCAACCGAACAGCATCAGAGAAAAGATGATGTTGGCCCCTTTGAACCGCCACTGCGCGACGACAAATCCGTTCAACGCCCCCAGAAGGGTCGAGATTGCCACGGCTGGGACCGCAATCAGGACCGAGTTCCAGAAATAGGGCCGCAGACCTTCGCACTGGATACCGGTGCAGGCGCCCGACCAGGCGGTTTTCCAGGCATCCAGACTGACCTCGCGCGGCAGGGAGATCAGCGATCCCGTACGAATCTCCTCGAGGCTTTTGAGCGATGTGGTCAACATCACGAAAAGCGGCATCAGGTAGTAGAGCGCAAAAAGACCAAGCAGGACATACAGCAACCAACGCAGGGCAATCTTGCCCGTGGCGCTCTGGCTGCGGGTTCGGGTTTGGGGCATCGACAGATCAGTCATTTTTCGCCCTCAGTTCTGAGTAGAGGTAAGGAACCACGATGGCAAAGACGACCAGCATCATGATCATCGCGGACGCCGCCGCCTGGCCGATATCGCCGCGCGAAAACGCCATGGCGTACATGTATGTTGCGGGCAGATCGGTCGCGTAGCCCGGACCGCCGCCTGTCAGGGCGATGACAAGGTCAAAGCTCTTGATCGCGAGGTGCGCCAACACGATGAAGGCCGACAGGAAGATCGGAGCCATCGACGGAATGATGATTGCCGTATAAATCCGCCAGGTGGGGATGCCATCGACCTGCGCGGCCTTGATGATCTCACCATCCACCGACCGCAGTCCGGCCAGGAACAGCGCCATGACAAAACCCGAACTCTGCCAGATCGCGGCGATGACGATTGTGTAGATCGCGTAGTCCGGGTTCACCAGCCAGTCGAACTTGAAATTTGGAAAGCCCCAGCCCTGGACCATGGCCTCGATACCCAGACCCGGGTTCAGGATCCACTTCCACGCGGTGCCGGTCACGATCATCGACAGCGCCATCGGGTACAGATAGATCGTGCGGATCGCGCCTTCGACACGGATCTTCTGATCCAGCAGGATCGCCAGCAGCAGGCCCAGCACCATCGCGATCACGATGAACAGCGCGCCAAAGACGTATAGGTTGTTGATCGCCGTGTCCCAGCGGGGCGAGTCAAACAGGCGGTCATATTGGATGAAGCCCTTGATCTCGTATTTCGGCAGCAGTTTCGATCGGGTCAGCGACACCCAGGCGGTCCATCCGATAAATCCGTAGACAAAGATCAATACGGCGATGAACGACGGTGCCAGCACCACCTTGGGAAGGTGGTTTTCCAGCCATTCGGACATTTTTTCCTCCGGGGAAAGATGCTCTGCCCCGCATTATAGGGGGCAGAGCGTGTTGGATCAGTAGCTGTTTGCCACCGCGTCCGCCAGTTGCTGAACCGCGTCAGCCGAGGACATATCCGAGTTGAAATGTGCGGTCACGACGTCGGTGATCGCACCAGCCTGCGCACCGCGCAGCGCCATGCCATGCGCGTAGGACGGCAGCAGCGAGCCATTGGCGGACGAAGCGCCCATGTCTTCGGCCGAGATCTTGGCGCAGATGTCGAACTTGTCCAGTGCGACGTCGGTCCGCGCCGGAATCGACCCCTTGTTCAGGTTGAACACTTCCTGGAACTTGGGGGCCACGATCAGCTTGGCGAGCAGTTCCTGACCGGCGCGCTTGTCGTCGCCGTCCACGTCGAACATGGCAAAGCTGTCGACGTTGTACAGATAGCCGTCACCGGGGGTTGAGGCACACAGGAAGTCTTCGCCGGGGACCTTGCCCGCGGCCAGGAATTCACCCTTGGCCCAGTCACCCATGATCTGGAAGGCGGCCTCACCGTTCATGACCATGGCGGTGGCCAGGTTCCAGTCGCGGCCCGAGAAGTTCTCATCAACGAACCCGCGCAGGGTGCGCATCTGGTCAAAAATCTGAACCATCGTGTCCGAGGTCAGAGTCTCGGGGTCCAGATCGACAAAGGCCTTCTTGAAGAACTCGGGTCCGCCGATGCCCAGCGCAACTGCTTCGAAGACGGTTGCGTCTTGCCAGGCCTGACCACCATGGGCCAGCGGGATGATGCCTGCGGCCTGCAGCTTCTCGGCAGCGGCGTTAAACTCGTCCCAGGTGGTCGGCATCTCGATGTCATTGGCGGCCAGGATGTCGGCATTTGCCCAGATCCAGTCGATACGGTGCACGTTGACCGGTGCGGCACACCAGGTGCCTTCGCATTGCATATGCGCCGCGATCGAGGCGGGCAGGACTTCGGCCCAGCCCTCGGCCTCGGCAACGTTCGAGATGTCCGCCAGAACACCCTCTTCGTACCATTCCTGGATCGCCGGGCCTTTCAGCTGAACGGCGGTCGGCGCGTTGCCGGCCAGAACGCGGGCGCGCAGCGCGGTCATCGCCGCGTCTCCGCCGCCGCCTGCAACGGGCATATCCGTCCAGGTGCCGCCATTGGCCGCGAACTCTTCCTGCAGAACGGCGACCGACTTGGCCTCGCCGCCCGACGTCCACCAGTGAAGAACTTCGGCCTGCGGTTCGGCCATCACCGACGTGCCAGCCAGAACGGCCAGCGATGACGCCGTGGCGAGTGCGAAACGTTTCATGTTTGGTATCCTCCCAGATCCTTGTTTGCTGCCGCGAGGCAGCGATACGGGACATTACCGGCAGCCGCTTGCCGTCTGGCAATGGCAAATATCCCATGTATCCGGCGCGGGCTGCAAATTTTCCCGCCTTTTGTTACAGCGTGTTACGTTGACCTTGAATCTGTTGCAGTCCGTTACAATTGAGGGCAGCGTCGAGGGGGAAATCGGGGAGGAACAGCGTGAGCATTCCACGTCTGCTGGTTGTGGATGACGATCCGGAAATCCGGTCGATGTTGACCCAGTTCTTTCACCAGAACGGGTTCATTGCCCTGCCAGCAGCCACCGAGCGCGAGGTGCAGGCACACCTGAAGTCAGGCCGCATCGACCTGATCCTTCTGGACGTGATGCTGGGTGACGAGAACGGGGTCGAGATCTGCGCCCGGCTGCGCCGCGAGCAGGACGTGCCGATCATCTTCGTGTCGGCCCTGTCTGCCGATCATCAGCGCATGGCCGGGTACGAGGTGGGCGCCGACGACTACATCGCCAAGCCGTTCAACCCGCAACTGCTGCTGGCGCGTGTGCGCGCGGTGATGCAGCGCGCGCGGCGCACGCCATCGCTGGCCTATCGCCGGCGGATCCGCACGTTCCGCTTTGGCGGATGGGTCTATGACGGCAAACGCGACGAGGTGCATGCCCCGGACGGGTACCAGGTGTCGCTGTCGCAGCGCGAAACCGCGCTGCTCAAGGTGCTGCTGGCCAACCCGCACATTCCGCTGACCCGCGACGAGATCGCCGCCGCGCTGGACGTGACCGGCACCGGTGACAAACCCGAAGCGCAGGGTCGGGCCATCGACGTCCTAGTAGGGCGGCTGCGGTCCAAGATCGAGACCAACCCCAAAGATCCGCAGATGCTGCGCACGGCCCGCGGTGTCGGCTATGTCTTCGCCTGCGAGGTCACCGTGGAACAGGAGGCATGACCCTGCGCCTGCGGGATCTGGGCTGGGCCTGGAGCCTGGGTGCGTTTGCTGCCGGGTTACTGGCGGCCGGACTGTGGTTTTCATCCGTTCGCAACTGGGACGCCTATCTGACCCGGGCCTATGTTGCCGGGTTCTCGGTCTACGAAGATCTGCGCAAAGGTCGCGCCTCGCATCCCGACGTGTTGATCACGCCACTGCCGCCCGAGGCCGCAAGTCTGGCCGATGCGGGTGAATTCGAGCAGTTGCCCGACCTTGCAGGACGCCGGTTTCTGACCAACCTGTCCATTCTGACCGACAGCTCCGCGCCGCTCAGCGGGCGGAACCTGACGCTTGCGGTCTTGTCCGACCGGCTGGTCTATCCGGTATCCGACATCGTGTCAGGCAGCGATCAGACCGGGCCGCAGAAGATGGGCAACCTGACACGCCTGCTGGCCACCTATTGCAGCGAACCCATTCTGGTGGGCCGGTTCGGACAGGGCGCGTGGCAGAAGATCGACGGTACGCAGGTCTGGGGGTGCGATGCGGCCCCGGCCGACCTGCGCCTGCCCGCGATCTTTCTGGCCGTCGTGGCACTTGCGATCATTCTGACATCGGTCGGCAATGTGACAGACAGCTTTTCGCGGTTCTCCCAGTCGCTGCGTGACCGCCGGCGCAGCGGGGGTCCGGACAGCTACGACATGTCCGGGCCGGCCGAACTGCGCGACATCGTATCGGCGGTCAATACACATCTGGAGGACGAACGCGCACAGCTGGAAAAGCGTGCCACGGTCCTGTCCGGCGTCAGCCACGACCTTGGTACGCCAGCGGCCCGCGTGCGTCTGCGCGCGGCGCTGATTCCGGACGCCGAATTGCGAGAGAAGCTGGAGTCCGATGTCGACCAGATGACGGGCATGATCGAAAGCGTGTTGACCTACACCCGCTCGGAACTGAGCATCGAGGACCCGCGCCAAATCTCCCTCACCTCACTGGTCGAGTCGCTGGTTGCCGACTATCAGGACATGGATCTGCCTGTGACCCTGAAACAGGTCGCCCCGGTCGAGGTGGAGGGCGCGGCGTCGCTCTTCATGTCGCGGCGCGGGCATGGCTCGCTTCCGGAAACCCGCCGCATCCTTGTCATGGCGCGACCGATCTCATTGAAACGGGCGTTGACGAACTTGATCGACAACGCGCTGAAATACGGGCGCCACGCAACGGTTGAACTGGAAACCGACGCGGAAACCGCCACGATTGTCGTCGAAGACAAGGGAACCAACTTGTCCGTTTCGGATATCGAGGCGCTGATGGCCCCGTTCCGGCGCGGTTCGAACATCGGGTCGTCCGACGGGTTTGGGCTGGGCCTGACAATCGTTGCAACCGTGGCAGAGCAGCATGGCGGCTCGCTGCGCTTTGAAGCGGGTGATCAGGGTCTGCGGGCACGGCTGCAGATCCGGCGCTGAGACCGTCCACACGCAGGCTAGGAATAGCTTCGCACCAAGGCACTGGCGATCAGGGACCACCCATCTGCAATCACGAAAAACGCCAGTTTGAACGGCAGCGAAACCGTGGCGGGCGGCACCATCATCATCCCCATCGACATGAGTACCGCAGCCACTACAAGATCGATGATCAGAAACGGTAGAAATATCAGGAATCCGATCTGGAACGCGCGGGCAACCTCGGACAACATGAACGACGGCATGAGAACCGACAGTGGCGCCTCCGGCGACAGCTCCATCGACGCGGTGTCGGGGCGCAAGGCCGCCATGGCCCGAAACGTGTCACCATCCAGCCGCGCCACCATGAACTCGCGGAACGGCACCATGGCACGTTCCAATGCAGGCTCTACCGCAAGTGTTTCTTCGACCATCGGTCGGATCCCGGTGTCCCAAGCCTGGGTAAAGACCGGCTCCATGATGAAATAGGTAAGAAACAGCGCCAGGCTGACGATCAGCATGTTGGGCGGGGACTGTTGCAATCCGATCCCCTGCCGCAGAATGGCCAGTACCGTGACCAGAAATGGAAAACAGGTCACCATGATCGCAAGGCCTGGTGCCAGGCTGAGCACCGTGATCAGCAGGATCAACTGAATGGTTCGCGCCGATATGGATCCGCCGTCGCCCAATGACAGCGACAGCTCCTGTGCCGATGCCAGTGCTGGTGTCTGCACAAGGATCGCCAATGCACACCAAGCCGCTCGGCGCATCATCCAAGTCCGTTCTGGAAATCCGAAATCTCGGTCAGACGCACCGCCAATTGACCGGCATTGTCCCCCTCCATTTCCTCGAGCAGACCACGGGCGACCAATTGATCGCCGACATACAGATCCACCGGATCTTCGACCCGTTTGTCCAAGGTCAGAACGGCGTTCTCACCCATGGTCAACAGGTCGCGTATCAAGGGGCGCGCCCGACCAACGGAAACCGTCACCTCGATGGGAACGGCTTCGAACGGATTGGGTCTTTCAGGTGTGGATGCAGGTGCGTCACTCATTTGACAAAGCCTCTTTTGCCTCAAAAACATATGCGTCGAAAGCGGCGGCGATCGCGTCCAGCAGCGCGGCGCAATCAACCTCGGACCGGGCGGTGCCGACCTGCAACCGCGCCTGACCCGGCAGCAACTCGGGGTCCGCGACGACCTTGGGGAGGGGCGTGATGTCGGCGGGCAACAACGCCTCGACATCCCCTTCAACACCGGGTGGAACCAACAGAAGGATCGGTTTTGCAACCTGCGCCTTGGCCATTTCGCTCAACTGCTCGATCACGCGGGCGGCAAGCCCCCGATCCAACGCGTGCGGAAGGACGGTCTGAACCAGAGCACTGAACATCGGTTCAAGCGACAAGGTCATCCGGGTCAGAGCTTCGTGGTAGGTGAAGGACATATCGGAGAAGGCAGCCCGCATATCCTCGGTCAGCGCAGCGCGACCTTGGGCTTGGGCCTGCAACGCATCCTCCCACCCGGCACCATATCCGCGTTCGAAAGCGGCAAGCCGCTCTTCCTCCAAAGCTTCTTCGTCCAGCAATCGCAGATTCGCGCCGTCGGCCTGAGCGGTGAAATCCTCGAGCAGGTGGGCGATCGACATCACACCTTCTCCTCGTTTTCTTCCAGCCAGCTCCGCAGAATTTCGACCGTCTCTTCCTGTTTGTCCCCGATCATGGCGCGCAGACGGCCGACCGCATCTTCGCTTGCCGTGGACCCAATCGCAGGCACAGAGCCTCCGTTTTCACCCTGGCCTGTGAGAGCGCTGAATTCCTGTCCATCAGCTTCTGAGATTTCACCGACAAGAAATGGCGCGCCGCCATCGGCGGAGGCTGCGGCAGGCGGCAAGGCTGGCACTGCGGCCGAACCGGTCAGGATCGGCCGGATCACGAACAACCCCATGACCAGCGATACGATGGCCAACACTGCCATCTGTATCAGCGACATCGTATCCAGATGGATGCTTTGCCAGACCGAAGCGGTCGCCAGTGTTCCCTGCGGTTCGACATTGGGCAGTTCCAGGGATTTCAGCGTGATGACATCCCCGCGATCCGCATCGAAGCCTACGGCCGAGGCGACAAGCTCTTCCAGAGCGTCCAGTTCCGGCTGTGCCATCGGTTCAAAAACCTCGGCATCGGTGGCGTCCGTTGTGCGGGTTCCATTGACGAGAACGGCAACCGTCAGGCGTTTGATGGCGCCCGGCACCCGCAGAACTTCAAGCTCGGTCTCTGAAACCTCATAGTTGATCCGCTCGCGGGTTTGCGTGGCTGAAGAATTCGATTCATCGCTGCCATTGCCGTCCCCGTCCGGCAGATTGGACGCGACCGTCACATCAGACGACTGATTGCGGGAGGTATCCGACCGTTCCTCGACATCGGTGCTGATTGCGACACGGCCCTTGGGGTCGAACCGCCGCTCTCTTATGGATTCGGTCTCGGTGACCGTGTCGACGCTGACTTCGACCACCGCATTGCCAGGTCCGACGCGTGCCTCGACCAGCCGCAGGACGCGGTCGCGCAGGACCTTGGCCTTGTCATCGGCAGTGTCGGCTGCAACCGCCGTCTCTTGCGGGCCGATCACCGCACCGTTGGAATCGATCACCGCGACATCCTCGGGCGCGAGGCCGGTCACGGCGGAGGCCACCAGAAAACGGATCGCCTTGGCCTGCTCAACCGTGATCTTGGCCCCGGATGGCACCAGATAGACCGAAGCGGTTGGCGAAACGCTCGGCTGGAACGGGCTTGTGGACCCGCTGGCAATGTGAACCCGCGCCTGCCCTACGTGATGACTGCTGACGATGGTTCGCGCCAGTTCACCCTCCTTCGCGCGCCAATAGGCAGCGTCGAACATCTGCGAGGTTGTACCGAACCCACTCAGCGTATCCAGCAGTTCATAACCCCGGCTGCCATTTGCAGGCAGACCCTCGCTTGCCAGGGTCATGCGCAACTCGTCGCGTTGCGAGCCCGGAACATAGATTGAGCCGCCACGAATCTCGTAGGTGACACCGCGTTGATCCAGGGCCCGGACGATATCCCCCGCTGCCCCGCTTTCCAGCCCCGCATAGAGGAGTGTCATGGATGGCGATGTAACCAACCGCGACATCGCCAGGACACTCAGGAACACGACGACAACCGCCCCCGCCACGATGAATTGTTTGCGCCTGCCCAAACTTGCCCAGACAGTTCCGATCTGCTGCACGCTCACCTCCGACTCGCCGACATTCTGTGCGGCTCGTGCCCTGTTTGAACGATTGCCCTTAACAATCGGTTAGTCCCTGCGGGGTTATGACGGGTGCCGAACGCAAGAATGAGGACGCCATGACAGACGCGACCGTGGATGAGGCAGAAGACCAGAAGAAGTCGGGCAAAAAGGGACTGATGATTGGCGCGGTTCTGGCGCTGCTGGGTGCTGCGGGAGGGTACTATGTGACCGCGTCCGGGCTTTTGGGCAAAGCACCCGAGGCCGAGGGAAACACAGCGGAAAACGCGGACGCCGGACATGCGATCGATGCGTTGCCGGATGTCGGGTTCGTCGACCTGCCGCCCGTGATCGTGTCCGTGAATTCCGGCGATTCGCGGCATCTGAAATTCCACGCGCAACTTGAGGTGGCCGCCGGTCACGAGGCCGAGGTGGAAAAGATGATTCCCCGCATCATGGACGTGATGAACGGCTATCTCCGGGCCATCAACCTGTCCGACCTCGAGGACTCGCTGGCTCTGGTTCGCATCCGCGGGCACCTGCTGCGGCGCATCGGCATCGTCGTTGGCGAAGGTCGGGTACGTGACGTTCTGGTCACGGAATTCGTATTAAACTAGGAGGCGAAATTGGAACTGATCTCGGACATTCTGCTGGTCGCCGGCGCCTTGGGGGCCGGGTTGTACTGTTTTGTTCTGGCCCGACGCCTCAGGCGGTTCACGGACCTGGAGCGGGGCGTCGGTGGCGCGGTTTCCGTGCTATCCGCACAGGCGGAAGAACTGAAAAAATCCCTGGATGCCGCGCGTGCGGCATCTGACCAGTCCGGGCACAAACTGCAGGATCTGACCGAGCGCGCCGAGTCAGTCGCACAGCGGCTTGAGTTGATCATGGCGTCGATGCACGACGTGATCCCCGAGGACAAACCCGGGACTGGGGAGCCTGCAATTTCCTCGACCGAAACCAAAAAGCCGTCACCTCTCGAGGCGGAACCGGACTCGCTGAAAGCGGAATCCGGGCCTCAAGCACCCGAGCAACCCGCCGAGCCTGCGGCTGTGGAACCAAAGCCATCCAAGCCGGAAGCCAAGGTCAAATCCACCAACGACTCCGCAGAGGATCCGGGCCCGATTCCCAAAGGCGTATTGTTCTTCAGGCACAAGGCGCAAGGTAGCGAGGCCCGATCCTGATGCTCAGCCTGCAACCTGCCCAGCGTCGACCACGTGGTGGCGTTCTGACCCTCATTTCAGCCTTGATGATCAGTTCCGCCATCATACGGCTGGGGCTTGAGGCTGGGCCGGCTTTGGCAAGGGGGCCTGACCCCTCGGAAGTCTCTGCACACAGCACCGAATCGGACGAAAAACCGGACATGCAAGCCTTGCTGACCGAATTGCTGCGTCGGGAAGCAGCCGTCAAACAGCGTGAGAGCGCGCTGCGCGACAGGGAGCGTGCCCTGGAGATTGCAAACGAGGCCATTGCGACGCGCCTCTCTGATTTGCAAGAGGCCGAGGCATCGCTGCGCGAGACATTGGCCGTGGCGGACAAGGCGGCTGAAACCGACCTCACCCGTCTGACCGATGTCTATCAGAACATGAATCCCAAGGACGCCGCGGCGTTGTTCGAAACGATGGATCCGGTTTTTGCGGCCGGTTTCCTTTCGCGTATGCCGCCTGAGGCTGCTGCGGGTGTGATGGCCGGTCTCAGCCCCGAGGCCGCCTATACCATCAGCGTCGTAATGGCCGGACGCAACGCCAACGCCCCCACTGAGTAGCCGCCATGAGCCCCACCCTCAAAGACCGCTCTGCCGGAGAGACCACATGATCGGAATTCTTGGAATCGTCGTTATTTTCGTAATGGTGTTCGGCGGCTACCTCGCCGCCGGCGGCAAGATGGCCATCATCCTCAAATCTCTGCCGTTCGAGATGATGATGATCGGCGGGGCTGCCATCGGCGCCTTTCTGATCAGCAATGACATGTCGGCGGTCAAACACACGATCAAGGATCTGGGCAAGGTTTTCAAAGGCCCGAAGTGGAAGCCCGAAGACTACCGCGATCTGCTGTGCCTTCTGTTCTCGCTGATCCGGCTTGCCCGTTCAAATCCGGTCGAGCTCGAGCAGCACATAGAAGACCCTGAAAACTCAGCCATTTTTGCGGCCTTCCCCAAGATACAGGCGGACAAAGAGGCGGTGGACCTGATTTGCGACACCATGCGGTCGGCGGCGATGAACTATGACGATCCCCATCAGGTTGAAGAGGTTCTGGAAAAGCGGATGGATGCCAATTTCCACCACGCCATGCATTCCAGCCACGCCCTGCAAACCGTGGCGGACGGGTTGCCGGCACTGGGGATCGTCGCGGCCGTTCTGGGTGTGATCAAGACCATGGGCTCGATCGACCAACCGCCCGAGGTCTTGGGCAAGTTGATCGGTGGTGCCCTTGTCGGGACTTTCCTGGGCGTCTTTCTGGCCTACGGGCTGGTCGGCCCCTTCGCCGGAAAGCTGAAAGCGGTCGTGGAGGAAGACAATCACTTCTATCAACTGATCCGGGAAGTTCTGGTTGCCAACTTGCACAATCACAACCCCGCAATGTGTATCGAGGTTGGTCGCCAGAACACGCCGACCCACAATCGCCCCGGCTTCACCGAATTGGAAGAAGCCTTGAAAGAGATCAAGCAGGCAGCAGCATGATCCGGGTTTTGCTCCTGACCCTTGGCCTGAGCGCATCGGCAACTGGAGTGCTGGCAAAGGATGTTCCGGTGCGGTCCGGCGAACATGACGGCTTCACGCGGCTTGTTCTCAGCGTTCCTGCGGGCACCAACTGGAGCCTCGCCCACCGGAAAAACGGTGCGCGCCTGGCGGTCGAATTGGACGACGTGGAATTCAAGACCGGATCGGTCTTTGCACGATTGTCCGCAGGCCGGCTTGAGGCGATATCGCAGGCCGATCCCGGCGCACCGCTTGAGCTGGACTTCGGCTGTGACTGCGCCGCGACCGCTTTTTTGTACAAGGATACGATGATCGTTGTGGACATAGCGGCGCAAAAAGCCTTGCCTCCGCCAAGTCTGGACATTCCATCGATCATGATCCCAGAGCAGACTTCCAAACGTCGTCCACAGGCCGAAGCCCCATCAATTGAATTGGTTGCCCCCCTTCTGCAACTGGATCGCGATGGCCTGCAGCAGCGCCTTTCGACCCGTCTGTTGCAAGGCGCGGATCGCGAGCTTGTCGACCTGAACGTCACACCTCCGGGTCCGCGTGCTTCGGTGCCGGAAGCGCTTCCAGACATCGCGCGGGATCTGCCTGCCCATATCCAGGTAAGCTCGATCCTTGACGAGTTGGGCAAACTGGGAGAGCCACCTCTGCAACCTCTGGAGTCGCTGCCAGCGTGTATTTCGGATGCCGAATTGGGGTTCGACACCTGGTCTGACGGTCGACCCTTTGCGCATCAGGTGGCTGAGCTGCGTGCAGGGCTGTTCCTGGAGTTCGACAGGGTCGACAGATCCATCGCGCTCAAGCTCGCAAAGCTGTTGGCACACTGGGGTTTCGGTTCAGAGGCCATTCAGGTTCTGCAGTTGATGGAAGATGCATCGCCGGAACAGGAATGGGTTCGAGCGGTCGCGCAAATAATTGATGATCAGCCTGTATCAGAGCCTAATCAACTGCTTGGGTCGCAACGCTGCGACGGCGCGGTTGCCATGTGGGCCGCGATGGCGGATGGCCAGTTGCGGGATGATGCGCAGCAGGAACGGATGGAACAGGCGTACCTGAAGCTTCCTGAGCATCTACGCCGGATCCTCGGCCCCCGGCTGGCCGAGATATTCGTCAACTCTGGCCGGCTTGAGGCCGCCCGGCGGGTACTGCGTTCGGTAGATCGCGTCCAAACTCTGCAACACCCCGAGACGACACTCGCGCAGGCAACTGTTGCCGCCGCTGAGGGAGATGCCGACACCAGCGACATTTTGTTGAACGACGTCATCGACAACCCAAGCTCGGATTTGGAAGCCCCGCTTGCCCTGGCCCGGCTTGTTGAAAAGAAGTGGGCAGAGGGTGGGGCCGTTTCGCGACGCCAAATCGATCTGATCTCGGGCTACGCGATCGAACTGCGCAATTCTGAATTGGGCCCGGTCATGGCCCGCGGTCACGCCCTGGCGCTTGCCCTGGGCGGCGAGTTTTCTGCGGCCTTCAATACCATTGATGCCCATCGCGGAGACGAGACCTGGTCCGGCACGCGCAATCGTATCTTGCATCTGACAGCAGAGCGCGCCGATGATCTGACCTTTCTGCTGTATTCAAGTACTCTGAAACCATATGAACTAGAGTCTAATTCGACCGAGACTTCGCTGTTGCTTGCCAAGCGTTTTGCGGACCTCGGCTTTGCCAAGCAAGCCCGAGACTTGACTGATGCAGGTTCGGATGGGACACGCAGGCGCGACCGCGCCATCCTTCGGGCCCGGGCCGCGCTGCTGGAAAACCGACCGGATCTGGCCCTGCGCGAATTGGCCGAGGATCCCTCCGATGTCGCTGAAAGGCTGCGGGCACAAGCCCTGACCGATATGGGCAATTACACGGCCGCCGTTGAGGCTTGGCGGGACATAGGGGATGAAGATACCGCCGCGCGCCTGTCATGGTGGGCGGGGTTCAACTTGGAAGAAGTTGGGGCGAAGGACACCGCGCTGGGGCAGGTCATAGATCTGAGCTCGGCCCTGCGTGTGCCAGTGCAGCGAGAACCGGACAAGCCGATTTCAGACGCTGAACAGCTGCTTGAGGCCAGCGCCGACACGCGGCAGAAGATAGCCGAATTGCTGAACGTGACAACTGAATTGGAATAGTCAGGATCCGCGCGACGAACAGCCGGCTTGTGCGCCTCGCATTGAGAGCATGCGCTTGTCTGAAAGAGCAAGCACCGCCAGACTGCCCGGCAAATTCAACCTTATCCAGATCAGGGGCAACGGATGTCCGGAGCGCTCATTCGGTGTTTTGTCGCCATTCCCGTATCTTCCGAAATCGCCCAGATATGCGCCGACGTCGCGCGCGCAGCACATTGCGGTCGAAGTTTGCCTGCTGAAAACCTTCATCTGACGCTGGCTTTCCTGGGCGACCAGACCCGAAACGCCTTGATCGAATTAAATGATCACCTCGAAGCGCTGAAGCGCCCGGCCTTTTCCATCAGACTGTCCGGGCTGGGCAGTTTCGGAAACTCGCTGCACATGGTGGTAGAGCCCGATCCTGGACTCCTGCACCTGCATGAAAGCGTCCTGCAGTGCATTGGGCGGGCCGGGCTGACGCTGCAACGCCGCCGCTTTCGACCGCATATCACCATAGTTCGGGGTATTGAATCGGCTCTAAACAAGGCCATTTTGCATATCCCAGTTCCCCAAACCACCATGGTGGTGACCCAGTTCAACCTGAACTCTTCCACACTTCGGCCGGACGGCGCACGATATGAAACGCTGTCGACCTATCCTTTGCAACTGCAAGGCTGGTCGGGTCAGGCTGACGACTTCACCGACCGGTAGAGAGGCTGCACTATGTCACTAAACCGGGTGCCGGGATCGGTAAGGTTCAAAACCGCCCTGCTCAGATTCGTGGCAGCAGACCCTCCGATTTCCGGAGAAGAAAACTCGACAAACTTGTCGATGACGTCCTGTCGCGACATCGGAGACTCAGGCCCGCCCCGGGCATGGATGTCGCCCGAGCGGAAAACGCGACCGTCTTGCGTCGTTACCTGAACGTCGGCCCAGCGCCCAGCGGGAAAGCGGGAATTATGGCGGTCCGACTCGGATACGGTGATGCGGCTCAGGAAATCGGCAACCATCGGATCGGACAATCCATCGCCGCCGATGTGCTCGACCCCGATCCGCCCGTGTACCGCAAAAGTCGAGACAGCAAATGGCAGCGAGTATTGCGCCTGCGACGTCGTCTCGGGCATCCCCGAATACAGTTGAACCGCTTCGTGAAAACTGTGGATCTCGACACGGGCGATCTGGTGATGGGTCAGACCGTGCGAGTTCATCACCATGCGCAGCCCGTCTATGGCGGCATGGGCCCAGCGGCAGATCGGATAGGGTTTCACATATTGATGTTCCATCTGCCAAAACGTTCCGAGGTCCTGCCAATAGGGTGCGGCGCGGTCCTCCTCGATGGTGATGGCGGGGGCGCCGGTAAAGCCGCGCTCGGCCAGAATTGCCGCCGACATGCCCACCAGCGCGCCCCAGCCTGAGCCGTCATGCAGCATGGTGGGGTTGGCAATCTCGCGCATCATCTGGCTGCGAGGGCCGTGATATTCGGCAATACCAAGGCCTTGGCGCAACTGGTCCGGTGAATGGCCCCGCAAGCGGGCGGCCATGGCAACCGCGCCCAGTGCGTTCCACGCTCCCGAGGTGTGGTAGTCGCTGACGGTGGCGTGCAGCGCGATACCCGCGCGGCCCGCAATTTCGTAGCCGGTGATGACGGCGGCCAATGCATCGGGTCCGGACAGATCAGGGCAGTGTTCGGCCAATGCGCACAGCGCGGGCACGACCACCACGCCGATATGACCCTTGGTCGGGTTGTAGCCGTCGTGCCCGTCGAGATTGTCGGTCTGCGTGGCGGCCGCGTAGGCCGCGCCTGCCAGACTGACCCGGCGCCCATCGCACAGCATCCGCGCCGAGAATGCAGGATCGGTCGATCCGTACAGCAATGCGGCAGTGTCGCGGGCGATCACGCCGGCCCCCATCGGGGTCGAGGCGATCACGATGCCCAAAGTATCCAGCAGCATCAGGGCTGCCGCTTCGCGCGCGCTGTCGGGCATCTGGTCCGCCGGGCGGTTCAGAACAAACTCGGCGACGCGGGCGAAGGTTTCGGTCACTTGGCACCCTCCATCGCCGGTTTCTGGTCTCGCAGGCGCAGGCCTTCGGGGTCGAACGCAGGCGCATGCAGGATCCGAGCCCTGTGCGGTTTGCCCAGGATGAAGATATGCACCTCGTCACCCGGCTGGGCCACGGCTGGGTTGGCGTATCCGATGGCCAGCGACTTGCCGACCGTATAGCCATAAGCGCCCGAGGTGACGCGCCCGACGGGCGTACCATCTGGGGTGAAGATCGGCTCGCCCCCGCTGGCATCGGCATCGTGGGGGACATCGACCTCGAAAATCGACAGCACCTCGCGCGCGGGATTGTCTTTGATCGCCAGCCAAGCCGCCTTGTGCAGGAAATCCTTGTCTGGCTTGATCAACCCATCCAGACCGACCTCGTGCGGCCAGTACTCCTGCGAATACTCACGCCCCCATGAGCCATAGCCCTTTTCGATCCGCAACGCACCCAGAGCCCGGCCGCCGACCGGCCCTCCACCGCAGGCGCGGGCAGCGTCCAGAATCGCGGTATAGAGTCTGATCTGGTCCTCTTCGGCGCAGTGCAGCTCCCACCCCAGATCGCCGGTGAAGCTGACGCGGATGGCAAGGCAGGTGACCCCGGCAACCTCGATCGTGGCCGAGCGCATGAAGGGGAACGCCGCGTTCGACAGGTCGGCATTGGTCAGCCGTTGCAAGGCCTCTCGCGATTTCGGGCCGGCGATGTTGAAGCCCGCGATGCGGTTGGTGGCGACCTCGAAGGTGGTGCCCTCGGGCAGGTCCACCATGTTGAAGAACCGCTGGTGATAGCGTTCGGCCATACCCGAGCCGATCATCATGTATTCGTCTTGGGCCGTTTTGGTGATGGTGAAATCGCCCGCCACGCCGCCACGCACGGAAATAAGCGGGGTCAGGCAAGACCGCCCCACCTCGGTCGGCACCCGGTTGGCCACCAGCCGGTCGAGCCAGTCATGGGCGCCCGGCCCCTTGATGACGTAGTTGGCAAAGTTCGAGATGTCGATCACGCCCACGCTTTCACGCAGCATCCGGGCCTCGTGCCCCACCGGTTCGAACCAGCTCTGGCGGGTAAAGCCGGTGGTCTCGACCGTCCCGGGCCGGTCGGCGAACCACAGCGGGTGTTCCCAGCCGCAGTTGAGGCCGAAGACCGCGCCCATCTGTTTCTGCATCTCGTAGGCAGGGCGCACGCGGGCCGGACGGCCGGCGCTGCGCTCTTCGTTCGGGAAATGGATGGCGAAGCGGTGGGAATACTGGTCGGCGACCCGCGCCTTGGTGAAGTTCTTGTCGGCCCAGTCGCCAAACCGCGCCAGATCCCAGGCGAACATGTCGTATTGCGGCTCGCCCTCGATCATCCATTGCGCAGCCAACAGCCCCAGCCCGCCCGATTGCGAGAATCCGGGGATGATGCCGGTGCAGCAGAAATAGTTGCGCAGCTCGGGCACCGGCCCCCAGATGGCGTTGGAATCCGGAGACCAGATCATCGGGCCGTTGATCACCCGTTTCACGCCTGCGGTCGCGGCCACCGGCACACGCTCGGTCGCGCGGATCACGTTCTCCATGATCCGGTCCAGATCGTCAGGGAAGAGGTCATGGGCGAAGTCCAGCGGCGTGCCGTCCTCGGCCCAGAACCGCATGTCCTTCTCGTAGGCGCCGATCAGCAGCCCGTTGCCTTCCTGCCGGAAATAATACTCGCCGTCGCGGTCGGCGATCGAGGGCAGACGGCGGCCAAGGGCGGCGACCTCGTCAATCGCCTCGGTCACGAAATACTGGTGCTCGGTCGGTTGCAGCGGCAGGTCCAGCCCGGCCATTGCGGCCACCTCGCGCCCCCACAGCCCGGCGGCGTTCACCACCCATTGCGTGTGGATGTCGCCCTTTTCCGTTCGCACGATCCACGAGCCGTCGGGCTGCTGTTCAGTCCCTATTACGGGGCAAAACCGCTGAATCTCGGCCCCCAGCGCCCGCGCCCCGGCCGCATAGGCATGGGTCACGCCCGACGGGTCCACGTTGCCGCCGTCGGGTTCATACATGATGCAGCGGACATCATCGAACTGCGCCAGCGGATGCAGCTCCATCGCCTGTTCGCGGCTGATTTCATGGAAGTTCAGGCCGTAGAACCGCGCCTTGGCCTCTTGCAGGCGCAGCTGGTGCTCGCGCGCCTCGGTCTGGGCGAGATACAGCGATCCCGGCTGGAACACCCCGCAGCCCTGCCCGGTTTCCTTTTCCAGCTGCTTGTACAGGTTCATCGTGTAGTGCTGGATGCGGGTGACGTTGTTGTTGTCGTGCAGCCCGTGAATGTTGGCCGCCGCGTGCCAGGTGGACCCGCTGGTCAGCTCGTCCCGCTCCAGCAGGATCACGTCGGTCCAGCCCAGCTTGGCAAGGTGGTAGAGGATCGAACAACCGACAAGGCCCCCTCCGATCACGACGGCCTGTGCATGGGTTCTCATTGGGCTTTTCTCCTGACTGGCGGGGACGCGTCACCCCTCTGCCTCAGAAGTCAGCCACAGGACCTGCACACCGTATGCTCTGTTCCCGACCCCAAATGTCGGGAACAGGGCAAGTTGGACCGGAATCCCGATTTGGGAACGTCTAGTAGGGTGCCTCGACGTCGTTCATCGAGACATAGACGGTTTTCATTTCCGAATAGTGGTTGATCGCCAGCTTCGAATTCTCGCGCCCGACGCCCGACATTTTCGACCCGCCGAACGGGGCCTCGACAGGGGCCAGGTTGTAGGTGTTGATGTAGCAGGTGCCTGCCTCGAACCCGGCCACCACGCGATGGGCGCGGGTCAGGTCGTTGGTGAACACGCCGGCGGCCAGGCCGAACTCGGTGGCGTTGGCACGGGCCATCACCTCGTCTTCGGTTTCGAAATCCACCACCGACATGACGGGGCCGAAGATCTCCTCGCGGGCGATGGTCATGTCGTCGGTCACGTCGGCAAAGACAGTGGGCTGAATGTAGAAGCCCGGAAGATCCAGCCGCGCGCCACCATGGACCAGCCGCGCGCCCTCGGCCTTGCCCCTCTCGATATAGCCCAGAACGATGTTCATCTGGGCCTCGCTGACCATCGGCCCGAAATTCACGGCCTCATCCATCGGGTCGCCGATCTTCACACTGGCAAGGCGTTCGGTCAGTCGGCTCAGGAAGGCCTCTTTGATACCCTTCTGCACGAAGACGCGCGTGCCGTTGGAACAGACCTGACCGGATGAGTAGAAATTGCCCAGGATCGCGCCCGAGACGGCGTTTTCGATATCGGCGTCGTCGAACACGATCAGGGGCGACTTGCCGCCCAGTTCCATCGTGACGTGTTTCATGCCCTCGGCCGCGGCGGCATAGACCTTGCGGCCCGTGGGCACCGAGCCGGTCAGCGATACCTTGGCCACACGCGGGTGGGTGACCAGCGCGGCGCCCACTTCGCCATAGCCCTGAACCACGTTGTAGATACCCTTGGGGGCGCCGGCCTCGATCAGGATCTCGGCCACTTTCAACGCCGACAGGGGCGTGGTCTCCGAGGGTTTGAACACCATCGCATTGCCGCAGGCCAGCGCCGGGGCGCCCTTCCAGCAGGCGATCTGGGTCGGATAGTTCCACGCGCCGATACCGACGCAGACGCCCAGCGCCTCGCGGGTGGTATAAACGAAATCACCGCCACCCAGCGGGATGTGCTCACCGGTCAGGGACCCGGCCAGCCCGCCGAAATATTCCAACGCATCCGCGCCCGAGGTCGCATCGGCCACCAGCGTTTCCTGCAACGGTTTGCCGGTGTCATGGGTTTCCAGGATCGACAGCTCGCGGTTGCGGTCGCGCAGGATGTCGGCGGCGCGGCGCAGGACGCGGCCGCGCTCGGTCC
Source organism: Ruegeria sp. CG8 (assembly GCF_056537165.1). NCBI lineage: Bacteria > Pseudomonadati > Pseudomonadota > Alphaproteobacteria > Rhodobacterales > Roseobacteraceae > Ruegeria > Ruegeria sp. CG8. The sequence goes on along the minus strand of NZ_JBQFRA010000003.1, from coordinate 297,675 downwards.
CGGTCATCGCCGCCCAGGCCTTTTGCGCGCGCTTTGCACTTGTTAGAGCCTGTTCGATGATCTGCGGCGTCGCCGAATGCAGGCGGGCGATGACCTCGCCCGTGGCCGGATAGATCACGTCGATCGGGGTGCCTGCGGTGTCTTCGACATATTCGCCATCAACAAAGTGGCTGGCCTTGGGCTGAACATTCATTGCGGATCCTTTTTTCTCGGGCCCCGGGGAGTCAGGTGCCGGTCGGTTTCATCCGCAGGTAATGATTATTGATTGATCAGTCAATAAAGCACTGCTTTGGGCGAATTCTTGCCAACAAAAAAAGGGGCCCTCTTGAAAAAAATGGTTAATGTTCCATTTCTGTTCTGCATGATCGGAGGATCACCAGATGGAACAGTCATTGCGCAAATCCACCCCGATGGGGCCGACCAACGACTACCACATTCTGCCCGTCACAGACCGTCAGATGCGCTATGCGCGCGCGATCGCCCAGCAGTCCGCTCTGGAGATCCCGGTCGAGGCGCAGCGCGACCGGCGATCCATGTCCGATTGGATCTCGGCGCACAAGCCGCACGATCCCTCCCCCTTTGCCGACTACCCGACGGGCAAACAGGTGGCCTTTGCCGAGCGGATCTCGCGCACCAAACGCCGCCCGATCCCCAGCGAGTGCTTCCGCGACAAACGTGCGATGTCGCAATGGATTGAGCGGAACAAGTGAAGAAATGTGGCCGGCGGGCTCAGGCGTCTTTGTCATGGCGATGGCGATGCGACCGACCATACAGCCCCACGGCCGCTGCCACGAACAGGCCCAGTAGAATATAGCCGGTAATCGCCTCAGCCACGGCAAGCGCGCGGCACACACCAACTGGCCGCAAGTCACCAAAACCAACCGTCGTGAAGGTAACATACGAGAAATACAGGACATCCGCCGGACCGCGGGCGCCTTCAACGCACAGATCGTAGTACCCGTATGACCCGTAGACTGCAGCGAACAGAAACGGCACGACCTGAATGAAGGAAATCCCCATCAGCAGCAACTGCCGCTTGGGCGAGCGCACAAGCGCAATGTAGTACCAGGTTTGCGAGAACAGCCAAATCGCCAACCCGATGGTGGCTGCGGCTCCGATCGTGTCGCCGGCGGCGGATTCGGTCAGGTGTGAAAGGATGTACCAAGCCAGAGCGCTTAGCATGACAAGGCCCATCGCTGCGATCAGCGTGGGCTTCCAATCCTGCAATGTGGTTGGATCATGCGCCATCGTCCCCCTCCCCAAGCACGGGTACCGGCCATTTTTTAACGCCGGGCGCATCATCGCAAGCTTTTTTGCGGGATTCGAAGCTATTGGCCACCGATATGCTCTTCGCCCCGCGCCCTTGCCAGCGAGATCTGTTTCTGCCGTTCGCGGAACCGGGCCTTGTCGGCCTCGGACGTCTCGTGGATGCATTGGTGGCAGGACACGCCGTGCTCGTATTCGGGGCGCTCCATGTCCTGGGGCAGGATCGGGCGGCGGCAGCCATGACACAGCTGGTGCGGTCCCTCGGCCAACCCGTGCCCTACGGAAACGCGATTGTCGAACACGAAGCACTCGCCCTTCCAGGTGCTGTCCTCGGGCGGGACCTCCTCGAGATAGCGCAGGATGCCGCCCTTCAGGTGATAGACATCCTCGACCCCCTGCCCCAGCAGATAGTTGGTGGATTTCTCGCAGCGGATGCCGCCTGTGCAGAACATGGCGACGCGCTTGTTGTGGAACCGGTCCTTGTTATGCTCCCACCAGGTAGGAAAATCGCGGAAACTGGCCGTTTTAGGGTCGATTGCGCCGTCGAACGTACCGATCGACACCTCATAATCATTGCGCGTATCGATCACCACCACATCATCCGAACGGATCAGATCGTTCCAGTCCTGAGGCTCGACATAGTGGCCGGTGCGGGCGCGCGGATCGACATCCGGCTGGCCCATGGTCACGATCTCTTTCTTCAGGCGCACCTTCATCTTTCCAAAAGGCGGCTGGCTGGCGGTGGCCTCTTTCCATTCCAGATCGGCGCAGCCCGGCAGCGCCCGGATATGCGCCAGAACCGCGTCGATCCCGGCGCGTGGGCCGGCGATGGTGCCGTTGATGCCCTCATGCGCCAGCAGCAGCGTGCCCTTGACCGACTGCACGCGGCATAGCTCCAGCAGCGGCACGCGCAGGGCGTCCGGGTCGGCAAAACGGGTGAAGTGATACAGTGCGGCGATCGTGTACATGGCCGCGATCTAATGCGCGGCCCCCCGCAACGCAAGACACCGCATTGACGACCCCCGCCCGCCCGCCTACCGATAGGGCACGCAAAGGAGGCCGCCATGACCCATGCCCTGATCGTGATTGATGTCCAGAACGACTTCTGCCCCGGCGGCGCGCTGGCGGTTCCCAACGGGGATGAGATCGTCGCACCGATCAACGCCATGATGCCCGATTTCGACGCGGTGATCCTGACGCAGGACTGGCACCCGGCGGGTCATTCCTCGTTCGCGTCATCCCATCCGGGCAAGGCGCCTTATGACGTGGTCGAGATGCCCTATGGCCCGCAGGTCCTGTGGCCCGACCATTGCGTTCAGGGCACGCCCGGCGCCGAATTCCACCCCGACCTGCGTACCGATGCCGACCTGATCCTGCGCAAAGGTTTTCGCAGCGCGATCGACAGCTATTCGGCCTTCTTCGAAAACGACCGCACCACGCCCACCGGGCTGGAAGGCTATCTGCGCACGCGCGGGATCGACCGGCTGACGCTGGTAGGCTTGGCGACCGATTTCTGCGTGCATTATTCAGCTGTGGATGCGGCCCGGCTGGGCTTTGACGTGACCGTCAGAACCGACGCTTGCCGCGCAATCGATCTGGATGGATCGCTCGCAGCGGCGAAACAGGCCATGCGCGACACGGGTGTTACGCTGGTCTAGCGGTTCAGGGCGTCGCTCCCGCCGCAGCCAGGTATTTCAGCAGGACGAACACGATCACCGCAAGGCCAAGGGCGAAGCCAATGCGCCCGGGCACGGTTCTTCGGTCAGGTTTTGCGGGCGCAGGTGTGGCCGGCTGCGGGCGGCGCACCGGATCGCGGCGTTTGATGCCGATCCCAGGCTGCGCGCTGCGAACATGGCGCAGAAAGTCGCGCAGATCGAATTCACCGCAATACTGGCCGCGCAATCCCGTGGCCCGAATATTTGCAAACAGCTGGCGCAGGATCTTTTCGCGGGCCGCGGCGTCTTCGGGCGGATAGAAACCACGCGATTCACCACTGCCGTGGCTGTCCAGAATGAACCCGGCATCCACGAACACCTGACGCAGCTTCGGTGACGCCCCCCTCAGAGCATCGGCCGTCTTCACGTCGCGAAAACGCGCACAGACCGTTACGGTTTTCGGCTCGGTCTTAGCCGACGAACCGCAATCGCCCCCATCTTTTGCAATCGTTACAATATCAAAGTCGTAAGCCAGACCCATTCAACCAACTACTACCTTCTCGTACCATCCCACCGTTTAACTAGACCGCGAAAAGAACAGACATTATGCCCGCATTATGGCCTGTCCTTGGCATTGTTACCAAATCCGCGACTCTTGCCATTCACCGCCCTGATTGATCTAACAACGGAAATGGCAGGAGTTCCCCATGGTCGACATCGCGACCCGTGTCTACAATCACAAATGGAAGATCGACCCGATTGTCCGGTCTTTGATCGACACAGACTTCTACAAACTGCTGATGTGCCAGTCAGTGTTTCGAAACCGACCTCAAACAACGGTCGAGTTTTCCTTGATCAACCGGTCGAATCACGTCCCGCTGGCCAAGCTGATCGACGAGGGCGAGCTGCGCGAACAGCTGGACCACATCCGTTCGCTCAGCCTCAGCCGGGGTGAAAGCACCTGGCTGCGGGGCAATACCTTCTACGGCAAACGCCAGATGTTCCGCCCCGATTTCATGGAATGGTTCGAGAATCTGCGCCTGCCGCCCTATTACCTGGAACGCCGAGGCGACCAGTACGAGCTGACCTTCGAGGGCAAATGGCACGAGGTCATGCTGTGGGAGATCCCGGCCCTTGCAGTTCTGATGGAGTTGCGCTCGCGTGCGGTTCTGAATGACATGCGCCGGTTCGAGTTGCAGGTTCTCTATGCCCGCGCCATGACCCGTGTCTGGGAAAAGATCGAAACGCTTCGCGGCATTCCCGGTTTGGGGATCGCAGATTTCGGCACCCGGCGGCGGCATTCCTTCCTGTGGCAGGACTGGTGCGTGCAGGCGATGATCGAAGGGCTGGGCCCGGCGTTTACCGGCACCTCGAACTGTCTGATCGCCATGCGCCGCGAGGTCGAGGCGATCGGCACCAATGCGCATGAACTGCCGATGGTCTATTCGGCGCTGGCCGAAACCGACGAGGAACTGGCCCGCGCGCCCTATGACGTGCTGAGCGACTGGCATGACGAACATGACGGCAACCTGCGGATCATCCTGCCCGACACCTATGGCACCAAGGGGTTTCTGGACCGCGCGCCCGACTGGCTGGCCGGCTGGACCGGCATCCGCATCGACAGCGGCGATCCGGCCAAGGGCGCCGAGATCGCCATCGACTGGTGGAAATCGCGCGGCGAGGATCCCAGCCAGAAGCGGATCATCTTCTCGGACGGGCTCGACGTGGACAAGATCCGCGAATTGCATGGCCAATTCGCGGGCCGGGTGAAGGTCTCGTTCGGGTGGGGCACGTTGCTGACCAACGATTTCCGCGGTCTGGTGCCGGGGGATGCGCTGGCGCCGTTCTCGCTGGTGTGCAAGGCGGTCTCGGCCAATGGGCGGCCGACGGTGAAACTGTCGGACAACCCCGAAAAGGCGATGGGGCCGAAAGACGAGATCGAACGCTACAAGCGCGTCTTTGGCGTAGGGGACCAAGAAGCGATCGAAGTGATCGTCTAGCCCGGCTCAGCCGTGATGGGCGGCCACGGTTTTCAACTGGGAAAACCCATACAGCGCGTCGAACCCCTTTTCGCGGCCATGGCCCGATTTTCCGACCCCGCCGAACGGCAGCTCGACCCCGCCGCCTGCGCCGTAATTGTTGATGAACACCTGCCCCGCGCGCAGACGTTTGGCCAGCCGCATCTGCCGCGCGCCGTCCCGCGTCCAGACCCCGGCCACCAGTCCGTAATCGGTGCCGTTGGCGATTTGAATGGCCTGTTCCTCGGTGTCGAAGGGGATCAGAACCTGGACCGGGCCAAAGATTTCCTGCTGCGCCAGCGGATGATCGGGCGGCACGTCCCCAAACAGCGTCGGGCGCACATAGGCCCCGCCCGGCGGCGCGTGATCCACGATCCGGCCTTGTGCTGCGATTTCAAGATCGGCCCCCTGCGCCAGAAAGCCGGTTACGATCTGCTTCTGCCGGTCCGAGATCAACGGCCCGACCCGCAGATCTTCGGTCGCGGGGCCGACGGTCAGGTCGGTATAGGCGGCGGCCATGCGCGCCTTGACCTCGGCATAGACCCCGCGCTGCACCAGAACACGCGACCCGGCCGAGCAGGTCTGACCCGCGTTCTGGATGCCCGCATTCACCAGAAACGGCAACGCGGCCTGCAAATCGGCATCATCGAACACCAGTTGCGGAGATTTCCCGCCCAGTTCCAGCGTCACCGGCACCACGTTGGCCCCGGCCGCCTGCTGCACCAGCGCGCCCGTCGCCACGGACCCGGTGAACGAGATATGATGCACACCCGGATGCGCCGACAGGGCCGCGCCCGCCTCGGCTCCGATGCCGGGAACCACGTTCAGCGCACCGGCGGGCAGCCCCGCCTCGGTGGCCAGATGGGCAAAGGCCAGTGCGGTCAGACAGGCCTCTTCCGCCGGTTTCAGAACGCAGGCATTGCCCATGGCCAGCGCCGCCCCCACCGAGCGGCCAATGATCTGCATCGGATAGTTCCACGGCACGATATGGCCGGTCACGCCATGCGGTTCGCGCAGGGTATAGACGGTGTAGCCGTCCAGATAGGGGATGGTCTCGCCCGTCACCTTGTCCGCCGCACCGCCGTAGAATTCGCAATACCGCGCCAACGCCAACGCATCGGCGCGCGCCTGGGTCAGCGGTTTGCCCACGTCCAACGCTTCGAGCAACGCAAGCTCTTCGGTCCTGTTCTGCACCAACTGTCCAAGTCGGGTCAGGATGCGGCCCCGCTCCAGCGCGGTCATCCGGCCCCAGTCACCGTCCAGCGCCGCCTGCGCGGCCTGCACGGCGGCATCGATCTGCGGCGCCTCACCGCGCGCAATCCGGCAGAGCGGCGAGCCGTCGGACGGGTTGGTCAGATCAAGCGTGTCTTCGGTCGCGACCCAATCGCCGCCGATCAGGCACAGGGTGGGATCAAACCAGATAGGATTTTGCATATCTGCCTCCAAAACAGGCTCTAACTAAGGGGTTTCATGCTGCGCCCTGCCCGATCTCGGGCAATTTCGGCACGGCTTGGATCAGGGTTTGCGTATAGGGGTGCTGCGGGTCCGCGAACACGCGCTCGGTCTCGCCCTGCTCGACGATCTTTCCCGACTGCATCACCATCACCCGGTCGGTGATGGTGCGCACAACGCTCAGGTCATGGCTGATGAACAGGTAGGTCAGGTCATAGGCCGCACACAGCTCGGCCAGCAGGTCGAGGATCTGCGCCCGGACCGAGACATCCAGCGCCGAGACGGCCTCGTCGAACAGGATCAGCTCGGGCCGGATGATCAGGGCGCGGGCGATGGCGATGCGTTGGCGCTGCCCGCCCGAAAATTCGTGGATGTATTTCCCCGCATCATCGGGCCAGAGCCCTACGGCGGTCAGCATCTCGGCGATCCGGTCCTGCCGTTCCGCGCCTGTGGGCGGCGTTTCCAGCAGGTGGAAAGGCTCGGTGATCAGGCGGGCGACCCGGTGGCGGGGATTGAAGCTGCCGAACGGGTCCTGGAACACCACCTGCATCTTGCGGCGCACGGCCAGATTGGGTTTGTGCCCGGTAAATACCGGCTGGCCGTCCAGCAGGATCTGACCGCCCTGCACCTCCTCAAGCCCCAAAATAGCCCGTGTCAGGGTCGATTTTCCGCAGCCGGACTCGCCCACAAGTCCAAGGCGTTCGCCTCGGTTCAGCGTGAAACTCACATGGTCCACGGCCCGGTGATGACCCGGCTTTTCGAACAGCCGCGTGCGCGGCAGGCGATAGTCGCGCACCACGTTGCGGACCTCGAGCAGCGACGCAGGCGCGGGCGGCGCAGGCAATGCGACCCGGTGGCCCGAGGCCTGAAACAGCATCCGCGTATAGGGGTGCTGCATGTGGCGCAGCAGGTGGTCGGTGGCCCCGGTTTCGACCACCCGCCCCTTCTGCATCACCACGACCCGGTCGGCCATGTCGGCCACCACCGCCAGATCGTGGGTGATCATCAGAAGGCCCATGCCGTATTCCGTGACCAGCCCTCGCAGCAGATCGAGGATTTGCGCCTGCGTGGTCACGTCCAGCGCCGTCGTCGGCTCGTCCGCGATCAGCAGCCGGGGACGCAGCGCGATGGCCATGGCGATCACCACACGCTGCCGTTGCCCGCCCGACAGTTCGTGCGGATAGCGCGACAGGGGAAGGCGGTCGGGCGGCAGGCCGACGCGGGTCAGAACCTCTTGGGCGCGCGTGCGGGCGGCGTCAGGGGGCATGGCCTTGTGGATCAGGATGGTCTCCATCACCTGATCACCGATGGTCTTCACCGGATTGAGCGCCGTCATCGGCTCCTGAAACACCATCCCGACGGCCGCGCCGCGCAGGCGGCACATCTCGTCCTCGGGGCTGTTCAGAACCTCGTGCCCGTCAAGGCGGACCGAGCCGCCTGCCTCGGCCCCTGCGGGCAGCAACTGCATCACCGCCAGCGCGGTCATCGACTTGCCCGAGCCGCTCTCACCGGTGACGGCCACGATCTGCCCGGGGTCGATGGACAGGCTGACCTGGTCCAGAACGGGGACCCCGTGGATCGACAGCGACAGGTTATGGATTTCCAGCAGGCTCATGCGCGGGCCACCCGAATTCGGGGATCCAGCCAATCGCGCAACCCGTCGCCCAGCAGGTTCAGCCCCAGCACCGACACGATGATCGCCAGCCCCGGAATCAGAGCCAAATGCGGGGCAAAACTGACCATCGTCTGCGCATCCGCCAGCATCCGACCCCAGCTGGGCGTGGGTGGCTGCGCACCGAGGCCGACATAGGACAGCCCCGCCTCGGCCAGAATGCCCAGGCTGAACTGGATGGTGCCCTGCACGATCAGCAGATTGGCGACGTTGGGCAGGATGTGCTCGGCCGAGATGCGCGCCGCGCCCTTGCCCGCCACGCGGGCCGCCAGGATGAACTCGCGCTCCCACAGGGACAGCGCCGCGCCGCGGGTGATGCGGGCAAACACGGGGATGTTGAAGATGCCGATGGCGATGATCGCGTTCACCGCACCAGGGCCGAAGACGGCGGTGATCAGGATGGCGATGACCAGCGAGGGGAAGGCAAAGACCAGATCGTTGCCACGCATGATCAGTTCGTCCAGCCACGACCCCTTGCGCGCCGCGGCCGTCAGCCCCAGCGGCACGCCCAGCGCCATGCCGATGCCCACCGCCACCAGCGCCACCGCGATCGAGGTGCGCGCGCCGACCATGATCATCGAGAATATATCGCGCCCGAAATGATCGGTACCGAACCAGTGCTGCGCATTGGGCGGCTGCAGCTTTTCGGGGATGTTCAGCGCGGCGTGGTCATAGGGTGTCCAGACGAAGGACAGCAGGGCCATCAGCACCACCACCGAGGACAGCCCCGCCCCCAGGATCAGAGACCGGCTCATGTGCGGCTCCGCAACCGGGGGTCGACCGCGGCATAGGCCAGATCGACCAGGAAATTCACCGTGATGACCGCAAAGACCAGCAGCATCACCACCGACTCTACCACGATCAGGTCCCGCGCCGAGATCGCCTGGAACACCAGCCGCCCCAGCCCGGGCAGATAGAAGACCTGCTCGATGATGATCGACCCGGCCAGCAGGAAGGAAAACTGCAGCCCGATGATGGTCAGCACCGGGATCAGCGCGTTGCGCACCCCGTGCCGCCACAGCGCCTGGCGGCGCGACAGGCCCTTGGCGCGGGCGGTGCGCATGAAATCCTCACCCAGAATGTCCAGCAGCGCCGAGCGCATGACCCGCGCCAATATCGCCGCCTGTGGCAGAGCCAGCGCAATCGCCGGCAGGGTCAGCGAGTGCAGCCCGGCCCACAGGCCGTTGTCCCACCCAGCAAACCCGCCCGCGTTGAACCAGCGCAGGTTGATGGCGAAGATCAGCACCAGCATCATCGCGAACCAGAAATTCGGCACCGCGATGCCCAGCTGCGTGGCCCCCATCACCACCAGATCGCCCGGTTTCCCCCGGCGCGCGGCGGCATAGATACCGACCGGAAAGGCGATCAGCGTCGACAGCGTCAGTGCATAGAGCGCCAGCGGCAGCGACACCCACAGCCGGTCGGCCACCATCTGCGCCACCGGCGTGCGATAGGTGTACGAGGTGCCGAAATCTCCGGCCAGCATGCCGCTGACCCATTTCAGATAGCGCTGCGGCCGTGACACGTCCAAGCCCAGTTCGGCGCGCAGGGCGGCCAGCGTTTCGGGCTGGGCGTTCACCCCCAGCATGAACGAGGCCGGATCCCCCGGCGCCACCTCGATCACCGCGAAGATGACCACCGAAGCGACGGCCAGGCTGAGTGTCAGCGAAATCAGACGTTTGAGCGCATATCGGAGCATTGCCGCCACGTTAGGCCGGGATTGGCCGCCGGTCCAGCGGCACAGCGCGTCAGGACTGCATCAGGAACGCCCAGACCGCGTAGCCCACGATCGCGGCATAGCCCAGCGGATAGATCCACTTGATCGCGTAGTTGTCCAGCTTGCGCGCCGTGTCCTCGCGCCCCGAAACTTTGAGCCGTCGCAGCATAACGTTGAACACCACCAGCGCCCCGGTCATCAGGAACATGCATTGCAGGATGAAATCCAGAAAGGTCAGATAGCCCAGCTTGGGCAGATCGGCCGAGATTGCCCAGTTGAAGGCGACAAAGACCAGCAGGTTGGCCCCGGCGATGTCGATCCGCTTGCGGTATTCGTCCAGAAAGAACAGCGCCCAGCCGACCAGAACCAGCACCAGCATGGGCAGGAACACCCGGATGACATAGTAGGTCAGGTGGCGCTTGCCCTGAAAGACCAGCGACACCTGATCACTTTCATTGCCCGACAGGCCGGTCGTAGTCGAGGCCAGCATACGGGCATTGCCCAGAATCCACTCCTCTTCGCCCAGCGTGTCGCCCAACCCCGAGAACTGGTCCAACGCGTAGTAATGCACGAAGTCGGACGGAAAGACCGAGACGACCTCGAAGTGGAACTCCTGCGTGTCGAAGGGGAACCTGAGGAAGTTGAAATGCGGCGCCTGCAGCGTCAGCGAGGATTTCTCGACAAAGGTCACATGCCCATCATGGCGTAGCGCGGCCGCGGATTCGTGCACCCAGCGGTTGGATTGCTGGTTGTGGATGACGAAGGCCGGAACCACCGCATCCCGTGCGGCCGCATGGCGCACGAAGGCCGGCGGATCGAATACGCGGAAATCGCGGCCCAGTTCATCCGGATCGAACGCCAAGGCCGGATCGCTCCATTCAAACCGCAGCACGACCACGGCGCCATAGTTCTCGGCCTTCTGATCGACCGAGGTGATCTGGTCGATCTTGATGCCGACGCCGACCTCGACCGGGTTCTCCGGGGTGCCCAACAGCGCGCTGTGGCCATCCTGAAACAACCCTTGCGCGCCCGAGGGCCCCGACAGGGCCAGGGCGACCATGAAGAAAAACACCGAAACCAGGCAACGTGTCATCTGAAAACAGACCCTAATATGGGGAAACGGGCCCGCCGGGCGGACCCGCAAGGCTCAATCCGCCCAGCTGATCGCGGTCAGGTCGATGGCCGCCGTGGGCGCGTTTTTCCACAGGCCCTGAACCCCGGCCTTGGCCACGCCCAGCTTGGCCAGTTGGAACAGATAGGCGTTGACGTAATCCTCGGCGATCATGCGCTGCGCCTCGCCCATAAGGCGGGTGCGTTCGTCGGGGTCGGTGGTCGCGTTCAGCGTCGCCATCAGAACCTGGAAATCCGGGTTGTCATATTGGAAGTAATAATCCGGCCGGGCATAGATGCCGATGTCCATCGGCTCGGTATGGCTGACGATGGTCAGGGCGAAATCCTTGCCCTTGAACACGGTTTCCAGCCATTGCGCCCATTCCACGTTGATGATCTCGGCCTTGATCCCGACCTCGACCAGCTGCGCGGCCACGATCTCGCCCCCGCGGCGGGCGTAGGAGGGCGGCGGCAGATGCAACGTGGTTTCGAACCCGTCTGCAAAACCGGCCTCGGCCAGCAGGGCCCGGGCCTTGTCCGGGTCATGTGCCGAATTTCCGGTCAGATCGACATAGGCCGGGTTGTGCGGAGCAAAATGCGTGCCGATCGGAGTGCCATAACCGAACATCGCGCCGTCGATTATGGCCTGACGGTCGATCGCATGGGCCAGCGCCTGCCGCACCCGCACGTCGTCAAAGGGCGGGGTCTTGTTGTTGGTCGCCAGAATGGTCTCGCCCTCGGTCGAGCCGACAAGCACCTGGAACCGCGGGTCGGCCTCGAACTGCGGCAGGTTTTCGGGGGCGGGGAAATTGTCGAACACGTCCACGTCCTCGGCCATCATCGCGGCAAAGGCGGCGGTGGGGTCCGAGATGAACTTGAACGTGGCCTTCTCCAGCGCGGGTTGGTCACCCCAGTAATCGGGGTTGCGCTTCAAGGTTATGCGGTCGCCCTGGACCCATTCGGCGAACTTGTAGGCGCCGGTGCCCACCGGGTTGGTCTTGATGCCCTCGATGCTTTCGGGCGCCACGATCACCGCGTCGCCCCAGGCCAGGTTGAACAGAAAATTGCCGTTGGGTTCCGCCAGAGTGATTCTGACGGTCAGCGGGTCCACGACCTCAACGCTTTCGATCCCGGCGAACAGGGCCTTCTGCGCATTGGCGCTGTCCTCGGCGGTGGCGCGGTCGAGGCTGAACTTCACGTCCTCGGCATCCATCGTGGTGCCATCGTGAAAGGTGACGCCATCGTGCAGCGTGAAGGTATAGACCTTTCCGTCCTCGGAAATCTCCCAGCTTTCGGCCAGCCCCGGCACGACCGAGCCATCGCCCATGAACCGGGTCAGCCCTTCGAACACGTTGGTGTAGACGACCGAATCGATGGCTTGTGCGGCGGCGCTGGTCGGGTCCAGATGCGGCGGCTCCAGCTGCATGGCGATGGTGATGTCCGACCGGGCCATGGCCTGCGAGGCGAGCAGCCCCACGCCCAGCGCCATGGCGCCGGCAAAGGTGCGAAAGAACGGCTTGGTCATGTAAATTCCCTCCCAGAATGTGCGGATGGGCGGCGGATGACGCGGCCCTGACGGTAACAATGTCCCTGCAAACCTTGGGTCATTCAAGGAAATGTTCGCGCAACCGGGGTTTCTCTGGCCCCTGCCGATCTGCTATGCCGCGCTGCAACATGAACCCCGCGAGGAGCGAGCATGAGCGCCACCGCCCGCAAGACAGCCCCGAATGCCGAGGATATCCGCGCCCGCAAAGGGGGCGATCCGCTGGTCAGCCTGACCGCCTATACCACGCCGATGGCCCGGCTGATGGACCCCCATTGCGACTTCGTCCTGGTGGGCGACAGCGTCGGCATGGTGCTGCACGGGCTGAGCTCGACCCTGGGCGTGACGATGGAGATGATGATCCTGCACGGGCAGGCCGTGGCGCGCGGGCTGGAGACGGCGATGATGGTCATCGACATGCCCTTTGCCAGCTATGAAGAAAGCCCCGAGCAGGCCTTCCGCAACGCGGCCCGGCTTATGGCCGAGACCGGCGCGGGCGCGGTCAAGCTGGAAGGCGGGGTCGAGATGGCCGAGACGATCCGCTTTCTGGTCAAGCGCGGCATCCCGGTGATGGCGCATGTGGGTCTGACGCCGCAATCGATCAACACGCTGGGCGGCTATAAGGTGCAGGGCCGCGACGAACAGGCCGAGACGGTGCTGGCCGACGCCCGCGCCGTGGCCGAGGCCGGGGCGTTTTCGGTCGTGCTCGAGAAGGTTCCGCAGGGTCTGGCCGACCGGATCACCGCCGAGCTGCCCATCCCTACCATCGGCATTGGAGCCTCGGCCGGCTGTGACGGTCAGATCCTGGTGGTTGACGACATGTTGGGCTTTTTCACGGCCTTCAAACCGAAATTCGTCAAACGCTATGCCGATCTGGGCCCGCTGGCCGAGGCCGCCATCGCCGAATACGCCGCCGAGGTGCGCGCCCGCACCTTCCCCGCGGCCGAACATGTGTTTGCCGATCAGGCCCCTGCCAAGGGGGGCAAGGCATGACCGCGCCCATCCTGCGCACCCTTTCGGAGCTGCGCGCCAAGACCCAGGCCTGGCGCCGCGCGGGCCAGACCATCGGCGTGGTGCCCACCATGGGCGCGCTGCATCAGGGGCACCTGTCGCTGGCACAGGCGGCGCGGGCCGATTGCGACCGGGTTATCGTGACGATCTTCGTCAACCCCAAACAGTTCAACAATCCCGAGGATCTGGCCAAGTACCCCCGCACCGAGCAGGAGGACGCGGCCAAGCTGGCGCCGCTGGGGGTCGATGCGATCTATGTCCCCGACCCGGACCAGATCTATCCGGACGGGTTCGTCACCACCGTGTCCGTCGCCGGCCTGACCGACGTAATGGAGGGCGAATTCCGCCCCGGACATTTCGACGGCGTGGCAACCGTCGTGGCAAAACTGTTCCTGCAGACGCAGGCAGACAGAGGCTATTTCGGCGAAAAGGACTATCAGCAGTTGATGGTCGTCCACCGCATGGCCCGTGATTTGGACATCCCGATCGAGGTGATCGGCTGCCCCACCGTGCGCGAGCCCTCGGGGCTGGCGATGTCCTCGCGCAATCTGCGCCTGTCGGACCAGGGGCTGGCGACCGGGGCGCGGATGCATGCGGTGATGCAGGACATGGCCCGACAACTGGCGCAGGGCGCCGCATTCGCGGATCTGGTGGGGCCGGCCCGCGACACGCTGCTGGCGGCGGGCTTTTCCGAGGTGGAATATTTCGACCTGCGCTGCACCGAAACGCTTGCGCCGCTGACCGCTGCCACCCGCCCCGCGCGCCTGTTCGCCACCGCCTGGCTGGAAGGCGTGCGGCTGATCGACAATATCGACGTGCCTGTGGCCTGAAACTGGGGTATGGAACGGCCCCGACCAATCGCCTAAGGTCCCCTGAAAATGACGACCGGGGGGAGCACGGGCATGACCTATATTCTGGCAATCGATCAGGGCACCACGTCCTCGCGCGCGATCCTGTTCGACGCGCAGATGCAGCGCGTAGGCACCGCACAGCGGGAATTCACCCAGTATTTCCCGCAGGAAGGCTGGGTCGAGCACGACCCCGAGGAAATCTGGGACAGCGTCCTGAACGTCTGCCGGCAGGTGATGGACGAGGTGGGCGCCTTGGCCGACCAGATCGCCGGGATCGGCATCACCAACCAGCGCGAAACCACCGTGGTCTGGGACAAGACGACCGGCAAGGCCATCCACAACGCCATCGTCTGGCAGGACCGCCGCACCGCCGAGATCTGCCAGCGGTTCCGCGACGCGGGCTGCGAGGATGACGTGACCGCCCAGACCGGCCTGCTGCTCGACCCGTATTTCTCGGGTACCAAGGTCAAGTGGATACTGGACACCGTACCCGGCGCGCGCGACCGGGCCGAGGCGGGCGAGCTGCTGTTCGGCACCATCGACAGCTTCCTGATCTGGCGCCTGACCGAGGGCCGTGTCCACGCCACCGACGCCACCAATGCCGCACGCACCCTGCTGTTCGACATCCACAAGGGCAACTGGAGCGCCGAGATCTGCGATCTTCTGGACGTGCCGCTGTCGATGCTGCCCGAGGTGCGCGACTGCGCGGCCGATTTCGGCCAGACCGGCCTGTTCGGCGGAGCAATCCCGATTCTGGGCGTGGCCGGCGACCAGCAGGCCGCCACGATCGGGCAGGCCTGTTTCCAACCGGGGATGATGAAATCGACCTATGGCACGGGCTGTTTTGCGCTGCTGAACACCGGCACGCAGCCGGTGGAGTCGAAAAATCGCCTGCTGACCACCATCGCCTATCAGCTGGACGGTCAGCGGACCTATGCGCTGGAAGGCTCGATCTTCATCGCGGGCGCGGCGGTGCAGTGGCTGCGCGACGCGCTGCGGATCATCGACTCGGCCCCGCAAAGCGGCGAACTGGCCGCGCAGGCCGACCCCAACCAGCATGTGGTTCTGGTGCCCGCCTTCACCGGGCTGGGCGCGCCCTATTGGAAGCCCGACTGCCGCGGCGCCATGTTCGGTCTGACCCGCAACTCGGGCCGGGCCGAGATCGCACGGGCCACGCTGGAGAGCATCGCTTTCCAGACCCGCGACCTCTGGCACGCGATGCAGGGCGACTGGGGCGCCGAGGCCGACGTGATCCTGCGGGTCGATGGCGGGATGAGCGCGTCCGACTGGGCGATGCAGGGTCTGTCGGACATTCTGGGCGCGCCGGTCGACCGGCCGGTGATGCAGGAAACCACGGCGCTGGGCGCTGCCTGGCTGGCGGGGATGAAGGCCGGGGTCTATCCCGATCAGGCCGGATTTGCCGACACCTGGGCGCTGGACCAACGGTTCGAACCGATCCTGCCCGAGGCTGACCGCGAGGCGGCCTATGCGCGCTGGAAACGGGCGGTGCAGGCCACCATGGCGTTCTGATTCAGTCTGACCCGCGGCGCAGCCCGGGTCAGCTGTGATCCTTCAGCAGGCGCTGTTTCTGGCGCGACCAGTCGCGCTTGGCCTGGGTTTCGCGCTTGTCGTGGATCTTCTTGCCCTTGGCGATGCCGATCTTCAGCTTGGCCCGGCCCTTGTGGTTGAAATAGAGAACCAACGGCACCAGGGTCATGCCCTTGCGCTGCGTGGCGTTCCACAGGTTCGACAGCTCTTTGCGGGACACCAGCAGCTTGCGCCGGCGGCGTTCCTCGTGCTTGAACGCCTTGGCCTGCTCGTAGGGCGCGATGTAGCTGTTGATCAGCCACAGTTCGCCATCCTCGACCGCGGCATAGCTTTCGGCGATGTTCGCCCCGCCCGCGCGCAGAGACTTGACCTCGGACCCTTCCAGCACGATGCCGCACTCGATATCCTCTTCGATCGCGTAATCGAAGCGGGCCCGCCGATTTTCGGCGATCACCTTGTAGTTGGGGTCTGTCTTCTGTTTGGCCATGACGCCGTGATGTATGCGGCTTCGTCAGCCCTTGCAAGATGGGCGCGTCAGGATTTGGCCGAGATGATCAGGTCGGGACCAAAGATCGTGTCGGCGTGATTGTGCAGATAGATCTTCAGCCACGGGGTGAACCGTTCGGGATGACGGCGCACTTCGGCCAGCAGGTCGTGATAGTCGATCCAG
This sequence comes from Ruegeria sp. CG8, assembly GCF_056537165.1. Taxonomy (NCBI): domain Bacteria; kingdom Pseudomonadati; phylum Pseudomonadota; class Alphaproteobacteria; order Rhodobacterales; family Roseobacteraceae; genus Ruegeria; species Ruegeria sp. CG8. The sequence continues at coordinate 281,162 of NZ_JBQFRA010000003.1, read as the reverse complement.
CGGATCTCCATCACCTCGTCGGGGTTGGGCTCGATCTTCAGCGGCCCGCGTACATGCGCCAGGAACACGTCCACGACCTCGTTCTCGACCATCCCGTTGCCGACATCCGCGTGATATTCCAGCCGGTGCCGGTATTCGGGATACAGCCCGGTGATGCCCAACTCCTCGCGCAGGCGGCGCACGGCGCAGTCCGAGGAGTTTTCGTCCCAGTCGGGATGGGTGCAACAGGTATTCGCCCACAGGCCGGGCGTGTGATACTTGCCCAGCGCGCGGCGCTGCATCAGAATCTCGGTGCCCCGCACGACGAAGACCGAGACCGCCTTGTGCTTGAGCCCCTTTTCGTGGGCTTCCAGCTTGTCCACGGGTGTCAGCTCGCCATGAACCCAAGCCGGGATCATGATTCCCATCTGTCCTCTCCTGATGTGACTGCGCCGGTCTGGCGGCATCGGCGACTGGGCGCGATGCGCTGGCGGGTTGGGCGCAGTGTTTTTTGTCTGCGACAAAACTGGCGATGATCGACGTTTCAATCAAGCGCACGAAAGGCCGCAGGGCTGCGGCCTTTTGTACTTGTTCCGATTTTTCAGCAAGTGCGGCTTATTCGGCCGAAACGCTCTGCAGATAGGCAAAGACGTCCTCGCCACCGCTTTTCAGCTTGAAGGTCATCTTCGACTTGGCCGAGGTTTCGCCTAGGTAGTCTTTCAGGAATGCCTTGGGGTCCTGAACATAGGCGACAAAGCTTTCCTCGTCCCAGACCAGACCTTTTTCGCCGGCCGCAACCAGGCTGTCGCCGTATTTGAAGCCTTCCTCTGCACCGGCCGCGCGGCCAGTGATACCGTACAGGTTCGGCCCGGTCTTGCCGCCCTTGACGATGGCTTCGCCGTCCGGCGTCGCGATCATGTGGCAGGACTTGCACTTGTTGAAGGTCTTGGCGCCGGCTTCGGCGTCGCCTTCGGCCAGGGCCGGCACAGCCAGCAGGCCGACAATGGCAGTCGCGATGATACGTTTCATTGGCGTTGCTCCGATATGAATTGGCTGCCCTTTAACCAGTATCAAACGCGCGCAGAGTCAATGCGCAATTTGACGCGCGGCGGCGACCTGACGCAGCCGAAAAGGTATATTTTCAAGGCGTATTTTGCAGATCCGACCAGCACGGCAACAGGTCGCATGGCGCCGGTTTCGCATGGTAGACCGCGCGTGCGATGGCACGGGTCAGGCACAGAGCCGCGGCGTGACCCAGCAGGGCCAGATCGGCCTCGGCCGAAGGGATCCGTCCCGTGCTGACGCCGAACACCAGGTCGCCATCGCCCGGCGTGTGGGCGGGCAGGATGGCGCGGGCGATCCCGTCATGGGCGGCCACCGCCATGCGCTGGCATTGCGGTTTGGTCAGGGCGGCATCGGTGGCGACGATGGCGATGGTCGTGTTGGCCTTGTCGGGCGGGGGATGGCCCATCGCCCGGGCCTTGCGGCTGGGCGCGGGGTCCCCCAGACCGGACGCCGCATCCGGCCCCAGCCCGCCAAACTCGGCCCCGATCTCGAACGGGGCGGCCCAGAAATGCCGGTCGCCCGGAGTGGTGACGCTGCCCAGCGGGTTGGCCGCAACCAGCGCACCCACGGTCACGCCGCCAGGCAACGCCGCCGAGGCAGAGCCCAGCCCGCCCTTGCACATGGCCGTCAGCGCGCCGGTTCCGGCCCCGGCGCTGCCCAGATCGAACGTCTCCGCCGCGGCGTCAAATGCGGCCCGGCCCAAGGCGCGGTACGGGTTTTCACCCCACGCCTTGTCGCCGCCGTTCAGCAGGTCAAACAGAATCGCTCCGGGTACGATCGGCACCACGGCCGGCCCCACCTGAAACCCGCGACCCTGTGCATGCAGCACGTCCATCACTCCCGAACAGGCATCCAGCCCGAAGGCCGAGCCCCCCGAAAGCACGATCGCATCCACCCGGTCGACGGTCTTGTCGGCCGCCAGCAGATCGGTCTCGCGCGTGCCGGGGGCGCCCCCCATCACATGCACCGAGGCCCGCAGGGGCTGATCTCCGGTCATGACGGTGACACCTGATTTCAGGGCCGCGTCCTGTGCGTTGCCCACCAGCAGGCCGGGCACGTCGGTGATCAGGTTTCTAGGTCCGGGGGTCATTTGGGTTTGTCCTTTACTGCGGGAAAGCGGGCTGCCTCCGACGGGGTATTATTGGCCAGATGAAAGACTGGCTCAGATGCAGCGGCCGCCGTCCACCTCGAGCGCGGTGCCGGTGATCATGCTGGCCTCGTCCGAGCACAGGAAACAGGCGGCGTTGCCCATGTCCTGCGGGGTCGAGAACCGGCCCAACGGGATGGTCGACAGGAACTTGGCGCGGATTTCGGGCGTGTCCTCGCCCATGAAGGATTTCAGCAGGGGCGTTTCCCCCGCCACCGGGCAGATCGCGTTCACGCGGACACCGGAGGGGGCCAGTTCGACCGCCATCGTCTTGGTCGCGGTGATCATCCAGCCCTTGGAGGCGTTGTACCAGTTCAGATTCGGGCGCGGCGACAATCCGGCGGTCGAGGCGACGTTCAGGATCGCCCCCGCCCCGCGCGATTTCATATGTGGCACCAGCGCCCGCGCAGTCAGAAAGACCGACTTCATGTTCACACGATAGACGCGGTCGAAGTCTTCTTCGCTGACCTCCTCCAGCGGCGTCGGCAGGTGGGTCACACCGGCATTGTTCACCAGGATGTCCAGATGGCCGTAGAGTCGCAGCGCCGCATCCGCCATCGCTTGGACCGAGTCGCCGTCGGAGACATCCACCTGGCAGTGGTCGGCCAGAGGGCCCAGCGTTGCCGCCATGTGACGCGCGGCATCCCCGTTGATGTCGGCGATCATCACCCGTGCGCCCTCGGTCAAGAATTTCTGCACGATCCCGGCCCCGAACCCGGATGCGCCGCCGGTCACGATTGCGGTTTTTCCCTCCAGCCTCATGGCCTTGCCTCCCTGCCGTCTGTCGCGGTCAGACTAGCAACGGCAGGGAAAGATGCCAGATCAATCTTCCGCCACCTTGCCGCGCAGCGCTTTGACGTCGGACCGGGCCTTTTTCGCCGCCAACCGGCGCTTGACCGATCCATAGGTGGGTTTCGTCGCGATCCGCCGCTTGGGTTTGACCAGCGCCTTGCCGATCAGCTCGGCCAGACGGGCGCGGGCGATCTCGCGGTTACGGGCCTGGCTGCGGGTTTCGTCGCATTGGATGATGATTGCACCATCCTTGGTCCAGCGCCGCCCGGCCAGCCGTTTCAGCCGCGCCTTGACCGGATCGGGCAGCGAGGGCGAGCGCGCCGCCTCGAAGCGCAGCTCGACCGCGGTCGAGACCTTGTTCACGTTCTGCCCGCCGGGCCCCGAAGCGCGGATGAAGCTCTCGGTCATTTCCCAATCGTGCAGGGTGATATCGTCGGTGATGCGCAACATGGGCGCGACCTTACAGGCGCCACCCGGAAACAGAAAGGGCCGCCCCGGCGGGACGGCCCTTCGAAAGTTCAGGAGGTCGGGTCGGTTAGATCAATCGACCAGCCGGAGCGCGCGCTCCGCCAAGGGCTGCCCTAGCAGGCGGTCCCCCCGGTTGTTCCGACACCTCTCTCCAATCTCTTTCTCGACACTGGATCACCTCCTTTTCTATCTGTTGCGGTTGAAAAGGATGGTGACACAACTTGTGCCATTCTCAAAGCGTTTTTTACGCGGGCTGTGCGGTCAGGCGCGCGACGATCACCTTGAAGGGGATAAGCGCGACCAAAGCCAGCGACAGCTTCACCAGCCAGTCTGCAAATGCCAGCGTCACCCACAGAGGCGCCTCGGGGCCCGACAGCATGAAGGGCACGGGCTCCCACGCCCAGTTGATGGCCGCATCCGCATCGGCGCCGAAGAAGGTCACCGAGGCCGAGAAGGCGATGGTGAAGAAGATCGCGGTATCCAGCGCCGATCCGACCAGGGTGGATACCAGCGGCGCGCGCCACCAGCGGCCTTCACGCATGGCGTTGAACACGGTGACGTCGGTCAGCTGCGCGATCAGGAACGCCGTTCCCGAAGCCACGGCGATGCGCAGCGGCACGGCGACGTAGGTGAAGCCGTCGCCCTGCAGCATGATCTGGCTGCCGATCAGCGAGCAGATCACGCCGGTGACGAAGCCCGCGAAGACGACCTTGCGGGCCGGGCCCACGCCATAGACGCGGTTCATGATGTCGGTGACCAGAAAGGCCAGCGGGTAGGTGAAGGCACCCCAGGTCAACAGCCCATCAAAGATCAGGAACTGGACCAGGATGTTCGAGGCCACGACGATGGCGGCCATGGCAAGAATGCCGGGGATAAAGTTGCGTTGCATGTTCTGATGCCCGTTTTGACAAGGTAGCGGCGACTTGGCCAAGGGACCGTCCCAAGGCAAGCCGCGCTTCTAGACCCGGGATCGGCCCGTGTCAATCCGGCAGCAGATACTCGACCAGTTCGGTACGCTGCAGCGCCAGAAAGTTGTCGTCCGAGATCATCGTGGCCCGCAACCGCCCCTGCCCGTCGCGCCAGACCGACAGCCCCTCGAGATTGTCATGGGTTCCGGTTCCGGTCTGGAACAGGATTTCCTCGGCCGCAGGTGTATCACCCGCGATCCGCCACCGACGCAAACGCGACCGGAACCCGGTCAGCGAGACCGCGCGTTCCAGAACGTAGAACCGCCCGTCCGGACCGAAATCGGCCGCTACGGGCAGAAAACCGTCCCGCTGCGCCAGGACAAAGGGCGTGGACCAGGCGCGCCCGTTCCACCGATAGACCGGAATGTCGCCATTTGCCGTGCGGCTTTTCTCGGGCAACGTGTACAGGCGACCCTGGGCGTCGATGGCCAGCCCCTCGAACGAACCATTCTGGTCGAGCGCATCAAAGGCCTTGGGGCGCGGCAGCACCTGAGCATGGGCACCGGGCGCGGCATAACGGGCCACGCGATGCACGCCTTCGAACGAAATGAAGAAGCTGCCATCCGGCGCCAGCGCCAGCCCCTCGGAGTCACCCGAGCTGCCGGGCATGATCCGTCCCCGGCTGGACAGAACCGGCCAGTGGCCAACAATACGGATGCCGACAATCTCATCCCCATCCCGGTCGATGCGGACCGATGCCAGGGTGGAGCGGTCGCTCAGCACCCATGCGCGCTGCCCGTCATCCGAGACATGGATGGCGGAAAACCCGCCGAACCAGTCATTACCGGCGCGCCATGCAAAGCTGCCCAGAAATTCGGCCGATTTGACTTCGACCGCCCAGGCGGAACCGGCCAGAAACAGGCTGGCGATCAGTTGGACTGCAAGACGGCGGCGCATTGCTGGGGCAGATCCGCCAGAACATATTCGCGCCGTTTCTTCGGAGGCGGCGCGTTGGGGTCGGGCGGCGGCGGGTTCAGGATGTTGCGCACCCACTGTTCGGCCTCGGCGCAGCCGTCACCCTTGGGCGGCGGATCCTGATTGACGCACCCGCGCGAGCCGCGCGGGCAGTTCAGCCGGACGTGGAAGTGATAATGATGCCCCCACCAGGGCCGGATCTTGCGCAGATAGGCACGGTTGCCCTTCTCTTCCTTGCACATCTGCACCTTGGCGCCCGGAAACACGAAGATGCGGGCCACGCGCTTGTCCTTGGCCGCCTCGCGCAGGATGGCGTGGTGCTGTTTCGTCCAGTTGCCGTTCACATAGGCGCCGTTCGAGCGCCGCAAGGAGATCGACGAGATGTTCTCGCGCGCCTTGCGCGACAGGCGCATGTTGTCACCGGGCAGCATCCAGATGTCGATGTCCAAGCCAAGCTGGTGGCTGCGGTGGCCCGAGGTCATAGGCCCGCCCCGCGGCTGGCTGATATCCCCGATGTAAAGCCCGTTCCACCCCGGTTGCTTTGCCGCAAAACGGCTGAGGTCCTGCACGAAGTCGATGGACTGCGGGTGGCCCCAGTTGCGGTTGCGCGACAGACGCATCGCCTGCCAGGTGGGTCCGGTCTCGGGCAGTTGCACCGATCCGGCGGCGCATCCGCGCGAATAACTGCCGAAAGCGGCCGGTTTTTGTTGCGAACTGTCCTTCTGAGCCCCGAACAACTGCTTGGCCAGCGGTTGGGCCCCAGCCGCCCCGGCCAGCGCAATTCCTGCCAAAAATACCAAAAAACGTAATGAAATCATCTGCTCTGATCCCCTTCCGGTTTGACCCAGCGCATTAGGAACAATCCCAGAATAAACAACCCGACGATCGGAGACACCCCCAACCGAGCGCTGCCGGTCGCGGTTGTTGCAATTCCGATCAGCAAAGGCGCGGCAAAAGCGGTGGCGCGGCCCGACAGACCATAGAGGCCGAAGCTCTCGACCGGGGCGGCCGGGTCGGTGTGGCGCACCATCAACGAACGGCTGGCCGATTGCAGAATGCCCCCCATCCCGCCGATCAGGATGCCGCAGCCAAAGAACACCATGTCCGGCAGGCCCGACCCTTGGGGCAGGGCGATGCCGAAGATCTGCGTCCGGTCCATCGACACGATGGTGGTGCAGACCAGGATCAGAACCCAGATCGCGGTCAGGATCACCGGCTTGGGGCCGAATTTCCGGTCCAGCTTTCCACCGACCCAGGCGAAGACCGCCGAAGCCAGCACGCTGATGATGCCGAAGACGCCGATCTTGATCAGGTCCCATTCCAGCACCAGCCGCGCATAGACGCCGCCGAAACTGTACAGCCCGTTCAGCGCGTCCCGGTAGAACATCGATGACCCCAGATAGCTGGCAAGGCTGACCCGGTAGCGCAAGGCGGCCACGGATTTGCCCAGCAGGCGTAGCGCCTCGGATACGCTGCCTTTCTTGTCGGCGGCAGGATCGTCGCGCACCCACAGGAAATACGGGACCATGAACAGGATGAACCACCCGGCGGTGAACGGCCCCACGAAACGCGTGCCTTCGCGCGTGCCGGCGTCCAGACCGAACAGCGGCTCCATCCCGATCAGCGTCTTCCCGTTGGGCTGCTCGACGAACAGCGCCAGCATGATCGCCAAGGAAATCAGCCCGCCGAAATAGCCGAAGGCAAAGCCCGAGCCCGAGATCTCGCCCACCTCATCGTCGTCCCCCAGATCGGGCAGTTGCGAGTTGATGAAGATCAGCGCGTATTCGGCCCCCACGAAGCCCAGACCGAAGGCCGACAGCATCAGCCACATGTTCGACCCGTCCGGCAGCGTGAACCACAGCGCCGCGGAGCCCACGGCATACATCACCGAAAAGGCAAAGATCCACGGGATGCGCCGCCCCGAGACATCGGCCATCGCCCCCAAGAGCGGCGCGCCGAAAGCGATGATCAGACCGGTGATCGTCAGGCAGTTGGCCCAGACCGTCTGCGCCTGCGCGGCGGCAGCTTCGGCATCCATCCCGGCGGTTGCGTAATATTCAGCCGCAACACCGGCGAAATACGGGCCAAAGACAAAGGTCACCAACAGGGTGTGATACGGCTGGCTGGCCCAGTCGAAAAACCACCAGCCCCAGATGCGCCTGCGCTTGGAAATCTCTGCCATCTCTGCCCCTTGCCTGCTTTTGATTTCATAAGACGGGCCTTTGGGCCATTTCGCAAGCGTTCTGTGACTGCGGGCTTGCCTATTGCCGCTTGGGCACTTAGGTCTCAGGCCGTACGGAAAACGAGGTGCTCATGCTGTCGCTGATCCAAATCCTGCTGCTGATCCTGGACATCGTCTGGTTCATCATCCTGGCCCATGTGATCATGAGCTGGCTGATCAACTTCCAGGTCCTGAACCTGCATCAACAGCTGGTCGCCCAGATCTGGTACGGCCTGAACCGCCTGCTCGAGCCGATATACGGCCCGATCCGCCGCATTCTGCCCAACATGGGCGGTCTGGACCTGACGCCTCTGGTGGTGCTGATCGGGGTCTATGCGCTGCGGATCATCCTTATCAACAACGCGGTCTATTTCTACTGACCTCTTGTTCCCCGATTCCGACTGTGTGATTGTCCGTTCAAGAGCAGTCAAATCTTGAAACAGGGCACCCCCGCACATGTTCGACGCCGCGCCTCTGCTGCGAGATGTCTTTGGATTCGATGACTTCCGCCCCGGGCAGGAAGAGATCGTCGATGCCGTGACCGCCGGCGAGAACGTGCTGGCCATCATGCCCACCGGGGGCGGCAAATCCCTGTGTTTCCAACTGCCTGCCCTGCTGCGCGACGGGGTCACGGTGGTGATTTCGCCGCTGATCGCGCTGATGCGCGACCAGGTGCGCGGGCTGCAGGAGGCCGGGGTCGAGGCCGGCGCGCTGACCTCGGGCAACACGCCCGAGGAAACCGATGCCGTGTGGGAGGCGCTCGAGGCCGGGCGGCTGAAACTGCTGTATATGGCGCCCGAACGGCTGGCCGCTGGCTCGGCGCTGGGCATGTTGCGGCGGATCAATGTCAGCCTGATCGCCGTGGACGAGGCCCATTGCGTCAGCCAGTGGGGCCATGATTTCCGCCCCGACTACCTGCGGATCGGAGAGCTGCGGCGCGCGCTGAACGTGCCCTTGGCCGCCTTCACCGCCACGGCGGATGCGGAAACCCAGGACGAAATCGTCGAGAAACTGTTCGACGGCACACCCCCGCGCAAGTTCCTGCGTGGCTTCGACCGGCCGAACATCCATCTGGCCTTTGCCGCCAAGGACAGCCCGCGCAAGCAGATCCTGGATTTCGCCGACGCCCGCCGGGGCCAGTCGGGCATCGTCTATTGCGGCACCCGCAACAAGACCGAAGTGCTGGCGCAGGCCCTGCGCGAACAGGGCCACAGCGCCTGCCACTATCACGGCGGGATGGAGGCCGAGGACCGCCGCATCGTCGAAACCCGCTTCGCGCGCGAGGACGGGCTGATCGTGGTGGCCACGGTGGCCTTCGGCATGGGCATCGACAAGCCCGACATCCGCTGGGTCGCCCATGCGGACCTGCCGAAGTCGATCGAGGCCTATTACCAGGAAATCGGCCGCGCCGGCCGAGACGGTGGGCCGGCCGAGACCCTGACCCTGTTCGGCCCCGACGACATCCGCCTGCGCCGCAGCCAGATCGACGAGGGGTTGGCCCCGCCCGAACGCCGCGCCGCCGACCATGCCCGCCTGAACGCGCTGCTGGGTCTGGCCGAGGCGCTGCACTGCCGCCGCCAGACCCTGCTGGGCTATTTCGGGGAACAGACCCAGCCCTGCGGCAAATGCGACCTGTGCGACAGCCCGCCCGAGCTGTTCGACGGCAACACGCCTGTGCGCATGGCCCTTTCGGCAATCCTGCGCACCGAGGAATGGTTCGGCTCGGGCCACCTGATCGACATTCTGCTGGGCAATGACACCGACAAGATCCGCGCCCGGCGGCATGACGAATTGCCCACCTACGGCATCGGCAAGGACTGGTCGCGCCCGCAATGGCAGGCGATCTTCCGGCAGATGATGGGCCACGACCTGGTGCGCCCCGACCCCGAACGCCACGGCGCCCTGCGCATGACCGAGGCCTCCAAGCCGATCCTGAAGGGCGAGGCGCAGATCACCCTCCGCAAGGACACGCTGCGCAAGGCCACCCGCCGGCCCGCAGTCAAGATGATGGTCTCGGAAGAGGACGCGCCCCTGCTGTCGGCGCTCAAGGCCAAACGCCGAGCGCTGGCCGAGGCCGCCCGCGTGCCCGCCTATGTCATCTTCCCCGATCGCACGCTGATCGAGATGGCGGAAAAACGCCCCATGACCCTGGACGAGATGGCCCGGATCGGCGGCGTGGGCGCGAAAAAGCTGGACCGATACGGCGATACCTTCCTTGAGGTGATCGCGGGCGAGGCGCAGGCGGTCCACCCGGCGCGCCGCAAGCTGGCCGGGCGCGAACAGGGAAATATCTACGACCGTCTGCTCGAGGTGCAGGCGCAGTTGGCCCGAGGACCGGACGGGATCGACAAACCGCTGAGCTGTTCCGCCGCGCAACTGGCCAAGGTGGCGCAGATGCGCCCGAACGACGCGCGCACTCTGGAACAGGTGCTGGGCGACCGCCGCGCCGAACGTTTCGCGGCCGCCTTTCTGGACGTGCTGCGCGCAGCGGGCTAGGTATCGACGGGCAGGCACGAACAAGGGGGCAGACATGCTGGTGGTGATCTCTCCGGCCAAGCGGCTGGACTGGGCAGAGCGAGACGTGGCGCCGACCCGGCCCGATTTTCAGGACGACGCGATCCGGCTGGCGAAAACCGCGCGCAACCTGACGCTGGGGGATCTGAAAAAGCTGATGAGCCTCAGCGACGATTTGGCCCGGCTGAACCGCGACCGGTTCCGCGCCTTCGCCGAGGCACCACAGCCCGAAGCCACCCGGCCGGCCGCGCTGGCCTTTGCCGGCGACACCTATCAGGGGCTCGAGGCCGCTTCGCTGGACGCCGAGGAACTGGCCTGGGCGCAGGATCATCTGCGTATCCTGTCGGGGCTTTATGGCCTACTGCGCCCGCTGGACGCCATTCAGCCCTATCGGCTGGAAATGGGCAGCAGGTTGAAAACCCGACGCGGCACGTCCTTGTACGACTATTGGCGCGACCAGCTGAGCAAGGCGCTGAATGCGCAGGCCGACGAGATCGGCACCGGTACGCTGGTGAACTGCGCCAGCCAGGAATATTTCGGCGCGGTGACCCCCAAGGCGCTGAAACTGCGGGTCATCACCCCTGTCTTCATGGAGGACAAGGACGGCACGCCAAAGACTGTCAGCTTCTTCGCCAAAAAGGCCCGCGGCTCAATGGCGCGGTACATCATCCAGCACCGGCTGACCGACCCTGCGGACCTGCGGGATTTCGACACCGGCGGCTATGTGTATCGGTCTGAGTTGTCGGAACCGGACAAACCGGTATTCGTGCGACCCTATCAGGCCTGATCCAGCATCGAGGCATCATACGCTACCAGTTCGACCGTGTTGCCCTCAGGGTCCGTGGTAAACACGCCGCGCCAACCGATCCAGCCGAACCGTTCGACGCGATAGGGCTGGCCGATTTGATCATACCAGCGCATGACGGCCTCTTGTTCCGCAAAGGGAAGAGACAAGGCGATATGGTGCAGCGACGATTGCGCCCCGGTCATGGGTTTGTCGGCACCGGTGGGGTGCAAGCCCGGCCGCGGCGCCGCCCCATGGTGAAACAGCGCCAGAACCTGTGTGTGTCCTTCGAACCCTTCCGCAATCCGAAAGAACGTTATGGCGCTGTCATGACCGCCATTCAGGCGGGTCAGCCCGATGACGTTTTCATAGAAATCAACCATCGCTGCCATGTCGGCGCAGCGTATTGCGATTTCACCCAAAGCGCGGGGGCGAAACCCTCGTTCTTGTGACATGGCGCCAGCCTAGACCGCACCGGCCGGCGCGACAATCACGTGTTGCGCATCTTTCGGGCAGTTGGACTGGATCATCTCGCAAATCAGCTTCTTCTGAAGCGGTTTCGTCAGGTAGTGATCCAACCCGGCCGCTAGGATGCTGTGCTCGTCACCCGCCAAGGCATGAGCGGTCAGCGCCACGATCGGCACATGCTGCCCTGTGCCGATTTCGCGTCTACGGATCTCACCCGTGGCCTGCTTTCCGTCCATCTTGGGCATCGAGATGTCCATAAGGATCAGGTCAGGGGCAAATTTCGCAAAGGCTTCGACAGCCTCAAGCCCGTTGGCCACCAGCTTGAGGTCTATGTTCAGATCCTTGGTCATCTTGCTCAGGATCAACTGGTTGGTGCGATTGTCCTCGGCGGCCAGAACCCGCATCTTGCGTAGCTTCGTGTTTTCGCCAGACGATTGGGCCGGCTCCGCGCGGCAGGGCGAGGAAACAGGCGCAGGCAACACAGCGGCGCCCAGCGCCTGAAGCCGCGAGAACAGCTCGGCCCGTGGGATCGGTTTCTGAACCACCCCTTGTATCAGCCGATGGTTCGGATCGGCGTGCACGATGGCCGGGTTTGCGGACATCAGCACGATCGGAACGTCGGACCAGCCTCGCTTGCGCAGAGTTTCCGCCAAATCCAGCCCGTCCATGTCAGGCAGATCGTGATCGCAAAGGATCAGGTCGATCGACGCTTCCACCGCCCTCAGCGCTTCGGTGCCTGTGGCGCAAACCGTCACCTCGGCCCCCAAACGCCGCAGCTGCTTGTTCAGAATGGCCCGATTGACCGCCAGATCCTCGACCACGAGGACATGTTTCAGCCTGTCCGCCAAGGCAGGCGGAGCCGGTTGAGGGCCTTCGGCGGTGGGCAGTGTGATCCGGAACCCAAAGCACGATCCCTTGCCGGCCTCGCTCTCGACCCAGATCGAGCCACCCATCAAGGTAATCAGGCGTTTGGTGATGGCCAGACCAAGGCCAGTGCCGTCAAAGGCGCGGGTCTTTTCGTTTTCAACCTGATTGAACTCGCCGAAGATGTGCTCGATCTTGTCCGCTTCGATGCCGATTCCGGTGTCTTCGATCGCAATGTGGATGTCGCAGGTCTTCTGATCGGCATGCGGTACTCCGGTGACCCGGATCAGAACATGGCCCTGGGCGGTGAATTTGACCGCGTTGCCCACCAGATTGGTCAGCACCTGACGCACCCGGCCTGGATCGCCCACGAACAGCGTCGGCAGGAACAGGTCATAGTCGACCAGCAAGGTCAGCCCCTTGTCGCGCACCGTGGGCTGCAGCAGCATCGCAACTTCGAGGATGCAACGTTCAAGATCGAAATCCTCCGGATGCAGCACAAGCTTGTCCGCTTCGATCTTGGAATAGTCCAGAACGTCATTGATGATGACCAGCAGCGCGTCCCCCGAATTGCGGATCGTATCGACATAAAGCCTCTGCTCCTCATTCAGAGGGGTTTCCGACAGCAGGTCGGTCATCCCGACGATGCCATTCATCGGGGTCCGGATCTCATGGCTCATATTGGCAAGGAAAGCCGACTTGGCCCGGTTGGCGGCCTCGGCCTTTTCGCGCGCGGCTTGCAGTTGCGCCTCATGCTGGACCGAGGCCGTGATGTTCAGGGCCAGACTGACCACATCGCCGCCCTGCCCGCGCTGGTCGATCAGCTTGATATATTGCCCATTCCACAGCTGGATCACTTCGGGCGGCGGGTTGATCCGGGTCCAGCGGCGCATCATGCGGGTTTTCCACGCCTCGGCCGGTTCCGACCCGATATCGATGATGCCCTCTGTGGTCAGCAGATCAAGAATGCGGGGGTATGAAATCCCGGGCGCGACCTCATCCAGTCCTTCGAATACGCTCAGATAGGCCGTATTTGCGCTGATCAACCGATCACTGCCGTCGAAGAAGGCGAAACCGTCCTGGATCGTCTGGATCGAGTGCCAGAGGCGGCGTTCGGCCACTTCGATCTTGGCATTTGCAACGGTCAGGTCCGATTTGACCTTTTCATTCTCGCCACGCACGGTTTCGACCTCGGCCTCGGTCTCGCCGATACGTTTGGTCAGGGCCATCGCATATTCGCCCAGCTTGCGATTGGCCTCGGACAGTTCACTTTGCTTAAGTGCAAGCATGCGTTCGGCGGCCAGACGCGCCCGCCGTTCCTGTGCCAGTTTTTCTGCAAGACTCATGGTCATCTTCCCGGTCGGTTCGGGATCAGCATTCCCGCAGACCGTGAAAATCTGTTTAAGACCAAAGGCTGGTCAGCGCCGTCCTTCGCGCAGCCAGCCCGCCAGCAGGAAGCCACCCGCCAGCAGCAGCACCAGCCAGGGAGGCAACAGTCCGGCCTGGGTCACGTCACGGGTTTCATATGCCTCGCGCGGGGTCAGACCGATCCAGCCACGCCCGGCCGCAGGACGCCCGGCGCGCACGTTGCGGATTGCCGGCAGCCCGTCCTCAACCCGGATCACTCCGCCGCGCATCCCGGCCATGACCGGTTCAAGGATTTCGGCTGTTGCGATGGTGCGTTCGAATTCCCGCGGCGCCGCAGGGCCAAGGCCGATGACCGAGGACAGCTCACCTTCCTGCAGGCGATAAAGCCCAATTTCAGGGCCGAAATACTGCGCCTCGAACCGACCGGGGGACAATTCGCGCAAGGGCACTTCAAGCGTGTCGCCATTGGGTCGGGTGACCGTGACGGGGCCCACCTCTTCGTTCAGGGTCTGGCGGATGATGCGCATTGACTGCCCGTTGGCCTCTGCCCACAGCGCCTCTTCTTCAAGCTCGGGCTCTTTCATCATCCAGTGGGCAAGGCGGCGCAGCAGTTCCAACTGCGGGCCACCGCCCTCGTAGCCACGGCTCCACAGCCAGGCGTGGTCCGAGGCCAGCAGCGCCACGCGCCCTTCCCCCACCCGGTCCAGCACCAACAGCGGGCGGTCGTCGACGCCGGTCATCAGCAACTCACCCGAGCGCTGTTTGACGTCGATCTGTCTCAGCCATGCGCCCCAGTCGCCCGTCTCACCCAGATCGGCGGTCACCGGATGACGCTGGCCCAGGTCTGTCACCGTGGGCACGTAGCGTTCTTCGATGACCCGGGCCGAGGGTTGCGCCGGCAGGATCGCAGACAGGGGCGAGCGGAAGATGCTGTCGGCGGTGGCAAAGTCAGGCCCGGCCGCAATCAGCACCGCACCGCCGTCATTGATGTAGTTGGTCACGTTGTCCAGATAGATCGCGGGCAGGATGCCGCGCCGCTTGTAGCGGTCAAAGATGATCAGGTCGAAATCGTTGATCTTCTCCAGAAACAACTCGCGCGTGGGGAATGCGATCAGCGACAGTTCGTCCACCGGAACCCCGTCCTGTTTCTCGGGTGGGCGCAAGATGGTGAAATGCACAAGATCGACCGAGCTGTCGGATTTCAGCAGATTGCGCCAGGTTCGCCCGCCCGGATGCGGCTCGCCCGAGACCAACAGAACCCGAAGCCGATCGCGCACGCCGTTCATCTGGATCAAGGCGGTGTTGTTGCGGTCGGTCAGTTCGCCGTCGGCCTGCGGAACCGTGAACTGGATGACGTTGCGCCCGCCATGGGGCAGGGTCACCGGCAGCTCGACATCCACACCGATCGGGATGCTGAACTGCTGCGGCTCGCCCCCGTCCACCGCAATCTCGAGCGGGGCGGACGCCGGACCGGCGGGCACCGCGCCACTGTCTTCGACCCGCAAGGTCAGAGTGACGGGCTCGTCGATGATGGCAAAGGCCGGCGCATTACGCACGATCAGGCGGCGGTCCCAGTCCTGCGCGCGACCGGTCTGCAACAGGTGCATCGGCGCGGGCAGGTCGGGGGCCTGATCGACGTCATGCACGATGCCGTCCGACAGGACCAGAATTCCGGCGATCCGGGCGCGCGGTTCCTCAGCCAGCGCGGCATTCAGCGCCGCCATCACCTGGGTACCTTCGTCTCCGTCGCCGTCGCCCACGGTGATGCGGCGCAGTTCGGTGTTGTCGCGGGCCTCGATCTCGGCGGCCAGGGCCTCGGCGGTCTGCGCGGTCTGTTCGGCGCGGTCCGACAGGGTCTGGCTGGCGCTTTCATCCTCGATCATCAACACGATGTCGGTCAGCGGGGCGCGGTCCTCGATCTGGTAGACCGGGCCGGACAAGGCTGCCAACAGCACCAGCGCGGCCAGTCCGCGCAACGCCCAACCTGACAGCCCGCGCCACAGCGCCAGAATCGTCGCGGCCAAAGCGATCGAACCGATGACCACCAGCACGGGCCACGGGATCAGCGGGTCAAAGATGACGGAACCGGTCATTGGCCCAACCTGTCAAGCAGAGCAGGCACGTGCACCTGATCGGATTTGTAGTTCCCGGTCAGCACGTGCATGACCAGGTTGACGCCGAACCGATTGGCCAGCTCGCGTTGGCGTTCTCCGGCATAGCCGCGCCCGACCGGCAGCAGCGCCTGCCCGTTCCGGTCGATTGCCCAGGCCCCGGCCCAGTCGTTGCCACCGATCACCACCGGGGTGACGTTGTCGTTGAGGTTGCGGAAGGGCATGCCTTCGATCTGTTCGGCGTCCAGCGGCGCGGCCTCGACCCAGACCTCGGTTCCGGCAAAGCGGCCGGGGAAATCCTGCAACAGGTAGAACGCGCGGGTCAGGACGTGATCGCGCGGAACAGGCTCCAACGCAGGGATATTCAGCGGAGCAGCCAGTTGCTGCAGCTTGCGGCCATTGGGGCTCGAGGCGCCAAACCCGGCGATGTTGGCGTCCCGCGTGTCAAACAGGATCATCCCGCCCGACCGCAGATAGCCATTCAGCTTGGCATAAGCTTCGGCCGAAGGCTGGGGCTGATCCGGCGTGATCGGCCAGTAGAGCAACGGGAAGAAGGCCAGTTCATCACGTTCAAGGTCCACACCCATAGGCTCGGCCGGTTCGACGGACGTGCGATAAAACAGAGTTTGCGACAGGCCGCGCAGCCCGGCATGGGCGACGTCGTCAATCTGGGCATTGCCGGTCAGTACATGGGCCAGCACCAATTCCTTGGTCGCCAGCAGGGCGAATTCAGTCTCCTCGGGCGTCTGCGCATGCGCCTGCGGTGCGATCAGAACCGCACCCAGCGCGACCGCCGCCGCCCGCGCCAGCCCCAGACGCCCCGACAGCGCCAGCGAGGCCACGACGTCAACCGCCAGCAGGATCAGGGCCAGGCTCAGCAGCAGACCCCCGATCGGCGTCTCGGCACTGACCTCCTGCCCCTTGATCGGCACATCCGCAGGCCAACTTATCGGGCGCAGCGTGCTGTCCTCGGTGAGCACGTTCAGGGCCAGTTTCTGCTTGCCGCTTTCATACAGACCCGGGCGCAAGTCGGGGCCAAGGGCGCCGGATATCAGCGCAGGGCCATCGACACCGGCCAGATTGCCCGCATCAGACAGGGTTCCGAACCCGTCCATCACCTGAATCGGCTCCCACGTGGTGCCTTGCAGCTGTTCGACCTGCCGCGTCTTGGCGGCCGAGGCCACGGCCAGCCGGTCCAGCATTTCGACGAACAGGCCCGACAGCGGCAGAGTCGACCATTCGGCATCGGCGGTGACGTGGAACAGCACCACCTGACCCAGGCCCAGTGGCTTGCGCGTCACCAGCGGGGTGCCATCCGACAGCGCGGCGATCACCCGGTCGGCCAGATTCGGGTCGGGCTGCGCCATCACCTGGGTGCTGACGGTCACGTCGTCTGGAATGCGCAACCCGTAAAAGGGCGAGCCTTCCTGGAAAGGCGCCAGCCCCTTGGCTTCGCCCCAGCTCATCGCGCCGCCGACCGAGCGGCCACCGCTGCGCAGCCGCACCGGCAGCAACGTGTCTTCGGCATCGCGGCCCAGATCGCTGCCTGCCATGTGCGGACCGGCAAAGCGCAGCAACAGCCCGCCCTGTTCGACCCATTCGACCAAACCGGCCTGTTCGCTGGGGGTCAGCTTGGCCACATCGGCCAGCACGATCACATCCGGGTTGGCGGGCAGAACCTCGGTCAGCCCGCCCTCGACGAAATCGGCGGTGGGGATCAGCACCTGCGTCAGGTAGTGCAGCGGCGACAACAGCTCCAGCCCCTCGCGATTGACGGTTCCGGCGATCAGGGCGACCTCGCGCCGGCGCAGGCTGTCATCGGTCAGCGACACCGCCCCGGCCGACCGCTGGCCCTGCAGCTCGAACCGAGTGATGCGGGCGCGCAGTTCGGACGGCAACGCCAGATAGGCCTGCGCCTGGGTCGCGCCGCTGTCAAAGCTGACCTCGACCGATTGCAGCAGGCGCATCACGCCCGCAGGGTCGCGCCCCTGCGCATTGATGGTGACGGTCTGCGCCGGACCGGGTGTGGCGCGCACCGCGGTCAGCCGGATCGCCCCGTCCTGATAGGTGGCCGGCCGCAGCGCCAGGATCGGCGCCGCCGCGCGATAGACCGTGACCGCGCCCCGCGCCTGAAGTGCAGACAGCAGGGTTTCACGGCCCGGATAGTCCAGCTTGTCGGTGAACCAGTGCGTGTCGAACCCGCCCTCGACCGCCGACAGGTCGGCCAGCGCCTGTTCGATCTGCGCCGCGTCCGGCTGCCACGGCTGCGGAACCAGCCCGGGCAGGCGGTTGCGCCAGGCTTCGGCGGCCTGGAAAACCGGCGGTTCCGGCTCGGTCAGTCGCAGAATCGACACCGGGCGCCCGGCCCGCCCGGCTTCGGTCAGCTGCGCGTCGATCTGCTCCAGCGTGGCGGGCCAGCGCGTGGCCCCGGCCCAGCTGGCATCCAGCACCAGCAGCAGCGGCCCCGATCCGGTTTGGTCGCGCGACGGGTTCAGCACCGGGCCGGCCAGACCAATGATGATCGCCGCTGCCGCCAGCATCCGCAGCAGCAGCAGCCACCACGGGGTGCGGTCGGATACACTCTCGTCGTCCTTCAGGCCCAGCAAGAGAGTCACCGCCGGGAACAGCCGGCGGATCGGCGCGGGCGGCACGGCGCGCAGGATCAGCCACAGGATCGGCAGGGTCAGCAGACCCAGCAACACCCATGGCGCGGTAAAGCCGATGCCCGCCAGAACCGTCATCGCGCCCCTCCGTCCAGCGCACGATAGAGCCACAATAGGGCCGCCTGCGCGCTGTCGCCCGTATGGTGCAGGCCCAGCTGCCAGCCGGTCACCCGGCACAGGCGGGTCAGGTCATCCTTGCGCCGCGCCAGCCGCGCCAGATAGCGCTCGCGCAGGTCGCCCGCCTTCAGTGTCTCGTGCCGGACCGTGCCGCCAACGCTTTCGAAGATGGTGCGCCCGCGATAGGGGAAGCTCTCCTCACCCGGGTCCAGGACCTGCAGTAGCACACCGCGCACGCCGCGGTCGGCAGCCTTGGTCAGGGCCAGTTCGACCTCGTCCAGCGGGCCGAGGAAGTCAGAGATGAACACGGCGCGGGCATGGGGAATCATGGCGCGGTGCTCGGGCGGGGCATAATCGGCCTCGGTATCTTCGGACAAGGCCTGCGCCAGCCGGATGATCTGGGCATTGCCGCGCCGGGGCGGCAGGGTGGTGCCGGTCAGGCCCACACGCTCGCCCCCGCGCACCAGCAGGATCGCCGTGGCCAGCCCCAGCAAACGCGCCCGGTCGGCCTTCGTGGGCAGGGATTTATCGGACGCAAAGCGCATCGAGGCGCCCTGATCGACCCACAGCATGATCGACTGCGCGATCTGCCATTCGCGTTCGCGCACATATTGCTGATCGCCGCGGGCCGAGCGCCGATGGTCGATCATCCGCCGGCTGTCGCCGATCTGGGCCGGTCGATATTGCCAGAAATCATCGCCCAACCCCGAACGCCGCCGGCCGTGATCGCCCAGCAGCACGGTTCCGGCCAGGTGTTCGGCCCGCGCCAGCAGCGGCGGCAGCCGGGACGCCTCGGCCTCGGATCTTTCGCGAAGGGTGCGGGCCGCGTTCACGCCGCCGCCTCGGCCCGGACAAGCCCGGCCGCGGTGGTTTCGATCAGGTCGGCCAGGCTGTCACCGCGCGCCCGCGCGGCGAAGTTCAGCGCCATCCGGTGGCTGAGCACCGGGCGCGCCATGTCCAGCACGTCCTCTGCATTGGGGGCCAGCCGGCCCTGCAGCATCGCCCGCGCCCGCACCGTCATCATCAGTGCCTGCGCCGCGCGCGGACCCGGGCCCCAGGCGACGGTCTCGGACACGCGCTCGGACACGCCGGGTTCTTCGGGGCGGAACGCGCGCACCAGATCGAGGATCAGTTCGACCACCGACTCGCCCACCGGCATCCGGCGCAGCAGAATCTGCGCGGCCAGCAATTCTTCTTTGGTGAAGATCTGGTGCGCCTCCTCCTCGGCCACGCCGGTGGTGGCCAGCAGGATGTCACGCTCGGTCTGGCGGTCGGGATAGTTCACGTCGATCTGCACCAAGAACCGGTCCAACTGGGCCTCGGGCAGCGGATAGGTGCCCTCCTGTTCGATCGGGTTCTGGGTGGCAAGCACATGGAACGGCACGCCCAGCGCGCGGTCTTCGCCTGCGACGGTCACCGTGCGTTCCTGCATCGCCTGCAACAGCGCCGACTGGGTGCGCGGGCTGGCGCGGTTGATCTCGTCCGCCATCAAGAGTTCACAGAAGATCGGACCGGGAATGAATCGGAAATGGCGGCTGCCATCCTCGGCGGTGTCCAGAACCTCGGACCCCAGAATGTCGGCCGGCATCAGGTCGGGCGTGAACTGGATGCGGTTGCCATGCAGGCCCATGACCGTCGACAGGGTTTCGACCAGCCGCGTCTTGCCCAGGCCCGGCAGCCCGATCAGCAGGGCATGACCGCCACACAGCAGCGCCGTCAGCGTCAGGTCGACGACCCTCTCCTGCCCGATGAAGCGGCGGGTGATCGAGGATTTGGCCTGTTGCAGTTTCTCTTCCAGCGCTTCGATCTCGGAGACGAGGTCGGCAGGTTCGGTCATGACTTTCCCTTCCGTGGACTTATTATGGTTGAAGTGTATCGCGCTGAGAGGAAATGGCAAAAACAATGAGCGGACAAAATCCTGTGAAACCGTCCCCTGAGGGTCTGGCGGCCTCGGTCAAGGCGGCCAAACCGCGGGGTCTGCCCCCTGTCGACAGCTGGAATCCTCCGTTCTGCGGCGATCTGGACATGCGCATCGCGCGCGATGGCACCTGGTATTACCTAGGGTCGCCCATCACCCGGTTCGAGCTTGTGAAGCTTTTTTCCTCAATTCTTAAGAAAGAAGGGGACGCCTATTTTCTGGTCACCCCGGTCGAAAAGGTCGGCATCATAGTCGAAGACGCGCCGTTTGTGGCGGTCGATTTCGACCGGACCGGCGCGGACGAGGATCAGGTTCTGACCTTTACCACCCATGTCGGCGATACGGTGTCGGCGGGTCCGGATCACCCGATACGGGTGGCCATCGACCCGGAAACAAACGAACCCAGACCCTATATATTGGTGCGATCAAACCTCGAGGCGCGGATCGACCGCAAGAGTTTCTACCGCCTTGTGGACATTGCGACGGAACGCGCCGGGCAGGTCGGGGTCTGGTCCGGCGGGCAGTTCTTTGTCTTGGGTCGCGCCGAGGAAACGCCTTAGGCAACCCGTCGTGCAGGACGGTCTTGCGCAAGGACAACCGCCAGCGCCACGACTCCGGCGCCCAGCGCCCGGGTCCAGTTCCACTCCGAACCCAGAACCACCATGATGAGCATCACGTAGAACGGTGCCACATTGATGTGGAATGACGCCAGAGCAACACCCAGCCGGCCAATCGAAGCGATGAACAGAACCTGGCTGAGGCCGAGAGAGATCACGGCGTAGATCGCCAGCATTCCTGCCTGCTGCGGGTCGATCGGCGACGATGGCCAGACTTCGAACCCGAGGACGCTCGACAGATAGAACAGCGCGCCGGCCATGAACGTGCCGCCGATCAGCGTGATCGTGGTACGTCCGGTCTGGCTGAGGTCCGGGAAGTCCCGCGCGGTCGCCATGCTGGCCCAGCAGAACAGCGCGGTCGAGGCGATTGCGCAAAGCGCCCCCAGTCCCAGCTGGGCCGGCGCCACCGCGCTGGTTGCGATCAGGCCGCCTATGATCGAAACGGCAACCCCCAGCGCGAAGTTCCACCGCAATCTGCGCGTTCCCGCAGCCAGCTCGAGCAGTGTCGCAATCAAAGGCGCGCAGGAGGCGATGATGGCAACGGTTACGGGATCGGTCAGTTTCTGCGCCAGGATGATCAGGAACATGCCCAAGCCAAGTCCAAACCCGCCCACTCTCATCGCATGGGCCCAGCGCGCCCGCAGCACCGCATCCGCGCCATCGATCCACAGCCAGATCGGAATCATCACGGCCACCGCCAGCATCAGCCGCGCGGCCAGCAAGGCAACCGGCGGCCAGGTCTGCAGCAGGATTTCGGCCGCCGGGAATCCGGCCGCCCAGGTCAGCATCGACGCCACCGCCAACCCGTTTCCGGACAAGGCGGATTGCCGCGCACCGGGCACAGCGAAACTAGGCCCGCGAACGGGGTCCGGACTCATCGCCATCGGTTTCAATCCTTTTGTTGGTGCAGCGCCACGAAAATGATTCGCTGCAATACCCCGACCCTTCACATTCGGCCCGCGACGGTCTGGCCGATTTTCGACATATTGTCGTTTTCAAACCCTTTCTCTGCGCGCCGCCCGCGACTAAGGTCAGCACGCCATCGGACCGAGAGGACAATGCCCCGATTTGCCGCCAATATCTCGCTGCTCTTTGCCGAGCTGCCCTATCTCGACCGATTCAAGGCGGCCGCGGATGCCGGGTTCAAGGCAGTCGAGATCCTGTTTCCCTATGACCTGGCGGCCAAGGAAACCCGTCGCGCATTGATGACCAACGGTCTGGACCTTGTGCTGATCAACGCGCCGCCGCCCAACTATACCGGCGGCCAGCCGGGCTATGCAGCCGTTCCGGGGGGCGAGGGGCGGTTCCAGTCCGACATCCGCCGCGTCCTGCGCTATGCCGAGGCGCTGAAGCCCGGTTTGATCCACGTGATGGCGGGCTATGCCTCGGGGGCGGACGCACTGGACTGTTTTGTGCGCAATCTGCAATGGGCTGCGGATTTTGCGCCGCATCAACGGTTCACGATCGAACCGCTGAACCCGGTCTCGCAGCCCGGATACTTCCTCAACGACTATGATCTGGCCGCCGCGTGCCTGGACCGGATCGACCGTCCGAATGTGGGCCTGCAATTCGACAGCTTTCATGCCCGGATGATCCATGGCGATGCACAGGCCATCTGGGACAGATTCCGCGACCGGATCGTACATGTTCAGATCGGATCGGCCCCCGACCGGTCGGAACCTGGCCGGGACGAGACCGATTTCCCCGCGTTGTTCGCAACGATCGACGACAGCGGCTATGATGGCTGGGTCAGCGCCGAATACACGCCCTCGACGCGGCGCACCGACGCCTCTCTGCACTGGATGCGATAGGCCTGTGCACCTGCGCACTGGAAATCACATCTTGGATATCGCATACGAAGCGGCAATTCAGTAGAGGAACAGCCGCATGATCCCCGCCCGCTTTGCCCCCGTCCTGTTCGGATTGATCCTGTCGGGGCTGATGTCCTGCATCGTGACCTGCATCGCAACGGTCAAAGAGATCGGGCTTGGCCCCGAGACCTTTGCCAGCTGGATGGGCGCGTGGAGCATCAGCTGGCCGGTGGCGTTTGCGGTGGTTCTGGTCATGGCCCCGCTGACCCGGCGGCTGGTCGCGCTGTTGGTCAGGCCCGAGGCCTGACCTGCCGCGAAGATGGCCCGCCGGGCCTGATGAGCGGCACGGCGCTTGCCTAATGCGCCTCGGCCCAGTTGGCGCCTTTGCCCGCATCCACCGTCAGTTTCACGTCCAGCTTCACCGCCGGATCGGGCGCGTTCTCCATCACGTCGCGCGCGATCTCGATGGTCTTGTCCACCGTGTCCTCGGCCACTTCGAACAGCAGTTCGTCGTGCACCTGCAGCAGCATCTTGGCCGGCAGCCCGTCGATCGCCTCGGGCATCCGCACCATCGCCCGCCGGATCACGTCGGCCGCCGTGCCCTGGATCGGCGCGTTGATGGCCGCGCGGCGCGCGAACCCCGCATGCGGCCCCTTGGCGTTGATCTCGGGCGTGTGGATCTTGCGCCCGAACAGGGTCTGCACATAGCCATGCTCTTTGGCGAAGGCGATGGTGTCATCCATGTAGCGCCGGATGCCCGGGAAGCGTTCGAAATAGCGGTCGATGAAGCCCTGCGCCTCGGCCCGCGGAATACGCAGGTTGCGCGCCAGGCCAAAGCCCGAAATGCCGTAGATCACGCCGAAATTGATCGCCTTGGCCTTGCGACGGATCTCGGGCGTCATCTCGTCCAACGGCACGTCGAACATTTCCGACGCGGTCATGGCGTGAATGTCCAGCCCGTCGGCAAAGGCCTGTTTCAAGGCCGGAATATCGGCGATATGGGCCAGGATGCGCAGCTCGATCTGTGAATAGTCCAGCGAAACCAGAACATTGCCCGGCTCGGCGATGAAAGCCTCACGGATGCGGCGGCCCTCCTCGGTGCGCACCGGGATGTTCTGCAGGTTGGGGTCGGTCGAGGCCAGACGCCCCGTGTTCGCCCCGGTGATGGCGTAGGATGTATGCACCCGCCCCGTGTCGGGGTTGATATGGGTCTGCAGCGCGTCGGTATAGGTCGATTTCAGCTTGGACAGTTGCCGCCAGTCCAGCACACGGCGCGGCAGTTCATGCTCGGTCGCCAGATCTTCCAGCACGTCGGCACCGGTCGAATACTTGCCGGTCTTGCCCTTCTTGCCGCCTTCCAGACCCATCTTTTCAAACAGGATCTCGCCCAGCTGCGCAGGCGAGCCGACGTTGAAGGTTTCTCCGGCCAGCTCGTGGATTTCAGCCTCTAAACAGGCCATTTTCTGGGCAAAGGCGTTCGACATGCGGCTCAGCACGTCGCGGTCGACCTTGATGCCATGCATCTCCATCTCGGCCAGAACCGGCACAAGGGGGCGCTCGAGCGTTTCATAGACGGTGGTCACCTGAACCCGGTGCAACTGCGGCTTGAACAGCTTCCACAGGCGCAGGGTGATGTCGGCATCCTCGGCGGCATAGGGGGTGGCCTCGTCAATCGGCACCTTGTCGAAGGTGATCGCCGATTTGCCCGAGCCCAAGAGCGGCTTGATCGGGATCGGCGTGTGGCCCAGATAGCGTTCGGACAGCGTGTCCATGCCATGCCCATGCTCGCCCGCATGCATGGCATAGGACATCAGCATCGTATCGTCGATCGAGGCCACATCCACGCCATAGCGCGCAAAGATCTTGGCGTCATATTTCATGTTCTGTCCGATCTTCAGGATCGACGGATCCTCAAGCACCGGCTTGAGCATCTCCAGCGCCTCATCCAGCGGCATCTGCCCCTCGGCCAGCGCGTCCGAGCCGAACAGGTCGTCGCTGGCCCCGTCGCGGTGGGTCAGCGGGATGTAACAGGCCTCGCCTGGCTCGATGCACAGCGAGATGCCGACCAGATCGGCGATCATTTCGTTCAGGCCCGTGGTCTCGGTGTCCACGGCCAGCCAGCCGCGCTCATAGGCTTGCTCGATCCATTTCCGCAGCGCGGCCGCATCGCGCACGCATTCGTATTTGCTGGCATCGAACGGAATGTCTTCGGCCTGCGGCTCATCTGCCGCCGGCGCCGGAGTATCCGCGATCACCGGCGGTTCGACGCCCAGCTTGTCGGCGATCCGCTTGGTCAGAGTGCGGAACTCCATCTCGGCCAGAAACTCCATCAGCTTGTCCGGATCGGGATCGCGCAGCTCCAGATCATCCAGCGTGAAATCCAGCGGTGTCTCGCAATCCAGCTGCACCAGCCTCTTCGACAACTCGATCTGATCTCGTTTCTCGATCAGGGTTTCGCGGCGCTTGGGTTGCTTGATCTCCTCGGCGCGGTCCAGCAGCGTCTCCAGATCGCCGAACTCGTTGATCAGCAGTGCCGCCGTCTTGATCCCGATCCCCGGCGCGCCCGGCACGTTGTCGACGCTGTCGCCGGCCAGCGCCTGCACATCCACCACGCGCTCGGGGTAGACGCCGAATTTCTCGAACACCCCTTCGCGGTCGATGCGCTTGTTCTTCATGGCATCCAGCATCTCGACACCGTCGCCCACCAGCTGCATCAGGTCCTTGTCGGAACTGACGATGGTCACCCGCCCGCCGGCCTGGCGCGCCTGGCAGGCCAGCGTGGCGATGATGTCGTCGGCCTCGTACCCCTCCAGCTCTTTGCAGGCGATGTTGAAGGCCTCGGTCGCCTGCCGGGTCAGCGGGATCTGCGGGCGCAGGTCCTCGGGCATCGCCTCGCGGTTGGCCTTGTAGAGGTCATACATGTCGTTGCGGAAGGTGTGCGAGCCCTTGTCGAAGATCACTGCCAGATGGGTCGGCGCGTCAGGGCCGTGGTCGCCATCCACGTAACGCTGCAGCATGTTGCAAAAGCCCGAAACGGCGCCGATCGGCATCCCGTCCGACTTCCGCGTCAGCGGCGGAAGGGCGTGATAGGCGCGAAAGATAAAGGCCGATCCGTCGATCAGATGCAGATGGCAGCCTTTTCCGAATTTGCTCATGCGCGCTCTCCCTGTCGGTCAGGGACGGTTCTGCCACAGGGGCAGCCGGGTGACCAGTCAGGAACGCGCCCTAGCCGCCAAACAGACCGCTGAAAACATCCGAGAAACTGTTCAGCAGCGCCATGATGACCAGCGCACCGAGGAACGCGAAAAACGCCATCGCGAAGAACTGGAACAGGATCGCGCCCGTTCCGATGACCACACCGGCGAGGGCCGGACGGCGTTTTTCGTGCCGCATGATGCCGATGACCGAGACGACGATCGCCAACCCGCCCAGCATGGCGACGCCGATCTGCAGAAAGTCATCCAGATCGCGGGTGGGCGCGACCGGCGCAGGCTGCTCCATCCCCGCGGCGGCCCGCAGGGTCGATTTACCCAACTCGGCGGCCAGTTCGCCCAGCGTCACGCCGGTGGATTGCTGCGGTGCGAACGGCCCTGCCCAGAACACGAACAAGGCTGCGAACAGGGCCAGTACCGCAAGCATAAACCCGGCCCAACCAAAAACCGGATTGCCGGTATCAGCAGCAGTCATATCGGTCATCATTCGCACCTACGTTGGTCACACCAACGCACTAGGTGAAAATCGCGGCGAGATTTGGGCGGACCGCGGTTGGGCAGGCAATCAGTGTTGCTGTGCGTCCTTCAGAACATACTTGCAATCGCAATAGGGGCACTCGACCCAGCCCTGATCCTCGGGGATCTGCAACCAGACGCGCGGATGGCCCAGCGCGCCCTCGCCGCCATCACAGGCGACACGGCTTGTCTCGACGATCTTGGTTTCCGGAGCTTCGATTGTCACGGCGTGCGATCCTTCACTGGTTGTCGGCCTCGCGGGCATGCATTAGGTGCGTTTATGAGGGATCAGGAAACCGGGGGCAAGAGCCAGCAATGACCGATGCAGCGATCAGCCTTCGCGGCCTGCGCAAAACCTATCGCGGCGGCAAGGGCCAGCCCGAGAAACATGCGCTGAAGGGCATCGATCTGGAGATCCCGCGCGGGTCTGTCTTCGGCCTGTTGGGGCCGAACGGCGCCGGCAAATCGACCCTGATCAACATCCTGGCGGGGTTGGTGATCAAGACCGCGGGCCAGGTGACGATCTGGGGCTATGACCAGGACCGCAACCCGCGCCAGGCCCGCGCCGCCATCGGGGTGATGCCTCAAGAGCTGAACCTCGATCCGTTCTTCACCCCGCGCGGCGCGCTCGAGGTGCAGGCCGGGCTCTATGGCGTGCCGAAATCGCAGCGGCGCAGCGACGAGATCCTCGAACTGGTGGGCCTCAGCGACAAGGCCGAGGCCTATGCCCGCACGCTGTCGGGCGGGATGCGGCGGCGTCTGCTGCTGGCCAAGGCACTGGTGCACCACCCCAAAATCCTGGTTCTGGACGAACCCACCGCCGGCGTGGACATCGAACTGCGCCAGATGCTGTGGGCCAATGTGCGCAAGCTGAACCAGCAGGGCATGACCATCATCCTGACCACCCACTACCTGGAAGAGGCGCAGGAGATGTGCGACGAGATCGCCATCATCAACCACGGCGAGAAGGTGGCGCAGGACAGCACCGCCAACCTGCTGGGCCGCATGGACGGACGCACCATGGTCATCACCCCCGAGGCCCCGGTAACCGCCCTGCCCGCCGCCCCCGGCGTTCAGGCCAGCCTGCGCGACGACGGCAGCCTGGCGCTGCACTACCGCAGCCCGGAAACCAGCGCCGAGCAAGTGCTCGAGGCGGTCCGCCAGGCCGGCATCCGCATCCGCGACGTGCGCACCGAAGAGGCCGATCTCGAGGACGTGTTCCTTGCCCTCACCTCCTCGCGCGCCGACGATGCCCCGGCCGACGATCAGGACCAGCCGCGCCGGGGTCTGCACCGGGTCAAGCTGTGACCCGGTCGATCCGCGCCTGATAGCAGTTGTTCCGGGCCGAGCGTACATGGATATAGGCCACCTCGGGGCGGGCAAGTATTGCATCCACCGCCGCGCTGATCCGTCCGGTGGGTGTCACGACGCCGGTACCGTAGACAATCCGGTCATCGCGGCCATAGCCCTTGATCAGATAATCGGGCGATGAGGTCAGAACCTCTGGCAGATCAGTCCCTTCATACCGTTCACAAGGGCTTGCACACAGGAAGATCGGCCCCGTTTCGGCATAAGGATGTGTCTCTGCAAAAGGCCGATGGGCCAGAATCAGCATTTCTGCACCTTCGGGAATGTGCTGCAAGCAATGGCGGCACGGATTTCCGGTTCCGGTTGATACCGCGCGTTCAGGCGCGTGTCCGTAGGCATCGGGCGCGCCTGCCTGAAAGGCGCGTACTTCGTCGGTGGGCAGGGCGGTGATCTTGAACATCTCGAGTCTCCTTTTGTTGCCCTGACAATGCGCCTGCCACACGCGGGCAGACGACCCGTTTCCTGCGCAATGCAGACAGGGACTCGAAAAAGAACAAAACGTGAATATAATGTGGAATCGCCATGTATGCCGAGCTGTCGATCACGTCGAACTTCACCTTCCTCACCGGGGCCTCGCACCCCGAGGAGTACATGGAGCGCGCCGTCACCCTGGGCCTGCCCGCCATCGCCATCGCCGATGACAACTCGGTGGCCGGCATCGTCCGCGCCCATACCCAGGCGCGCGAGATCGCCCGCAAGGTGCGCGAGCGCCGCACGTGGGAGGAGCAGAACACGCCCATCGGCCCGCCCTGCCCCGATCACATCCCGAAACCGCCCTCGTTCCCGGTGCATGCGGTGCCGCGCCTGATCCCGGCGGCGCGGCTGCTCTTTGCCGATGCCCCGCCCGTCACCGCCCTGCCCCTCAACCGGCAGGGCTGGGCCAGCCTGTGCCACCTCCTGTCCACCGGGCGGCTGCGCGCGGCCAAGGGCGACTGCATCCTGCACCTGTCCGACCTGCTGGAGTTTTCCGACGGCCTCCACCTGTTGCTCTGGCCACAGGCGGGCCGTCCGACCGGCGGCGCGAGCGGGTGGCGGACACAGGCGCAACAGCTGACGCGCCGCTTTGCCGGGCGCATGCATTTGCTGATGCATCCGCGCTATGACGGGGCGGATTCGGCGTTTTTCCATTTGTTAGAGACTGAATCGCGTCATCTGGGCCTGCCCACTATCGCCAGCGCCGCGCCGATGATGCATCACGGCTCGCGCCGCCGGCTGGGTGATGTGCTGACCGCGATCCGGCTGCGCCGCAAGGTGGACGATCTGGGCCGCCACGCGCTGGCCAACGGCGAACAGCGCCTGCGGTCCGAGGCCGAGATGCTGCGCATCTTCAAGGGGCATGAAGGCGCCGTGGCCCGCGCGTATGCGCTCAGCGAACAGCTCACCTTCTCGCTGGACAAGCTGCGCTATGAATATCCCAGCGAGGTCAGCGGCACAGAAACCCCCGCCCAGCGCCTGCACCGTCTGGCGCATGAGGGGCTGGCCTGGCGCTATCCCGCCGGCGCGCCCGAAAAGGTCAAGGCGATGCTGGCGCATGAGCTGACCCTGATCGGCAAGCTGAAATACGAGCCCTATTTCCTGACCGTCCGCGACATCGTGCATTTTGCCCGCGGCCGCGGGATCCTGTGCCAGGGGCGCGGCTCGGCGGCCAATTCGGTGGTCTGCTATTGCCTGGGCGTCACCTCGGTCAGCCCCGAGATGGGCACCATGGTGTTTGAACGCTTCGTCTCCGAGGCGCGGGACGAGCCGCCCGACATCGACGTGGATTTCGAACATGAACGCCGCGAAGAGGTGATCCAGCACATCTATGAACGCTATGGCCGCCACCGCGCGGGGCTTTGCGCCACGGTGATCCACTATCGCGGCAAGCGCGCCATCCGCGAGGTGGGCCGCGCCATGGGCCTGACCGAGGACACGATTTCCGCCCTGTCCTCGCAGCTGTGGGGGTTCTTCTCGACCGCAGGGCTCGAGGCCGAGCGAATGCGCGAAATCGGCCTCGAACCCGAGGATCGCCGTATGAAACAGACTCTAACACTGGTGCATCAGATCAACGGCTTCCCCCGCCACCTGTCCCAGCATGTGGGCGGGTTCATCATCACCGAGGGCCGTCTGGACGAACTGGTGCCCATCGAGAACGCCACGATGGAGGACCGCACGGTCATCTGTTGGGACAAGGACGACATCGACAGTCTGGGCATCCTCAAGGTCGATGTCCTGAGCCTTGGCATGCTGACCTGCATCCGCAAGGCATTCGACCTGATCGCCCAGCACCACCAGACCAGCTATACGCTCGCCACCCTGCCGCCCGAGGACCCGGCGGTCTATGACATGTTGTGCCGCGCGGATTCGGTGGGCGTGTTCCAGGTGGAATCCCGTGCGCAGATGAACTTCCTGCCCCGGATGCGGCCGCGCAATTTCTATGACCTGGTGATCGAGGTCGCCATCATCCGCCCCGGCCCCATCCAGGGCGACATGGTGCATCCCTATATCCGCCGCCGGAACGGCGAGGAGGAGGTCAGCTTTCCCTCGGACGCACTGGGCGAAGTGCTGGGCAAGACGCTGGGCGTGCCGCTGTTTCAGGAACAGGCGATGCAGATCGCCATCGTCGGCGCGGGCTTCACCCCCGAGCAGGCCGACCGGCTGCGGCGGTCGCTGGCGACCTTCAAGAAGCACGGCAATGTCAGCGAATTTCGCACCCTGTTCCTGCGCGGGATGCAGCGCAACGGCTATGACGCCGAATTTGCCGAGCGCTGTTTCTCGCAGATCGAGGGGTTCGGCTCCTACGGCTTCCCCGAAAGCCACGCGGCCAGCTTTGCGCTGCTGGTCTATGCCAGCGCCTGGATCAAGTGCCACCATCCGGGGATTTTTGCCTGCGCGCTGCTGAATTCGCAGCCGATGGGGTTCTATGCCCCCGCCCAGATCGTGCGTGATGCGCGCGAACATGGCGTCCAGGTGCGCCCGGTCTGCATCAATGCCAGCTTCTGGGACAACGTGATGGAGCCCGACGGCCATGGCGGGCTGGCCCTGCGGCTGGGTTTTCGCCAGATCAAGGGCCTGAGCGAAGAGGATGCCAGCTGGCTGACCGCCGCGCGCGGCAATGGCTACCATCAGGTTGACGACGTCTGGCGCCGCGCGGGCCTTGGCCCCTCGGTGATCGAGCGTCTGGCCGAGGCCGATGCCTTTGCCGCCTGCGGCCTGACCCGGCGCGAGGCGCTGTGGCAGGCCAAGGCGATCGCCACCGCCAGGCCTCTGCCCCTGTTCGCGCAGGATCTGGAAGGCGAGGCGCTGGACGAGCCCGCCGCCCATCTGCCGCAGATGTCGCTGGGCGAGCAGGTGGTCGAGGATTACGTCGCCACCCGCCTGAGCCTGCGCGCGCATCCCGTGGCCCTGCTGCGGCACCTGCTGACGCCGGGGCAGCGCGACAATTCCGCCCCTGCATCCGGGCCGGAAAACGCGGTATCTGCCCGGAACAGAGCCTGAATCGAAAGCCCCGACCATGACCCGGCCCGTGCTGCCCCCACGTTTTCCCGCCACGCCCGACCAGATCCAAGCGCAGGTCACCGCATTCTACGCCCGCGTCCGGCAGGACGCCCTGCTGGGCCCGATCTTCAACCGCCACGTCACCGACTGGGCCGCGCATGAGGACCGGATCGCCGCCTTCTGGCGCAACGCCATCCTGTACGAGCGCGTCTACAGCGGCAATCCGCAGCGCGTGCATATCGAGCGTCCGGACGTGAAACCCGAAATGTTTGCCCATTGGCTGGACCTGTTCGAAGAGGTCGCCCACGGCACCCTGCCCCCGGAAACGGCCACGCCCTGGGTGGCGCTGGCCCGCCGCATCGGCGCGGGGATGCAGGCCGGTGTCGCGGTCGCCCGCCAACCGGCCGGGGCTCCGCCGATCCTGCGCTGAACGGCCGGCCCCGCAGACATGTTAGCGGTAAAGTTTGGACTATCCGACTCTGCCGATTGGGTTTAATCAGGCCTCAGACACCTGCCAAAGCATCCAATCGCCCGGGACCAGCCAGATGAGCACACAGAACTCGACCCTGCAGGGACTTGGATTTGCCTTTCTCGGGTTTGCCGTCTTTGCCACCCATGACGCGCTGATCAAGACGCTGGGCGGCACCTATTCCGTGCTGCAGATCATCTTTTTCGCCACGCTGTTCTCCTTTGTGCCGATGGCGGTCACGATTCTTGCGGACAAGGCCACTGGAAACTTCCTGCCCCGCCATCCTTGGTTGGTCATGCTGCGCTCGGGGCTGATGGTCACGGGTATGTCCTGTGCCTTCTACGCCTTTTCGGTCCTGCCCCTGGCCGAAGTCTATTCGCTGCTGTTTTCCTTTCCGCTAATCGTCACCGTCCTGTCGATCCCGATTCTGGGCGAGGTCGTGCGCGCCCAACGCTGGGCCGCAGTGGGCGTGGGCCTGATCGGGGTACTGATCGTCCTGCGCCCCGGCGCGACCGAGATCACCCTCGGCCACCTTGCCGCCCTGACGGCCGCGTTCTGCAGCGCCTTCGCATCCGTGCTGGTGCGAAAGATCGGAAACGAGGAACGCTCGGCGGTGCTGATCCTTTATCCGATGCTGCTGGCGATCGCGGTCATGAGCCTTGCGCAACCGGCGGTCTATCAGCCGCCCTCTCTGATCCATCTGGCGATGATGGCTTTGGTCGGCGTGTTTTCGGTGATCGCCCAGCACCTGATCATCCTGGCCTATCGCGCGGCACCGGCGGGCGTGGTTGCACCCAGCCAGTACAGCCAGATCATCTGGGCCACGATTTTCGGCGCGGTGTTCTTTGGGGAAAAGCCCGACAAATGGGTGGCCGTGGGTGCCGCGATCATCATCGCATCGGGCATCTTCGTCGTCTGGCGCGAAAGCCGGGCAGACGTGTCCACGAACAAACCAGTTCTACGTGTGCGTTCGCCACGCGTAGATACGGGCGCATCAGCAAGGCCAAAGTCGAACACCGACCAGTCTTGAGCTGAGCCGCCACAAAAAAACGGCGCAGATCGACTGCGCCGTCC
Organism: Ruegeria sp. CG8; assembly: GCF_056537165.1. NCBI lineage: Bacteria > Pseudomonadati > Pseudomonadota > Alphaproteobacteria > Rhodobacterales > Roseobacteraceae > Ruegeria > Ruegeria sp. CG8. The sequence goes on along the minus strand of NZ_JBQFRA010000003.1, from coordinate 248,256 downwards.
AATTTTTGTCAAGGTGACCCAAGCCTCAATAAACCACCACCGACCGGATGCTTTCGCCCTTGTGCATCAGGTCGAAGCCGGTGTTGATGTCGTCCAGGCCCATGGTGTGGGTGATCATCGGGTCGATCTCGATCTTCCCTTCCATGTACCAGTCGACGATTTTGGGCACGTCCGTGCGCCCACGCGCGCCGCCGAAGGCGGTGCCGCGCCACGACCGGCCGGTGACCAGCTGGAACGGACGGGTCGAGATCTCGGCCCCCGCGGGTGCCACACCGATGATGATGGATTCGCCCCAGCCTTTGTGCGCCGATTCCAGCGCCGCGCGCATCACCTGCACGTTGCCGGTGGCGTCAAAGGTGTAATCCGCACCGCCCTTGGTCAGGTTCACCAGATAGGGGACAAGATCGCCCTCGACCTCGGTCGGGTTCACGAAATCGGTCATGCCGAATTTTTTGGCCATCTCGACCTTGGCGGGGTTCAAGTCAACGCCGACGATCTGATCGGCCCCGGCCAGACGCAGACCCTGGATCACGTTCAGGCCGATGCCGCCCAGGCCGAACACGATGGCGCGGCTGCCGATCTCGACTTTGGCGGTGTTGATCACCGCGCCGATGCCCGTGGTCACGCCACAGCCGATATAGCAGATCTTGTCGAACGGCGCGTCCTCGCGCACCTTGGCAAGTGCAATCTCGGGCAGAACCGTGTGGTTCGAGAAAGTCGAGCATCCCATGTAATGCAGGATCGGATCCCCATCCAGCGTCGAGAAACGCGAGGTGCCGTCGGGCATCAAACCCTTGCCCTGCGTCTCGCGGATCGCCTGGCACAGGTTGGTCTTGGGGTGCAGGCAGTATTCGCACTCGCGACATTCGGGAGTGTAGAGCGGGATCACGTGATCGCCCGGCTTCAGGCTGGTCACGCCCGGGCCGACCTCGACCACGACGCCGGCACCCTCGTGGCCCAGAATGGCCGGAAACAGGCCCTCGGGGTCGGCGCCCGACAGGGTGAATTCGTCGGTATGGCAGATGCCGGTGGCCTTGATCTCGACCAGAACCTCGCCCGCCTTGGGGCCTTCGAGGTTCACGTCCATCACTTCCAAGGGCTTGCCCGCCTGAACGGCGACGGCGGCACGGGTTCGCATGTTGCTTGTCTCCCTGTCTTGTTTGACCCGACCCTGCGTCAAATACAGGGTGTTTTCAACTGCGCTTTCATGGCAGTCTCTGTAAGCTTTTGATATTTCAGAAACGACATTGCCGAAAAGAGGAGCGCCAATGTACCGGTTCATCCCGATCCTGATCGTCCTGGCCGCCTGCGCCGAAACCGACCTGCCCGAACCGGGCTCTGCCGAGGTGGATGCCGCCCCGGTGGATCTGGCCTTCTGCAAGGGCGAACCCTTTGCCCAGTCCGTGGGGCAACCGGTCTCGACCATTCAGGCCAGCCTGCCGGAACGGAGCCGCGTTCTGGGCCCCGATGACATCGCCACGCAGGATTACCGCATCGACCGGCTAAACGTCTATGTGAACGGAGCCGGGGTCATTCAGCGGCTGACCTGCGGATAAGGCGGACTCGACTCGGGGCATGATTCTCAGATAAGAACAAAATGAGAACACTTTGATGTCTGCCCGATGCCCAAACGCCGAATACTCTCGCTGTGGTTCCCCCGTCTGGGGGCCGAACGGCTGATCCGCGCCGCGCGGGGCCTGCATACAGGCCCGCTGGCGGTGGTGGCCGAACAGTCGAACATGCAGGTCATCACCTCGCTGAACACTGATGCACAGGCCGCCGGTCTGCGCGTGGGCCAGCCGGTGCGCGATGCCCATGCCATGTGCGCGGCCCTTGTCACCCGCCCCCGCAACGCCCCGGCCGAGGCTGCTTTTCTGACCGCGCTGCGCCGCTGGGCGGGCAAGTTCAGCCCCTGGGTCGCCGAAGAGGCGCCCGATGGCCTGATCGTCGATCTGTCGGGCTGCGCCCACCTGTTCGGCGGCGAAGAGGCGCTGCTGGACGTGATCGAGACCGACTGCGCCGACATGGGTCTGAGCGTGCAGATGGGCATTGCCGACACGCTGGGCGCGGCCTGGGCGCTGGCGCGCTATGCCGGGCAAGAGGCCACCTCGGACCGCAGCGGCGACGCCATCTCCCAAGAGGCCCGCGCCACCCGCGCCCGCGCCGGCAAGCGGCGGCACTGGACCAAGGGCGGTGCCGCGCCGCAGGTGGTGGCCGTGGGCGGCGGGGCCCGGATCGCGCCGCCGGGGCAGGCCTATGGCGCGCTCGCCCCCCTGCCCATCGCGGCGCTGCGGCTGGACGACCAGACCGTGGCGCAGCTGAACCGGCTGGGCCTGCGGCGGATCGGCGACCTGCTGGGCCAGCCGCGTGCCAGTTTGGCCCGCCGATTCGGGCGCGGGCTGGTGCTACGGCTGGATCAGGCGATGGGCAGCGCACCCGAGCCGGTCTCGCCCGCGCGGCCCCCGCATCACTTTGCGGTGCGGATGACCCTGCCCAACCCGATCGGCCTGGCCGAGGACGTGATGGCCGCCATCGACCGGATGCTGCCGACCCTGTGCGCCCGGCTGGAAGAAAAGGCGCGCGGGGCGCGGACCCTGCGGCTCGAGGCGCACCGCACCGATCAGGCGGCCGAGATCATCGAGATCGGACTGGCCCGGCCGAGCCATGACAAACACCGCATTCGCCCTTTGTTAGAGATGAAAATTGACCAGATCGACGCAGGCTATGGCATCGACATGCTGCGGCTTGCGGCGGTGCAGACCGAGCCGGTGCATGCCCGCACCCTGACCGGCCATGCCGAGGCCAGCCGCGCCGTCCGCAACCGTCTGGAGGGGAACACGGCGCTGGACGATCTGATCGGAAAGCTGGGCGCGCGGGTGGGGCTCGAGGCGATCACGCGGCAACACCCGGCGGCTTCGCACATCCCCGAGAAAACCGCGCAGACGCTGGCGGCGGCCTGGTCGGAACCGGCCCGCGACTGGCCCGTCCCGCCGCGCCCGCGCCCCCTGCTGATGTGGCGGCCCGAGCCGGTGATGGCCCCCGACCACCCGGATGTGCCCACCAGCTTCCGCTGGCGCGGGCGCGACTGGCAACTGGCGCAGGCCACCGGCCCGGAGCGGATCGCCCCGGAATGGTGGCTGGACGACCCCAACTGGCGCAGCGGCGTGCGCGATTACTGGGTGGTGGTGACCGAACAGGGCGAGCGGCTGTGGCTGTTCTACGGCCATGGCGGCACAATGTCGGCGGGCTGGTTCTGTCAGGGACGCTTTGGTTAGAGTCTATTTTCCGCGATAAACCAGAAGATCCGGAAGGTAATCGATCAGCCGGATGACCCACGAGAACGGCGCCGGAAAGTCGGTCCGGAAGCGCCGGTGCGCCATTGCGCGCAGTACGCGCTGCGCGGCGTCTTCGGGCTCCATCAGCATCGGCATCTTGAAGCTGTTCTTGTCGGTCAGCCGGGTCTTGATGAACCCCGGATTGACGATGCGCACCGTCACCCCGGTTCCGGCCACGTCATGCCGCATCGTTTCGGCCAACGAGATCAGCGCCGCCTTGCTGGACCCGTACCCGATCGCCGCAGGCAGTCCGTGATAGCCCGCCAGCGACCCGATCAGTGTAATGTCGCCACGCCCTGTCTTCACCATGGCCGGCACGGTTTCCCCCAGAACCCGCAGCGCGCCTGAATAGTTCACGTCGCTGATGGCCAGCGCGGCTTCGGTCTTCCAGTCCTGCGCGCGCATCGGCTCATAGGCCCCGGCGTTGTAGACCAGACCATCGACCGGGCCGATCTCGGCCACGGCGCGGCGCACCTGCGCCAGATCGGTCACGTCCAGCGGCACCGCACGGGCATGAGGCAGCGCGGCGCAGATCTGCTCCAGCCGCTCGGCATTGCGCGCGGACAGCACAAGGTGCGCGCCCTGACCGCTCAAGCCTTCGGCCAGCGCCCGGCCCAGACCTTCGCTGGCACCGATGATCCAGTAGGTTTTTCCGTCAAAACTGCTCATGCCGGGCGGTTCGCATATGCCGAAGCGTGAACAGCCGCGGTCTTGGGTTGGGTTGTCTCGATCATAACACCTTTCATTACGCGGACGGGCTGGTCTCGGATCACCAGCAGCCGCGATTGATGCAATCCTGACGCACTGCCCGCAGATCAGCGGAAACAGGGAAAAACATGGCCCGGATTTGATCCGGTCCGGCCTACCCTGCGTATCCTATTGTAAAATGTCGCATAAAGAGGATGGCATGTTCGACGAAACCCGGGGCGTACGGAAAAAAATCGCAATTGTAGGCGCAGGCATCTCAGGATTATCAGCGGCTTATTACCTGTCAGAGAGCCACGACGTCACCCTGTACGAGGCCGAACCCCGTCTGGGCGGACATGCCCGCACGGTAATGGCCGGCCGCAATGGGGATCAACCGGTCGATACCGGATTCATCGTCTTCAACTATGCCACCTATCCCTTTCTGACCAAGCTGTTCGGTGAACTGGATGTGCCGGTCATCAAAAGCGAGATGAGCTTTGGCGCCACCATCGACAATGGTCGCATCGAATATGGCCTGAACAATCTGCGCACCATCACCGCGCAGAAGCGCAACCTCGTGCGGCCCTCGTACTACAAGATGATCGCCGACATCCTGCGCTTTGGCAAAGAAGCGCCCGAGGCCGCCCGGGATGATGACACCACGATTGGTGAACTGGTTGACCAGATGCGGCTGGGCCACTGGTTCCGCAACAATTACCTGATGCCGATGTGCGGCGCGATCTGGTCCACTCCGGTGGAGTTCGTCGATCAGTTTCCGGCGCGGTCGCTGGTGCAGTTCTTCCGCAACCACGCCTTGCTGTCCAGCAAACGCGGCGCCCAGCACCAGTGGTGGACCGTAAAGGGTGGCAGCATCGAATATGTCCGCCGGATCGAATCCGCTCTGCGCGGCCGGGGTTGCGACATCCGCCTGGGCGCGCCGGTCTCTAACGTCGAACGCGATGCCTTGGGCGTGACCGTTCAGGCGCAGGGCCGCTCGGATCAGTATGACGAGATCATCCTGGCCACCCATTCCGACCAGTCGTTGGCCATTCTGGGCCAGAACGCCACCGCCGACGAGGCCGCGGCGCTGGGCGCGATCCGCTATCAGCCCAACCGCGCGGTCTTGCACTGCGACCCCAGCCAGATGCCGCGCCGCCGCGCCTGCTGGTCCAGCTGGACATACCGCTCGCAGGCGGGCAACGTGGGCGTGACCTACTGGATGAACCGGTTGCAGAACATCCCCGAAAGCGACCCCCTGTTCGTCACCCTGAACCCGTCTTCCGACATCGCGCCCGACAAGATCTATGACGAGGTGGAATTCGCCCATCCGGTGTTCGACAAGGCCGCGCTGAAAGCGCAGGGCCAGATCCGCGAGATGCAGGGCCGCAACCGGACCTGGTTCGCCGGCGCCTACAACCGGCACGGGTTCCACGAAGACGGAATCGCCAGCGCGATGCATGTTGTCGGGCTGTTGAACGGCGATCCGCAAACCATCGGAGCTGAAAATGCGATACCTGATCCAAGCGTCGCTGTCCCGGTTACGGCCAGCCCGTAACGCAGCGATCCTGAGCCTGGTTCTGCTGGCCCCTGCCGGGCTGGCGGCCACGCCCGTCACCAACGTGCTGCCCGATGCCGAGCTGCGTGGCACTGCCACCTTCCGGTTCCTAGGTCTGCCGATCTATGATGCGCAGCTGTTCACCAAAGGCGGCGGCCCGCTCAGCTGGTCGCAGGATTTTGGGCTGAAGCTGACCTATCGGAAATCGTTGAAGCAGAAGGCGTTGATCGAATCCACGCTGGACGAGATGGCCCGGCAGGGCAACAGCGCCCCGATCGAGGCGCAGTTGAAAACCTGTTATCAGGCGGTTGGTGCCGGGGACAGCTATCTGGCCGTCACCAAAGGCCCCGACGCGATCGAGTTCTGGCGCAACGGGCGCACGACCTGCACCCTCTCCTATCCGGGGATCAAGCGTAGTTTCATGTCGATCTTTCTGGGCAACAACACCCGGTCCGCCGCCTTTACGCGACAGCTGCGGGGTCAGTGATGCTGTATCCGCGTGTCAGCCTCTATGCGCTGATGCTTGCTGCGGCGGGTATCCCGCTCTACATCCACTTGCCGCGCTTTGCGGCGGTGAACCTCGGGATCGGCCTGAGCGTGATCGGCACGGTTCTGCTGCTGATCCGGCTGGTGGATCTGGTGCAAGACCCGCTGATCGGTTGGGCCATTGACCGCTGGCCCGGCGGGCAGATGGGCTTTGCCGTCTTGGCCGCCGGAGGTCTGGCGGTCGGTTTTCCGCTGTTGTTTTCGCTGCCGCAGGGGGCGAGCGTCGGCGTCCTCGTGGCGATCCTGATCCTGCTGTTTTCCGCCTACAGCCTGGGCACGATCCTGCTTTACGGCCGCAGCGCGACGCTGGCGAAACAGGCCACCCCGCGCGAGTTGATGACCCTCGCCGCCTTTCGAGAGGGCGGGCAACTGGCCGGCGTGGTTCTGGCCGCCAGCGCACCGGCGCTGTTCGTGGCATTGGGCGCGGGCGCGCAGGGCTATCCGGCTTTCGGGCTGTTTCTGGGCGCGCTGGCGCTGGTCACCATGGCGCTGACATTGCCGATCTGGCGGCGCGCGCCCATCACCGGTCAGGGGTTGTCGTTCGACGGGCTGGGTCAGGCAGGGGCCGTGCGTCTGCTGGCGCTGGCGCTCGTCAACAGCCTGCCGGTTGCGATCACCTCGACACTGTTCCTGTTCTTCGTCGAGGACCGGCTGCAATTGCCGGGCAAGGCCGGGCCGCTGCTGATCCTGTTCTTCCTCAGCGCCGGGGCGACAGTGCCGCTCTGGGCGCGGCTCAGCAACCGGATCGGCCCGAAACAGACTCTGATCATCGCGATGCCGCTGGCCATTCTGGGCTTTGTCGGCGCGGCCATGCTGGCGCCCGGCAATCTGGTCGGTTTCGCGGTGATCTGCCTGGCGTCGGGGGCGGCGCTGGGGGCGGACATGGTGGTCCTGCCGGCCATGTTCTCGGTGGTGCTGACACGCGCGGGGCTGAATGCTTCGGCCGCCTTCGGCATCTGGTCATTCGCCGGCAAACTGGGGCTGGCTTTGGCCGCATTCTTCACCCTTCCGCTGCTGGAACGCAGCGGCTTCGTGCCCGGTCAGACGAATTCGGCGCAGGCGTTGGAAACGCTCAACCTGGCCTATGCCGTGCTGCCCTGCATCCTGAAACTCGGCGCGTTCGGAATGGTCCTGACGCTGCCTACAGAGGTACCCGCAAAATGACATTTCTTCTGATTGCCGCACTGGCCGTATTGGCCCTGATCGCGGTCAAAACCCGCCTTCTCAGCTTTCGCGCGCAATCGCCGTCGGACTATACCGGAACCGGCCCCGATTTCTCGCTGAAGGACAATCTGAACGGGGAAATCCTGTCCGAAGGGCTGATCTATGGCCCGACCGGCAAGATGTCGAACAGCTTCGTGGCGCGGATGATCGGGGAATGGAACGGCAATTCCGGCACTCTGACCGAGTATTTCACCTATTCGAACGGCAAGCAGATGACCCGCAAATGGTACCTGACCATGGGCACAGGCAACAGCTTTACCGCAACCGCCGACGACATCGTCGGCGAAGGCCGCGGCGTGATCTCGGGCGCGACGGTCAAGCTGACCTATCGCATCGTTCTGCCCGAAGACGCCGGAGGCCACACCCTGGACGTCACCGACTGGATGTACCTGACCGAGAGCGGGGCGATCATGAACCGCTCGGAAATGCGCAAGTTCGGGCTGAAGGTGGCCGAGCTGGTCGCCACGATGCGCCCCGCCCCGCCGGAAAAGACGGCGCATGTGCCCGGCGCAAACGGCCATGACCGGACCGCCGACCCGAGGGCCCTGCAATGACCCGGCTCATAAAACAACTGGCCTTCGCGTGCCTGCTGCTGACAGCGGCCTGTGCCTTCAAACCGAAAGTCCCGACCACTTTCCTGTCGGACCGCCAGCTGAACCTCGAAGAGTTCTTTGAGGGCCACACCGTGGCCTATGGGCAGTTCCAGGACGTTCTGGGCAACATCCCGCGGCGGTTCACGGTCGACATCAACGGGACATGGGACGGCCAGACCCTGACTTTGGTCGAAGACTTCGTCTATGACGACGGCGCCACCGAACAGCGCATCTGGACCCTGACCAAAACCGGCGAGGATACCTGGACCGGCACCGCGCCCGGCGTTCTGGGCACCGCGTCGGGAACCGAGCGTGGTGACACGTTCAACTGGAAGTACCGCATCGACCTGCCAGTGAAGGACGGTACGATGCGTGTCGATTTCGACGACTGGATGTGGCTGCTGGACGATGACCGCCTGCTGAACCGCGCCTATGTCTCGCGCTTTGGCATCCGGCTGGGCGAAGTCGTGCTGTTCTTCGAAAAGAAGTAACCGCGCGGCGTCCCGATCAATCTTTGGAAAAAGTGGTGAGCCGTGCAGGATTCGAACCTGCGACCCACTGATTAAAAGTCAGTTGCTCTACCAACTGAGCTAACGGCCCACTCTTTTCATCGGATCGTTGCGATCCGTGGCGCTGTCTAAGGCATTTTCCCGACCGGGTACAAGCCCTTTTTCGCACCGCGTTCCGCCTGAAATCATTGTGTTCCCGGCGTCCCGATAGGCGGCCTAATTAGGGTTGAGGCGGCGGGGGGTCAACCCCTTTTTTCAGGAATCTTCGCGCCGGGCTGGATTCATGTCTGCGGCAAGGCTATATGCCCGCCATGCAGCAACGATCCGACACCGGTTTGCCCTTCATGAAGATGCACGGGCTTGGCAATGACTTCGTCATTGTCGACGCGCGCGCGCATCCGTTGCAGATCACGCCGGCGCTGGCGCGCGGGATCGGACACCGGCAGTTCGGGGTCGGATTCGACCAGCTGGCCGTCATCGAAAACGGCGAATCGGATGCGCATCTGGTGTTCTACAATGCTGATGGGTCGATCTCGGCCACCTGCGGCAACGCCACCCGCTGCATCGCCCGGTTCCTGATGCAGGAAAGCGGCAAATCCGAACTGACGCTGACCACCAGCCACGGCACGCTGCAGGCGCGGGACGCGGGCGACGGGCTGACTTCGGTCAACATGGGACACCCACAGCTGGACTGGGCCGACATTCCATTGGCCGAAGAGGTGGATACGCTGGAACTGCCGATCGAAGGCGGACCGGTGGCCACCGGCATGGGCAACCCGCATTGCACCTTCTTCGTCGAAGACGCCGAGGCGATTCCGCTGGAGGAATTCGGCGCGCGCTATGAGCATCACCCGCTCTATCCGCAGCGCACCAATGTGCAGGTCGCCCAGATCATCGGCCCGGATCAAATCCGCATGCGGGTGTGGGAGCGCGGCGTGGGCATTACGCTGGCCTCGGGCTCGTCGTCCTGCGCCACGGCCGTGGCAGCGGCGCGGCGCGGCCTGACCGGACGCAATGTGCAGATCGAACTGGACGGCGGCACCATCTGGATCGACTGGCGCGAGGACGGCGTCTGGATGACCGGCCCCACCTGCCATGTCTTCTCGGGCACGCTGAAGCCCGAGTTTCTGGAGTCGCTGGGATGAACCCGCCGAAATTCACCACGCTGGGCTGCCGGCTCAACGCCTATGAGACCGAGGCGATGAAGGAGCTGTCGCAGCAGGCCGGGCTGACGGACGCGGTGATCGTGAACACCTGCGCCGTCACCGCCGAAGCCGTCCGCAAGGCCCGGCAGGAGATCCGCAAGCTGCGCCGCGAGAACCCCAACGCCCGGCTGATCGTCACCGGCTGCGCGGCCCAGACCGAACCCCAGACCTTTGCCGAGATGGACGAGGTCGATGCGGTGATCGGCAACACCGAAAAGATGCGCCCCGAAACCTGGAAAGGCATGGCCGCCGATTTCATCGGCGAGACCGAGACGGTTCAGGTCGATGACATCATGTCGGTCACCGAAACCGCCGGCCACCTGATCGACGGATTCGGCACCCGCTCGCGCGCCTATGTGCAGGTCCAGAACGGCTGTGATCATCGCTGCACCTTCTGCATCATCCCCTATGGCCGCGGCAACTCGCGCAGCGTCCCGGCGGGCGTGGTGGTGGACCAGATCAAGCGGCTGGTGGACCGGGGCTACAACGAGGTCGTGCTGACCGGGGTCGACCTGACGTCCTGGGGCGCCGACCTGCCAGCAAGCCCCAAGCTGGGCGATCTGGTCATGCGCATCCTGAAACTGGTGCCCGACCTGCCGCGCCTGCGCATCAGCTCGATCGATTCGATCGAGGTGGACGAGAACCTGATGCAGGCCATCGCGACCGAGCCGCGCCTGATGCCGCATCTACACCTGTCGCTGCAGCATGGTGACGATCTGATTCTGAAACGGATGAAGCGCCGCCACCTGCGCGACGACGCCATCCGCTTCACCGAAGAGGCCCGCAGACTACGCCCCGAGATCACCTTTGGTGCCGACATCATCGCGGGCTTTCCCACGGAAACCGAGGCGCATTTCGAGAACTCGCTGAAACTGGTCACCGATTGCGACCTGACCTGGTTGCACGTCTTTCCCTATTCCAAGCGAGAAGGCACGCCGGCGGCGCGCATTCCGCAGCAGGTCAACGGCAAGGTCATAAAGGAACGTGCAGCCAGGTTGCGTGAGGCGGGTGATGCACAGGTAGCCAGACACCTGGCGGCCCAACTGGGCAAGACCCATCACATTCTGATGGAGAATCCTCACATGGGCCGGACCGAGCAGTTCACCGAAGTGACATTTGCGAACGCACAACCCGAAGGGCAGATCGTGACTGCCACCATCACCGGGGTTCGCGATCAGCAGTTGGTGGCCTGACGTCTCTCAGGCCGGCCCGTCGGTTGCCAGAAGCTCTTCCATGAAAACGCTGATCAGTTGGGCGCGTCCGTCCACGCCGGCTTTTCCATAGATCGAAGCCGACTGCGCGCGTACGGTACCCACGGCACGGCCTCGGATCCGGGCGATATTCTCATTGTCGACGCCTTTGAGGATCAACAGGCCCACTTCGCGCTCGGCGCTGGTCAGACCCCAGCGGGTAAAGAAAGTGTCGATCACGGCGCTCATTTCTCCCTGCGCCGCGCGCAGTCCTTGTTTTGCCTGGTCCATTCGCGCCAGCAATCGGCGCAGCTCGAGCATGAAGAACAGGACGCCAAGGCAAAGGACGGTCGCGACCAGGGATTCCAAAACGAGATGTGCCAGGGGCTCGCTGCCATCGAGGTCCAGAATGGCGTCGCCCATGTAGAATGCGGCGCATAGACCCTGAACCACGATCATCGCCGCCATCAGAACGGCCCGGCGTGCATCCGCATCGCCGGACCGCAGGTTTTCGGTGATCCATTTGATCATTTGGTCGACCAGCCATCAGGAATATTCTTGTCTCCTGATACCATGGCTTTGACCAGAGCGACACCGGTTCGACGTTGGTCCAAAAGCACGCCAAGCACGTGCAGAAGAACGCTGAGGATCAGCCAGTTGAACGCCAGCTCGTGCGCATCCTCGACCCAGCTCAGCCCGAAGAAGGCCGCGGTACCCATCATGATGCCTGTGGCGCAGATGAAGCCCAACGTCATCCAGATGTTGTAGACCATCAGCGCGCCCAGAGGATTGTGCGACAGGTGAACCGACCGGTCGCCCCGGACGGTGTCACGCACATGTCGGACCGCAGCATTCGGGCTGAACGGAAATGCCGAGAACCTGGCCGGTGCCGGCCCAAGGACGCCCCAGGCCAAGCGTAGCAGAACCAGCCCGAGCACGGCATAACCGACATATTCATGCAGCAGCCCCTCGGGGTCGGTCACAGCGGCGTTGAGCAGAATGCCCAGAACCACCGACCAGTGGATCAGGCGGACCAGCGGGTCCCAGACCCGGATGGTGCGGGCGCCCTCGCGCCCGCTCTCGTACTGGATTGACTCGGACATTGCCGGTCACTTGTCCTCGATATTTTGGATCTTGCCGGACGCGGGGTCCACATAGACCTCGGCCATCTGTCCGTCTTTCACGACATAGGCCTCGATTTCACCGTCCTCCATTTCGATCTTGCGCACGTCATAGCCAAGCTCGGTCAGAGCGGTGCGCACTTCGGTCTCTGTCTTGCCCAGTTCCGTATCCGGCACCAGGTCCAGAGCCAGAACCGGAGTGGCCACAAGCAACGCGGCTGCAAGTATGGGTAGTTTCATGTCGGGTCTCCTCGGTTTCGATCCTGCGTCAGACCGCCTGACGCTGTCGAAAACCTGAGCAGCCGACCCCGCCGGCGCCATGCGCATTCCGCTTATAAGCTGTGAATAAGCCCGCGCTGATGCCCGGTTCGGCGAACTTCCGACCCCCAAAAAAGAAAAAACCCCGCGCCATGCGCGGGGTTGTCTTGCTTTTGCAGGTGACCTTCAGGTCAGACCGACTTTTTGCCTTTGACCGGCGCCCACAGGCGCTTGTTCACCAGGTAGAGAAGCACCGACATGATGGTCAGGAACAGAACCCCGACAAAGCCCGAGGCCTTGCGATCCATCATTTTTGGTTCAGCGGCCCACATCAGGAACGCAGCGACGTCCTGGGACATGGCCTCGACGGTGTTTTCGTGTCCGTCGGCAAACTCGACCTGTTCGTCAGACAACGGCGGGCCCATCGAAATCCAGCCGCCCGGGAAGGCGGTGTTTTCGTACAGGATCGTGCCGGCCTCTTCTTTTTCCTTGCCGGTATAGCCGTCCAGCAGCGAGGCGATGTATTCAGCGCCACCCATGCCTTTGACCAGCTGGTTGATCCCCAGACCGTAGGGGCCGTGGAAGCCTGCACGTGCCTTGGCCATCAGGCTCAGGTCAGGTGCGCCCACGGCATCGTTGGCCGGGAAGTGATCGGTCGGCCTAGCCGGGCGGAAATCGTCCAGCTCGGGATCGAACACCTCGAACGAGCCGGCGGCATAAGCGATGACTTCTTCTTCCGAGTAGCCCAGCGCCGTGAGGTCGCGCAGCGGTACATATTTCAGACCATGGCAGGCCGCGCAAACCTCGGTATAGATCTGCAGGCCGCGCTGAAGCTGGTTCTGATCGTAAGCGCCAAAGGGCCCTTCGAACGAGAAGTCGAAGTCCTCGATATGCTGCTCGCCGCCTCCGGCTGCGGATACCGCAGCAGGAGCAAAGGCGATGGCAAACGCGGCACCGATTGCAAGTTTCTTGAACATGGTTTCCGGTCCCTCTTCTTACTCGGCCGGCGTGGCGTCGGCGTCAGCCTTGCCATAATGCGCGTTGAAGTCTTCTTCGATGGTTTCCGGCTGGGCATCGGGCTTTTCGATGACACCCAGGATCGGCAGGATCACGAAGAAATAGGCGAACCAGTAGGCGGACGCGATCAGCGAGAAAGTCGCATAGGGCTCTTCCGCCGGCATCGCACCCAGCCACATCAGGGCAAAGAAGTCGATGACCAGAAGGTAGAACCACCATTTGAACATCGGGCGGTACTTGCCCGAACGCACGGTCGAAGTGTCCAGCCACGGCGCCAGTGCCATCGCCAGGATTGCACCGAACATCGCCAGAACACCAAAGAACTTGGCGTCGATGATGCCACCGGTGATGAAGCTGGCGAACTGCACGACCCAGACTTCGCTGGTGAAGGCACGCAGGATCGCGTAGAATGGCAGGAAGTACCATTCGGGCACGATGTGCGCGGGCGTGACCAGCGGGTTGGCTTCGATGTAGTTGTCCGGGTGGCCCAGGTAGTTCGGCATGAAGCCGACGATTGCCCAGAACACGACCAGGATGACGGCCAGCGCGAACAGGTCCTTGATCACGAAATAGGGCCAGAACGGCAGCGTGTCTTTCTCGGCCTCGGCTTTCGACGTGCGGCGAACTTCAACACCCGTGGGGTTGTTGTTGCCGGTGGTGTGGAAGGCCCAGATATGCACGATGACCAGCCCTGCGATGATGAAGGGCAGCAGATAGTGCAGCGAGAAGAAGCGGTTCAGCGTCGCGTTGTCGACGGCCGGTCCGCCCAGCAGCCAGGTCTGGATCGCTTCGCCCACGAAGGGGATCGCGCCGAACAGGCCGGTGATCACGGTGGCGCCCCAGAAGGACATCTGACCCCAAGGCAGAACATAGCCCATGAAGGCGGTGCCCATCATCATCAGGTAGATCAGCATGCCGATGATCCAGGTCACTTCGCGCGGCGCCTTGTACGATCCGTAGAACAGGCCGCGGAAGATGTGGATATAGACCGCCACGAAGAACAGCGACGCGCCGTTCATGTGCAGGTACCGCAGCATGTAGCCGCCGTTTACGTTGCGCATGATGTGCTCGACGCTGGCAAAGGCCAGATCGACATGCGGGGTATAGTGCATCACCAGAACGATGCCGGTGACGATTTGCAACGCCAGGCAGAAGGTCAGGACGATGCCCCAGATCCACATCCAGTTCAGGTTCTTCGGGGTGGGGATCATCAAAGTGTCGTATAGAAGACCGACGATGGGCAGACGGCTGTTCAGCCACTTCTCGCCGTTGGTCTTCGGTTCATAGTGATCGTGCGGGATACCGGACATGAGCGCGTCTCCTTAACCCAGCTTGATGGTGGTTTCGTCGAGGAACTCGGCGACCGGGATATGCAGGTTTTCCGGAGCGGGACCTTTGCGGATACGGCCCGCCGTGTCGTAGTGCGATCCGTGGCACGGGCAGAACCACCCGTGGAAATCACCAGCGCCGTCGCCCAAAGGAACACAGCCCAGATGGGTGCAGACGCCCATCATCACCAGCCATTCGCCAGCTTCGTCCAGCGTCCGGTTTTCGTCGGTCGCGGGCAGGTTCGGCTTGTTTTCGTTCCGGTCGTTCTGATCCGGCAGATCCTCTAGCGGCACTTCGCGGCCCCAGTTGATCTCTTCTTCGGTACGGCGACGAATGAAGACGGGCTTGCCCAGCCACTTGACCGTGATCTGGGTGCCGATCTCGACGCCGCTGACATCCACGCGGATCGAGGACAGCGCCTGAACGTCTGCCGAGGGGTTCATTTGGTTGACCAGGGGCCACACGGCGGCTCCCGTTGCAACGACACCTGCGCCGCCGGCGGCGTAGTAGAGGAAATCTCTGCGGGTGCCTTCGTGGTCTTCTGCGTGGGACACGAGGTTTTCTCCGATTCCAGCGCCCGGCTACGGGCAAACATGCATCAGCACCGCATCAAAGCGGCGTCTCATCGCGGGTATCTAGCTGGCGGAAATCGGTTCGTCCAGCGGTCATAGGCGCGCACTACGCCGCATCTGGGCATTCATGTCACAATGAAGGGGTCATTTTTCAAGAACTTCCTCGGATGTTGCGAAAATCGCCGTTCGAAGGCGCGAATCACTTCGCAGGTGAT
The DNA here is from genome assembly GCF_056537165.1 of Ruegeria sp. CG8. Taxonomy (NCBI): domain Bacteria; kingdom Pseudomonadati; phylum Pseudomonadota; class Alphaproteobacteria; order Rhodobacterales; family Roseobacteraceae; genus Ruegeria; species Ruegeria sp. CG8. The sequence goes on along the minus strand of NZ_JBQFRA010000003.1, from coordinate 232,900 downwards.
TCTCTAACCCTTCGCCACGGCTATCGGCCTTGGCCCGGCCGAGCACCTGTTCACTCGGGTACCCGGCACGAGGCATATACGACAGCAACCTGACCGCGCGGTTCCGGGACCACGAAACCCATGTAAACATCTATTTTGAAATCATTTTTTTAGTTGCGTCGCGATAAATTTCCCGGTTGCGACCCCGGGGTTTTTCAAGCAAAGGCGGCGGGCGCGCGACCGATCTGAATGAGGACCCAAATGACTTTGTCAAAAAATGCCATTCTGCTGCTCGCGTTCACCGCCGCACACCAGGCCGCCGCCGAAGGCGACGCAGCGCGCGGCGAGAAACTCTACAACCGCTGCTCGTCCTGTCACGCCATCATCAAGGATGGCGAGGTTCTGATCAAAGGCGGCATCACCGGCCCGAATCTCTATGGTGTGGTCGGCAGGGCCGCCGGAACCGAAAACGACTATCTGAACGGCAGCGAACGGCTGCCCATCGGCATGTTCACCGATGACATGATCCGCGCCGGTGAAAACGGCCTGGTCTGGACGCAAGAGAATATTGCCGCCTACGCCCGCGACCCGATCGGGTTCATCCAGGACTTCCTGAAGGACGAGACCGCCCGCCCGAACATGAGCGTCAAGCTGAAGACAGGTGCCGAGGATATCGCCGCCTATCTGGCCACGTTCACCGACTGAACCCAACCCGGCGCCGGTCAACTGTCCCGCATCAGGGCGGCCAGTTGACCAAGCTCGGTGCCGATCCCGGACTGCTCGACATTCTCGGCCGCGGCCAGCCGCGCCGCCTCGGGCTTGTTCTGGTTCAGTTTCCAGGTGCCGTCGATCTGGGTGATCTGCATGCGGCAGGGCACGATCATGCGCATCATGCGCTCCAGCGCCGCCGGGTCCATCTTATCGGCGCGCCAGGGCGGTTTGGGTTGCAGCCGCTGCTCAAAAATGGCCGATTGCCGATCCAGAAGATCGCGCAGCCGGTCCTGGGGCTGCAATTCCAGCCGGCCTGTCAGGTGGACCGCCACATAGTTCCATGTGGGCACCTGATCCGCGACCCCGTACCAATCGGGCGAGACATAGCCGTCGGGCCCCTGAACCGCGATCCGCGCCTCCTGCGGGTTGGCCAGCGCCCGCACGATCGGGTTCGAACGCACCAGATGCAGTTCGGCCACCGCGCCATCCTCGGACAGCAGAAAGGGCACATGGCTGATCAATGGCGGGCCGTCGACCGACAGCGCCAGTACGCCGAATCCCCGGCTGCGGGCAAACTCCACATGGCGCGCGCGGTCCTCGGCGCGAAAGGCTGGGTTGGGGTGCATTGCCGTCCTCCTGCAGACAGGTCTTGCAGATCGCGCGCACGCTTGGCAAGGTCGCGCCGTTCTCAGGGCGGGGCGGAATTCCCCACCGGCGGTATGCGGGCCCAAGCCCGCCAGCCCGCGAGCGGCTCTGCCATCCAACCGGCAGAGTGTCAGCAGATCTGGTGAGAAGCCAGAGCCGACGGTTAAAGTCCGGATGAAAGAGAACGAGCAGCGCGCCCCGCCAAGAGCGCGTCTGTCCGTGATCGCCTTGGGTGACGTGTCATGCCGCGCTGGCCGCGAAACCCTTCGCACCCGCCAGCAGGCCACCAAGCTGAAAGGAGATCACGATGACACACACCCGCTATGCTTTCGTCAAAGCCAACTGGCATGCCGATATCGTCGACCGCGCGCTGGACGGTTTTCTGGAGCTGATCCCCGCCGATCAGGTCGATGTGTTCGACGTGCCGGGCGCGTTCGAGATGCCCCTTCTGGCCCGCGACCTGGCCCAGACGGGCCGCTATGCCGCCGTGGCCTGCGCGGCCCTTGTCGTCGATGGCGGCATCTACCGGCACGAATTCGTGGCGCAGGCCGTGGTTGACGGGCTGATGCGCGCGGGGCTGGAAACCGGCGTGCCGGTCCTGTCGGTGTCGCTGACGCCGCACCAGTACCAGGAGACCGACCATCACACCGCCATCTACCGCGCACATTTCGTGGAAAAGGGGCGCGAGGCAGCTCGGGCGGCGCTGAAAATCGTCGAAACCCGCGCCGCACTGACCCGTGCGGCCTAAGCACACCGGGTTGGGGCAACGATGCCCCAACCGCAAATCCGCTTGAGGCGGCAGGCTCTCGCCGTTAATCACGACCCTCAAAGGAGCATGCCCCATGTCGATGAACAGCTTTGGACACCTTTTCCGCGTCACCACCTGGGGTGAAAGCCACGGCCCCGCGCTGGGCGCCACGGTCGATGGCTGCCCGCCCGGAGTCCCGATCGACGAGGGCATGATCCAGCACTGGCTGGACAAGCGCAAACCGGGCCAGAACAAGTTCACCACCCAACGGCGCGAGCCTGATCAGGTGAAAATCCTGTCGGGCGTGTTCGAGGGCCAGACCACCGGCACCCCGGTCCAGCTGATGATCGAGAACACCGATCAACGTTCGAAGGACTACGGGGACATCATCGACAAGTTCCGCCCCGGCCATGCCGACATCACCTATTGGCAGAAATACGGCATCCGTGACTATCGCGGCGGCGGACGCAGCTCGGCTCGGGAAACGGCGGCGCGGGTGGCTGCGGGCGGGCTGGCGCGCGAGGCGATCAAGCAGATCGCGCCCAACGTGCAAATCACCGGCTACATGACCCAGATCGGCCCGCACGGGATCGACCGCGCCAACTTTGACTGGGCACAGATCGAACAGAACCCGTTCTGGACCCCGGATGCACAAGCCGCCGAGGACTGGGCAGCCTATCTGGACGATCTGCGCAAATCCGGCAACTCGGTCGGCGCGGTGGTCGAAGTGGTGGCGCGTGGCGTCCCCGCGGGCCTGGGCGCGCCGGTCTATGGCAAGCTCGACACCGATCTGGCCGTGGCGATGATGTCGATCAACGCGGTCAAAGGTGTCGAAATCGGCGAAGGCATGGCGGCCGCCGAACTGACCGGCGAGGCCAATGCCGACGAGATCTTCATGGGTCAGGACGGCCCGCAATACAGCTCGAACCACGCGGGCGGCATCCTGGGCGGCATCTCGACCGGGCAGGACATCGTAGTGCGGTTCGCGGTCAAGCCCACCTCGTCGATCCTGACCACGCGCAAGACCATCACCAAGTCGGGCGAAGAGACCGAGATCATCACCAAGGGCCGCCACGACCCCTGCGTCGGCATCCGCGCCGTGCCGGTGGGCGAGGCGATGATGGCCTGCGTGATCCTGGACCACCTGCTGCTGCATCGGGGCCAGATCGGTGAGAACCGTGGACGGATTGGCTGAGCTGCGCGACCGCCTACGCGCGGTCGTCGCGCAGCGGATGATCACCGACCCGGCCCATGACCTGGCCCATCTGGACCGTGTCTGGGTCAATGCCCGCGCCATCGCCGATGCGCAAACCGACAGGACCGTGCTGCTGGCGGCCTGCTATCTGCACGATCTGGTCAACCTGCCCAAGAACGACCCCGACCGACACCTGGCCTCGCGCCGGTCGGCCGAGGAGTCCGAGCCTGTTCTGCGGGAACTGGGCCTGAGCGATGCCCAGATCGCCGCCACCCGCCACGCGATCGAAGCGCACAGTTTTTCCGCCAACATCCCGCCCGAGACGCCCGAGGCGCGCATCCTGCGCGATGCCGACCGGTTGGATGCGCTGGGCGCCATCGGGATCGCGCGGAATTTCTCGGTGTCCGGCGCTTTGGGGCGGACGCTCTATGATCCGGCCGATCCGTTCGCTTCGCACCGGCCGCTGGACGATCTGCACTATTCGATCGACCACTGGAAGGTGAAGCTGTTGGCCCTGCCCGACGACATGCTGACCGAAGCCGGACGGCAGATCGCTCAGCAACGGGTCCGGCGCATGATCCGGTTTCTGACCGAATTTGCCGAAGAGATCGGCAGCCCCCTGCCCGACAGCTGGACACGCCCCAATCCGACCCGTTGATCTTTGCCGCGCAAAGGCGCAGGGTCGCGCCGATGGCCCAATCCCTGACCTCTCATCGCCCCGTGCTGGCCGTGACGCTGAAACTCAGCGCGCTGTTCCTGTTCACGGCGATGTCGGCGCTGGTCAAGGCGCTGTCGGCGGATTTCCCGCCAGGCCAGATGGTGTTTTTCCGTTCGCTTTTCGCGGTGCCGGTGATCGTGGCCTGGCTGATCTCGCGCGGGGAACTGGCGCAGGGCTTTGTCGTCAGGAAACCCATGGGACATTTCTGGCGCGGGGTGCTGGGCACCACCGCCATGGGCCTGACCTTCACCGGGCTCAGCCTGCTGCCGCTGCCCGAGGTTACGGCGATCGGCTATGCCACGCCGATCTTCACCCTGATCCTGGCGGCGCTGCTGCTGGGCGAGCGCATCCGCCTGATCCGCATCGGCGCAGTGGCGATCGGGCTCTTGGGCGTGCTGATCATGATCTGGCCCCGGCTGGGCTCGGCCGATCTGGGTACCGGCGCCACGATCGGCGCGCTGTGCGTGCTGGGCGCGACCGTGGCCCGTGGCTTCGTGCAGATCCACATCCGGCAACTGGTTCAGGTCGATCACCCCGCCGCAATCGTCTTCTATTTCTCGATGACCGCCACGCTGCTGTCAGCGCTGACCGTGTTCTGGGGCTGGACCATGCCGACCCTGAACCAGCTGCTGATCCTGATTACGATGGGGCTGATCGGCGGCGTCGCGCAGATTCTGGTGACCTCGTCCTACCGGTTCGGGCAGGCCTCGATGCTGGCGCCCTATGACTATACGTCGATGCTGTTTGCGATCTTCATCGGCTATGTCTGGTTCGACGAACTGCCGACCCTGGCGATCCTGTTGGGGGCGGCGTTGGTGATCGCCGGCAATGCGGTGGTGATCTGGCGCGAACACCAGCTGGGACTGGAACGCGGCAAGGCGCGGTCGCTGACCGATCACAAACCCTGACTTTACCTTTCGCGCCCATCGCCTAGGTTGGCGCGGACAATCAACGAGGTTTTGCCATGAGCGACGCACAGGACCACAAACAGAAGATGCAACAGGTGCAGGCCCAGCACCGCAAGAAAGTGTCCGAGGCCGTGGATCCCGGCCGCGGGCTGGTGCTGATCAACACCGGCAAGGGCAAGGGTAAATCCTCGGCCGCCTTCGGCGTGGTGATCCGCGCATTGGGCTGGGGCCAGAAGGTCGCCGTGGTGCAGTTCATCAAGGGCAAATGGAAGACCGGCGAGCGGCGGTTCTTCGAAGACCGCGATCTGGTCACCTGGCACACGATGGGCGAAGGCTTCACCTGGGACACCCAGGACCGCGACCGCGACATCGCCGCCGCCACCGCCGCCTTCGACAAGGCGCGCGACCTGATGGCCAGCGGCGACTATGACCTTGTGGTGCTGGACGAGATCAACATCGCCCTGCGCTATGAATACCTGTCGGTGGACGCGGTGATCGAGGGGCTGAAGGCCCGCTCGGACCGGACCAGCGTGTTCCTGACCGGGCGCGATGCGCCGCAGGCGCTGCGCGACTATGCCGATCTGGTCACCGAAATGACCGAGGAAAAGCACCCGTTCCAGGCCGGCATCAAGGCCCAGCGCGGCGTCGATTTCTGATCGGTCAACGCGGGGTGGCACCACTTGCCGGTGCCGCCGGCGTGCTCTGCGGGACAGTGGCGATCCGGGCGTCCGCAACCCCGGCCGCCCGGTCACAGCGTCCGTCCTGGCATTTGCAGTCCAGGTAGGCCACCAGGTCGCCATCGGCGCAGCACCCGCTGCCAAGGGGCAGGTCTGAACTGGACAGAAGTTCAAGTATCGGGTCGCGCATCGCGTGGCCTTTCCGAAATCGTTTCCGAGACGGTGGCGCGCCCTCGCGGGTGTACGGCTTGGCGTGCAGGCCGTCTCGGAATCAAAGGCTTGATACCGGGGTATCTGGCGTTGGGCTAAAACTGACAATTTCTGTCGGACTTTTCAAGACCAAAATTCGCTCCGCCCAAATGGCCGGAGCAAGGGGTCAGGCGGTGGCTGTCTGGTCGGGCGCGCTGAGCGAGATTACGGCCACCACGGCGGCGCCATTCAGCCAGTAGTAGACCGCATCCAGACCGGTGAAGCCGAACAGGCTAGGCGCGAACAGGAAGGTGAGCCCCACCAGCAGATCGACGGCCAGGTGAAACCTGTAGGGCAGCACGCGCCAGACGCCCAGGTGATGATCCGTCAGCACCGTCAGCACGAAAGCCGCCACGCCGGTGGCCACCGAGAGCCACAGCGCGATCGGGTTCGACGCGCCCAGTCCCAGAAGAAATGGCAACCCCATCAGGGCCAGGGCAACCGGGTAGTCCAGATAGGCATGAATGGTGCGGGTAACGAAACGCAGAGACATGATGTTTCCTTTCCTTGATTGAGGACGGATCAAGGATATGTTCGCCATCCCGAACGTAGCAGCCCAGATCGTTTGGAATACCTTGCAGATCGTCCGCCAGTTTGCCGGATCAGTGCATCGCCCTGTAGGCGGCTGGAGACAGGCCGATCTGCTTCTTGAACACCCGCGAAAACGCCGCCTCGGAGGCATAGCCGACCTGAGCCGCCGCGTCGGCCACGTTCCAGCGGCTTTCGATCAGTCCGTGGCAGGCGATCTGCATACGCCAGTCGGTCAGGTATTGCATGGGCGTGGCGCCCATCTTCTGGGTGAACAGCTGTGCGAAGGTCGTGCGCGACATGCCGGCTTCACGCGCCAGCGATGCCACGCTCCACTCGCGGGCCGGGTCGCGGTGAAAGGCGCCCAGCGCGCGTGATATACGTGGATCGGCGAAGCCCGACAGGGCCGCATCGGTGGGGCTTTGATGTTCCAGATAGGCGCGGATCGCCTGGGCGAACAGAACCTCAGACAGTTTCAGCGCGATCAGGTCCCCGCCGATCCGGGCACCCGCAACCTCGGATTCGATCATCCGCAGCGTCGCCTCGATCCAGGCCCCGGCGGATTCGCCGTAATTCTCGATCAGGATATAGGGCGGCAGACGGTCGATCAGCATATGCCCTGTGCCGCGCCGCCCGGCCGGACCGGCAAACGAGAAATGCCCGCAGATCAGTTGGGTGTCACGGTCCTGCTCGGCTCCGCCATAGACCAGCACACCGTCACCTTTGTAGCCGGCCCGGTCCAGAACCTGCTCCAGCGGCAGAGCATCCACGGGCCGGACCTCGTTGCACAGCAGCGCATGTGCGGCACCGTGCGGGATCAGGATCAGATCCCCCTGCCGCAACCGCAGGGTCTCGCCGGTGGTGGACACATGCACCTTCAGCTCTCCGCGCTGGACGAAGTGAAACCGGGCGACGTTTTCGAATGCAGGCACCTGCACGCCGAAGGGCGGCGTGAACGAGGTCCGGAAATACAGGGTGCCCCGCAAAGACAGGCGCGTCAGGATATCGCTGAGCAGGTCCAACATGCGCCAAGGATACGGATTCGCACCCGATCGTCCAGCGCAGCGGACGATCTGCAACAAACCCAGGACGGGCGGCAAGGCCGGTCGGCCACCGCCCGAGCGGATGTCGGATCAGCTGCGAACCAGCTGTTCGTAATCGTTGGCGATCTCACGGGTCAGGTCGCCGACCTCGAAGGTATACTCACCGATCTGGCCCACCGGCGTGACCTCGGCCGCGGTGCCGGTCAGCCAGCACTGTTCGAATTCGGCCATCTCCTCGGGCAGGATGTGGCGTTCGTGTACGGTGATGCCTTTGTCTTTCAGCATCTGGATCACCGTCTGGCGGGTAATCCCGTTCAGGAAGCAGTCGGCCAGCGGTGTATGCACTTCGCCATCCTTGACGAAGAATACGTTGGCACCGGTCGCCTCGGCCACATAGCCGCGGTAATCCATGAACAAGGCATCCGAACAGCCCTTGGCCTCGGCCTTGTGCTTGGAGATGGTGCAGATCATGTACAGCCCCGCCGCCTTGGCATGGACCGGGATGGTTTCCGGGCTGGGCCGCTTCCATTCAGCGATGTCCAGCTTGGCGCCCTGCATCTTGGCATCGCCGTAATAGGCGCCCCAGGGCCAGACCGCGATGGCCATGCGCACCGGGTTGCGCGCCGAGGCCACGCCCATGTCCTCGCCCGAGCCGCGCCAGACCAGCGCGCGCACATATGCGTCCTTGAGGCCGCTTTTCTCGAGCGTTTCGGCCTTGGCCGCCTCGATCTGATCGACCGTGTAAGGCATCGGCATGTCCAGCGCCTCGGCCGATTTGATCAACCGCTCGGAATGTTCGCGGCTTTTGAAGACCTTGCCGTTGTAGGCGCGCTCGCCCTCGAAGACCGAGCTGGCATAGTGCATCGCATGGGTCAGGACATGCACCTTGGCGTCGCGCCAGGGCACAAATTCGCCATCCATCCAGATGACACCGTCACGATCGTCATATCCCGCCATCCGAAACCTCCTGACCCGGGCCACATTTCCGATTGTTGCGCTACTTAGGTCCGACCCGGACACAAAATTGCGCAAAAACTGCGATTCGATACCTGTCCGCCCTTGGAATGTCAATAACGCTGACTTAAAGTCGGGGCGTGTAACGAATGAGGCCCGATATGTCCGAGATCCGCCCCGCCCCGGTCTTTGGCGGAGAAAGCCTGTTGTTTCTGACGGATGAACAGCTTCGCCAGGGGATCGAGGCGATGTTCTTCGCCTATCGTGGCTTTACCGCCGACCCCGACCGCATCCTAAGCGAAATGGCCTATGGCCGGGCGCATCACCGGGCAATCCATTTCATCAACCGCGCGCCGGGCACCACGGTGAACAACCTGCTGGCGATCCTGGGGGTGACCAAGCAGTCGCTGAACCGGGTGCTGCGCACGCTGATCGACGACGGCCTGGTCGAGAGCCGGGTCGGCACCGTCGACAAGCGCGAACGCCACCTGTACCTGACCGAAAAGGGCAAGGCGCTCGAGTCGCAGCTGTCGGACGCCCAGCGCGCCCGGATGCGCGCGGCCTACAAGGATGCCGGCCCCGAGGCGGTTGCCGGGTTCCGCAAAGTTCTTGAAGCGATGATGGATGCTGATATGCGTCGGGCCTATGTGAAACTGCGGGATTCAACTTCATGAGCGATGTGGACGCCCATCTTCTGATCGTCGATGACGATGAACGCATCCGCGATCTGCTCAAGAAATTCTTGATGCGCAGCGGATTTCTGGTGACGGCGGCGCGTGATGCCGCCCATGCGCGACGGGTCCTGTCGGGGCTGGATTTCGACCTGATCGTGATGGATGTGATGATGCCGGGCGAGGATGGCGTCAGCCTGACCCGGGCTCTGCGCGAGACGCATGACACGCCGATCCTGCTGCTGACGGCACGCGGCGAGACCGAGCACCGGATCGCCGGGTTGGAAGCCGGGGCCGATGATTACCTGGCCAAGCCGTTCGAGCCCAAGGAGTTGCTGCTGCGGATCAACGCCATCCTGCGGCGGATGCCGGAAACCACGGCGCAGGACACCGCCGCCAAGATCCTGCATCTGGGGCCGATCCGCTATGACATCGAACGCGGCGAGATGTGGCAGGGCGAAGAGCCGGTGCGGCTGACCGCCACCGAAAGCCAGTTGATGAAGATCTTCTCGGCTCAGCCGGGCGAGCCGATCAGCCGGTCGAAGCTGGTCGAGGATCTGGGGCGCGACAAGGGGCAGGCGCAGGAACGTGCGGTGGACGTGCAGATCACGCGCCTGCGCCGCAAGATCGAACAGGACCCGAAGCAGCCGCGCTATCTGCAAACGGTTCGGGGCGCAGGATATATGCTGGCGCCGGATTGATTTTGCCGCCGCGCGGCGTTTTCTTGCCTTCGGCGAGGATATTTTTGGCCAGATGAAGTTGGGGGAGTTTCATGAAGACCGCTGTTTTGACGCATGCCGACTGCCTGGGTCATGTCACCCCAGAGGGGCACCCCGAGCGGGTGGCCCGGCTGGAACATATCCTGCATGCGCTGGAGCCGCTGGACCTGCAGCGGGTGACCGCGCCGCTGGCGGCGGATGACGATCTGCTGCGCATCCATCCCGAGAGTTACATCCGCGAAATCCGCGACAGCCGCCCCACCGAAGGGTTCCGCCAGATCGACGGGGATACGTTCATGTCACCCGGCTCGGTCGATGCGGCCTATCGGGCGGCGGGGGCCGTGGTGCGGGCGGTGGACATGGTGCTGGGCGGTGAGGCGCCGAATGCGTTCTGCGCCATTCGGCCGCCCGGCCATCACGCCGAACGTGAAACCGCCATGGGATTCTGCCTGTTCGGCAATGCCGCTCTGGCGGCGAAACATGCGTTGGATCATCACGGGCTGGATCGGGTCGCGGTGGTGGATTTCGACGTGCATCACGGCAATGGCACGCAGGATCTGCTGTGGGACGAGGCCCGTGCGCTGGTGATCACCAGCCAGCAGATGCCACTGTGGCCGGGTTCGGGACGGCCGGATGAAACCGGGGCGCATGACACCATCGTAAACATCCCGCTGACCCCCGGCACCGGCGGAGCCGAGATGCGCGCGGCCTACGAGGCGCAGGCCTTTCCCCGGCTGCGCGCGTTCCAGCCCGAGCTGATCATCATCTCGGCCGGATTCGACGCACATCAGGACGATCCGCTGGCCAATCTGAATTGGTCCACCGACGACTTCGCCTGGATCACCGAACAGCTGTGCCGGATCGCCGATGAGCTGTGTGGGGGCCGTATCGTCTCGACTCTGGAAGGCGGGTATGATCTGAACGCATTGGCCAAGGCCACACGCGCCCATGTTGAAGAACTGATGAAGGCAGCCCGATGACCGAGACCCCCGTTGAAGAGATGACATTCGAACAGGCGATGAAAGAGCTGGAGGCCGTGGTCGGCCAGCTGGAGCGCGGCGACGTGGCGCTGGACCAGTCGATCGCCCTGTACGAGCGCGGCGCCAAGCTGAAGAAACGCTGCGAGGACGAGTTGAAGCGCGCCGAGGAGAAAGTGGCCGCCATCACGCTGGATGCCGATGGGCAGCCCACCGGGACGACCCCTGTCGAAGGTCTGTAATGTTTTCCGAAAGGCTGGTTCAGGATGCCGCGCTGATCCAGGCGCAGTTCGATCTGGTTCTGGGCGCGCTGGACGATGTCGATGTAACCCGCGCGATGGCCTATGCCACGCAGGGCGGCAAGCGGCTGCGCGGATTTCTGGTGCTGGAAAGCGCCCGGCTGCATGGGATGGACGAGACCTGCGCGATCTGGCCCGCGACCGGGATCGAGGCGCTGCACGCCTACAGCCTGGTACACGACGACCTGCCCTGCATGGACGATGACGATCTGCGGCGCGGTCGTCCGACCGTGCACAAGCAATGGAACGACGGCATCGCGGTTCTGGCTGGCGACGCTTTGCAGGCGCTGGCGTTCGAGCTTTGCACCCGGCCCGAGGTCGGATCTTCAGACGTTCGGGCGGAACTGGCGCTGACCCTCGCCCAAGCCAGCGGCGCGCAAGGCATGGTTCTGGGTCAGGCGTTGGACATCGCGGCCGAAACTGCCGAACAACCTTTCACCCTGCCGGAAATCACGCATCTTCAGGCCGGCAAGACCGGGGCGCTGATCGAATGGTCGGCGTGCGCCGGTGCTGTTCTGTCGGAGGCTGATCCGGCCCCATTGCGCCAATATGCCCGTGCGCTGGGTCTTGCCTTTCAGATCGCCGACGACATCCTTGATGTGGAAGGTGACAGCGAAAAGGCGGGCAAACGATTGCAGAAGGATGCACAGGCGGGCAAGGCGACATTCGTGTCCCTGCTGGGCCTCGACGCCGCCAAGGCCCGCGCGACCGAGCTGATTGATCAGGCCTGCGCCGCGTTGGATGGGTACGGAGCACGGGCCGAAACCTTGAAGGACGCCGCCCGCTTCGTTATTGCGCGTGAAAGCTGAACCGTAAGGGATGCCATGTCAGACCGTCCGAACACACCGCTTCTGGACCTTGTGAACCGCCCGGCGGATCTCAAGCAGTTTTCGGACGCGCAGCTGCATCAGCTGGCAAACGAGTTGCGGGCCGAGACGATCTCGGCCGTTTCGGTGACCGGCGGGCATCTGGGCGCGGGGCTGGGCGTGGTCGAGCTGACCGTGGCCCTGCACGCGGTGTTCGACACGCCGCGCGACAAGATCATCTGGGATGTCGGGCACCAGTGCTATCCGCACAAGATCCTGACCGAGCGGCGCGACCGTATCCGCACCCTGCGCCAGAAAGGCGGCCTGAGCGGGTTCACCAAACGCAGCGAAAGCCCCTATGACCCGTTCGGCGCGGCGCACAGTTCGACCTCGATCAGCGCGGCATTGGGCTTTTCCGTGGCCCGCGACCTGGGTGGGGTCACGCCCGAGGGGCTGGGCGACGCGATCGCGGTGATCGGCGACGGGTCGATGTCGGCTGGCATGGCTTTCGAGGCGATGAACAACGCCGGCCACCTGAAAAAACGCCTGATCGTGATCCTGAACGACAACGAGATGAGCATCGCCCCGCCCGTGGGTGCGCTGTCGAACTATCTCTCGCGCATCTATGCCGAAGAGCCGTTCCACGATCTGAAGGCCGCCGCCAAGGGGGCGGTGTCGCTGCTGCCCGAACCGTTCCGCGAAGGCGCCAAGCGGGCCAAGGAGATGCTCAAGGGCATGGCCGTGGGCGGTACGCTGTTTGAAGAACTGGGATTCTCCTATGTCGGCCCGATCGACGGGCATGACCTGGACCAGCTGCTGCCAGTGCTGCGCACGGTCAAGGCGCGGGCGACCGGGCCGATTCTGATCCACGCGCTGACCAAAAAGGGCAAGGGCTATGCCCCGGCAGAGCAGGCCCGCGACAGGGGCCATGCCACCGCCAAGTTCGACGTGGTCACCGGCAAGCAGCAGAAGGCGCCGTCGAACGCGCCGTCCTACACCTCGGTCTTCGGCAAGACCCTGGTAGACGAGGCCAGTCGCGACGACAAGATCGTGGCGGTGACCGCGGCGATGCCCGACGGCACCGGGCTGAACCTGTTCGCCGAACGCTACCCTTCACGCTGTTTCGACGTGGCGATTGCCGAGCAGCACGGGGTCACTTTCTCGGCCGCGTTGGCGGCGGGGGGGATGAAGCCGTTCTGCGCGATGTATTCCACGTTTTTGCAGCGCGGCTATGACCAGGTGGTGCACGACGTGGCGATCCAGCGCCTGCCGGTGCGCTTTGCCATAGACCGCGCGGGGCTGGTTGGTGCTGATGGCGCGACCCATGCCGGGTCGTTCGACATCGCCTACCTGTCCAACCTGCCGGGGATGGTGGTGATGGCCGCCGCCGACGAGGCCGAACTGGTGCACATGGTCGCCACCGCCGCTGCCCATGACGACGGCCCCATCGCGTTCCGCTATCCGCGGGGCGAAGGCGTGGGTGTCGATCTGCCCGAACGTGGACAGGTTCTGGAAATCGGCAAGGGCCGCCTGATCCAAGCGGGGGCGCGGGTGGCGATCCTGTCCTTCGGCACGCGCCTGGCCGAGGTACAGAAGGCCGCCGAATCTTTGGCCGCGCGCGGTATCACGCCGACCATCGCCGACGCCCGGTTCGCCAAGCCGCTGGACCGCGACCTTATCCTGGACCTGGCCGCCAACCACGAAGCGCTGATTACCATCGAAGAAGGCGCCATCGGCGGGTTCGGCAGCCACGTTGCGCAGCTGCTGGCAGAGGAAGGCGTATACGACCGAGGACTGAAATACCGCTCGATGGTGCTGCCGGACATTTTCATCGACCAGGCCAGCCCTGCCGACATGTATGCGGTCGCAGGCATGAGCGCCGAACAGATCGAAGCCAAGGTGCTTTCCGTTCTGGGCGTTGCATCAATCGGAGAAAAGCGCGCCTGATCCCGACCGGATCGTCGGTTGCCCTCATCCAGAACGGCACTCGGTTCGAACGGAGGGTATACAAGGCAAGTCGCCCACCAACAAAACCTCACATCGGGGTCAATAACCGGTCTTGCCTACGCCCGTTGGACGGTTTAAACGATCCTTCGCACCGCATACCGCGCCCCCACGGGCACGGGTGCGCGTAGAAAATGGGCCGCTGTAGCTCAGCTGGTAGAGCACGTCATTCGTAATGATGGGGTCGGGGGTTCGAGTCCCTTCAGCGGCACCATAGCTTCTCGGAACAAACTTCGGTGGCTTGCCGCCGGTTTTCCCGTCTGTTGCTTCGGTTCCTCAATTTATCTGCCGTACAACCTTTCCAGAAGTTTGGGTTGCTCATCCGCGAGGCGGCCCTAACTCGACGGAAATGACGCAGTCAAACGAACGCTGTTCCAGCCGGCTCATCCTGGTGCTGGGCGACCAACTGAGCCAAAACTTGAGCGCCTTGAGTCAGGCGGAGAAGGCGCGCGACACGGTTTTGATGGCCGAAGTCGCGGACGAGGCGGGATATGTTCCGCATCACAAAAAGAAGATCGCGTTTGTCTTTTCGGCAATGCGCCATTTCGCAGATGAGCTCGGTGCGGCGGGGTGGCAGGTCCGTTATGTCAGGCTGGATCACCCTGACAATACCGGCTCCATCACAGGCGAGATCGCGCGGGCCATCGCGGATCTGTCGATTACAAACGTTCAGGTGACCGAGCCCGGCGAGTATCGGCTGCAAACCGCCTTGCTGGAGTGGGCGGACCAAAGCCAAACCGATCTACATATGCTGGAAGATGACCGGTTTGTCGCCACGCATCAGGAGTTCCGCAATTGGGCGGACGGACGCAAGCAGTTGCGGATGGAATATTTCTATCGCGAGATGCGGCGCAAAACGGGGCTGTTGATGAACGGCGACCAACCCGAAGGCGGGCGCTGGAACTTTGATGCGGAAAACCGCAAACCCGCCACTGCCGATCTGTTTATGCCCCGACCGCCCCGATCCGACCCGGATGACATCACCACCGAGGTTCTGAGCCTTGTCGAAACCCAGTTTGGCGACAACTTCGGACAGCTGCGCCCGTTCTGGTTCGAGGTGACCCGCGCCGGCGCGCTCGAGGCGCTGGACCATTTCGTGGAACACGCTCTGCCTCTGTTCGGGGACCATCAGGACGCAATGCTACAGGCAGAACCGTTCCTCTATCACTCGGTCCTGTCGCATTACCTGAACGCGGGTCTGCTGGGGCCGATGGAGATCTGCCGGCAGGTCGAGCGTGCCTACTATGAAGGCCGCGCGCCTTTGAATGCGGTCGAGGGCTTTATCCGTCAGATCATCGGCTGGCGAGAATATGTTCGGGGCCTCTATTGGCTGAACATGCCCGGGTACACGGAACGGAACCACTTCGGGGCAACCCGCCAGCTGCCGGATTTCTACTGGACGGCCAAAACGGAAATGGCCTGCATGGCGGCCGCTATCGGGCAGACGCGCGACCACGCCTATGCCCACCATATCCAGCGCCTGATGGTGACTGGCAATTTCGCGATGCTGGCCGGGGTCGATCCGCACGAAGTCCACGAGTGGTATCTGGCGGTTTACGCCGATGCGTATGAATGGGTCGAGGCCCCCAACGTGATCGGAATGAGCCAATTCGCCGATGGTGGATTGCTTGGATCAAAACCCTACGCAGCAAGCGGCAAATACATCAACAAGATGTCGGATCACTGTTCGCATTGCCGCTATGACGTGAAACGCAAGTTCGGTGCGAATGCCTGCCCTTTCAATCCATTGTATTGGGATTTCCTAGCACGCAACGCCGACAAGCTGCGTGGCAATCCCAGATTGGGCCATGCCTACCGAACCTGGGACCGTATGGACCCCGAAAAACAGGCCCAATACCGCGACAGCGCGCGCGAGATACTCGACAGCCTCTAGCGTTGGCCGGTCGAAGATGATCGGGCTCGGCGGCAACGCTGCGAGCAGTGGCGGACCTCGTCCCAGACCTTGGCCCATTTTCGCCGCCAGGTGAAAGGACGCCCGCATGTGGCGCAGGTTTTCGTCGGAAGATCCGACTTTTTCCGCATCCGCATCTAGTCCCCCAGATCCAATGACAATTGCGCCGGGTTGCGGGTGACCGCACGGCTGTTTCCTTTCCGCAAGCGCCCCTTACGGCTGCCATGCCGGGCCAAGACCTTCGCAGCCTCGTCCCGGAATCCTTCCCCGCGCCGCACCGCCCAGATCCGATCCCGAGCGAATCGGGCCGCCGCGACGTGATCAACGATGGGCATCGGGTAGCGTTTGCCCAGCACGGCACCTGCGTTCTCGGCCTTCCACGGCTCTTGCAGATGGCGATCCGGGATATCCGCCAATTCCGGCAACCAACGGCGGGTAAAGGTCCCGGTCGGGTCCTGATCATGGCCCTGTTTCACCGGGTTGTAGATCCTCAGCGCGTTGATGCCCGTGGTGCCGGCCTGCATCTGCACCTGGCTCCAGTGGATGCCCGGTTCGTAATCGGTGAACAGGCGGGCGAGAACCTCACCGGGCGCGCGCCAGTCAAGCCACAGATGATAGCTGGCCGTCGCCAGCACCATCGCGCGCATTCGAAAGTTGAGCCACCCCGTTGCCCGCAAGTACCGCATGCATGCGTCAACAAATGGCAGGCCGGTCTCACCGTTGGTCCAGGCCTCCAGCCAATGCGAATCCGGGGCCGAGGGGCGGATCCCGTCATAGGCGCGATGCACGTTCTGGAACTCGATCCGGGGGTCATCCTCCAGTTTCTGGATAAAATGGCAGTGCCAATGCAACCGGCCTTCGAACGAGGACATCGCCCCCCGCCACTGTTTGTCAGGGGTGTGGCTCAGCGCTTTTTGCCGCGCCCATGTGGACTGCATCACCTCGCGCATCGACAGCGTTCCCCACGCCAGATGCGGGGACAGGCGCGAACACGAGTGTTCCCCCAGCTGCGGTGAGGACATCGCGCTGCGATAGGTCCGGCCGCGCGTGCTCAGGAATGTGGTCAACCGGTCCGACGCCGCCGTGTGGCCGCCCGACTGGCGCCGTGGACATGGGTCCGGGTGCAACCCCAGTTCCCTGCTGGACGGGATCCCACCCGGGTCCATCGGGATGGGCCGCAATATGGGTGCGGGCGTGATCGGTTCGCTCATGAAGCGATCCCACTCTTTGGCCCAGCCATTGCGCGACGCCAGACGACGGCGAACCCCGTGATTGCGCGGCTGGTGCCAGGGAATACCCCGGGTTCGGCACCAGGACGCCACGCGTTTGTCCCGCTGAAAGGTCCAGTCGTTTCCCGTTTCTTCATGCGACCACAGGGCCGTGAGGTCGAAACTCTGCGCAAGATCGTCCAGGACCGACAGCATCTCGCCCGTCCGTACGATCAGGGGCTGGCCCAATTCCGCAAGCTGCCTGCGCAGCTCGACCAGGGTTTCGTGGATGAACGCCCATTGGCGAGCGGACATGTCGGGTTGACGCCAAAGATCGGGTTCAACCACGTAAAGCGGCACCAGCGCCTCCCGCTGTGCCGCCTGAGCCAGGGCACGATTGTCCTGCACCCTGAGATCCCGCTTGAACCAGACGATCTGCAAAACCGCTCTCCGAACCAAATCTGGGCAATAGCTAGTCTGGTCCGGCCAGCCCTCAACCGGGTTCAATGCGCCCCGGCAGAGCCGGGACGCAAAAACCGCGCGGAACCGGTTCTGTCATGGCCCGGTGCGACCGAAGCCTGTCGGGAAATGGGCAGGCCAGATCACAAAGCGCTGCCTTGACGGGCGCTTTTTCGGTTGCAATGATCAAAACATGGGCGCTTTGAAAACTATTTACGTTTCAGCACTGTGCACTTTCTCATCCATCGGAATGCTTCATGCTGAAACCGACATGGTCAAATCGTTTGCCGGCTGCGCCGGGCGTTTTTCGGCCGAGATGGAGCATGCCTGGCTTCTGAACGACCCCAAGGCGCAGGACTATGAGTTGCTTCGCGGCGGTTTCGTGTCCTTGCTTGAGGCGACCGTGACGGCAGAGGAGGCCGAACTGGTCCTGAGCCACCGGGTGAACTCAAAACACGCTCATGCGCGATTGCTCCATACGGCGACCTTTGGCTCGGACATCACGGCGGCCAGCGCCGCGCGGCAAACGGCCAGCGACCTTCTGGATCAGTGCAGCCTGCTGATACTGGGCGGCGTCTGAGACCACCCTTCGCTGCAGTGCCGCATTTTTGGGCGAACCATGCGGCACCGCCGCAAATTTGGGCAACACGCTGAATCAATCCAAAAACTCGCACCACCGGACTCTGAGCCCCGGCAAAAGCTGACCTAGCAATGTGGTGCGCCGAAAGACGGCTTGGAAAATGTGCGAAGGTGCCCGGCCTAGGAACCTGATGACGCCCTCGCACACCGCAATTAAGCGTGGGGGGTATATGGGATGTTTCGGCGTTCCGGACAAGCCTGCTGCGCATCGCACAAAAGGAAACGCTGATGCACTCCAAACTACTCAACACTACTGCTGCTGTATTGTTCGCAACCGCCCTGCCCGCGCTGGCCGATTGCCCGATCAAAGTGGGCGTTCTGCACTCATTGTCCGGTACGATGGCCATCTCCGAGACCACGCTGAAAGACACGATGGAGATGCTGGTCGAACAGCAGAACGAAGCTGGTGGCCTGCTGGGCTGCGAGTTGGAAGCCGTAGTTGTCGACCCCGCCTCGGACTGGCCGCTGTTTGCCGAGAAAGCGCGCGAACTGCTGACCGTCCATGAAGTTGACGTGATCTTTGGCAACTGGACATCGGTCTCCCGCAAATCCGTGTTGCCGGTCATCGAAGAGCTCAACGGTTTGCTGTTCTATCCGGTTCAGTACGAAGGCGAAGAAAGCTCGAAGAACGTCTTCTACACCGGTGCCGCACCGAACCAGCAGGCGATCCCCGCAACGGACTACTTCCTTGAGGAACTGGGGGTCGAGAAATTCGCCCTTTTGGGCACCGACTACGTGTATCCGCGCACGACGAACAACATCCTCGAAAGCTATCTGAAGCAGAAAGGCATCGCCGAAGAGGACATCTTCGTGAACTACACCCCCTTTGGCCATTCCGACTGGTCCAAGATCGTGGCGGATGTCGTTGCGCTGGGCGCGGACGGCAAGAAAGTCGGCGTTATCTCGACCATCAACGGCGACGCGAATGTGGGCTTCTACAAGGAACTGGCCGCCGCAGGTATCTCGGCGGATGACATCCCAGTAGTTGCCTTCTCGGTCGGCGAGGAAGAATTGGCCGGTCTGGACACAACCAACCTTGTCGGGCATCTGGCGGCGTGGAACTACTTCCAGTCGGCAGAGAGCGAAGCGAACGAGGCCTGGGTTGCCGCCTGGAAAGCCCGCATGGGCGAAGATCGGGTGACCAACGATCCGATGGAAGCGCATTACATCGGCTTCAACATGTGGGTTAACGCCGCGACCGAGGCGGGCTCGACGGATGTCGATGCCGTGCGCGCAGCCATGTACGGCCAGGAATTCCCGAACCTGACGGGCGGCACGGCCGTCATGCTGCCGAACCACCACCTCGCCAAGCCGGTTCTGATCGGCGAAATCCAGGAAGACGGTCAGTTCGACATCATCAGCCAGACCGAAGAGGTTCCGGGCGATGCCTGGACGGACTACCTGCCCGAATCCGCGGTTCTGGTCTCGGATTGGAAAGAGCTGGGTTGCGGTATGTACAACACCGAAACGAAAAGCTGCGTGCAGATCAAATCGAACTACTAAGATCTGAACCGGAACACCTCGGGGCGCGTCACCTGTGCCCCGGGGCCCAATGCCGAGGTCTCCCCAAATGACGCTTTCGATTTGCCGGGCTTTGTTTGCCCTGCTGCTGTTCGTGGCCCCAGGTCTTTTGCAAGCCCAATCCTCCGACGCGCCGGTGCAGAAGCTTTTGCAGGCCCATGCGGAGGTCATTCAAAAATCCTCTCGCAAGACGATCGGCCCGGCGATTGACGCCCTGGCGCAGAGCGGATTGCCCGAGGCACAAACCGTCCTGGAGCGGTGGCAGGCCAAGGACATGTGGTTCAACCGGGATACGGGCCTTTTCGTTTTTGCGTCCAAGGCCGATGGCGGTTTGCGGGTTTTCGATATCTCGGATGGGGCCGAGATCGGTGTCGTCGACAAAAAGGATTACAAACAACTCAAGCCGAACTCGGGCATTCGCGGGTTGATCGCTTCGGCGCTGGTGCAGTTTCAATTGAACGACCCCGACCCGCTGAACCGAAGCGCAGCGCTGACGGCGATCGAGCGGGACGCGGAACCCTCGCACCTATCCGCCCTGCGCGGCGCCATTGCCGGAGAGCAGGACGCGGATCTGCGGGCCCGCAAGGACCGGCTCGAGCGTCTGTTGACGATCCGGTTTGATGATGACGCGGTCGCAAGGCTGGCTGCAATCGACAGCTTCGCCGGCGATCTGGGCGTTGACGTGCGCGCAACGCTCAATCCCCTTGTTGCATCTGAAATCAAGGTGTCCGACACGGCTCCGGATGGCGCTGTGACCATCGAGGCCGGGTCGGACGAACTGACACAGAAACAGGCCTATGACCTGTTGGTCGAGAACGGGTTGGCACCGGCCCTGGTGGACGACGGCACCATCAAAGAGACCCTGATTTCGAATATCGACGGTGACAGGGTCGCAGGCGTACAGGTGGCAAGTCTGGACGAAGATGCGGCACGACAAGCGGCATACCAGCTGCTGGCCGATCAGGGGCTCGCCGCTCCGCTAGTGACGCAGGACGACATCGCAGAGGCTGTGCAACAGTACAAGTTCTACCGAGTCTACACCTCAGCACCGTTGCCGGTGGCGCTGGCCGCGCAGGCCGTGCTGGACAATATCGAGACGCAAGTCGCTCTCAACCAGACGGCGGATCTGGTTCTGGATGCGCTGTCGCTCGCCTCGATCTATTTCCTTGCCGCCATCGGCCTTGCCATCACTTTCGGCGTCATGGGCGTCATCAACATGGCGCATGGTGAGTTCATCATGATGGGCGCCTATACCGGATATGTGGTTCAACTGTTCATTCCGGACCTGACCCTGTCGATCATTGTCGCCATTCCCTGCGCATTCCTGGTGACCTTCGGCGCCGGTGTTCTGCTGGAACGTCTGGTCATTCGCTGGCTGTATCACCGTCCGCTGGAGACGCTGCTTGCGACCTTCGGGGTTTCCATCGCGCTGCAGCAACTGGCCAAGAACATCTTTGGAACCCAGGCGCGTCCCCTGACCGCCCCGGCCTGGCTGGACGGTTCGATGGTGCTGAACGATATCGTCTCCATCAGTTACATCCGCATCGCGATCTTTGTTCTGGCGCTGCTGTTCCTCGCGCTTTTCCTCATCGTCATGAACCGGACCCGGCTGGGGCTTGAGGTGCGCGCCGTGACGCAGAACCCGCGCATGGCGTCCTCGATGGGTATCAATCCCGACCGGATCAACATGCTGACCTTCGGCTTTGGCTCGGGCATCGCGGGCATTGCCGGCGTGGCAATCGGACTTTACGCCAAGGTCACGTCCGAGATGGGATCCGACTATATCGTGCAAAGCTTCATGACAGTGGTCGTGGGCGGTGTGGGCAACATCTGGGGGACGCTGCTGGGGGCCACGATGGTCGGCACGCTGCAGAAGGGGATCGAATGGTTCAACCCGTCAAATACCCTGGCGGCGCAGACCTACATGATCCTGTTCATCATCCTGTTCATTCAATTCCGGCCGCGCGGCATCATCGCGCTCAAGGGTCGGGCGGCGGAAGCGTGATATGGTTGACATGACATCTACAGCCAGCCCGATGCGAAAGCCATTTGTGCTGCGCTATCCCTCGGTTGCGATCTTCTTGATCATTCTGGCCCTGTTCACGGCGACCATAACAGTGCTGGGCGAAGGGTTCGGGATCGGCCTGATATCCACCAGCTTCGTCAAGACATTGGGCAAGACCCTCTGCCTGTGCCTTGCGGCCCTGGCGATGGACCTGGTGTGGGGCTACACGGGCATCCTGTCCCTGGGGCATATGGCCTTCTTCGGAATCGGCGGATACGCCATCGGCATGTGGCTGATGTATGCGCGGACCGAGATCATCGTGATCGAAAGCCTCGCGTCCTCGGCCCTGCCACCAACGGCCCAGGAAGTCTCCGACGGCATCGCCACCCAGATCTTCGGAGTCGTCGGCGCATCCGAGTTCCCACCGATCTGGGCTGTTGCGCATTCGCTGCCCTTGCAACTGGCTGCGGTCGTACTGGTGCCCGGCTTGCTGGCCCTTGTGTTCGGGTGGCTGGCCTTCCGCAGCCGCGTGACCGGGGTCTACCTGTCGATCCTGACACAGGCGATGACGCTGGCGCTGTCTCTGTACCTGTTTCAGAACGACAGCGGGCTGCGCGGGAACAACGGCCTGTCGGGTCTGCAGAATCTGCCGGGTCTGGATTCGGTGCCGCAATCGACGGTTTCGATCCTGTTCTTCTGGGCGTCGGCCCTCGCGCTGGGGCTGGGCTATCTGGTCTGTGCCTGGATGGTGTCCGGCAAGTTCGGATCGGTCATTCGCGCCATCCGGGACGACGAAAGCCGGGTTCGGTTCCTTGGGTATTCGGTCGAAGCCTACAAGCTGTTCATCTTCACTTTCACTGCCGTGATCTGCGGCATCGCGGGTGCCCTGTACTACCCGCAAGCCGGCATCATCAATCCAGCCGAGATCGCGCCCATTGCATCAATCTACCTGGCCGTCTGGGTCGCGATCGGCGGACGGGGCCGTCTGTACGGAGCAGTGATCGGCGCGGCATTCGTTTCTCTGCTGTCCACCTGGTTCACGGGTGGTCAGGCCCCCGACATCTCGCTGGGGTTCTACACGATCCAATGGGTCGACTGGTGGACCATCCTGCTTGGGCTGTCATTTGTCGCGGTCACGCTGTTTGCGCCTCGGGGCATCGGCGGCCTGATCGACAAGTTTGCCGAGCGGCGCGCCCCGGATCGCCACGGCGCCGATCTGGGCCCGGATCTTGGGTCGTTGCGCGAAAAGGAGGCCGACGAATGAGTACGTTGCTTGAAGTCTCCGGCGTGTCCGTAACCTTCGACGGATTCAAAGCCATCAACAACCTGACATTTCAGATTGGCCCAGCCGAAATGCGCGCGGTCATCGGCCCGAACGGGGCGGGCAAGACGACGTTCATGGACATCATTACCGGCAAGACCAAACCGGATGACGGCCATGTTCTGTGGGGCGACAAATCCGTGTCGCTCCTGTCGATGAGCGAAAGCCAGATTGCCCAGGCCGGCATCGGCCGAAAGTTCCAGCGCCCCACCGTCTTCGAGGACCAGAGCGTTCGCGAGAACCTGATGCTGGCCCTCAGGAACAAACGCGGCCCGCTGGCGGTCCTGCGGTTTCGGGCCGGACAGTCGGATCATCAGAAGGTCGCCGACCTGGCCGAGGAAATCGGACTGCAGAATGCCTTGAACCGCAAGGCGGGTGAGTTGAGCCACGGGCAGAAGCAGTGGCTTGAGATCGGCATGCTGCTGGCGCAGGATCCGCAGTTGCTGCTGGTTGATGAGCCGGCCGCCGGAATGACCCCCGCCGAGCGTGAGCACACAACCGACATTCTTGTCGCGGCCGCCAAAACCCGCGCCGTGGTGGTGGTTGAACATGACATGGAGTTCGTCCGCCGCCTGAACTGCAAGGTCACGGTGCTGCACGAAGGGTCAGTTCTGGCCGAAGGGTCGCTGGACCACGTCACCAATAATGACAAAGTGATTGAGGTGTATCTTGGCCGCTGAGCTTCTGGAAATCTCGGACCTGTCCCTGCACTACGGCGGCAGCCAGATCCTGAGCGGGATCGACATCACCGCGCGTCAGGGTCAGGTCACCTGCGTGATGGGCACCAACGGCGTCGGCAAGACCAGCCTGTTGAAAGCCATCTCCGGAACGCACCCCCGCAGCGGCGGTGAATACCGGCTTGGCGGCGAGGAGATCAGCAAGGCCACATCCTATGAGCTGGCTCGAAAAGGTGTGGCTTATGTTCCGCAAGGACGAGAAATCTTTCCGTTTCTGACGGTCCGCGAGAACCTGGAAACCGGTTTTGCCTGCCTGCCCCGCAGCGAACACAGGATACCTGACTACATCTTCGAGCTGTTCCCTATTCTCAAAGAGTTCCTCTCACGACGCGGCGGTGATCTGTCAGGAGGTCAGCAGCAGCAGCTTGCGATTGCGCGGGCGTTGATCACGAAACCCAAGCTGCTTTTGCTGGATGAACCAACCGAGGGCATCCAGCCCAACATCATCAAGCAGATCGGCGAAGTCATCCGCCTGCTGCGCGATCAAGGTGAGATGGCGATTGTCCTGGTCGAGCAGTATTTTGATTTCGCGTATTCCCTAGGCGACAGTTTTCTGGTGCTGGAACGCGGGTCGCCATTCCTGAAAGGATCAAAATCCGAACTTGGTCAGCAGCAGCTCAAGGCGGCCGTTTCGGTTTGATCTTACCGGCCCAGTGCTTCGGGCAGGTATTCCACCAAAGCCCGCTGCACGACGGCAAACCGCGGCGTCCGCGCAATCTCTTCAAGCGTGGCTACCCACAGAGGAACCTCGATTTCCGGATCCATGTCCGGCGCCCGCCGCAACCGCGGGTCCGCATCACCGATGAACGTCGGCAGAAACGCCTTGCCGACGCCTGTCGCAGCCATCTGCTGGAGCACAAGGAAACTGTCCGCGCCGATGGTGGTGTCTTCATCCCGCACATGTTCGGCCATCCATCTGGCCGGGACCGAACCGCTCAGCGCCCCATCCAAACGCATCCATTTTCGGTAGGAGGACCCATCGTCGTAGACCCCGAAGGCCAACGCGCCAGCGCGCTCGCCCACCAAGTCTTCGCCCAGGCGGATTGATGGACGCACGGCAATGTCCGCGGTCAGCCGCGACAGGTCATGGTGATTGTTCCCGCTCAGCAGACTCAGCTCCAGACCCGGATAAAGCGCAGAAATGCGGTTCAGTATCCCGGGCAAAACAAGCTGGCAAAGGCTGTCGGTCGAGGCAATCCGCACCCGCCCGGTCGGCGAACGGTCCGCGCCCACGATTGCCCGTTCAACCGAAAGCACCGCATCCTCGACATTTTCCATGGCAGAAAGAATGGCCCGGGCCTCGGGCAGCGTGCTGTAGCCCGTCGGGTTCTTTTGAAAGATCACGCACCCATGGCGTCGTTCAAACGCGGCCACCCTGCGCAGCACCGTTGCATGGGTCACGCCCAGCGCTGTGGCCGCTGCATTCAACGAGCCGTGCCGGCTTACGGCGAGTGCGTATCGGATGTCATCCCAGTTTTTATTGTTCATAAGTTAACAAGAAACGCAGAGAAATAAACAATTACAAGAAATTTCGATCAAGTTACCATTCGGCACATTCATGTGGGAGAGATACCATGATCAAGAAATTCTCAATCCTTGCGGCGAGTTTGATTTCTGTGGCCGTAATTGGCACGGCCGTAGCCCAGGAAAGCGAAAACCCGGCCGTCAAGGCGCGGAAGGCCGTCATGCAGCTGTATGCGTTCAATCTGGGCACGCTTGGCGGCATGGCCAAGGGCGAGGTGGAATACAACGCCGAGGCCGCGACGCGCGCGGCCAACAACCTAGTTGCCGTGACGCAGATCGATCAGTCGGCCATGTGGCCAGCCGGGTCCGACAATGTCTCCGACCCATCTTCCCGGGCGCTTCCTGCGATCTGGGAGAACTTCCCGGATGTCAGCGCCAAGGGCCAGGCAATGGCTGAAGCCGCGGTTGCGATGCAGGCCGCCGCCGGGCAAGATGTCGAAGCGCTGAAAGCAGCAATGGGACCATTGGGTGGAGCCTGTTCGGCATGTCACAAGGCTTACAGAGCCCCAAAGAACTGACAAGGCCCTGACGGTGCGGCGGCTTCTGTCGATTGCCGCGGGCGTCGCGGTCGTGGCCGGGCTGACCGGTCTGGTTCTGACCCGACCGCAACACGTCGATCCGGCCGAGTTGGACGGTATTGCCCCTGATCTTGTCAGGGGCGAGACCGTGTTCTTTGCGGCCGGATGCGCCTCGTGCCATTCAGCGCCGAACTCCGAGGGTGAGGAAAAGCTGGTGCTGGCGGGCGGACGCCGGTTCGAGACAGATTTCGGTACGTTCATAGCTCCGAACATATCCAGCGACCCAGAAGCCGGGATTGGGTCATGGTCGGCGCTGGAACTGGCGGATGCCCTGATCTACGGAACCGGGCCGGCCGGGCAGCACTATTACCCGGCCTTCCCTTACACGACCTATACGAACATGACGCCGGAGGATGTCGTGTCGCTGCACGCATTCCTCGGCACCCTGCCGGCCGCCTCGCAGGAAAGTATCGCGCATGAGGTCGGTTTCCCCTTCAACATCCGGCGAAGTTTGGGCGGCTGGAAGCTTCTCTACCTTGAACCAGGGTGGGTGGTGGACGGTGATCTTGATGTGCAGCAGCAGCGCGGACGCTACCTGGTCGAAGCCTTGGGCCATTGCGCCGAGTGCCACACGCCCAGAGATGGCCTTGGCGGCTTGAGCCGGGATCAATGGCTGACGGGTGCGCCAAATCCCAGCGGAAAAGGGCGCATCCCCGGCCTGACCACCAACCACCTGGATTGGTCCGAAGCCGACATCGCCGAATATCTGAAGTCCGGTTTCACTCCGGACTATGACAGCGCCGGCGGAGAGATGGCCGAGGTCATCGAGAACACTTCCCGTCTGTCCGATGAGGACCGGTTGGCGATTGCCGCATATCTCAAGGTTGTTCCGGTACCGGCCAACGACGCCACAACAGACTGAGCCGACGCCCACATCCCCCGGCAACCTACGAGCCTTGGCGGTTCGCCAGTCGACGTGATCTTGGCACCTTGTGCCTTTTGCTTCCCCCTTCGGACGTTTGGTTGGAAATTCGTCAGACCTAAGCCCGATGTGGACGGATCCAACCCGCTTTAGCCTCCCTTCGACAACCAGACATTTGTCGAACAGCAAAGGAGGCTGAAATGATTGCGAACCGGAAACTGGGACAACTTCTCAGCACTGTGGCACTGGCGACGTTGATTTCGGCGGCGCCATACACTCCCAAGTTCAGCACCGAGGGCGGCTTACAGCTTGAGCCCGCTTACGCGTTTGCGAAAAGCGGCAAAGGCAAGAGTGGCAGCGGTCGGGACGACGATGATGACGATGACGATCGGGACGATGATGACGACGACCGGGATGACGACGACGATGATGATCGGGATGATGACGACGACGATGACGACGATCGATCAAGTCGCAGCGGCAGCAAAAAGGGATCGTCGCAATCCGGAAGCGCCGCGACCGGGTCGGCCGGCATAACCAAGGTCGAGACAACTGCGAACGGGATCGAAGTTCGCTATGCGGACGGAACAAAGGAAGAAATCGAAAACGGCAGATACGAGAGAAAGAATGCTCAGAATCGGACCGTTGAGGAACGGCCAGCCACAGGTGCCGATATCTCAAGGCTTCGTTCCCTGGCGAACGGCATTTCGATCAAGAATGTAAGCGCATCCGGGCAAGGTGGTACGGCCGGAAGCCGCCCCACAAAGATCGAACGTCAAGGCAACAACATCGAAGTCAACTACGCCAACGGCTGGAAAGAAGAGATCGAGTTCGGGCGCTACGAGCTGAAAGACCCCTTCAACCGGACCGTTGTGGAAAGAACAGCCACGGCCGCAGACATCCGGAGGCTGCAATCGGTCGCGAACTGACGAACAGCGCGAATTTCCCGGACGGTCTCTCGGTCGGAGAGGCCGTTTCGGCGTTCACAGGCTATGCGGGCTTGTTTTTCTTGCCCCACGCGTCGTGCGCGATAAGCGCGGCCTCGACCCGGTTCCGCGCGTGCAGCTTGGACAGGATCGCCGTCATATAGTGTTTCACGGTCTTTTCCTGAAGATCCAGTTCCACGGCGATCTCGCGATTGCTCAAACCCTTGGCCACGCGCCTGAGTATCTCCTCTTCGCGATGCGTGAGATCATCCAGGACATCGCTGCTGTTCGCAGGGCTTGCGTCGTTGTTGATCTGAAGCAGTACCCGCGAAGCCAGCCCCGGCGAAACGAACCCCTCCCCCGCGGCGATGCTGCGCAGGGAGGCGGTCAGTTCGCTCGCGGTTACGCCTTTGACAATGTATCCAATCGCTCCGGCCTCGAGTGCATCGGCAACATCGCTGCTGTTCTCCGAAACCGTCAGAATCGCGATGCAGGGCGGTTTTTCCATTGCTGCGATCCTGCGTGTCGCGTTGATCCCACCGCCGGGCATCGAGAGATCGAGAATTGCGATGTCGGGCTGGTGCTGTGCGACAAGCGCAACCGCTTCGTCGGCGCTGGATCCGGCCGCGAGAACTTCGAACCCTTCTGCCTCATCCAAGGTCCGCCGCAGCCCATCCCGGAAAATCGGATGATCATCTGCTATGACAAGTGTCTTGGTCATGGTGAGCTCGTTTTGTTGGGAAACAGGGTCATTTCGACGGTGGTGCCCTGGCCGGGACTGGACGAGACCTGAAACCTGCCGCCGATACTCTCGACCCGATCGCGCAGCCCCAGCAGCCCCTGGCCGCCATCATCGCGCAGAACAGTACCGTCCAAAGGATCAAAGCCGGGTCCATCGTCCTTGACCTGAATGACAATGCAATCTTCGCGAACATGGCAGGTGACGCTGCAGCGGGACTGCGGAGCATATCGCGCAGTATTCGACAGTGTCTCCTGAAGAAAACGAAAAACGCACAGTTTGTCAGACACCGACAAATTCGGCATGTCACCGCCATGAAACGAGATTTCAGGCCGCAACGGGCTGTGCTCCGCGTGGTCCTCGACCGCTCTTTTCACGACATCAATCAAGGTCAGGTTGTCGATATCGGGCGCAGACAGCCCCCGGGACAGCGCGCGGATTTCGGTCAAGGACTTCTGCAGCGACTGCTGGATTTCCTCGGCCTCCTTGGGTTTTGGGGATCTGTCCGAAAACGCGGCCTCCAACCGAAGGGCGGCAAGTGAAAGGTACTGCGCCGGGCCGTCATGAAGTTCGGCGCCGAGTTTCTTCAGAAAACGGTCCGTCTGCGCGGCATACCGACCCGAGGCCTCGACCACCCGCGACCGCAGCATCGCATTCTGCGCCGCCATCCTTTCGCTTTCCGCCAGCCGTTTCTTCAATAGCCGCGCCTGCCGCCGGATGGTGTTGTCCCCGATCGCAACGATGCAAAACAGAACAACCGTGCTTGCCAGAAAGGCGGAACCGACCACCATCCAGCTTGTGCGCCTGGCTTTTGCCAGATCCATCTCCAATTGATCGGCCCTTTCATAGAACTCGGCCACGGCAATGATTTCACCGGACCACAGTTCACGAATGGGGCTGTAGACCTCGAGCAGCGGTATCCCCAAGGCCGCTTCGGCAGCGCTTTCATCGTGATCCAGTTCCTCGAACGAGCCCGAGATTTCGCCGATCCAGGCACGCTGAAGGTCGCCCGTCGGCTCGAAGCGGTTACCGATGATGTTTGTGTCCGAGGCGTGTACGACCACACCACCCTGCTTCCAGAACTTGTATGATACGATACGATCGCGCATCGGCTGGGTCATGAATATCTCGTCCAGCGCCCGCCTCGCCTGCTCGGACAGGCGGTCACCCAACGCCAGTTCCTGGCTGAGAGGTGAGACGATGCTTTCCATATACAGCGCCGCCGAATTGGCCGAGTTCTGCACGACCGCATTCTGGATTCGATTTGAAACCCATACACCGACGATCGCGGTTGCAGATCCCATCACAAGGATGCTTGCCGCAAGAAAAACTCGCGACAACGACCAATTCCCAATCGTCAGCTCAGCAACTTTCGTCCTCATCGTGGTCCTGACTATGACCCACAATCGAAAACCGCACCACAGACCTTGGTCTGACATGATCCAGATGTTCGCCCCAGCAAGCCCCGCCCGCAGCCCCAGAAGCACACCCCGGTTTGCAATGCCTTTTACGACTTGAAAAACACCCCGCACCCCGCAAGCATTGACACAACCGTTACCCCTATGGTTGAGCGTCGGTTGACCGGCGTTTCTGCGAAAATCTAATAGTTCAAAGGATTTTGATGCGCGCCGCCGTATTTTTCTTGTCGATCGTCTTTTTGGTTTTTTCCGGATCCGCTCAGGCTCAGAGCATCATTCCGCTTGCCCAGAAGGGCGGGCTGCACGCGGCATATGTGGTTCCAGTGGACACCTTCGACCGCGTGGATGTTCAGTTGATCGTTCTTTCGGGGTCGTATGACGACCCGGACCCGTCCGGCACAGCCCATCTGACCGAGCATCTCGCCGCGTTCTCGGCCGACGCCACCATTCTCAGAAAACCGCGTGAACGCGACATCTACGCCACCACGCACAATGTCGCGACCGTTTACACGAATTCCGGGCTGCCATCCGAGGCGGAGATGTTGTTGCGGCTTTCCCGGGCCGTTCTGGACACGCCATCCGTATCCAGGAAATTTGCGGAGAGCGAAGTCGCTATCGTCCAGCGGGAAACCTTGCTGCGTGAACGGCAATATCCGTTTCGCTGGCTCAGCCGAATGGCACTTCAAAACCTCTACGGCACCTTGCGCGGCCGGGCAGACAACACCGTCGAGGATCTGCCCAAGCTGAGCCTCGAGAAGGCCTATCAGTTTCACAAGGAACACTATGTGCCGTCCAACGTGACGTTGATTGTCTCCGGAAACATTGAACCAGCCCGGGCCGAAGAACTGGTGGCGCGGGTGTTTGGCGATACCGAACCATCTGACGCTCCGAAAAAACCGTGGTTGGATCAAAAGCCGGATCCCGAGAAACAGTCCGTCGTGCGCCTGCAGTCGGATCGGTTGCAACGCGACACCGTGCTGTTCGCAAAATTCGTGGAATTCGAAGACCGCTCCACGAGCATCGACATGCAAGGCGCGTTCTTCATCGCAAGCGGGATCCTGAACGAACGGATCGCCAAGGTTCTACGCCACGAGGACACGCGGATACTCAACCATGGCGTCAACTGGTATTTTGCGAAGAATGCCGATGTTGAACTGGTGATCGACCTGCAACTCATGCCCGGCTTCAGCGTGGATGAAGCCAAGGATCTGCTGACCGAAACCTTGGCTGGCTTGCTGGACGAGCCGATCAGCAAATACGAAATTCATCAGCTCCGTCAAAAGGAGGTGGTCTGGTCCCAGAACATGGCCCGCCGTCCTTCGGCCTTTCTGTGGTTTCTGCAGAACGTCGCCGCCGACGGATTCCCGCCCATCAGCCCGTCGGTCTTTGCCGAAACGCTGAGCAACACCACAGATCAGGAAGTTATCGATTTTGCGGAAAAAATCTTGCAGCCCTCGGCGACATCTTTCGTTCTTGCAGAGAAAGCCGACTGACATGCGCGTTTTCAAGGGCCGGCTTCTCGCAGTTCTCTTTGCGGCGCTTACCTTGCTGCCGGGTGAGCGGGCACAGGCGGAACTGATTGCGACTGCAGGCGAAACGAAACTGGTCGAGCTCTCTCCGCTTGAGAACGGCACGTCCGCACTGACCCTGGTGTGGACGATTGACCACCCGACGCTGGACCGCACTGCCGCCATGTCCGCCGCCATTGCGAGCGTGGTGACAGGCGGGACCTCGACCCGCTCATCCTACGAAGTCAGTTCGTTCCTGAAGCTGAAAGGTGTCGAACAGAAAATCGGCAGAAGCGGCAAGAACCTGACGCTCACCGTCTCGGCGCCAAGCGACGTCTTCCCGGAAGTCCTGGTGCACCTCGAGAACGTATTGCTCGAACCCCGATACACACCAGACTGGTACGCACGAGAGCTTGAGACGTCTCGCCCAGTTATCTCGACCAGAACCAGACAGCCGTCGGATGTGTTGAACGAGATTACCAATTATCTGGAATTCGACCCTGCCGCCACGGACGAAGAAACCCTTGAAACCGACTTTCAGTTCGGACGACCTGCTCAGGTCATCCTCAGATCAGAGGAAGAAGAGGTAACGCGCCGCACCGTCCGATTGATCAATTCGCTGCCGGGCGCGCGGTTCCGGCTGGGGCGCGCCCTGAGCAAATGGGCCGAAGGGTGGACGGGCGCGAACGGGGCGTCCTTTGCCCTGCCCAAAGGTATCGTGCATCTCGCCGATCCCGACGCATCCGAAATGTTGATCCTGCTTGCCAATGCAAAGGCGTTTTCGAACGCACAGGACCAAGTTGGCTCGAACCTTCTTGTTGACTACATCGGCGCCAATCAGGGCTCGGAGATGTTTCGGGTCATCCGCCAGTCCATGCGTGCATCTTACGATCCACGTTCGGACTTTGTGGTCGTGGGCAAGAACAAGGCCGTGATCGCGCTGAGCGCGACCGTCGAAGCCAGCGCATGGCCCGAGGTCCACGGCAAGATCATGGAAATCTATCAAGGCGTCCGCAACGGAGGCGTTGTCCCGGAAAGTCTGGAAATCCAGAAAGATCGGTTGGACCGCACCTACTATCACAGATTCTTCACAGACCCTGACTGGGGCGCGCGCCAGTTTCTGGACGAACATCCTGACGGCGTAGAAGGCGAAATCACCCTTCCACTGTTTGAGGCATTCCGGACAGTCTCGACCGAAGAGACGATTGAGAACGCCGATACGCTGTTGCCCCCGGTTGAGGAGTTCCTGGTGATCTTGATCGGAGGAGGTGTTTCCCCGTCGGCCGACATGCGGTCGGACGGGTACTGTGCCCTGCCCAAAGGCGCACCGATCAGGGATTGCCTTAACAAGCTGTCAAACGCGGAATACTGACTGTCCGCGGGCCATTGCTGCGGTGCTTCAAAGACCAGATGATCCCCGCGATACATCGTCTCGAAGGTACCGTGGGATTGACCCTTTGGGATTGTCTGTCGGTCACGTAAGCTTGGACTTGCCTGTCGCGCAGCAAGGAGAACGCTATGCGTGTTCTTGAGATACTATCTTTGGTTGGTCTGTGTTTGGTGTTGGTATCGCCACTTCCCGGAAGTGCGGCCCCAACGGCAGCAGAGTGCAATGGTGCGGGAGGAAAAACCGTCACGATCAAGGGAAAGACCGCTTGCGCGTTCGCGGGCGGAGCATGCCCAGAGGGGTGGCGCTCATACGATTCCTACCGAAAATGGCAGCCGAAAACCTGCGGTGGAGCGCAATGCACTGGGAATACCAAATGCACGACGAGCCGAGGCTGGTCCAAAACCGCACCAGAATGCAGATTTGAGAGAGGCAGAAACTCTCAGGGCGACTGCACCAAAAGAAGTGTATGCA
This sequence comes from Ruegeria sp. CG8, assembly GCF_056537165.1. Taxonomy (NCBI): domain Bacteria; kingdom Pseudomonadati; phylum Pseudomonadota; class Alphaproteobacteria; order Rhodobacterales; family Roseobacteraceae; genus Ruegeria; species Ruegeria sp. CG8. Next base: position 199,851 of record NZ_JBQFRA010000003.1, on the reverse strand, counting down.
CAGCAAACAGGATCGCCAGGACTGCATGTACGAAGTAAGCGCGCCATCGCGGTTGAGCGGTGAAACCGAACCCGAAACCCGACTCGCGCTGAGTTGCTGGCGACCCCGGCAGGATTCGAACCTGCAACCTGCCCCTTAGGAGGGGGCTGCTCTATCCAGTTGAGCCACGGGGCCGCGCGGCGCCTTCTGTAGCCGGGTTTTTTCGGCTTGTCATGACCTTTGCACAACAGTTGAACAGATTGCCCTGTTCGCGCTAGCATCGGGGAAACAACAATGCAGGTATCCCCGGTGACAACAGAAACGAAACGCCCGCTTACTCTCCGTGATGTCTCCGAAGCGTCCGGTGTGTCGGAAATGACGGTCAGCCGGGTCCTGCGCAATCGGGGCGATGTGTCGGACGCGACCCGCACCCGGGTTCTGGCCGCCGCGAAAGAGCTGGGATACGTGCCCAACAAGATCGCTGGCGCACTGGCCTCGAGCCGGGTGAACCTGGTGGCGGTGATCATCCCGTCGCTGTCGAACATGGTCTTCCCAGAGGTGCTGACCGGCATCAACCAGGTGCTTGAGGATACCGAGCTGCAGCCCGTGGTCGGCGTCACCGACTATCTGCCGGAAAAAGAGGAAAAGGTCCTGTACGAGATGCTGTCGTGGCGGCCTTCCGGCGTGATCATCGCCGGGCTGGAACACACCGAGGCCGCGCGGGCCATGCTGGATTCGGCGGGCATTCCGGTGGTCGAGATAATGGATACGGACGGCAAGCCTGTGGACGCGATGGTGGGCATTTCGCACCGCCGGGCCGGGCGCGAGATGGCGCAAGCAATCCTGAAGGCCGGGTATCAGCATATCGGCTTCATGGGCACCAAGATGCCGCTGGACCACCGCGCGCGCAAACGGTTCGAGGGCTTCACCGAAGTTTTAGGCAAGCACGGGATCGAGATCGAGGACCGAGAGTTCTATTCCGGCGGTTCGGCCCTGGCCAAGGGGCGCGAGATGACCAAAGCCATGCTAGAACGCTCCCCAGAGTTGGATTTCCTGTATTATTCCAACGACATGATCGGCGCGGGCGGGCTGCTGTACCTGCTTGAGCAGGGTATCGACGTGCCCGGACAGATCGGCCTTGCGGGATTCAACAACGTCGAACTGCTGCAGGGTCTGCCGCGCAAGCTGGCCACCATGGACGCCTGCCGGCTTGAAATCGGTCGCAAAGCGGCGGAAATCATCGCCGCCCAACTGGCCGACCCGAATACCGAGATCGAAACACGCATAACCTTGACCCCCAAGATCAGCTATGGCGACACGCTCAAGCGGCGCTGAACGGGGCAAGCTGCGACAACTCGACAATCGAACCGCCCGTGCGTTGTTCATGGACCGTCACGCGCTGGCGGAACAGCCCGCAGGTCCGGCCAAAGGGCCCGATCTGCTGCATCTGATCCACCGGCTGGGTTTCGTGCAGCTCGACAGCATCAACACCGTGGCGCGCGCCCATGACATGATCCTGTTCTCGCGCCGCCCGTCTTATCGGCCGAACGACCTCAAGCGCCTGTACGAGCGCGACCGCGGCCTGTTCGAACACTGGACCCACGACGCCGCCGTGATCCCGATGGCGTTCTACCCGCATTGGCACCTGCGCTTCCAGCGCGACGCCGAGATGCTGCGGACCCGCTGGCGCAACTGGCGGCGCGACGGGTTCGAACAGCAGTTCGAGCCCGTTCTGCGACACATTCGCGACCATGGCCCGGTGTGCTCGGCCGATCTGGGACAGGATGAGAAAAAGGGCTCGGGCGGCTGGTGGGATTGGCACCCCTCGAAAACGGCGTTGGAATACCTGTGGCGCTCGGGCGCGCTGACGGTGGTGGGGCGCCGAGGGTTTCAAAAACAATACGACCTGACCGAGCGTGTGATCGACACCCATCTCTGCCCCGGCATGATGGAGTGCGACCATCAGGCGACGGTGGACTGGCTGTGCCACGCGGCGCTCGATCGGTTGGGCTTTGCCACCTCGGGCGAACTGGCCGCGTTTTGGGACACGGTCACCGCTGCCGAGGCGAAAGAGTGGTGCAAACAGGCTCTGACACGGGGGGATTTGCAGGAAATCGAAGTGGAATGCGCTGATGGTCGAATGCGCCGCGTGTTTGCGCGACCCGGCTTGGCGGACCAGGCTGCCGACCCTGCCCCCGCGCCGGGGCGTATCCGTGTGCTCAGCCCGTTCGACCCCATGCTGCGCGACCGAAACCGCGCCCAGCGCCTGTTCGGCTTCCACTATCGGATCGAGGTCTTCGTGCCCGAGGCCAAGCGCACCTATGGCTATTACGTCTTTCCGCTTCTCGAGAAAGACCTCCTGATCGGGCGGATCGACATGAAGGCCCATCGCGACGAAGGCACCTTGCGGGTCCGCGCCCTTTGGCCCGAGCGTGGGGTCCGGTGGTCGGACGCCCGCACCCGGCGGCTCGAAGCCGAGCTGGACCGGGTGCGCCGTTTTGCCGGGCTGGAACAGGTCGCCTTTGCCGCAGACTGGCTGCGCGCGCCTGTTTGATCGGCTGAAAGCCCTTTCATAGGGACTATTCCGCCGGCCCGAGAGCCAGGCGGATGGGGTCCAACCCGTCGATACCGCCGGTCAGCACGTCTCCGGCGACGACCGGGCCGACACCGGCAGGCGTTCCGGTCAGGATCAGATCGCCGGGCCGCAGGTGATAGAACCGGGACAGGTGCATGACGATCTCGTCGATCTTCCAGATCAGTTCGGACAGGGTGGCGTCCTGCCGGACCTCACCGTTCACGCTCAGATGGATGCGGATGTCATCGGTCGGCGCCCAATCGGCGGCGCGGGTCAGCGGCGCGAACACCGCGCCATTTTCCACATCCTTGCCCAGATCCCAGGGGCGCTGCTTGTTGCGCTCGCGGATCTGCAGGTCGCGCCGGGTCATGTCCAGCGCGCAGCAATATCCGAACACGGCATCCCAAGCCTGCTGCGACGTCGCCTGAAACACCGGGCGACCAATGGCCAGAGCCAGTTCCATTTCGTGATGATAATTCTCGGTGCCCGGCGGGTAAGGCACGGTTTGCCCGGTCAGAATGGCATTCTGCGGGGACTTGGTGAAATAGAACGGCGCCTCGCGGTCAACCTCGTTTCCCATCTCGGCCGCATGGGCGGCATAGTTCCGTCCCACGCAGAAGATGCGCCCCACCGGATAGGTGTTGGCCTCTCCAACTACTGGTATCTGCACCACATCCGGCAGGGAAAACAGAGATTTGGCCATATTGCATCCTTTCCTTCATATTGCCGCGCAGACTAAAGGAGACACTCCGCTGTTCAACCCGGCAAACACGCCGATTATTGCCGGCCCGCCTGTACGTTTCGGCGCGAAGTTGCCAAGGCCGCGGACCTGGGCGCAAACCAGTTTCATCCGCGCAGACTATCCGTCTTTATTCTAGGGAAACTTGGGACCGCCCTGTTTAATAAACCGCACAGGCCGCGCATCATGAACGGAAATATCGGGCAGATATTCGAAGGCAGCGCAACAGGCCCACTGGCCGCGTCACCTTATTGCGACTTGGTTTCGCGGTCAGGTGCGCTAGATTTTCTTTCAGGCGGTCGGCGCGCCCAGCCAATCAAGCTTTGTTCATCAGCGTGCCACCGTCACGAATACCAAGGAAAAATTACGGTTTCGGAGAACCGCCGCTCTGGCCTCATCCCCCTGGGTGCTTGGGCTGCGCTGTCGGGGTGCAATTTGGGCACCTCACATTCTCCGATTCAGGGCCGGAGCCCTTCAACACAGGGATTCTTCGGCCCCGGGCCAGGCAAATAACTTCAGACACCGTCTGGCCACCCCGCCGGAGTCGACCCCTAGTTTCTCCGGCGGGGTTCTCCGATCCGCACAGCCGGTGCGATTTTCTTTATTAGAGCCTGAGTTTGGATCGAACGGCCGCCACGGTCCCACCTCACAGCGCCATCGTCGTCCGGAATTTGATTGACCTGCCCGCCTGCATCGCCATCACTTGCGCGCGAAAGATGCGAAGGCGGAAGGCAAGGCAGATGAGATGGGATGAATTCTCGGAATGGGGCAAACGCATTTCCGAGTGGACGCAGCATTATCACCAAACCGTCGGCCAGCACCCGGTGCGCGCCCGGACCGAGCCCGGCGAGGTGCTGAACGCGCTTCCCGCGACGGCGCCGGAGCAAGGCGAACCGATAGAAGGGATTTTTCAAGACTTCGAACGGATCGTGATGCCGGGCATCACCCACTGGCAGCATCCGCGCTTCTTCGCCTATTTCAACTCGAACGCCTCGGCGCCCTCGGTACTGGCCGAGTTTCTGGCCAGCGCGATCGCGCCGCAATGCATGCTGTGGCAGACCTCGCCCGCGGCGACCGAGATGGAAACCCGGATGATGGACTGGCTGCGGCAGGCGCTGGACCTGCCCGAAGGCTTTGCCGGTGTGATCCAGGATTCAGCCTCGTCGGCCACGCTGGCCGCCGTTCTGACCATGCGGGAAAAGGCGCTGAACTGGCAGGGCAACCGTCAGGGCCTGTTTGGGCAGACACCCTTGCGCGTCTATTGCTCGTCCGAGGTACACACATCGGTTGACCGCGCCATCTGGGTGGCCGGGATCGGGCAGGACAACCTGGTGCGCGTCCCGTTCAAGGGTGACTGGCGCGGCATTGACCCGGCAGCGCTCGAGGCCGCGATCCGGGCCGATCTGGACGCCGGCCTTCACCCCGCGGGGGTGATCCTGTGCGTCGGCGGCACCGGAACCGGCGCGACCGATCCGGTGGATGCGTGCCTGAAAGTCGCGAAGAAATATGGGCTGCACACGCATGTGGATGCAGCCTGGGCCGGGTCGGCGATGATCTGCCTCGAATACCGCCACTATTGGCCGGGGATCGACCAGGCCGACAGCATCGTTTTCAACCCGCATAAATGGTTGGGGGTTCAGTTCGACTGCTGCGCGCATTTCCTGAAAAACCCCGACGATCTGGTGCAGACGCTGGCGATCAGCCCCGAATATCTGAAAACCCATGGTCAGGACGGGATCATCAATTATTCGGAATGGTCCGTGCCTCTGGGCCGCCGGTTCCGGGCGCTGAAACTGTGGTTCGTGATCCGCGCCTACGGGCTGGAAGGCTTGCGCGCGCGGCTGCGCAACCACGTCAACTGGTCGCGCGACCTGCATGACCGGCTGGCGGTCGAGCCGGATTTCCGAATCGTCACCCCGCCCATGTGGTCTCTGTGGACCTTCCGATATGAGCCACCCGGCGCCGCGGATCTGGACGACCTGAACCTGCGGCTGGTCAACGCCATCAACGATGACGGGCGCATCTATCTGACCCAGACCCGAGTCGATGGCAACATCGTCATCCGCTTTCAGGCCGGCCAGTTCGAAACCAGCGAGGAGGACGTCCGGATGGCCTTTGACGTGATCACCCAAATCGCCCGCACCTTGCCCACACCCCCGCAGGAGGATCGCTGATGCCCGCCCCCAAAAACCGCTTCAAACAGGCTCTGACAAAGGGCGAAATGCAGATCGGCTGCTGGATGAGCTTTGCCGAAGCCATCACCGCGGAAATCATGGGAACCGCCGGCTTTGACTGGCTGGTGATCGATGGCGAACATGCGCCGAATGACATCCGTTCGATCCGCGATCAGCTGATTGCGCTGGCCAACAGCCCTTCGCACGCGGTGGTGCGGCTGCCGGTCGGCGAGACCTGGATGATCAAGACCGTGCTGGACGCCGGCGCCCAGACCATTCTGGTACCGATGGTCGAAAGCGCGGATCAGGCACGCGAACTGGTTCGGGCCTGCCAGTACCCGCCCAGAGGTGTGCGGGGTGTTGGGGCCGCCGCAACACGGGCGACAATGTACGGCACGATCCCCGATTACGTGGCCACGGCCGACCCCGAGATCTGTTTGCTGGTTCAGGTGGAAAACCTTGCGGGCATGGCCGCACTGGACGACATCCTGCAGGTCGAGGGCGTGGACGGCGTGTTCATCGGCCCGGCCGATCTGTCCACCGACATGGGTTGCAAAGGCGACAGCACGGTGCCAGAGGTCCGCACCACCATCGCCGATGCTTTGAAGCTGATCCGGGCAGCAGGCAAGGCGCCCGGTATTCTGGGCACCAATGATGAAGCGGTTCAAGCGTATCGGGACATGGGCGCGCAGTTCCTGGCGGTCGGTATCGACGTCATGCTGCTGGCTCAGGCCGCCCGCGGGCTGGCCGCGAAATGGCGTTCCTGAGGGCGGCTCACCCCTGCATTGCGGCGGCGGCCTGCGCATAGCCGCCCGATGCACCATCGACGAAATGTACGTGATCGTCGCGCGTGGCGGCGGGCACGAAGCAGGTCATCATCGCCTCTTGCTGGGAATGGATGCCATATCTGATTTTGCCGCGTCCGCGCGCATCCTCAAGGGTCCGGGCGATGCGCGACAGGGTCTCGTCGTCGCAATCCAGCGTCATCTTCAACCCGTCATCAAATTTGCGGAAATCCGCATTTCGGCTGACCATGTTCTTGTAGTGGCCCGGCTCAAACTCGCCCAGTCGCTTGCCCGATTTGAACAGCAGCCAGATCAGCAGGTTCTGCACAAGCAGCGCGGCCTTGCGCACGGCCAGATTGCGTCCAGCGCGCGAGACATGGGCATCCAGTGCAAGCCCCGGAGGTGGCCACTTGATCGGAGGGCCGCCGGCCGGCACGGGATGGCCCGCGCGCTCCAGAGCCTCGGATGCGGACAGAACTGATTGCGCCAGATCAGCAAAATCGCGTTCTGTCGCCTGCGCAGTGGGCTGGATGACAAGTGAAACGATCTGCCCATGCCGCGCAGGGCTGTTGGACCAGCGGCAGGACAGTCCCGTCAGGTCGGGCTGTGCGTCGGACCCGGCGGTCGGAACCTCGTACCGGCCAGCCTTCATCTGCGCCTCGGTCCAAGCCAGTCCGCCACCGGTGAACATGGCGTAATCTACCCCCGAGGACGGCGCATAGCGCGCCACCCGCAAGTCGTGCCCTTCCGCACGCAGGTCGGACACGGGCACCAGGGCCGCACGCAGGGCGATGTCGAACTCGGTTTTCGCCCAGCTGCGCAGCGCGGCCAAGGTGTCGCGCGCCATGTCCGCATCGTCCTTCGGAATGGCAAATCCGGCGCCGTCACCGCCAAAAACATAAGGAAAAACCCGCCCGCTCAGCGCGTTGATCATGCCTGAGATCACCGCCGCGCCCACCATGTTCACCGTCTTGTAGCGCCCACGCGCGATTTCGCCGGTCGAATCCACGATATCGGCGACGCCCACGATCCAGTCATCCGGGACCGGGGTGAATTGTTCAGGATCCGACAGGGCAAGAAAGTCGCGTGTAATGGGTACGCGGTCATAGAATCCGATATCGGCGGTCTTCATTGTCCCTCCCGTTTGCTTGCCGCAATGATAGCGTAGTGCGGGGGCGTTTCCCGATACTGCAACATATCACACGCGCTTGTGCATGGCATCGGGACGTGTCAAGCATCCCACCAAGGCGGACGGCAAGGAGACCGACATGCAGGCAGGTTTGGTGATCTTGTGTCTGGCCTATGTCCTGAGCCAGTTCTTCCGCGCGTTCCTTGCGGTTCTGACTGCCGATCTGGCGCGAGACATCGGCGCCACGCCCGAAGATCTGGCCTGGGCCTCGGGTCTGTGGTTTCTGGTCTTTGCGGCGATGCAGATCCCGGTGGGCTGGGCGCTGGACCGGGTTGGCCCCCGGCAGACGGCGGCGGTTCTGCTACTGATCGGCGGCGCGGGTGGGGCCGCGGTGTTCGCGCTGGCCGCGACGCCCCTGCATGTGGCGGTGGCGATGGCGTTGATCGGGGTCGGATGTTCGCCGGTTCTGATGGCCTCGTATTTCATCTTTGCCCGCGAATACCCGCCCGCGAAGTTCGCTACCCTGGCCGCTGTTATGCTGGGCGTGGGGTCGGTCGGCAACCTCGTGGCCTCGTACCCCACGGCGCTGGCGGTCGAGTTGATGGGCTGGCGCGCGACTCTGGCGGGGCTGGCCGCGATCTCAGGCGCCGTGGCAGTGGGCATCTGGGTCACGGTCAAAGACCCCTCGCGGGTTGTGTCCGAGCAGAAAGGGTCGGTTTTGGACCTGCTGCGCGAACCTGCGCTTTGGGCGATTTTGCCGTTGATGCTGGTGGCCTATGCACCCTCGGCCGCGCTGCGGGGGTTGTGGGCCGGCCCCTATCTGCTGGACGTGTTCGGGCTAAGCGCCACCCAGATCGGGCAGGCCACGCTGGTCATGGGCGCCGCGATGATCGCGGGCACCTTTGCCTATGGGCCGCTGGACCGGCTGCTGAACACCCGAAAATGGGTGATCTTCGGCGGCAACGCGCTGGCGGTGCTGGCGCTGGGGCTGCTGGGGCTGTGGGTCGCCGAGGCCGTCTGGCTGTCGGTACTACTGATGGCGCTGATCGGGTTTCTGGGGGCATCCTTCCCGGTGATCATGGCGCATGGGCGCGCCTTCATCCCGGCGCATCTGGTGGGGCGCGGCGTGACCCTGCTGAACCTGTTTGGGATCGGCGGCGTGGGGCTGGCGCAATTCGCCACCGGCCGCATCCATGCGGCGACGGTGGACATGGGGCCAACCGCACCCTACACAGCGATATTCGCCTTCTTTGCCGTCACGCTGACGATCGGCTGCGTGATCTACCTGTTCAGCCGTGACAGCATGGAGTGAGACCCGCAGGAGCGCGCGCCGTGAACGACCCCGTTGTTATTGCCCCAAACCTCAAACGCCGCCTGTCCGGCGTGACCGCCACGATCGCGCGGCTGGTGCCGTTGCAGGCACAGTGGATCGACATCGCAGCCACCGGCCCGGGCCTGCCTTCGGACATCCCGCACATCCCGCTGGGCCGCCTGCCCTTTCTGTCGCGCAAGACGCTGCGGGTCTGGCACGCCCGCCGCAACACCGAGATGCTGCTGGGCCTGATCCTGCGCGACCTGCTGCGGCTGCGGCTGAAACTGCTGTTCACCAGCGCCTCGCAGCGGGCGCACACGGGCTATACCAAGTGGCTGATCGGCAAGATGGACGCGGTGGTGGCGACCTCGCGCAAGACGGCCGGATACCTCGAGCGCGACGCGCAGGTGATCATGCACGGCATCAACCTGCAGGATTTCACCCCACCCGCCGACAAGGCGGGGCTGCGGACGCAAATGGGCCTGCCCGACGGGCTGCTGCTGGGCTGCTACGGCCGCATCCGCCACCAGAAAGGCACCGACGCCTTCGTCGATGCGATGATCGACCTGTGCGGGCAGGTCCCCGACGTACATGGCATCGTCATGGGCCGCGCGACCGAGAAACACAGCGCTTTCCTGACCGAACTGAAGGACAAGGTGGCCCAAGCCGGCCTGTCCGACCGCATCCTGTTCAAGCCCGAGGTCACCGTGGACAAGATTGCCCAATGGTACCAGGCGCTGGATCTGTTCATCGCCCCCCAACGCTGGGAGGGGTTCGGACTGACCCCCCTCGAAGCGATGGCCTGCGGTGTGCCGGTGGTGGCCACCGATGTGGGCGCATTCTCCGAGATCGTGACCGACCCGACGCTGGGTCGGGTGGTGCCTCCGGGCGACATTCCGGCGCTGGCCGCGGCCGCGGCCGAGATGCTGGCGGACCGTGATTCCCTGGCCCGCGCAGGCCGGGCCGCCCGCGCCCATGTGGAACGGAATTTCGACATCAACGGCGAGGCGCAGGCCCTTGTTGCGCTCTATCAGCAGCTGCTGAAGGCCTGAGTCGCCGCAAAACTGCGTCATTCGGTCAATTCCGCCGCGAAGGCCCTTTTTTATTTTCTGCAACGCGGCTATGAACGCGCGTCCTTAATTCAGGAGACTAGACATGGGCTATCGCGTCGTTGTCGTCGGCGCCACGGGTAACGTGGGCCGCGAAATGCTGAACATCCTGGCTGAACGCCAGTTCCCCGTGGACGAAATTGCCGTTCTGGCAAGCCGTCGTTCGCTGGGCACCGAAGTCAGCTTTGGCGACAAGACACTCAAGACCCAGGATCTGGACACTTTCGATTTCACCGGCTGGGACATGGCGCTGTTCGCCGTGGGGTCCGCCGCGACCAAGGATTACGCCCCCAAAGCGGCAGCGGCCGGCTGCGTGGTGATCGACAACTCGTCGCTCTATCGCTACGACCCCGAGATCCCGCTGATCGTGCCCGAGTGCAACCCGCAGGCGATCCACGACTACAAGAACAAAAACATCATCGCCAACCCCAACTGCTCGACCGCGCAGATGGTAGTGGCGCTGAAGCCGCTGCATGACCGCGCCAAGATCAAGCGCGTCGTGGTCTCGACCTATCAGTCGGTGTCGGGCGCCGGCAAGGAAGGCATGGACGAGCTGTGGGATCAAACCAAGGCCGTCTACAACCCGATCAACGAGGTCGCCCCGAAGAAATTCCAGAAGCAGATCGCCTTCAACGTCATTCCGCATATCGACGTCTTCATGGAAGACGGCTCGACCAAGGAAGAGTGGAAGATGGTCGTCGAGACCAAGAAGATCGTCGACCCGTCGATCAAGGTCACCGCGACCTGTGTGCGGGTGCCGGTTTTTGTCGGACATTCGGAATCGGTGAACATCGAGTTCGAGGAATTCCTGGACGAGGACGAGGCCCGTGACATCCTGCGCGAAGCTCCGGGCGTGATGGTGATCGACAAGCGCGAGGCCGGTGGCTATGTCACGCCGGTTGAATGCGTAGGCGATTTCGCCACCTTCATCAGCCGGATCCGTCAGGACTCAACCGTGGAAAACGGCCTGAACCTGTGGTGCGTCGCGGACAACCTGCGCAAAGGCGCGGCTCTGAACGCGGTTCAGATCGCCGAGCTGCTGGGCCGCGAGGTCCTGAAGAAGGGCTGATAGCCGGACCAGACTGAAATCTTAAAACCCCGCAGCATGGGCTGCGGGGTTTTCATTTTTTGGCAATGCGAGAAGGAAGGCGCGCCAGGCATCACCGCAGGTTCTGCCCAAGCAAAAGTAAATTCGCCAGGTGAATAGCTATTATTCACATAATCAATTTTTCATATTTCACAGCTGCTGGTATTTTTCCGCCCATTGAAGGCGCCTTCGTTTCAATCTCAGCCGAGGGGAAACGAGCCATGATTGACCAAACAGAGCCTGACCTGTCGCAGGAACCGGGGTTCGACACCGCGCGATCCCACCAGCTCTGGAACCGCTGAGTAGGCCGATGTTTTTCTGGCCTTCGGTGCTCGACGCCGCACTGCCAGACGGTTCGGGCCGGGTTGGGCAGCATGGTTCGGATGCCCGCGTCAGAACACACCTTTTCCGGCAAACCCAGTTTTCCACGCCCCGTGCGGCTCATCGAATATTCAAAGGAGACCGTTATGACCAGATTGCCCATCTTTTTTCTGACCACCGCAGCCATATTTGCCGTTTTGGGCATGTTGTGGGGAATCCAGATGTCGGCCAGCCATGATCACACGCTGTCGCCAGCACATGGCCACCTGAACCTGATCGGGTTCGTTGCGCTGGCAGTGTTCGGATTCTACTACGCTCTGACCCCCGAGGCGGCGCGCAGCGGTCTGGCGAAACTCCACTATGGGCTGTCCGTGGCAACGGTTCTGGTGCTCGTTCCCGGGATCGTGCTGGCAATTACCGAAAGGGGCGAAACCCTTGCCCAGATCGGATCGCTTCTGGCGGTTCTGACCATGGTCCTGTTCGTGTTCATCCTGCTGCTTCACGGTTTCGGAGCGATAGACGCGGACAACCGCAGGCCGGTGGCCGGCAACCCCAACCCAGCCGAATGAACAAGACCGCCCCGCCTGCGCGAGGCGGGGCTTCGCTTCACGGAACGATTGTTTATCCCGGGGTGTACCAGATCGGCGACGTATAGGCCCGTTCGGTCGTGATCATCGGAACATAGTCCGGCATCTCGATCCCGAACCGTTTGGCCTCGTAGGCGGTCCAGCGGGGGGTCGGGATCTCGATCACACGGGCATAGTAGAACGCAGACAGGTTGGGGTCGAAATCCGGATCCTGCCACGTGGTGATCAACTCACTTGCCCCGATGGTGTTGGTCCACGTGGCGTTTTCGACATCGACGGTGTTGCCGACTTCGGGCAGCTTGCCGTTCTCGTCCAGCTGGCGATCGCCGGCCCAGACGACGTTGTAGACTTTCTCCTGCAAGGCCCCGTCAGCATCGACCCAGCCCTTGACGATCTGGATGCGATCCAGGTTGCCGGAAATCGGGTCCTTCAATGCAAAAACAAGGAAATTCGGAGCCCGTCCATCGGGAGACGCCTGCAGGTTGCCCCCCATCGGTACGCCTTTTTTGTAGCCGGCATCCGCAGGAACACGGCTTGCGGCATCCTCATCGGTGAAGTCATAACCGCCGAAAAACCGAACCCCCATACGCGACCCCGTGGTCGCGTAGGTCTCCCTGCGCTGCATCGCGTCAAAGATCGCCTCGCGGGTGTTTTCCGTCGCCCAGACCGCACCCAATCCACCAGCGGCCTGTTTCCAGCCATAGATCGACAGCTCTGGGTCGGGTGCTTCGATTACTAGGTGTTCCCAACGGTTCGGCCCGGGCTCGACCCCGGAATGTTTGCCGAAAAAGTTGTCTTCCTGCGCCGTTGCCATACCGGTATGCGAATCCGTCGCGCCGACCATCCCGAACTTGAACGGGTTAACACCCAGCTCCTGTTCGATCTTGAGCCCGCGCTTCAAAGCCTCGCGCGCGTATTCACCGGCCAGCATCTCGGGTTGCTTCAACTCGGTTCCGTTCAGATTGGCCGCGTCCCATGTGTCGAAATCTGCGAACTCGTCATCGGGGCTGAGGAACGGATGCGCCTCACCGTCGCCCTTGATCTGCGTCGGTTCGTACAGCGGCTCGAACCGGGCGCGCAGGCTTGCGATCTCCTGGGTCAGTGCGGATCCATCGTAGGCGTTCAGAGAGAACATCCGCCCGTTCGACAGGTTGCCGTTGTGCGCGATGGCGAGGACCTCGCCGCCTGTCCTTTCCTCATATTCGGCCAGAAAGGCCCACAGGTCCTCGGGGTTCTTGCTGTCGTATTGCGAGAACGGGCGGGTCTGGTTGGCCCGGTCGCGCCCATCGCGGAACAGCACGTTCCGGTGCAGGTTGTTGGCGCCCTCGGTTGTGTATTCATAACCGATGATGGCTGAAAAGACTCCCGGCTCGTTGAAGCTGTCCGCAAGGGCCGTGTACGCCTCCCACGCATGCTTGATGGCCTTCGGGTTGTCGATGGGCGGGACGTCATCCGACAACGAGGCGACGATCTCCATTGCCGTGTCAAACGCAAGCTGGCTGTCACCCGCCGTCAGCGCCTCGTACCAGGCCTTGCCCTGGGGTGTCGCCAGAACCTCGGCGTCTCCGGCCAGCAGTTGCGGCATCAGCCCGTACATCTCGGCATGGTCCGAGACGACCAGCCAATCAAGCGGACGGGACAGCTTGGCCCGAAGGCCGTGGGTTGTCGTGACCTCTTCGCCGCGGGCAAAGCGAAACGCCTGTTCCTGGGTCAGCCGGGTCATCGTGCCGGCGTCAACCGAAACCGAAGTATGCAGATGCGAGTCTCCCCACAGCGGCCGTTGGGGAAAGTTCCGCCCCGCATAGGGAGAGAAATCATCAGGCGCCAATACGACGTCCGTGCTGTCCTGCTCGGTCTGGAATTCCTGCGCGGACACGGATGTGGCGGTCAGCGCGGCCAGACAGGCCAATGTCCACAAGGGACGTTGTGAAACGATTGCGAAAGACTTGGTCATAAAATCCCTCCCAGGTGTGTCATTTCCATTCGGTTGGTTCCGGAAATGACGGCAGCCTATCACGGATTTGGATATTCGAATAAAATTTACTATCGGCACAACCCGGACCTCGCGCTGCAGTGGTTCAGCGCGCGGGCGGCAGACCAATGCAGGGCTGAGGAATCACTCTCCGTTCGAGTCTCTCTGGGCCAGGTCGGCGTTCTGTTGAAGTTGGCTGCAGGTACGGTCATTCGCAGGGACCGCCGCTGAGCCAGAGCCGGCTGGCCCACTAGGTTCGTCCCCGAACAGGAACCATCCACCGGTGCGGCACCCAAGTTCGCGCGAACCTTCTTTCGAGAGATGGCGACCATCCCGATAGTATGCCGTCGTGCCGTCGCTGGCGCGGCACATGCCGTCAGCATCGCAGAGTATCCGATCCAGCCAGACGACTTTGTGGCGGCCCTCGAGCTGGTGCAGCATCTCAGCAACCTCAAGAAGCTCCGGCTGTATGTCCGCGAACGAATAGTCGCACAGATCCGGGTCAGCGCCTCGGAGTTCTGCATTCACCGCGCAATAGCCCAGGTTTTGGCCATTCGAGGGGGGCGGAGACACAACGATCAGGGTTTTACCGGCAGACACAAGCCGTTCGAGCGTTTTTTCCAGGTTCCGCAGAACCGTGCTCTGCGGGCCTTCGGGGTCCATTGCACCGTCAACGGCGGCGAGTCCGCCGGGCTCGAACAGGTAGTAGAACGGCGATGAGACGATGACATAGTCAATGCTGTCGGTCGAAGTGACATAATCCAGCACCTGGTCGCTGAAATCCAGACAGGCTTGCGGGGATTCTCCGGTCCGGCCGCGATCGGCAAAGGCGATACCGGCGATCGGCGCGCAGAGCGACTTGGTCAGCTGGACGACCCCAAGCTCGGGATAGGCCGCGGTCAGGCCGACCACCAGATGCATGGCGAAACTGTCCCCCCAAACCGCAACCTTGGGAGACTCGGAAGTCGCACAGCTGTCCGGCACCGGCATCCGACCGTTGCATTCATTGCTCAAACCGCGGTTCGGAGCCAGGCTTTCGGTCAGCCTTGGCAGATCGAGATCGCGCAGCGCCTTGCGATCGGGCGCGCCATCGGTTGCGAAGATCAACACCCCGACCGAGAACACCAAAGCCGATATCGCGGCGCTTCCGATGAAGATCCCCCGGCGGCTGAACAGACCTTCCCTGCGACGGCGAAAGGGTTGCTCGACGAAGCGCCATGTCAAGGCGGAGAGCACAAAGGCCAGCACAACAAGGCTGGCGATGGTCAGCGGCGTTGGGGCCGGAACACTCCGGATCTTGGCAAAGACCAACAAAGGGTAGTGCCACAGATAAAGGCTGTAGCTGATCAGGCCGATCCAGACCATGATCCGAGACGACAACAGCGCCCCCACCGGGTCCCGTTGGCTGGCGAAAAGGATGACCAGAACGGTTCCCAGAACAGGCACGGCCGTAAGGATTGACGGGTGCGGCGTGTACCGGTCGAACATCACGTAAGACACCAGCAGCCCGGCCATGCCCAGCAGGGGCAGCACAGTCGAGAAACGCCCCTTGTCCTGCCGCGGAACGAAGGCGCATATCGCGCCGGCCAAAAGCTCCCACGCGCGGGTATAGATGAGGTAGAACCCTGCCCTCGGTTCGTTTTCCGATGTCCACTGCGCCAGCAACAGACTAGCCAAAAGCAACACCGTCAGGCCAATGATGCAGGTCCGGGTCCCTCGTCGAAACAGAAACAGCAGCAGTAGCGGAAACAGCAGGTAGAACTGTTCTTCCACCGCAAGGCTCCAGGTGTGGAGGAGCGGATGCATGTCGAATTCATCCGCGAAATAGTCCTTGTTCCGGAAGAAGAAGACGTTCGACAGGAAAACCGCGACGGATGACAGGCTTCGCGAATAGACCCTGAGATCGGCCGGCAGCATCCAGATCCACGCCAGGCAGGTCGTCACGGCCAGAACCACAAAAAGGGCCGGAAGAATCCGCCTGGCTCGCCTTTCGTAGAAATCAACGATGGACAACCGTCCGCGTTGAATATCCCCGATCAGAAGCGACGTGATCAAGTAGCCGCTGATGACGAAGAAGACATCAACACCCAGAAACCCACCGGACAGCCATGACAATCCGGCGTGGTAGAAGACCACTGGCAACACGGCAATTGCCCGAAGGCCGTCAATTTCCCTTCTGTAGGCGATGCTCAATACGGCCAACCTCAAGATGCTGGCTGAAATGCTAGCGCCCGTCCGGGTTGCCATCAACGATGTTTGTCAGTCAGCCCGCTCTGAAGGAAAATGTGTGGTTTTGCGAACAGGGGTTTGCCTGTTCGCTCCGCACATCGTGCATGGGTCTACGCCATGAATCCGGTAGTTAGGCGCGCATCCGATCCCAAGATCTCCGGGTCAGAAACGCTCGGCCCGCAGAACCTGGCAATCGGTGACGCTTACAACCCCGATATGGCGATCAAGTACGGGAAGGATCGCGCTCAGCAGCCCGTCCAAGCGGTCGGGGCGAATGATGCAGATGACCTGAACCATCCCGCTGGCGCGGCTGACCTGGCCAGAACGGCTCCATTCACCCGATCGTCCCGATCCGCCGAGCACCGGCAGGATCGTGAACCCGGTCACACCTTGATCGACCAGAGCATCCGTCAGACGGGATTTCACGATGGCTTCGATGGTGATCTCGACCCGTTTGGCATCATGTGTCTGCATCGTCTTATCCTCCGGTAACGGCCCGGGCGACCGAGACGTAGATCGGCAGGCCCAGCGCCAGGTTGAATGGGAACGTGACGCCCAAAGACAGGGTCAGATAGATGGACGGGTTCGCCTCGGGCACGGCCACGCGCATCGCCGCCGGAACCGCGATGTACGAGGCGGAGGCGCCCAACACCATCAGCAACACCGCTCCGCCGGTGGACAGACCCAACAGGAGCGCGGCCACCAACCCGGCACCGGCCCCGATCAGGGGCATCAGCACGCCGAAGCCAAGCAGACCCATCGTGATCAGCCCGCGCCCGGCACGCAATCCGCGCCCGGCGACGATACCCATGTCCAGCAGGAACAGGCACAGAACCCCCTTGAACGGTGCGACCACGAAGCTGCTGATCTCGGCCAGACCGTCCTCGCCCGTGATCCAGCCGATTGCAAACGACCCGACCAGCAGAACGATCGAACCATTGAGGGCAATCTCGCGCCAGAGATCCGAGTCCATCCGGCGGGCTCCGCCGCCGCGGGAGATCAGCCACAGAGCGGACAGGATCGCCGGCGCTTCCATCGCCGCCGCAACAGCCACCATGTAGCCCTCGTACACCAGGCCCTGACTTTCCAGAACCGACGTACCGGCCACGAATGTGACGATCGAGATTGAGCCGTAATGCGCTGCGACCGCGCCTGCGTTGACATGGTCAAGGTTGGTCAGCACGCGCAACAGGCCGAACGCCACCAGGGGCAGCAATGCGGACAGAATGACACCTGCAATGAGGGACAAGCCAAGCGTGGCGTCGATCCCGTGTGCGGCAACACTGACACCACCCTTGAAGCCGATCGCAAACAGCAGATAGATCGACATCGCCTTGGCGATGGCCTCGGGAATGGTCAGGTCAGATCGGGCCAATGCCGCTGACAGACCAAGCACAAAACTGAGAATGATCGGCGAGACCAGATTGTCGGCCGCCAGAGACAACAGGTTTTCCATACAGTCACCGCACCCTAATTGAACTAGCGTTCAATTAGGGTGCGTTTCTCCGATTTAAAGACTAAACCGGCAGGAATTTTTTTCCTGACGGATCATAATACTCCAGACCGCCTTCGCCGATGTCGGTCCACAAGCCGTGCAGCGATATCGAGCCGTTCTGTACGGCCTCGGCCACGAACGGGAAGGTCATCAGGTTTTCGAGCGACGCGACAACCGCCTGACGCTCGAACTGGCGCGCTTGTTCGGCGGGGTCCTCGACATCGGAGACCAGATCGAATTTCGGTTTGAGGATGTCCATCCAGCGTCCGACAAAGCTCTCTTTGGCTTCCAGTTGCGGCGCTTCGCCCTTGCACATGTCGATACAGCCCTGCACCCCACCGCATTGCGAATGTCCCAGTACGATCAGATGCGCCACTTTCAATGCCGTCACCGCATATTCGATGGTTGCACTGGTGCCGTGGCGCTCGCCGTCCGGTTCGTAGGGCGGCACCAGGTTGGCAATATTGCGGTGGATAAAAAACTCGCCCTGGTCGGCCCCGAAAATCGAGGTGACATGGACCCGGCTGTCACAGCAGGAAATCACCATCGCCCGCGGACGCTGACCCTCGGTCGCCAGCCGGCGGTACCAGGCCTGGTTCTCGGAATAGGACGTGGCTTTCCAACCGTGGTACCGTTTGACCAGATAGCTCGGCAGAGGTTTGGCGTGGTGCATCGCGTTTTCCCAAATTTGCAGTTCGACCGCCGATCTAACGCAAGTTCGAACAAAATTCGAGACATTATCCCGATTGGCCGAAAGGAATTGCAAAGGTCTTTTGTGACAGGTTCGCAGATGCCGTGGGGGCAGAAAGATTGGGGTGAATGAGGTGGACAAGATCGTCACGCTTGAACAGAAGGAGTCCGTGCGGCTGGATCCGGACCGGCTGAACGGGCTGTATCGGCAATTGGGTGACACGAACGCGGTCGACGTTCTGTGCCGAACGGTCGAGGAGCTGGCAGTACGCCTGTCGAATTGTGAACGGCTCTGGCGTCAACGTGACTGGGCGGGGCTGCGCAAATGCGCCAAGTCTCTGGTCGCGATATCCGAACAGGTCGGCATGACGGCGCTGGCCCGGGTCGCCGGCGACGTGGCCCGGACGGTAGATGCCGGCGATGCGGTGGCGACCGGAGCCACGCTCAGCCGACTGATCCGGGTGGGCGAGCGGTCGCTGACCGCAGTATGGGATCAACAGGATCTTTCGATATGACGGGTTGCGGGCGAACAACAGGCGGCTAGTGTAGGCGGCACCAGAACAGTCCGAGGCGCCCATGTCCCTGTCTTTTGCACCTTCCGATGCTCCTGCCATTGATCTGCATGTTCTTGCGCAGGACGGGCTCGAGCCATGGTTGAAGTCTCAGCCCGATGAAACACAGGCCTGGGTGGCCGCGAACGGATTCTCCGGCGCAATCGGGCAGGTTCTGCTGGTTCCCGGACCGACGGGCGCGCCGCAATTCGCGCTGGCAGGCTATGGAACCGACACCCGGCGCGCTCGGGTACGCTTTCCGCTTGCCGCCGCCGCCGAGGTTCTGCCCGAAGGCACTTACCGGATTGCGTCCGGTTTGCCGACAGACAGAGCCGAAATCGAAGCCCTGGGCTGGTTGCTGACCGGGTACAGTTTCGACCGATATGCCGAACAGTCCGGCGCAAAAGCCCGATTGGTCGCGCCGGACGGTGTGAATGCTCCGCGGGTTGAGATCATGGCCAATGCCGAAGCTCTCACCCGTGACCTGGTCAACACTCCGACGGCCGACATGGGACCTCAGGCCCTGCAAGACGCCGTTGAAACGCTGGCGCAGGAGTACGGGGCTCGTTGTGCCGTCACCATTGGCGACAGCTTGCTGGAACAGAACTTTCCCATGATCCACGCGGTGGGTCGGGCCGCCGAACAGGCTCCGCGCCTGATCGAGATGACCTGGGGCACAAGCGGCCCGAAGCTGACCTTGGTCGGCAAGGGCGTCTGCTTTGACACCGGCGGACTGAACCTGAAGCCGGGTGCCTCGATGGGGTTGATGAAAAAGGACATGGGCGGCGCGGCGAACGTACTGGGACTGGCGCGCATGATCATGGCGCTGGATCTGCCGCTGCAGTTGCGCGTGCTGATCCCGGCGGTGGAAAACGCGGTGGCGGGCAACGCGTTCCGGCCGGGCGACATCCTGACCTCACGCAAGGGCCTGACGGTCGAGATCAACAACACCGATGCCGAGGGGCGGCTGGTTCTGGCCGATGCGCTGGCGCTGGCGGATGAGGGTGCGTCGGATCTGGTGGTCTCGATGGCGACGCTGACCGGCGCGGCGCGGGTGGCGGTGGGGGCGGATCTGGCCCCGTTCTACACCGATGACGATGCCGCCGCGCAGGCGTTGGCGCAGGCCGCCGTTCAGGCGGCTGACCCGGTCTGGCGGATGCCGTTCCACACGCCCTATGAGACGTTGATCGAGCCGGGCATCGCCGATCTCGACAACGCGCCGGCGGGCGGGTTCGCGGGGTCGATCACTGCGGCGCTGTTCCTGCGGCGGTTCGTGGAAAACAGCCGGTACATGCATTTCGACATCTACTCCTGGCAAAAGGCCAAAGAGCCCGGCCGCAGCAAAGGCGGGCTGGGACAAGGGCCGCGCGCCCTGCTGACCGCCCTGCCCGGGATGTTGGGCCTGTGAACCGCGCGCGCGTCATCCGCCCCGTCGTGGACCTGTTGCGCAGTCCGAAGAGCCCGCGCGACCGTCAGCTTCTGTATGGCGACGGCCTGGACGTCACCGAACAATCCGGCGGCTGGTGCCGGGTGACTTCCGACAAGGATGGGTATCAAGGCTGGCTGCGCGCGGACCAGTTGGGCCCTGACGCCCCGGCCACGCATTGGATCTGGGCCCCGGCGACCCATGCCTATTCGGAACCCGACATCAAAAGCCCGGACCGGGTCAGCCTGAGCTTTGGCAGCCGGATCGTGGTGCTGTCGCCGCAGGACCGCTTTGTCGAGACCGAGCTTGGGTTCATCCCCGCAGTGCATGTCAAACCGGTCGGAACCCTGCTGAACGACCCGGTCGCGGTGGCCGAACTGTTTCTGGGCACACCCTATCTTTGGGGTGGAAACAGCCGGTGGGGGCTGGATTGTTCAGGCCTGATTCAGGACGGGCTGCTGGCCTGCGGCGTTGCCTGCCCCGGCGACAGCGGCGACCAGGAGCGGGAGCTTGGCACCGCACTGCCCGAAGGCACCCTGGCGCAGCGTGGCGATCTGTTGTTCTGGAAAGGCCATGTGGCTTGGGTGTCCGGCGATAACATGCTGCTGCATGCCAATGCGCATCACATGGCGGTGGTCTTTGAACCGATGGATCAGGCCATTGCCCGGATCGAGACCCAGGGCGACGGGCCGGTCACAGCGCACAAGCGGCTCTAATCCGGGTCGACCGAGCGGATCAGCTTGCGTTCCAGTACCCGCAGAACGGCGCGCAGGTCGTGCCCGCGTTTCAGGATGCGCCCGTCCATGCCCATCACCGAATACATCCCCTGCTTTGAACGCAGCCGGGGGTGTTTTTCAACACGATAGATCGGGTGCTCGGCGGTACGCCGGAAGATCGAGAATATGGCAACGTCGCGCAGATTTGATATTCCGTAGTCACGCCATTCTCCGGCGGCGACCATCCGTCCATAAACGGAGAGAATCTGTGACATCTCTTGCCGGTTGAAGGCCACCGGCATCTGGACCGGACTTGCAGGGTTCCGGCTGGGAGGCTGCATGTTCATGACTCCAGCCTTGCCGGAAAATGCGATCAGATCAAGCCTGTCACGACATGGTGTGGTATTTTTGAACCGCCCGTCAGGGCCGGCGCCCGACCTGGCGGCAGATCAGGATCACCGGCAGCAGCCCCACGGCCAGGATCACCAGAGACGGAACGGCCGCGCCCTCCAACCGTTCGTCCGAGGCCAGCCGGTAGGCCTGAACCGCCAGCGTGTCAAAGTTGAAGGGCCGCATGATCAGCGTGGCCGGCAGTTCCTTCATCACGTCCACGAACACGATCAGCAGCGCCGTCAGCAGCGAGGGCGTGAGGATCGGCAGATGCACCCGCCGCAACGTGCCCAATGGCGTCTGCCCCAGCGAGCGGGCAGCGGCATCCATGTTGGCATGTACCGTGCTCTGACCGCTTTCATAGGCACTCAGCGCGGCGGCCAAAAAGCGCACCATGTAGGCCGCCACCAACAGCCAGATCGAGCCGGTGACCAGCAACCCGGTCGACACGCCGAAGGTCTGCCGCATCCAGGCGTCCAGCGCATTGTCGAACCCGGCAAAAGGCACGATCAGCCCGACCGCGATCACGCCGCCTGGCACGGCATAGCCCAACCGCGCCACATAAGCCGCCATGGCCGAACCGCGCCCGGGTCTCAGCCGTTGGAAGAACCCGACGCAGACCGCGGCGCAGACGGTGATCACCGCTGCCGTTCCTGCCAGCGTCAGAGAGTTCCGAATGAACCCGAGATAGCGGGCCGAAAGCAGGTTCTGCTCGGACTCCAATCCCATCTGAGTCAGCACGATCACCGGAAGCAGAAAGCCGAACAAAACCGGAATGGCGCACAAAACCCATGCCGCCACGGCCTGCCAGCCGCTCAGCTGTGCGGCGGGCAATGCCGCGTGGCGTTTGCCGGGTTGGTAGTATTTGGCCTTGCCCCGTTGGGTGCGCTCGGTCACTGCCATGACCAGCGCAAAGGCCAGAAGGCACAGCGCCAGCTGCGCCGCCGCCGCGCGGTCGGCCATCGAAAACCAGCTAGTGTAGATGCCGGTGGCAAAGGTCTGAACCCCGAAATAGGCGACCGTACCGAAATCGGCGATGGTCTCCATCACCGCCAGCAGAACACCACCGGCAATCGCGGGCCGCGCCATCGGCAGCGAGACACGCCAAAAGGCCGACCACGGGCTGCTGCCCAGCGCCCGCGCCGCCAGAAAAGCGGTGGCGCTTTGCTGCAGAAAGGCGGCGCGCGCCAACAGATAGACATAGGGGTACAGCACCAGGATCAGCATCACTGCCGCGCCCTCGGTCGAGCGGATCTCGGGGAACCAATAGTCGCGCGGGCCCCAGCCGGTCACTTGGCGCAACGTGGTCTGAACGATGCCGGGATGATCGAGGATGAAGGTATAGGCATAGGCCAGCACATAGGCTGGAAAGGCCAGCGGCAGCACCAGTGCCACCTCGAACAGGCGTACGCCGGGAAAACGGGTCATGGTGACCAGCCACGCGGCCCCGACCCCGATGGCGAAGGTCCCCACCGAAACCAATGAGACCAGAACCAGCGTGGTGGCCGCATAGCCGGGCAGGACCGTGTCCAGCAGATGCCGGATCGTGTCGGTTCCGCCGGTGACGGCCGCCAGCACCACGGCGACCATCGGCAACAGGCAGGCTGCTGCCACCAGATAGGCCAGGGCCCCGACGAACCGGGTGCCCAAGGCCCCGCGGTTTCGCGATCCATGTTCTGAGAATTCGATCTGGGCCATGGCCTCGGGTCGGCAAAGGTTGCGGTTCACCTTTAATCGACCAAAAAACTCGGAAACGCCAGTGGGCAGGCACAGGATTCTGCGGCGCATTTGGCCGCAGAACCCCGGGCCGGATCAGTCGTAGACGCGCTGATCCTCGATCACCAGCCCGTCCTTGGGCAGCGAACCGGGCGGCACCACCTGAACCGTGCCCTTCAGCTTGAGCACCTCGACCACGGACTTGGCATAGGCGCCATCATCGCCGCCAGGGCTTTCGATCTGCACGGTCATCGTGTCCATCTCGCCCTGCCGGGCAGCGATGACGCGGGCCTTGACGATCTCGTCATGCTTGGCGACCAGCGCGGCCACCTGTTCGGGGCGCACGAACATGCCCTTGATCTTGGTGGTCTGGTCGGCGCGCCCCATCCAGCCCTTGATGCGCAGGTTGGTGCGGCCGCAGGGCGACTGCCCGGGCAACACCGCCGACAAATCACCGGTGGCGAAGCGGATCAGCGGATAGTCGGGGTTGAGGGAGGTCACCACGACTTCGCCGACCTCGCCTTCCGCCACCGGTGTTCCGGTGCCGGGGGTCACGATTTCGACGATGACATGCTCGTCGATGATCATGCCCTCCATCGCGGCGCTTTCATAGGCGATGTTACCCAGATCGGCCGTGGCATAGCATTGCAGGCAGGAAATTCCGCGATCGGCATAGGCCTGGCGCAGGCTGGGGAACAGTGCCCCGCCGCCCACGACCGCCTTCGAGAAGTTCAGAACGACGCCCATCTCGTCGGCCTTGTCCAGGATCACCTTCAGGTAATCGGGCGTACCGGCATAGGCAGTGCAGCCCACGTCGCGGGCGGCGGTGACCTGAAGTTCGGTCTGGCCGGTGCCCGCGGGCAGCACGGCGGCGCCCACGGCACGCGCGCCGTTCTCAAAGATCATGCCCGCCGGTGTCAGGTGATAGCCAAAGCAGTTCTGCACGATATCGCCCTGGCCCACGCCCGCCGCATGCAGGAACCGGCCCATGCGCCACCAGTCGTGATCGACTCCGCCGGGTTCATAGATCGGCCCGGGTGACTGGAACACATGGGCAAAGCCATGCGCGGGTTTGACCGTAAAGCCGCCAAAGGGCGGGTGCTGACCCTGCGCTTTGGTCAGGTCGGACTTGCGCAGAACCGGCAGCTTGGGCAGATCCGCGATGGTCTGGATCGCGTCCAGATCGACATCGGCGAAATGGGCCGCGAAACCGGGCGCGGATTTCGCCCGCGCCAGCTGTTCGGGCAGACCAGTCGATTGCTCGGCAGCGCGCTGATCGGCCGAACGGGTTTCCAGAGCGTCGTAGAATGTCATCGCCAGATCCTCCATCCGCTCACAGCCACCTCTTGCGGCGACGATAGGACCGCACGTCGCGGAAGCTCTTGCGGCCTTCGTCGGACATGCCGAGGTAGAATTCCTTGACGTCCGGGTTCTCGCGCAGTTCGGCGGCTGGGCCGTCCATCACCACGCGCCCCGATTCCAGGATATATCCGTAATGGGCAAAGCGCAGCGCCACGTTGGTGTTCTGTTCGGCCAGCAGGAAAGACACGCCTTCCTGTTCGTTCAGGTCCTTCACGATGGTGAAGATCTCCTCGACCAGCTGCGGCGCAAGGCCCATCGAGGGCTCGTCCAGCAGGATCGTCTCGGGGCGGCTCATCAGCGCGCGGCCCATGGCGACCATCTGCTGTTCCCCGCCCGAGGTATAGCCTGCCTGGCTTCGGCGGCGCTCTTTCAAGCGGGGGAAATAGTTGTAGACCAGTTCAAGGTCCTGCTGGATGGCGGCCTTGCCGTCCTTGCGGGTATAGGCCCCGGTCAGCAGGTTTTCCTCGACGGTCAGATGTTCGAAACAGTGGCGGCCTTCCATCACCTGGATGACGCCCTTCTGCACCAGGTCGGCCGGATCGCTCTCGTGCACGTTCTGGCCGCGATACTTGATCGAGCCCTTGGTGACCTCGCCGCGTTCGGAATGCAGCAGGTTCGACACCGCCTTGAGCGTCGTCGTCTTGCCGGCCCCGTTGCCGCCCAGCAGCGCGGTGATCCCGCCCTTGGGCACGGTCAGGCTGACGCCCTTCAGCACGAGGATCACGTGGTTGTAGATCACCTCGATATTGTTGACCTCAAGCAGGGTTTCCGCCTGCACGTCAGTGGTTTGTGCCGCATCCAGCATCAGCGCGTGTCCTCATGCCTGCCCCGTTCGGGGCTTGTCCGGTTCGGGACGGCGGTCAGCCGCCGCCCCGGTGTTCGTGCCGCTTAGTTGCAGCCCTGTTCGATGTTGTTCTCAGCCGCGTATGCGCTCGAGTCTTCCTCGATCAGCGGGCCGATCACGTCCGTATCGGTAGCCTTGAACTCCGAAATCAGAGTCCAGGTCTTGCTGTCTGCATCCCACTGGGTCACGCCCACAAGGGCATCCCCGCCGTGGTTTTCACAGCTGACCGAGAAGGTCGGACCAAAGTTCGGCAGGCCCAGTTCGGCCATCTTCGCTTCGGTCATCTCAAGTGCTTCCATACCGTCGCGCATGTCGCCCGAGGTGATGTCAGCCTTGCCCGAGATTTCCTGTGCCTTCTTGGCGGCTTCGGCTGCCAGCATCGCAGCATAGAGGCCGCGGTTGTACAGGACCGTACCGACCTGATCACCGGCACCGGCGGCCTTGCCAGCGTCGATGACGTATTTCTGCAGGTCGTCATACAGCGGATAGTCCGAGCCGACGTTGTGGAAGGTCAGCGCCTTGTAGCCATTCGCGGCCGCACCGGCGGGCATCACGTCATGTTCAGCGCCCGACCACCAGATGCCGATGAAGTTCTCCATCGGGAACCGGATGTTCGCGGCTTCCTGGATGGCCACCTGGTTCATCACGCCCCAGCCCCACATCAGGACATAATCGGGACGATCGCGGCGGATCTGCAGCCACTGTGATTTCTGCTCCTGGCCGGGGTGGTCGACCGGCAGGGCCACCAGCTCGAAGCCGTGCTTCTTGGACAGCTCTTCCAGCGTGCGGATCGGCTCCTTGCCATAGGCCGAGTTGTGATAGACCAGCGCAATCTTCTTGCCGCTCAGATCACCGCCGTTTTCCTCGAGCAGATAGTTGATCGCACCCGAGGCACCGTCCCAGTAGTTGGCCGGGTAGTTGAACGTGTGGCTGAACACCTTGCCGTTCTTGGCCGAGGTGCGGCCATATCCCATCGTGTGCATCGGGATGTCGTCAGCCGTGGTTTTCGGGATCAGCTGATAGGTGATGCCGGTCGACAGCGGCTGATACACCAGCGCACCTTCGCCCTTGGTCGATTCATAGCATTCCACACCCTTCTCGGTGTTGTAGCCAGTTTCGCACTCGATGACCTTGGCCGGAACACCACCGATGCCGCCGTCCCGCTCGTTGAGCAGAGTGAAATAGTCCGCGTAGCCATCCGCGAAGGGGATGCCGCCCGCGGCGTAAGGCCCGGTGCGGTAGCTGAGCGACGGGAACACGAGGTCGGCCATTGCCGGACCTGCGGCCATCAGCGCACCCAGCGCCATTGTTGCCAGTTTCTTGTTCATCGGGTGTCTCCTCCCTTGGTTTGTCCGATGTTGGTTCGGGCTTTGCGCCCCTTTCTTGATTGGGCCAGTCCCTAGTGCGGGAAAGGCCAGAGTCTCAGTTTCTCCTTGGCGACGCGCCACAGCTGCGCCAGACCGTGCGGTTCTAGGATCAGGAACAGGATGATCAGCCCGCCCACGATCACCAGCTGCAGATGCGCGACGATATCGGTGGGCCAGCCCAGCATGTCCGCGCCCACGACCTTGAGCACAACCGGCAACAGGACCAGGAAGGCCGCGCCGGCAAAGGATCCGAAGATCGAGCCCAACCCGCCGATGATGACCATGAACAGCACCAGGAAGGATTTCTGGATGCCGAAGGCCTCGCCCACCTCGACCGCGCCCAGGTAGATGGCGAAGAACAGCGCGCCCGACACGCCCACGAAGAACGAGCTGACGGCAAAGGCGCTGAGCTTGGCGCGCAGCGGGTTCACACCGATGATTTCCGCGGCGATATCCATGTCGCGGATCGCCATCCAGGTGCGCCCGGTGGTGCCGCGGGTCAGGTTGCGGGCGATGATCGCGCAGGCGGTCAGGAAGATCAGGCAGAACAGATAGGTCGCCCAGGCCGGCGCGTTGGGGCCTGTGATGATGATGCCGAACACGTCACGTTCCGGCGCGTTGATCTGCCCCGAGGCCGAATAGTTGTAGAACCACGGCACCCGGTTGAACAGCCACACCAGGAAGAACTGCGCCGCCAGCGTCGCCACCGCCAGGTAGAACCCCTTGATCCGCAGGCTGGGCAGGCCGAACAGCACGCCCACGATGGCGGAGATGCCGCCGGCCAGGATCACATGGATGAACATCGACACGTCTGGAAAGGCGGTCATCAGCTTGTAGCAGGCATAGGCGCCCACGGCCATGAACCCCCCGGTACCCAGGGAAACCTGCCCGCAATACCCCACAAGGATGTTCAGGCCGATCGCCGCAATCGCATAGATCAGGAAGGGCAGCAGCAGCGCGTTGGCCCAATAGTCGTTGATGATGAACGGGATGATCCCGAACGCCACCACCAGCACCACATAATACCGATACCGGTCGAACTTGATCGGGAAAGTCTGGTTGTCGTCCCTGTAGGAGGTCTTGAAGTCTCCGGCCTCACGATAGAACATGTCTTACTTTCCCCATTGTTCCTGCGCCCGGTTGCGGGCTTCGGCGTCCAGTTGGTTGGACCGTTTGGCATATCCGCTCGCCTCTGAGGCGCGCACCAGTTTCATGTAGGCCAGAACACCCATCACCAGCCCGGCAAAGGCCAATAGCGCGGCCACGGTCAGCTGATTGGCGGTCAGATCGTTCGAGGTCAGGGCGATGTACCCAAAGGCCCAGAACCCCGCCCACGCGATCACGTTGATGATGGCGATCAGCTTGGTCATGGCCTACACCCTCTCGATGATCTTCTCGCCGAACAGGCCCTGCGGCCGGAACACAAGGAAGATCAGCGCCAGAACATAGGCAAACCAGTTCTCGGTCGCGCCACCCACCAGCGGGCCCACGGCGAACTCGAACAGCTTCTCGCCCACGCCGATGATCAGCCCGCCGACGATGGCACCGGGGATCGAGGTAAACCCGCCCAGCATCAGCACCGGCAGCGCCTTGAGCGCGATCAGCGACAGCGAGAACTGCACGCCCGATTTGGTGCCCCACATGATGCCCGCGACCAGCGCCACGAACCCCGCCACCGACCAGACCATGATCCAGATGAAGTTCAGCGAGATGCCCACCGACAGCGCGGCCTGGTGGTCGTCGGCCACGGCCCGCATGGCGCGGCCCTGTTTGGTGTACTGGCTGAACGCGACCAATGCCGCCACCAGAAGCGCCGCGATGACCGTCGCCACGATGTCCAGGTTGTCGATGAAGAAGCCGTAGCCGAAGATGTTGTAGGTGGTCTCGTCGATCCACA
Source organism: Ruegeria sp. CG8 (assembly GCF_056537165.1). NCBI lineage: Bacteria > Pseudomonadati > Pseudomonadota > Alphaproteobacteria > Rhodobacterales > Roseobacteraceae > Ruegeria > Ruegeria sp. CG8. The sequence continues at coordinate 171,399 of NZ_JBQFRA010000003.1, read as the reverse complement.
GGTTGATGCCCTGCGGAAGACCCACGTCCAGCGTCTTGATCTCGGATCCCCACATCAGGTCGGCCACGCCTTCCAGGAAATAGGCCAGGCCGATCGTGGCCATGAACAAGATGATTGGCTCCTGCCCCACAAGGTGGCGCATGACAAAGCGCTGCACCGCCCAGGCCAGCAGGACCATCACGCCCATCGTCAGCAGAATGGCCAGCAGCGCCGGCACATTCCAGCCGAAGTAGTGAATATGCGTACCGAAGATCGCGTTGATCAGATGGGAGAACGGCACTTGCCCGTTCATGATCCCCACCAGCGTCATCGCCGCAAACAGGGCCATAACCCCTTGGGCATAATTGAAGATCCCCGACGCCTTGTAGATCAGCACAAAGCCCAGCGCGACCAGCGCATACAGCACCCCGGCCATGAGGCCGTTCAGAAAGACCTCCATCGCGAAAATCAACTGATCAGGCATATGCGCCTCCCCTCAATTCTGTGCGGAGCTCAGTCATGGCTGACCCCCAGATAGGCGTCGATGACTTCCTGGTTGTTGCGCACCTCGTCGGGCGTGCCGTCCCCGATCTTCTTGCCGTAATCCATCACGACCACGCGGTCGCTCAGGTCCATCACCACGCCCATGTCATGTTCGATCAGGGCGATGGTCGTGCCGAACTCGTCGTTCACATCCAGGATAAAGCGGCTCATGTCCTCTTTTTCTTCGACGTTCATGCCGGCCATCGGCTCGTCCAGCAGCAGCAGCTTGGGTTCGGCGGCCAGCGCGCGGGCCAGTTCGACGCGCTTCTTCAGGCCATAGGGCAGCCGCGCCACAGGCGTCTTGCGGATGTGCTGGATTTCCAGAAAGTCGATGATCTTCTCGACCGCCTCGCGGTTTTCCACCTCTTCCGCCTCGGCCTTGCCGCGCCAGATCGCCTGCTGCAGAATGTTTGTCTTCATGAAGTTCAGGCGGCCGGTCATCACGTTGTCCAGAACGCTCATGCCTTCGAACAGGGCGATGTTCTGAAAGGTCCGCGCGATGCCCTGTCGGGCCACCTCATAGGGTTTCATCTGCGGGCGTTTCGCCCCGTGGAACCAGACCTCGCCCTCCTGCGGGATGTAGAAGCCGGAAATCACGTTCAGCATCGAGGACTTGCCGGCACCGTTGGGCCCGATGATCGCGCGGATCTCGCCCTGGCGGATGTCGAACGAGATGTCCTTAATCGCCACCACGCCGCCGAACCGCAGGGTGATGTTCTTCATCTCCATCACCACGCCGCCGATCTTGCGGCCATCCTCAGTGACATATCCGTCGTCGGATGCATCCAGCATCGTCTACTCCTCAAACTGCGGGTTAACGGGACGGCGGGCGGGGCGATGGCCGCAGGCCGAGCGGCGCACGACCGGCCTCATTCCGCGGCCACCTTCTGATGCGACACCGGCACGACCGGCACGTCGACGATCTGCAACGTGGCGCTGATCGATCCCTTGCGCCCGTCCTCATAGGTCACCTCGGTCGTGGTCGAGACCGTCTCGGACCCGTCATAAAGCGCGGCGATGATGTCGGCGTATTTGTCCTCGACGAACTTGCGGCGCACCTTTCGGGTGCGGGTGATCTCGCCATCGTCGGGGTCCAGTTCCTTGTGTAGCACCACGAACCGGAGCACCTGGCAGCCTGACAGCATCTCGTCGGCGGCAACCGACTTGTTGACCTCTTCCACATGGCTGCGAATCGTCTCCAGCACCCGCGGATGGCCCGCCAGTTCCTGGTACGAGGCATAGGCGATGTTGTTGCGCTCGGCCCAGTTGCCCACCGCCGTCAGGTCGATGTTGATGAAGGCCACGCAGCGGTCGCGGCCATTGCCGAACAGCACCGCTTCGAGGATGTCGGGATAGAACTTCAGCTTGTTCTCGACATATTTCGGCGCGAACATCGAGCCGTCGGCCATCTTGCCCACGTCCTTGGCGCGGTCGATGATCCGCAGATGGCCGCTGCTTTCCTCGATGAACCCCGCGTCGCCCGTGGCCACCCAACCTTCGGGGTCCTTGGTCGAGGCAGTGGATTCGGGGTTCTTGAAGTATTCAACGAACACTCCGGGCGAGCGATAGAAAATCTCGCCATTCTCGGCGATCTTCAGTTCGACATCGGGCGCAGGCACACCGACGGTGTCGGCGCGCACCTCGCCGTCGGGCTGGACGGTGATGAACACCGTTGCCTCGGTCTGACCATACAGCTGCTTCAGGTTGATCCCCAGCGAGCGGTAGAAATCGAAAATTTCGGGCCCGATCGCCTCGCCCGCGGTGTATCCGACACGGAACCGGCCATAGCCCAGCGTGTCTTTGAGCGGTCCGTAAACCAGGACATTTCCGATCGCGTATTTCAGGCGATCCACGAAGCCGACCGGGTGGCCGTCCAGGATGCGCCCGCCGACCTTTTTGGCGTGATCCATGAAATAGCGGAACATCCGCTGCTTCATCGGGCTGGCATCCTCCATCCGGATCATCACGTTGGTCAGCTGGGTCTCAAACACGCGCGGCGGCGCGAAGAAGTAGGTCGGGCCGATCTCGCGCAGGTCGGTCATCATCGTGTCGGCGCTTTCGGGACAGTTCACGCAGAACCCGCACCAATAGGCCTGACCGACCGAAAAGATGAAATCGCCCACCCAGGCCATCGGCAGATAGGACAGGATATCCTCGTTCCGGGTCAGGTGGTCGAACTCAGCCGAGTTCTTTGCGCTTTCGATCACGTTGCGGTTCGACAGAACCACGCCCTTGGGCTTGCCCGTGGTGCCCGAGGTATAGAGCATCACGCAGGTGTCGTCATAGGTGATCTCGGCGATACGGCGGTCCAGCTCGGCATCGAACCGGTGGTGCCCGGCGCGGCCCTCGGCCATGATGTCGCTCAGCGCGTTCATCTGGCTGTGGTCGTATTTCCGCATGCCGCGCTTGTCGGTGTACAGGATGTGCTTGACCTGGTGCATGTCCTGCTGGATCTCGATAACCTTGTCGACCTGCTCCTGGTCGCCGCAGACCACGTATTTCGCGCCGCAGTGTTCCAGCACATAGGCCATCTCTTCTGCGACCGAGTCCTGATACAGCGGCACCGGCACCGCGCCCACCATCTGGGCCGCGACCATCGACCAGTAATGCGCCGGACGGTTGCGCCCGATCACGGCGATATGGTCGCCCTTTTCAACGCCAAGCTCCAGGAAACCCAGAGCCAGCGCACGGATCTCAGCGGCGGTTTCCGCCCAGGTCCAGCACTGCCAGATCCCGAATTCCTTTTCGCGGTAGGCCGGGGCATCCCCGAACTGCGTCGCATTGCGGTGTAGCAGCGCCGGAAGGGAATGCATCCCCTCGGCGCCCGACTGCGTCTGAGCCAATTCTATCTCTCCTCCCCATCCGGCCCCGGTTTGGGCCGGAACGACGTCGCCGGGTCAGACCCGCGCGTCGCTGCCCCGATTAAGGACAAGGAGGACGATCAGCGTCAACTTTTTCGTGATGTTTTCCGGAATCTTACGAATTGTAACAGGGATGCCGGGGTGATGTTCCGATTTGTACGTCTTGTACAAACTGCGAAACAGCACGCTTCAAAAAAGAGCGGCGTGGGTTTGCATTCTGCTTCTACGCCGAAACGCTAAAGAGAATATGGTAGCGGTCGTATAAGCAGAGCGTGATAAATGGCAGCTTCGAGCCCGAAGTTGACGTTTGTCCTCGGCGACCCAAAGTAGCAGTGTTTGCGATCCTAGGTTTCCGATATAAAAAGTTGCTGGATGCTCATTCAAAAGTGGGTGTTGAGCGGCGAAAAAAGTGATCGAAAGGTACGGACCTTGGCCTTTTCTAATGATCTGATACCCGTATTCTTGCTGTGCGTCGCATGCTTCACCCTCGTCGCAACTTTGCTGTACCGCCTGATGTACGCCGTGATACATAACCGAATTGCCGACGAACACATCAAGATTCTTGATTGGGGCGCATTCAGAATATCAGTGATACACTCGCTGTTGCTGACACTTGGCTTTAGCGTAACTCGAGACGACTTCATCGAATTGAGATCTGTTGCCAACCAGCAGGCCATAGAAATAGAGCGAATTTATAAAGGCTTGGGCTGGTCGAGCGACCCGGAAGCTGCGATCATAAGAGCCAAAGTGGCGGAACTGGCAAACGTCCTAGTCAATGAGGAATGGCCCCTTCTCAGCGAAGGCGAGCTTTCGTTGGCAGCAGACGCGCTAATGCGTGAGATCGGTACCGGCTTGATGCATCTGCGGTCAAACGCAAACGAACCGATTGCAGAAGACCTTCTTACCAGTCATCTGGTTGTGCAAGAGACCCGTGCCACTCTCAGTTTGAATGTCCTGTCTGGCCCAACCCGGCTATTCTGGACGATCGCTTCAGTCGGTTTTGTTTTTTCTGCGATTTGTTTGCTAGCATACCCCTTGAGTAGTGCTTCTACGGCGGTGATGGCGATGTTTGCGGCATTGAACGGAGCAGTGCTTTTTGGAATCGTCGTTATGGGGAATCCATTCGAGCGGATTGTTAAAGTCACACCTGTTTCACTTGAAAAGGTGATCGAAAGATCATTTTGAGGGTTAGCCTGAAAACACAGCTTAGATAACTGCATAGGGCGGTTTTGTTTGTTGTTTTTGGGCGGCTCAAGCCGCTTGCCGCGAATGTCGAGTTCATCCTGTATACGAGACATCCAGACCTATCAACTCGAACGTCCCTGGCTTTGCGCCCTACAACCAATCCCGCAAAATCGGGATCAGTGGAACATCCGCCGCCGGCATCGGATAGTTGCGCAGGTCATTCGCCCGCACCCATTTCAACGCCTGCCCTTCTTTTGACTGCGGGATGCCCTGCCATTTGCGGCAGGCAAACAGCGGCATCAGCAGGTGGAAATCGTCATAGCTGTGGCTGGCAAAGGTCAGCGGTGCCAGGCACGAGGCCCAGGTGTCGATGCCAAGTTCCTCGTGCAATTCGCGGATCAGGGCGGCCTCGGGGGTTTCGCCCGGCTCGATCTTGCCGCCCGGAAATTCCCACAGCCCGGCCATGGCCTTGCCTTCCGGGCGCTGCGCCAGCAGCACCCGCCCATCCACGTCGATCAGGGCGACGGCAGAGACGAGAACCGTTTTCATGGTCGCAATCCCGGACGCAAAACCGGGCGCCACTTCTGCTGGAATTGCTCTGATGTCACGACCGGTAATCCGCGTTGATCTCGATGTATCGGTGGGTCAGATCGCAGGTCCAGACGGTGGCCTTGCCCTCGCCCAGCCCCAGATCGACCGCGATCACCAGTTCCTGGCCCATCATGTAGGCGGCGGCGTCTTCCTCGCGATAGGTCGGGCTGACCCAGCCTTTTTCGGCCACGAGGATATCGCCGAAGGAAATGCTGAGCGTGTCCCGGTCAGCTGCCGCGCCGGACTTGCCGATCGCCATGACGACACGGCCCCAGTTCGGGTCCTCGCCCGCGATGGCGGTCTTGACCAGCGGTGAATTGGCGATGGCCATGCCGTGCACTTTGGCATCCGCGTCCGAGGCGGCGCCAGTCACGCGGATCTCGACGAATTTGGTGGCGCCTTCGCCGTCCTTCACCACCTGATGCGCCAGATCCAGCATCACCGATTCCAGCGCCCGCGCGAAATCGGCATTGCCGGTGGCCTCCACGCCCGACGCGCCCGTCGCGCACAGCAACAGGCTGTCCGAGGTCGAGGTGTCGCTGTCCACTGTGATGCAGTTGAAGGTCCGGTCGGTCTGCTCGGCCAGCATCCGTTGCAGCGCCGATTGGTCGATCCTCGCATCGGTGAAGATATAGACCAGCATCGTCGCCATGTCGGGTGCGATCATACCCGACCCTTTGGCAATCCCTGCAATAGAGACTGTTTTGCCGTCAATCTCCACCTGCGCGCTAGCGCCTTTGGGGAAGGTGTCGGTGGTCATGATCGCCCGCGCGGCCTCTTCCAACGCGTCGGCGCGCAGGCCGGCGGTCAGTTCGTCCAGCTGGGCCACGATCCGGTCATGCGGCAGCGGCTCGCCGATCACCCCGGTGGACGAGGTGAACACGCGGTTCTGCGCCACGCCGGTGACCTGCGACACGGCAGCGGTAATCTGCTCGACCGAGGCCCGCCCGTACTGTCCGGTAAAGGCATTGGCATTGCCCGAGTTCACCAGGATCGCCGCCGGCCCGTCGCTGGGCCCGCCGATCTTGTCCTGGCAATCCAGCACGGGCGCCGCACGGGTGGCCGAGCGGGTGAACACCCCCGCCACCGCGGTACCCGGATCGAGCACCGCCAGCATCACGTCGGTGCGGCCCTGATACCGCACCCCGGCAGCGACGGTGGCGAACCGCACACCGTCGATGACCGGCAGATCAGGGAAGGCCGCAGGGACCAGCGGAGACACCTTGGTGATCTTGGCCACGCCGGGTTACTCCTGAACCAGGTCCAGCTTGCGGACCACGTCCGGGGTCAGGCCCTCGACCTCGGGGCGCTCGACGCTGCCCGCCTGGGTCAGCTCGTCGATCTTGGCCTGAATGGCCTCCTGACGGACGGACTGGGCCAGTTCATCCCGCACCGCCGCAAACTCGGGCGCTTCGGATTTGCGTTTGTCGTTCAGGATCACCACATGCCACCCGAACTGGGTCTGCACCGGGTCCGAGACCTGACCTTTTTCCAGCCCGATCACGGCCTGTTCGAACTCGGGAACCATCTGGCCCTTTCCGAACCAGCCCAGCGCGCCGCCATTGGGACCGGACGGACCGGTGGATTTCTCTTTGGCCAGCTCGGCAAAATCGGCGCCGTCATCCAGTTGCGCCTTGATCTCTTTGGCCTCCTCCTCGGTCGCGACAAGGATGTGGCTGGCGTTGAACTCGTCCTCGCCCTGGAAGTCCGCGAACTGCGCGTCATAGGCGGCCTGGATCGCGTCGTCGGTCACCTCGGCATCGGTGATCTGGTTCACCGTCTGCACCGCCTTCAGCGAGCGCTCTTCGTTGGTCAGCATCAGCGCGTTCAGGCGGGTCAAGTCTTCCTGCTCCTGGCTGAGCAATTGTTGCTGGATCAGCTGCTCGACGATGAACTGGTACAGGACCTCGTCTTCCAACTGCTGATATTGCGGCGGCAGGCCAGCCGCAGTGGCAATCACGTGACCCAAAGTGATCTCGTCGCCGTTGACGCGCGCCACAACCGTATCGGCAGAGTGTTCGGTTTCAGCGGCGACAGGCAGGGCCATCATGGCCGCAAGAGCCAGCGATGGCAGAAAAGTGAGACCTTTGGGCATGAATTCATCCTATATTCTGGCCGCGACAGGGCGTGGCGTTGACACTCTGGAACCTGCCGCTTACATCGCTTGCAGCCTTTGACAGGACCATCTTTTCCTCCCAGCTATCTATGGGTTGCGCGCAAGGTGGGCAAGCCTGTCGCAACCAAGACAAGAAAAGATCCGCTGGAGTGAACATGCTGGGACTCGGTACGCTTGCCAAAAAGGTGTTCGGAACACCGAACGACCGCAAGATCAAGGCAACCCGCCCGCTGGTCGAAAAGATCAACGCGCTGGAGCCGGAGTTCGAAAAACTCTCGGATGACGATCTGAAAGCCAAGACCGAAGAGCTGCGCAAGCGGGCCAACGAGGGTGAGAGCCTGGACGACCTGCTGCCCGAGGCATTCGCCAACGTGCGCGAAGGCGCCAAGCGCGCGCTGGGTTTGCGGGCCTTTGACGTGCAGCTCATGGGCGGCATCTTCCTGCATCAGGGCAACATTGCCGAGATGAAGACCGGCGAAGGCAAGACCCTGGTCGCCACCTTCCCCGCCTATCTGAACGCACTGACCGGAAAGGGCGTGCATGTCGTCACAGTCAACGAATATCTGGCAAAGCGTGACGCCGAATGGATGAGCAACGTGTTCGGCGCGTTGGGTATGACCACCGGCGTGATCTGGTCGGGCCAGCCCGATGCCGAGAAAAAAGCGGCCTATGCCTGTGACATCACCTACGCCACCAACAATGAGCTGGGCTTCGACTATCTGCGCGACAACATGAAGGCGGATCTGAACGAGGTCTACCAGAAGCACCACAATTTCGCGATCGTGGACGAGGTCGACTCGATTCTGATCGACGAGGCACGGACCCCGCTGATCATCTCGGGTCCATCTCAGGACCGGTCCGATCTTTACACGGCCATCGACGGCCTGATTCCGTCCCTGCAGGACGATCACTATACGATCGACGAGAAGTCCCGCAGCGTGACCTTCACCGATGAAGGCAACGAGTTCCTTGAAGAGCAGCTGCACGCCAGTGGCCTGCTGCCCGAGGGCCAGTCGCTGTACGACCCTGAAAGCACCACGGTGGTGCACCACGTCAACCAGGGCCTGCGCGCGCACAAACTGTTCCAGCGGGACAAGGACTACATCGTGCGCGACGGCAACGTGGTTCTGATCGACGAATTCACCGGGCGCATGATGCCGGGCCGCCGTCTGTCCGAAGGCCTGCATCAGGCGATCGAAGCAAAGGAAGGCGCCCCCATCCAGCCCGAAAACGTGACTTTGGCCAGCGTGACTTTCCAGAACTATTTCCGCCTCTATGACAAGCTGGCCGGCATGACCGGTACCGCCCTGACCGAGGCCGAGGAATTCGCCGAAATCTATGGCCTGGGCGTGGTTGAAGTGCCGACCAACAAGCCGATCGCCCGTGTCGACGAGGACGATCAGGTCTATCGCACCGCGGCCGAGAAATACGCGGCCATGATCGAAGAGATCAAGAAGGCCAACGCCAAGGGCCAGCCGGTTCTGGTGGGCACGACCTCGATCGAGAAGTCCGAGATGCTCAGCGAGATGCTGACCAAGGAAGGCATCAAGCACAACGTCCTGAACGCCCGCCAGCACGAGCAGGAGGCCCAGATCGTGGCCGAGGCCGGACGTCTGGGCGCGGTAACCATCGCCACCAACATGGCCGGCCGCGGCACCGACATCCAGCTGGGCGGCAACGTGGAAATGAGCGTCATGCAAGCGCTGGCCGAGAACCCCGACGCCGACCCGGCCGAACTGCGCGCCCGGGAAGAGGCGCGCCATGCGGAAGAAAAGCAAAAGGTGCTTGAGGCCGGCGGTCTGTTCGTTCTGGCCTCGGAGCGCCACGAAAGCCGCCGCATCGACAACCAGCTGCGCGGCCGTTCGGGCCGTCAGGGCGACCCAGGCCGCACCGTGTTCTTCCTCAGCCTGGAAGACGACCTGATGCGCATCTTCGGCTCGGAACGGCTGGACAAGGTTCTGACCACCTTGGGCATGAAAGAAGGCGAAGCGATCGTCCACCCTTGGGTGAACAAATCGCTCGAACGCGCGCAGGCCAAGGTCGAAGGCCGCAACTTCGACATGCGCAAGAACGTTCTCAAGTTCGACGACGTGATGAACGATCAGCGCAAGGTGATCTTCAACCAGCGACGTGAAATCATGTCGACCGACGATCTGTCCGAAATCGTTTCGGACATGCGCGAACAGGTCATCGACGATCTGATCGACCAGTACATGCCGCCCAAAACCTACGCCGACCAGTGGGACACCGACGGGCTGCACGCGGCCCTCAAAGAAAAGCTGAACATCGATGTTCCGGTGCAGGAGTGGGCGGCCGAGGATGGGGTCGATGACGACGTGGTTCGCGAACGCCTGATCAAGGCGACCGACGAGATGATGGCCCAGAAGGCCGCCGCCTTCGGCCCCGAGAACATGCGCAACATCGAAAAGCAGGTGCTGCTGCAGACCATCGACAGCAAGTGGCGCGAGCACTTGCTGACCCTGGAACATCTGCGCTCGGTCGTGGGCTTCCGCGGTTACGCCCAGCGCGATCCGCTGAACGAATACAAGACCGAAAGCTTCCAGCTGTTCGAGAACATGCTCGACAGCCTGCGTGAAACGGTTACCCAGCAACTGGCCCGCGTCCGCCCGCTGACCGAAGAAGAGCAGCGCGAGATGCTGGCACAGATGCAGGCGCAGCAGGCCCAGATCAAGAAAGCCGCCGAACAGGCCGAAGCGGTGGCCGAGGCGCAGGCCTCGGGCGATGCGCGGCCCGGCTTTGTCGAGGACGACCCGTCAACCTGGGGTAACCCGTCGCGCAACGATCCCTGCCCCTGCGGATCCGGCAAGAAGTTCAAGCACTGCCATGGTCGGCTTGCCTGATCCGGTCAGATTCCCGACATAATGAGTCCGCGTCGCGGCCACATATTGGCCGCGATTGTTAAGCACTCTCCGACTCGCTCCTTCAACTGGGGAGGGTGTCTTGTTTGTAATACGGAACTACGTGACCACAGGTGGCACGGTCGCATGCGCCTTGGCCATCGGCTACCTGATGCAGAACGGACCGGCCTCGCAGCCGGACGTGCAGGAAACACGTCAGGCGATGATCCAGCCGTCTGGTGAAGGCACCGTGATTGCCGGGTTGGAAGGAATCGTGCTGACCTCGGCAACGCCGACCGCGTCCACGGCCCCCGAACCCTCGGCCAAAGTTCCGCCTCGGGCAGAGCCTGCCGTTCCTCAGGCGCAGGTCAACTGCGATCTCCGGGCCCGCGCAATGGCAGCCCCCAACGCGACAGCACGTTTGACCTTGAAGGCCCCCTGCAACCCCGATGAAACCGTCGAGCTGCACCACAGCGGCATGACGTTCAGCGCCCGAACCGACAAGGACGGCCGTCTGGACCTGTCCATTCCCGCCCTGTCGGAATATGCCATTTTCCTGATCTCGTTCCAAAACCAGCGCGGCACTGTCGCCACCACTCACATTCCTGATTTTTCAGACTATGACCGGGTTGCGCTGCAATGGATGGGGGACACCGAATTACAACTGCACGCGTTGGAGTTCGGTGCATCCTATGGCGAGGCCGGGCATGTCTGGTCGAACGCCGGCAGCTCCGGTACCGGGCAGGTTGTCCACTTCGGCATGGCCGGCGAGCGCAATGTCGAGATCTATTCGATCCCCCGCAACCTGGCCGACGCAAATGGCACCGTCGCCCTGAGCGTCGAGGCCGAAGTGACTCCCCGGAATTGTGGGCAGGACTTGGATCTGCAAGCGCTCGAGTTGCTGGACGATCAAGGGTTGCGGTCGCGAGAGCTGTCGATCTCCCTGCCGGCCTGCGACAGCGGACAGGATTTTCTGGTGTTGAATAATCTGTTCCAAGACCTGACAATCGCCGCAAAGTAACGGCAGGCAGGTCAACAGGTCTTTATGAAGTATCTTCGCGCGACGATGACGATGTTATCGTTGATGGCTGGCGCTTCAGGCGCCCTCGCTCAGGACATCACGCTGACCTCGCATGACGGCAAGGTCGAGATCACCGGGAACCTGTTGGGGTTTGATGGTGAGTTCTACCGTGTGGACACCCAGTTCGGCGAACTGACGGTGGATGGATCCGGCGTCACCTGCGACGGTCCGGCTTGCCCCAACCTGATCGACTTTGTGGCCGAAGTGAACTTCTCTGGCGCATCGGTGATGGCCGAATCCCTACTTCCGGCGTTGATCGAAGGCTTTGCGCAACGAGAAAACCTGAACGTGCTAAGCGAAGGCACGGACCCTGCGCAGCTTGTCTTTGCCCTGACGCAGCCGGATCGGACCGCTCCTTTGGCGCGGTTTTTCCTGCGCGTATCGGACACCGACCGCGGTTTTGCCGATCTGACCGCCGATCAGGCAGACATCGCTTTGGCGATGCGCGAAATCCGCCCGCAGGAGGCCGCGGCGGCGCAGGAAAACGGTCTGGGCGACCTGTCCCGACCGCGCCGGTCGCGGGTGGTGGCTCTTGGCGCGCTGGTGCCTGTGGTCTCATTGGACAATCCGATCCAGCAGATCTCGGTTTCGGACCTGGCGCGGGTCATAAATGGCGAGGTCGCCAACTGGGCACAGCTCGGTGGCCCGGATGCCCCCATCGCCGTTCATCTGCCGGATGTGACAACCGGTGTTGGTCAGGCCGTGCAAGACCAGGTGATGCAGCCAGCCGGTGTGCAGGCGCATGAGGACGTGATCCGCCACACCCGCAGCGCGGAACTGGCAGCAGCGGTTGCGCGCGATCCGTTCGCACTTGGTATCGTCAGCCACGCTGGCCCGCAAAACGTGCGCAATCTGCCGCTGGCCGGCGGATGCGGCCACGCATTGCGCGCCACGCGCGCCGCCATCAAGACCGAGGACTATCCGCTGACCCTGCCGATGTTCTTGTATCTGCCGCAGCGGCGCCTGCCGAAGATCGCCCGCCAGTTTCTGGCCTATGTCCAAAGCCCCGAGGCACAGATGGTCATCCGGCAAGCCGGTTTCGTCGACCAGTCCCACGAACTGGTACGTCTTGGGCTTCAGGGCGACCGGTTGGCCAACGCCATCACCTCGGGTGGGTCCGAGGTGGGTCTGGAAGAACTGCAACGGATGATCGAAACTCTGCGCCCGCTGTCGCGCCTGTCGGTGTCTTTCCGGTTCGAGCCGGGATCGTCGCGGCCAGACGCGCAGTCGCGATCGAACATCCTGCAAATGGCGCAGGCGCTTGAATCGGGCCAGTATGACGGGCGCAAACTGGTCTTCGTCGGTTTCAGTGACGGAGACGGTGCTGCGGAAACCAATGCCCGCATCGCCTTGCGGCGCGCACAGACAGTGCGGAACGCGATCCTTGCCGCGATCGAAACCGCCGTCCCCGAAACCGTCGAGATCGCCGTCGAAGGTTTCGGTGAAGCCATGCCCATGGCCTGCGACGACACGGAATGGGGCCGCAAGGCCAACCGTCGTGTCGAAGTCTGGGTGCGCTAGCGGTCAGAGATAACCTTCCGAGCGGAAGCTCAGCTCGGTCGATTTGCCGATGATCAGGTGGTCGTGCAAGGTCAGCCCCAGTGCGGCGCAGGCATCGTTGATGCGGTTGGTCATGTCGATATCCGACTGCGACGGGGTTGGATCACCCGACGGATGATTGTGCACCAGGATCAGCGCCGAGGCGTTCAGTTCCAGCGCGCGTTTGGCGACCTCGCGCGGGTAGACGGGTACGTGATCGACGGTGCCCTTGGCCTGCTCCTCATCCGCGATCAGCACGTTCTTGCGGTCCAGGAAGAACACGCGGAACTGCTCGATCTCGCGATGTGCCATGGTGGTGTGGCAATAGTCCAGCAGCGCGTCCCAGCTGGAAATCACGTGCCGCTGCATCACCCGGGCGCGGGCCATGCGATGGGCGCAGGCCTCGAGGATCTTGAGGTCGGTGATGACCGTATCGCCCACGCCCTTGATCTGACGCAGGCGTTCCACCGGGGCGGTGAGCACCCGGTTGAAATCACCGAACGCGTCCAGCAGACGCCGCGCCAGCGGCTTCACGTCCTGCCGGGGGATCGAGCGGAACAGGACCAGTTCCAGAAGCTCGTAATCGGGCATCGCCCCCGCGCCGCCCGACATGAACCGTTCGCGCAGGCGCTTGCGGTGGTCCTTGATATACGAGGGCAGCCGACCCGTGGGCAGCGGCGTGACCGGCGCTTCGTCACTTTCGAACAGCGATGGGGCTTCGGCAAAGGCGTCATCGGTCATAAACCCATTATTGCCTCAGAGTCGGTTTCCGAATGGTTAACGCGCCTCACCGGCCATGCGGGCCGTGGCGCGGCGCACTGCCAGGTGCAGAAGGATCGAGAACACCCCCAGCGTCAGCATCGCGGCAAACATCAGGTCGGTCTTGGCGCGGCCATTGGCCAGCAGCATCAGGTATCCCAGCCCCCGCGACGAGCCGACCCATTCACCGATCACGGCCCCGATCGGAGCATAGACCGCCGCCAGCCGCATCCCCGAGGCCAGCGAGGGCAGCGCCGCCGGGATGCGGATATGCCACAGCACGCTGCGCGGGCTGGCCTGCATGGTGCGGGCCAAGTCCAGATAGCCGGGCGGCGTGCGCATCAGCCCGTCGAAAAACGACGAGGTGATGGGAAAATAGATGATCAGAACCGCCATCGCGACCTTGGACCACAGCCCATAGCCCAGCCACAGGGTCAGCAGCGGCGCCAGCGCAAAGACCGGCAGTGCCTGGGTGAACACCAGCATAGGCTGCACCAGCACCCGCGCGGCGCGGGAATTGGCCAGCTGTAGCGCGGTGATGACACCCAGCACAGTGCCGCAGGCCAGACCGATCAACACCTCGATGGCGGTGATCCAGGTGTGTTCGGCGATCAGCCAGCGGTTCTGCCACCACGTCTCTGCCACCAATGCCGGGCCGGGCAGGATGAATTTCGGCAGGCCGGTCAGGGTGACGATCGCCTGCCAGAGGACCAGCGCAAACAGGGTCGCGGCAAGGACCGAGAGCGTCTTCATGCCACTTCCTCGCGCAGCAGTTTCAGCAGCGCGCCCTGCGTTTCCAGCGTCTCGAGATCGTCCACCTTCCGCGGGGCCGGTGCATGAGGCGGTTGGCATGGGGTCAGGCCGTGTCGCGTCATCACCATGATCGACTGCCCCAGACGCGCGGCCTCGGCAGGGTCATGGGTGACCAGCAGAACGGTCCGGCCCTGCAACGCCTCGGCGGCCAGATCCTGCATGTCGGCGCGGGTGCGCGCATCCAGCGCCGAGAACGGCTCGTCCAGCAGGATGATCGGCTTGTCTTCCATCAGGGTCCGGGCCAATGCCACCCGCTGACGCTGCCCGCCCGACAGTTCCGAGGGCTTCTTGGCCATGTGATCCTGCAGCCGCATCCGTTCGATCAACCGGGCGCGGCGGTCCTGATCGACCCGTTCGCCGCGCAGCCGCGCGCCCAGCGCCACGTTCTGCGCGACCGTGGCCCAAGGCAGCAGCAGATCATCCTGCGCCATGTAGGCCACACGCTCGGCCACCGGCAGCCCGTCGCTGGCGCGGATCTCGCCGGTGAACTCTGCCCCCGTCGCCAACCCGGCGATCAGGCGCAGAACCGTGGTCTTGCCGACCCCCGATCCGCCCAGCAGACAGGTCCACTGCCCGGCCTTCAGCGACAGGGTCAGCGGCGCGAACAGAGGCGCGCCGTCGATACTAGCCTGTCCGCTGATGGTCAGATCGGGGGGCGGGGTCATGGGGTCAGACCCATCTGCCAGAAATTGACCTCGAGCTCAGTCGCGGTGCGGAAGGTCTGGCACAGGCGATCCCAACGCGGTGTGGTACGGAAATCCGCCCCAAGTCGCCTTATTAGAGCCGAATCCAGCAGTTCACCCACAGCCTGACAGACTTCCTGATATTCACTGCTGGAATAGGCGTCGATCCAATCGCGGTAGGTGTCCGAGGTGGCCTCGGCCGCCAGCCGTGTGCCGATTTCCCCGTATCCCATTACGCAGGGCGCCAGCGCCGCCAGCAGATCCAGCAGATCACCGCTGTAGCCGGCCTCGAGTACATAGCGTGTATAGGCCAGGTTCTCGGGGCGTTCGGGTGTGGCGAACAGCTCGTCCTGGCTGATGCCCGCGGCCTCGCAAATGCCGATATGCAACTTCATCTCTTCGCTGATCAGACCGCTCACCGTGCGCGACGCGGCCAGCATCTCGGCATGGGTTTCGGATTTCACCACCGCCAGCGCCCAAGCGCGCGAGAAATGGATCAGGAACACGTAATCCTGCCGCAGGTAATGCAGAAAGGCCGCACGCGGCAGAGTGCCGTCCCTCAGCCCCTCGACAAAGGCGTGGCGGGTATAGTCCCGCCACGGCCCCTGTGCCGCGTCGCGCATCAGCGCGAAGGCGTTGCCGTAGTCGCTCATTGCGCGGTCACGTCGATGGTGATGTCGCTGACCGGGTTGATGCTGTCGATCATGCCGGACTCTTTCAGGAAGGCCTCGAACCGGGCATAGCGGCCAGCATCAAAGCCTGCGGGGCGCAGGGCGAAACGCGGCAGGGTATCGACCCAGGCGCGGGCGTTCAGCTCGTCCTGCAGCTCGGGCGAGGTGGCGGCGAAGATCTCCCAGCTTTTTTCCGGATTGTTCACGATGAACTGCGTGGCCTTCTCGGTGGCGGCCAGGAAGCGGGCGATCTTGCCGGCATCCATCGTCTCGGGGTTGGCCACATAGATCAGCTCGTCATAGGGCGGCACGCCTTCTTCCTCGATGTAGAAGCAGCGGCCCGGAACGCCTTCGATATCCATCTGGTTCAGTTCGAAATTACGGAAGGCGCCGATCACGGCGTCCACTTGCCCCGTCATCAGCGACGGCGACAGCGAGAAGTTGACGTTGATCATCTCGATATCGTCCAGCGACACGCCATGCGCGTTCAGCATCGCGGTCAGGATCGCCTCTTCGACACCGGCGACCGAGAAGCCGATCTTCTTTCCCTTGAGGTCGGCCAGCGTTTTGATCGGGCCGTCCTCCAGCACCAACAGGCAGTTCAGCGGTGTGGCGACCAGCGTGCCGACCCGTTTCAGCGGCAGGCCCTCGTGGATCTGCAGGTGCAGCTGCGGCTGGTAGGACACGGCCAGATCGGCTTGACCGGCGGCCACAAGGCGCGGCGGAGCCGACGGATCGGCAGGCGGGACGATTTCGACCTCAAGTCCCTGTTCGGCGAAATAGCCGTTTTCCTGCGCCACGATGATCGGCCCGTGGTCGGGGTTCACGAACCAATCCAGCAGGACGGTCATCTTGTCCTGCGCCCAGGCGGGCGCGGCGGCCAGCAGGGCAAGGGCGGTGATCAGTTTCTTCATGGTCTGCGTTTCCTTTTGCTTCACGACGTTGCGGCGGCGACCAGAACGATCGGGCCGCGCCAATGGGGGTGGAGTTCCTCGGCCGCGCGCCAGGCGCGCAGCCCGGTGGCACAGCAGAGGGCCAGCGTTTTGCCTTTGTTAGGGTCTGTTTTCAGCGCCTCGACCGTCAGGCGGCGGGCGTCGGGGTGGATCGCTTCGGGCGCCTCATCAACGCTGCGCAGATCGACAACCAGGTCGTCCGGGGTCAGCTGCGCGGGCGCCACAAAAGGGAAATGGCTGGCTGGTTCCGGCGCGGTGTCAAAGCGGAATCCGCTGCTGGAGCAGGTACGGCCATCCACCTGCACTATCTGGCCCAGGTGCGAGGGATCGAGGCCCAGGATCACGCCCAGCGCCATCTGCGCCTGCATCGCGCCGATCATGCTCACGACCGGGCCCAGAACGCCTGCGGTGGCGCAGCTGGCCCCGCTGTCGGGCGCGTCGGGAAACACCGCGCGCAACGACGGCGCGCCGCCGCAGAACCCGCCGACATACCCCGACAGGCCCAGAACCGAGGCGCTGATCAGCGGCTTGCCCTGCGCCAGGCAGGTATCCGACAGCGTATAGCTGGCCGCGTAGCTGTCGGCGCAGTCCAAAACCAGATCGGCCTCGGCCACCAGATCAGCAGCAATTGCCGGTGTTAGACCCTTTTTTTGCGCTTCAACGGTGATCTCACTGTGCAGCGCCCGGCAGCGTTCGGCGGCCACTTCGGCCTTGGGGCGGCCGCAATCGGACTCGGCAAACAACGTCTGGCGGTGCAGATTCGACAGGTCCACCGTATCGGGATCGACGATGGTCAGACGCCCCACCCCGGCCCCGGCCAGCAGCGGCAGGGCGGGCGCGGCCAGCCCCCCGGCGCCCACCACCAGAACCCGCGCGCGAGCAAGGCGGTTCTGCCCCTCGGCCCCGACCTCGGGCAGGATCATCTGGCGGGCATAGCGGCTCATCGCGTGACCTCGATCCACTGGCGCACCCTGCCTTCGGGGTCGGCGTTCAGGGTGATGTCGGTCACGACCGAGACGATGTCGGCCCCGGCCTGAAACACGCCCGGCGCGCGCTCGACGCTCATGCCGCCAATGCCGACCAGAGGGATGTCACCCACGCGCCGTTTCCACTCGGTCACGCGCGGAAGGCCCTGTTGGTGCCATTTCATCTTTTTCAGGATGGTCGGATAGACCGGCCCCAGCGCCACATAGTCCGGATCCATCGAAAGCACGCGCTCAAGCTCGTCATCGTCATGGGTGGAGACACCCAGCTTCAGCCCGGCCTTGCGGATGGCGGGCAGATCGGCGTCGTCCAGATCCTCCTGCCCCAGATGGATCCAGTCGCAGCCCGCGTCGATGGCGGCCTGCCAATAGTCGTTCACCACCAGCACCGCGCCGTGGTCGCGGCATAGGGCCTGCGCGGTGGCGATTTCCGCGCGCACCACCGCGTCGGGCTGATCCTTGATGCGCAACTGCACCAGCTTCACGCCCAAGGGCAGCACCCGCCGCAGCCAGTCGCTATGATCGAAGATCGGATAGAAGCGGTCGAGCGTCATGACAGAAAGGCCTTTCCGATCACCGGGGTCGAGGCTTCGGCCATGTCGCGCGGCTCGATCGGGTCGGCCTGATGCGCCAATTGCCCGGCCTGCACCGCCAGCGCCATGGCCTGCGCCATCGCCACCGGATCGCCCGCGCGGGCAACGGCGGTGTTCAGCAGCACCGCATCATAGCCCAGCTCCATCGCGTGGGCGGCGTGGCTGGGCAGGCCGATGCCCGCATCCACCACCAGCGGCACGTCCGGAAACTCGGCCCGCATCGCGCGCAGGGCGTATTCGTTGTTCAAACCCCGCCCCGACCCGATCGGCGCGCCCCAGGGCATCAGCACCTGGCACCCGGCCGCCAGCAGACGTTCGGCCACGATCAGGTCTTCGGTGGTGTAGGGAAACACCTGGAACCCTTCGTCGGTCAGAATGCGCGCGGCTTCGACCAGTTGGAAAACGTCGGGCTGCAGGCTGTCGGTGTGGCCGATCAATTCCAGCTTGATCCACGGCGTGTCGAACACCTCGCGCGCCATGTGGGCGGTTGTCACGGCCTCTTTGACCGTGTGGCAGCCAGCGGTGTTGGGCAGGATCAAAACCCCCAGATCGCGGATCATCGACCAGAACGCCTGACCGGCCCCGCCCGCACCTTCGCGCCGCAACGAGACGGTGGCCACGCCCGCGCCGCTGGCCCGGAACGCCTGTTCCAGGATCGCCGGGCTGGGATATTGCGCGGTGCCCAGCATCAGCGGGTTGGGTAGTTCGGTGCCGTAAAACGTCTTCATCTTCATCCCCCCTGCATCGGTGCGACGACCTCGACCCTGTCGCCCTCGGCCAGTTTGTGCGCAATGCGCAGGCTGGAGGGCACGAATTCCTCGTTCACCGCGGTGGCGACGCGGCCGGAAAAGCGGCATTCGGCCAGCAAGTCGCCAAGGGTTTCGGCGCTCACCTCGCGCGGCTCGCCGTTAAGCACGATCTTCATCGACCATCTCCGAATGTGTGTTGTTCAGCGCCAGATCGGCCACGCCCTGGGCCAGCGCCGGGGCCAGCAGGTAGCCGTGACGATAGAGGCCATTGGCATAGATCGTCCGGCCCAGCCGGCGGATGCGCGGCAGATTGTTGGGAAAGGCCGGGCGCAGATCGACGCCGATTTCCAGCACCTCGGCCTCGCCGAAGGCCGGGTTCAGCGCATAGGCCGCGCTGAGCAGTTCCAGCATCGAGCGCGCGGTGATGCGGCTGCTGTCCTCGGATTCGATCATCGTTGCGCCCAGCATGTAGATGCCCTCGCCCCGCGGCACGACATAGAGCGGCATCCGGGGATGCAGCAGGCGCACGGGCCGGGTCAGCGTCAAGTCGGGGCAGCGGATCACCAGCATTTCACCCTTCACGCCGCGCAGGTCGTGCAGGATGTCGCGCGCGTGCAGGCCCCGGCAATCGATGGCGTTGTCCAGCCGCGACGGGGCCAGCGTGCGGTGGAATTCGACCCCTTTGTCCTGCAGGCCGCGATAGAGGTCCTGCAATGCCCGGCGAGGGTCCAGATGGGCCTCGTCGGCGAAGAACAGGCCTTGGGAAAACTGGTGCAGATCAGGCTCTAATTCGGCGATTTTCGCTTGATCGACCTGCGTGAATCCCTCGGTCCGGCGGGCAAAGCGGCGCAGGTCGGGCAGGTCGCGCGTGTTGGCCACGACCAGCGTTCCCTGCCGCGCGACTGGGGTGCGGGCCGCCCACCAGTCGATCGCCTGCTGCCCCAGCCTCAGCACCGGTTCCTCGGCATTTTCATATTCGCACCACGGCGCCAGCATGCCGCCCGCCCACCAGGAACACCCATGCGGACCGGGAGGCCCGCCGGGATCGAACACCTGCACCCGCGCGCCCCGCGCCACCAGTTCCGAGGCCACGGCCAAGCCGGCAACCCCGGCACCTATGACCGACCAGACCGTCACGCCAGCCATACCCGGTGGAAGTGATGTACCGGCCCGTGGCCCGAGCCGACCTGCAACTCATCCGCGCGGGTGATCGCGCCTTGCAGGTAGTCATGCGCCTCCGCCACCGCATCGACCAGAGGCAGCCCCTTGGCCAGACCGGCCGCGACGGCCGAGGACAGGGTGCATCCGGTGCCGTGGGTGTTGCGCGTGTCCTGACGGGGCGCGGTAAATTCACCGATGACGCCGTTCTGATCGATCAGCAGATCATGGCAGGTATCGCCCTTGCCGTGTCCGCCTTTCATCAGGACGGCCCCAGCCCCCAGGGTGCACAGGTCATGGCCCTGCGCGACCATCTCCTCGGGCGTTTCGGCGACCAGCTGGTCCAGCAGACAGGCGGCCTCGGGCAGGTTCGGGGTCAGGACGGTGGCGCGGGGCAGCAGCACCTCGCGCAACGTTTGCACCGCCTCGCGCGCCAGCAGGGCATCGCCCGATTTGGCGATCATCACAGGGTCCAGCACGATGGGGCCTGCAAAGCCGGACAGGCCGTCAGCGACGGTCTGGATGATCTCGGGCGTGGCCAGCATGCCGATCTTGACCGCCCGCACGTCCAGATCGGACAGAACCGCGTCGATCTGCGCGGCAATCACGTCCAGCGGAATACCATGCACGGCGGTGACCGCCTGCGTGTTCTGCGCCGTGACGGCGGTGATGACACTGGCACCGAACACACCCAGCGCCGACATCGCCTTGAGATCGGCCTGAATACCGGCCCCTCCGCCGCTGTCGGATCCTGCGATGGTCAAAGCGATATGCGCCATGTCGCTCCCTTCTTGCATGTGGGGCAACGCGGGCATGGAAAACGTCTGAGTGTTTTAGACCGTTCCCTCCGCCGGTATTGCCCGGATCAGGTTCGATGGGTTGGCTCGCGCCTCTCAGCCCCGGTTCCGGGGCACCCCAACGGTTGGCGCGGACATTCTCAAGGCTGAGGCCGAGAATCAAGGGCCAATTCCGCGCAGTTTCGGGCCAATCTGGACTTAGAAAACAAAAAAGCCGGCGATGATACGCCGGCCTTTCGGGGTCTGGAACGCTGGGATCAGCTTTGCATCCTTTCCCAGAAGGATTTAACGGACGAGAAAAAGCTTTTCGATTCCGGGTGGTTGTCCTCTCCCAGATCGTCGAACTCCTGCAGCAGCTCTTTTTGCCGCGCGGTCAGGTTGACCGGAGTCTCGACCGCAAGCTCGATGAACATGTCACCGATACCGCCGCCCCGCAGCGCAGGCATACCTTTGCCGCGCAGGCGCATCTGCCGGCCCGACTGGCTGCCGGCCGGAATCTGCACCCGGCCGCGGCCACCGTCGATGGTGGGCACTTCGATCGAGCCGCCCAGCGCTGCCTTCGCCATGCTGACAGGCACGCGGCAATACAGGTTCGGGCCGTCCCGCTCGAACAGTTTGTGCGGAGTCACCTCGACAAAGATGTAGAGATCGCCCGGAGGACCGCCGCGCATTCCGGCCTCGCCCTCGCCCGCCAAACGGATACGGGTGCCAGTTTCGACGCCCGCCGGAATGTTGACCGACAGCGCGCGTTCCTTCTCGACCCGGCCCGAGCCATGGCAGGATTTGCAGGGGTTCTTGATGATTTGTCCCAGACCAGCACAGGTCGGGCAGCTGCGCTCGACAGTGAAAAAGCCCTGTTGTGCGCGTACCTTGCCCATGCCGGAACAGGTCGGGCAGGTGGTTGGTTCAACTCCGCCCTCGGCGCCGGTGCCCTCGCAGGACGAGCAGGCCACGGCTGTCGGGACGTTGATGGTTTTCTGCAGGCCGGAATAGGCCTCTTCCAGCGAAACCCTCAGGTTGTAGCGAAGGTCCGAACCGCGAGCAGCCCGGCGTCCGCCGCCGCCACGCTGTCCACCCATGAAATCGCCGAACAGGTCATCGAACACATCGGAAAACGCGCTGGAGAAATCGCCCGATCCAAAGCCGCCACCACGCTGGCCTCCGCCCATGCCATTCTCGAACGCAGCATGGCCGAACCGGTCATAGGCGGCCTTTTTGTCAGCGTCGCGCAGAACGTCATAGGCCTCGTTGGCCTCTTTGAACAGGGCCTCGGCGTCCGGGTTGTCCTTGTTGCGATCGGGGTGCAGCTCTTTCGCCTTCCGGCGAAAAGCTTTCTTGATCTCATCCGCCGAAGCACCCTTGGACACGCCGAGCACTTCGTAGTAGTCGCGTTTTGACATCGGTATTTCCTTCTGCCTCAACGTAAACGGGCCGGCCCGGCATCCGGACCGGCCCGAATTGGCCCGGTTACCCGTTAGTTGCGCTTGTCATCGTCCAGGTCTTCGAACTCGGCATCGACGATGTCGTCATCGCCGGGACCCGCATCCGTGGCTGCCGGTTCGTCGCTGGCCTCTTCGGACTGCGCCTTGTAGATCGCCTCGCCCAGTTTCATGGCCGCTTCGGTCACGTTCTGGATGCCGGCCTTGATCTTGTCGGCATTGTCCGACTCGACCTCGTCCTTGAGGGCCGCCAGCGCCAGTTCGATGGCCTCGATGGTCGACGGATCGACCTTGTCGCCATGCTCCTCGATCGATTTCTCGGTCGCGTGGATCAGGCTTTCGGCCTGGTTCTTGGCTTCGACCAGCTCCTTGCGCTTGCGGTCGGCTTCGGCGTTTTCCTCGGCGTCCTTGACCATCTTTTCGATGTCTTCTTCCGACAGTCCGCCCGAGGCCTGGATCGTGATCTTCTGTTCCTTGCCGGTGCCTTTGTCCTTGGCCGAAACCGAAACAATGCCGTTGGCGTCGATGTCGAAGGTCACCTCGATCTGAGGCATGCCGCGCGGGGCCGGCGGGATGTCTTCAAGGTTGAACTGGCCCAGGATCTTGTTGTCCGCAGCCATTTCACGCTCACCCTGGAACACCCGGATGGTCACGGCGTTCTGGTTGTCCTCGGCGGTCGAGAAGACCTGGGACTTCTTGGTCGGGATCGTGGTGTTGCGGTCGATCAGGCGGGTGAACACGCCGCCCAGAGTTTCGATGCCCAGCGACAGCGGGGTCACGTCCAGCAGAACCACGTCCTTGACGTCGCCTTGCAGAACACCGGCCTGGATCGCAGCACCCATGGCCACGACTTCGTCCGGGTTCACGCCTTTGTGCGGCTCTTTGCCGAAGAACTTGGTCACCTCTTCGATGACTTTCGGCATCCGGGTCATACCACCAACCAGAACAACCTCATCCACGTCGCTGGCCGAGATGCCGGCGTCTTTCAGAGCGGCCTGGCAGGGCTTCAGCGACTTCTTGATCAGGTCGCCGACCAGCGATTCCAGCTTGGCACGGGTCAGCTTCATGACCATATGCAGCGGCTGACCGTTCGCGCCCATCGAGATGAACGGCTGGTTGATCTCGGTCTGGGTGGTCGAGCTAAGCTCGATCTTGGCCTTCTCTGCGGCTTCCTTCAGACGCTGCAGCGCCATCTTGTCCTGGCTCAGGTCGACGCCGTGTTCCTTTTTGAACTCGTCGGCCAGGTAGTTGACGATGCGCATGTCAAAGTCTTCACCACCCAGGAAGGTGTCACCATTGGTCGATTTGACCTCGAACAGGCCGTCGTCGATTTCCAGAATGGTCACGTCGAAGGTACCACCGCCAAGGTCATAGACCGCGATGGTCTGGCTGTCCTGCTTGTCCAGGCCATAGGCCAGCGCGGCGGCAGTCGGTTCGTTGATGATCCGCAGCACTTCCAGACCGGCGATCTTGCCTGCGTCCTTGGTGGCCTGACGCTGAGCGTCGTTGAAATAGGCCGGAACGGTGATCACGGCCTGCGTGACTTCTTCACCCAGATAGCTTTCAGCGGTTTCTTTCATCTTGCCGAGGATGAAGGCCGAGATCTGGCTTGGAGAGTATTTCTGCCCGCGGGCCTCGACCCAAGCGTCGCCGTTGCCGCCATCGACGATGGCGTAGGGCACCATTTTCTTGTCCTTCTGGACTTCTGCGTCATCCACACGACGCCCGATCAGGCGCTTGACGCCAAAAATCGTGTTGTCGGGGTTGGTGACCGCCTGGCGTTTCGCCGGCTGCCCGACCAGTCGCTCGTCTTCGGTGAAGGCGACGATCGAGGGCGTGGTCCGCGCCCCTTCCGCGTTTTCGATGACCTTCGGCTGCGCGCCGTCCATGATGGCTACGCACGAGTTGGTGGTCCCGAGGTCAATCCCGATTACTTTTCCCATTTTTCGATCCCTTTCTTTTCAAGGCGATGTCCCGAGGCCGGAACCCGTTACGGCATCCCTGCCCCGATCTGCTGGGCGCGACAGGTCTACACCATCGCGCGTCCCGGCGTATATAAGGGCGAGGCCTGAGGCCTGCAAGCGTTGTGAAATGCAGGTTTTCGGGAATCTTGGGCCTTTTTTGGCAAGGATTTCGAAAGGAATGAGGTTTCTGTCATGACGCGCCTGAATTTACGGGGGTTCGACATCCGAAAAGGCCATCTGGACGGCGCTGCTCAGCGGCAGATCATCGAGCTTTTGCGGCCGATTCTGAAAGCCGCTCCGCTGTTTCATCCCAGGACCGCTTCGGGGCGCAAGATGTCGGTTCGCATGACGTCGGCCGGAACGTTGGGCTGGGTGTCGGACGGGGCCGGATACCGGTACCAAGACGCGCACCCCAAGGGCATGGCGTGGCCTGCCATTCCGGACCCGATCCTGTCGATATGGCGCGACCTTGCCGGAACCGCTCGAGATCCCGATTGCTGTCTGATCAACTACTACGGCGAAGGCGCAAAAATGGGGATGCACCAGGACAAGGACGAGGCCGATTTCTCGTGGCCGGTCCTGTCGGTTTCGTTGGGCGATGACGCCCTGTTCCGCATCGGCAACACGACCCGCGGCGGCAAAACCGAGTCCGTCTGGCTGAATTCCGGCGACGTGGTCGTCATGGGGGGTCCCGCCCGGTTGGCCTATCACGGTATCGACCGGATCCGCTTCGGCTCTTCGCGCCTGCTGCCCAAAGGGGGCCGGATCAACCTGACGCTGCGCGTGGCAACCTAACGGCGCGCATCCCAGCTTTTCGAAATGTGCTTGCGGGTAAAGAATTCTCCCAGCAACCCGATCATCATCAGGGCGATACCGACCCAAAGCGCATATTCCCAGCTGGAGTTGCGCGGAAAATAGTTGCGAAACACGAAACCGCGGCACTGATCGATCACGTGAAACAACGGGTTCCAGGCGAACATGGCCAGCATCCATCCGCCCAGCGCATTGCCCACGAACATCTTGCCCGAGAAGATCATGTTCATCCGGCGATAAACATTGCTGAGAATGGTGGAGGTCTGCGGCAGCCACGGCTTGAGCGCCATGAAGACCAGACCGACCGCGCAGCCGGTGTACCACGCAAGGATCAGCATCGCGAACGCGCCGCCCGGGTCCTGCATCTCGATCGGATTGACCGCGACGCTGTAGACGAACAGGATCACCAGGATTGAAACGACCTGCGTGTACAAGGTTCCGAAGGCCGCGGCCAAAAGCAGAACCATCATGTTCATCGGCGAATGCAGCATCATGGGGTTGTTGGTGCCTCCAAGCCCCGCAATCGCACCGACGGACTTGATGTGCGTCATGAAAAGAAAGATGCCGGACAGGATGTACAGGATGAACTCACCCCGGATTTTGGCCACCCGTCCGCCCAGAAACGACATGATGAAATAGAACACGGTCGCCATCAAAACGACCTGGACGATGTTCATCATGATGGCGATTACGGCGTTGGAATGCTGCGAGCGGATGTTGCGGACCACGGCGTGAAACACCAGTTCCGCAAGGTTGAATGCCCCACCCACAAGGCTGCTGCTTCGCTTGTAATAGAACACTCGAACGCTCTTTCCCGGTTTTGTTCCGCCAGCGTGGCACGAATTCCTTGCCGTTCCGCATCCGGCACAGCATAAGTTCGTCAGGTTTTCGGATCAACAAACCATGGAAACGGAGCATTTTTGTGACCTATGACGACCTCATCCCCGTGATCAGACGCCTGGCCCTCGAAGCGGGCGACAAGATCATGGAGATCTACGATGCCGATGATTTTGACGTGAAGGTCAAGTCCGATTCCAGCCCCGTGACCGAAGCCGACGAAGCCGCCGATGCGCTGATCTCGGCCGGTCTGCGCGCCGCCTTTCCCGACATCCTGCTGGTGACCGAGGAGCAGGCCGCGTCGCACAGCCAGCAGGGCGACACCTTTCTGATCGTCGATCCGCTGGACGGCACCAAGGAATTCATAAACCGACGTGGCGATTTCACCGTGAACATCGCGCTGGTCGAAAACGGCGTGCCCACCCGCGGCGTGGTCTATGCCCCGGCCCGCGGGCGCATGTTCTATACCCTGGCCGATGGCCGATCGGTCGAAGAAACCGGCGCTCTGGACAAGGACAAACCGGGCGAGGTCACCCCGATTTCAGTCTCTGATCCGGACAATTCGGCGCTTTTGGTGGTGGCCTCGAAATCGCATCGCGATCAGGCTACGGATGACTACATCAACAAATACCAGGTCAAAGACAGCAAGTCGGCGGGCTCGTCGCTGAAATTCTGCCTTGTGGCCACGGGCGAGGCCGACCTCTACCCGCGTGTCGGCCGCACGATGGAGTGGGACACCGCCGCTGGCCACGCGGTGCTGGCCGGTGCCGGGGGTAATGTGGTTCGTTTTGACGACCACGCGCCGCTGACCTACGGCAAGGAAGGCTATGCCAACCCGTTCTTCATCGCCTATGCCCCCGGCGTCGAACTCAAGGAGGCCTGATGTCGGTTCTGATCGCGATCCCCGCCCGCTATGCCTCGACCCGCTATCCGGGCAAACCGCTGGTGCCGCTGACCGGCGCAACGGGAAAGTCCATGACCCTGATCGAGCGGTCCTGGCGCGCGGCCATGTCGGTCTCAGACGTCGACCGTGTGGTGGTGGCCACCGATGACGACCGCATCCGCGCCGCGGCCGAGGGCTTTGGCGCCGAGGTGGTGATGACCTCGGAAAGCTGCGCCAACGGCACCGAACGCTGCGCCGAGGCGCATGACAGGCTGGGCGGCGGCTACGAGATCGTGGTCAACCTGCAGGGCGACGCCCCGCTGACCCCGCATTGGTTCATCGAGGATCTGGTCAATGGCCTGCGCGCCGCGCCCGAGGCCGGCGTGGCCACGCCGGTGCTGCGGTGCGACGGCGAGGCGCTGAACGGGCTGCTGAACGACCGCAGGCATGGCCGGGTGGGCGGCACCACCGCCGTCTTCGCGACCGATCACAGCGCGCTCTATTTCTCGAAGGAAGTGATCCCCTTCACCGCCGAAACCTATGCCGGGTCGGATCCGACGCCGGTGTTCCACCATGTGGGCGTCTACGCCTACCGGCCCGACGCGCTGGCCGCCTATCCGGGCTGGCCGGTCGGGCCGCTGGAACGGCTCGAGGGGCTGGAACAGCTGCGGTTCATGGAAAACGGGCGCAAGGTTCTGTGTGTCGAGGTCGAGGCAAAAGGCCGTCAGTTCTGGGAGTTGAACAATCCGCAGGACGTGGCCAGGATCGAAAGCATGATGGCCGCGATGGGGTTGGAATAGGCGCAAATTCCCCGTTCCGCGCGGGCGGCCGGGCAGCTAATCCATGACGGGCAGACATTCGGCAGGACCACGGATGACAAACATACTCGTGACCGGCGGCGCCGGATATATCGGATCTCATGCCTGCAAGGCGCTGGCGCAGGCGGGCTATGTGCCCGTGACTTATGACAACCTTGTCACCGGCTGGCAGGATGCGGTGAAATTCGGCCCCTTCGAACAGGGCGATCTGCTGGACCGCGCGCGGCTGGAGCAGGTCTTTGCCAAGTACCAGCCGGCGGCAGTGATGCATTTTGCCGCGCTCAGCCAGGTCGGCGAAGCCATGAGCGAGCCGGGCCGGTACTGGCGCAACAACGTCACCGGATCGCTGAGCCTGATTGAGGCGGCCGTGGCCGCCGGCTGCCTGGACTTCGTGTTCTCGTCCACCTGTGCAACCTATGGCGACCACGACAACGTGGTGCTGGACGAAACCACGCCGCAACACCCGTTGAACGCCTATGGCGCCTCGAAACGCGCGATCGAGGACATCCTGCGCGATTTCGAACAGGCGCACGGGCTGAACCACGTGATCTTTCGCTATTTCAACGTGGCCGGTGCCGACCCTGACGGCGACGTGGGCGAGTTTCACCGCCCCGAGACCCATCTGGTTCCGCTGTTGTTGGACGCGATCGACGGGAAGCGCGACGCGCTGACTGTCTTTGGCACCGATTACGATACGCCCGACGGCACCTGCATCCGCGACTATGTCCATGTCTGCGACCTGGTGGATGCGCATGTGCTGGGCCTGCGCTGGCTGGAACAGGGCAAGGGCAGCCGGGTGTTCAACCTGGGCACCGGCACCGGGTTTTCAGTAAAAGAGGTGATCGCGCAGTCGCACAGCGTGACCAATCGCGAGGTGCCCTTCATCACCGGTCCGCGCCGGGCGGGCGACTGCACCAAGCTGGTGTCAGGCTCGACCCGGGCCGAGGCCGAACTGGGCTGGCGGCCCAAACGGTCGCGGCTGGAAGTGATGATCGCCGATGCCTGGCGCTGGCATCAGAATGGCCATTACGAAAAGTGATCGAGCCATGGGCGCCGCGCACCACCATGACGAAAACGCCCCGGGCTGGGTTCGCAGATACCGCCTGCGCCTGAAACGCAAGCGCCTGTTGTGGCGGTCCTTCCGCAGCCGCCACGCGTTGACGCCGGTTTCGGACAAGACCCGGCTGATCGCGCCCACCGACATTCTGGCCTTTACCACCCTGCGCAACGAGATCGAGCGCCTGCCCTGGTTCTTGCGCCACTATCGCCGGCTGGGGGTCGATCATTTCCTGATGGTCGACAACGGCAGCGATGACGGTTCGACCACCTATCTGCTGAACCAGCCGGACGTGTCGCTGTGGCAAACGCAGGCCAGCTATCGCGAGGCTCGGTTCGGGCTGGACTGGCTGACTTGGTTGCAGATGCGGCATGGCCATGGTCATTGGACGCTGATGGTGGATGCGGACGAACTGCTGATCTATGCCCATCACGACGGCCGCGACCTGCGCGATCTGACGGGATGGCTGGACCAAATCGGACAGCCGGCCTTTGGCGCGCTGATGCTTGATCTATACCCGAAAGGCCCGTTGGGCGCGGCGCCCTATGATCCCGAGACCGACCCGACCGAAACTTTGAACTGGTTCGATTCCGGCCCTTACAGGGCCCGCCGGCAAGAGCCGCTGGGAAACCTGTGGGTGCAAGGCGGCGTTCGCGAACGCGCCTTCTTTGCCGATTGCCCGGACCGGTCTCCGACCCTGAACAAGATTCCGTTGGTGAAGTGGGACCGTCGCTATGCCTTCGTGAACTCCTGTCACTCGGCCCTGCCCCGACACCTGAATTTTGCCTATGGCGGGCCTTCCGGGCAAACCCCCTCGGGCGTCCTGTTGCACACGAAATTCCTGCCGCAAGTCGTCGAGAAGTCGCGCATCGAAAAACAAAGGCGCCAGCATTTTCATGATCCCGACCAATTCGGGCCATACTATGATGGCATCATTGCCGGGCCCGACCTTTGGACTCCACAATCAGAACGGTATTCAGGCTGGGCGCATCTGCAGAGCCTTGGACTGCTGTCAGCGGGCGGGTGGACGTGAACGGGGAACCCTGTGCCTCAAAAACCCATGCTTGGCTAACGGCTTTTAAATACATTGCTTCGCAAGGTGCGAAAATGTCATAAAACGTTAGTGTCCGGCTCCCGTCTGACCAAATGCGGACCCCGGGCATGCTCGCGTATTACAAGAAGGTTGGGCAGCGCGTGAGCCTTTTGGATTCTTACCGGATGAGACTGCGGCGCAAGCGCCGTCTTGTGCGCTGCATCCGCCGAAGACGCGATCTGCGCACCGTCCGCAACAACACCCGGCAGATCCGGTCCGGTGATGTTCTGCTGATGAGCGTCGTGCGCAACGAAAAGATCCGCCTGCCCTATTTTCTGGACTATTACCGCAAGCTGGGCGTCCGGCATTTCCTGTTCGTCGACAATGACAGCACGGATGGCACGCTGGACTATCTCAAGGCGCAGCCCGATGTCTCGGTCTGGTATACGAATGCCAGCTATCGCCGTTCTACATTCGGGATCGACTGGTCCAACTACTTGCTGCGGAAATACGCCCATGGACACTGGGTCCTGACCGTAGATCCGGACGAGTTCCTGATCTATCCGTTCTGCGACACACGTCCCATCGACGCGCTGACCGACTGGCTGGACGGCACCGGGGTGCGCAGTTTCGGGACGATGCTGCTGGACATGTATCCCGAGGGGCCGATACAGGACGCCACCTATCACGAGGGGCAGGACCCGTTCGAGATTGCCGCATGGTTCGACTCGGGCAACTACATGATCACCAAGAACCCGGCCTATGGAAACCTGTGGATCCAGGGTGGGCCACGGGCACGGGTTTTCTTTCAGGACAAGCCCGCGAAAGCGCCCGCGCTGAACAAGATCCCTCTGGTCAAATGGGATCGGCGCTATGTCTATGTCAGCTCGACCCATGCGCTGCTGCCGCGCGGCCTGAACCAGGTCTACGAGGAGTGGGGCGGCGAGAAAACCAGCGGCGCATTGCTGCATGCCAAGCTGATCAACACGCTGGGTGACAAAGCCCGCGAAGAACTGCAGCGCGGTGAACACTACCGCGCGTCCGGCGAATACAGGGCCTATGTCGACCAGTTGGAGAGCAAACCGGTTTTCTGGTGCAAATGGTCCGAGAAATACATCAATTGGCGCCAACTTGAGATTCTGGGTCTGATGTCCAAAGGGAACTGGGCATGAGCGGGACCCTGGGCATCGTGATGCTGGTCCACACTGCGCTGGACCGGGCTGAGCAGGTTGCCCGGCACTGGACCGCGGCAGGTTGTCCGGTGGTCATCCACGTCGACCGCAAGGTCGACCCGGCCGTGTTCAAAGACTTTGTCGCAGCCTGCGGGGATGATCCGCTGATCCTGTTCTGCGACCGCCAGGTCTGCGAGTGGGGCGGCTGGGGTATCGTTGCGGCTTCGCAATCTGCCGCGACGCTGATGCTGGAGCGCTTTCCCGACGTACGCCATGTCTTTCTGTCATCGGGCTCTTGCCTGCCATTGCGCCCGGTTCAGGACCTGATCGATTACCTGAGCGACCGGCCTCGCGTGGATTTCATTGAAAGCGCCACCACCGCCGATGTCAGTTGGACCGTGGGCGGGCTGGACCTTGAACGCTTTACCCTTCGGTTTCCCTTCTCGTGGCGCAAACACCGCAAGCTGTTTGACCGCTTCGTCAAGCTTCAGCGCGCGGTCGGATATCGGCGGACAATCCCCAACGGACTGATCCCGCATATGGGCAGCCAGTGGTGGTGCCTGACTCGGCAGACCCTGACCGCGATCCTGCAAGACCCCAAGCGAGAGGTCTATGATCGATACTTCCGGCATGTCTGGATCCCCGACGAAAGCTATTTCCAGACGCTGGCGCGGCTCTATTCCACCCAGATCGAAAGCCGATCGCTGACCCTGTCGAAATTCGACTATCAGGGCCGCCCGCACATCTTCTATGACGATCACCTGCAGTTGCTGCGCCGATCCGATTGTTTTGTCGCCCGCAAGACCTGGCCGCGCGCCGACCGGCTGTATCAGGCGTTTCTGAACGATCAGTATCTCGCCGGAAAACCCGCCGAGCCCAATCCCGGCAAGATCGACCGCGTTTTTTCCAAAGCGGTCGAGCGTCGTACCCGCGGCCGCGACGGCCTGTACATGCAAAGTCGTTTTCCCCGCCATGGCAGCGAAAACGGCCTGACCGCGTTTCCTTACTCCGTGTTTCAGGGTTTTTCCGAGTTGTTTGAGGGCTTTGAAAGCTGGCTGGGCAATGCGTCAGGCGCCCGCGTCCATGGGCATCTGTTCAACCCCACGCGTGCCGAGTTTGCCGAAGGCGAGACCATCCTGAACGGGTCCCTCAGCGACAACGCCGTTTTACGCGACTACAATCCGACGGCTTTTCTTTCGAACCTGATCTGGAACACCCGGGGCGAACGCCAGTGTTTTCAATTCGGCCCCGCTGACACCCAGAAGATCAATTGGTTTCTGGCGAGAGACAAGAACGCACAGGTCTGCGTGGTCACCGGGGCCTGGGCTGTTCCGCTGTTTCGGTCGAACATGAATTTCGCCGACATCCGCGCCGAAGCGGCCCGCCTGCAAAAGATCGAGACCGAACAGCTTGAGGTGCTGGATTCCGTGTGGACCAAAGCGCGCGTGCATGTTTGGTCAATGGCCGAATTCGTCGAATCTCCGATGGAACACCTGCAAACCGTTCTTGAAGAGATGGGCGCGACGCAGCCCAGCCATCTGATCGAGGCGCCGACGATGGTTGATCTGGCGGGGTTTGGAAAGTTCCTGCAAAACCTCAAGAACCAGGGAATGCACCCTCACCTGATGGGCGACTTTCCTGCCGACGATGTATTCGGCAATCAGACCCGCCCGTATCGCAAGCCCTACCTGGTGCAATGACCCCGCATGCCGACCGACTTTGACTATTTCATCATTCTTGCCGAAATGCGCACCGGGTCGAACCTGCTGGAGGCAAACCTGAATGCGTTGGACGGCGTGCAGTGTCATGGCGAGGCGTTCAATCCGCACTTCATCGGATACCCGAAAGCAACCGAAGTGCTGGGATTTTCACTGGAAGACAGGGATGCTGCGCCGGACCGCCTGATCGAAGCAATGCGTTCCGCGCCGGAGGGTCTGCACGGGTTCCGGTTTTTTCACTCGCACGACCCGCGGGCCCTGACGATGGCGCTGAACGATCCGCGCTGCGCAAAGATCATTCTCAACCGCAACCCGTTGGACAGCTACATCTCGCTCAAGATTGCGCGGGAGACCCAACAGTGGATGCTGACCAACGTCAAACGCAGGCGCGCCACCAAGGTTGCGTTTGATGCGGACGAGTTTCGGGACTACGTGGATGAGCAGCAGGCGTTTCAACTGAGTTTGGTCAATCAGCTGCAAAAAACGGGCCAGACCGCATTTTACATCGGTTACGAGGATCTGACCCAACTGGATGTTCTGAACGGACTGGCGGCATGGCTGGGGGTTGAGGCGCGTCTGGATCAACTGGCTCCGGATCTCAAACCTCAGAACCCGGAACCGGCTTTGTCAAAGGTGACCAATCCCGAAGCCATGGATGCGGCCCTTGCGGCGCTGGACCGGTTCAACCTGCACCGAACGCCGAACTTCGAACCACGACGGGGGCCTGCCGTTTCGCGTCATATCGCGGCCGCGGAAACGCCGCTGATGTATCTGCCGATCCGTGGTGGACCGGAACAGATCGTGGTTCAATGGATGTCCGAACTGGATGGCGGCGAGCTGATCACCGACCGAAACCAGAAACAGGTGCGCCGCTGGATGAAGGCGCATCCGGGTCACCGGAAATTCACGGTCCTGCGACACCCGTTGGCGCGGGCACATTCGGTGTTTTGCGAACGGATCCTGGGCACCGGGCCCGGCGCATATGCCGGAATCCGCAACCGGCTGCGCAACGGGTTCAAGTTGCCGATCCCGGGCCAGGTGCGCGATGGGAACTATTCGCTCGAGCAGCACTATCAGGCGTTTTCGGCGTTTCTTGAGTTTCTGCAGCTGAATCTTTCTGGCCAGACCCCGATCCGGGTCGACGGGCTGTGGTGCACGCAGGCCCGCATGCTGGAGGGGATTGCGGGCTTTGCCCTGCCCGATCTCATACTGCGCGAAGAAGAGATGGCCACCGCGCTACCGAATCTGGCCCGCGGCCTGGGGCACAATGCCCCGCCGAAGCCCGGCGTGCCCGCGCCGGACCAGCCCTATTCGTTGGATCAGATCTACGATGACAAACTCGAGGCGCTGGCCGAGGAAACCTATCAGCGCGATTATCTGCAGTTTGGATTCGGGAAATGGCGGCCTATCAAGGCCGAACGGTGATCAACGTACCCTCGTTCACCATCGCATATATCTCTTCGATCTCTTCGTTTTTGACGGCGATGCAGCCAGCGGTCCAATCCGGTGTCTTCTTCGCGCGCTTGAACTCCTTGCGCAGGTTCGGTTGGCCGTGAATGAAGATATCTCCACCCGGGTCGAAGCCCATCGCCTTTGCCTTGGCGATATCCTGGCTGTTGGGATAGGAAATCCCCAGCGACAGGTGATATCGGCTGCGAGGGTTGCGGCGGTCGATCAGGTAGGTGCCTTCGGGTGTGCGACCGTCTCCGCGCTTGACCTTTGTGCCGCTTGGAGCGAACCCAAGCTCGACATCATATTCACGCAAGATCTGCTCGTGATGCAGCAGGTACATCTTGCGCGCGCCCTTGTTCACCACAATGGATGTCACCTCGGGTCCGTTGTAGGTCAGAAACCGGGGGCCCGCACTTCCACAAGCCGAAAGGCTCAGTGTTGCCAGTGCACCCAATCCAAATGCTCGACGATCCATGATTTCACTGCCTGCTCGTTTTTTCGCATAATGCCAAAATCCGGCAGAAACGGAAATCACTTTTTGCTGTTCATATGCTCGGTCAGGCGGCGTTCGATCGACTCCAGCCGGTCCAGCACCTCGTCCCGATAGGCATCCGTCTTGACTTCGTCCTCGGCGTGGTGGGCATCCTGCATCGAATTCACGATCAGACCGACCAACAGGTTCACGACCGCGAAGGTCGTGACCATGATGAAGGGCACGAAGAACAGCCAGGCGTAGGGATATACCTCCATCACCGGGCGGACGATGCCCATCGACCAGCTTTCCAACGTCATGATCTGGAACAGGGTGTAGGCCGACAGACCCAGATCACCGAACCACTCCGGAAAGCTGTCCGAGAACAGTTTGGTCGAGATCACAGCACCGATATAGAACAGGATCGCCATCAACAGGAACACGCTTGCCATGCCCGGCAAGGCCGAAATGAAGCCCTCGACCACCCGGCGCAGACGTGGCGCAACCGATATCACGCGCAGCACCCGCAGAATCCGCAGCGCACGCAACACCGAAAGACCCGCACCGCCGGGCACCAAGGCGATGCCGACGATGACGAAATCGAAGATGTTCCAGCCATTGAGGAAGAAACGGCGCCCGTTGGCCACCAGTTTCATCGCGATCTCGGCCACGAAGATGGTCAGGCAGATGGTGTCGAGCAGCACGATCGCCGGCCCGAATTTCGCCATCAGGCCGTCCGAGGTTTCCATGCCCAGCAGAACTGCGTTCACCAAGATGACGCCGGTGATGAATTGCGAAAACCGCGGGTTTTCGACAAAGGCCTGCAGGCGCTGCCGGATCGTCATGCGAAGGGTCTCCTGTCGGGTCATGGATTCTCTGCCAGTTTGAAGCTGCCCACCAATTCGCTGTGGGATGACCATCGAAATTGGTCAACCACTTGGACCCATTCAAGGGCATAGCCCGCCTGAACCAGAATTTTTGCATCCCGCGCGAAGGTCACAGGGTTGCAGGACACATAGGCAATGACCGGACGGCGGGCCTCAGCCAGCTCGGCCACCTGGGCCTCGGCGCCGGCGCGCGGCGGGTCCAGAACCACGGCGTCAAAACGGCGCAGCTCGTCCGGCATCAAGGGGCGGCGGAACAGGTCGCGCGCTTCGGTCGTGACCTGTTTCAATCCCGTGGACTTGCGCCAGCCCTGATCCAGCGCACGGGTCATGTCGGCCGCGCCTTCAACGGCATGAACCTCGGCCCGTTGCGCCAGCGGCAACGAGAACGTGCCGCAGCCCGCGAACAGATCAACCACCCGCTTGGCTGGGCCGACAATCTCGAAAACAGCCTGTGTCAGAGCCTGTTCTCCGTCTTTAGTGGCCTGAAGGAAGGCCCCCGGCGGCGGGACCACCGCCGCTGGTCCGAACCGCTGTGCGGGTGGGTTGCGCATGGCGATCACCTCGCCATCCCAGGCCAGCCGCGCCAGCCCGTGCTGCTCGGTCGCCTGCGCAAGCGCCAGTTCCAGCGGGCCATCCAGCGGCTTGCCGCCCTGCACCGCCACGTCCAGCCCGGCTTCGGACAGGGTCAGGGTGACCGACAACACGCCCTTGCGGCTGCCGCCCAGTTCGGCCAGCGCCTTGGCCACTGGGGTGGCGGCAGTCAGAGCCGGGTCCAGCAGCTGGCAATCCGGGATCTCGGTGATCACGTCCGAGGCGCGCCCGTGGAACCCCGCCAGCGCGCCCTTCTTGGTGCGGCGCACCGCGATGGAGGCGCGGCGACGCGACTGCGGTGGCGACGTCAGGATCGGGCGCATCTCGGCCTGCAGCCGCTGAGCGGCCAAGGCGGTACGCACCACCTCGACCTTCCAATCGGCCACGAAGGTGTCCGAGGCGTGCTGCAACTGGCAGCCGCCACAGCTTTTGTAGTGGCGGCAGGGCGGCTTGACCCGATCGTCCGACGGCGTAAGCACCTTGATATCGGTCAGCACCGAGCCGTCCAACGCGCCGCTGACCCGCTCTCCGGGCAGCGTTCGGGGGGCATAGACCGGGCCCTCGGCGATGCCGTCGCCCTGATGCCCGAGGCGGAGAATGGTGTATTCCTGCGTCATGGCCTGCCTGATAGCCGGGCTGATGCGCCAACAAAACCCTTATTCGGCGGCCTCGGTCTGGATGAACCCGCCCGACTGGCGGTGCCAGAACCGCGCATACAACCCGCCCTGCGCGAGCAGAGTGTCATGCGGCCCGCTTTCCACGATGCGCCCGTGATCCAGAACGATGATCCGGTCCATCTCGCTGAGGGTGGACAGGCGGTGGGCGATGGCCAGAACGGTCTTGCCCTCCATTACCCGGTGCAGCGCGGTCTGGATCGCGGCCTCGACCTCGGAATCCAGCGCCGAGGTGGCCTCGTCCAGCACGAGGATCGGCGCGTCCTTCAGGATCGCGCGGGCCAAAGCGATGCGCTGACGCTGGCCACCGCTCAGCTTGACGCCGCGCTCGCCCAGATGCGCGTCATAACCCTTGCGCCCCTGCCCGTCCTGCAGATCGAGGATGAAATCATGCGCTTCGGCTTTTTTGGCGGCGGCGATCATCTGGTCTTCGGTGGCATCGGGCCGACCGTACAGGATATTGTCGCGGGCCGAGCGGTTGAACATCGCGGTTTCCTGCGTGACCATGCCGATCTGGCGGCGCAGGCTGTCCTGCTTGACGCGGGAGATGTCCTGCCCGTCGATCAGAATCTGCCCATTTTCCCTGTCATAGAGCCTGAGAAGCAGCGAAACCAAGGTGGACTTCCCCGCCCCCGAGGCGCCGACGATTCCCAGTTTTTCGCCCGGCTGCACCGTCAGCGTCATGTCCGAGACCCCGCCCAAGTCGCGACCATAGGCAAAGCTGACATCACGAAACTCGATCCGGCCCTCGGGCACCGTCAGCTCGGCGGCGTCCGGCGCATCCTCGACCCGGTCGGGCCGCGCCAGGGTTTTCATGCCGTTCTCGATCTCGCCCACATGGGCGTAGATCCCCATCAGGGTAAAGCTGACCCAGCCCGTCATCTGCGCGATGCGGATCGAAATGGCGCCCGCCGCCACGATATCCCCGGTGGTCGCCGACCCGCCCTGCCACAGCCACAGCGTCGCGCCCAACAGCAGAACCGGCAGAAGCCCCGCCAGTGTCATCAAAATGAACCGGAAACTGGCCGACAGTTTGCCAAAGGCCAGAGACTTGTCGCGCAGCGCAACCATCGAGTCGCGCGCGGCCTGATCCTCGAACTCGGAATGGGCAAACAGCTTGACGGTCTTGATGTTGGTGATCGTGTCCACCACCTGTCCCGACACCATCGCCCGCGCTCCGGCCCGCGCGGCCGAGCGTGTACGGATGCGCGGCAGGTACCAGCGCACCAGCAGGAAATACACCGCCAGCCAAGCCACGAAGGGCAGCATGACCAGGGGGTGAATAGACCCTAACAAAAGCAAAGACCCCACGAGAGAGGCGAGGGCAAAGACGATGGCGCTGATGGTCTCGGACACGACCGAGGTCAGCGCATTGGCCGTCTGCATCTGTTTCTGGGCGATGCGACCGGCGAAATCGTCGTCGAAATAGGTGACCGACTGGCCCAGCGTCCAGCGGTTCAGCCTGGCCAGCACCAGCGGCGGGATGTTGGGCATGACGATATAGTTGTTCGACACCGAGGACAGCCCGAACAGCAGCGGCCGGATCAGCATGAAGAACGCCACGGCGCCCAGGATCATCCACAGGTTTCGCGGTGTCAGAAAGTTCTCGGGGCCGCTGGCGGTCGCGATGTCGATCACCCAGCCCAGAATCCAGGCGGTTCCGGCCTCCATCGCGCCTGCCAGGGCCGAAAACAGCGCAGCGGCGAACAACATGGGCCAGGCCCCTGTCAGGCACCAGCGAATGAACGCCCCCAGCCTTTGCGGCGGGGGCGTCTGGGTGGGTTCAAACGGTTTGATCAGGTCTGCGACCGTCATTCTGCTGCCTCGTCCGCGGCCTCGGGGTTCATGAAGCCGCCAGATTGGCGCGCCCAGAACTGGGCGTAAAGACCGCCCTGCTCCAAAAGATCGGCATGGGTGCCTTCCTCGACGATCCGGCCTCCGTCCATCACCAGGATGCGGTCCATCTGGGCGATGGTGCTGAGCCGGTGCGCGATGGCGATCACGGTCTTGCCCTGCATCATGCCGTACAGCGTCTCCTGGA
Source organism: Ruegeria sp. CG8 (assembly GCF_056537165.1). NCBI lineage: Bacteria > Pseudomonadati > Pseudomonadota > Alphaproteobacteria > Rhodobacterales > Roseobacteraceae > Ruegeria > Ruegeria sp. CG8. The sequence continues at coordinate 132,636 of NZ_JBQFRA010000003.1, read as the reverse complement.
TTGCGGCTTCGACCTCGGAATCTAGGGCGGATGTGGCCTCGTCCAACAACAAGATCGGCGCGTCCTTCAGGATCACCCGCGCCAGCGTCACCCGCTGCCGTTGCCCGCCGCTCAGCTTGACGCCGCGCTCGCCCACATGGGCGTCATAGCCGGTGCGGCCCTGCGGGTCCTGCAGGTCGAGGATGAAGTCATGCGCCTCGGCCTGTTTGGCAGCGGCGATCATCTGGTCTTCTGTCGCATCGGGACGGCCATACAGGATGTTGTCGCGCACCGAGCGGTGCAGCAGCGCGCTGTCCTGCTGAACCATGCCGATATTGCGGCGCAGGCTGTCCTGGGTGACAGTGCGGATGTCCTGCCCGTCGATCAGGATCGCACCGCTTTCCACGTCGTAGAACCGCAAAAGCAGCTTGACGAGGGTCGATTTCCCGGCCCCCGACCGCCCGATCAGCCCGACCTTCTCGCCCGGCTGGATGGTCAGATTGACATGATCCAGCCCGCCGGTCTCGCGTCCATAATGGTGCGACAGGTCGCGGATCTCGATCTGGCCGTCGGTCAGCTGCAGCGGCTTGGCGCCCGGCGCATCCAACAGGTCGACGGGTTGGGCGATGGTCTCCATCCCCTCGGCCACGACGCCCAGCTGGCGGAAGAAGCTGGTCAACGCCCACATGATCCAGCCGGTCATGGCATTCAGCCGCAGCGTCAGCGCGGTGGCCGCCGCCACCACCCCGACCGAGGCGCTGCCCTGCATCCACAGGTAAATGGCCCAGCCGACCACACCGATGATCAGCACGCCGTTCAGCGCGACCAGAACGGCATCCATGATGGTGAAGATACGCATTTCGATCTGGAAGGTGCGCCGGGTCTCCTCGATCGCTTCCCGTGCATAATCGAGTTCCTGCCGGGCATGGGCGAACATCTTCACCGAATGGATGTTGGTATAGCTGTCGACCACCCGGCCCGTCACCGTAGACCGCGCATCGGACGCGGCCTGCGACGCCGGCCCCACCCGCTGCACCGTCCAGCGCACCAGCAGCGCATAGAGCGCGAACCAGATCAGCAACGGCAGCAGCAGGCGTGGATCGGCGGCCATCAGCAGGATCGCCGCGCCGATCAGATAGGCCAGCGAGAACGAAATCGCATCGAACACCTGGAACACCACCTCGCCCGCGGCCGGCGGGGTTTGCATGATGCGGTTCGCGATACGCCCGGCAAAATCATTCTCGAACCAACCGACCGACTGGCGAAGAACGTGCTTGTGCGCCCGCCAGCGGATCAGCGTGCCGAAATTGGGCAGGATCGCATTGTTCAGCAGCAACACGTCCAGCACATGCAGGATAGGTCGCAGGAACAGGATGAACAGCGCGACCAGGACCAGCTCGGTCCCGTGGGCCTGCCAGACCTCGGACGGTGATCCGCCCAGCAGGTCGACGACCCGGCCCATGTAATAGATCAGCCCGATCTCGACCGCGGCCACGATGATCGACATCAGCGCGGCCCAGAAGAAGACGCGCCTAAAAGGGCGGGAATAATCCAGCATGAAGGGCCACAGCCGCGTCGGCGGCTTGTTTACCTCTTCATAGGCAACAAAAGGGTCTACAAGGTTTTCGAAAAAGCGAAACATGGAGGTGCTCCGATTGAGCAGGAAAATTGAAAATGCGAAAGCAGATGGCGCCAAAACACCACCCGTACGGGTCAGGTGTTCTGGCTTTAGCCGAACCAGATCCCGTAATACATTCGCAGTCCTCCATCCATGTGACAGGCGCACCCTAGCCGAACACCTGCAGGCTTGTCATCCCCTTTTGAGACTTCCCGTCAAACTTGCAGCAGCGCGTCCCGGTCCAGCGTGAAATCCGAGGCGATCCAGCGGCTTTCCAGTTCGGCCAGTTTCGCGCCCAGCGCAGGGCCGGAGTAGCGCCCGAGCAGATCGGCGGCCTTGACCGGGAATGACACCGCGGCCCCTTTTTCAACGGCCGCGCCCGTCTCAGCCGTCCAAGGCTGTTCCAGAAAGGCGCAGCGCAGCAGCGCCGCGTCCTGTCCGTCTGGCCGACCCAGCCGATAACCCAATTCGGCCGCCCCGGAACCGCCCTGCGCGCCGTCCCGAATCCGGGTCAGGCGGGCCAGTTGCGCCTTGCTGAGGCGCAGAGTCCCGGCAACCTCGGGCCCCGCGATGGCTGCCAGACGGCGCAGCGCGTCGGGGGCAAGCCCGGCCTGCGATTCAAGATGGATCAGGATCGGCAGCGCCCGATCGTCGGCGCCGGGCAGCAGATGCGCCAGAACGCCGATGCTGCGCATGGCGGCCACTGATGGGGCCGGATCGGGCGCGGCCAGAAGTTTCAGCATCTCGGCCCCGACCCGTTCGCGCGACAGCCGGTCGAGCCCGTCCAGATCCGCCGCAATCGCCGCCAGCGCATCCGGGTCCATTCCGGCCTGCGCGTTGCCATACCAGGCGTGGAACCGGAAATACCGCAACGAGCGCAGATAGTCCTCGCGGATGCGATCCCCGGCCGTGCCGATGAACCGCACGCGCCGCGCCTGCAGGTCAGGCAGGCCGCCCAGCGGGTCCAGAATGGTGCCGTCGGGGCGGGCATAAAGCGCGTTCATCGTAAAATCGCGACGGGCGGCGTCCTCTTCCACTTGGTCGGAAAAGGCCACGACCGCGCGTCGCCCATCGGTTTCGACGTCGCGGCGAAATGTCGTGATTTCATGCGGTATGCCGTCGCTGACCACGGTCACAGTACCATGATCAATCCCCGTCGGAATTGCCTTCAGCCCGGCCCGTTCGGCCAGGTCCATCACCTGTTGCGGGCGGGCGTCGGTGGCGATGTCGAGATCCGAGACCGGCGCCCCCAGCAGCGCATTGCGGACGCCCCCCCCCACGAACAGCGCCTGCGCGCCGCCCTCGGTCAGCGCCTTGCACACGTTCTGCGTGGCCGGGTTGGTGATCCAGTCTTCGGTGATCCGCATCATTCGCTCATCCGTGCCGCCAGCCCGCGCAACATGCGGGCCGTGGCGCCCCAGATGTAGTAGGGGCCAAAGGGCACCGCGAAGTAATACCGCCGTGTTCCGCGCCAGATGCGCGATTCAACCACATAATTCGCAGGGTTCAGCACATGCGCAAGCGGAACCGAAAACACCTCGTCTACCTCGCCCGGTTCGGCCACCGGGTCAAAGCCGCGCTCCAGAACCGCCACCACCGGTGTCACGGCGAATGACGTGACAGTTTCATGCACCGGCAATGTGCCCAGAATGCGCGGCAGGTCCGGCGGCAGGCCGATCTCTTCCTGCGCCTCGCGCAGGGCCGTGACGGTCACATCCGCATCGGTGTCGTCCTGCTTGCCGCCCGGAAAGGCGATCTGCCCCGGATGGTGTTTAAGGGCCGAGGACCGCTTGGTCAGAATCAGGCGCGGATCGCCGCGGGCCAGGTCCACGGCGACCAGAACACCCGCGGGGCGCAGCTTGCGCCCCGCAGGCAGAACCGTGTCGGGATTGAGGTCGAAGTCGCTGGACCGATCGCCCGGACGGGTCAACGCCGCGCTCAGACGCGGGATCAAGTCAGGCGCCATCCGGATCTTCGGCCTCGAACCCGACCGATTTCGGATCCAGCACATAATGCGCGCCGCAGAACTGGCAGTCGGCGGTGACGGTGCCTTCATCCGTGGTCATCTTCTCGATGTCTTGGGCCGAGTAGATCGACAGGCTTTGACGCACGCGGTCCTCGGAGCAGGTGCAGCCGAACTGCACCGACTGGGCCTCGTACACGCGGGGCTGTTCCTCGTGGAACAGGCGCACCAGCAGGTCGGTCGGCGCCACGGACGGCCCGATCATTTCCAGATCCTCGACCGTGTCCAGCAGGATGTTGACCCGGCCCCAATTCTCTTCTTCCTGACCATCGACCAGATCGGCGGCTGTCAGAACTTCGCCCGTACCCTCGCCGCTGGCGACAAACGGAGACGCCTTTGGCATGTGCTGCAGCATGATGCCGCCGGCGCGCCAGCGTTCGCCCACACCCGGCTCGGTCGACCGGCCAAAGCTGAGCGAGAAGCGGGTCGGAAGCTGTTCGGACTGCGCGAAATACGCCTCGGCACAGGCGCTGAGCGATCCTCCGGCCAGCGGCGTGATCCCCTGATAGGGTTGCGTCCCCTTGCCCTGGTCGATCAGGATCGCGAAGTATCCCTCGCCCACCTGATCAAAGGGTGCACCTTCGGTCAGACGGTCGCGGTCAAAGCTGGCATAGGCCCTGATCTGCGCGGGCTGGCCCTCTTCTCGCGGGGCGTAATAGTCGGTGGCGATCATCCGCACGGGCCCCTTTGACTGAACCTGCAGCGACAGCTTCCAGCGCAGCGCGACCGTCTGGCCGATCAACGCGGTCAGCAAGGCCATCTCGGCCACCAGCGCCTCGACCTGCGCGGGGTAGTTGTGCTGCTTCAGGATGCCGTCCAGCACCCCGTCCAGCCGGGCCACGCGGCCACGCATATCCGATACATCAAGTTGAAAGGGCAGGACGGTATCGTCCCACGCGATTTTCGTTCCAAGAGACATGGGGTTTCCTTAAGCGCCGCAAGTTGGCATATCGCCACCATATAGGTCGTACATTCGGGGTTGAAAGGGTCCTTACATGATCAGGCGGTTCGGCGAAACCCCGGAACCGGGACGGAAATACACGCGCCGGGTCGGCGTCTATGCGCTGCTGCCGCGCGGGGCCAGCCTGCTGCTGACCTGCCAGACCGAACCCGGACCCGACTTGCAGCTGCCCGGTGGCGGGATCGACCCGGGCGAGTCGCCAATTGTCGCCCTGCATCGCGAGGTGTTCGAAGAAACCGGATGGTCGATCGCGGACCCGCGGCGGGTTGGTGCGTTCCGGCGGTTCACCTACATGCCCGAATATGATTTGTGGGCCGAGAAGGTCTGTCTGATCTACCGCGCTCGCCCGGTTCAACGCAAAGGACCACCGACCGAACCCTTTCACGAGGCGGTTTGGATGAACACCGGCGATGCGGTTCACATGTTGGGCAATGCAGGCGACCGGCACTTCGCGCGGCTGCATCTATCCGGGCTTTAGTTTCCGTTGTACTCGAAAAACACGGCTGAAACGTCATCCTCCATCCCGGCACCCGGCGGCATGCCCTGAGTCAATCGCCAGAACATGTCGTCCAGAAACTCCGGCCCGCTGTTCGCACCAAGGCATTCCAGCGCCATCCGTTGCAGCCCATCCTCATCCAGAAGATCACCGTTTTTGACACGGCATTCGGTGAAGCCGTCCGAGTACAACAGCAGCTTGTCACCGCGCTGCAGATAGGTTTCGGTCTGCTGGAACGCCACATCGGGCAGCAATCCGATGGGCAGGCCGCCATCCCCAAGGAACTCTGCCCGGCCGGTCCGGCGCAACAGCAGTGGGTGGGGGTGCCCAGCCTGAACCATCCTCAGGTGGCCGTTGCGCAGGTCCACGATGGCGTAGACCATGGTGAAATACTCCTCGATCCCCGTGTCGGCCATCAGGCGGGCATTCAGAATGGCGGCTACCTGCTCGGGTGGCAGCAAGGCGTAGAACTTGTTGAACCGCTTCTCCATTGCGACGTTCTGATCGAAATGCTGGCTGGTCAGATACCCGCCCAACCGCGCTGTCATCATTGCTGACGTGATACCGTGGCCGGAGACGTCGATGCTGTAGAACCCGATCCGGTTCGCGCCCGGCGAAAACATCCCCACCAGGTCACCCCCGATGTGGCCGCAGGGTTTGAGCAGCAGGCTGACCCGGGACCTGCCAAATTCCCGATAGAGTTCCGGCACCAGTGATTCCTGTATCTTGCGCGCCTGGATCAGATCCTTGTCGATGGCGTCATGCGCAAGGCGCAGTTCGGCCAAAGCGGTTTCGATCAACCGGTTCTTGTCCGAAAGCTCGCGCTGCATATCAAGAATGCGGGCCCCTGCCGAAATGCGGGCCCGCAACTCGTCTGCTTCTAGCGGTTTGATCAGGAAATCATCCGCGCCGGCATCCAGGCCGCGCGCGACTTCCTGCTTCTCACTTTTTGAGGTCAGAAGGATGAAATAGGTGTACTGGTCGTTCTCCAACGCGCGAAACGCGCGGCAAAATTCCAGCCCGCCCATGCCCGGCATCACCCAGTCACTGAGCACCAGATCAGGCAGGGACTGCTTGCAGATCTCGATCGCTTCTTCACCGCTGTCGGCCTCGACAACCGTGAATCCCCATTTCTTCAGCGATGCCACCAGAATACGGCGTTGCAGGCGGCTGTCATCGACCACCAGCACCGTCCGGATGGCTCCAAAATCCAGGTCAGCCTTGGCCTCAATATGGCTGGACACTCGCACGCGAAACCTCTGCGCATTTTCCAACGGGGGTGGGGCAAAGCTACGGCGCACGGCTTAACAACCGATGAAAGCTGTTCACCGCAGCGGCTTAACCCGGATTTTACCCCGGACCGGTATTCAGAGACGGTACCGGTCAAGGTGGAGGACGGTGATGATACACTGGCCCAGGGTGCGCCAGCTGCGTGATGAAGTCGGGCCCGAGGAATTCGACGAGGTCGTCCGGATCTTTCTGGATGAAGTCGGTGAGGTCATGGGCCGCTTGACGTCGGACACCGACCGGTCCGCGCTTGAGCAGAACCTGCATTTCCTCAAAGGCAGTGCATTGAGCCTTGGCTTTGAGAGTCTGTCCAAACTCTGTCAGGATGGCGAACGGCGCGCTGCTGCGGGCCATGGGGCGGAAGTCGATCTGGACGCGGTCATCGCGGCTTTTGACCGCTCGCGCGCGGAATTCATGTCCGGCTTAAAGGACAACCTGTAATCGGTCAGATCACGAACTGCGCCAGCGTCTCGTCCTCGGTGATGTCGGTATAGACGAACCCGGCATCGTCCAGATGCGCAAACAGGCGCAGGAAATTGTCCGGCTTGCTGGTCTCGATCCCGATCAGGACCGAACCGAAATTGCGCGCCGATTTCTTCATGTATTCAAACCGGGCGATGTCATCTTCGGGGCCGAGGATGTTCAGAAATTCCTTCAGTGCTCCGGGGCGCTGCGGCAGGCGCAGGATGAAGTATTTTTTGACGCCCGAATAGCGCTGTGCGCGCTCTTTGACCTCGGGAAGACGCTCGAAATCGAAATTCCCGCCCGAGGTGACGCAGACGACCGTCTTGCCGCGCACAAAGCTTTGGATGTCTCCCACCGCCTCGATCGCCAAGGCCCCGGCGGGTTCCAGCACGATGCCTTCAACATTCAGCATCTCGATCATCGTGGTGCAGATGCGGTCCTCGGACAGAACGATCACGTCCGACAGGTGCCGGTCACTCAACAGCTGGAACGGCTTGTCCCCGATCCGGCCCACCGCCGCGCCGTCAACGAAATTGTCCACCTTGTCCAGCGACACCGGATGGCCCGCCGCCAGCGCCGCGCGCAGACAAGCTCCGCCTGCGGGTTCGACGAACAGGCAATGGGTTCGGTCGCCGAACCACGTCGCCACACCCGAGGACATGCCGCCCCCGCCCACCGGCAACACCACGTGATCAGGCAGGCGGCCCAACTGTTCCTCAATTTCAACCGCCAATGAGGCCTGCCCCTCGATCACGTCGTCATCGTCGAAGGGCGACAGGAAATACCCACCCTGCTGCGCGCACCAGTCCTGAGCCGCGGCGAGCGTGTGGTCGAAATAGTCGCCGGTCAGGTGGATCTCGACGTTGTCGCCACCAAAGATTCGGGTCTTCTGGATCTTTTGCTGAGGTGTCGTCACCGGCATGAAGATCACGCCTTTGACCCCCATGTGCTTGCACATAAAGGCCACGCCCTGCGCGTGGTTGCCAGCGCTGGCGCAGACGAACAGGTCCTGTCCCTGCTGCTTGCGCATGGCGTTGAACGCACCACGGATCTTGTAGGACCGCACCGGGCTGAGGTCTTCGCGTTTCAGCCAGATGTCGGCGTCGTATTTCTCGGACAGATGGGCATTGCGCTGCAACGGTGTTGCAGGAAACACGGTGCGCATCGCCTGTTCGGCGGCGCGGGCGCGGGTCATGAAATCACTCATGCCGCATTCCCTGCCCCATCAGGCCGACAAGGGCAAGGAATACATCGGTGTACGAGCGATCAGCCCAGTTCGCGCTTTTCGATGAACACGCCGTACATCGTAGTCAGGATGCTGACGTTGATCATCGGCAGGATCAGGATCCCGAAAAACAGGGCGATCAATACACCCAATACCGGAATGATCGACAAAACTCCGATCGCCAGCTGAACAAGGAACTGAAACAGGAACGAGACCACGATAAGAACGACGATTGTTCCTGCGGTGCCCAGAGTGTTGTTCCAAGCCTCGGTCAGCGTGATCGGCTGGCCGATTGCCGCAGCCGGCAGGATAATCGACAGCCGATAGAAGCAAATAGCCAGGAAAACCAGGTAGCCGATGGTCAGGATGATCGAAACGGCGATCAGTCCTTCGCCCAGCATGCCTGTCAGGATCCCCATCGGCAGAAACGCAATTGCCATCAGGATCCCCAGCATCAGCCCGCGTCCGAAATAGGCCAGAATGCGATCGAACCGAAAGGTGGGCAGCACGCCGGAAGGATACTCTTCCAGAAGAATGTATCTGTGCCAGGCCACCGCGATCCAGCCCATGATGAGGACCATCACGACGAACACGAGAAACGCGAACAGAATAAGGGCCCCCGGGTTCACTCCCGGCGGAAGCCCGTTCGGATTGTCATCAAATGCCTCAAGTGGAATTCCGGACACCATGAACAGTCCGATGATCGCAACCGTTCCGATTACGGCCGGACCGATAACGATTTGCGCCACCTGCTTGAGATTGCCAAAAACCATCCGAAGCGAGTGCGCAAAAATATTCCATCCGAGCATTCCGAATTTTCCTTAATCAATCCATGGTTGATACCGTTTGACTGCAATTCCGCCGCCCGGTCAATCCACAGCTTCTTGCCCCCACGTCGAAAACCCGCTAGGGGCCAATCGTCTTACGCATAAGGGGAAGTCAGATGTCCGCGCCCAAGAAAGTTGTTCTGGCCTATTCCGGTGGCCTTGATACCTCGATCATCCTGAAATGGCTGCAGACCGAGTATGGCTGCGAGGTGGTGACCTTCACCGCCGACCTGGGTCAGGGCGAAGAGCTTGAGCCCGCCCGCCAGAAGGCCGAGCTGCTGGGGATCAAGCCCGAGAACATTTATATCGAGGACATCCGCGAGGAGTTCGTCCGCGATTTCGTCTTCCCCATGTTCCGCGCCAATGCGCAGTACGAAGGGCTGTACCTGCTGGGCACCTCGATCGCGCGGCCGCTGATCTCGAAGCGCCTGATCGAGATCGCCAAGGAAACCGGCGCTGACGCGGTGGCGCATGGCGCCACCGGCAAAGGCAATGACCAGGTGCGGTTCGAACTGGCGGCCTATGCGTTGAACCCCGACATCAAGGTGATCGCGCCCTGGCGCGAGTGGGACCTGACCAGCCGTACCAAGCTGCTGGAATTTGCCGAGGCGCACCAGATCCCGATCGCCAAGGACAAGCGCGGCGAGGCGCCCTTCTCGGTGGACGCAAACCTGCTGCACACCTCGTCCGAGGGCAAGGTTCTGGAAGACCCCGCCGTTCAGGCGCCCGACTATGTCTATCAGCGCACCGTCCACCCCGAGGACGCCCCGAACGAGCCCGAATATATCGAGATCGGCTTTGAAAAAGGCGATCCGGTCAGCATCAATGGCGAGGCGATGAGCCCCGCCACCCTGCTGACCAAGCTGAACGAATACGGCGGCAAGCATGGCATCGGTCGTCTGGATCTGGTCGAGGGCCGGTTCGTGGGCATGAAGTCGCGCGGCATCTACGAAACACCGGGCGGCACCATCCTCCTGGAGGCGCATCGCGGCATCGAATCCATCACCATGGACCGCGGCGCGATGCACCTGAAGGACCAACTGATGCCGCAATATGCCGAGCTGATCTACAACGGCTTCTGGTACAGCCCCGAGCGCGAGATGCTGCAAGCCGCCATCGACAAATCTCAGGAACACGTCACCGGCACCGTCCGCGTGAAGCTGTACAAGGGTCTGGCCTCGACGGTCGGCCGCTGGTCGGATCATTCGCTGTATTCCGAGGCGCATGTGACTTTTGAGGAGGACGCCGGCGCCTATGACCAGAAGGACGCTGCGGGCTTCATCCAGTTGAACGCGCTGCGGCTCAAGCTGCTGGCGGCGCGCGACAAGCGGTTGTCCAAGTGACCGAGGATGACGGCATAAACGACGAACTGGAAATGTTCATCGAAGCGCAGGACACGGTCTGGTCCGATGTCCTGCGCGAACTGGAACAGGGGCAGAAAACCAGCCATTGGATGTGGTTCGTCTTTCCGCAACTGGCCGAGCTGGGCCAGTCGCACATGGCGCAGCTCTACGGGATCGAGGATCTGGACGAGGCTGCCGCCTATCTGGCCCACCCCGAACTGCGCCGCCGCCTGACCGAGGTGGCCCGGCTGATGCTGACCCACGCAGGCAAGGACCCGGCCGAGATTCTGGGCAAGGTGGATGCCAAGAAGCTGCGGTCGTCCATGACCCTGTTCGCCACCGTGCCCGATGCGCCTCCCGAATTCCAGGCGGTTCTGGATGCGTTCTACGACGGTCAGCCCTGCCCGCGCACGCAGCAGGCCCTGGGCTGAGCGGTTTCCCGTAAGGTCACGCTTGCCCCGGCCCCTGCCCTCTGTCACCCCAAACGAAAGTGCGAAAAAGGGAGGCAGGGATGCTGCAGGAGATCGCCGAGGGAATCCAGAAGGGGCTGGCCGATAAACGCTTTGACGGCTCGTTGAAATTCGATTGCGGCGCCGATGGCGTGATCGTTCTGGCCGACAACACGGCCACCACCCAGGACCGCGAGACCGATTGCACCATCCGCATCTCGCGCGACAATCTGGGCAAACTGCTGACCGGCAAGCTGAACCCGATGACAGGGGTGATGATGGGCAAGCTCAAGATCTCGGGCGACATGGGCGTCGCGATGAAGCTGGGGCAGCTGCTGGGCTAGGCGATAAACTCGACTCACCACCGCGTGACAAACGGTTTCAGCCGATTGTCAGCCGCCCCGTTGCGCGGCAGCCTTAGGCGGAAAGGAGATCCGCCATGACCCGTTGCCTCGACCAGATCAAGCTGACCCTTCTGTTTGCGCTGATTGCGCTGGCGCTGATCCTGCGCGCTCAGCCTTCCCCGGCGGCCGGAACCGAGACGTTGACCGTGGCGGGCGGCTGTTTCTGGTGCGTCGAGGCCGATTTCGAATCCGTGCCCGGCGTGATCGAGGCGGTTTCGGGTTACACCGGCGGCACGACTCCGAACCCCACCTACAGCCAGGTCACGAGCGGTGGCACCGGCCATTACGAGGCGGTGCAGATCACCTTCGATCCGGCCCGCGTTTCCCGTGAAACCCTGCTGAACCTATTTTTCCGCTCGGTCGATCCCACCGATGCCGGTGGACAGTTCTGTGACCGGGGCGACAGCTATCGCACCGCGATTTTCGTCTCTGACACAGGCGAAAAAGCTTTGGCCGAACGCAGCAAGGCCGAAGCACAGCGTGCGCTGGGTCAGGCCATCGTGACTCCGGTCCTGTCGCTTGGGGCGTTCTATCCGGCCGAGGCCTATCATCAGGATTACTACAAGGGCAAAAAGCTGGTGTTCACCCGGTTCGGGCCGAAACGCCAGCTGAATGCCTACAAGGCGTATCGCAAGGCCTGCGGCCGCGATGCACGGGTCCGGCAATTGTGGGGCAACGCCGCGCCGTTTGCCGGATCTTAATCCAGCGCGGCCTCGCGCACCTCTTTCAGATCGGGAATGACGTCCGCCGTACCAGGCCGCATCACCATCAGGGCAGCGGCCCGGTTCGCTTGGGTGATGGCCTGCGCCATCGGCATCCCCCGGTCCATTCCCGCCAGAACATATCCGGTAAAGGTGTCCCCGGCCCCGGTCGTGTCCACGGCCTTGACCTTGTGGGCGGGAAACTCTGCCGCCGCCTGCCCGCGTTGATGATAGCGGGCGCCTTTTGACCCCAGCGTGACGATCACATGCTCGACCGGCAGATCGGCCGGAGCCATCCCTGTGGCCTGTTGCAGCTGGGCGGCCTCGACCTCGTTCAGGATCAGGAAATCCAGATAGGGCAGCACCGCCTGCACCGCCGTTGCGCTGAAGGGGGCTGCGGCATAGCACACCGTCAGACCCCGCTCGCGGCCCAGCTTCCCGGCCTCGACCTGTGCGGTGGTCTCGTTCTGGAACACCAGAAGACCGCCCGTGTCAGAGTCTGCCAGCGCGGCGGAAACCTGACCGGCTCCGATCGCATGGTTGGCGCCGGGGTACAGGATGATCAGGTTTTCGCCCTGCGCATCCACGGCGATGATCGCATGGCCCGTGGGCTGATCGACCTGCGCGATGTGCCGCGTGTCGACCCCGTATTCGGTCAACCGGTCGCGCGCCCACAGCCCGTCGGCCCCCACGGCGCCGATGTGGCGCACATGCGCCCCGGCCCGCGCCGCCGCAACCGACATGTTCGCGCCTTTGCCGCCCAGAAACCGCTGCAAACCGCTGGCCGCAAGGGTTTCACCCGGCGCCGGCAGGTGCGGCAGCGCATAAACCATGTCGGCATTGATCGAGCCCAGGTTCCAGATTGCCATCGGATCACGCCATGTCGCACGAGGCCAGGATGGCCATGTTCAGGATGTCATTCGCGGTCGAGCCGGTCGAACAGATCTGGATCGGCTTGTCGATGCCGGTCAGGATCGGGCCGATCACCGTGGCTCCGGCCATCTCCTGCATCAGCTTGGTGGAAATCGAGGCCGAGTGCCGCGCGGGCACGATCAGGATGTTGGCCGGCCCGGTCAGGCGGCAGAAGGGATAGGCCTCTTGCTGGTGGGCGTTCAGCGCCACGTCGACGGTCATTTCGCCTTCGTATTCGAAATCGACGCCGCGCGCCTCCAGCACTTGCGGGGCTTTGTACAGCTTTTCGGTCCGCTCGGAGACCGGATAGCCGAAGGTCGAGAAGCTGACGAAGGCCACCCGAGGCTCCAGCCCCATGTGGCGGGCAACCGTGGCGGCGCGTTCGGCAATCGTCGCCAGATCGTTCTCGTCGGGCCATTCGTGCACCAGCGTGTCGCCGATCAGCACGATCCGGCCCTTGTGTAGCAGCGCGGTGATCCCGGCGGCGCCATGGGCGGCGTCGGCGTCGAACACATGGCTGATGCGGTCCAGCACATGCGCCGATTTGCGAGTGGCCCCGGTCACCAGACCGTCGCCGTGCCCATGCGCCAGCATCAGGGCCGAGAACACATGCCGGTCGCGCGCGGCCAGGCGGTGGATGTCCTTGCGATCAAAGCCTTTGCGTTGCAACCGCTGATACAGAAAGTCCTTGTAGGCATCGAGATGCGTGGTGTTGGCGGCGTTGACCACTTCCAATTCGCGCACCGCGTCGCCCAGACCGGCGGCTTCCAGCTTGGTCTTCACGTCGTCGGGCCGGCCCACGACCAGCGCCTTGCCGAAGCCCGACCGCTGATACATCACCGCCGCGCGCAGAACCCGCGGATCGTCGCCCTCGGCAAAGATCATCCGGCTTTGCGCCGCGCGGGCCCGGGCGTTCAGGCCACGCAGAATGCTGGCGGTCGGGTCCATACGCGACTTGAGGCTCAGCTCATAAGCCTCCATGTCGATGATCGGCCGCCGGGCCGCGCCGGTGTCCATCCCCGCCTTCGCGACGGCCGGCGGAATGCGATAGATCAGGCGCGGATCAAACGGCGTGGGAATGATGTAGTCGCGCCCGAAGGTCAGCGATTTGCCATAAGCCAGCGCCACCTCGTCGGGCACGTCCTCGCGCGCCAGACGCGCCAGCGCGTGGGCGCAGGCGATCTTCATCTCGTCATTGATGGCGCGGGCGTGAATGTCCAGCGCCCCGCGGAACAGGTAGGGAAAGCCCAGAACGTTGTTGACCTGGTTGGGGTAGTCGCTGCGCCCGGTGGCCACGATCGCGTCAACGCGCACCTCGTGCGCCTCTTCCGGGGTGATTTCCGGATCGGGGTTGGCCATGGCGAAGATCACCGGATTGTCGGCCATGCTGGCGACCATCTCCTGCGTGACCGCGCCCTTGACGGATACGCCCAGAAACACGTCGGCGCCCTTCATGGCCTCTTCCAGCGTACGCAGCTCGGTCGAAATCGCATGCGCCGATTTCCACTGATTCATCCCCTCGGTCCGGCCCTGGTAGATCACGCCCTTGGTGTCGCAGACGATGCAGTTTTCATGGCGGGCGCCCATCGACTTGAGCAGTTCGATACAGGCAATCCCCGCCGCCCCGGCCCCGTTCAGGACGATCTTCACGTCCTCGATCTTCTTGCCCGAGATGTGCAGCGCGTTGATCAGCCCCGCCGCGCAGATCACCGCCGTGCCGTGCTGGTCGTCGTGAAAGACGGGGATGTCCATCTCTTCCTTCAGGCGCTGTTCGATGATGAAGCACTCGGGCGCCTTGATGTCTTCCAGGTTGATGCCGCCGAAGGTCGGCCCCATCAGCTTGACCGCGCGACAGAATTCGTCGGGGTCCTCGGTGTCCAGTTCGATATCGATCGAGTTCACGTCGGCGAAGCGCTTGAACAGGACCGATTTGCCCTCCATCACCGGCTTGGACCCCAGAGCGCCCAGGTTGCCCAGCCCCAGAACCGCCGTCCCGTTCGAGATCACGGCCACAAGGTTGCCCTTGTTGGTATAGTCATAGGCGGTCTCGGGGTTTTCGGCGATGGCTTCACACGGAACCGCCACGCCGGGGCTGTAGGCCAGCGACAGATCGCGCTGCGTGGTCATGGGAACGGTGGCCTGCACCTCCCACTTGCCGGGGGTGGGTTCCAGGTGAAAGGCCAACGCCTCTTCTTTGGTGATCTTCGCTTTGGGCATTTTGACGGTCGGTTCCATGACTTCGGGGCTTTTCGCCTCATACCGCAGGCGCGGGCGCGCCTCAACGACTATGCGATTTCACCTTTCGTCGCGGTTGGGGGATTTGTAAGGTCGCGCCGGAATACGCCAGAGGGGAGCAGCCTTGTCCAACGTCACGCCGATGATGGCGCAATACCTGGAAATCAAAGAGGCCCACAAAGACGCCCTGCTGTTCTACCGCATGGGCGATTTCTACGAGATGTTCTTTGAAGACGCCGTGAACGCCGCCGAGGCGCTGGACATCGCCCTGACCAAGCGCGGCAAGCACAATGGCGACGACATCCCCATGTGCGGCGTGCCGGTGCATTCGGCCGAGGGCTATCTGCTGACGCTGATCCGCAAGGGCTTTCGCGTCGCCGTCTGCGAACAGATGGAAAGCCCGGCCGAGGCCAAAAAAAGAGGCTCTAAATCGGTGGTAAAGCGCGATGTCGTGCGCCTTGTCACCCCCGGCACCCTGACCGAAGACGCCCTGCTGGAGGCGCGCCGCCACAATTTTCTGGCCGCCTATGCCGAGGTGCGCGACGAGGCCGCGCTGGCCTGGGCCGACATCTCGACCGGGGCGTTTCACGTGATGCCGCTGACCTCGGTCCGCCTCAGCCCCGAGCTGGCCCGGCTGGCCCCGTCCGAGCTGATCGTGGCCG
This sequence comes from Ruegeria sp. CG8, assembly GCF_056537165.1. NCBI lineage: Bacteria > Pseudomonadati > Pseudomonadota > Alphaproteobacteria > Rhodobacterales > Roseobacteraceae > Ruegeria > Ruegeria sp. CG8. The sequence continues at coordinate 117,049 of NZ_JBQFRA010000003.1, read as the reverse complement.
ACGGCACTGAGGCCGGTCTGCGCGACACGGTCCAGGACCTGGGCATCGCGCTTACCCCCATCGGGCGGGCCAGTTTCGACAGCACTGCGGCAGAAAAACGCATCTGCGGGTTGTTTCACGTGGGCACGCTGGACGCGTTCGGCAGCTTTGGCCGGGCCGAGATCTCGGCCATGGGCGCGCTGATCGACTATCTGGAGATCACGCAAAAGGGCAAACTGCCGCTGCTGCAGACGCCGATGAAAGAATCCGAGGATCGCGTCGTGCAGATCGACGCGGCCACCCGCCGCAACCTTGAACTTACGCGATCTTTGTCGGGCGGACGGGCCGGATCGCTGCTGTCGGTGGTGGATCGGACCGTGACCCCGGGCGGCGCGCGCCTGTTGGAACAACGGCTGTCCAGCCCCTCGCGCAACCTGGATGTGATCCATGCGCGGCTGGACGCGGTCGATTTTGCCGCGCAGGACAGCCTGATCGCCGCCGATCTGCGCGAAGCCTTGCGCAAGACGCCCGATCTGGACCGCGCCCTGTCGCGCCTGTCGCTGGAGCGCGGTGGCCCGCGCGACATAGCCGCCATCCGCAACGGGCTGGCCCAGGCGCAGGCCATTGCCGAAATCTGCGCCAGTCAGGACCTGCCCATGCTGCTGGCAACCGCGGAGCAGAACCTCGTGGGCTTCGACGATCTGCTCGACCTGCTGGATCAGGCGCTGGTCGCCGACCCCCCGCTGCTGGCGCGCGATGGCGGCTTCATCGCCCCCGGTTTCGACGCCGAGCTGGACGAGGCCCGCACCCTGCGCGACGAAGGCCGCTCGGTCATTGCCGGGTTTCAGCAGAAATACGCGGAACATACCGGCATCGCCTCGTTGAAGATCAAGCACAACAACGTGCTGGGCTATTTCATCGAAACCACGGCCACCCATGCCGAAAAGATGCTGAACCCGCCGTTCAGCGAGACCTATATCCACCGCCAGACAACCGCCAACCAGGTGCGGTTCACTACGGTTGAGCTCAGCGAGATCGAAACCCGCATCCTGAACGCCGGCAACCTGGCGCTTGAGATCGAAAAGCGGCTCTATCAAAGGCTGTCTGACGAGATTCTGGCGCATGCTGCCCGCATCAATCAAGCCGCGCGCGGGCTGGCCGAGCTGGATCTGACCACCGCGCTGGCCGACCTGGCGCGGGGCGAGAACTGGTGCCGACCGCAGGTGGACGGCTCGCGCGCCTTCGACATCGTCGCGGGCCGCCACCCGGTGGTGGAGCACGCGTTGCGCCAGCAATCGGGTGATGCCTTCATCGCCAATGACTGCGACCTCAGCGCCGAGGACGGTGCGGCCATCTGGCTGCTGACCGGTCCGAACATGGCGGGTAAATCGACCTTCCTGCGCCAGAACGCGCTGATTGCCCTGTTGGCGCAGATGGGCAGTTTCGTTCCGGCCGAGCGCGCGCGTATCGGGCTGGTCAGCCAGTTGTTCAGCCGCGTGGGTGCCTCCGACGATCTGGCGCGGGGCCGGTCGACCTTCATGGTCGAGATGGTCGAAACCGCGGCCATCCTCAACCAGGCCGATGACCGGGCGCTGGTGATCCTCGATGAGATCGGACGCGGCACCGCCACCTATGACGGCCTGTCCATCGCCTGGGCCACGCTGGAACATCTGCACGCCGCCAACCGCTGCCGCGCCCTGTTCGCCACCCATTACCACGAACTGACCGCGCTGGCCGGCAAGCTGGAGGGCGTCGAAAACGCCACCGTCGCAGTCAAGGAATGGGAGGGCGAGGTGATCTTCCTGCACGAGGTCCACAAAGGCGCGGCCGACCGGTCTTATGGCGTGCAGGTCGCGCAACTGGCGGGCTTGCCGGCTTCGGTCGTCGAGCGCGCACGGGTGGTTCTGGACCAGTTGGAGAAGACCGAGCGCGAGGGCGGCAAGCAAAAAGCGCTGATCGATGATCTGCCGCTGTTTTCCGCAGCACCGCCCCCGCCGCCACCGGTTGCGAAGGCCTCGCCAATCACCGACATGCTGGACCAGATCCTGCCGGACGAGTTGACCCCGCGCGAAGCGCTGGACCTGATCTACAAACTGAAAGAGGCGGCCAAATCCTGACCGCCCCATTCAATTGTCAGTGAAGCACTGGCCCGTCAGCTGGCCGGGGTCGAGCTGACCCCCACCTGCGCCGGACGCAGCAGGCGGTCATGCAGCATGAACCCTTCGGCCGAGACCTGGATGATCTCGCCCGCTTTGGTGCCCGGCACAGGGGCTTCGAACATGGCTTCGTGCAGGTTCGGGTCGAACTTGTCGCCAACCTCGGGTGTGATCACCTCGATCCCGTGTTTCTGGAATACGTCCTTCAACACGCGCATGGTCAGCTCGACACCTTCGATCAGGCCGGCCGCAACCTCTTTCTGCTCGTCCGTAGCCGCCTCGAGCGCTCGTTTCATGTTGTCGTAGACCGGCAGCATGTCGCGCGCCAATTTGGACCCACCATACTGTTCGGCCTCACGGCGGGCCCTGTCGCCACGCTTGCGTGCGTTTTCCGCATCCGCCAGGGCGCGCATGAACTTGTCGCGCAACTCGTCGCGCTCGGCCTTCAGGGCATCCAGTTCCAGCGCTTCTTCGCTGATCTCGGCCATCTCCTCGGCCAGTTCTTCCGCCTCGGCAGTTGCAATGTCGTCCAGAAAGTCTTCGTTCTTCGGCTCTGCCATCTTTTACCCTCTAGCTCCGATCGGAAATCAGTTTCCCAACCAGTTGCGCCGTATAGTCCACGATCGGCACGATCCGCCCATAGTTCAGACGGGTCGGCCCGATCACGCCAACGGCGCCGATTATCTTTCGATCAGCGTTCATATAAGGAGACACCACCAAAGAGGAACCCGAAAGTGAGAAAAGTTTGTTCTCCGAGCCGATAAAAATGCGCACACCTTCGCCTTCCTCGGTCAATTCGAGGAATTCGGCTATGTCACGCTTGCGTTCCAGATCGTCAAACAGGACCCGGATTCGCTCCAGCTCCTCTTCCTGACCGGTGTCGCCCAGCAGATTCGCCCGACCACGCACGATCAGACGCGCCGAGTCCGACGCCTCGCCCTCCCAGGCCGCAAGGCCGCTTTCCACAAGCTCGCGGGCCAGCACGTCGATCTCTTGCCTGCGCGCCGCAATCTCGGTCTGGATCATCCGGCGCACATCGGACAGTTTCCGGCCCTCGATCAGGGCGTTCAGGAAATTGGCCGCCTCACGCATCGAACTGGGCGTCTGACCCGGTGGTGGCGTGAACAGCCGGTTCTCCACATGGCCATCTGCGAAAACCAATACCACCAGGGCCCGGTCATGGCCCAGGGAAACGAACTCGATATGCTTGATCTCGGATTCGTGCTTGGGTGTCAGCACCAGCGACGCGCCATGCGTGACGTTCGACAAGGCGGCCCCGACGCGATCCAGCATACCGCTGACATCACCGGAATTGCTGCCCAGCGTCTCATCCAGCTTCTTGCGGTCGTCCTCGCCCAAGTCGCCAACTTCCAGCAGGCCGTCGACGAACATGCGCAGCCCAACCTGTGTGGGCACCCGGCCGGCGCTGACATGCGGACTGCCCAAAAGGCCCAGAAACTCGAGATCCTGCATGACATTGCGAACCGTTGCCGCGCTGACTTTTTCACTGAGCGACCGGCTGAGGGTGCGGCTGCCCACAGGCTCGCCGCTTTCCAGATAGCTTTCGACGATCAGGCGAAACACTTCCCGCGACCGGTCGTTCAACTCGTCCAGAATTTTGCTCGCTTCACTCATCGGTGGTTCCCTTGCTGGGTGGCCATTAAATAGCTGCCAACAGAAAGGTCAATCGGGGTTGCATCGCTGCCATGCCGGGCGTTATCCCCAAGCCAGCAGACAAAGGATATTTCATGCGACCCTCTGGACGAGATTTAAGCGAAATGCGCCCGGTTTCAATCGAGACCGGGTTTACCAAACATGCCGAAGGTTCCTGCCTGATCAAAATCGGCGACACCCATGTTCTGTGCACCGCCACGATCGAGGATCGCGTGCCGCCTTTCATCAAGGGGTCAGGCCTGGGCTGGGTCACCGCCGAATACGGCATGCTGCCCCGCGCGACCAATACCCGGATGCGGCGCGAGGCCGCCAGCGGCAAACAGGGTGGCCGGACCGTCGAGATCCAGCGCCTGATCGGCCGTGCCCTGCGCGCCGGGGTCGACCGCGTCGCCCTGGGCGAACGCCAGATCACCGTCGATTGTGACGTGCTGCAGGCCGATGGCGGCACCCGCTGCGCCTCGATCACCGGCGGCTGGGTCGCGCTGCGGCTGGCGGTGAACAAGCTGATGAAGGCGGGCGACGTTATCACGGACCCGTTGGTCGATCCGGTCGCCGCCGTATCCTGCGGCATCTATGCCGGCCAGCCCGTTCTGGACCTGGACTATCCCGAAGACAGCGAGGCCGGCGTTGACGGAAACTTCATCATGACCGGCTCGGGCAAGCTGATCGAGGTGCAGATGAGCGCCGAAGGTTCGGTCTTCAGCCGCGCGCAGATGGATCAGCTGATGGAACTGGCAGAAAAAGGCGTGTCCGAGCTGGTGGCCGCGCAAAAGGCCGCCACCGCATGACCCGCCGGTTCGAAGGTGATCGGCTGCTGGTGGCCACGCACAACAAAGGCAAGCTCGAGGAGATGGCCCATCTGCTCGAGCCCTTTGGCGTGACCGTCGTGGGCGCGGCCGAGATGAACCTGCCCGAACCCGAAGAGACCGAGGACACGTTCGTCGGCAACGCGCGCATCAAGGCCCACGCGGCCGCACAGGCCACTGGCCTGCCGGCCCTGTCCGACGATTCCGGAATCACCATCGATGCGCTGGATGGCGCGCCGGGCGTGTACACCGCCGACTGGGCCGAAACCGGAAATGGCCGCGATTTCCTGATGGCCATGACTCGCGCCCACACCGAGCTTGAGGCGCGCAACGCTCCGCATCCACGCACCGCTCAGTTCCGCTGTACGTTGGTTCTGGCCTGGCCCGACGGCCATGACGAGGTGTTCGAGGGCGTCGCACCCGGTCATCTGGTCTGGCCGATCCGTGGCAAGGACGGGTTCGGCTATGATCCGATGTTCGTCCCTGACGGATTCGACATTACCTTTGCCGAGATGGATCGCTGGGAAAAGAACAAGATCAGCCACCGTGGTCGCGCGGTGGAGCTGTTCGTGAAAGGCTGTTTTGGCGGATGATTGGCGCAACGGGGGCTTTGGCCTGTACGTGCATTGGCCCTTTTGCGAGGCCAAGTGCCCCTATTGCGATTTCAACAGCCATGTTTCCAGAAATATTGATCAAAAACAATGGCTTGACGCATATCTGTCCGAGCTGAAGCGCTCGGCCACCGAAACCCCCGACCGGGTTCTGAACACGATCTTCTTTGGCGGCGGCACCCCATCGCTGATGGCGCCCGAAACCGTCGCCGCCGTGATCGACACCGCCCGCAGCCTATGGCGACCCGCCAATGACATGGAAATCACGCTCGAGGCCAATCCCGGCTCGGTCGAAGCCGGACGGTTCGCCGCCTATCGCGATGCGGGCGTGAACCGGATCTCGATGGGCATTCAGGCGATGAATGACGAAGATCTAAGGCGGCTGGGCCGCATCCATAGCGTGGCCGAGGCACGCGCCGCCTTCGACATTGCCCGCACCTGTTTCGACAGGGTCAGCTTCGACCTGATCTATGCCCGCCAGTACCAGACGCTTGAAGCCTGGCGCGCCGAGCTGACCGAGGCGCTGTCGATGGCGATCGACCATCTGTCACTGTACCAGCTGACCATCGAGGCAGGCACTGCCTTTGGCGACCGCTACTCGGTCGGCAAGCTGCGTGGCCTGCCCGAGGACGACAACGCCGCCGACATGTACGTGGCCACGCAAGAGGTCTGCGAAGCCCACGGCATGCCTGCCTACGAGGTGTCGAACCACGCCGTTCCCGGGGCCGAGTCGCGGCACAACCTGATCTATTGGCGCTATGGCGATTATGTCGGCATCGGACCGGGTGCCCATGGGCGGATCACGGTAGATGGCCAACGGATCGCAACCGAAACCCATCTGGCACCGACCGTGTGGCTGAATGCCGCTACGCAAGGAAATGGCGAAAAGCTGCGGCCCCCCCTGACCGACGAAGAACAAGCGAACGAATACCTCATGATGTGTCTTCGCTTGACTGAAGGTCTAGATATGGACCGTTTCAATTGCCTGTCCGGCCACCCTTTGCCGCAACCCAAACTGGACTACCTGCAAGACATCGGAATGATCACCCAAGACGGGCCACGCGTTTCCGCCACTGCTGACGGCCGCGCGGTTCTCAATGCGGTGATCCGTGAGTTGCTGGATTAGTCATGCACTATTTGTGGGCCACATTTGGATTGCTCTGCGTGGCCTTGGCCATGATCGGCGTTGCCCTGCCCCTGCTTCCTACCGTTCCGTTCCTACTGTTGGCCGCCTTCTGTTTCGCGCGCTCTTCTTCCCGTCTGCACAACTGGCTGATGTCTCACCGAACCTTCGGTCCGTTAATCCTTGATTGGCAAACCTCGGGCGCGATCCGGCCAGCCGCAAAAAAGGCGGCGACCCTGTCGGTTGCCGCCGTCTTTGGTTTGTCGGTTCTGGTCTCTGTGCCCAGCCATGTCCTGATTATTCAGGCCGTGACCTTGGGCGCGGTGATGATCTTTATCTGGTCACGCCCTAACGGCTGAGCTTTGCGCAGAGATCATCCAGTTGATCCAGGTTTTCATAGGTCAGCACGACCTGCCCGGTCTCGGTTCCGGGCTTGTGGTTGATGACCACCTTCATCGCCAGAATCGCGGAAAGGTCTTTTTCCAAAACCCGCGTATCTGCGTCCTTGCCTGCATTGAGGTCACGCGACCGCGGTGCGGGACGATCTTTGTCGCCCTGTTGCTGCTTCTTGACCAGCGCTTCGGTCGCGCGGACTGACAAGCCGTCTTTCACGACAATTTTTGCCAGTTCGGACGGATTATCCGCAGTGATAAGGGCGCGCGCGTGTCCGGCCGAGATTTTACCTTCAATAACAAGGGCTTGAACGTCACCCGGCAGTGACAAAAGCCTCAGAAGGTTGGCAATATGGCTGCGGCTTTTGCCCAGGGCTTCGGCCAACTTTTCCTGGGTGTGGCCGAACCGATCCATCAATTGCTTGTAGCCAGCGGCCTCCTCCACGGCGTTCAGATCTGCCCGCTGGATGTTTTCGATGATGGCGACTTCAAGTACTTCGGTGTCGTCGAATTCGCGCACGATGACCGGAATGTCGTGCAACTGCGCCATCTGCGCGGCGCGCCAGCGGCGCTCACCCGCGACGATTTCATATTCGCCGCCGCCGACCGGGCGAACGATCAGGGGCTGGATGATCCCTTTCTCTTTGACCGAGGCAGCAAGCTCGTCCAGTTGATCCTGCGAGAATGTGCGGCGCGGCTGATTCGGGTTGGCCCGCAGCTTCTCGATCGGAACCTTCATGTCCGGCCGACGTGGTTCAGCCGTAACCCGGCCCTCAGGATCCTGTGATACATCCGCCATCAAGGCGGACAAGCCGCGCCCCAATCCGCGAGGTTTTCCTTTTCTGGCGCTCACTTCGCCCTCCTGACAGCCGCTCAGGCAGCCACTTTCTTGTTCTTTTGCATGATTTCGCGTGCCAGATGCCGGTACGCCATCGCCCCCAGAGACCCCGAGTCATATTGAAGGACCGGAAGTGCAAATGACGGCGCTTCGCTGACCCGGACATTTCTGGGTATCTTGGTTTTAAATACCATCTCTCCCAGATTGTCACGCGCATCCTTTTCGACCTGCCGGGACAAGTTGTTGCGGTTGTCATACATAGTCAACACAATACCTTCGATTCTGAGGTCTGGATTCGCGGACTGGCGAACCTCTCGGATCGTCAGCATCAGTTGCGAAAGGCCTTCCAGCGCAAAGAACTCGCTTTGCAACGGAACCAACACCGAATGCGCCGCCACCATTGCGTTGACTGTCAGCAGATTGAGGGACGGCGGGCAGTCGATCAGAACGAAGTCAAAACCGAATTTGTCGATCGCCGGTTGCCTGAGCGCGTCGTGCAGCAAGTAGCTGCGTTTTTCATTCGAGATCAGCTCAATATCTGCCGAGCTGAGGTCAACCGTGGCCGGAACGATACTGAGGTTTTCGATTTCGGTTTCCTGTACGACAGCCTCCAAGGGCGCCTCGTCCAAGATCAAATCATACGTGGTCCAATCACGATCCTCGACTCCAAGCCCGGTGGACGCATTTCCCTGCGGGTCCAGATCCACGACCAGAACCTTGCATCCCGCCTCGGCCAAACCCGCCGCCAGATTGATCGCTGTCGTGGTCTTGCCAACCCCACCCTTCTGATTGGCAACCGCCATGATACGAGGTCCTGCAGGGCGCGACAGATCAACCACGTGAGACTCCTTTGATCTTCAGGATGACAGCCTGGGGGTCAGTTAAACTATTAGCCGTCTCCGTGGTGAAATTCCATTCCCGTTGTGCCGCGTCGATTTCTTTTTTCCAGGTGGCACCTTTGGGAAACACGGCCACTCCATCTTCCTTTAAATGCCTGTCACAAAATGACAATAACGTCGTCAGGTCTGCGAGCGCCCTTGCGGAGAGGACATCAGCGCCCAAGGGATCAACAGCCTCAATCCGCTTTGAAATCACCGAGCAGTTGGCCTTGGTTTCACGGATGACGGTGCGCAAAAACGCCGATTTTCTCTGATCGCTCTCAACTAGGGTAAATTCCGTCTCAGGCGAAGCTTCAGAGGCCAGTATCGCGCAGACCAGCCCCGGAAATCCTCCACCGCTTCCCAGATCGACCCAGTGATTCTTCGGCTCAACCAAATGAAAGACCTGGATCGAATCCTTTACGTGCCGCGACCAGACTTCTGGCAGAGTGCTGCGCGAAACCAAGTTAATCTTTGGATTCCACTTCCGCAGAAGATCGACAAAGACTGACAGCTTTTCGAATGTTTCACGTGAAACATTCAAGCCATCGGGCGAAGCGCACGAGTCGCCGTTCATGCCTTTTTTGCTCTCTGACTGCTTCTGAGTTTTGCCAGTACCAAGGTCAAAGCAGCAGGCGTAACACCCTCCACGCGACTCGCCTGGGCAATGTTCGCCGGTCGCGCGGCTGACAGCTTCTGCTTCAACTCATTCGAAAGACCTGTGAGCGAGGAATAGTCAAAATCCGCGGGTATGGCATGGGTTTCGTCGCGCTTCATGGCTTCGACGTCTCGTTGTTGCCGAGCTATGTAATTGGCGTACAGCGCGTCCCTTTCGATCTGCCGACGGGTGTCTTGGTCGACATCCTCCAGCTGCTGGATCAGCGGCACAAGGTCCTCGAAGCAAACGTTCGGAAACGCCAAGATTGCCATTCCGTCCCTGCGGTTACCATCCTGATTTACTTCGATGCCAGCTGTGCGGATTTCCTTGGGCGTAAAGGTCCGTTCGGTCAGTACTGACTTCACAGCACCCAGCCTTTCCATTTTGGTTTCAAAAGCCAAGCGACGGTGATCCGATATACACCCAATTTCCAGGCCTTTCGGCGTAAGGCGTTGATCCGCATTGTCCGCGCGCAAGGACAGACGGAATTCGGCGCGCGAGGTAAACATCCGATACGGTTCCGCTACACCCCGTGTGGTCAGATCGTCAATCATGACACCAATATAGCTATTGGCTCGAGTAAAATGAATCGCATCTCGCCCTTGAACTTCCAACGCGGCATTCAGGCCCGCGATCAGGCCCTGAGCAGCCGCCTCCTCATATCCTGTGGTTCCATTGATCTGCCCTGCAAGATATAGCCCCGGGATCTCCGGCAAGGCCAGGGACGCGCTCAACACACGCGGGTCCACATAGTCGTATTCAATGGCGTAGCCCGGCTGCAGGATTTCTGCCGACTCAAGGCCTTTGATGGATCGAACATACTCGACTTGGACATCCTGCGGCAGCGAAGTCGAAATCCCGTTTGGATACACCGTGTGATCATTGACGCCCTCAGGCTCCAGAAAAATCTGGTGAGAGTCCTTATCCGCAAACCGAACGATCTTGTCTTCGATCGAAGGGCAATATCGCGGCCCCACTCCCTCGATATGCCCCCCATACATCGCAGAGCGGCTCAGGTTCTTCTCGATGATTTCATGGGTTTGCGCGTTCGTGTGAGTGATGCCGCAAGATATCTGCGGCGCCACCGGTGTTTTGGACAAGAATGAGAACATGGTCGGGTCATCATCACCGTCCTGCCGTTCCAATCCGTCCCAGTCGATCGTGCGTCCATCAAGTCGAGGAGGCGTTCCTGTTTTCAGCCGCGCCATCGGCAGGTCATAGCTATCCAACCGCTCAGCCAGTCGTACAGACGGCCTGTCGCCCATGCGGCCTCCGGGCCTCTGAACATCGCCGATATGAATCACGCCCCGCAGAAACGTTCCCGAGGTCAGAATCACCGATTTCGCAGTGATTTCAGATCCGTCGGACAGAACCACCCCGGCAACGCGATGACCGGCCATTCGGAAATCTATGACTTCTCCTGTAATGACTTCGAGGTTCTTGCGCGCCTTTGTTTCCTGTTGCATTGCAGCCCGGTACAGCGCACGGTCGGCCTGCGCACGAGGCCCTTGAACGGCGGGCCCTTTACGGCGATTCAGAAGGCGGAACTGGATTCCCGCCCGGTCTGCAACCCGCCCCATAACGCCGTCCAGGGCGTCGATCTCACGAACCAAGTGGCCTTTTCCAAGTCCACCGATCGCCGGATTGCACGACATGACACCGATGTCGGTTTCCGAAAGTGTCACCAAAGCTGTCTGCGCACCCATCCGGGCCGCGGCATGGGCCGCCTCGGCCCCCGCATGCCCCGCTCCGATAACGACGACGTCCAACTCCGAATGTTTCACGTGAAACACTCCTCATTTACCCAAACAAAAGCTGGCGAATATTTCGTCCAGCAGATTTTCCACATCTACTCGGCCGACCAAAGACTCCAACGCGCGGATGGCGATCCGCAGCTCTTCTGCTGCAATATCGTACAGGTCCGGGCCGGAATCCAGAACTCTGAGTGCTTCGGACAGAGCGGTCGAGGATTTCAGCATTGCAACACGATGGCGTTCCCGGGTGGCAATACCAGAACTTGCGGTTCGCTCTCGCAAGACTACCGATATGTTGTGGATCAGGCGGTCTATTCCCTGACCTGTCTTCCCCGACACACCCTCGGTCCCATCTGAACGAAGGTCGGACTTCGGCAGAACCTGGATGTCGCCGGATTGCATACCGATTCCCAACGCTTCCGGGTCCTCGGTCAGAAAAACGCGAAGGTCGGCATTTTCCGCCCGCTTTCTGGCCAGAGCGATCCCAAGACCCTCTACGTGGTCCTCTGTTTCGCGCAACCCGGCCGTATCCAGCAACGTGACCGGCAAGCCTGCCAGGTCCATCCGCACCTCGATAATATCGCGGGTGGTGCCAGCATATTCCGAAGTAATTGCCGCCTCCCGGCCCGCAAGCGCATTCAGCAAGGTCGACTTGCCCGCGTTCGGTGGGCCGACAATAGCCACTTCAAAGCCGGTGCGAATCCGCTCGGCAATCCTCACGCCCTTCGCCTCCCGCTCCAGATCCGCCATGACAGCAGTCACAAGCGATCGGACTTCGGGTGACACATCCGTTGGCACGTCTTCATCGGCAAAATCAATGACGGCCTCCAGCAATGAGGCCGCCCGGATCAAATCCCGCCGCCACCGTTCCGCCAAGTCGCCCAATTCGCCGGCCAGGATGGTCTGAGCCTGCTTGCGCTGTGCATCGGTCTCTGCGTCGATCAGATCGGCCAAGCCTTCGACCTGGGCAAGGTCCATCTTCCCGTTTTCAAGAGCACGCCGGGTGAACTCGCCCGGCTCAGCCAGTCGCAGATCCGGCATTTCGGACAAGACGCGCAGAACCGCGTTGACCGAAGCCGCGCTGCCATGGATCTGCAGCTCGGCCACATCTTCGCCGGTAAAGCTGGATGGACCGTGGAAGGTCAGAACCAGCCCGTCATCCAGGCGCGACCCGTCAGGTGCCCGCAACTCACGCAGGCACATGCCACGCAACGGCAAATCTCCACCCGACAGAACCTTGGCCGCTTGGTGCGACTGCGGTCCTGACAGGCGGATCACAGCAACCCCTGCCTTGCCTTGCGCGCTGGCCAAGGCGAATATCGTATCCATTCGAAGGCCTCGCGTCGGTTACAAGACCGTATCAGGTATTCATCGAGTCGAAGAACTCGGAATTGGTCTTGGTCTGTTTCAACTTGGACAACAGGAACTCGATCGCGTCGGTTGTGCCCATCGGGTTGAGGATACGGCGCAGAACAAAGGTTTTGGCCAGATCGCCCTTGTCGACCAGCAGGTCCTCTTTCCGGGTGCCGGACTTGAGGATGTCGATCGCCGGGAACACCCGCTTGTCTGCGATCTTGCGATCCAGAACGATCTCCGAGTTACCGGTACCCTTGAATTCTTCAAAGATCACTTCGTCCATCCGGCTGCCGGTGTCGATCAGCGCGGTGGCGATGATGGTCAGCGAACCGCCCTCTTCGATGTTCCGGGCCGCACCGAAGAACCGCTTGGGCCTCTGCAGCGCGTTGGCGTCCACACCACCGGTCAGAACCTTGCCCGAGGACGGCACCACGGTGTTGAACGCTCTACCAAGTCTTGTGATCGAGTCGAGAAGAATAACAACATCTCGTTTGTGCTCGACCAGGCGCTTGGCTTTTTCGATCACCATCTCGGACACGGCGACGTGGCGGGTCGCCGGTTCATCAAAGGTCGAGGATACCACCTCACCCTTCACCGAACGCTGCATGTCCGTCACCTCTTCGGGGCGTTCGTCGATCAGCAGGACGATCAGGTAGCATTCCGGGTGGTTGCGCTCGATCGAGTGCGCGATGTTCTGCAGGATCACCGTTTTACCGGTCCGCGGCGGCGCCACGATCAGCGACCGCTGGCCCTTGCCGATCGGCGCGACCAAGTCGATCACACGAGCGGATTTGTCCTTGATGGTCGGATCTTCGATCTCCATCTTCAACCGCTCATCCGGATAGAGCGGCGTCAGGTTGTCGAACAGGATCTTGTGCTTGGCCTTTTCCGGGTCTTCGAAGTTGATCTTGGTCACCTTCGTCAGCGCAAAATAGCGCTCATTCTCGTCCGGAGCCTTTATCTCACCCTCGACCGTGTCGCCGGTGCGCAGCGAATGCTGGCGGATCATGTCGGGCGAGACATAGATGTCGTCCGGGCCGGGCAGATAGTTCGCCTCGGGCGAGCGCAGAAAGCCGAAGCCGTCCTGCAGCACCTCAAGCACGCCGTCGCCGCCCACGGTCCAGCCCTCGTCTGCGCGTTCGCGCAGGATCTGGAACATCATCTCGCCCTTGCGCATGGTCGAGGCGTTTTCGATCTCGAGCTCTTCGGCCATGGCCAGAAGGTCTTTGGGGCTTTTCGCCTTCAGATCGGACAGGTTCAGGGATTCGATTGTCATGATGATACGGACCTTGGCCGCAAGGGTGCGGCACAGCGTTGAATTTCAAACAGGAAGATGCGCCATCCGGACGGATGGGTTGATCCCTACATAAGGCCGGTCGCCGCCCGAGTCAAACCGGTGCGGAAATGGCCCTCAGAACTTCAGAATGACCGCCAGAACGATGATGACCATCAAAACGGTCGGAACCTCGTTCATCATGCGGTACTGGCGCCCTGTGAGCGTATTGCGGCCTTCGACGAAATCCTTGCGCCGGGCCATCAGCCAGTGATGAAACCAGGTCATGCCGATCACCGCAGCACCCTTGACCCAAGGCCAGGACCAGTCCCACCCGACGATGCCGGGAGTGAACACCATGATGAGGCCGCAGACCCAGGCCACGATCATCGCCGGTCGCATGATCACGCGCAGCAGCTTTTCTTCCATTTCAAAGAAGATCTCGGGCGCACCGTCCACGGCTTGTGCCTTTTCGACGTGATAGACGAACAGACGTGGCAGATAGAACAGCCCCGCCATCCACGAGATCACCGCCATGATGTGCAGCGATTTCACCCAAGGGTACAGTGTGAAGAGAAGATCGGTCATCGGGTTTCCCGGCACTGGTCGGACCCTCCCTAATAAAAAAAATAGAAAAGAGAAAGGATGATGGTTTTGTAGGGTGGGCAAAATCCGTGGATTATTGTTTTGTCCGCCAGTTTTCCCCAGGTGGATGAATAAATTCCAAAACTGGGTGATTCTGGTGATTTCATTTTTTACATAATAAAAATAAGCATTTAAACTATACATCGCGGACCTGTCTTGGGGATAACTCAAGGGACATCTTTTGATGAATAGGAAGTCCCAAGATCCCGAGTTATCCTTGTCCCGACCGGACAGTCTTTGAGCGACTCAGGGAAGTTTCAGGCCTAAATCGCGGGCTTGCGTGTCAACCGGAAAACCATACAAACCGTTCAAGACCAATGATCCACTTGCCCACGGGGTTTTCCACATGACTGTCCCCATCTTTCTTGCCTCGGGGTCCGAGATCCGCGCGCAGTTGCTGCGGAACGCCGGAGTGCCGTTTTCCGTCCAGGTCGCCCGCGTGGACGAGGATACCGCCAAACGCGCGCTTGTGGCCGAGGGCGCCCCGCCCCGCGACATCGCCGATGCACTGGCCGAGCTCAAGGCGCGCAAGATCAGTGACAAGACGCCCGGGGCGATGGTTCTGGGCTGTGACCAGGTTCTGGATTTCGACGGACGTCTGCTGTCCAAGCCCGAAACGCCCGAAGAAGCGCTGTCGCAATTGAAGGCGATGCGCGGCAAGCGTCACATGCTGCTGTCCGCGGCGGTGATCTATCAGAATGGCGAACCGGTCTGGCGCCATGTCGGGCAGGTGCGGTTGCGGATGCGCGCCAGTTCGGATGCCTATCTGAAGGGCTATGTCGCGCGCAACTGGGACAGCATTCGCCACGCGGTCGGGGCCTACAAGCTGGAAGAAGAAGGTGTGCGCCTGTTCAGCAGCATTGACGGCGACTATTTTAACGTCTTGGGTATGCCCCTGCTGGAGCTGCTCAATTTTCTAGCGGTCCGAGGGGTGATCGAACAATGACCGACAACCGCATTCCACTGGCCGGAGTGATCGGACACCCGATTGCCCATTCCCGATCGCCCGCGCTGCATGGCTATTGGCTGAAGACCTATGGTTTGCCGGGCCATTATGTGCCGATGGATGTTGCGCCCGCAGATCTTGAAACGGTCCTGCGCAGCTTGCCCAAGGCCGGGTTCGTCGGGACCAATGTCACCGTTCCGCACAAAGAGGCCGCGTTGCGCCTGGCCGATCACGTGTCGGACCGCGCCTCGGTGATCGGGGCGGCGAATACGCTGGTGTTCCGGGCCGATGGCTCGATCCACGCGGACAATACCGACGGGTACGGGTTCATGCAGAACCTTCGCGCGGGCGCGCCGGATTGGGTGCCGCAGGATGGTCCGGCTGTGGTATTCGGCGCGGGCGGTGCTGCGCGGGCGGTGCTGCAGGCGCTGGCCGAGGCCGGCGTACCCGAGATTCTGCTGACCAACCGCACGCGGTCGCGCGCCGATCACCTGAAAGAGGAATTTGGTCAGCGCATCACCGTGGTCGATTGGGTCCAGGCCGGAAACGTGATCGAAAACGCCGAACTGGTGGTGAACACAACGTCACTGGGCATGCAGGGTCAGCCCGAGCTGCGCGTCCCGCTGGACGGGCTGCAGCCGGGAACGGTGGTGACTGATCTGGTCTACACGCCGATGAAAACCCGCCTTCTGGAACAGGCCGAGGCTGCCGGCTGTACGGTCGTCGATGGGCTGGGCATGTTGCTGCACCAGGCGGTCCCGGGGTTCGAGCGGTGGTTCGGCCTGCGCCCCGAGGTTACGGAAGAAACCCGCGCAGCGGTTCTGGCATGAGCTTTGCGCTGGGTCTGACCGGGTCGATCGGCATGGGCAAAAGCACCACCGCCGACCTGTTCGCGCAGGAAGGTTGCGCCGTGTGGGATGCCGACGCCGCGGTGCATCGGCTGTATGCGGAAGGCGGTGCGGCGGTCGCGCCGATCCGCGCGGCATTTCCCGACGCGATCGAGGATGGGGCCGTCAGCCGTGACGCGCTGAAACGGATCATCGGCGCCGATCCGACCGCCTTGAAACGGATCGAAGTCATCGTGCACCCGCTGGTGGCCCAGGATCGCGAGGCGTTTCGACAGGCGGCCAAGTCGGACATCCTTGTCTTTGACATCCCATTGCTTTTCGAAACCGGCGGCGACGCGCAGATGGATGCGGTGGCCTGCGTTTCGATCCCCCCGGACGAGCAGAAGCGCCGTGTCATGGCACGGGGCACGATGACCGAGGCGCAGTTCGAGCAGATCCGCGCCAAGCAGATGCCGAATGACGAAAAATGCGCGCGGGCGGATTTCGTGATCGTCACCGACACTCTGGACCATGCCCGCGCACAGGTGCAGGATGTGGTCAGGCAGATCAGGGCAGGACTGACAGATGCGTGAAATCGTACTGGATACGGAAACCACCGGATTCGATCCCGAAAGCGGCGACCGGATCGTCGAGATCGGGGCTATCGAGCTGTGGAACCATGTCGCCACGGGCGAGACCTATCACGTTTATATCAACCCTGAACGTTCGATGCCGGCCGAGGCTTTCGGCGTGCACGGCATCGGCCCTGACCTGCTGGAGCCGCCGCAACCTGCCGAACCGGGCCAGATCACCCTGAAGGACAAACCTGTCTTTGCGAAGGTCGGGCAGGCCTTCCGCGATTTCGTGGGGGATGCACGGCTGGTGATCCACAACGCGTCATTCGACATGAAGTTCCTCAATGCCGAGTTGGGATGGATGGGCCTGCCCCCGATCCCGATGGAGCAGGCGCTGGACACGCTGGCGATCGCGCGCAAGCGGTTTCCCGGCTCGCCCGCCTCGCTGGATGCGCTGTGCCGCCGGTTCAACATCGACAACTCGAACCGGGTTCTGCACGGTGCGCTGCTTGACTCGGAAATCCTGGCAGAAGTCTATCTGGAGCTGATCGGCGGACGCCAACCTGATTTTGGCCTGTCTTCGGCGTCTGCTGAAAGCTCAACCGGTGGCGACATCTGGCGCCCCGGTCCACGGCCGAACCCACTGCAGCCCCGGATTACCGAGGATGAGCGTGCTGCGCATGATGCATTTGTCGAAAAGCTGGGCGAAAACGCCCTGTGGTCCCGCACCTGACCCGGGTCAGATGCGGGTTGCCTGATCACGCCTCGGTCTTGTCGGACGCCTCGGCCTGACGGCGCATCAACTCGTTGCGGTACAGACCGACGAAATCGATGTTGTCCAGATTGACCGGCGGGTAGCCACCGTCGCGGGTGATGTCGCTGACGATGCGGCGCAGGTAAGGGAACAGCATCCGCGGGCATTCGATCATCAGGAACGGGTGCAACTGATCATTCGGCACGCCTTCCACGTGGAACAGGCCGCAATAATCGATCTCGCACAGGAACAGGATGTCCTCCAGACCCTTGGCCTTGGACTTGAGGTTCAGCTTGATCGACACCTCGTATTGGTGGTCGGCCGAGCGCTTTTTCGCATCCAGGTTCACTTGGACTGAGATCTCGGGCTGCACGTCGCCCGAGACGCCTTTTTGCGCCATCACGTTTTCAAAGGACATGTCCCGGATGAACTGTCCCAGAATGCGCATCTGGATTTGGGGGGCTGCCTGGGGCTCGGTTGTGCCGGCGGCGGTTTCTTCGGTCATGGATCCGCTCCAAAATTTTAATTCGCCACTGCTTATCAAGTTGGGCCGGGCACCTCAATGCTGGTGCGGCCCTTCCACCCATTTCGACGGTTGTGCGGGTTTTGTGCGCACTTCCGAATACTCTCCGTCTATGATGTCATCCCCACCGAACGGATCGCGCGCCGCCCCATATTGCGGGCCGGGACCCATCTGGAACTGGGCAATCGTGACCCGTGATTTGAGATACCGAAAAACCGCGGCCCGCACCCCGGGAACCAGCAGCGCAAAGCCGATTGCGTCGGTGAAGAACCCAGGAGTCATCAGCAGAACGCCCGACAGCAGGATCATTGCACCATTGGCCAGCGGTTCGGTCGGGTCGTCCAGTTCGGAAAAGGCGCGCTGCAGCTGACCCATCGCCATGCGACCTTGTGTCCGCACCATCGCGGTACCCAGAACGGCGGTCAAAACCACGATTGCCAGCGTCGGCCACAGGCCGATCAGACCGCCGACCTGGATAAAAAGGGCGATTTCGATGATCGGCACCAATAAAAATGCCAAGAACAGATACATATGCGCTATCCTTTCCCACAGGCCGGGCTGTGGACTTGCCACCAACTGTCACCTACATAGTGGCACGAGGCCGCGTGTACAAAGTCTCGGTGCTGAAAAGAGGACGAAATGAATTCACCCCTGATCCAGCTTCTGGTGCTGGCTGGCATAGCCATCTTCCTGATCCTGCGTCTCAGAAGCGTGCTGGGCACGCGCGAAGGCTTTGAAAAACCACCGGTGCCGCAGCAACCCGACACCGGGAAGTCGCGTCGTGATTTCGAAGTGATCGACGGCGGTCCGGATCGTGACATTACCGACCATGTGCCCGAAGACAGCGAATTGGCGCAGACGCTGGCCGCAATGAAGCGAGTCGAGCCCAGCTTTTCGGTCAGCGAGTTTCTGCAGGGCGCCCGTGGCGCCTATGAGCTGATCGTCATGGGGTTCGAGCGGGGCAATCTGGATGAAATCCAGCCCTTCCTGTCCGAGGAAGTTTTCGAAACCTTCGTGTCGGTTGTCGCCGATCGCGAGGACAAGGGCCTGACGATCGAGGCCGAGTTCATCGGTGTGCGTGAGATGGGCCTGGTGGATGCACAATTCGACAAGGATTCAAACCGCGCCGAGATCACTGTGCGGTTCGTCGGCGAGCTGACGTCGGTCGTGCGTGACCGGGGCGGTGACATCATCGAAGGCAGCCCCAACACGATCAAGCGCCAAAAGGACAGCTGGACTTTTGCTCGCGTCATGGGCGCGGATGATCCGAACTGGCTGCTTGTCGCCACGGACGCATGATCGGAACGCTCCGGTCGCTGATGCTGGTGGCGGTTCTGACCGCCGCCAATGCCGCCGGAGCTGAGGCGACGCGATCCATCCTGTCATTTGCTGACCTTGATGGCTGGGCCGAGGATGACCACGGCGCGGCTTTGTCCGTTTTTCTGGACACTTGCGGGGATCTGGACGATCCGGACTGGCGTTCGTTGTGTGCAGCCGCACGGACATACGAGCCCGATGCCGCGCGCGCCTTTTTCGAACTGTTCTTCCGGCCCATCCTGATCGAGGATGAAAAGGCCCCGCTGTTCACCGGATATTTTGAACCGGAATTGAACGGCTCGCGGACGCGGACTGAAACCTACAGATACCCGGTCTACAAGATGCCGCCCGAGGCGCGGGCGGCTGGGCAATGGCTCAGTCGGCGCGAGTTGCTGACCAGTGGCGTGATGAAGGGCCGCGGCTTGGAAATCGCCTGGGTCGATGACCCGGTCGAGTTGTTTTTTCTGCAGATTCAAGGCTCGGGGCGCATCCGTTTGCCGGATGGCAGTTCGGTGCGTGTCGGATATGGCGGGGCCAACGGCCACCCCTATCGGTCGGTTGGGGTTGAGCTGGTCCGGCGCGGTATTCTGGGTGCGCATGATGTGAGCGCCCGGATGATCCAGTCCTGGGTGCGCAAGAACCCCGAGATTGGGACCGAGCTGTTGATGCACAACCCGTCCTACGTCTTTTTCCGCGAGGTTTCGCGGGTGGCTGCAGACCGCGGGCCTTTGGGCGCAATGAACCGGTCGATCACCGCAATGCGCAGCATCGCCGTGGACCCGGCCTATACCCCGTTGGGTGCGCCGGTCTGGGTTGAAAAAGACGGCAAGACTCCGCTGCGGCGCTTGATGATCGCCCAGGACACCGGCTCGGCAATCAAGGGCGCACAACGGGCCGACATCTTTTTCGGAACCGGGGACGCCGCAGGACAGGCAGCGGGCCAGCTCAAGGATCCCGGCCGCATGATCGTTCTGCTGCCGATCCAACGCGCCTATGCCATGCTGCCGGATGAGTTCTGATGACCCGCCGCAAGCTGACCGAAGACGAGATTGAATTGTGGCACAAGGTGACCCGGCAGACCGAGCGGCTGCACCCGGAGATTCCCCAATCCGTTCACCCATCGACATTGCCGAAACCCAAGCCGCGAAAAACCCCAAAAGCGCGGATAGACGCCTTTGAACTGGGTCAGAATGCACCGACAAATGGGCGCGGCCACAGCTTGAAGCCCGCAATCGGCGATAGCCTGCGTGCCGCTCCCGTACAGATGGACAGCAAGGCCTTTGCGCGGATGAAACGCGGCAAGCTGAAGCCCGAAGGTAAGCTGGATCTGCACGGAATGCGGGTCGACACGGCCCATCCTGCTTTGATCCGGTTCATCCTGTCGGCGCAGGCATCGGGAAAACGACTGGTTCTGGTGGTCACCGGCAAAGGCAAGGACAGAGACGAACCCGGCCCGATCCCGACGCCCCGCGGCGTGCTGCGCAACCAGGTGCCTCAGTGGTTGAACTTGCCGCCCTTGGCCCAAGCGGTTCTTCAGGTCAGTCCGGCCCATATCAGTCATGGCGGTGATGGGGCTTACTACGTGTATCTGAGGCGGATCCGCTAAAGCAGCCGCCGGGCTCTGTGAACACCGATCCAGACTATGCCGCAAGTTGCCACGAAGAACCAGGCGATCCACAGGAACTGCGCGCTGAGCGGCACGCCCAGATCGATCAACCCGCCAGTCAGACCGGGCCCGACAGCAGACCCCAGCACCATGACGGCGGCAGCCATCGCCTTGATCGCGCCGATGTGACGGGTGCCGTAGAACTCGGCCCAGAACGCGGCGGGCAGCGTGCTGTTGGCGCCGACCGAAATGGCAAGACAGGACAAACCGACTACGGCGCCGGGGATTGTCTGGACAAAGGCAAACAGGGCAAACCCGGCAGCCATCGGAAGCTGATAGAACGGCATCATCCGCGCCGTGCCCCATCTGTCCAGCGCCCAGCCCGAGGCGAACATCGCCAGGATCGACACCCCGGTATAGACCGGAAACAACGCAACCAGTTGGATATGGGCCCAGCCCTTGGTCTGCGCCAGATGGACCTGGTGAAAGAAGAACGCGGTAATGAATGCCGAAGGCCCCATGAGCGCAGGCATCATGAACCAGAAAAGCGGGTTCAACAACGTTTCGCGCCGGGTCCAGTGCCGCCCAAGCATCCCGGTCGCGCTGGTTTCCCGGGCCAGGCTTTGCGGTGTCCGTTCTTGACGCAGCATCCGCATTAACGCCGGTATTCCCAACAACGCGATGGCGGCGGAGAGCGCCCAAAGAAAATGCCAGTCGACAAAGGCCATGGCGGCGACGAACAGCACGGGCAGCAGGGCCTCACCGACGGCAAATCCTAGCGTTGCGATGGAGAGTGCCCTGCCCCGCGTGGCAGTGAACCACCGGGCCATCGCAACCATGGCAATGTGGCTGCACATGCCCTGGCCGAACAGACGCAGCAGAAAGATCACCACGGGCAACAGGATCACCCACTGATTGACCGCCATCGCCAGCGCGGCACACGCAAGCCCAAGCAGGACAGCCGGGCCCAGCACTCGGACACGATAGATATCGGTCAGCCCTCCGGCCCAGATCATGACAATCGCGGAAACAGTCGTGCCCAATGAATAAAGACCGCCCCATGCGCCGTGGCTGAGGCCGAACTCAGCCCGGATCTGCCCGGCGAAGATCGAAATGAAAAAAGTCTGCCCGAAACTGGACATGAAGGTCAGCAAGACCCCCGCGCCCAACCACGGAGCATTGTCCGCAAGGAAAAGGCGGACCCCGCGCGCAATCACGGAGTGCTGACCCGCACCTGCCCGGTTTCGGTCAGAACAACCTCAGTCGCGCCGGCATCGTTTCGCACGGCCGGCGGCACCAGAAGATCAATGCCACCCTGATCCCGGCCAAAGGTCCTGCTGACCCGGCCCGCCGCGTTGAGGATCGACAGAAGTGCCGGAGATGTGGCGGCCACGAAATGCGAGGACTCCGCATCCTTGTTGAAGGCCGTGGTGTCGATGATGCTGACCGGGTACTGCGCCAGCTTCTCGGTCGAGTTGATGTTGCCCAGCCGCTCGCCTTTGGCAGTTCCGCGCAGGCGTCCGGACACGTTCAAGATCTTGTCTTTGCGCGAGACCATGATCACGAATGGCTCGGGCGGAGACTTGATCACCGCCATTTGCGACCGGAACACGTCAACGTCGAGATCGGGCGAGATCAGCAACACACCTTCCAGATTGCGCCGCGACCAGCCTGGCTCGCGCAGCTCAGCCTGGCGCATCATCTCCATGGTCAGCGCGCCTCCCATCGAGTGCGCAACGATCAGCACGCGCGGGACGCCCAGAGATTTCAGCGTAGAGATGGTTTGTTGCAGCCCGTCGCGGGCAAACAGCATGCTGTCCAGATCATAGGCATAGCCCGATCCGGCCCCCCGGCTGGGCCATGAATAGACCAACGTCTTGCCAGGCAGGCCGATGTCGTGAGCCAACTGAGCCGCACGAAAAACGGTCTCGGTCTGGGTGGCGTTGTAGCCATGAACAAAAATCGTGACTTCCTTGGCGCCGTTCAGCCGCGCTTTCAGATCCTGCTCGGTCGGAAATTCGCGCACACCGGCCAAAACGAACTGCCGGCTCGGGTTCGGGTCCGAATAGGAAAACTCAAGCGTCCCGGGTCGGTGGTTCGGCGGGATCGAGACGGTGGTTTCGAGGAATTGCAGGCGGTCAGTGCGACGATACCCGTACGAGCCGTCGGCCTCGCGTGCGCGGGTGGTGGCCGCGAACACGGTCTGCGCCGTTCCGACGTCCAACGCTTCGGGCAAGGTGACCGAGATGGATCGATCAACGCAGCCTCCCAAAACGGAAACCGTGACGAAAATGATCAGATAGCGCAGCACGGATCGATCCCAGACCAACAGTTACGTGCTACGCATAGCGTAACCTGCCGACGCGTCCAGATAATTGCGCAGGATCAACCGGCGAAAACCGGCTGATCATGTTACAGAACGTAACGGCTCAGGTCCGTGGATTTGGTCAGCTCACCAAGGTTTTCATCCACAAAGGCCGCGTTGACCACGATTTCCGCGCCGGCACGGTCCGGCGCGACAAAGGACAGATCTTCGAAAACGCGCTCCATCACGGTGTACAGGCGCCGGGCGCCGATATTCTCGACGCTCTGGTTCACTTCGGCGGCGATCCGGGCTAGCGCGGCGATCCCGTCCTCGGTAAAGCTGACGGTAACGTTTTCGGTGCCCATCAAAGCCGTATACTGGCGGGTCAGCGCGTTGTCCGTCTCGGTCAGGATGCGCACGAAATCCTCTTCGGTCAGCGCGCGCAGTTCCACCCGGATCGGCAGACGCCCCTGCAGTTCCGGCAACAGGTCCGAAGGCTTGGCGATATGGAACGCGCCGCTGGCGATGAACAGAATGTGGTCGGTCTTGACCGGGCCATGCTTGGTGGAGACGGTCGTGCCTTCGATCAGCGGCAGCAGGTCGCGCTGCACGCCTTCGCGGCTGACATCCCCGCCGCGGGTTTCTGCCCGGGCGCAGACCTTGTCGATCTCGTCCAGAAATACGATTCCATTCTGCTCGACCGATTCCAGCGCCGCGCGGGTGACGGCCTCGTCATCCAGCAACTTGTCGGCCTCTTCCCCGATCAGGGTGTCATAGCTTTCGGCAACGGTCATGCGACGCTTGACGGTGCGCCCGCCGAAAGCTTTGCCGAAAATGTCGCCCAGGTTCATCATGCCCATCTGACCGCCCGGCTGGCCGGGAATGTCGAACATCGGCATCGGGTTGGACGTATCGGCCAATTCAAGCTCGATCACCGTGTCGTCCAGCTCGCCGGATTTCAGCTTCTTGCGGAACATCTCGCGGGTGCTCTCGCGGGCGTCCGAGCCGGCGATGGCCTCGATCACGCGGTCCTCGGCAGCCTGATGCGCCTTGGCTTTGACCTCTTCGCGCATGTATTCACGGGTCTGGATGATCGCGGCATCGGCCAGATCGCGGATGATCTGTTCGACATCGCGGCCGACATAGCCGACTTCGGTGAATTTGGTCGCTTCGACCTTGATGAAAGGCGCGCGGGCCAGCTTGGCCAGGCGGCGGCTGATCTCGGTTTTGCCCACGCCGGTGGGCCCGATCATCAGGATATTCTTGGGATAGACCTCATCGCGGATGTCATCCGGCAACTGCTTGCGCCGCCAGCGGTTGCGCAGGGCCACGGCGACAGCGCGCTTGGCATCCTTCTGCCCGATGATGAAACGATCCAGTTCCGAGACGATCTCGCGCGGGGTCAGGTCGGTCACAGGGCAGTCCTTTCGATGGTCGGCAGTCAGCTGCGGCTTAGGTAAGCACGGGGTCGGCAAAAACAACCGAGACCGCACATTTGGCCGCGTTGGTTAACAATGACCCGGCGCCAATGCAATTCTTTCCTGACCTCCGTGTTGGGAGATTTCGGTGTCCTCTGATAGGGTTGGCGGAATGTGCGCGGGACCCGGAGAGTGAAATGTCCAAGATTGCCAAGATTACCCTGCTGTTCGTGGTGTTCGTGGACCTGATCGGCCAAGGGCTGGTTTTTCCGATCATCAACTCGCTGATCATGGAGACGAAATCGGGCTTTCTGCCGGAAAGCACGCCAATGGGCAGCCGTCACTTCTACTACGGTCTGGTGATCGGGTGTTTCTTCCTGTCCTGGTTTCTGGGCGTCGTCTATGTCTCGAAAGTTTCGGACTCCATCGGGCGCAAGAATGCACTTCTGGTCTGTCTGGGTGGCGCGCTGGCGGGCTATGCGATCACGATTGCGGCGCTGTATCTCAACAGCCTGATCCTGCTGATCGTGGGCCGGTCGATCACTGGGTTCACGGCCGGAAACCAACCCATTGCGCAGGCGGCCATGATCGACGGCAGCACGGATGCGGCCGATCGTGACCGGAACATGGGTTATATCGTGACAGGGGTCAGCTTTGGCCTGGTCGGCGGCCCGATCATCGGAGCGGTCCTGTCGGATGCGGCGCTTTTGGGCAGCGTTGCCACGCTCAAGACCCCATTCTACGGCGCGTTTGTCCTGGTGCTTATCGCGATCCTGCTGGTGCTGTTCTTCTTCAAGGATACTCGAACCGAACGCGAACCCTTCGTCTTTCGCCCACGCGACGTAACCGACAGCCTCGTCGCCGTGCGTGGCCACCCCATGGTTCTGAAGATCCTGCCCGTCTACGCGTTCTTCATGATCGCGAACGTCACCTTCTACGTGTTTGTGGACAATTTCCTGACCAGCGCTTTTGGTTACGGCGTGATCGGTGGCAGTATGGCGATGGTCGTCATCGGTGTTGCGCTGGCCTTCTCAAGTACGTTTCTCGTGAAACCCGCGCAAGAACGTTTCAGCAAGCACAACATCATATATGTTTCGCTTATCGTCATGGTGATCTGCGGCTTTGCCTTTGCCTTCAGCCCCAGCGGCGTGCTCAGCTATGTGCCGGTGTTCCTGTTCTATTTCCTGTTTGGCGTGGCCTACCCGACCCTTCTGGGCCTGTTCTCCTCGTCGGTCAGCGAGGCGGATCAGGGCTGGGTCATGGGCGTAACCACGGCCGTGTTCTGCCTGGCCGGTGGAATCATGTCGCTGATCGGCGGCGGGTTGATGAGCATCGATATCCGCCTGCCCTATTACATCGTGATCGCCTCGGCCATTCTGGGGCTGATCGGGATGCACCGCCGGTGGAAGGGCAAGGAGATTTCGGCCCTGCTGGCCTGACCCCTAGCCCGAAATGCTCTCAACCGTCAGGTTGCCGTTGGTGTAGACGCAGATGTCGGCGGCAATTGCCATGGCCTCGCGGGCAACCTCCTCGGCCGACTTGTCGCTGTCCATCATCGCGCGCGCGGCTGCCAGGGCAAAGTTGCCACCCGACCCGATCGCCGCCACGTCATGTTCCGGCTCGAGCACGTCCCCGGCCCCGGTGATCACGAACAGGTCACGGCCGTCGGTGACGATCAGCATCGCCTCAAGCTTTTGCAGGTACTTGTCGGTGCGCCAGTCCTTGGCCAGTTCGACCGAGGCGCGGGCCAGTTGACCGGGCGTGGCCTCCAGCTTGGCTTCCAGCCGTTCCAGCAGTGTGAAGGCGTCGGCGGTCGATCCGGCGAACCCGGCGACGATCTCGAACCCGCCGGGCGACAGGCGCCGCACCTTGCGGGCGGTGCCCTTGATCACGGTCTGGCCCAGGCTGACCTGCCCGTCACCCGCGATGACGATCTGGCCGCCTTTCTTGACGCCGATGATCGTGGTGCCGTGCCAACCGGGAAAGTCGTTCTCCGCCATTCAAGCCTCCGTATCCGTTGATGCCCTATATGGGCCGGAGGCGCGATCCGCGCAACCCGTTCTCAAACTGCCTAAAAGATATGCAATCCGTGCATCACGGGGTTGCCGGACCAGCAATTGTGAGTCGCCTGTCGCAAGACTAGATGAGGCTTACAACCGACACAGGGTCGGCTGTTTCAAAAAAGGAATGCGCAAATGGCAACCACCGCAAACATCCATGCGCCGCTCGGAGCAGCTACCATCCTGCGTGTAGTGGACGGCATCTCGCACGCTTTCGAAGCTGTCGCCGAATGGAACACCGCCCGCAAGACCCGCAAGCTGCTGTCGCAACTGAGCGATGCCCAGCTGGAAGATATCGGTCTGGTCCGCGAAGATATCGCCAAGATCTGAATTCAGACCGAATTCGACTAAAGACGAATGGCCGCTTGGATTTCCGGGCGGCTTTTTCTTTTTGCGCAGACCATGCACAAAAAAGGCGCCCGATGAGGAGCGCCTTCTTTCTTGAGTTCCGTTCGGTATCAGATGGATTCGTCGATCCAGCTTTGCAGAGCGGCCTTCGGGGCAGCGCCTGCGCGGTTCGAAACCACCTGACCGTCCTTGAAGATGAACAGCGCGGGAATACCGCGTACACCCATGGCTGCGGCCGAGTTGGGGTTGCTGTCCACGTCGACCTTGGCGATCTTGACCTTGCCGCCATATTCGGCCGCCAGCTCTTCCAGAGCGGGTCCGATCTGCTTGCAGGGTCCGCACCACTCGGCCCAGAAATCCACCACGACGGGGACGTCCGAGTTCTTGACTTCGGCGTCAAAGGTTTCGTCGGTTACGGCTACGGTCGACATATTCTGTCTCCTGAATGACATGCGGTTGGGAGTCGAACGTAGGTGCGCCCATTGGGGAGGTCAAGATATCTGGGCCCGCACCAGCGCATCTGTCACAAGATCGTGTGGCAGCCACATCAGGCGCGCCGTCCGCGTCCACAAAATCGCGGTGCAGATCTCGCGGCCGGGATAGATCTGCGACAGCGCGGCGGCATAGGCGCCCATCTGGCGCAGCAGGCCCTCGGGGCAGGTCTCGGCCCGATCAGGAACCGTGGCGTTCGATTTGAAATCAATGACTTGCACCGCGTCATCCGTCACGATCAACCGGTCGATCACCCCGTGGATCCGACGACCGTCCAGAGTGGCCGAGACGGGCACCTCGGCCAGCGCGGCCGGTGCAAAGACGGGGGCCAGGTCCGGCGCGGTCAGTACGCCCGCCGCCTCGGCCAGAAGGTCGCGGCGGTCACCGTCTTGCATATCGGGCAGAAGCCGGGCGCAGAGCTGATCCCACCGGTCGCGCGGCGCCTGGCCCAGATGTTCGAGCAGCAGGTGCAGGCGGGTGCCGCGCAGCTTGGCGGCCTCTTCCTCAAGCCCGGTTTCGCCCGGCAGAGCCTTGGCCCCGCCCAGATCGGACGGGCTGAGCGTCTCGGGATCGGGCGTCGGCTCGGGCGCGGGCCGGTGGAACAGGTCCGGCAGGGTATCCTGCACCGGTTCCGGGGTCGGGCGATGGTCCAGTGGCAGACCCTCCCAATCACCATGCGCCAGACGGCGGATGCCGGTGCCGGGGATCTCGGTGGCCCCTGCCCAGCCCATCGCGTCTTCGACCAGCTGGTACCAGCTGGACCCGTCCCGACCCAGATCGCCGGCCGCCGCCACGATCAGCCATTTCTCGGCCCGGGTCAGCGCGACGTACAGCAAACGCAGCCGTTCGTTCTCCTCGCGTTGGCGCGCGTCTTCGCGGGCGCGGGCGACAAGGCTGGGCGACAGGTCGGCGGGCACCTTCCACAGCGGCGTTCCGTCGGCGACCATGATCTCGGTATCGCGGGGCGGCTGCCGCTTGCCGGTGTCCGGCAGGATGACGATCGGCGCCTCCAACCCTTTCGAGCCATGTACCGTCATCACCCGGATCATGTCGCCCACTCCGGTCATCTGGCGCTTGATCTCAAGGTCGTCGGTCTGCATCCACACCAGGAAGCCCGTCAGGCTGGGAATGTCCGACCGCTCATAGGCCAGCGCCTGCGACAGCAACGCGTTGATGCCGTCCTCGGCCTCGGCACCCAGACGGCCCAGCAGTTTGCGGCGGCCGTCATGGCGGGTCAGCACCCGTTCGATCAGGTCATAGGGGCGCAGAAAGTCCACCTGCCCGCGCAGATCGTTCAGTACCGCCAGCGTTTCGGGAAAATCCCCGGCTCGTTGGCGCAGCGCCGCCCACAGGTACCTTTCCTGCCGGCGATGAGCCAGGTCGAACAGCATCTGCTCGGACCAGCCGAACAGCGGCGATTTCAGCACCGTGGCCAGTGACAGGTCATCCTCGGGCGTGGCGAGAAAGCTCAGCAGCGCGGCCAGATCCTTGACCGCCAGTTCCGCGCCCACCTTCAGCCTGTCGGCCCCTGCGATCGGCAAACCCTGGGCCTTGCAGGCGCGGATGATCTCGGCGAACAGGTCCGAGCGGCGCTGAACCAGGATCAGGAAATCCCCCGGCCGCACCTTGCGGCGCACGAATGTACTGCGCGTAGGTCCGTCTTCGGGGATGGTTTCGCCGGCGTCGATCATGGCCTTGATGCGCGCGGCGATCTGGTTGGCCAGGATCACCGTGTGATGCTGCGCCGCGGGCCGATCGACCGGATCGGTCCAGTCGCCCTCGTCCGCGTCCTCGACCTTTTCCACCACCGGCCACAGATCGACCCGGCCCGGCAGATCGGCTTTGAAGGCGCGGTGCTGCGACTCTTTCTGAAACCCTGCCTCGGCGCGGTTTTCGAACAGAATATCGACCAGCGACAGGATGGAGCTGGAGGAACGGAACGAATATTCCAGCGTCCAATCCCACAGTTTAGAGCCTGATTCCTGCAGTTTCCGCCCGAACTCGGCCTGCATCCGGTCAAAGGCCTGCGGGTCGGCCCCCTGGAAGGAATAGATCGACTGTTTCTTGTCGCCGACCACGAAGATCGTGCGCTCGACCCCTGATCGTGCGCCTTCGCCGCTGGTGAATTCCTGCGCCAGTTTCTCGACCACATCCCATTGATCGGGGCTGGTGTCCTGCGCCTCGTCCACAAGGATGTGGTCGATGCCGCCATCCAGCCGGTACAGAACCCAAGCGGCCACCGCCGGATCGTTCAGCAACAGGCGCGCGCGCAGGATCAGGTCGTCGAAATCCAGCCAGCCGCGCAGTTGCTTGCGGCGCTCATATTCCGGCAGGAATGCCGCCGCGAAGCGGTGCAGCACCAGAGATTTGCGTGCGGCTGCCAGCGCCAGTCGCCCTTCCCTTGCAGCTTCGACCCGCCGCATCAATGCCTCGAGCGGATCCATCTGCCCCGCCAGAACCCCCTCGCGTAGCGCCTTGGTGGGAAAGCTGTTGATCTTGGCGGTAAAGGGCTCTTTGGCGGATTTGCCGGTCAGGAACACGTCTTCCAGCACCGGCAACTGACCCAAGGCGGGTTCGGTGAAGCCCGACAGTTTCTCGGCCGCCTTGGCGTCGGTCTTGCCGCCGCCCGCCAGCGCCGGAAGGATCGAACGGATCAGCTCGACCTCGCCGCCCAGAAACACCTGCGCCAGCAGCGCGTCCTCGTCGAACCCCTCGGGCAGGCCAAAACGGGCCAGCAGGTCGGGCCATTGCAGCGCGGGCGTGAACAGGGTACGCTTCTGGGCGATCGCGGCGGTCAGCTTGTCAAAGCCGGTATCGGTGATGTGGCGGGCCACGTCCTCGATCATGCGGGCCTGCGGGCCTTCGGCGAAATCCTCGACGATTTCCTCGCGCAGCAGGGCCGCGGCACGGTCTTCCATCTCGGAAAACTGCGGGCTGACCCCGGCCTCGAGCGGGAACCGCCGTAGCAGCGAGGCGCAGAACGAGTGGATCGTCTGGATCTTCAAACCGCCCGGCGTTTCGATCGCGCGCGCGAACAGGGTGCGGGCACGGGCCAGGCGGTCGGGGTCGATCACCCCTTCGACGCCCAGTTCGGTCAGTTGCCGCAGCAACGCCGCGTCGTCCAGCATCGCCCACTCGCCCAGCCGTTTGAACAGGCGGTTCTGCATCTCGCTGGCGGCGGCCTTGGTGTAGGTCAGGCAAAGGATGTGCTGCGGCTGAACACCGTCCAGGAGCAGCCGCGCCACGCGGTCGGTCAGAACCCGCGTCTTGCCCGAGCCCGCATTGGCCGCCAGCCAGGTCGACGCATCGGGCCGCGCCGCCTGAACCTGCCGTTCGGTCGCTTCGTCGCGCGGGGTCATGTCAGATCCTCGGGCTTGGTTTCGGCGGTGCGGTCCCATTCGCCGAACCGCGCCAGGTGGTCATAGTCGCCCACGTCGCTGTCCTTGTGCATCATCCGGCGCGAGGAGAAACCTTGATCAGGCTCTAAATAGGTGGAAATCAGCTCTGTCAGCTCGGCCAGAACCCTGTCGGGCGGCTCTTTGTCCAAGGGTGCCGGGACCTCTTTGTAGGTGCCGCCCATACCGATGAACACGGCGCTGGCCACGGCCATCGGGTCAAATCCTTCGATCCCGCCCTGCTCGGCCATCGCGGCCTCTATCAGCAATTGCTTGTCGAACTTGGCCTGCTGCGACTCCGAGGGTGGCGTGCCGGTCTTGTAGTCGATGATGGTCAGCGCGCCGCGGCTGTTGCGGTCGATCCGGTCGGCGCGGCCATTCAGGGCGAACCCAAGCGGTTCCAGCGTCAGGCGCATCTTGGCCTCGAAGGCGATCGGACCGCCGTCGCTGCGGCGGCTGATCTCGGCGCGCAGAAAGTCGTCGGCGATCCGCTCGAGCCGCGCCAGCCACAGTTTCCGGGCGGTGGGCCAGGCGACATGCTGATCCAGCAGCGCCTCGGCCCGTTTCAGGAAGTTGTCGCGGGTCAGCAGCGCGCTGTCCAGCACGCTGTCTTTGACGAAATGTTCCAGGATTTCGTGGATCACGATGCCGCGCAGCAGGGCGTCGGGCGCCTGCACCAGCGGGTCCAGCGGTTTCAGGCGCAGGACGTGCTTGGCATAGATCGCATAAGGGTCGCGGATCAGCCGCTTGATCTCGGTCACCGAAAGGCGGCGCGGGCGCGCGACCACCGGCGGGCGCGGTGAAGGACGCGGTGCGGCGGCGATCCGGGGCGCCTGTTCCAGCATCTCGGACCAGCGCAGCCATGTCTTGCCCCGGTCGCGCATCTGTTCCAGCGCCGCGCGGCCGCCCTGATCCGGCAGGCCCTGCAACAAGTTTGTCAACCGGTTCAGCCAGCGTGACGGCACGGTTTCGGCATCATCCGAGCGGACCGCGCGGGTCAGCCAGACCTCGGTCGCGCCGATGGCCTGCTGGAAATCATGCGCCGACAGGCCGATTCGCCGTTCCGGCAGCAACAGGCCGGCACGGTCGCGCATCTGGCGGTTCAGCCAGGGGTCTGGCGCGGGAGCCTCGGGCCAGCTGCCTTCGTTCAACCCGCCCAGGATCAGCAGGTCGGCACCCTGAACGCGCGCTTCGAGCGTGCCCCAGATCATGATCCGCGGGTGGGGGGCGTCGCGGTCGCGGACCTCTTGCCCGGCCAGCAGCGCGCCCAGCAGATCGGCGAAATCCAGCGCCGTCATCTCGCCGCCGTGCTCGGCCTCGTCTGCAAGTCCCGAGATCACCGCCAGCGCCGATTGACCTGCGTTCTTGTCCCACAACTCGCCCGCGCCGTCGGTTCCGGCGCTAGCAATCGCCTCGGCCAGATCGCGCAGGCGCTGCACCCAGTCGGTCAGGGGCAGGGTGCCGCTGATCTGCTGGTTGCAGAAATTGCGGATCAGCCACAGAGCCCACGCATCCGGCACGTCTTTTTCGACGGCAAAACCTGTCAGGCTGGCGCTGTCGGGGAAGGGCGGGCCGTTGCGGCGCAGGTGCAGTTCCAGATCGCGGCTGTGCAACAGATGCGCGCCGCGGTCGCCGGCGCTGTGACACAAAGGGTGTTTCAGCAGGGTCAGCAGTGCCTCGGCATCCAGACGGCGCGCGAACAGCCCGGCCACATGGCGCAGGAACCGGCCCGGTGGCGACAGTTGCAGCGGCAGGCCGGCGCTGTCATCGGGCAGGATGTTCCAGCGGTCCAGCGCGGCGCTGACCTGGCGGGTCAGCATCCGGTCGGGGGTGATCAGGGCGGCGGTCTGGCCGGTCTCGGCCGCCTGCCGCAGGCGCAGGGCGATGGCCAGCGCCTCGGCCCGCGGCGATTGCGCCTCGACCAAGGTGATGTTGCGAGTCGCGGCATCCAGATCGCGCAGCTGCGGGCCTTCGCTCATCCAGGCATCGGTGATCGGGGCAGGGCGCAATGCCAATGAAACCAAACGGTTGCGCGCGGGCGAGGGGGGCTGGTCCGGGGTCCAGGATGCGATCTGATCCGGCCCTATCCCCAGTTCGGTCATCAGCTTGCGGAACCGGTATTGCGGGTGATCCTCCGAGGTCATTGCCGAATCCAACCGTTCCCAGACATGAGCGGGTTGGTCGAAATCGTACCCCGGCAGGATCAGCGCCCCCTGCGGCAGCCGCGCCACCGCCTGCATCAGCATCAGCGTGGTCCCGCGCGAGCCGGTGGACCCGGCCAGGATCACGGGGTGTTGCGGCGGCGCGTCCTGCCAGCGGGCGATCAGGTTCTCGACCACGCGGCGTTGGCGGGCCTGCACGTCCAGACTGCCATCCTCGGTCTTCAGGAACTGGTCGGCGATGCCGATGAAGGCCTGCGTCCGTGCCCAATGGCCCGACAGGTCAGTCACGTCCAGTTGCCGGATCGCCTCGGGCGGGACGCCTTCGCCCTGCATCTCTTCGATCAGGGCAGCGAGGCTGTCGGAAAGGTCAAACAGCGACGACCGCGCGGCCAGGTCCGGTTGCTGGTCCAGCAGTCGCGCCACCAGCTGCGTCAGTTCCAGCCGGCGACGCAAGGGCGGTACGGCGGGCGGTACACGATCAAGATCGACGCTTTCGCCCAGATCGGTGACCAGCGAAATGCGGGGCAAGAGGCAGGGCGGACCCTGATCGAACAGCTCGCGCACGCGGCGGGCCATGCGGCGGGTGTTCAGCACCAGTTGCACGCGGGCCAGTGCCTCGGGCGGGTGGCCGTCGCAGCGCGCCCGCAGCCCACGCACCAGTGCCTGCGGAAAATCCGCACCGGGCGGCACCGCAAAGACCCGGGGGGTGGCGCTGGGGTCAAACATCGGCCACGATCTCCTCGGCCAGGGCGATGCCTTCGGGCCGGCCCACATCGCACCAGCGCCCGGGATACTGCAGACCGTACAGCCGGCCATCGCGGTGCATCCGGTCCCACAAGATATTGAGCGAGAACGCTTTTTCCGGAATGTCCGCCAGACCGTCGGTCTTCAGGATCTGAATGCCGCCATAGACGTGACCCGGCCCGCGTTCAAGCCGGCCTTGGGGGTCGATCCTGAAATCTCCGAGGCCTGCATGTCCGATCGTCTGTGCGATCGGCACGCAGATCAACAGAGCGTCCATCCGCGCCGGATCCCAAGCCGCCTTCAGCAACTCCAAAGGGTTGGGCCCGGACCAGATCGCATCGGTGTTCATCGTGAAAACCGGCCCCGGACCCAGCAGCGGCAGGGCCGCGCGCAATCCGCCGCCGGTTTCCAGGATGTCCGGCTGTTCGTGTGAAAGCAGGACACCACGTGGCGCCAAATGATCTGTCAGCTGATCAGCCAGGTAATGCAGGTTCGCGACCACCCGGCGCGGCCTTAGCGCATCCGTCAGGTCCAGCGCATGGTCGATCAGCGGCCGTCCGGCCACTGGGATCAGCGGCTTGGGTCGGGTGCGGGTCAACGCGCCCATGCGGGTGCCGAAACCGGCGGCAAACAGCATGATGGCCTCGGGTGTATCGGTCATCCGGCCCTCAGCCTTGCAAGGTTTTCGGGCGTTGGGGATGGCAGCGCCTGCCGAACCAGATCCGCGACCGAGACCAGCGCCGGATGCTCGAGATCGCGCATCAGATGAGCCCAAGCCGCCGGGATAAGATCCACGTAATGCGGTTTGCCATAGTCGGTGGCAAGGCGGGCAAATCCGCCCAGTATCCGCAGGTTGCGTTGGGCGCCGAGGGCACTGTACGCCGTGCGGAAATCGTGGTCATCCACACCTGTTGCCGTGATGTAGCGGTTGACCATGCTCATTTCGATTGCGGCGGGCACAGTGCGGCGGACATCCTGCAGCAACGACATCAGGTCATAGGCGGGATGGCACAGCATTGCGCTTTGAAAATCCAGCAGACCGACCCGGCGGACCCCGTCGCGCTCAGGCAGCCAGATCAGGTTCTCGGCATGGTAGTCCCTTAGGGTCACCACCCGCGTGCCCGAGGTTTCCTGCAGCAATATGTCGGCGAACCGATGCTGAAAACGATCATGGGCGTCTTGGTCATAGGCGCCTTGTATCCCTTGGGCATATTTGGTGAAGGCAAGAGCCGACAATTCCGCCATGAGGGACGGGTCATAGCTGTCCAATGAGGGCAGGGGCCCAGAGTGCAGATGGATCAGCACGTCGGTTGCGGCCTCGTACAATTCACGCTCGACCTCCGGCTGCTTCTCGATCAGGCGGGCAAACAGGTCGTCGCCGAAATCCTCCAGCAGGAGGAACCCGTTCTCGGCGTCCTCGGCAAGAATCTCGGGCGCGCTCAGACCGACGGACCGCAGGTATTCCGCCACCCTGACAAACGGTTCCACGTCTTCCCCCTTGTCCGGGGGCGCGTCCATCAAAACGGCGGTCCGCCCGGTATCCGGGTCGGTCAGGCGTTCATACCGGCGGTTCGAGGCGTCTCCAGCCAGCGGCGCGCGAGAGGCTTTGGCCCAAGGGGTCCGTGCGACCAGCGCCTCGGCCAGAACTGCGCGGTTGGTCATGCGATCCTCTTCAGTTTTTCGGTCCACTTGGGGTCGGACCACGTCAGGGTCAGGTGTCGGGTTTCTTCGGCAGCGGGGTCGGCATGAAACTGCACCAACAGGGCCGAGGCCGGTTGTAGCGGACCCAGCTTGTCAGGCCATTCCACAAGGCAGATCGCCGTATCAAAGGCCCCGGTCAGGCCCAATTCCTCGATCTCATCCACCGAGGTAAGCCGGTACAGATCGGAGTGCCAGATTTCGCCGGCTTCACCATCGTAAACCTGAACCAGCGTGAATGTGGGCGATGGCACATCTTCGGGCACAGGCAGTGCCGATTGGATCAGATTGCGTGCAAAATGGGTTTTGCCACTGCCGATTGGGCCGTCCAGCAAAATAACGTCGCCGGGCGCCAAATGGGCGGACAGGCGGCTGGCCAGATCGGCGGTTTCTTCCGGTGATGTCAGAGTGATCGAAGCGGGCGAATTCATGGCGCCACAATGAACGGGGGCCGAACCCTCTGCAACCCGGTTCAGGCGGTGATCTGCAACATATCCGGCGTTTCTCCACGCGCGTGTTCGATCGTGAACCGGACGATGGTTGCGCCATTCTGGATAGGGCTGACCGTACACAAGAGCCGGGTGCCGTCGCGCTTGTACAGATCAGAGCTCCACTCGGCCCGGTTGTTGCGCATTTCGACGAAGTCCCGAATGTCACCCAGAATTGGATTGGCCTGGCATTGCGACTGCCACTGGCGCGTGACGTCCAGAACCGTGGCTGGTTCAAAGCCGACCTCGTCCGAGTCTCCCCACAGCAGCTGGTAGGCGTAGTTGGTGAAAGCCAGTGTCCCGTCATCGGCAAAAACGGCGACGGCGTCCGCAAGCTTGTCGAGGATTGACTGCATAAGGTCCATCTCGGACCGGAACCGGCGGGTCAGGGTGATCTCGGCCGTAATGTCCTCGAACAGGAAGGCGACGGCGCCGTCGGGATGGGGGCGACCGCTGACCGAATAGACTGAGCCCGACGGCAGTGACCAGGTTTCCTGATAGTTTCCGTCCTCGGCCGCTTCCAGAAGATCGTTCATCTGCCGGCGCCAACTGCGGTAATTCTTGGGTTCGGGCATCATGTGCTGATCCCGAAGGCGGTCAAAGAAGCTTGAGATATTCGGCCGGCAACTCAGGAAGTCGGGCGGCAATGCGGTCAGGTCGATCAAGGCGGGGTTGAACAGCGCCAACTGGCGGTTTCGATCAAAGATTGCCAGGCCGATCGACAGTTGCGCGAAGGTTTTCGTCATCGTCTGGACGAATTTGCGCTGGGCGGTCTCGGCCTCGACAATGGCGTTTACGTCGACCGCGTAATGCAGGTGACCTTCGTCCAGCGCCACACGCGTCAGATCAAACCACAGCTTGCTGCTGCTGTCCTTCACCGGAATTGACACGCGGGTCTTCTTGCCGGGCCGCGCGTCTTCGGTCAGTTCAGGGAACATGGGTTGGGTCAGATCCGTGTCCTGCCCGCGCGCCTTGCGGGCCAGCGCGACATAGGCGGCGTTGCACCATCTAACCTTGTTGGCATGATCCAGAAGCCACACGGGGTAGGGCGCGCGATCCATGGCGAGGCGGATCGGATCGTTCGGATCCCTCCTTGTCGGTTCGGTGATGCCGGTCAGATCACGCAACTGCACCCGGACGATGCCGTCGATCCATTCACACCGAACCTCGCGCTCGACCGTACAATCTATGGCCGAAACCACGATATTGCCTTGCTGGCGGACGGTTTCGTAAGTCTCGGGGAAGGCCGGAAAGTCGCGCTGCAGCAGGCGCCTGAGATCATCCCAGTCATTCACCGCCTCGAACCCGGACAAGGCGATGTCGGAATGGCTGATCAGGCGGCTTCCGTTGAACAGAAACACCGCATCCAACAACGAAGCCGGCGCAGACAAACCAAAATTGTCACCGCGTCGCGGACGGCGCGGCATGAGCCACTGCAGGGCAAAGCCCGACGAAACCAGGCTGATCGCCGCAAGTATGATCCAGTCGGCCACAGTGCCGCCTACCCCAAAAACAAACCGGACCCGACTTTGCGCTTAAATAGTTAACGGTGTCTTAACTCAGACCTGGAACCGTTCGTTCACGCCCGACGGCACCGGGTTGTCGCCTGTCTGCGCATCGATCAGCTTGCGCGGCCATGTCACCAGCACGATCGCGCCGCGTCGCTCGGCCTGGTCCGTCACCGCCTGGTAAGGGTCTGACCCATTTGCAAATTTCAGTTCGGCGCCGCTGCGCTCCAAGAGCGTTTTTGCGATGAATAGGCCCAACCCCATACCCTCGTATTCGGGGCGTGTGCGCAGATCGCTTTCGGCGCGTCTGCGGCGCATGAACGGGTCACCGATACGGCCGATGATGTGTGACGGATAACCACGCCCGTCATCCATAATGCTGACGGTGATCCGGTCCGGCGTCCATTCGGCCTCGACCCAGACTTGTGCGCGGGCAAAGTCCACGGCGTTCTGGATCAGGTTTCGCAGGCCATGAATGATCTCGGGCTTGCGCAGGATCGAGGGCTGCTGGACATCCCCGTCGGGCCCGGGGCCTTCGTCAAAATGTACCTGTTTGCCCCTGTGTATGTGGGGCTCGGCGGCCTCGTGGATCACGGCGGACAAAGGTGCCTGGCGCAGGTGCAGGTCATCTTTGCCGGCCCGACCCATGTCGCGCAGTATGTCGCGGCACCGGTCGGCCTGTTCGCGGATCAGGGCGGCGTCTTCCTTCAGGTCGGGGCGGTCGTCCAACTCTTCGATCAGTTCCGAGCTGGTCAGCTTGATGGTGGCCAGTGGCGTCCCCAACTCGTGCGCTGCGGCGGCGACAACGCCGCCTAGGTCGGTCAGCTTCTGCTCGCGCGCCAGGGCCATATGGGTGGCGGCCAGCGCCTCGGACATCGACTGAACCTCGGCGCTGATGCGGTGTGAATAAGCTCCGATGAATACGATAGCGATCACGATGGCGGCCCAGTTGCCGAACAGCAGGATGTCGGGGATGTCCAGAACAAGGCCGAGATCGGTGCGCAGCGGCAGGTGAAACTGGGCCAGAAGCGTCGCCAGCACGATTGCGGCGCCCCCGATGATCAGGGTCGACCGGGTGCTCATGACGTTGGCCGCAATCGTCACGGGGCCCAGCAAAAGCAGGGCAAACGGGTTGTTCAGACCGCCTGTGAGATACAGCAGGAAAGCCAGCTGCAGCAGGTCGAACATCACCATGAGGAAGTTTTCGAATTCCGACAGGCGCTTGTTCTGCGGGAACAGCAGGATGGCGGTCAGGTTGCCCATGACCGAAACACCGATGGCAAGGTAGCACAGCCCAAGCTCCAGCTGGACGTGATAGGTCTGCTGGGCAACGGTGATGGCCGTGATCTGGCCGATGATTGCAACCCACCGCAGCAGGATCAGCGTGCGCAGCCGGATCCAGCTGCTGCGTTCCTGTCCGCGCCAGAGGCTGGTGTTGGAATCCGTCATCGGGCGATTATGTCCTGTTGCGTCCGCTGGTCAACTTGATAGGTGTCCCGGCCGAACCGATCAACAACCCCATGTGTCAGGAATTTCGCCATGACCCGCCTTTATGCCATTCTTGCAACCGTCGTGCTGGCCGTGGGCCTGGGCGCCATGTGGCTGATGACGCGCGGCGGCGGTTCGGACGACAAGTTTGCCCAGTGCCGGTCCAGCCAGATTGCAGGCGGCACTGCAACCATCGGCGGCCCGTTCGAGTTGATCAACTCCAAGGGTGAAACCGTGACCGACAAGGACGTGATCACCGAGCCCTCGCTGATCTATTTCGGTTACACCTTCTGCCCCGATGTCTGTCCGCTGGACACCACCCGCAATGCCGAGGCCGTCGACCTGCTGACCGAGCGCGGTTATTCGGTCACTCCGATCTTCATCTCGGTAGACCCGGATCGGGACACCCCCGACGTCGTGGGGGATTTTGCCTACAACCTGCATGAAAAGATGATTGGCCTAACCGGTACGCCGGAACAGGTCAAGGCCGCGAGCCAGGCCTACAAGACCTATTACAAGGCCCAGGACAAGAGCGACGAGTACTACCTCGTCGACCATTCGACATTTACCTACCTCGTTACGCCGCAGGACGGGTTCCTTGAGTTTTTCAAACGCGACGCGACGGCCGAGCAGATGGCCGACACTGTTGCCTGTTTTGTGGACCAGGCGGCAGAGTAACCGTCGGTTTGACCTTTGGTGTGGCGCTGCTATTACTCATCTCAAAGCCTATCGGCATGAAATAGCAGAAAGACCACACCATGGCAGACATTGCTCAGCTTGACATCGGCCCCGACAAATCCCTGCTTCTGGTGGATGATGACGAGCCGTTTCTGAGACGTCTCGCCAGAGCGATGGAAAAGCGCGGGTTCGAGGTGGAAACCGCCGGTTCCGTCGCCGCCGGACGCGCGATCGCCACCGCCCGCCCGCCTGCCTTTGCCGTGGTGGACCTGCGGCTCGAGGACGGCAACGGGCTGGACGTGGTCGAGGTGCTGCGGGAAAAGCGCCCCGACAGCCGGGTGGTGGTTCTGACCGGATACGGTGCAATTGCGACTGCCGTGGCGGCGGTGAAAATCGGCGCGACCGACTATCTGTCGAAACCCGCCGACGCCACCGACATCACCAACGCGCTGCTGGCCAAGGGCGACGAACTGCCCCCGCCGCCAGAAAACCCCATGAGCGCCGATCGCGTGCGTTGGGAGCATATCCAGCGGGTCTATGAGCTGTGCGACCGAAACGTCTCGGAAACAGCGCGTCGCCTGAACATGCACCGCCGGACCTTGCAGCGGATTCTGGCGAAACGCAGCCCGCGGTAGCGTTTTGTCGATCGGCACTGTTCTGGCAACAGGCTTGGGAAATCAAGAAATTAAGGTTCGCCTACAACTTCCACTGAACCTTCGCCAATAAGGTCCTGAAGTTCTGTTGTGGAACGCCTGCCGGTCCGTCTGCTTGTGCGGATTGCTTCACCAGCAATTCGAACAACCTCAGGGGACGAAGCAAATTTCGAGTGACTTGTGCTTTGAGAGTCCTGGACTTGGCTGAGATCAATAACGGTGACTCCTGACCTTGCGAGTTCGGCGGCATCGGCAGCGCCAACACGGTCGACTCCGCCAGAAATGAACTTCGAAAAACTCAAGGCTCCGTCGTCCGAGGATACGAGCACAAAGATTTTCTGATTGTCGTGGGTGATAGTTGAGAGCTGGCTTTCGAATACCGCCAAATCGATATCGGGTGCCGCCAGAATTATGTTTCGAATTTTCTTGTTGGGATTGAACTCGCCAGCAATTTCGGCTTGCGAGATGGCTTCCATCGTAAGGAACGCTCCCATGGAAAATGCGAGTATGTCAAACTGTTGAGCCTGTGATCGCGAAATGATCTCACCGGCTTTCAAAAAGTCTGATCTGGCAGCGAGGGCGCTGTTGATATCGTAGACGTATTTCAGAGTCTCTGCAGCAGACGCCCATGACATCAATACGGGGATCCCGTCATACTCGGTATCCTCGACAAACTGTGCCAATCTAAGGATGGCATCGCTCAGGGTCGTGTTGTAGCCGTGCACAAAGACCAGAACGTTTCTGTCGGAAACGCTGAGGTTCAGGAGTTGATTGTCAATTTCAGAAACAAAGGCGGCTTCCGAAGCATAGACTTTTGGTTCAACTATGGTGAAGTGCTTTGAGGCAATAGGTGGCAGAGAGCTGGCTCTTTCAATTTTTCCTGCTTTGTGAATTGGCGGGATGGTGACGACTACTGAAGCCAAGCCCAAACCCTCACCGCGGTCACCGGAAAAGAAGACCCCTTCTGCTCCGGACGCTTGACGCGTCGTGGCAATGAAGACTGTTTGGCGCTTGGCCTCTTCTACCTCAGATGCAGGAAGTCTTGGATTATCGATCCCTACCAATTCCGGCGGGCGGCCGCATGAAGCCGCTCCCAGCAACATCATTGTGGATAAACACAGAAGCCGGAATGCGCGCGGTAGATCCGAAGTTCCAATTCTGAGGCGTTTCATACAACGACGATCACTCGGCTCGGTTGCGCCTCATTAGACTGACGGTGCCGTTCTTCTGTCAACAGACGAACGCTGGAGCCGCTCTTTTTGGCTCAAGCAGTGTCTTCTCTGCGGTACGATATCGAGTAAATGAGGCCGTTCTTCGGAGTTTAGACAAACGGGCTGCGTGGGCGCCGCAAAGGCAAATATGCGGCTGGGGGCAAGCAAGATTCCGTTACCAGTCGAGTTTCATAGCTCCGCCAACAGCTCCGCATGCCGCGCCGTATATGCCTGCCGCACCTCAACTGGTGGCCTGAGGGTGATCTGCAACCCCTCCATCACCGCCGCGTCCGGTCGGCCGAAGAACCTGGTCGCCTCGGCCTCGGAAAACCCCGCGATCTGGGTGGCCTCCATCCACGCGCTGATTTTGTCGGCTTTCTTGATCTGACGTTTCACCGTTTTCGGCACCGCGGCGGGCAGGCCGAAGCGGATGTGGATTGCCGCCGCCAGCCGGTCGTCCAGCGCGCCGTAACCCGGGCCGACCGCGGCCTTCACCGGCGAGATCATGTCGCCGATCACATATTCCGGCGCATCGTGCAGCAGCGCCGCCAGCCGCCATTTCACCGGCGCCTTGGGGGCGATCCGGCCGAACAGCTCTTCGACCAGCAGGGAATGCTCGGCCACGGAATAGGCGAAATCACCCGCCGTCTGGCCGTTCCAGCGCGCCACGAAAGCCAGACCATGGGCGATATCCTCGATCTCGATATCCACCGGTGTCGGGTCCAGCAGGTCCAGCCTGCGGCCCGACAGCATCCGTTGCCATGCCCTGGGTTGTGTTGCCATTCTGCCATGCCCCATCTTGTCCACCGTGCCCGAGACCCGGTTTTATGCTATGCTTAAGCCATCCTGATCACTGGCTGCCAACAATTTCTTGAGCAATCGTGCTTTGAACCGGCACCTTGTGATCACGACATGAAGACTGAGGGGGGCACGCGCTCCTCCCAGTGTGCCCCTCTCGGATTGAAACCCAACCGAAAGGAGCCTGTCATGTTCAAGCGTGTATTCGGACTGGCACTTGTCTTTGGAATGGCTGCGGCCGCGCCGCCTGCATTGGCACAGAACTGCGCCTTGCGCGGAGATGTGATCGCCAAACTCCAGCAGACCTATTCAGAGGAGCTTGCCTTTGGCGGCTTGCAGAACTCGCGAGGCGGACAAACGGTCATGGAGGTATGGGCCTCACGCGAAAGCGGGACCTATACCGTTCTGGTGACCCACGCCAACGGCATCAGCTGCATTGTCGCCGCCGGCACCGATTTCTTTGAAGCGATCCCAAAGATCCAAGCCGAGGGGACGCCCAGTTGAACTGAGCGCCGCTCGCGGTCCACTGCCACCCACATTGCCACTTTTCCCCAACGGTGTTAGGGGCTGCCCAAACCGTTGTTGATCGGAATGGAGCATCTGATGGCTGGCGACTACATCGTCAAAGACATTTCACTGGCCGGGTTCGGCCGCAAGGAACTGGATATCGCGGAAACCGAAATGCCGGGCCTGATGGCTCTGCGTGCGGAATACGGCGACAGCAAGCCGCTGAAAGGGGCGCGCATCGTCGGGTCGTTGCACATGACGATCCAGACCGCCGTTCTGATCGAAACGCTGGTCGCGCTGGGCGCGGATGTGCGCTGGGCGTCGTGCAACATCTTCTCGACCCAGGACCACGCGGCGGCGGCCATCGCCGAGGCGGGCATTCCGGTCTTTGCCATCAAGGGACAGACTCTGGAAGAGCATTGGGACTATCTCGACAAGTCTTTCCTGTTCGAAGACGGCCCGAATATGATCCTGGATGATGGCGGCGACGCCACGTTGTACATCCTGCTGGGCGCGCGCGCCGAGGCGGGCGAGGACATCATCCCCGTCCCGTCCTCGGAAGAGGAAGAAGTCATCAAGGCGCAGATCAAGAAGCGGATGGCCGCCAGCCCGGGCTGGTTCACCAAGGTACGCGATCAGATCAAGGGCGTGTCCGAGGAAACCACCACCGGCGTCAACCGCCTGTATCAGCTGGTCAAGGACGGCCACCTGCCGTTCCCGGCGATCAACGTGAATGACAGCGTCACCAAGTCGAAGTTCGACAACAAGTACGGCTGCAAGGAATCGCTGGTCGACGGTATCCGCCGCGCCACCGACACGATGATGGCCGGCAAGGTTGCCGTGGTCTGTGGCTATGGCGACGTGGGCAAAGGCTCGGCCGCGTCCCTGCGCGGCGCGGGCGCCCGCGTGAAGGTGACCGAGGTTGATCCGATCTGCGCCCTGCAGGCCGCCATGGACGGGTTCGAGGTGGTTCTGCTGGAAGACGTGGTTTCGACCGCCGACATCTTCATCACCACCACCGGCAACAAGGACGTGATCCGCATCGAGCACATGCGCGAGATGAAGGACATGGCCATTGTCGGCAATATTGGCCATTTCGACAACGAGATTCAGGTGGCCAGCCTGAAAAACCACAAATGGACCAACATCAAGGACCAGGTGGACATGATCGAGATGCCCTCGGGCAACCGCATCATCCTGCTGTCCGAAGGCCGTCTGCTGAAC
This sequence comes from Ruegeria sp. CG8, assembly GCF_056537165.1. Lineage (NCBI taxonomy): Bacteria > Pseudomonadati > Pseudomonadota > Alphaproteobacteria > Rhodobacterales > Roseobacteraceae > Ruegeria > Ruegeria sp. CG8. The sequence continues at coordinate 73,181 of NZ_JBQFRA010000003.1, read as the reverse complement.
TTGGGCAATGCCACCGGGCATCCGTCCTTCGTGATGTCGGCTTCGTTCACCAATCAGGTTCTGGCCCAGATCGAACTGTTCACCAAAGGCGACCAGTACGAGAACAAGGTCTATATCTTGCCCAAGCACCTGGACGAGAAAGTTGCACGCCTGCATCTGGACCGGATCGGCGTCAAGCTGACCAAGCTGGACAAGGAACAGGCGGACTACATCGGCGTTACGCCCGAAGGTCCGTTCAAGCCCGAGCATTACCGGTATTGATCTGTCAGAAATAAGCGGAGAAGGCGGCCATCTGGGCCGCCTTTTTTGTTGCGCTCAGCGGAGCGGCGGCACGAAATCGCCGCGGCCCTGCGGCGTCAGGTCCAGAATGTTCCACAGGGGCCAGGCAGCATCGACATGGCGTGGATGCCAGTCGCTGGGCTGAAAGAACAGCTCGGAGCTCCAGAAATGGTGGATTCCCTGCGCATCGCGTTGAAACACGTTCAGAATCGGCAACTGGTTTCCGTCCTCGGTCTCGGCCAGATAGTCTTGCTGGTACGTTGTATCCAACGCGGAATAGAGCGGCAGACCCTGCCAGCCCATGCGCTGGTTCAGCGCAGCCAGGGCATCCGGTGTATTCTGCGCCACGACCGCAAAGGCGGTTTTTCGGGTCAGATGTGCGACCTGCCCGGTCAGCCCGTCCAGAAAGGCCGAGCACATGGGGCAGGGGTCCTGCGCCTTGGGGCCAAACATCAGCGAATACACGACCAGAGTGTCATGATCACCGAACAGGCTTGAAATCGGGGCAATTTTGCCCTCGAGATCCCGAAAGGCGTAATCCTGCGGGATTTGGCCGCCCTTGGGCAAGGTCCGGCGCAGCGCGGCCACTTCCTCGACCCGCGCACGCAGATCGGCTTCGGCGGCCAACAGGGCATTTCGGGCGGTTCGGTACTCGGCGCTTTCGTTCGGTAGGGCGATGGTCATGGCAGTCTCCTCGACTCAATGATTAACTAAAATGTTAAATAAAAGTGAAACAATGATCAACCCGCGGGTGCGCGTATCCCTGCCTTGGGGGGAAACCGTCGGATTTTTCCCTTTGTTGAAAAGCTGTCAGCCGTTACCGTTCAGCCAGCGCCGCAAAGGCCGGAACCCAACCCACACAGGAGAGGACAATGGGAAAACGTGACGAGTTGATCGCCAAATACGCGGATGATCTGAAGAACAAATGCGGTATGACGCCGGACATGGACCTGCTGACCAAGGTTACCATTGGGTGCGGCCCGGCCATCTATGACGCGGATGCCGCAACCGTGGCCGCCAGCCAGGAAGGTGAGCTGGAAACGGTCAAGAACAACTTCCTGATCAAGAAACTGGGCCTGTCGGATGGCCCCGAGCTGATGGCCGCGATCAACAAAGTCATGGAGACCTATGGCATGTCCGAGCGCAACAAATACCGCGCGGTGGTCTATTACATACTGACCAAGCATTTCGGCAAAGAGTCGGTCTACGGCTGATCCCGCCGCGACATTCAGAAACGCCCGCCCGACTGGTTCGGCGGGCGTTTTGCATTTGAATCATAATCTATTGATTTCATGTTTGAAAAACCGCCGTGCCTTGGGCTACATTCGCCTCGTGACCAGGACGGTCAGAACCAGAGATTTCTTTGCGTGTGGTGAGTAGGGAGCACGCGGGGTAGGGAAGGTTCTGCATCGTCAGGGCCTTCCCTTTTTTAATCCGGTTCGGTCTGGCCCAGTTCGCAGATCACCGCCCATTCGGCATCCGAAACGGGCTGCACCGACAGGCGCGAGTTTTTCACCAGCACCATGTCGGCCAGCCTCTGATCGGCCTTGATCTGGTCCAGCGTGACCGGTTTGACGAAGGGGCGTACCGCCTTGATGTCCACGCAGTCCCACCGGTCGTCGTCGGTGGTGCTGTCGGGGTGGGCCTCGGCGCAGACCTCGACGATGCCGACGATCGCCTTGTCCTTCTGCGAATGATAGAAAAACCCCCGGTCGCCCAGCTTCATCTGCCGCATGAAATTGCGGGCCTGATAGTTGCGCACCCCGTCCCATTCCTCGCCCGCGTCGCCCTTGGCGACCTGCTGGTCCCAGCTCCAGGTCGAGGGTTCGGATTTGAACAGCCAATACGCCATCAGCCGATGACCTTCTTCCACGGGATCAGTTCGACCGATTTGAACAAACCGGCCTTGGCGTAGGGATCGTTATCGGCCCAGGCCTGTGCGGCGGACAGATCCTCGACATCCAGGATGACCAGCGATCCGATCATGGCATCGCCGTCTAGCAACGGTCCGGCCTGCGCGACCACGCCGGTTTCTTCGATATAGGCCAGGTGCGCGGCGCGGTTGTCCAGCCGGGTCTGCAGGGCGCCGTCCTTGTCGCGGGCGATCAGGGCGATAAGCATGTCATTCCTCCTTGAGTGGGCGATTGAGCAGGGATTGCAGGGCCTCGGCGACACTGTAGGCGCCACGGCTGAGCTGCGCCACCGTCTGGCAGATGGGCATGTCCAGCCCCTCGGCCGCGGCGATGGCGGCCATTGCATTTGCCGTGGCCACGCCTTCGACGGTGGTCGCGGCGTCAAAGGACTCGTTGCGGCCCAGCGACAGGCCGAACCGGAAGTTGCGCGACAGGTCGGACGAGCAGGTCAGGACCAGATCGCCCAAACCCGACAGGCCCATCAGCGTCTCGGGCCGGGCGCCGCGCATCGCGGCAAAGCGCTGCATCTCGGCAAAGCCGCGCGTCATCAGGGCCGCGCGGGCGCTGTCCCCCAGACCCGCGCCGATGCAGGCCCCGCAGGCGATGGCCATCACGTTCTTCAAGGCCCCGCCCAGCTCGGCCCCGGTCACGTCGGTGGTCCGGTAGAGACGCAGGTTGGCGGTGGTCAGGGCCTGTTGCAGCCGGGTGCCCAGGTCCGCGTCGGCGCAGGCGAGGGTCAGCGCCGTGGGCAACCCGCGCGCGATGTCATCGGCAAAGCTGGGCCCGGTCAGCAAGGCAGTGCGTGCACCGGGCAGCACCTGTTCGATCACGGCAATCGGACCGAGGCCTGTGGACAGTTCTATGCCTTTGCAGCAGGCCACCAGGGTGCGACCCTGCAGGTCCGCCGCATGGTCCGACAGGACATCGCGCAGTTTTTGCATGGGCACGGCCAGCAACAACACGTCGCTTTGACAGGCCAGGGTGATTTCAGCGGCCACCGTGATGGCGTCGGGCAGGGTGACACCGGGCAGGCGGGCGTCGTTGCTGCGGGTCGCCTGCATCGTCTGCGCCTGTTCGCCCGACCGGGCCCATAAGGTGACCGGACCCTTGCCCGCCAGCGAAATCGCCAGCGCGGTGCCGAAGGCGCCGGCTCCTAGAACCGAAACACTCACGCCTTGGCTCCCTTGCGCCCGCCGCCCAGCATGGCCGGGCTGGTCTGGTCCAGCGGCCAGCGGGGCCGGGCGGTCAGGTCCAGCCCGTCGCGCGCGCCAAGCCGGAACCGTTCCAACCCGGCATAGGCGATCATCGCCGCATTGTCGGTACACAGGTGCAGTGGCGGGGCAGTAAACCGCGCGCCGGAATCCGCGGAAATAGACTCTAACGAAGTCCGAATGGCCGTATTTGCCGCAACGCCCCCGGCCACAGCGATCACCGGCTCGGCAGGGCTGGTGTCAAGATACAGGGCGATGGCGCGGCGGGTCTTCTCGGCCAGCGTATCCACGACCGCCTGCTGGAACCCGGCGCACAGATCGGCGCGGTCCTGACGCGTCAGCCCGCCCTTTTCGGCCACGATCTGGTCGCGCATCCGCATCAAGGCGGTCTTGAGCCCGGAAAAGGACAGATCGCATCCGGGCCGGTCCAGCAGTGGCCGCGGAAAACGAAAGCGTTTGGGGTCGCCATCGCGCGCCTCGGCCTCGACCGAGGGGCCGCCGGGCTGGGGCAGGCCCAGCAGGCGCGCGGTCTTGTCGAATGCCTCGCCCGGGGCGTCGTCGATGGTGCCGCCCAGCCGGGTGAACCGCTCGGGACCGTGGGCGATCAGGTATTGGCAATGCCCGCCGGACACCAGCAGCATCAGGTAGGGAAAGGCGATCCCGTCCGTCAGCCGCGGGGTCAGCGCGTGGCCGGCCAGGTGGTTGACGCCGATCAGCGGCAGGCCGGTGGCCGCGCTGATCCCCTTGGCGCACATCACGCCCGACATGACCCCGCCGATCAGTCCCGGCCCGGCGGTCACGGCGACTGCGTCCATGTCCTGCAGGGTCAGGCCCGCCTGCTCCAACGCCTGCTGCACGCAGACATCCAGCTTTTCGGCATGCGCGCGGGCCGCAATCTCGGGCACCACGCCGCCGAAGGCGCTGTGCAGCTCCGTCTGGCCATGCACGACCGAAGACAGAACCTGCGCCGGTTCGCCCTCGGTCTGCCGCACCACGGCCGCCGCCGTGTCATCGCAGCTGCTTTCCAATCCCAGAACGGTAAGTGTTTGCACCATCGGCCTGAACCATTGCATCATGATCTGGTCGCGGGGTATCACCCCGCGCCGCAGCAAACAATCCTCAAGGCCCGAACGCCCGCCCGTGTACCTGTTGATGACCCGCCCCCGCGCCGCCTCGGAAAGGTTCGTGGCGCAGCTGCCCGAACGTTTGCGGTCGCGGGTCCAGGTGATCTATTCCCCGCTGCTGGATATCCGACCGATGGAACAGGCGGTGGACACGACCGGAGTCCGGGGCCTGATCTTCACCTCGGCCAATGGCGTGGCGGCCGCCGCGGCGCAGGATGTGCGCCGGGATCTACCCGCCTATTGCGTGGGGCCGGCCACCACCGAAACAGCCCGCCAGGCCGGGTGGGAGGCCCGGATGGCCGGCGAAACCGCCGAGGAACTGGTCGCCAAACTGCTCAAAGAGCGCCCGGACAGCCCGCTGCTGCATCTGCGCGGCGAACACAGCCGGGGAAACATCGCGGCCCGGCTGACCGAACTGGGCCTGACCGTGCGGGAACAGCCGGTCTATCGCCAGCATTTGCTGCCTTTGACGCCCGAGGCCCGGGCGGCTGCGGCTGGTTCGGCCCCGGTGATTGCGCCCTTGTTCTCGCCGCGGACCGCGCGACAATTTGCCGACATTTGGCCCGGACCGGCACCGCTTTTGGTCGCCGTGATGAGCGAACCGACCGCCGAGCCCCTTGAAAACTTGGCGATTGCCTGTTTGCGGATTGCCAAACGCCCGACGCCCAAGAAAATGCGGAAAGCCGTGAAAAAACTCGTTAAATACGCGATCCGGCTTGAGGGTGCGATGGGCGCGGATTAACTTGGACGCGTCTGCGCGTCAGGTTTTATGGGAATCGACAGGGGGAAGTGACGGTGGCTGCCAAGAAAGACACAGACCAGAAACCGGCCGACGACCCCAAGGTCGATGAGGTGCCCGAAGCGGTCGAAGCCAAGACTGACGCCTACACGCTTAACCCGGAAGATCGGGTTGAACAAAGCCCTTCCGAAGCCGAAGCCGAAGCCGAAGCCGAACGGGCTACGGCAACCGATCAGCAACCTGAGGCCAAGCGAAGCGGGTTCATGCCGGCGCTGATCGGTGGCGTCATCGCGGCGGCGCTGGGGTTCGCCGCCGGACGCAGCGATCTGCTTTGGCCGGCAGGGTCCGATCCGTCCGAGGCGATTGCAGCGCTTGAGACCAAGGTGACCGACCAGGCTCAGCAACTGGCTGACCTGAGCAAGCAATTGTCTGAAGTTCCCGACCCGTCCGCTGATATCGCGGCGCTGAGCGCCAAGCTGACGCCGATCGAAAGCGATCTTGGCGCGCTCAAATCCAATGTCGACGATCTGTCCGGCAAGGTTGATCCCTTGGCGCAACGCGTCGCACAGCTTGAGGCACGACCGTTGACCGACGCTGCCTCGCCCGAAACGGTTGCGGCCGTCGAGGCCGAGCTGAAAAAGCTGCAGGATTCGCTGGCCGCCCAGCGTGCCGAAGTCGAAAAGATGGTCGCCGAAGCGCAAACCCTGGACGCGCAGGCCCAAGCCCGGGCACAGGCGGCAGAGAACCTGGCCGTGCTGTCCAAGGTTCAGGGTCAATTGGATGCCGGCGCACCCTATGCCGATCTGGTGGCCCAGTTGCAGACCGGCGGCGTGCAGGTGCCGGAAGCCCTGTCCGCTCCGGCCGGCGAAGGTGTGCCGACACTGACGGATCTGCGCGAGAGTTTTGCGCCTGCCGCCCGAACTGCGCTGGCAGATGCGCGCGAAGCCGACAAGGGAACGGGCCTCGTCGCCTTTCTTCAGCGGCAGACCGGCGCCCGGTCCGTTTCGCCAAAAGACGGCAATGATCCCGACGCCATCCTGTCACGAGCGGAGGCCGCGTTGGGCAAAGGTGACATCAGCACGGCCCTGACCGAGCTGGGCGCGCTTCCGGAATCGGCGCAGCCAGCTATGGCCGAATGGATCGCGGCTGCCAAAACCCGCCAATCCGCGGTCGAAGCCGCCAATGCGCTTGTGACAAGCGTGAACTCGAACTGAGGGGCCCGCCATGCTCTGGTCATTGTTGAAGATCCTGGTTTTTGTCGCGATCGTCGGCCTTCTGGCCATGGGGGCAGGCGTTCTGATGGAAACCAGCGGTGGCATCCAGATCACCGCGATGGGAACCGAGGTCACGCTCAGCCCGCTGCAGTCGGTGATCGCTCTGGGCCTGCTGGTTCTGGCGGTTTGGCTGTTCTTCAAGCTGCTCAACCTGCTGATTGCGACCCTGAAATTCCTCAACGGTGATGAAACTGCCCTTTCGCGCTATTTCGACCGCAGCCGCGAGAAACGGGGCTATCAGGCGCTGGCTGACGGGTTGATGGCGCTGGCCTCGGGCGAGGGGCGGACGGCCATGACGATGGCGCACAAGGCCGAACGGCTGCTCAACAAGCCGGAGCTGACCAACCTTCTGGTGGCCCAGGCGGCCGAAATGGTCGGTGACACCAAGAAGGCCTCGGAAACCTACAAGAAACTGGTGACGGATCAGGCCACACGTTTCGTCGGCGTGCGCGGAATCATGAAACAGAAGTTGGCCGAGGGCGATGATGAAACCGCGCGCAAACTCGCCGAGAAAGCACTGGCGCTAAAGCCGCGGCATCAGGAAACGCAGGATGTGCTTCTGAAACTGCAGACCAAGGCGCAGGACTGGGCCGGCGCACGGTCGACCCTGACCGCCAAGTTGAAGTCGGGCGCGCTGCCGCGTGATGTGTTCAAGCGACGCGACGCTGTTCTGGCGCTGTCCGAGGCCAAGGGAATTCTGGATGAAACCGCCAGTGTCGAACAGCAGGAGCGCGCGATCGAGGCGAACCGCCTCTCACCCGACCTGGTGCCGGCGGCGGCTATGGCCGCACGGGCCTACATCTCCAAGGGCAAGCCGCGCGCCGCGACAAAGATTCTCAAAAAGGCATGGGAGGCGCAGCCGCATCCGGATCTGGCCCATGCCTTTGCCGAGATCGTGCCCGACGAAACCGCCGAGGAACGGGTCAAGCGCTTTACGGCATTGACGCGCATCCATCCCGAACATCTGGAAACCCGCCTGATCCTGGCCGAGCTGAACATCGTCGCCGAAGACTTTCCCGAGGCCCGCCGGGCGCTTGGAGATGTGGTCGAGAAAGGTGCCGATGCCCGAGCCTATACCCTGATGGCCGCCATCGAGCGCGGCGAAGGGGCCTCGGACGCGGTGGTACAGGGCTGGCTGGCCAAAGCGTTGAATGCGCCTCGCGGGCCGCAATGGGTTTGCGACAACTGCCATGACATCGAGGCTGAATGGGCGCCGGTCTGCCCCAACTGTCACAGCTTTGACACGCTCAGCTGGCAGACCCCCAAAACCCCCGAGATCGCCTCGGCGACGGGTGTTCACATGCTGCCTCTGATCGTGGGGGCGTTGGAAGACCGCTCGGATATGGCCGAGGACGCCGAAGTCGAGGATATCCCCGAGCCTGAGATTGTCGATGCCAGCATGGCAGACCAGGCCCCCGAAGAACCTGAGACCGAAGACGCCGGACCGAAACCGGCCTAGCGGGCGGTTTCGACGTCGAACGCGTCGTTCCACAGTTTGAACAACTCTGCCCGGCGGTTCGGGTCGCTGGCCACCAGAAGGGCGGGCGACAGGGGGATGAACCGTCGTGCGCTGGGCGTCAGTCCGGTCTCGGCCGAGTCCATTCGGGACACAAGCCCCGAGGTTGCGAGCAAGTCCTGCGCCTGTGCAGAAAGCAGGAAATCCAGCAAACGGGCTGCGGCGGCGCTGTTGCCTGCATTCTTCGGGATCAGAAAGGCGCGGGACAGGACGAGGGTGTAGTCCTCGGGCAGGATCACCCCAACTGCCGGGTCCTGGGCATTCGCGACATATGAGCCAAGCACGTTGTAGGCGATCAGGAACCGGCCCTCGGCAACGTCGCGAATGATCTCGGCGGAACAACAGGTGGCGATGGCATCTATGCGCGCGAAACCTTCGATCAGTGACCCGAAGGTGGTCGCCTCGAGACTGTCGCCATAGGCAAACAGATACCCCAGCCCCGAGGCCGCGATGTCATAGGTCGCCACCCGGCCGCGCAGCAGGTCGGGGCGGGTGCGCATCGCGTCCAGCAGGGCAAAGCGGCTGCGCGGCACCTCCAGATCGTCCAAACGGTCCTTGTTGTAGACGATGACCGCGGGTTCGGTGGTGATCCCCCACAGCTCGTCCCGCCAGCGCCGGGCCGGGGGCAGCGCCTGCGTCAGGGCCGAGCTGTAGCGGTGGGCGCAGGCGGCATTGACCAACCAGACCATCTGCTGAACCGCCGAGGAGAAGACCGCATCCGCCGGGCTGTCGCCGGTCTTGCAGGCCGTCTTGCTGTGCTGGAACAGCGCGTTCGAGCCCCATTGTTCATAGGTGATGGTCAGGTCGGGGTTTTGCGCGGCGAACTGCTCCATCACCGGGCGAATGATCCCGATATCCGTGGTCGAGCGCACCAGCAGGGGGGTAGGCCCGGTGCCGAATTCGGTCACTGCCTCCTGCGCAGCAGTGCGGGAAGCGGGCATCAGCAGGCACAGGGTCAGCGGGATCAGAAACCGTATCATGCGCCTGTTCCTTCGGTGGCGGCCGGAAAGCTGAGCGATACGCAAAACCCGTCATCGGTGCGGGTCATCTCGACGGTGCCGTCAAAGGCTTCGGCGGTGGATTTGACGATCGACAGGCCCAGCCCGCTGCTGTCCTCGCCCGAGCCTGCGTTGCGGTTGAACCGGTCGCCCAGCCGGGCAGAGACCGACGTTTCCGGCCCCGGGCCGCTGTCGCGCACCCACAGAACGGCGCGGCCACCGTCCAGGCTGGCCCCGATGCTGACCGGGGCCTTGCCGTGGCGCAGCGCGTTGCCCAGCAAGTTCTTGGTGGCCTCGCCCAGCGAGAATGCATCGCCCCGCACCCAGACCGGGTCTTCCCCGATTTTCAGATGCACCTCGACACCGGGGGCGATCACCTCGTGGTCGCTCTGCTCCAGCGCCTCGAGCGCCACTTCGCGCAGATCGACTAGCAGGCGCGGGGCGCTGTCGATGCGGTGGATGACCATCGCGCGCGACAACAGCTGATCCAGAAGTGTTCCGAGCGACCGCGTGCGATTCAGCAGCCGGTCCAGCGCGCGGTGGCGAGCTGGGGCATCCGGATCCGCCTGCGCGATTTCGGCCTGCACCCGGATCGCCGCGACCGGGGTGCGCAACTGATGGGCGGTGTCGGCGATCAGGTTGCGCATCGACAGAACCTGCCGGTCCAGTCGCCCCATGAACCGGTTCATCGCCGCGATCATGACCTGCAATTCGCGCGGCAGACCGTCGCTGGCCACGGGCGTCAGGTCATAGGGGTCGCGGCGGATCAGGTCGTCCGACATCGCCTCGAGCGGGCGCAGCGCCGAACGGGTGACGAACCAGGACATGATCAGCAGCAACGCGCCGGCAGCCGCCATCGGCAGCAGGGCATCCAGCATCAGCCCGGCGGTCATCGCGCGCCGCGCAAGCAAGGTCTGCCCGACCACGATTTCGACTTCGCCGGAAAAGTCGCGCTCGGCGAACAGGCGGGGCAGTCGGACGAACCGGGCCGGTTCCCCGTTCAGGTCGGCCGTGAAATACTGGGCCACTTGGCTGACGGGCTGCGGGGGCGCGATCACCGTGTCCGGGTCCAGCCCGGTGATGAAGCGCCCGTCGGGCCCGCGCACCGCGTAATAGATCCGGTCATCCGGGGCCTGGGCCAGCAGCTCAAACGCCGAAACCGGCAGGTCGACGATGGGCTGGCCGTCCTGGATGCGCACGGATTCGGCGATGTCGCTGGCCGCGCCCAGCAGCAGCCGGTCATAGGCCTGACGGGCCGCCAACCGGCCGTTGGCCCAGATCGACAGGCCGACCAGCACGCCGCCCAGAACAAGGATCAGCATCACCGCGCTCAGCACCCGGGCGGTCAGGCTGTGGGGCAGGGGCGGCCTAACCATGCAGGCCGATCCGGTACCCGACCCCGCGCTGGGTGGTGATGGCCACGCCGCTGCCCGAGAATTTCTTGCGCAGCCGGGCGATATACAGCTCGATCGCGTTCACGCCCACATCGGCATCCTCGAACCCGTAAAGCGAGTCGTACAGCCGCGCCTTGGACAGGAACTGCCCCTCGTGCCGGATCAGGGCGTCCAGCACGGCGGCCTCGCGCGCGGTCAGGTTCAGGCGTTTGCCGCCCAGCGTGGCGCTGCGGTCCTTGGGGGCATAGACCAGCGGGCCCAGCGTGATCTGCTCGCTCTTGCGGTCGGCATCTCGGCGCACCAGCGCGCGCAACCGCGCCTCGAGCTCGCGCTGGTCGAAGGGTTTGCCCAAGTAGTCGTCGGCTCCTTTGTCCAGCGCGGCGACCCGGTCCTCGACCGCAGTCAGCGCGGTCAGCATCAAGACCGGAATGCGGTCACCCCCGCCACGGATTTCGTCCAGAAAGCCCAGGCCCGACCCGTCGGGCAGGTTGATGTCCAGCAGGATCGCGTCATAGACCTGGACCGCGCGGAAATCGCGCGCGGCCTCGACCGAGGTCGCCAGATCGCATACGACACCGGACCGACCCAGATGGGCCACGACGCCCTCGGCCAGATCCTCGGCATCTTCGATCATCAATACGCGCATTGTCCCCCCGAACGCCCGTCGCAACATGACAGGTTCGTGACAGCATTATTCGTTAAAGAAAATCAACCTGCAAGGAAGGGCTGCGCGCCCGGCTCCCTGCAGGGACCGGTTTCGTCTGCGTAACAGCAGGCCAAGAAGACCCTAGGAGGAGAACCAAATGAAACTGTTTGGAACCGGCGGCGTCGTAGCCGCTGCCGTATTCGCCCTGACCGGCTTTGCCGCCAGCGCTCAGGAATGTATTGCACCGGCAAACCCCGGTGGTGGTTGGGATTTCACCTGCCGTCAGGTGGGCAAGTCGCTGCAGGATCTGGGCCTGATCGACCAGACCATGCAGGTCGTGAACCTGGCCGGTGGCGGCGGTGGCGTGGCCTTTGCCGAGGTGGTGAACAAGCGCAATGACGACAACAACCTGATTGTCGCCGCAAGTGCCGCAACCGCAACCCGTCTGGCCCAGGGCGCCTATCCGGGCAACACCATGGATCAGGTCCGCTGGCTGGCCGCGATCGGCGCCGACTATGGCGTGATCGCCGTGGCTGCCGACAGCCCCGTCAACACCCTGCCCGAGCTGCTGGACCAGATCAAAGCCGACCCGGCTTCGGTTTCGGTTGCTGGCGGTTCGGCCGTGGGCGGCTGGGACCACCTGAAGGTGCTGATCGCGGCCAACGCCTATGGCATCGACGATGTCCGCTCGGTCAAGTACATCGCCTTTGACGGCGGTGGCGAGGCGGTGACCCAGCTGCTGGCCGGCTCGGTCCAGGCCTTTACCGGTGACATTTCCGAAGCCAAGGGTTTCGTGGATTCCGGCGACATCAAAGTGATCGCGGTTCTGGCGCCCGAGCGTCTGCCCGGTGAATTCGCTGACTTCCCGACCGCCAAGGAACAGGGTGTGGATGCCATCGGCGCCAACTGGCGCGGTTTCTACGCTCCGGGCGGCATGTCGGACGAGGCCTACAACGACTGGGTCGCAAAAATCGGTGACCTGTATGCGTCGGACGAGTGGAAAGAAGTGATGGCCGCCAACGGTCTGGCTCCGCTGGACCTGCAGGGCGAGGACTTCCAGAACTTCGTTGCCGAGTCCGTCGGTCAGATCCAGACCATCTCGAAAGAGATCGGGATCATCAAGTAACCGCACCACTCACGTGCAGGCGGGTGCCGCGACAGCGTGGCGCCCGCACTCTTTTTTCCCGAACAACAGGAGACACCGATGAGTGACCGCATCTTCGGGGTTGTCGGACTTCTTCTTGCCATTGGTTTCGCGATATCCGCGCTGGCGATCGAAGAAAGCTTTCTGTCCGATGCCGTTGGGCCCAAGGCCTTTCCTTTGATCATCGCCGCCATTCTGGGCGTGTCCAGCGCGGTGATCGCCCTGCGCCCGGACGCCGAGCCGGAGTGGCCGGCCCTTGGCCGTCTGGTCGAGATCGCCGCCGCGGTGGTGGTCATGATCCTGTATGCCGAATTGCTGCCCGAGCTGGGCTTCGTCATCGCAACGGCCTTTGCCGCGGCCTACCTGGCCTGGCGATTGGGGTCCGGCCCGATCGAAAGCGTTCTGGTCGGCGTGGGTACCTCGGTTGGCATCTACGTCATTTTCCACCTGGTTCTGGGCCTGTCGCTGGCCAAAGGGCCGCTGGGTTTCTAGGGGGCGATCATGGAAACTTTTGCATCCTTGGCCGATGGGTTCGCCATCGCGCTGACTTGGCAGAACCTGATGCTGGCCCTGTTGGGCTGCTTTCTGGGCACGGTCATGGGCGCGCTGCCGGGCCTTGGCCCGTCGAACGGCGTGGCCATCCTGATCCCGCTGGCCTTCACGCTGGGGCTGGGCGCGACGCCGTCGCTGATCCTGCTGACCAGTGTCTATTACGGGGCGATGTACGGGGGGCGGATCTCGTCGATCCTGCTGAACATCCCCGGTGACGAGCCTGCGATGATGACCTGTCTGGATGGGCATCCCATGGCCAAAAAAGGCCTGGCGGGTGAAGCTCTTTCGCTGTCGGGTATCGCCTCATTCGTCGGCGCGTTCCTGGCGACCTGGGGCCTGATCCTGCTGGCGCCTCAGCTGGTCAAAGTGGCATTGCTGTTCGGCCCGGCCGAATATTTTGCCCTTTTTGCGCTGGCGTTCATGACGCTGGGCGGTGTGTCGTCGACCAACCAGGCCAAATCGGCTTTTGCCGCCGCGCTGGGGCTTGGGCTGGCGACCATCGGCGTTGATACCCAAACGGGCGTGCCGCGCTTTACCTATGGCGAAGTGCATCTGTACGACGGGATCGATTTCCTGGTGGCCATCGTCGGCCTGTTTGCCCTGTCCGAGGTGTTCATTTTCCTCGAACACCGGCATGGCGGGTCTGACGCCGAGGGCAGCAAGCTGAAAATCGGCAAGCTCTACCCTCCGATGTCGATGATCAAGAGCTGCACGCCGACGATGCTGCGCACCTCGTTCCTGGGCTTCATCGCCGGGGTTCTTCCCGGGGCCGGGGCATCACTGGGGTCGTTCATTTCGTACTCGATGGAAAAGCGGCTGGTGGATAAGAAAAACACCTTTGGCACCGGTGATCCGCGTGGCGTGGCCGCGCCCGAGGCTGGCAACAACGCCGCCGCCGGAGGCGCATTGGTACCGATGCTGGCGCTGGGCGTTCCGGGGTCGGGTACCACGGCGGTACTGCTGGCGGTGCTGCTGGCGCTGAACATCACGCCCGGGCCGCTGCTGTTCACGCAGAACCCGGATGTGGTCTGGGGCCTGATCGCGGCGCTGTTCATCGCCAACTTCATGCTGCTGGCCATGAACATCCCCATGGTGGGCCTGTTCACCCGCGTGCTGATGATCCCGTCGCGCATCCTGATGCCGATCGTGGCCATGGTCAGCTTTGTCGGCATCTATGGCATTTCCGGGTCCAGCTTTGACCTGCTGGTGATGATCGGGTTCGGCGTGATGGGCTGGGTCCTGCGCAAGCTGGACGTGCCGCTGGTGCCGATCATTCTGGGTACCCTGCTGGGCAACGCGATGGAGAACAACCTGCGTCGCGCCGTGACCATCGACAACGGCAACTGGTGGACCCTGATCGACAGCCCGTTGTCCATCGGGTTGTGGACAATCGCGATCATCGGCTTTGTTCTGCCCCTGATCGTGGGCGCCCGGGTCAAGGCCAAGATGCACCAGCGTCGTGACGAAGAAGGCGCGATCAGCGATTGATCTGCCTGTCCGCCGCCCGCCGAAATGGTCGGGCGGCGGATCGTTTGCCGGCCCGTGACCCGCAGGGTTCGGCTGAAGATTGTCCCAGACACCTCGCTTTGCTAACGTCACTCTCGCGTCGGGGAGGGCGTGCAAACCGAAATGCTGGATTACTCGCATAACGCTTGGCTCGTAGCGGCCTCGTTGGCCGTCGCACTCATGGCCGGGTTCACGGGCCTGTATCTGACGCATGGCGCCTCAAAGCTGGATGACCAGAGGCGGAAGTTCGTCGTCGCCCTGGCCGCGGTCATTCTGGGCGGCGGCATCTGGTCGATGCATTTCGTGGCCATGCTGGGCCTGCAACTGCCGATCCTTTTCTACTATGACGCGTTGATTACCCTGATCTCAGCCCTGGTTGCCATTCTGATGGTCGGGCTGGCGCTGCTGCTGTTGCATTTCCGCGCGCGTAGCCCGGGCACGATTGTCGGCGCGGGCGTGATCGTGGGTCTTGGTATCGTGGTGATGCACTATATCGGCATGGCCGGGATGGAGCTGTGTCGCCCCGTCTACACCGCATCGGACGTTGCGATCGCGACCGTGGCTTCGGTGGTGCTGTCAGTGCTGGCGATCTGGGTTGCCTACGACAATCGCACCCAGCGCAATATCCTGCTGGGCACGGTGTGTTTTGGCCTGGCCGTGTTCACCATGCACTTCGTCGCCACGGGCCTGACCGATTTTACCGCCAGTGACAACGCAGGTGGCGCGGGCCCGGCATTGAACAATCAGGTTCTTGCGATGGGGGTGACCGTTGCGGTGTTCCTGATTTGCGGGGCATTCCTGCTGACCGGGATCACCTTTATCGGGCCCGAGCCGGTGGCCGAAGCGCCGCAGCCGGAACCGGCTCTGCGCGCCGGCGTCCCGTTTGAGCGCGAGGGCCAGACCTTTTTCACTGAACCAGCGCGCATCGCCGCCATTCGGGCCGAGGGGCACTACACCGTTTTGTACATGGGCGCTGAGAAACTGTTCTGCCCCTGGTCGATCACCGAGGCCGAAACCCGCCTGAAACCAGACGGCTTTTTGCGGGCCCACCGAAGTTACCTTGTGAACCCCAGACACGTTTCCCGGTTTGAGCGGCACAAGGACAACGGCACCTGTTATTTCGACCAGGTCGATGCGCTCAGCAAGGTGCCGGTCAGCCGATCCCGCCTGACGGACATCCGCGAGGCGCTGGGTCTCTGATCGCAACTCGTGCAGTCCATTCGCATTTCGTGAAAGAAGCCGCGCCCCCCGTTCCTGCGCGATAGCCTGCGCGCGCCCTCAGGACTTTGCTTAATCCCAAGGCCCCGACGTGAACGGGCCAAGGGAGGAAAACATGATACCAGCCGGTTTCGAGTATCACCGGCCAGGCGACGTCGCCTCGGCCATCGGCATTCTGCAGGAACACGGGGACGAAGCGCGCGTGATCGCAGGCGGGCACAGTCTGATCCCGATGATGAAGCTGCGCATGGCCGAGATGGGCCATCTGGTCGACCTGCAGGCCATCGAGGAACTCAAAGGCATCGAGGTCGGGTCCGATACCGTGACCCTGGGCGCGATGGTCACGCAGCACGAGTTGATTACTCACGACGGTCTGGCCGACGCGATCCCGCTGATCCGCGAAGCGGCGCTGCAGATCGCGGATCCGCAGGTGCGATACATGGGTACGGTCGGCGGGAACGTGGCCAACGGGGATCCGGGCAATGACATGCCGGGTCTGATGCAGTGCCTGAACGCGTCGTTCGAACTGTCCGGCCCTGATGGCACCCGCAGCGTCCCGGCCCGCGATTTCTACGAGGCGGCCTATTTCACCGCCCGCGAGGACGAAGAGATCCTGACACGGATTTCCATCCCTGTTCCCGGCCCCGGTGTCGGGCAGGCCTATGAAAAGCAGAAACGCAAGATCGGCGACTACGCAACCGCGGCTGCCGCAGTGATGGTTGGCAACGGTCAGGCATCTGTGGCGATGACCAACCTGTCCGACACGCCCGTCTGGTCTGACGCGGCCAGCGCGGCACTGGCTTCGGGTGATGTCGACGGCTGCGTGGCCGCGATGCTCGAGGCGATCGACCCGGTGGCCGACAACCGCGGACCCGTCGAATTCAAGAAACACGTGGCCGCCGTGATGCTGCGCCGCGCCATCGACCGTGCGCAGAGCCGCGCGGGCTGAGGGGAGGAACACAGATGTCGAAGATGCATGTCAAACTCACCGTGAACGGCAAGCAGGTCGAAGGCCTGGCCGAGCCGCGCACGTTGTTGATCCACTTCCTGCGGGAAGATCTGAAAATCACCGGCCCGCATATCGGTTGCGAAACCAGCCACTGCGGAGCCTGTACCGTGGATATCGATGGCAAATCCGTCAAATCCTGCACGACCTTCGTGGCGCAGGTGAACGGGGCCGATATCACCACCGTCGAAGGGCTGACCAATGACGACGGCAGCCTTGGTGTGCTGCAGGAAATGTTCCGCGAGCATCACGGGCTGCAGTGCGGTTTCTGCACGCCGGGCATGATCACCCGCGCGCATCGCCTGCTGCAGGAAAATCCCAACCCGACCGAAGAAGAAATCCGCTTTGGCATGGCCGGCAATCTCTGCCGCTGCACCGGGTACCAGAACATCGTCAAGGCGATCTCAGCCTCGGCTGACATGCTGAACGCGCAGAAGGAGGCCGCGGAATGAACGACCAGACCATGACCCCCGAAGAACGCGCAGCCAACCTCAAGGGGATGGGCAGTTCTCGCAAACGCGTCGAGGACGTGCGCTTTACCCAAGGCAAGGGCAACTACGTCGATGACATCAAGCTGGACGGAATGCTGTTCGGCGCCTTTGTCCGTTCACCCTATGCCCATGCCCGCGTTGTCAGTGTCAACAAAGAGGCCGCTCTGGCCGTGCCCGGTGTCGTGGCCGTTCTGACGGCCGAGGACTTGGCGCCGCTGGGTCTGCACTGGATGCCCACGCTTGCCGGCGACAAGCAGATGGTGCTGGCCGACGGCAAGGTCCTGTTCCAGGGCCAGGAGGTGGCCTATGTGGTTGCAGAAGACCGCTATGTCGCCGCAGATGCCGTCGAACTGGTCGAAGTCGAATACGAGGAACTGCCGGTTCTGACCGACCCGTTCGAGGCGCTGAAATCTGACGTGGTGCTGCGTGAAGATCTGGAAGGTCAGACCGAAGGCGCCCACGGGCCGCGCAAGCATCACAACCACATCTTCACCTGGGAACAGGGCGAAAAGGACGCGACCGAAGCCGTTCTGGCCGAAGCCGATGTGGTGGCCGAGGAGATGGTCTATTACCACCGGACACACCCCTGCCCGCTTGAGACCTGCGGCTGCGTGGCCAGCATGGACAAGGTGACCGGCAAGCTGACGCTGTACGGCACCTTCCAGGCCCCGCATGCGATCCGCACCGTCGTGTCCCTGATTTCGGGCCTGGCCGAGCACAATATCCGGGTGATCAGCCCCGATATCGGCGGCGGTTTCGGCAACAAGGTGGGCGCTTATGCGGGTTATGTCTGTTCGGTCGTGGCCTCGATCGTCACCGGTCAGCCGGTGAAATGGGTCGAGAACCGGATGGAAAACCTGATGTCCACCGCCTTTGCCCGCGACTACTGGATGCAGGGCAAGATCGCCGCCACCAAAGACGGCAAGATCACGGGCCTGTGGTGTCATACAACCGCGGACCACGGTGGGTTCGACGCCTGCGCCGACCCGACCAAGTTCCCGGCCGGGTTCATGAACATCTGCACCGGGTCCTACGACATCCCGACCGCCTATCTGGCCGTGGACGGCGTCTACACCAATAAGGCTCCGGGGGGTGTGGCCTATCGCTGTTCCTTCCGCGTGACCGAGGCCGCCTATTTCATCGAGCGGATGATCGAGGTTCTGGCCATCAAGTTGAACATGGACGCGGCCGAGCTGCGCCGGATCAACTTCATCAAGGCCGATCAGTTCCCCTATCAGTCCGCGCTGGGATGGGAATATGACTCGGGCGATTACCACACCGCCTGGGACAAGGCGCTGAAAGCGGTCGACTATGACGGCCTGCGCGCCGAGCAGGCCCAGCGGATCGAGGACTTCAAAGCCGGCAAGACGCGCAAACTTCTGGGGATTGGTCTGACGCATTTCACCGAAATCGTCGGGGCAGGGCCTGTGAAGAACTGCGATATTCTGGGCTTGGGGATGTTCGACAGCTGCGAAATCCGCATCCACCCGACCGGGTCAGCCATCGCGCGGCTGGGGACGATCTCTCAGGGCCAGGGTCATGCCACGACCTTTGCCCAGATCATTGCCAGCGAGATCGGTCTTCCAGCCGATGACATCACGCTGGAGGAAGGAGACACCGACACCGCGCCCTATGGCTTGGGCACCTATGGCTCTCGGTCCACGCCGGTTGCTGGGGCTGCAACAGCCATGGCTGCACGCAAGATCCGCGCCAAGGCGCAGATGATCGCGGCCTATCTGCTTGAGGTTCACGACGACGATGTCGAATGGGACGTGGACCGGTTCGCGGTCAAAGGCGCGCCCGAGCGGTTCAAGACGATGAAAGAGATCGCCTTTGCCGCCTACAACCAAGCCATCCCGGGGTTGGAGCCGGGTCTGGAAGCCGTCAGCTACTATGACCCGCCCAACATGACCTATCCGTTCGGCGCCTATATCTGTGTCATGGAGATCGATGTCGATACCGGTGAATGGGAGGTCCGGCAGTTCTATGCGCTGGACGATTGCGGAACCCGGATCAACCCGATGATCATCGAAGGTCAGGTTCATGGCGGTGTGACCGAGGCGCTGGCCATCGCGATGGGTCAAGAGATTGCCTATGATGAGATGGGCAACGTCAAGACCGGTACTCTGATGGACTTCTTCCTGCCAACCGCGTGGGAAACGCCCAACTACACGACCGATCACACGGTGACCCCCTCGCCGCATCATCCGATCGGCGCGAAGGGTGTCGGCGAAAGCCCGAATGTGGGTGGCGTCCCGGCGTTCTCGAATGCGGTTCATGATGCGTTCCGGCCCTTTGGCCTGGTTCAGAGCCACATGCCGCATGACCATTGGCGGATCTGGAAGATCGCCAACGGCTTGGGGATGCACGGGTAATCGGTTTCGGACCGGCGGGGCCCGGTCCGACCGAACGGAGGGGGTGCTGACCCCCTCCGACCCCCACGGGATATTTTGGTCAAACGAAGATTGGACCCTGGTGTGACACTGAGTGACGTTCAGAACGGTTTGGCCCAGCAGGGCTATGTTGCCGACGACCGGTTGGCGATGGCGTTGCATTTGGCCCAAACCCTGGGACGACCGCTGCTGCTGGAGGGTCCGGCCGGTGTCGGCAAGACCGAAGTGGCAAAGGCTTTGGCGGCGTGGCGCGACGCCCGTTTGATCCGCTTGCAGTGTTACGAAGGGTTGGACGCCAGTCACGCGATCTATGAGTGGAACTACCAGCGGCAGCTGCTGGCCATCCGAGCCTCTGAGGCGCGTGGTGGAACCAGCGAGGCCCAACTGTTTTCCGACGACTATCTGCTGAAGCGGCCGTTGTTGGAGGCGATCAGCGCCGATGATCCGCCCGTTCTTTTGATCGATGAGATTGACCGGGCGGATGAAGAATTTGAGGCCTATCTGCTTGAAATTCTGTCGGACTTTCAGATCACGATCCCGGAACTGGGGACGATTTCCGCCAAAACGCGACCCATCGTCATTCTGACCGCAAACGGCACGCGCGATCTCTCGGATGCGCTGCGGCGGCGGTGCCTGTACAGCTTTTTGAACTACCCGTCCGGCGAGACCGAAATGGCCATCCTGCGGGCACGGATGCCCGAAGTCGAAGGGCTGTTGGCGCGCCAGATCATCGGAGTGGTTCAGAACCTGCGCAAGGAAGATCTGGAAAAGACACCCGGCATTGCCGAAATGCTCGACTGGGCCGCGGCCCTCTCGGGTCTTGGCGTCAACGATCTGTCCCAATCACCCGAGGCCGTACAGGCCACTCTGGTCTGTCTGCTGAAGACCGCTGCGGACTATGATGCCGTTCCACCCGAGGTGATGGATCGCCTGATCGGAAAGGTCGCGTGATGCAGGTAACACGGTTTCCATCGCGAGCGCACGGATTGGCCGACCGTATGGCGGGATTCGTGGCGCATCTGCGCGGGAACGGTTTGCGGGTCGGACCGCGTGAGACCGGAGATGCGCTGGCCGCACTGGCCTCGGTCGAGGCCACCGATGTCGGACAGGCGCGGGATGCCTTGTGTGCCCTGATGTCCGGGGATGCCGAGGATTGGCGGCGCTTTGACGATTTGTTCGATGCCTATTGGTTCAACGCGGGCAAGCAGCGGAGCGGTGTCGCACAGAACACCCACGTCAGGGTCCAGTCGGCCAAGCCGATGATCTGGCAGCCCGAAGATCGCGGAGATTCCGCGGACGCTTCCCCCGATGCGCAGGATGCCAGCACCCCGGATTCCGGGGATGGACTGGCCGAAGGAACGGACGGCAAGCTGATCGCAACCCGGACCGACAACCTGTCGCGCCGGGATCTGCGCGAGTTGATGGACGAGCAATCCCTGCGCCGGGCCGAAGCCGCGGCCCTCGCCCTGGCGCGGGCGATCCGGGATCGACGTTCGCGCAGGCGCAAACAGGCGCGGCGGGGTCCGGCGCTGGACATGCGTCGCATCCAGCGGGCGAGCCTTGCGCGCGGGGGCGAGCCTTTGGAGCTGTTTCGCCGTGCCCGACCGCCACGCCCGATGCGGATCGTCGCGCTGTGCGATGTCAGCGGGTCCATGACCGTCTATTCGCGTGTATTTCTGGCCTTTCTCAAGGGCCTTGTGGCCAGCGGAACGGATGCGGATGCCTATCTGTTTCACACGCGGTTGATGCGGGTCACCGATGCGTTGCGGGACCACGACACCTTGCGCGCCGCTGGGCGGTTGTCACTGATGGCCGAAGGTTTCGGTGGCGGCACGGACATCTCCGGCAGTCTCGAAAGGTTTCTGGACGGATACGGTGCGCGGGCGCTGAATGGGCGCACCATCGTGCTGATCCTTTCGGATGGCTATTGCAGCTCTGACCCGCAGGCGCTGGGCGCGGCTTTGTCGAGGATCCGGCGCAAGGCGCGCCGGATCGTCTGGCTGAACCCCCTAAAAGGTTGGGAGAATTATCAGCCCGTCGCCGCCGCCATGCAGGCTGCTTTGCCCCATCTGGATGCGCACCTTCCGGCAAACACGCTCGACGCGCTGGCCGCGTTGGAGCCCGAGTTTCAAAAGTTGTGAGAGGAACCGATCATGCCTGGTTTCGACATTTTCGACACGATTGACCAGTTGCGCAGCAGCGGCGAGGCGTTCTGCGTCGCAACGGTGGTGCGGACGGCAGATGCGACCTCGGCCAAGGCGGGCGCCAAGGCGGCGATTACCCGGGACGGCCGGATCCTCGGCCATCTGGGCGGAGCCTGTGTCCAGCGTGCGGTGCGCGCCTCGGCCCAGGAAGCGCTGGCTAGCGGTGCGTCGCGGATGATCCGCGTGAAACCCTCGGACAAGGTGGTGGCAATGACCGATCCGGATGGCGTTCAGACCTTCAAGAGTGGCTGCCCATCCGGCGGTACGGTCGACCTGCTTGTCGAGCCCTATCAACACGCGCCCCGCCTAGTGATCTTTGGCGACACCCCGATTGCCCATGCTTTGTCGGCTCATGCGGCATTGGCCGGGTTGCGCGTGTTCGTATCGTTTGAGACCAGAGACGCGGCTGCGCAATCATGTTTCGACCCAGACAACGTGGATGCGTTGGGGGTTGAGCCCCGCGATTTTGTGGTCGTCGCCTCGCAAGGCCAGAACGACCGGGCAGCGTTGGCCTCTGCGCTGGGTACGCCGGCAAGGCGGGTGTCGATGGTGGCCAGCCAGCGCAAGGCAAAGGTTCTGACGGACAGGTTGGTATCGCAGGGCATGGACACCGAGAAGGTTGCGCGCCTGAAGTCGCCTGCCGGGCTGGATATCGGGGCCATTGATCCGCATGAAATCGCTTTGTCCATCCTGGCCGAGATCGTGCGCTGGCGAAATGCGGACACCGCCGAGGAGACAACTCATGATGAAAAACTTGCGTAGCTGGGTGGCGCGGCTATGGCCGCCCCGACCCGCCCAAACCCCCGAGGATGCCACGGAACAGGCGCTGCGTGTCTTTCCCAGATGTTGCTGAGCAGAGGAATACCCAATGGAACTGACTGACGAAATTCGCATTGCTGCCCCCCGGGACGCGGTTTATCGCGCGCTGAACGATCCCGAGGTTCTGCGTGAATGCATCCCCGGCTGCGAAGAGCTGACCCAGACCGCCCCCAACGAGCTTGAGGCCAAGGTGGTTCTGAAAATCGGTCCGGTGAAGGCGCGTTTCGCTGGCGAGGTGACGCTGGACCAGACCAACGCCCCCGACGGGTTTTCGCTGGTGGGCGAGGGCAAAGGTGGAGCCGCAGGTTTTGCCAAGGGTGGTGCGGACGTCACGCTGACCGAAGATGGTGACGAGACCGTTCTGACCTATACCGCCAAGGTTGATGTCGGGGGCAAGATCGCCCAGTTAGGCAGTCGTCTGATCGCCGGGACGGCCAAGAAGCTCTCGGGCAAGTTCTTCACCCGGTTCGGCGAGGTCGTATCCGCGCAAACCGCTGCCTGAGGCAGGCGCCCGGCGCCGTTCCGGTTGACGAATTGCGTGAGGGGGGTATGCACCTGCATAGTATTTGGCGCTGATGCAGCAGGAGACAGTGGTGCCCCCCACCTCGAAAATTGCCGAACTTGAGAATTGGCTGGTGATGAAGCCCGCTGACCTCAAGTCGATTCGTCAGTTGGTCACACGGCTGGAACATACGCCCAAGGCTCCGGGTTCGGCTGGGCGTTTCTCTGCGGCACAAGCGGACATCGTTACCTCGCTGGGCGCCGATTGGCAGGCGGAACTATTTGAGCCCGAGCACATGGTCAAACAGTACCGCGCATGGTTGGCTGCATTGCGAAGCCGCGGCGTTTCGCAAGCGGTGCCGATCGGGCAGGTCTTTTCCGGGCGCGTCCTCAAGGTACGCGGGCAGAACGCCTATTGCGGCGTTTTTCTGGACTTCTTCAAAGAGACCGGCGCTATCCCGGCTCTTTGCAATGACTGCTACAAGGTACAGATATTGCCGCATGACCTGCGTGCGATGTTCCAGACCTATGCCCTGTTGCTGAAGCTGGATCTACCCAATGACAACGCCCGCAAATGCATGATCGAGCTGCGCGACGGGATCAAGTTCCCGTACAAGGCCTATATCTATTGCGACACGGTTGATGACGTGCGCGCCTGCCTGCACGCGTTCCGCGATCTTCAGGCCAAGCACGGGATTGAAGGAATCAGCAGCAAGATCTCGCACGGATGTTCGGAATACGGGCAGAAGTATCCGGCATTCAAATTTCCGGAAACCGATGACGCGCCCGAGTTCGTTCCCGATCCGCAATGGCCCGCTATCGAAAAGGCCTATTTCAGGTCGATCAAGCTTCCGGCACAGGCCCGGGACAGCAACACCCGTGAGCATGTGAGCCTGCGCGATGTCTTCGCCTTCTGCACATGGGTCAAATACGCCGACCTGATCGGCGACCCGACCAGCGAGGCCTACGCGGCGCTGCGCGGACCGGACCTTCCCCAGCAATTCATCAAGCGGGTGCGGTCTCAGGCAAAGATCCGTCGCCGCGAGATGGAGGAATTGCAGAAGACGGAATGAGAGCCGACCACCCGTTCGAGGGTGGTTTGCGCGGTCGTTATATCTGTTCGGGGATATGGTGCCCAGGAGACGTCCCGCTTCTGCGTTCAGCTCCCGTTACAGGCACCGCATCAACCCATAGCCTCAGCTAAACAAAGGGTATCAGCAGGGGCGAATCCCCGTCAACGGGCACCATGTGTTCTACGGTTTGTTCTACGCTACAGGAGGGGCGCTACGAGGACACACAGGTTCGGTACGATACTGTCGTCTTCCACCATTGCTCAAGTTGCAAGCAAGCGTCACCCGCCAACTTAGAGCCTTAGGAGAAGCGTCACTATGAATGGCGATGTTAGGGGGCTTGGGGGGGAAGCCGAAGCCTCCCCTCCTAAGATAGACCACTCAGATATTTGACCCCAAAAGTCTTGGGTTGTAGTCTGACCTTTCCACAGGGCCGAACAGGCGTTGCAAAGCGTTGTTCCCTCTACACTTCCCGATCTTCACCTCGATCAAACCGAGCGCCTCAACAGGAGCTAAGAAGCTCTCGTTCTTTCGGATTGTACGATTGAAGTTCGACCTGTCAGCAATGCCAACAGCGTCCATCAATTCCGAGAAGTAGATGGGGGCTGTGGGGTCTTCCTGAAGGCAGCGTTGGATGTAGTCTACAGCGTCACCAACCTTGCCCCGAAGCGGCTTGTGAGCGGGTCTCCAAGTCTTTATCCGACAACCAGGGAACCACTCGGTTAGCGCCTTTCGGATGCCTGACTTCGGGGAAGCGATGATGTAAGCATTGCAGGGCAGACATCGTGACCCGTCACTTCCTCGCACTGAGGCCCTGCAGAGCGCTTGCAGCACTGCATGTCCATACTCCCCAAGACGAACATTGGCGATGAGATCACAGGGAAGAGCTTCTTCGAGGGAGCGACCAGTTGAGGCGTAGCTCAGACCCTCATAGTGGCTTTCTGGCAGGAAGAGCGTCCCGGCCAAGACTACATTTTGGATGTCCTTGAACTCGTTGGTTGCTTGATGAGCGCCCCAGTGCAGGAAGTGGACGCGGGAAGGATCAGTCTGCATGTAGCTGCAGATCAAGTCCTTCGGATCGACCCCTCTGGCATCCTTGTGATGTATGACCAACCATTCTTCATCGGGCTTGCTGTCGACGAGCGTAGCAACTTCCATAGCGAGTTGATCACCATTTTTGTGCCAGCTGTCTTTCCCTCCCCCTTGGTCGAGGACACTGATGATCAGCTGGTCGTAGGACTTGGGTGCAGAGCGCAAACGCTTCAGCGTTCCCCTCTGCTTCTCCCAGTGGCTGTAGGTCTGGCGCACCCGACCCGAGGCATCGAGGACCAGAAGAGGGACCAGATCACTTGGTAGCGCGTCTCGGATGTCGAGCGCAATGCGTTGCCTACCCATTCCACTCGCAACCCTCACAACACGTCCCGAGAGTGAGGCAAGCGCTTCAAGCCTTCGTTTGGCGTCTTCAGCATTTGCGACGCCGATAGCCCGCTTGAGTAACCCAGGGTCGATTTTGGGCAGTTGAAAGGTCGTGCCAGCTTGGCTCGAGATTAGCTGTTCTTGGATTGACTGGACCTGGTCTGCCAACTCGGAACTGACAGGCCGAAGAATTGGCAACAAGCTGCCTGCATCGTCTGAGGATAGAGAGACCACCTCTCCCGGCTCCAGCGTTTCATCCCAGACCCTGACCTGTCTTGGCTCTCCAAGGTAGTGGAAATCCCTGCAGTGAGAGAAGGAGCCCCCAGCACATCGCATTGCCAGCATTTGCTGCGTGGTGATGAGAACCTGTGCTTGGCTGGGATCGGTGTTGGATAGGCGGTTGGTTTGAGAGTCGGCGGTCAGGACTGCGAAATCCTCATCATTGAGACCAGCTTCTTTGAACAACCTCCCCACCTCGCTGAGCCGTGACACACACACCAAGACACCCACATTATGGTGGTCGTCAGATGATGTAATACACTTCAGAAACTCTATAAGAGTTGTGGTCTTCCCGACCCCAGGGTCAAGACTGGATAGGTACACTGAAGGCTCGCATTTGGCTTCAGCCATTTTTTCCAGTGTCGTTGCCACATCGTTAATGGCGAGTAGCTGGCTCGCTGATGGTCTAAGACCAAGCTGCATGAGCCGATCTATCAAGTTACCCATGGTTTGGGAGCGAAGCGAGATGTGACGGTTTGCTGCGTAAGTGGTATTATTATCTTTATAGCTTATTGGCTTTTGTACCAGTTGATCGGACGCAATCGCCGTGTGTATCATTTCCCCGATCATAGAGGCGGGCCAAGCATCAAGTGGACGCTCACCACCTCTAGTCAGGTTAGCTGTAGAACTGATTGGCGCTGGAAAGTTGGTTTTCATTGGATTTCCTGAGTTCATGGCACCATTGTACTTCTATGGTGGTCCCTAATTCTCAGGTGTTGACTTGGCGCGGCATCCGGGAGAGCGGTCTCTGCTAATCTGCTCTACGCCAAACCATTCCTGGCCTACTTGATTATTTACCCACAGGTCTGCAGAGCCCTATCGTCTTGAAACTAAGAAGGTTCGTGTCTTTTTTAGGAATAATTTTTCAGCAACCGAGTTCTCCAATCGAAACGCCTGGAAAACGAGAGAAGTCTTTTCTGCTGAGCGCAAACGATCCCTAATGCGATCAAAGAGATCTAGAGAGCCTTGAGTGACGAGTGGACAGAATCTAGAAACTCGACTTCCTTCATGTTGAGCCCTTTATCTTTCGAACCTTCATGCGCCCAGAGATTCCGCAGAGAATTGAACTGCGAAAACCATTTCAGCTTATCATTCTTTGTCTTGAAACCTTGCCCAATATCTATTGCGTAGTGGTCTTCAAATGTAAGAAAGCCCTCTGGAGCCGGATCAGGCTTTTTAACCCAGTAATCAGAGATAATTTTCTTGTAGTCTTTCAACATGAACTGCTCAGTCCATTCAATTTTTACAACTTCCAAACCTTCCTTGTAGTTCCTTTCTTCCTGTTCACTAGCTCTATGTAGGCACTCACGTTTAATGCTAGCTATCTCCAGCTCCCAATTATCTCCAAATATCAGCTTAAGATTACTCAGAATTGTTTTCTTGAGATGGCGTTCAATCGACGTACCAAGCTCCCGGCCCTTTTGTTGAAGTTCTTGGTTTTGCCGTTCTCGCCAATCTTCCAGTTCGGGCGGGTCATAATCGGAGAACTTCCTATTAAGGATATTCTGGAAGTTCCGCAGCCACGCAGTTTCAGCACCGCTTCCATGGATTCCCAACAGATGATTAGAGAGTTCTTTGTCCAAGTTTTTCAGCGCATCGAAAAGCGCCGTGAGATATTTTTCGATTCTTGAAAATCGGTCTTCATCAGAAACATTCAATGATATCGAAGCCGTTTTGCACTCATGAGTGTAAACGCTGCCTATCAATGATATGAAAGCGTAGGTCCCCTTGTTCGATACAATAAAATCGCTGAGTACCTCTTCTTGTGAAGACAACATTGTCTCTGCAAGCTCGTAACTATGGTTCAAAAGCGAAACGATACGCTGTTTTGCGGCCCTCATTTCCTTACGGTGATCTTGATTTTGAACATCATATAAACTCAGATTTGCACCCTTAGCTGTAAACTTGTTGCCTTTGGCCTCGGGCAGGAGGCCAGAGCGCAGGAGCGAATCCGCAAAGGGCTTTGCTTGCAGAGTAGCGCGGTCCTCACCAAGTGAAATTTTTCCAAACAAGGGTCCAGACTGGTCGCCACCAAGACTAGAAATAATTGATGATCGTAATGCCTTCATGCGAGAGTCAGCCCGCGCTGCATCCCAGAACAAGTCTTCCTCGAGAGTAATTCTAAGGGTGGGACTCACCGCCTTCTGATTCTGATTGATGTCCATGAACATCTCAAGTTGTTCGCTGGATTCTAAGTTTTTGAAGGCTACTACAGGGATGGTATTGGTAGATTTGAACTTACTTTGAGAGTAACCATAAACGCGATGCTGACCGTCTATTATGTAGGCGATTGCGTAAGCATTTGGTATTTTCAAAGTACCCGATCTCGACTTAGAGTGGGAAGAGCGACTATTCGCCTCAAACTGGATCTTCTGCCTTTTTTTCTCATTGAAGTTTATTATTACAGAATTGGGAAAATATCCCCCTTCTTCAATAAATTTTCCAATTCCCTTGAGTCTGTTAGGCACCAACAACCGTTGATAAGTCGGCATTTCTGCCTCGTTTGCCCGAGTTCTATGTAGAACAAATCCGAGTTTCAGTAATAGCTCGGGCTCCAGCGAAAACATATAGTAAGTCTTTGCGCCCATTCTTCCTTCAATAGCGGGCACCTCAATTTTTTCTGAATTGATGTTCTGACCTTTGAACACCATTCCTAAAAACTGGTAATGGGACGCGTCTTTGTAAGCCTTGATAAGACTGTTCACATAGTCAAAAGTGTTGTCATTAAAAAAGTATCCGCCGCACTCCTCTAGGCGCTGTACGTCAACACTTGCTCTATTAAGTCTCAAATTACGTGTAGCGAAAATAAACTTCATTCGCTTCCCTGGTCCAAACAGCTGTTCAATCACTTTTTTATGACCGTCAAGGCGTTGACTAAGGGCTTCGAACTCTGTTTTGAATGAGGGGGCCTTCTTTGCCTTGTCACTAGACTTACACTCAATAATCAAAACCACGTCACCGCTTACGGCGAGAACGTCTATCTGCTTTCTCTCCGTTTCATTTCTTCCAAAGGGTAAGCTGAGGTGCCGATCTACGTTTAGCTGGCGAAATCCAAGCTCATACATCTGGCACCAAATATCATCTTCAAATTGATCAGAATGTGATTTTGGCTTGCGCAGTTTTGTTTTTGTTTTTAGGCGTGTACCAAATTCTTCCCATCCATCCCTTAGGAACTCTTCGACGCGATTATGGTCAACATTTCTTTCGTGAAACTTTTTCTTTTTAGATTTATATATCTTTCCGAGCGTTGATGGATCTGAAGACAATTTTCCCTTAAGTTCCAAAACTTGCTCATCCGATAGCATAGCCATTCTTCAATCTCTCTCAGTTTTTCTCAAAAGATAAACACGGCTTCAGTAGTGGCGCCCCGAGCGGAAGCGTTGCCTGAGATGACTGAGTTGCGGTTGACAATAGTTGGCTCTCCCATTTCTTTATAAAGTCCCAAAATACTTTCGTGATGAGCGTTTGTTAGAACAATACGCGCCCCTCTTTGTCTCGCGGCTAACGCACATGACTTCAGGCGTATCTGGTCCTCCCAAGAAAAGATATTTTGGTTATATTTTACAAATCCATTTGTGTTGTGCGCGGTCGTGTAGGGAGGATCTAGAAATACGAGGTCACCAGTTCTCGCCTCCAGTAGAGTTTCCTCAAAATCGCATGTACTGAGTTTTGCTTTTTGAAGGGCATTAGATGCCGCCTCAAAATCATCATCTGGCATAATTACTTGAGTTTTCGTGCCTATTGGAACATTAAATTGACCTTTGAGATTTTCTCGATACAGTCCATTCCAACAAGTTCTATTCAGATAAAGAAATTGTGCAGCCCTTGTGTGTTTAGTTCTTCGTGTTCTAGATCGCTCCGAATAATAAAACGCCTTACAGTGCTTTGTCTGAAGTCGCTGTAGTTCTTTCCATACAAGGGTCCAGTCATCGCGTACTGCTTGGTAGGTTTCTACCAAGCGTGGGTTAACATCGGACAGTAATGCCTGTTTCGGCCGTAGATGAAAGAAAACTGCAGCCCCTCCGAGAAATGGCTCAATGTAGCGTCCATCATATTCGGGAAAGTTCACCTGGCTGGAAGCAACCAACCAGCGCTTTCCACCCGCCCATTTGATAAAAGGTTTCAATCGTAGTCCTGTCATTTTTTTCTCAACCTAAACTCTTATCTTGGATGAGTTCAAGAAGCTCTTCAGCGATAGGCGGCGCCACAGGTCTACCCAAAACGGATCCCGGCAGCAGTCCTCATTGGCAAGCACTGAGCTTAAGCTGAAGTCTTGTATTTAGGAAACGACCCCAAGACTTTTGGGGTCAAATATCTGAGTGGTCTATCTTAGGAGGGGAGGCTTCGGCTTCCCCCCCAAGCCCCCTAACATCGCCATTCATAGTGACGCTTCTCCTAAGGCTCTAAGTTGGCGGGTGACGCTTGCTTGCAACTTGAGCAATGGTGGAAGACGACAGTATCGTACCGAACCTGTGTGTCCTCGTAGCGCCCCTCCTGTAGCGTAGAACAAACCGTAGAACACATGGTGCCCGTTGACGGGGATTCGCCCCTGCTGATACCCTTTGTTTAGCTGAGGCTATGGGTTGATGCGGTGCCTGTAACGGGAGCTGAACGCAGAAGCGGGACGTCTCCTGGGCACCATAGCATCCGCTAAACTATTGTTTTGCCTCAGCTTTATCTCAGGATGGAGCTACCGTAGAACATGGCGGATCGTGCTATGTCTTCGGGTGAATAACAAGGATACGAAGTTGAACAAGGTAAAGGACAAAGTTAGAGTTTCCCTTGAGTTTGAGGTGGTGGACCAAGACCAACTGTTTGAAGCCGCCAAGAGAGCTTTGGAAGAGTTGAGAGAAGATGTGGTCGAAAAGCACGGAGAAGCCTCCGACTACCAATATGGATCGCCGCTCGACCAACTCATCAAGGAAGAACTGTTCGATCCGGGTGAGGGTCAGCTTCACCTTGCATCATGTCTCTTGGTGCTGCTCGATAAGGCGACGATCAAAGGTGCGGGTGTAGAGCTGGTCGCTTCTTCCGCAGGACCTGAATAGACCATCTTCCTTATCCAGAAATCAGGTGGCGTTGACCTTAGCTCTCTGGTTCGGACGCCACCTTCCCCATCCACTTTGACAATACGCTCAACGGATAACCCCTTCCGTATCCGTGTCCAACGCCCTCGGTCTGCCAGCCTCCGAGCTGGTCCACGATGTCTGCAGGACACTCAACTTCCCTTAGCCTGTCGCGCATCGAATGACGGAAACCGTGCATTGTGGCTTTGCCGCTGACGTATGGCTTCATCCATTTGTTCAGTGCCGCACTCGCTGAGTTTGCGTTGGTCTGTCCGTTCTTGTTGTATCGTGGAAAGGCGAACTCGCTATCCTTGACGCTGTCGTGGATGCGCTGAGCGGCCCAGAGCGCTTCACCCACAAGAGGAACTACGCGACTGCTGCCTGCGGTCTTTAAGCGACGCCAAGGATGCTCCCGAACGACAACATGGGGGATAGGATCGTCCAGGTTGAGATCCTCCACAGACAGACCAGCGGCCTCAGCGAGACGCATACCCGTGTCGGAAACCATCGCGACCAGCCAGCGCAGATCATCGTCGAATTTGCGACACTCGCTCTGCAGGGTGCGAATGGCTTTGAGCGTCAGCGGCTCTCGATCTTCAACGCCCGCGCTGCGGTCATAGTAAACCTTGCCGAACGGATTGGTGATGTCGAGGCCAACTTCGGCAGCGGCAAAGTTGAAGACCGAACGCACCGTTCCGATGACCCTCGTCATGCTACTACCTGCCAGGCCGCGTTCAATCAGGTTGTCGCGGAAGGCGTTCGCGTCAGCCTTGCTGTAAGCAGTGATGTCCTTATCTCCGCAAACGTCGATCACGTAGCCGCAAGAGCGTTCAGCTGCTCGATGAAAGGTAATGGGACGACCTTGGCCCTTGAGCCTCAGGTAGATACCCACGGCCTCCGAGAGCTTCACTGTATCGGCTGCTGCAGCAGAGGGGGCCGCCATGTTGGGGGCGGCGTTGGTGTTCTGCGCCAAACGCAGCATGTGCTTTCCCGGCAGGTCGCAGTCGTTGATCCTGAGGAAATACCAGTGTTCATCGAGCCGTTGCGCCGCTCTGAGTGCGCGAGAGGTAGCGACAGATGCTGATCTCGTGCGAAGCGAGAATGAGATTTTTGGTGATGTGTAGTGATGCTGCAGGTCCTTGGGGACGCGTCTCACGAAGTAGTAGATGCCGTCTTTGACAAATGAGTGAGGTGCAGTTTTGTTCTCCGCCATGTTCTACGGTAGCTCCATCCTGAGATAAAGCTGAGGCAAAACAATAGTTTAGCGGATGCTATGGTGCCCAGGAGAGGACTCGAACCTCCACGTCCATACGGACACTAGCACCTGAAGCTAGCGCGTCTACCAATTCCGCCACCTGGGCAGGTGTCGTGGAGGGGCGTTTAAGCCTACTCGCCGAGGGCGTCAACAGGATTCGAACGGAATTTCGAAAGTTTTTTTTCGGCCACCTTCCCACGGCGCGATCCCGCCGGTTCCGGCAGTGTTTTTTGCCTGATGCGCGGCGTTATTGCGCCTTGTTTGCCGGGCTTTGGAGCGGTAGATCGGAACAAGACCTACACAGCAGGAGCCCAACCATGTCCAAACTGGTCACGATTTACGGTGGATCGGGATTCGTCGGCCGCTATATCGCGCGACGCATGGCGAACGAAGGGTGGCGTGTACGGGTGGCGGTCCGCCGTCCGAACGAGGCAATCTTCGTCAAAACCTATGGCGTCGTGGGCCAGGTCGAGCCCATTCTGTGCAATATCCGCGACGATGCCTCGGTGGCCAGTGCGATGCATGGCGCCGATGCGGTCGT
This sequence comes from Ruegeria sp. CG8, assembly GCF_056537165.1. Lineage (NCBI taxonomy): Bacteria > Pseudomonadati > Pseudomonadota > Alphaproteobacteria > Rhodobacterales > Roseobacteraceae > Ruegeria > Ruegeria sp. CG8. The sequence goes on along the minus strand of NZ_JBQFRA010000003.1, from coordinate 40,626 downwards.
CAACTGCGTGGGCGTTCTGAACGAACTGGGCAAGAATGGATTTGGCGCCGTGCAAGCCGAAGGCGCGGGCCGCATCGCCCGTCTGGCGGCCGAGCAAGGCATTTCCCGCATGGTCCACATTTCGGCCATCGGTGCTGACGCGAATTCCGACAGCGAATACGCCCGCACCAAGGCCGCAGGTGAGGCTGCTGTGCTGACCCACATGCCCGATGCCGTGATCCCGCGACCCTCGGTGATCTTCGGGACCGAAGATCAGTTCTTCAACCGTTTCGCCGGCATGACCCGTATCTCGCCCTTCCTTCCGATCTTTGGCGCCGACACCCGGTTCCAGCCGGTGTTTGTGGATGATGTGGCGCAGGCCGCAGTCAAGGGCGTGTTGGGTCAGGCCGCACCGGGCGTCTACGAATTGGGTGGGCCTGAGGCCAAGACCTTCCGTGAGCTGATGCAGCAGATGCTCGGGGTGATCCACCGCCGCCGCATCATCATCGGTCTGCCGTTCTGGGTTGGGCGGATCATGGCCGGGGTTCTGGACATGCTGAAATTCATCAGCTTCCAGCTGTTTCCGAACAACATTCTGACCCGCGACCAGTTGAAGAACCTGCGCCGTGACAATGTGGTGTCCGAAGGAGCGAAGGGTTTTGCCGATCTGGGGATCGAGCCTGCTTCGCTGGAATCGGTTCTGCCGGAATACCTGTGGAAATTCCGCCCGTCGGGTCAGTACGACGACATCCAGAACTCGGCCCGGAACCTGCGCATCTGATCAGCTGTAAGCGACAATCAGCAGGATCGTACCCAGGATCACGCGATAGATCACATATGGCGTGAAGCTGACGCTACGCAGCAGACGCATCATCAGGTTCAGCGCCAACAGGGCCGAAACAAAGGCGAACACGGCTGCAATGGCGCTGTCCTTGGCCAGCTGAGCGTTGGCCTGCCCGATCACGTCCAGCGACAGCAGCGCGCCCGAGGCGATGATTGTAGGGATCGACATCAGCATCGCGATGCGCGCGCCGTCCTCGCGGGTATACCCCAAGTGCCGCGCGCCAGTGATGCAGATCCCCGACCGCGAGGTGCCGGGAATCAGCGCCAGGACCTGCCACAGACCCAAAATAATCGCGTCATGCAGCCCCCAGTCGGCGGCCTCTTTGGTCTGGGGGCCCTTCTGGTCCATCCAATACAGCAGCAATCCGAAGCCCAGCATCGTCCACCCGATCACCGCCACGGACCGCATCGCACTGCTGAGGCCGGTCAGGTGCAGGATCGCGCCGACGATAACGGTCGGGATGGTGGCGACGATCAGGGCCAGGGCCAGTCGGGACTGTGGGGTGTCGATGCGCCCGCGCAAAGCACGTGGCAGGCCCGCAAGGGCCAGTTTCACGTCGCTCCAGAAATACAGAACCACCGCGCCCAATGTGCCCACATGCACCGCGACGTCGATGGCCAGGCCCTGGTCTTCCATTCCGGTGAGGCTTGGCAGCAGGATCAGGTGGCCTGATGACGAAATCGGCAGAAACTCTGTGATCCCCTGGATGATCGCCACCAGAATCAGCTGAAAAAGACTCATCTGCCCGCCCGTGTTTGCGCCCGTGTTCTTTGCATTCAAGGCGTATAAGCGCGATCAGCAAAAGGAAAGTCAGGATTTAGGTCCGAAGTGGTCCTAAAAATGAACAGAAAGTCGCCCAAAGAGATCGATCTTTCCGATTTTTTCCAATTTAGGTCAGCACAATTGACTTTTCATCCGAATTGGCTTCGCATAAAGAAATCCGACCAAGCCAATTCATGGAGTCTGACCGTGGCCAAGCAACCGATGCTGAAATTTGTGCAGATCGATCGTGACATGCCTGAAAAGCGCGCCGCAACCGATCGCAGAGCGGACTTTCATGAAATCTATGCCGAATACGCCGCCGAAAAAGCCGCCGAGCAGGCCAGCCGTTGCAGCCAATGCGGTGTGCCGTATTGTCAGTCGCACTGCCCGCTGCACAACAACATCCCGGACTGGCTGCGCCTGACCGCCACCGGACGACTTGAAGAAGCCTATCAGACCAGCCAGGCCACCAATACCTTCCCCGAGATCTGCGGACGTATATGCCCGCAGGACCGACTGTGCGAAGGCAACTGCGTGATCGAGCAATCGGGCCATGGCACTGTCACCATCGGTGCGGTCGAGAAATACATCACCGACACCGCGTGGGAGGAAGGCTGGGTCAAACCTGTCGCTCCAACCGCCGAACGCCCCGAAAGCGTCGGCATCATCGGGGGCGGACCCGGTGGTCTGGCGGCGGCGGACATGCTGCGCCGGGCCGGGATCCAGGTCACGGTCTATGACCGCTATGACCGCGCGGGCGGCCTGCTGATGTACGGCATTCCGGGCTTCAAGCTGGAAAAGGACGTGGTTCAACGCCGCAACGACCTGCTAGCCGAGGGCGGCGTCACTTTTGAACTGAACTGTGACGTCGACGCTGCCAAGTTCGCCGATATCCGCGCCAAACATGACGCCGTGATCATTGCGACGGGCGTCTACAAGTCGCGGGATCTGTCCATGCCCGGCAGTGGCCTGCCCGGTATCGAAAAGGCGATCGATTTCCTGACTGCCTCGAACCGCAAAAGCTTTGGTGACGCGGTTCCCGAGTTCGACGATGGCCGCCTGAACGCCAAGGACAAGAAGGTGGTCGTGATCGGTGGCGGTGATACTGCGATGGATTGCGTCCGAACCTCGATCCGCCAGGGCGCGACCTCGGTCAAATGCCTGTATCGCCGCGACCGGGCGAACATGCCTGGCTCGCAGCGCGAAACACAGAACGCCGAGGAAGAGGGCGTGATCTTTGAATGGCTCAGCGCGCCCAAAGGGTTCGTGGGCGATGAGCGGGTCACCGGCGTGATGGTGCAGAAGATGCGCTTGGGCCAACCCGACGCCACCGGCCGCCAGGCCCCCGAAGTGATCGAAGGCGCGGATTACGTCGAAGAGGCCGATCTGGTCATCAAGGCGCTGGGCTTCGAGCCTGAGGACCTGCCCACCCTGTTCGGCCAGCCCGACCTGCCCGTGACCCGCTGGGGCACCATCAAGGCCGCGTTCGAAACTGGCGAGACCGAGATGGACGGCGTCTATGCCATTGGTGACATCGTGCGCGGTGCCTCGCTGGTGGTCTGGGCGATCCGCGACGGCCGTGACTGCGCCCAGGCCATCATTGACCGGTTCAACGGCAAGGCCGCGCTTGCGGCCGAGTGACCCCGCAGCCCAGCGACAGGAGGGACAGGATGCCCGAATTGCAAGGCCAATGCATGTGCGGTGCCGTCACCGTGACCGCGACCCCCGCCCGCGACGCGCTGGGCGCCTGCCATTGCGACATGTGCCGCCGCTGGACCAGCAGCGCTCTGGTCACCTTTCCGGCCCAGCCGGGCTATGCGGCGCTGGGGCCGGTCAAGACCTTCACCTCGTCCGACTGGGCCGAACGCGCCTTCTGCGAAGAATGCGGCTCGGCCCTGTGGTACCGGATCACCCTGCCGGGCGAGATGCACGGCCAGACACAGATCGCGGCCGGCCTGTTCGACAACGCGGCCGGCAACACGCTGAAACTTGAACTTTACATCGACAAGAAGCCCGAGGGTTACGCGTTCGCAGGTGAACGCCGCCAAATGACCGAAGCCGAGGTCATGGCCATGTACGCCCCGTCGGAAGAAGGAGACAGCCAATGACGAAATATGATGCCGATTGGGTCCGGGCCGAGGAAGCCAAGCGCAAGTGGATGGCCGAAAATGGCCTGTATTCCGAGCAGGAAGAGCATTCCTCGTGCGGGGTCGGCCTGGTGGTTTCGGTTGACGGCAAAAAAAGCCGCAAGGTGGTCGAGGCCGGGATCAATGCGCTCAAGGCGATCTGGCACCGCGGCGCGGTGGATGCCGACGGCAAGACCGGCGACGGCGCGGGCATCCATGTGCAGATCCCGGCCCCTTTCTTCTATGACCAGATCCGCCGCACCGGGCACGAGCCCAAGATGGACGAGCTGATCGCCGTGGGGCAGGTGTTCCTGCCGCGCACCGATTTCGGCGCGCAGGAACGCTGCCGGACCATCGTGGAAACCGAAGTTCTGCGGATGGGTTACTACATTTATGGCTGGCGCCACGTGCCGGTGGATGTCACCTGCCTAGGCGAAAAGGCCAACGCGACCCGGCCCGAGATCGAGCAGATCCTGATCTCGAATTCCAAGGGCGTTGACGAGGACACGTTCGAGCGCGAGCTGTACGTCATCCGCCGCCGGATCGAAAAAGCCGCCGCCGCCGCGGGGATTTCGAGTTTGTACCTGGCCTCGCTCAGCTGCCGGTCGATCATCTACAAGGGCATGATGCTGGCCGAGCAGGTCGCCGTGTTCTACCCCGACCTGATGGACGAGCGTTTCGAGTCGGCCTTTGCCATCTATCATCAGCGCTATTCCACCAACACCTTCCCGCAATGGTGGCTGGCGCAGCCGTTCCGGATGCTGGCGCATAACGGCGAGATCAACACGCTGAAGGGCAACATCAACTGGATGAAAAGCCACGAGATCCGCATGGCCTCGGCGACCTTCGGCGACTATGCCGAAGACATCAAGCCGATCATCGCCGGTGGGTCGTCGGATTCGGCGGCGCTGGATTCGGTGTTCGAGGTTCTGGTTCGCGCGGGCCGCTCGGCCCCGATGGCCAAGACGATGCTGGTGCCGGAAAGCTGGTCGAAACAGGCGGTGGAACTGCCGCAGGCCTGGCGCGACATGTATTCCTACTGCAACTCGGTGATGGAGCCCTGGGACGGCCCCGCCGCGCTGGCCATGACGGATGGCCGCTGGGTCTGCGCCGGGCTGGACCGCAACGGCCTGCGCCCGATGCGCTATGTAGTCACCGGCGACGGTCTGGTGATCGCCGGGTCCGAGGCGGGCATGGTCCCGATCGACGAGGCCAGCGTTAAGGAAAAAGGCGCGCTGGGTCCGGGCCAGATGCTGGCCGTCGACATGAAGAAGGGCAAGCTGTACCGCGACAAGCAGATCAAGGACAAGCTGGCCGCGGCCCTGCCGTTCGGCGAATGGGTCAGCAAGATCAACGATCTGGACGAAAAGCTGGCGAAGGTCGCCGAAAAGCCGCTGTTCACCGGTGAGGAACTGCGCAAGCGCCAGATCGCGGCGGGCTACACGGTCGAGGAACTGGAGCAGATCCTCGCACCGATGGCCGAGGATGGCAAAGAAGCGATCGCCTCGATGGGCGACGACACGCCCTCGGCGGTTCTGTCCAAACAGTACCGACCGCTCAGCCATTTCTTCCGCCAGAACTTCAGTCAGGTGACCAACCCGCCCATCGACAGCCTGCGCGAATACCGCGTGATGTCGCTGAAGACGCGGTTCGGCAACCTCAAGAACGTGCTGGATGAGGACAGCAGCCAGACCGAGATCGTGGTGCTGGAAAGCCCCTTTGTCGGCAACGCCCAGTGGGAAGAACTGGTGGCGAATTTCGATGCGCCGCTGGCCGAAATCGACTGTACCTTCGAACCCGGCACCGGCGCGCTAAGCGCCGCGCTGGCGCGCATCCGCGCCGAGGCGGAGGAGGCCGTGCGTTCGGGCGCGGGTCACCTGGTGCTGACCGACCAGTATTCCGGCCCCGGCAAAGTGGCGATGCCGATGATCCTGGCCACCAGCGCGGTGCATTCGCACTTGATCCGTCAGGGCCTGCGGACCTTCTGCTCGCTCAACGTGCGCTCGGCGGAATGCATCGACCCGCATTATTTCGCGGTGCTGATCGGCTGTGGCGCGACCGTGGTGAACGCCTATCTGGCCGAGGATTCGTTGGCCGACCGGATCGAACGCGGGTTGCTGGAAGGCAGCCTGACTGAAAACGTCGCGCGTTACCGCGAGGCGATCGACCAGGGCCTGCTGAAGATCATGGCCAAGATGGGCATCTCGGTGATCTCGTCGTATCGCGGCGGCCTGAATTTCGAAGCCGTGGGCCTGAGCCGCGCCATGGTGGCCGAATATTTCCCCGGCATGACCAGCCGGATTTCCGGCATCGGCGTCACCGGCATTCAGTCCAAGGCTGAAGGAATCCACGCCAAAGGCTGGGAGAGTGGCCTGGATGTTCTGCCTATCGGTGGCTTCTACAAGGCCCGCAAATCGGGTGAGACCCATGCGTGGGAAGCGACCTCGATGCACATGATGCAGATGGCCTGCAGCCGCGCCTCGTACGAGCTGTGGAAGCAGTACTCGGCCAAGATGCAGGCCAACCCGCCGATCCATCTGCGCGATCTGATGGATTTCAAACCGCTGGGCAAGCCGATCCCGATCGAGGAGGTCGAGTCGATCACTTCGATCCGCAAGCGCTTTGTCACCCCGGGCATGTCGCTGGGTGCGCTCAGCCCCGAGGCGCACAAGACGCTGAACGTGGCGATGAACCGGATCGGTGCGAAATCCGACTCGGGTGAAGGTGGGGAAGATCCCGCTCACTTCGTGCCTGAGCCGAATGGCGACAACCCCTCGGCCAAGATCAAACAGGTGGCCTCGGGCCGGTTCGGCGTGACCGCCGAATACCTCAACCAGTGCGAAGAGCTGGAAATCAAGGTGGCCCAGGGTGCCAAGCCCGGCGAGGGCGGCCAGCTGCCCGGCATGAAGGTCACCGATCTGATCGCGCGCCTGCGTCACTCGACCAAGGGCGTGACGCTGATCTCGCCGCCTCCGCACCACGACATCTACTCGATCGAGGATCTGGCGCAGCTGATCTATGACCTCAAGCAGATCAACCCGCGCGCCAAGGTGACGGTGAAACTGGTGGCGTCCTCGGGCGTGGGCACGATCGCCGCCGGGGTGGCCAAGGCAAAGGCCGACATCATCCTGATCTCGGGCCACAATGGCGGCACCGGGGCATCGCCCGCGACCAGCATCAAATATGCCGGCCTGCCGTGGGAAATGGGCCTGACCGAGGCGCATCAGGTTCTGGCGATGAACAACCTGCGCGACCGGGTGACCCTGCGCACCGATGGCGGGTTGCGCACCGGGCGCGATATCGTCATGGCCGCGATGATGGGGGCCGAGGAATACGGCATCGGCACCGCCGCCCTGATCGCGATGGGCTGCATCATGGTGCGCCAGTGCCAGTCGAACACCTGCCCGGTGGGCGTTTGTACGCAGGACGAGAGCCTGCGCGCCAAGTTCACCGGCAATGCCGACAAGGTGGTGAACCTGATCACCTTCTACGCACAAGAAGTGCGCGAGATCCTGGCCAGCCTCGGCGCACGGTCGGTCGACGAAATCATCGGTCGGGCGGATCTGCTGGCGCAGGTCAGCCGCGGTTCGGCGCATCTGGACGATCTGGACCTGAATCCGCTGCTGATCACCGTCGATGGCGCGCAAAACATCGTCTATGACCGTGACAAGCCCCGCAACGCGGTGCCTGATACGCTGGACTCTGAAATCGTGCGCGACGCTGCGCGGTTCCTGAAGGATGGCGAGAAGATGCAGCTGTCTTATGCCGTGCAGAACACGCACCGGACGGTCGGCACCCGCGTGTCCAGCCACATCGTGCAGAACTTTGGCATGCGCAACACGTTCCAGCCGGACCACCTGCATGTGAAACTGCAGGGCTCGGCCGGCCAGTCGCTGGGCGCCTTCGCCGCGCCGGGGCTCAAGCTGGAAGTGTCGGGCGACGCCAACGACTATGTGGGCAAGGGCCTGTCGGGCGGCACCATCGTCGTGCGTCCGCCGCAGGTCAGCCCGCTGCAGGCCGACCGGAATACGATCATCGGCAACACGGTCCTGTACGGCGCGACCGACGGGTACCTGTTCGCGGCTGGCCGTGCTGGGGAACGCTTTGCCGTGCGCAACTCGGGTGCCACCGTGGTGGTCGAGGGCTGCGGCTCGAACGGGTGTGAGTACATGACCGGCGGCGTTGCGGTGATCCTCGGTGACATCGGTGCGAACTTTGGCGCGGGGATGACGGGTGGCATGGCCTATCTGTACGACCCCGAAGGCAAGGCGCAGCTGCTGATGAACATGGAAACCCTGGTGACCTGCCCCGTAACGGTCGAGCATTGGGAGATGCAGCTGAAGTCGCTGATCGAGCGCCACGCCGCGGAGACCGGCAGCCGCAAGGCCGCCGATATCCTGCAGCACTGGGATGTCGAGCTGTCGAACTTCCTGCAGGTCTGCCCGAAGGAGATGCTGAACAAACTCAGCCACCCGCTGAGCCACGAGGCAGCGGCGGTTCCGGCCGAGTAAGACCGCCTGTGAAGCCTGCCCCGCGTGTTTGAAAAGACACGCGGGGTTTTCCTTTTGTGCCCTCCCGTTTCCGGATTTCTTGAAAAAACATTGCGTGTCGCTAGGCCTGTACACGGAAAGTTTGGAAATTTCGCCAATGCTTCCGCTTGCCACCAATTTCGCCAGGGAGTCGTCGCATGCCCACGACCTATCTTGACCAGTTCTTTGCCATGGATCCGGCCAGCCCGCCGGCAACGGGGACCCTTCTGACGGTTGAGAAGTACAATCTGGTCGACCAGAACGACGATGGCGACATCGACAGTTCCGACAATGACTCGGTCAACGGCATTGATGTCACCCGATCCTGGCCGGGCGACACGGTGACGATCAACGTGTCCGGTGTGGGAAACGTCACCTACACGGGAATCACCTTCTATCTGGCTGATGGCAGCCGCGTGTTCACCCCGACGGACGGTCAGGTGCTGCAAGAGGGAACGCTTGTCTCGACGACTTTCGTCAATACCGAAGGTCCCCTGGTGGTTCCGGGTGAGCTTGGGCCGCCGTGTTTTACTGCCGGAACAATGATAAAGACACCCGACGGATTGCGCTGCGTCGAGGAACTGCAGGCCGGTGACTTGGTCACGACGATCGACAATGGCCCGCGGGCTCTGATCTGGGTCGGCAGAACCACCGTCGCGGCCGAGGGCAACGCCGCCCCCATCCGCTTTGCCGAAGGGGTTTTGGGACTGGACCGTGACACTCTGTTCTCGCCCCAGCACCGGATGCTGATCGACGATTGGCGCGCGGCTTATTTCTACGGCCACCCCGAGGTTTTGGTTGCCGCACATTCCCTGGTCAACGGCACGACAGTGACGCGGGTCGAAGGTGGAGAGATCGAGTATTTCCACCTGTTGTTCGACCAACACGAGATCGTCATCGCCAACGGCGCCAAAAGCGAAAGCTACTATCCCGGCCACGCCGTTACGCGGTCTGACCGGGAAACCCAGGCCGAGCTGTTGCGACTGTTCCCGCAGTTGGCAGCGGTGGAAGATGGTGGTCCGAAAACCGCCCGTCCGGTGGTGCGCCCGCGCGAAGGGCGGCTGATCGCGTCATAATTCCGTTCCAAATACCGGTGCTGCGGCGTATAGCAGGAACATGGCGAAGAAAGCAGCGCGCAAATCCCGCGGTAAGTCCAAAAAGGCAACCCGGTCTCGGAAAACGGAAACGCTCATCGTTCGGATTCGGCGATGGGTACTGCGTGTCATCGGTGCTCTGGCCGCGGCGTTCGTGGCGCTTGTTTTGCTTTACACCGTGGTCAACCCGCCGATCACCCATACGATCTGGTCCGAGTGGCGCCGCCTGGGCAAGGTGGACCGGGAATGGGTCGCGATCGAGGATATGTCTCCGGCCATGGCCCGGTCGGTCGTTGCGGCCGAGGATGCGAATTTCTGCCTGCATTGGGGCTTTGACGTGAACGCGATCCGCGATGCGCTTGAAGATGGTGGCAACCGCGGGGCATCGACCATTTCTCAGCAGGTGGTCAAGAATGTCTTTCTGTGGCAGGGGCGCAGTTGGGTGCGCAAGGCGCTAGAGACCTCCATGACCCCGGTCGTCGAAATCTTCTGGAGCAAGAAGCGCATACTCGAGGTGTATCTGAACGTGGCGGAGACCGGTGAGGGCCTGTTTGGGATCGAGGCGGCCGCCCGCAAGAATTTTGGAGTCAGTTCCGCCCAGCTCAGCCCGGTGCAGGCGGCGCGTCTGGCGGCAATCCTTCCGTCACCGCGCAACCGTTCGGTCACGGACCCGTCGGTTTACACCCGCAGACGAGCGGCCGCGATCCGCGATGGAGCGGCCACCATCCGCGCAGATGGTCGCGCAGATTGCTTCGAGGATTGAAACTTCTGCCCGTCAGCGGCTATTGCTGAGCGGTACTCAATTGGTTCGAATGGATCCACATGGCGCGTTTGTTTCACGTTCCCCTGTCCCCCTTTTGTCGAAAAGTCCGCCTGTCCCTGGCGGAAAAGAAGATCGAAGTCGAATTGGTCGAGGAAAAGTACTGGGAAAAATCCCCGGACTTCTTGCGCAGAAACCCTGCGGCCAAGGTCCCGGTTCTGCGGCTGGATGGCCGGGTGATGTCAGAAAGCGCGGCGATCTGCGAATACATCGAAGAGACTCGGCCGGAACCCGCATTGATGCCGAAAAATCCGGAAGCACGGTTCGAGGTGCGCCGTCTGGTCAGTTGGTTTGATGACAAATTCCACCATGAGGTGACATCCAAGCTGCTGTACGAGCGGGTGAACAAAAAAGTGACCGGTCAGGGCTATCCCGACAGCAAGAACGTCAAGGAAGGCGCGCGGGCAATCAAGTTCCACTTGGATTACATGGCCTGGCTGCTGGATCAGCGGCGCTGGCTGGCGGGGGATCAGATGACATTGGCCGATTTTGCGGCTGCCGCGCATCTGTCGGCGTTGGACTATATTTCGGACGTGGACTGGAATCGCAGCCATGTGGTCAAGGACTGGTACGCCAAGATCAAGTCTCGCCCGGCCTTCCGGTCGATTCTGGCGGATCAGGTGCCGGGCTTCCGCCCGCCCGCCCATTACGCCGACCTGGATTTCTGATAGGTTGGGGCAGGGGGCGGTCTGCCCCCTCTTGGCCCATTGGGCCAATTCACCCCCGAGGATATTTTGGGCCAGATGAACAGCGCGACGGCATTGAAGGACAGGTTGGTGTCGCAGGCCCGGGCCGAGGGGTTCGTGTCGTGCCGGATCTGCCGACCCTGGGACGTGCCGGAAGTGCCTGCGCGGTTGGCCGCCTTTCTGGCGGCCGGTTATCACGGGCAGATGGGCTGGATGGCCGAGCGGGCCCATTGGCGGGGGGATCCGGCGGAGCTGTGGCCTGAGGCGCGCTCGGTCATCATGCTGGCCGAGAGTTACACGCCGGATCATGATCCGACCGAGGTTCTGGGCCGACCCGATCGCGGGGCGATCTCGGTCTATGCGCAGAACAAAGACTACCATGATCTGGTCAAAAAGCGGCTGAAGCGGCTGGCCCGGTGGCTGATTGCCGAAGCCGGGGGCGAGGTGAAGGTGTTCGTCGACACCGCGCCGGTGCCCGAGAAAGCACTGGGCCATGCGGCCGGGTTGGGCTGGCAGGGCAAACACACCAATCTGGTCAGCCGGGAGTGGGGCAATTGGTCCTTTTTAGGGTCTGTTTTCACCACTTTGGACCTGCCGACGGACCCGCCGGAAGTGGATCATTGCGGGTCGTGTCGGGCCTGTCTGGATGCCTGTCCGACGGATGCCTTTCCGGCGCCCTATCAACTGGATGCGCGGCGCTGCATTTCCTATCTGACCATCGAGCACAAGGGGTCGGTGGATCAGGAGTTGCGCGGCAAGCTGGGCAACCGGATCTATGGCTGTGATGATTGCCTGGCCGCCTGTCCGTGGAACAAGTTCGCGGTGGCGGCCAGTGACATCCGATATGCCGCGCGCCAAGACCTGATGGCGCCGCCGTTGGCGGAACTGGCCGGGTTGGACGATGCGGCGTTCCGGGCCAGATTCTCGGGTTCTCCGATCAAGCGGATCGGGCGCGACCGGTTCGTGCGAAACGTTCTGTATGCCATCGGCAATTCCGGGTCGTCGGAGTTGATTCCGGTCGCGCAGGCGTTGATCGGGGATGCCGACCCCACGGTGGCCGACGCGGCGCGCTGGGCGGTCGAACAACTGTCGTGAATGCCGCAAACAGGCTGGACGCGTCGGTTCAAACCGCTACACCCGTGACTGCGAACAGGATGGAGATCCCGATGGCGTTGGCTTTGGGCGTGGATACCGGTGGAACCTACACCGATGCGGTGCTGATCCGGGACGAGGAAGAGGTGATCGCCTCGGCCAAGTCCCTGACCACACGCGAGGATCTGGCGATCGGCGTCGGGCGGGCGATCCGGGCGGTGCTGGACCAGGCGCAGGTCGCGCCCGTTCAGATCTCGATGGCGTCGCTGTCGACGACGCTGGCCACGAACGCGCTGGTCGAGGGGCAGGGCGGGCGCGTTGCGCTGATCTATGTCGGGTTTCGCGACGGCGATCTGGACAGGCACGGGCTGCGCGATGCGCTGAAGGGTGACCCGGCGCTGGTGATCGCGGGTGGGCACAGCCATGCCGGGGCCGAGGCCGCGCCGTTGGATACAGGGGCGTTGCGCGAATTTCTGGACCAGCAGTCCGGGATTTCCGGGTTCGCGGTTGCGGCCCAGTTCGCCACCCGCAACCCCGCGCACGAGCTTGAGGTCGCGCGAATCATCACCGAGAAGACCGGCGCGCCAGTGACCTGCTCGCATCAGTTGTCCGCCAAGCTGAACGGGCCGAAACGTGCGGTGACGGCGGTGCTGAACGCACGTCTGATCGGAATGATCGACCGCCTGATCGGCCGGGCGCAGGATGTATTGCTCGAGCTGGGCATCGACGCGCCGATGATGGTGGTGCGAGGCGATGGCGCCTTGATGAGCGCCGAGCAGGCGCGGGAACGGCCGATCGAAACCATTCTTAGCGGTCCGGCGGCCTCGATCGTGGGCGCGCGCTGGCTGACCGGAGTTCAGGACGCGCTGGTGTCGGATATCGGAGGGACGACGACCGATGTGGCGCTGATCCGCGATGGCAAACCGGCGGTCGACCCGGTGGGCGCCCGGGTCGGCGGGTTTCGCACCATGGTCGAGGCGGTGGCGATGCGCACGCATGGTCTGGGCGGTGACAGCCAGGTGCATGTGGTAACCGAGGGCCTGCGCGGCGGCGTGTTCCTGGGTCCGCGCCGGGTGCTGCCGGTGTCGCTGATCGCGGCTGAGGCGCCCGAGGTGGTCCATGCCGCGCTGGACGAGCAGTTGCGCGCGACCACGGTGGGCGAGCACGACACCCGTTTCGCCCGCCGCGTGCCCGGCATCCACGCCGAGGGTCTGGGCCCGCGCGAGGCGGGGCTGCTGGAGCGGCTGGGGGACAAGGTTCTGCCCCTGAGCACCCTGTTGCGCACGCGGATGGAAAACGGCGCTCTGACCCGGCTGGTGGACCGCGGGATCGTTCAGGTCTCGGGGGTGACGCCGTCGGATGCCAGCCACGTTCTGGGGCGCCTGTCCGATTGGGATGCCGATGCCGCGCGCAAGGCGCTGGAGTTGATTGCGCGTCGGCGTGTGGGGTCGGGCGACCGGCTCGCGGGCTCGGCCGATGAACTGGCCGGGATGATCGTGGATCAGTTGACCGAACAGACCGTTTTGACCTTGTTAGAGACTGCTTTTGCGGAAGAAGCCGAGGCGTTCGGCCTGCCGCCCGAGGATCTGGCGCGCCATGTGCTGACACGGCGGGGCTTGCGCGGGCATCGCGGTCTGCTGGCGTTGGATACGAGGCTGAACGTGGATGTGGTCGGGCTGGGTGCCTCGGCGCCGAGCTATTACCCGGCGGTCGGTGAGCGTCTGCGCTGTACCATGGTGCTGCCCGACCATGCCGGGGTGGCCAACGCGATCGGGGCCGTCGTGGGGCGGTTGACCATGCGGCGGGCGGGCACGGTGACCGCTCCGTCCGAAGGCCGGTACCGCGTGCATCTGAATGAAGGTCCGCAGGATTTCCCCACACCCGAACCCGCGCTGGCCCTGCTGGAGGCCGAACTGCGGCGCGAGACCGAAAGCGCCGTGCGCGAGGCCGGGGCCGAGGATATCCGCGTGATCGTCAACCGCGACATCCGCACCGCCCGGATCGAGGGCAAGGATGTCTTCGTCGAGGCGATGCTGACCGTCGAAGCCAGCGGCCGCCCGCGGGTGGCCGTCGGCTGACCTTTATTCGGCAGCGCTGCTGCGTTTGGGCAGAACCCAGTCCGGGCGCGAGAAGTGGCAGGTATAGCCGTTGGGGATACGCTGAAGGTAGTCCTGATGCTCGGGCTCGGCCTCCCAGAAATCGCCCGCGGGTTCGACCTCGGTCACGACCTTGCCGGGCCACAACCCGCTGGCATCCACATCGGCGATCGTGTCCAGCGCGATCTGTTTCTGCGTTTCGTCGCAGTAGTAGATGGCCGAGCGATAGCTCATCCCAATGTCATTGCCCTGGCGGTTCACGGTGGTCGGGTCGTGGATCTGGAAGAAGAACTCGAGCAGATCGCGATAGGTGATCTGCGCGGGGTCGAACCAGATCTCGATCCCTTCGGCATGGGTGCCGTGGTTGCGATAGGTCGCGTTGGGCACGTCGCCGCCGGTATATCCGACGCGGGTGCGCAGAACGCCGGGCAGCTTGCGGATCAGGTCCTGCATGCCCCAGAAGCAGCCTCCGGCCAGAACGGCGCGGTGTTCGGTCATTTCGGGTCCTCCACTTGATCGAGGTATTCGCCATAGCCCTCGGCCTCCATGTCGTCACGATGGATGAACCTCAGCGCGGCGGAGTTGATGCAATAGCGTAGCCCACCCTGATCCAGCGGACCATCGGGAAACACATGGCCCAGGTGGCTGTCGCCGTGTTTCGAGCGGACCTCGGTCCGGATCATGCCCAGCGAGCGGTCCTCAAGCTCGGTGACGTGGTCATGCACGATGGGTTTGGTGAAACTGGGCCAGCCGCAGCCCGACTCGTATTTGTGGGTCGAGGCGAACAGCGGCTCGCCCGATACGATATCCACGTAGATGCCGGGTTCCTTGTTGTTCAGGTGTTTTCCGGTGCCGGGGCGTTCGGTCCCGTTGCGCTGGGTAACGTGGAATTCCTCGGGCGACAGGGCCGCCACAACCGATGGATCTTTGGTATATTTGGGCATGGGTCCTCCGGCATTGCATACGTTGCCGAGATATTTGGGGTGCGCCGCGACAAAAGCAAAGCCCTGTTTCATCCGGCTCGCGCGATCGTGCGGGTGATCTGCCGCCGTGCTTCGAGCGTATCAATATCAAAGAGGAGGTCACGCCATGTTCAGAATGTTGCTGTTGTCTGCCCTGTTGTTGATCGGTCGAACGGTGCAGGCCGCGCCCGTGTCCGGAGAGTTCCCTTCGATCGATGGCGGCACGCTGTCGCTGTCGGACTGGCGCGGCCAGCCGGTTCTGGTGGTCAACACGGCCTCGCAATGCGGGTTTACCGGGCAGTATGCCGGGCTGCAAAAGCTGCAGGACACTTATGGGCCCAAGGGTTTGGTGGTTTTGTCGGTCCCATCGGATTCCTTCAACCAGGAACTGGAAACCGCCAGCGAGGTCAAGGAGTTCTGCGAGTTGAACTATGACCTGACCCTGCCCATGACCGACATCACCCCCGTCACCGGTCCGCAGGCGCACCCGTTCTACAAGGCGGTCGCGGCCGAAACCGGGTTTGTGCCGGGCTGGAATTTCAACAAGATCCTGCTGAGCCCCGATGGCGAGGTCGTGGCGACCTTTGGGTCGACGACCCGGCCGGACTCACGCAAGCTGCGCCGTCAGGTCGAGGCGCTGCTGCGCTGAACCGGCTGGCGTGACAACTGCACGGCCAGAATGCCCAGCGTGGTGACCGCAACACCAACGGCGTCCATTGCGCCCAACCGTTCACCCAGCAGAACCGCGGCGATCGCGACCCCGAACACCGGGTTGAGGAAATGGAATGTCGCCGCGCGGATCGGTCCGATCCGGTTGAGCAGCAGGAACCAGATCAGCGTGGCCAGCAGGCCGGGGAACAGGGTCGTGTAGGTGAAGGCCAGCGCCAGCGGCCAGGTTGGACGGACATAGATCGTCTCGAACAACGGGGCGGCGACGAACAGAACCGCCGAGCCGACAAACATCTGCAGGCCGACGACCATCATGAAATTCCCGCCCGAGGTCGCCCCGCGCACGGCCAGCGTGGCGAAGGTCAGCGCCAGCGCGCCCAGCCCGCAGAGGGCAACGCCAAACAGGTCGATCCCAGCGCTGATCCGGCTGCTCATGATCAGGGCCACGCCAGCGAACCCGGCCAGCAGACCCAGAACACCCAGCGGACGCAACCGTTCCCCGAACAGCAGCCAACCGGCCAGCGCCACCAAGAGTGGCATGGTCGAGGCGATGATCGCCGCTACCGAGGCTTCGACCGTTTGCATCGCATAGAAATTCAGACCCAAATAAAGGGCATTCTGGCAGATTCCGAACAGGATGGTCGCATGCCATTGCGACCGCGTCAGGTGCCAGCTCTGGCCCATGGCCCGGGCGATTGCGACACCCAGGATGCCGGAAATCAGGAAGCGAACCGCCAGTGAAAACAGCGGCGAAGCATCCGCGACGATGATCCGCGCCGAGGTAAAGGCCGACGACCAGATGAAGGCAAAGGCCAGCCCCATGGCGATGGCGCGCAGATCCATGACCGCTCCTGTTTGAATATGCGGCGACTGTTTCCGATTTTCTCTCGGGCCACAAGCGCCCGAGCGTCAAAAAAGACACATGGAGCGCGCAAGTTTTCCGTGGGTGCCGGTTTTATTGATTGACTAGCCAATTAAAGATATCCGCTCGGTGATCTGACATCTAAAGGGAGGTTTGTCGGTGCTATTGGAATACATCCTGTCATTCGGGGTCCTGCTTGCTCTTGGGCTGGTAGCGTTCTTCGTCGTGAAATGGTGGAACCTGCGGTGCGTGGGCGTGACACCTGTACATCTGTTCACTTTCATCGCGATCCTGTTCACATCCGGCCTGGATGTCGGGCTGATCATGTTCCCGCTCACCGAATTCGGAGGCTATGCCGAAGATCCGGCCTATGCGTTCGCTAACCCGCTGGCGATCGAGTTCGGGTTCTGGGGTTTCCTGATCTGGGCCTTCTATTTCCTGACGGCCTTCTATTTCTGCGTCATCGAGCCCCGAGTACAGTTCTTTGAAATCCCGGTGGTCAAGCTGATCAACAATGTGGTGATCATCGGGACCTGCGCTTTCACCGCCAGCCTGTTCCTGATCTACCTGCCCGGATACCTGCCCGAAGTTGGTGATGGCGAGTCTGTAGTGACCACGTTTTACATCATCGTGTTTGTCGTCATTCTGGCCGCGGCCTATTCCTCGACTGACCTGAAATACGTGCGGATTCTTTCCGTCGGCTCGACGTTTCTGTTTCTGGCGCTGATCGTTGGCATGTGGGCCGCGGCCGGTATGGGCGTTGCGGGTTTCGTGGAAACCAGCAGCAATATCGGGGCGTATTTCGCCAATATCCACAAGTTCGTACTGCCTCTGTCCGACTATCACGCCTTCTACCTGTTCTGGTGGTTTGCCTGGTCGATCATGATCGGTCAGTTCACCTCGCGCTTTGTCGGAGGGCTGACCACCTGGCAATTGCTGGCGGCGCTGCTGATCTTTCCGTCGATCCCCTTGGCGATCTGGTTCAGCGTGCTTTACTACTATCACCTGAACGGCATCAGCACCGCAGGCATCACCAACATCGCGATGGTGATCGTCGGCGTGACCTTCGTGATTAACTCACTGGACTCGCTGATCAGGCTCTATACCGACAACCTGAACATGACGGTCGAACGCTTCGGTAAGACGGCCTATGTTGCCGGCAATGTGGTGCTTCTGTTTGTGCTGACGCTTCTGTTCCAGAGTCAGTGGCTGCAGATTCAGTGGATCGGCGCCGTTGTGGTTGGCCTCTACCTCGCCTGCGTGGTCTATATCCTGATCGCCAAGCGCAAAGAGGTGATGAGCATCGACTCGATGCCCGAAGATCGGGATCTGGATTTCCACAAGGTCGAGACTGTTCACTGACCTCGGCCAACGACAACACCGGGTCTGGTCCAACAGGCCCGGTAAACAAACACCATAGAAAAAGGGCCGCGAAATCGCGGCCCTTGATCGTTTTCCCTAAGGCGCGGATCAGCTGTTGACGCTGTCCTTCAGGGCCTTGGCGATGGTCATCTTCACAACCTTGTCGGCTTCTTTGGTGAAGGTCTCACCAGTGGCCGGGTTGCGAACCTGACGCTCGGGGCGCTCGCGGCAGTAGATCTTGCCGACGCCCGGCAGGGTCACAGCGCCACCGGCCGAAACTTCGCGGGTGATCAGGCCAGTGATCGCCTCCAGCGCCGCGTTCGCGGATTTCTTGTCGGTTCCCATTTCCTCAGCGAGAGCAGCAACCAGCTGAGTCTTCGTCATAGGCTTTGCCATTTCTTGGTCTCCTTAACGTGCCCGATCTATTGGGCCTCACCGCGTAACTGTAACGGGATATTGTGGGCGAACACAACGAATAGTAGCACCGAAACCCCAAAAAATATGGGGATTTCGTTGCTTTTTTGCGTCAGAGGAAGGCCGTTTCGTCGAACGAGCGCAATTTCCGGCTGTGCAAACGTTCCAGCGGCATGCCTCGCAGGTGTTCCATCGCGCGGATTCCGATCGCCAGATGGCGGCTGACCTGGGTTGTATAGAACTCGGACGCCATGCCGGGCAACTTCAATTCTCCATGCAGGGGCTTGTCGGACACGCACAGCAAAGTGCCGTAGGGCACGCGGAAGCGATAGCCGTTTGCGGCGATCGTGGCGCTTTCCATGTCCAGCGCGATCGCGCGCGACTGGCTCAGCCGTTGCACCGGGCCGGATTGGTCGCGCAGTTCCCAGTTACGGTTGTCGACCGAAGCCACCGTGCCGGTGCGCATGATCCGCTTCAGCTCATAGCCTTCCAGCTCGGTCACTTCGGCTACGGCGCGTTCCAGCGCGACCTGAACTTCGGCCAGCGGCGGGATCGGCACCCAGACGGGCAGATCGTCGTCCAGCACCTTGTCTTCGCGCAGATAGGCATGGGCCAGCACGAAATCCCCCAGAGCCTGCGTGTTGCGCAGCCCCGCACAGTGGCCGACCATCAGCCAGGCGTGTGGTCGCAGCACCGCGATGTGGTCGGTGGCGGTTTTGGCGTTCGATGGCCCGACGCCGATATTGACCAGCGTGATCCCCGACCCGTCGGCGCGTTTCAGGTGATAGGTCGGCATTTGCGGCAGTTTCAGCGGCTGTTCCAGCGGCGCGTCGGGGTCGGTGATCTCGACATTCCCGGTCGAGACGAAACTGGTATAGCCGCTGTTCGGGTCGGCCAGTTGCGCGCGGGCGTAGTTCTCGAATTCCGAGACATAGAACTGGTAGTTGGTGAACAGAACGTGGTTCTGGAAATGGTCCGGATCGGTGGCGGTATAGTGGGCTAGCCGGGCCAGCGAATAGTCGATGCGCTGCGCGGTGAACAAGGCCAGCGGGCCGACGCCATCCTGCGGTTCGTGCACACCGTTGACGATGTCGTCATTGGTGGTGGTCAGGTCGGGCACGTCGAACACGTCGCGCAGGGTGAACCCGGCCGCTCCCTGATGCGGCACCACCAGATCGGGGTTGCCGGCCACGGCGAAATGCACCGGCATCGGCGTGGTCGAGGGGCCGATGGTCACCGGCTGGTTGTGATTCTTGATCAGCAGCGCGATCTGTTGCGTGAGGTAGGACCGGAACAGATCCGGCCGGGTCACCGTGGTGGCATGAACCCCCGGCTCGGACACGTGACCAAAGCTCAGGCGGCTGTCCACATGCGCGTAGGACGCCGTACGGATACGGATTTCCGGGTAATAGGCTCTGTACCGGACCTTGGGCGCGCCGCTTTCCATCGCCTCGGCAAAGCTTTCGCACAGAAAGGCGGTGGACTCGTTATACAGCTCTTCCAGCCGGGCAACGGCTGCGGCGGCATCGGTGAAAATCTCGGGGTCCCGTGGGTCGGGAGTTGTTATTTTTGTCATGCGAGGGGTTCCAGAAGGTCAATTTTTTCGAATGTTCGGACATCCACCAGTCCCAGATCGGATATCCGCAGTTCGGGGATGACGACAAGGGCCAGCAGCGAGTGCTGCATATAGGCGTTGTTCAACTGACAGCCGCAGGCCTGCATCGCCTCGACCATCTTCTGCGCCTTGGCCGCGACGTCCGCGGCCGGGCTGTCGGACATCAGGCCTGCGATGGGCAGTTCGACCAGCGCCAGCTCTTCGCCATCACGGAAGATGGTGATGCCGCCGCCTACTTCGGCAAGGCGATTGGCGGCCAACGCCATCTGATCGCGGTCGGTGCCGACCACGATGATGTGGTGGCTGTCATGCGCCACGGTCGAGGCCATGGCCATCCGGCCCTGATAGCCAAAGCCCGAAACAAAGGCGTTGGTCACGCCGCCCGTGGCGCGGTGCCGCTCGACCAGCGCAATCTGGCAGACATCGCCTTCGCCTTCGACCAGCCCGCCGATAATGGGCAACTCGGCCTTCAGCGCCTGGGTGGGGGCCTGGTTCTCGACCACGCCGATCACGTTTGCACGCACGCGATTGGCGCCTTCGGGCGCGGAGATCTCGAAATCGGCGGCGGTCAGGGCATGGCCCAGATGCACCGTGTTGCGTGCCCGGTCAGGCCAGTGGAAATGCGGGCAATCCACCGTGATCGCGCCGTTCTCGGCCACCACCTGTCCGCGGGCGATGGCCATCTCGATCGGCAGTTCAGTCAGGTTCGAACTGAGGATCACGTCCGCCCGGCGGCCCGGCGTGATCGAGCCGATCTCGCGCTCAAGCCCGAAATGGGTGGCGGTGTTGATCGTGGCCATCTGCAGGGCGATCAGCGGGTCGCAGCCACAGGCGATGGCATGGCGGACGACGCGGTTCATGTGACCCTCGTTCACCAGCGTGCCCGAGTGGCAGTCATCGGTGCACAGGATGAAGTTGCGCGGGTCCAGCCCCTTTTCGGTGACGGCGGTGATCTGGCTTTCCACGTCATACCAGGCCGAGCCCAGCCGCATCATCGACCGCATCCCCTGCCGCACGCGGGCAATGGCGTCGGCCTCGCAGGTGCCCTCGTGGTCATCCGCCGGGCCGCCGGCGACATAGGCGGCAAAATCAGGCCCCAGATCGGGCGAGGCATAGTGTCCGCCCACCGTCTTTCCCGCGCGCTGGGTGGCGGCGATTTCGGCCAGCATCTTGGGGTCGGCGTTGATCACACCGGGAAAGTTCATCATCTCGCCCAGCCCGATGATGCCGGGCCAGGTCATCGCCTCGGCCACGTCTTCGGCGGTGATCTCGTAGCCCGTGGTTTCCAGCCCGGGCGCCGAGGGCGCGCAGGACGGCATCTGGGTGAAGATGTTGACCGGCTGCATCAGCGCCTCGTCATGCATCATCCGCACGCCGTCCAGCCCCAGCACGTTGGCGATCTCATGCGGGTCGGTGAACATCGAGGTGGTGCCATGCGGAATCACCGCGCGGGCGAACTCTGCCGGGGTCAGCATGCCGGATTCGATATGCATATGCGCGTCGCACAGCCCGGGGATCATGTAGCGGCCCTTAGCCTCGATGATCTGGGTGTCGGGGCCGATGCAATGGCTGGCGTCGGGGCCGACATAGGCCACGCGTCCGGCGGCGATGGCGATGGAGTGATCGGGCAGCGCCTCGCGGCTGTGCACGTTGATCCAGATCCCGCCGCGAATGACCATGTCGGCGGCTTCGCGGCCAGCGGCAACGGCGATCAGGCGGGGGGCGACGTCGGGCCAAGAGGGGAAGGGTGCGTATTCCATGGCACAACTTTCCCGAATGCATCGGAAGGTGCAACCCCTGCCGTGCCACCTTCATGAAACCGTCATCCGACCGGGCGCGGGGCAGCAAATGCTTGATCCGCGCTGCGATGCGGGGTCTGGTAGCGACATGGATTACGAAACCATAGATGCGGACAGTTTCGGCCGCAGCCTGCGCGGGATCGGGCTGAACCTGCTGGTGCGCGACGTGCGGGCGGAATGCGCTTTTTTGGAGACTGTTTTTGGCCTGAAATCCCATCAGGTGACGGCGGGTTTTGCCATCGTCACCTATGGCGATCAGGTGTTTCAGCTGCATTCGGACGGCACCTATCATTCCAACCCGCTGCTGGGGCTGGTTCCTGAAACGCCCCCGCGCGGTGGCGGGATCGAGATTCACCTATACGACACCGACCCGGACGAGGCGGCGGAGCGCGCCAGGTCCGCTGGGGCGGTCGTCCTGCAGGAGCCGACCGACAAGCCCCATGGCCTGCGCGAGACCTATATCCTGTGCGAGAACGGCTATGCCTGGGTCGCCAGCCGCCCCAAGGACGGCTGAAAGTCAGGCGCGGTGTTGCTCGGCCGCGATCTCCGCCCTGATCCACTCGGCAAAGGCCACGGCACCCGGGGTCTCCTCGGCCTGGGGCGACAGCAGCAGGTAATAGGCTTCGGGCATGTGTGCGCGATGCGCGAAGGGCGCGATCAGGTGGCCTTCGTCCAACAAGCGCTTTGCGATGGTATCATGGGCCAGGCACAGCCCGCCCCCGGCCATCGCGACGGACAGGCCGACCATATAGGTCGTGGCATAGGTAATCGGCGGATTCTCCCATGTTAGATCCTGATCTTCGGCCCAGCTGGCCCAGTTCGACAGAAGATTCGAACAGTCGTACAACGGTTGCTGCTGAAGGTTTTCCAGTGTGACCGGATAGTCGGGGGCGCAGACGGGGTAGTAGTGCTCGCTGCGCAAAAGCTCGGTTCGGACCGTGTCGGCCGGGCGCAGGGAATAGCGGATTTCCACCGCCGCGCCTTCGGCCATTTCGCGCGGCTCCCACAACTCGGTGAAGATGTTCAGGTGGACATCGGGGTGCAGCGCGCGGAAGGCGGGCAGGCGGGGGGCCAGCCAGTTGACCGAGAAGGTGATGTTGCACTGCACCTGAACAGTATTTTCCTGCTGCCCGGTCACGGCCTGGGTGCCACGCACCAGCGTCCGGAACGCCTCGCGCACCACGGGCAGATAGGTGATTCCGGCCTCAGTTAGTTCCAATGCGCGGGGGCGGCGGTGAAACAGAGGCTGACCCAGATAGCCCTCGAGCGATTTGATCTGCTGGCTGACGGCGCTTTGCGTCATGTTCAGATCGCGCGCCGCGCCGGTGAAAGATAGGTGGCGGGCCGCGGCCTCGAAGGTGCGCAGCCAGCCAAGCGGGGGAAGGGGAGTCCGGGGCTTCATAATTCAATCATAAGCTCAGCTAATGCCAAAGCGCCAATTTTTTCGTTGGTCAATTGCTCCACGGCCCGGCACGGTTTGTATCAGCCCTCTGCCCAAGCCGAATGGAGCCCCCGGATGAGCGTCACCAATCTGAAGCCGAATATCGACCATTGGCAGGAGCGCGTGGACATGGCCGCCGCCTTCCGCTGGACCGAGCGGTCGAACATGCACGAAGCGGTCGCCAATCACTTCAGCCTTGCCGTGAACGAGGATGGCACGCAGTTCCTGATGAACCCGAACCAGATGCATTTCGCGCGCATCCGCGCCTCGGACCTTCTGCTGCTGGATGCCAACGATCCCGACACGATGAACAAGCCCGGAGCACCGGACCCGACCGCATGGGGTCTGCATGGATCGATTCACCGGAGATGCCCGCATGCGCGTTGCGTGATGCATGTGCATTCGATTTTTGCCACCGTCCTGGCCTCCTTGGCCGACAGCAACCTGCCGCCGATCGACCAGAACACCGCAACCTTTTTCAACCGCTATGTCATTGATGACGAATTCGGCGGTTTGGCCTTTGAAAGCGAGGGTGAGCGTTGCGCGACAATGCTGCAAGACCCGAAAAAGAAGGTCATGATCATGGGCAACCACGGTGTGCTGGTGATTGGCAACAATGCAGCGGATGCCTTTAACAGACTCTATTATTTCGAGCGCGCCGCCGAGACCTATGTACGCGCCCTTCAGACGGGCCGGCCGTTGCGGGTGCTTTCGGACGAGATCGCCGAAAAGACCGCGCAGGAGCTGGACGACTATCCCGATCAGGCCGCTGCGCATCTGCGCGAGATCAAGGCCGTTCTGGACTCCGAAGGCTCGGACTACGCCACCTAGAGGGTTTTGTCATGACCGATGCCTCGCATGATCCCGAAGCCGCCCGCTGGCACTATCGGCCGTCTGACCCTGTGGCGTTGAACCCTTTGTTCAGCTGGCCGCCCAGACCGATGGCGGTTGGGAAATGGTACAGCGGTGCATGGTTGCAGATCACCGCGCTGACCCTGTGCCTGGTGCTGGCGCTGGCGGCTTATGTGTTGTTCCTGCCGCCGCTCGATGCGATGCAAAGCTTTGCGCCGGGTTGGATGTTCCGCGTCTGGCTGCTGAACATGGTGCCTCAGATCCTTGTCGCGGGCGGGCTGCACTGGTGGCTGTACATGCGCAAGGGGCAGGGTATGTACAAAAAGTTCGATCGCCGCGACCTGACCCGCGACAACGGGACCTTTACCTTCCGCAATCAGGTCTGGGACAACATCTGGTGGACGCTGGGCAGCGCCATGACGGTGGCGACGGTTTATCAATGGGTGATCTACTGGGCGATGGCCAACGGGTATGCGCCAACGGTCACATGGACCAGCGCGCCGGTCTGGTGCGTGGTCTGGATGCTGTTCATCCCGATGTGGTCAGGTCTGCATTTCTATTGGGTGCACCGGCTGGAGCATCATCCGAAACTGTACAAGCATGTGCACGCGGTACATCACCGCAACGTCAATGTTGGGCCGTGGTCGGGCATCTCGAACCACTGGTACGAGAACCTGCTGTATTTCACGACCTATTTCATCCACCTGATCGTGGCCTCAAACCCGTTGCATCTGCTCTTCCATGTCTATTTCCAGCAGATCAGCCCGGTCCTGTCCCATTCGGGGTTCGAGAAGCTGAAAGCAGGGGATACGGACGCCGCACGGGCCGGCGATTTCTTTCACCAGCTGCACCACCGGTATTTCGAGTGCAACTACGGCACGTCCGAGATTCCGTTCGACAAGTGGTTCGGCACATACCACGACGGGTCGGCCGAGGCGACGACGCGGACGCGGGCCTACAAGAAACAGATGTATACCTAGCGGGCCCGGCTGCGCAGGGCACGCGGACTGAGACCGAACTCGGCCCGAAAGGCACGGGTCAGCGCGCTGGGATCCTCATAGCCCGCGCGCAGAGCGATCTCGGCGATACTCAGGTCGGTTTCCGCGGCCAGCTTGCGCGCAAGATTCAGACGCATCCGACGATAGACCTTGGCCGGCCCGGCCCCCAGGTCCGCCCGCATCCGGGATTCCAGCGCTTTTTGCGACCGTCCCACGCGCCGGGCGATCTCGGGGATCGTCAGAGGGGTCTCGAGATTTTCCTGCATCAGCGCCAGCGCCTTGTTGACATGCGAGCTGGCCGAGCCTGCGCCGCCGGAATGTGACCGGGCAGAGTCGCGCGTCATGAAAAGCTGCGCGACTTCCAGTGCCAGCGCCTGACCGTGATCCTGCCCGATCAGGTGCATCACCAGATCAAATGCGGCCATTGCGCCCGAGCAGGTGATGCGGTCACCGTCGATGACATAGCGCTCGCGGCAGGCCTGGACTTCGGGGAAACGCTCGGTGAACGCGGTCAGCTCCTCCCAATGGATCGTGGCGCGGTAGCCGTTCAGCAATCCGGCCTGGGCCAGCAGCCAACTGCCGGTGTCCAGCCCGGCGAGGGTTCGAAAGCGCCGCTTTGCCGCACGCAACCCCGCCTGGGTGCGCCAACCACCATGTGCCTGAAACCCGTAGGAGGGCATCACCAGCAGTATATCCCCATCCGCATCCGTCAGCGCCGCATGGGGCGCCACCTGCAACCCTGAGGATGACGTGACCGGCCTCGGATCCAGTGACAGGAATTGCCAGTCATACAGTCGCTGCCCCGACAACGTGTTGGCCGCGCGCAATGGCTCGACCGTGTTGGCCAGGCAATGGTTCGAGAACCCGTCGAACAGCAGCACCCCGAATCGCTGCGGTGCGGCGGGTGATTTGGTCCATTTCTGCATGATTGAAGTCTAGTTCTGCATCATTGTGGCGGCAAGCCGCGTCAGGATTATCGCACGCCCAGAAACCGGAGACCCGCGATGCAATATGGCCTGACCGACGAGCAGGAGATGATCGTCTCGACCGTCCGCAGCTTTGTGGAAAAAGAAATCTATCCCCATGAAGAGCTCGTCGAACGCACCGGCGAGGTGCCGAAAGAGATCGCCGACGAGATCAAGCGCAAGACGATCGAGCTGGGATTCTACGCCTGCAATTTCCCCGAAAGCGTGGGCTGCGCCGGGTTGAACCACCTGGAATTCGCGCTGGTCGAGCGCGAGTTGGGGCGCGGGTCGATGGCACTGACCCATTTCTTCGGGCGGCCGCAGAACATCCTGATGGCCTGTCAGGGCGATCAGGTCGAACGCTATCTGATGCCCGCCGTGCGCGGCGAGAAGATGGATGCGCTGGCGATGACCGAACCGGGCGCGGGTTCGGATGTGCGGGGCATGAAATGTTCCGCCGTGCGTGACGGCGGCGATTGGGTGGTGAACGGCACCAAGCATTTCATCTCGGGCGCGGAACATGCCGATTTCATCATCGTCTTCATCGCCACGGGCGAGGATCAGACGCCGAAAGGCCCCAAGAAGCGCATCACCGCCTTTCTGGTCGATCGCGGCACGGCGGGCTTCACCATCCGCGACGGCTACAAGTCGGTCAGCCATCGCGGCTACAAGAACATGGTGTTGGAATTCGACGACTGCCGCCTGCCCGATGCGCAGGTGCTGGGTGAGGTCGATGGCGGGTTCGAGGTGATGAACACATGGCTCTATGCCACCCGCATCACCGTGGCGGCCATGTGCGTGGGTCGGGCGCGGCGGGCTTTCGACTATGCGCTGGACTATGCCGCCACGCGCGAACAGTTCGGCCAGAAGATCGGCAAGTTTCAGGGCGTCAGCTTTCAGATCGCCGATATGATCACCGAGATCGACGCCGCCGACCTGCTGACCCTGGCCGCCGCCGACCGGCTGGACAAGGGCCTGCCCGCCAATCGCGAGATCGCCTCGGCCAAGCTCCATGCCTCGGAAATGCTGGCGCGGGTGACCGATGCGGCGATCCAGGTGCATGGCGGAATGGGTCTGATGGATGACTATCCGCTGGAACGCTTCTGGCGCGATGCTCGGGTCGAGCGGATCTGGGACGGCACCAGCGAGATCCAGCGCCACATCATCAGCCGCGACCTGCTGCGCGCGTTGGGGGCGTGAAGATGCCGCCGGGCCTGAGCGGCGCGGCGGATGCGCTCGCGCCGGGAAAGCTCGCCGCGCTGAGGCGGATGCTGGGGTTCCGTTCGCTGGCGGTGATCGGTGGGGGCGCATGGTGCGCCGAGGTTATTCGCCAGGTGCGGAAACTGGGCTTCACCGGCCCGGTCTGGCCGGTGCATCCCAAGGCCGACGAGGTGGCGGGCGAGCGCGTCTTTGCCAGGGTCGAAGACCTGCCCCAAGCGCCCGACGCGGCCTTTGTCGGCATCAATCGCCGCGCCACCATCGAGGCGGTCGAGGCTCTGTCCCGCATCGGCGCGGGCGGCGCGGTGTGTTTCGCCTCGGGCTTTACCGAGGCGCAGGCCGAGGACGCTGATGGGGCCGACTTGCAGGTGCAGCTTGTAACTGCAGCGGGGGACATGCCGATCCTCGGTCCCAACTGTTACGGCTTCGTCAACGGTCTGGACCGGGTGGCGATCTGGCCCGACCAGCACGGCATGCGCCCGGTGGAAAGGGGCGTTGCGATCCTGACGCAAAGCTCAAACATCGCCATCAACATGACCATGCAGCGCCGGGCGCTGCCGCTGGCCTTCATGCTGACCTGCGGGAATCAGGCGCAAACCCATCAGGCCGAAATCGCGATGGCGCTGCTGGATGATGACCGGATCACCGCCATCGGCCTACATGTCGAAGGCTTCGGCGACCTACGCAAATGGGAGGCGCTGGCGGCCAAAGCGCGTGACCGGGGCATACCGATCGTGGCGCTCAAGGTGGGGCGGTCAGCTCAGGCGCAGGCGGCGACCATTTCGCACACCGCCTCGCTGGCGGGGGGTGATGCCGGGGCGCAAGCATTTCTGGATCGGTTGGGAATCGCGCGGCTGAACGACGTGCCCGCGTTTCTGGAAACACTGAAGCTGTTGCATGTCACCGGGCCGCTGGACGGGACCGGAGTGGCGACGATCAGCTGTTCCGGTGGCGAGGCCAGCCTGGCCGCCGACATGGCCGAGGGAACCGGCCTGCACTTTCCGCCGCTTGCCGCAGAGCAGGTTTCGGGCCTGCGCGCGGCGCTGGGGCCGATGGTGGCGCTGGCCAATCCACTGGACTACCACACCTATATCTGGCGCGACGCTGACGCGATGGCGCGGGCTTGGTCGGCGATGACGGGGCCGCATGTGGCAATAACGATCTCAATCGTTGACTACCCTCACACCGATCCCACCGATTGGGACTGCGCCACCCGTGCGGCGTTGACCTGCGCGCGCGAAACCGGCAGGCCCTTTGCCGTGGCCGCGACCCTGCCCGAACTGATGCCCGAGGACGTAGCCGAGCGGTTGATGGCGGGCGGTGTCGTGCCCTTTGCCGGGCTGCGTGAGGCGCTGGCGGCGACACGCGCTGCAGCACGCCTGCATCCCCAACCGCAGGAGCCGGTTCTGCTGCCCGCCGCCAATGCGGCCACAACCGTTCTGACCGAGGCTCAGGCCAAGGCCGAACTGGCCGCTTGCGACGTGCCGGTTCCCCGCTCGGTCGTCGCGCGGGCGGATCGGGCGGAAAAGGCGGTGGTCGGTCTGAGAGGACCCTTTGCGGTGAAAGGCGTTGGCCTGGCGCACAAATCCGAACATGGCGCGGTGCGGCTGGGCGTTTCTGGACAAGATCTGCCCGAGGTCGCGAGATCAATCGGCACCGATGAGGTTCTGATCGAGGAAATGGCCCCGGCCGGTATTGTCGAGCTGTTGATCGGCGTCACCCGCGACCCGGCGCATGGCTATGTGCTGACCCTTGGGGCGGGCGGGGTTCTGACCGAGCTCCTGCGCGACTCTACCTCGATCCTGATCCCGTCCACGCCGTCTGCGATCCGCGACGCGCTGGGCAAGCTGGCCTGTGCGCCCGTGTTGAGCGGATATCGGGGCAAGCCCGGCGTGGATATCTATGCTGTCGTGCGAGTGGTCATGGCGGTGCAGAACTACGTCATTGCCAACGCGGCGGTCGTGGACGAAGTTGAAATCAACCCTCTCATCTGCGCGGCCGACACTGTGGTCGCCGTTGATGCCCTGATCCGAAAGGCGTGACCATGAACCCGATCAAAACCCACCGCGATGGTGCAATCCTTCAGGTCACGTTGGACCGGCCCAAGGCGAATGCCATCGATTTGGCGACCAGCCGTGTCATGGGCGAAGTGTTCCGCGACTTTCGCGATGATCCCGACCTGCGCGTGGCGATTTTGACGGGCGGCGGCAAAAAATTCTTTTGCCCCGGCTGGGACCTGAAGGCCGCGGCCGAGGGCGATGCGGTGGACGGCGATTACGGGGTCGGCGGTTTCGGTGGCCTGCAGGAGTTGCGCGACATGAACAAGCCGGTGATTGCCGCCGTGAACGGCATCGCATGCGGCGGCGGGCTGGAACTGGCCCTGAGCGCCGACATGATTCTGGCCGCCGATCACGCCACCTTTGCCCTGCCGGAAATACGCTCGGGCACGGTGGCGGACGCGGCCAGCGTCAAGCTGCCCAAGCGCATTCCCTATCACATTGCGATGGAACTGCTGCTGACCGGCCGCTGGTTCGACGCCGAGGAAGCGCATCGCTGGGGCTTGGTGAACGAGATCGTCCCGGCAGACCAGTTGATGGACCGGGCATGGGACCTGGCGCGCCTGCTGGCGAGCGGCCCGCCGCTGGTCTATGCCGCGATCAAGGAGATCGTGCGCGAGGCCGAAGATTCCAAGTTTCAGGACATCATGAACCGTATCACCAAGCGCCAGCTGCGCACGGTCGATGTGCTCTATGGCTCCGAGGACAATCTGGAAGGGGCTCGCGCCTTCGCCGAGAAGCGTGACCCGGTCTGGAAGGGCCGCTGAGGCGGATCAGGATTTCTCGAACAGGGCGATCAGCGCGTTGTCGTCCTTGTTGGGGCCGGCGGCCAGATCGCCATAGATGCGGACCGGGGTCAGGGTCAGATGTTCGATCCGGCCCTCGGCCTGCAGCTTGTCGAAGGCGGTTGCGAATCCCAGCGCCTCGAAGTGTTTGGCGTTGATCGACAGGGCGAATTGCGCCCCGGGCCGGGCCACCCGCAGCAGGGCGGGCAGGACCTCGGGGCCCAGATGGCCGTGGGTGAAGGTGCCCGACGACACGATGCCCGAATAACTGTAGCGCGGAACCGGGATGCCCTCGTTCAGGTCGGCCTCGATCGCGTCGCGGTAGATGTCCTTGCGCATGGCCTTTTCCAGCATCTCGGCACTGATGTCTGTGGCGTCGATCGGCCCCACGCCCAGATCGGCCAGAACCGCGCCGCACAGGCCGGTTCCCGCGCCCACATCCAGCACCGGACCCTGTCCCCCGGCGCCGACAAAAGCGCGGGCGGTGTGAATATGCAGCTGGTAATCCTCGCGCGCGGCGAATCCGCGATCGTAATCTCCGGCCCATTCGGCATAGAGCCGTTTGTTGTCTGCCGGAGTTTTCAGCGCATAGGCCGCGTGCAGGCTGGGTTTGTCATCACTCATGACACCATGAAGGCGCAGGCGGGGATTCGAATCAAGTGCGGCCATCCGGCGCTTGCATCCCGCCCGCGGCGCGATCATCAAGGGACCATGACTGGAACGCTTTTTTCATTCGGGCACGGCTATACCGCCCGCGCCCTGTCGCGCCGGCTGGCCCCCAAGGGTTGGCGCATCGTCGGAACCACCCGCGATGCCGCCGAGAAGGACGCCATCCGCGCCGCCAGGGCCGAACCGCTGGTCTGGCCGGGCGAGGCCCCCGATCTGGACGGGGTTACGCATCTGCTGATCTCGACCGCGCCCACGGCCAAGGGAGATCCGGTTCTGGCCGCCCTGCGGGATGAGATTGCCGCGCGCGCCGGGCAGTTCGACTGGGTCGGGTACCTGTCGACCACCGCCGTCTATGGCGACCACCAGGGGGACTGGGTCGATGAAACCACGCCGGCGACACCCACGGCCGAGCGCGGGCGCTGGCGGTTGCGGGCCGAGCAGGACTGGGCCGCGATCCCCGGCCTGCCGCTGCACATCTTTCGCCTTGCGGGCATCTACGGGCCGGGGCGGGGGCCGTTTTCCAAGCTGAAGAAAGGCGGGCTGCGGCGGATCATCAAGCCGGGGCAGGTGTTTTCGCGCATTCATGTGGATGACATCGCACAGGTGCTCGAGGCGTCGATGCGCCGTCCCGATCCGGGCGCGATCTACAATGTCTGCGATGACGAACCGGTGCCGCCGCAGGACGTGATCGGCTATGCCGCGCAGCTTCAGGGCCTGCCGCTGCCGCCGGCAGTGGATTTCGACACGGCCGACCTGACGCCGATGGCGCGCAGCTTCTACAACGAGAACAAGCGCGTTCGGAACGACCGGATCAAGACCGATCTGGGCGTGACGCTGAAATACCCCAACTACCGGGTGGGCCTTGAGGCGCTGCACGCGGATCAGACGCTGAACGGCGACTGATCAGACCACATCCGCCAGGATCATGTCGGCAGCCTTTTCCGCAATCATGATCGTGGGCGCGTTGGTGTTGCCCGAGACCAGCGTCGGCATGACCGAGGCATCGACCACCCGCAGCCCCTGCAGCCCCCGCACGCGCAGCTGCGGATCGACCACCGCCATGTCGTCCACCCCCATCTTGCAGGTGCCCACGGGGTGATAGATCGTATCGGCCCGCGCGCGGATATGGCCTTCCCAATCCGGGTCGGTCCGGGCGGTGTCGGTGCCGAACATTTCCTTGTGGCGGTATTTGGCGAGGGCCGGTGCCTCGAGGATTTCGCGCGTCATCCGCGCGCCCTTGATCATCGTGTCCAGATCGCGCGGGTCGGACAGAAAGGCCGGGTCGATCGCCGGGGCGGCAAAGGGGTCTGCGCTGTGCAGCGAGACGGTGCCGCGGCTTTCGGGGCGCAGTTTGCAGATATGGCAGCTGAACCCGTAGCCCAGGTGCAGTTTGCGCGCGTGGTCATCTACCAGCGCGATGGTGAAATGCAGTTGGATGTCGGGGCGGTCCAGATCGGGAGAGGTCTTCAGAAAGGCCGCGCCTTCCGCAAAGGGGGTGGCCGCCATCGACACACCGGTCTTGCGCCACCGCAAAAGGTGTTTGACCAGCCCCACCGTACCGGCGGCGCCGATGCCGAAATTGTCTGTGTCCTTTGTCTTGTAGGCCAGGATGAAATCCAGGTGATCTTGCAGGTTCTTGCCCACGCCCGGCAGCGCGTGGCGGACGGCGATTCCATGCGGGCTCAGGTCCTCGGGGTCGCCGATGCCCGACAGCTGCAGCAGTTGCGGCGATTTCAGCGCGCCCGAGCAGACCAGAAGCTCGCGCGCGGCGGTGACAGTAAGGTCGGCGCCCTTGCCGCCCTGGCGATATATCACGCCCGTGGCGCGGTGGCCGTCAAAGGTGATCTCGCGCGCCTGCGCCCCGGTGATGACCGTCAGGTTGGGCCGGTCCATGACTGGAAACAGATAGGCCGCGGCGGCCGAGCACCGCTCGCCGTTTTTGGCGGGGTCGTGGAACTGGGTGACCTGGTACAGCCCCGCGCCTTCGTTGTCGCCGCGATTGAAATCGTCGGTCACCTTGTGCTGCAACTGGGCGGCGGCCTCGACGAAAGCGCGCGTGATCGGGCGTTCTTCTTTCTGGTCTGACACCTGAAGCGGGCCGTCGGCGCCATGCAGGTCATCCGCGCCGCGTTCGTTGTTCTCGGACCGTTTGAAATAGGGCAGAACGCTGTCCCAGTCCCAGCCCTCGCAGCCCAAATCGGCCCAGCCGTCATAATCCTGCCGCTGCCCGCGTACATAGAGCATTGCGTTGATCGCGCTGGACCCGCCCAGGGCCCGGCCACGCGGCTGATAGCCCGTTCGCCCGTTCAACCCCGGTTGCGGCACCGTTTCAAAGGCCCAGTTGTTGATCTTGGGTCGCCCCGGTAGCATGGCAACCACAGCGGCAGGCATCCGCACCAGAATGCTGTTGCCGCCCCCGCCCGCCTCGAGCAGGCAGACCCGCGTGCCCGGATTGGCGCTCAGACGGTTGGCCAGCACGCATCCCGCGGACCCTCCGCCGACGATGACGTAGTCGAATTGCATGGCGATCCTCCCCTGTGGCCCGCGCGGTGTCGCGCGTCACGGCCCGCAGTTTGAAGCACCGGCGGCAAAACGCAATCGGGGCGGCGGGGAACGCCGCGTCATGTGAATGGGGATCGGTTTGAAAGATCATGGCAGAGCCATAATCAATAGCTATCAAATCAATCCGAAAACAAAATTTTTTCTCATGGCTGGGATTTGCTATGACTCGGTGTATTCAAGCGGACTGCGGTCCGCCCCTTTTTCACGTGCCATACGCACGGTTGCCTCGCAAACAGACAGACACCAGCCAGGATCGGAGATTGAGATGGACGGAAGCGACAACCCCAACACGGGCAAATGCCCCATCATGCACGGCGCCGGAACCCGATCGAACCGGGACTGGTGGCCCAACCAGCTGAACCTGGCGATCCTGCACCAGCACCAGCCGGCCGGGAATCCGCTGGGGGCCGATTTCAACTATGCCGACGCGTTCAAGAAGATCGACTATGACGCGTTGAAACAGGACTTGTATGACCTGATGACGGATTCGCAGGATTGGTGGCCGGCGGATTACGGCCATTATGGCGGTCTGTTCATCCGCATGGCCTGGCACAGCGCCGGCACCTACCGGACGGCTGACGGGCGGGGCGGCGCCTCGACCGGGAACCAGCGGTTCGCGCCGCTCAACAGCTGGCCGGACAACGGCAACCTCGACAAGGCCCGTCGTCTGCTGTGGCCGATCAAGCAGAAATACGGCAACCAGATTTCGTGGGCCGACCTGATGATTCTGGCCGGCAACTGCGCCATTGAATCGATGGGCGGCAAGACCTTCGGCTTTGCCGGCGGCCGGGAAGATATCTGGGCGCCCGAGGAGGACATCTATTGGGGTGCCGAGACAGAATGGTTGGCCCCGACCGAAAACCCGTACAGCCGCTACTCGGGCGAGCGCGATCTGGAAGATCCGCTGGCCGCCGTGCAGATGGGCCTGATCTACGTAAACCCCGAAGGCCCGGACGGAGAGCCGGACGTGCTGGCCTCGGGCCGTGACATTCGCGACACCTTTGCCCGGATGGCAATGAACGATGAAGAGACCGTCGCACTGGTTGCCGGTGGCCACACATTCGGCAAGGCGCATGGTGCCGGGGACCCGGCGCTGGTCGGCCCCGAACCCGAGGCCGCGCCGATCGAAGAGATGGGCTTTGGCTGGATCAACAAATTCGGCACAGGCAAGGGTGACGATACCACGACCAGCGGAATCGAGGGCGCCTGGACCGCGAACCCGATCAAGTGGGACAATGGCTATTTCGACCTTCTGTTCGGTT
Source organism: Ruegeria sp. CG8 (assembly GCF_056537165.1). Lineage (NCBI taxonomy): Bacteria > Pseudomonadati > Pseudomonadota > Alphaproteobacteria > Rhodobacterales > Roseobacteraceae > Ruegeria > Ruegeria sp. CG8. The sequence goes on along the minus strand of NZ_JBQFRA010000003.1, from coordinate 6,106 downwards.
ATGACTGGAACCTGACCAAAAGCCCTGCCGGAGCGTGGATCTGGGAGCCGGTCGGCGTCAAGGAAGAGGACATGGCACCAGCTGCGCATGACCCGTCGAAAAAGGTCAAGACGATGATGACCACCGCCGACATGGCGATGCGCATGGATCCGATCTATGGGCCGATCTCGAAGCGGTTCCACGAAAACCCCGACGAGTTCGCCGACGCCTTCGCGCGCGCTTGGTTCAAGCTGACCCATCGCGATATAGGGCCAAAGGCGCGCTACATCGGCCCCGAGGCGCCGGCCGAAGAGCTCATCTGGCAGGACAACGTGCCGGCGGTGGACCATGATCTGATCGATGCCGCAGACGTGGCCGACCTAAAAGCCCGGCTGCTGGCTTGTGGCCTGTCGGTGTCGGAACTGGTCGCGACGGCATGGGCCTCGGCTTCGACCTTCCGCGGCTCGGACAAGCGCGGTGGCGCCAACGGTGCCCGCATCCGGCTAGCGCCCCAGAAGGACTGGGACGTCAACGAGCCCGAGAAACTGTCCAAGGCGCTGGATGCTTTGACGGCGGTGCAAGCCGAGTTCAATGCCGCGCAGTCCGGCAACAAGAAGGTTTCGCTTGCGGATGTAATCGTGCTGGGCGGCGTTGCGGCGATCGAAAAGGCCGCCAAGGCTGCTGGGCATGACATCGATGTTCCGTTTGCACCCGGCCGTACGGATGCCACGCAGGACCAGACCGATGCCGAATCCTTCGCCCCGCTTGAACCGATCGCGGATGGGTTCCGGAATTACCAGCGCAAGGAGTACAGCGTGTCTCCTGAAGAGTTGCTGGTGGACAAGGCGCAACTGTTGACTCTGTCGGCACCCGAAATGACCGTCCTGGTCGGCGGTATGCGCGTTCTCGGTGCGAATTTCGGTGGCACGGCGCATGGCGTCCTGACAGACCGGGTCGGGGTTCTGAGCAATGACTTCTTTGTCAATCTGCTGGACATGCGCACCGAATGGAAGCCGGCGGCAGACGCCAAAGGAGTGTATGAAGGCCGGGATCGGGCTTCGGGTGAAGTGAAGTGGACCGGAACCCGGGTGGACCTGGTATTCGGTTCCAATTCACAACTCCGGGCT
>NZ_JBQFRA010000003.1:0-2500 GCF_056537165.1 Ruegeria sp. CG8 | reverse complement strand
TGAGAGATGGGTCGGTAGCTCAGGTGGTTAGAGCGCACGCCTGATAAGCGTGAGGTCGGAGGTTCAAGTCCTCCTCGACCCACCATTCCTCGCTTCGATCAGATCGTTGAGCACTTGTTTGAGTGTTCAGCCGTCCGATTGGACGTATCCTTTGACATCGTTAAGAGAGAAATCAATCAACACTGTTTGATTGGCGCCGAGTGTGGCGTTGATCTCAGTCGTTCTCATCTTCGGGTGAGCGGGTTGTGACACGGGTGTTTCCTCGCCTGTCCACGGCTATCGCGGCTGAAACGAACAGAGTTGTCCAAGTCAAGTACACTAACCCGCATGATCTGACGATCATGCATGTCTTCTATCCTCTGCGTGGGGCCGACCGACATCGGCAGCGCGGGTTCCAGGATGGAAGGCGGGAAAGTATGCTTTTGGTTCAGAAGAAAGATCGCCTTTAGTTACCAGCTGGGCGGTCGCGATTGATTTGATTACTAGCGCAGCTTTGGTTGTGTGCGGTCAAACGCACTCAAGTAGCCGAATAGGCGGTAGTGCCAATATCAAGTCTTTCTCTTTCTGGATCAAATCAAGCGCGAGAAGGGCGTTTGGTGAATGCCTTGGCAGCAAGAGGCGATGAAAGACGTGATACTCTGCGATAAGCCATGGGGAGCTGAGAATAAGCTTTGATCCATGGATCTCTGAATGGGGCAACCCACCTGAAAGCTTCATATTGTTATCTTTGATACTCAATATGGGGTTTAAACAGGTACTTAAGACCTGAATACATAGGGTTTTAAGGGCAAACCCGGGGAACTGAAACATCTAAGTACCCGGAGGAAAGGAAATCAATTGATACTCCCCTAGTAGCGGCGAGCGAACGGGGACCAGCCGAGCCGGATAAGTGAGAAGAACATGTTGGGAAGCATGGCCATAGCGGGTGACAGCCCCGTATTCGAAGCTTTGACGGACGTATTAAGTAGGGCGGAACACGTGAAATTCTGTCTGAAGATCGGAGGACCACCTTCGAAGGCTAAGTACTCCTTGCTGACCGATAGCGAACCAGTACCGTGAGGGAAAGGTGAAAAGCACCCCGACGAGGGGAGTGAAACAGTACCTGAAACCGAACGCCTACAATCAGTCGGAGGCTCCTAGCGAGCTGACGGCGTACCTTTTGTATAATGGGTCATCGACTTGGTCTCACGAGCAAGCTTAAGCCGTTAGGTGTAGGCGTAGCGAAAGCGAGTCTTAATAGGGCGTATGAGTTCGTGGGATCAGACCCGAAACCGAGTGATCTAGGCATGGCCAGGTTGAAGGTGCGGTAACACGCACTGGAGGACCGAACCCACATCCGTTGAAAAGGATCGGGATGAGCTGTGCCTAGGGGTGAAAGGCCAATCAAACTCGGAGATAGCTGGTTCTCTGCGAAATCTATTTAGGTAGAGCGTCATCCGAATACCCCGGGGGGTAGAGCACTGGATGGGTAATGGGGCCCCACAGGCTTACTGATCCTAACCAAACTCCGAATACCCGGGAGTACTAGATGGCAGACACACTGCGGATGCTAACGTCCGTAGTGGAGAGGGAAACAACCCTGACCTACAGCTAAGGCCCCCAATTCATGGCTAAGTGGGAAAGCAGGTGGGACGACCAAAACAACCAGGAGGTTGGCTTAGAAGCAGCCATCCTTTAAAGATAGCGTAACAGCTCACTGGTCTAAACAAGTTGTCCTGCGGCGAAGATGTAACGGGGCTCAAGCCATGAGCCGAAGCTTAGGATGCCGTAAGGCATGGTAGCAGAGCGTAGTGTGACATAGATCCATGCCTCCTTGATCCCTTCGGGGATATTGGAGGCGAGGATCTTTCGATGAAGCCGGCCTGTGAGGGATCCGGTGGAGAGATCACTAGTGAGAATGATGACATGAGTAGCGACAAAGAGTGTGAGAGACACTCTCGCCGAAAGTCCAAGGGTTCCTGCTTAAAGCTAATCTGAGCAGGGTAAGCCGGCCCCTAAGCCGAGGCCGAAAGGCGTAGGCGATGGGAACTAGGTTAATATTCCTAGGCCAGGAGGATGTGACGGATCACAGGTGTAGTTCAATCTTATCGGATTGATTGGGCTGCTGAGTGGTTCCTGGAAATAGCCCTCCATCAGACCGTACCCTAAACCGACACAGGTGGACTGGTAGAGCATACCAAGGCGCTTGAGAGAACGATGTTGAAGGAACTCGGCAAAATACCTCCGTAAGTTCGCGAGAAGGAGGCCCGGTTCCTAGGCAACTAGGGGCTGGGGGCACAAACCAGGGGGTGGCGACTGTTTATTAAAAACACAGGGCTCTGCGAAGTCGCAAGACGACGTATAGGGTCTGACGCCTGCCCGGTGCCTGAAGGTTAAAAGGAGAGGTGAGAGCCTTGAATTGAAGCCCAGGTAAACGGCGGCCGTAACTATAACGGTCCTAAGGTAGCGAAATTCCTTGTCGGGTAAGTTCCGACCTGCACGAATGGCGTAACGACTTCCC
>NZ_JBQFRA010000002.1:0-845369 GCF_056537165.1 Ruegeria sp. CG8 | reverse complement strand
GATAACCCTTATTTCACTGAGGCCATCAACGGCGAAGGTGCCTGTAACGGGAGCTGAAGGGGAAACCCAAGCAGCCCCCGGGCACCACTTCAATTCTTTGAAACCTCTTGTATATTCAAAACTCTAGATGGATTGATGTCGAGCCGAAAGCGGTCGATTCGCGACTTGCGCAGCGAACAACGCTCGCCGAACCCCAGATCAACATGCAGTATTTGGAGCCAAAATAGGTGGCTCTTCAACGTTTGGAATTTTTGCGCAGGTCGATTTGCGCTTTGCCGTACAGATCCCAATTACTGTGGCACACTGTTCGAAATGAATAGTGCCCAATCTCTTGATCCAACAATTTTCAGAGATTTAGTGGCTGGGGTGGTAGGATTCGAACCTACGATACACGGTACCAAAAACCGCTGCCTTACCACTTGGCTACACCCCAACGGTGAGCGGCTATCTACGATTGTTGGTGACGGTGTTCAAGTGCTTTCCCGCAAAAAATCGAGACCCGCGAAAATTTTTTTGCGGGCGATCTATTTGGTCTCCAACAGCACCGCTCCGGTTCGGTTTCCGGCCTCGACCGCACGGTGTGCGGCGGCGCATTCTTCCATCGAATAGAGCTTTTGGATCGGGCATTTCAGCGCGCCGTCGGTCAGCGCTTGGTGCAGGTTCGCGACCGCTTCGTTGCGCAGTTCGGCCGGCAGCAGATACACCAGAACCATTTCCAACGTCACCGATTTGAACATGAGCGGGTAAAACGGAAGCGTCGGCGTCATATTCTGGGCCGAGCCATACGCATTGATTCTTCCGCTTTCGGCGATAACTGCAACGTTGGTTTCGACGTTTTGGCCAAACTCCACATCGACGATGCGATCGACCGGACGCCCTTGATTGGCGTCCAGGATCTGTGCTGGCAAATCGGTCGCCGTGTAATCCAGTACCGCATCAGCTCCGGCCTTTGTCACACGTTCGAAGTTGCGTGGACTGGCTGTGGCCAGCACCTTTGCTCCGCCCCATTTGGCCAACTGGACGGCAAGATATCCGACCGTCCCTGCACCGCCGTGAACCAGCAGGGTTTTACCCGATACCGGGCCTCCGGAAAACACGGTGTGGCTGGCGGTCAGGCCGGGAATGCCGAGGACGGCACCGGTTTGCAGGGCGACCGGGTCGGGCATGTGAACCGCCTGTGCCGAGGGCAGGGTGATTTGGGTTGCGGCCGTCCCGAAAGGACGGCCCCACTGGCCGTTCCAGATCCAGACCCTTTGACCTACCCGCGAGTCCGGAACGCCTGGTCCGACAGCAGAGATAACACCTGAACCGTCGCTGTGCGGCACGATTACCTGGAAAGGCGGCTTGGTGATCCCGGGCCGTGCCCCCGCACGTGCCTTCACGTCCGAAGGGTTCACTCCGGAATAAGCCAGCGCAACGGTCACTTCGCCCGGGCCCGGGGGTGTATCCGGTAGATCTTGAATGGACAGAACATCGGCGGCGGGTCCAAATTTCTGGTAGGTGACGGCTTTCATGGCGGCTCCGGTTGGTCGCGTCGTGACGTTCACCCTATCGTCGCGGGCCAGGAATGCTAGCCTGTCAAAAAACCATGGGAGATCAGACGATGAAGGCGTTGCGTACACCGGACGAATGGTTCCAAAATCTGCCCGACTATGATTTCGCACCCAACGACCTTGAGGTGGATGATACTGAAGGCGGCGCGTTGCGGGTCCACTATCTGGACGAGGGGCCGCGCGCGGCAGCTCCAGTACTGATGATGCACGGCGAGCCCAGTTGGTCTTATCTGTACCGTCACATGATCCCGCCAGTCGCTGCCGCGGGTCACCGGGTCATCGCTCCGGACCTTGTGGGTTTCGGCAGATCCGACAAACCCGTCGACCGCGACGACTATACCTATGCACGGCATGTCTTCTGGATGGGTGAGGTTCTGCGTCAACTCGATCTGCGGGACATCACCCTGGTCTGTCAGGACTGGGGCGGATTGATCGGGTTGCGCCTGTGGGCCGAGATGCCAGACAGGTTCGCCCGGGTCGTTGTTGCCAACACGGCCTTGCCAACCGGGGACCAGCCCTTGGGCGAGGCGTTTGCCGCCTGGCGACAGTTCAGCCAGGAGGTGCCGGATTTCCGCGCCGGCCGCATCGTCTACGGCGGAACGGTTTCAAAGCTGACCGAGGCCGAGGTCGCTTCCTATGACGCGCCGTTCCCTGACGATCGTTACAAGGCGGGGGCGCGACAGTTTCCGATGCTGGTGCCTGACCGCCCCGACGATCCCGAGTCTGAACCGAACCGACAGGCTTGGAACGTTATCCGCGGTCTGCAAACTCCTGTCCTGACGGCTTTTGGTGCTGAGGACAGGATCATGGCCGGGGTGGATGGGGTTTTTCAGAAACTTTGTCCTGGTGCGGCGGGACAGAACCATGTTGTGCTGCCGAAAGCCGGTCACTTCCTTCAGGAGGACGTGCCCCAAGAACTTGCGGAAACGGTTCTGGCCTTCATCCGCGAGACGGCCTGAGCAGGGGTCTCACTCCCGGATTTCGTCGGGCTCCACGCCCCAAAGATTGCTTTTGAGGGTCCAGCCGCGATAGCCACCGGCCGAAATGCGGCACCAATCCACCGTGCAGGTACCCAAGCGGGCCACGACGCCTGTTTCGAAATGAGCGTTGACCGGGGATTTGGGATCGGGGCTGGCGTAGACCGGCAGCATGTCCGATTCAATCAGAACCGTGCGGACACCTGACAACAAAGCGTAGTGGACCCATCCGCCGGCCCCGTCGCGATCCTGAACCTTGCGCCAGTTGCCATATTCGGCCGTCACCTGAAGTGGCATGCCGCGTCGCTTGAACACCCAATCGACGCGATGAGTCAGCGAAGGACCGCGGCGTACGTTCGCCTCGGCCGCCTTCATCGACACGTAGCGCGGCAAAGGCAGGTTCGTCACCTGCCCGCGTTTTTCCTGCGCGTGCGCGATTGCGCCTGTCAGGAACAGAAGCGTGATTAGAAATGCCAGAACTGGGCGTTTCGCCCTCAAGAAAGCACTCACTGCCTGCCCGCTGATTTGCCTGTCTGCCGTGTTTCAAAAAAGGTTGGAGCGATGCCCATGGGGTTCTTGTGCCCCGACTGATCCTGCGCCACGATGCCATGACGCGCATCGGAATGCAAAGCGGTAGGAGGGCTGAAGTGCCAAGAGAACGTCTGAGTGTTGTTGTAACGCGACGGTTGCCCGAAGTGGTCGAGACACGTCTGAGCGAGTTGTTCGACGTCCGTTTGCGGGACACCGACACACCGATGACGCGCGACGAGTTGGTCGAGGCGGTCAAACAGGCCGATGTGCTGGTTCCGACGATCACGGACACGATCGACGCGGGTGTTTTGGGCCAAGCCGGAGAGCGGCTGAGGCTGATTGCGAATTATGGCGCCGGTGTCGACCATATCGATGTCGCGACGGCGCGTCAGCGCGGCATCCTGGTCTCGAACACGCCGGGTGTTCTGACCGACGATACCGCCGACATGACGATGGCGTTGATCCTTGCCGTAACCCGTCGGATTCCCGAGGGTCTGTCGGTTATGCAAAAGGGGGACTGGAGCGGCTGGGCACCGACGGCATTCCTTGGCGGGCGGATAGGAGGCCGGCGTCTGGGCATTCTGGGTATGGGGCGGATCGGACAGGCCGTCGCGCGCCGCGCCCGTGCCTTCGGAATGCAGGTCCACTACCACAACCGTCGCCGGTTGCGTCCCGAAATCGAACAGGATCTTGAGGCGACCTATTGGGAAAGCCTCGATCAGATGGTGGCGCGTATGGACGTGATCTCGATCAACTGCCCATCAACGCCGTCGTCATTTCATCTGATGAACGCGCGACGTCTTAAGCTGATGAAGCCGACGGCGGTCATCGTGAACACGTCGCGGGGCGAGGTGTTGGACGAAAACGCGTTGACGCGGATGATCCGGGCGGGCGAGATCGCCGGGGCCGGGCTGGACGTCTACGAGCACGGCACCGACGTGAATCCTCGCCTTCGGCAGCTGCCGAATGTCGTGCTGCTGCCGCATATGGGGTCGGCGACGCTTGAGGGGCGCATCGAGATGGGCGAAAAGGTCATCATCAATATCAAGACGTTTGAAGACGGGCACCGGCCGCCCGATCAGGTCGTTCCCGCGATGCTGTAAGAAAACGCCAAGGCATACGATTTCCTGCTGTTTGGAAGGCAGAGCTTCGCCGTCTTTGGGGGTCGTCCCCGCACATGGTTGCGGGGCAGCACGGTGGCGTGCACTGTCAGATTCAGTATTTGGATAAGGAGGTTTTTTATGTGCTCCAATTGGTTCCCTACTGTTGTGGCCTGCGCGCTGACCCTGGCGAGTCCAGTGTTTGCCCAGCAAACCGCCGATGAGGTCGCGCCCGAGGGTGCATCCGACGGCCAGGTTCAGGCCTTGACCGACGAGGTGATCGCCGCGCTGAAGGCCAAGGCCGACGGCGTGCCTGTCAAAGCTGAAACCTGGATGGTTGCGGCGGCCAACCCGCTGGCCGTCGAAGCGGGTGCCAAGGTTCTGGCAGCAGGTGGAACGGCAGCGGATGCAATGGTCGCCGTTCAGGTTGTCTTGGGCCTGGTCGAACCGCAGTCCTCGGGATTGGGCGGGGGCGCCTTTCTGGTCTGGTACAACGCGGCCAGCGGACGCCTGACCACCTTGGATGGGCGAGAAACCGCGCCGAGAGAGGCAAGCCCGACCCTGTTTCTGGACGAAAGCGGCGAGCCGCTCAAATTTTTTGACGCGGTTGTTGGCGGGCTTTCGGTCGGGACACCCGGCACGCCTGCATTGTTGGAGGAAGCCCATCGGCGCTGGGGGCGCAGCCCCTGGCCCGGTCTGTTCGAGGATGGTATCCGCCTGGCTGACGAGGGGTTTGTCGTTTCGCCGCGGCTGGCGGGCTTGATTCAGGCCGACGCTGAACGTCTGGCACGCTTCCCTGACACGGCCAACTACTTCCTGCCGGACGGCGAGCCGCTGGCCCAGGGTCAGCGCCTCACCAACCCAGACTATGCCGAAACCCTGCGCGTTCTGGCGTCCGAAGGGGCTGCGGGCTTTTATGGAGGAGAGATCGCGGCGGACATCGTGCGGACTGTCCGAAATGCTCCGGGCAACCCGGGGGTTCTGTCCGGAGTTGATCTGGCGTTGTATCAGGTGATCGAGCGCGAGCCGATCTGTGCCACCTATCGCAGCTATGAAGTCTGCGGGATGGGTCCGCCGTCCTCGGGTGCGCTGACGGTTGGGCAGATCCTTGGCATTCTCGACAATTACGATTTGGCGGCGATGGGTCCCGAAAGCGCCGAAGCGTGGCGGCTGATCGGCGATGCCTCGCGCCTGGCCTTCGCGGATCGCGGTCGCTACATGGCCGACAGTGATTTCATTCCGATGCCGACGCAGGGCCTGATCGATCCGGGCTATCTGGCCGAGCGTGCCGCGTTGCTGAATGACGCTGGGTCGTTGACCGAGGTTGCGCCGGGAAATCCTGAGTTTGACCACGCGCTGAACTGGGCAGACGATGCGTCGATCGAGCTGCCGTCGACGTCCCATATTTCGATCGTGGACGCCTATGGAAACGTGCTTTCGATGACCACGACAATCGAGAACGGTTTTGGTTCGCGTCTGATGACCAACGGCTTTCTGCTGAACAACGAACTGACCGACTTTTCCTTCCGGACCCACAGGGACGGGGTTCCGATTGCCAACCGGATCGAACCGGGCAAACGCCCCCGTTCCTCAATGAGTCCGACGATTGTCATGCAGGACGGGTCTCCGGTTCTGGCGATCGGGTCTCCGGGTGGCAGCCGGATCATCGGTTATGTTGCAAAATCAATCATTGCCTGGGCGGACTGGGGTATGGACGTCCAGCAGGCGGTCGCCCTTCCTCATCTGGTGAACCGTTTCGGGACCTATGATGTCGAAGTCGGCACAAGCGCCGAAGGCTTTGCGGACATGTTGGGCGAGCTGGGCTTTGAAGTGAACGCGCGGGATCTGACCTCGGGCCTTCATGCCATCGAAATCCGCGACGGTCTGCACGGCGGAGCTGATCCCCGTCGAGAAGGGATCGCACTGGGCGAGTGATCACGTCGCAGCGATGGGTATTGCCCCTGTGGCGTGGGCCTTCTAGTCATTGTCTGGGCCTGCGCCACTGCACCAAGGGAGGGTTGCCATGGTTGAAGCGACAGCATTGTTCCGCAATGCGGCGGGGATCGACACCGCCATCAGCATTCTGAAACAGCGGTTCGGGGACCGGTTGCAGACCGGCGCCTCGGTCCGCGAGCAGCACGGACACACCACGACCTGGATCGAAAACCAAAGCCCGGATGCGGTGGTCTTTCCCAATTCGACCGAAGAGGTCTCGGACATCGTCAAGACCTGTGCGGCGCACAAGGTTCCCGTGATCCCTTTCGGCACCGGAACGTCGCTGGAAGGTCACGTAAACGCGCCGGCCGGCGGCGTTTGCATCGATCTTGGCGAGATGAACCGGGTCTTGGCCGTGAACGAAGGTGATCTGGATTGCGTCGTGCAGCCCGGGGTCACCCGCGAGGATTTGAATACCCATCTGCGCGACAAGGGGCTGTTCTTTCCGATTGATCCCGGAGCCAATGCCTCATTGGGCGGGATGGCGGCGACCCGAGCGTCGGGTACCAATGCGGTTCGCTATGGAACGATGAAGGACAATGTCCTGAGCCTCGAGGCGGTTATGCCCGATGGCAAAATCATCCGTACCGGTCACCGGGCCAAAAAATCTTCAGCCGGCTACGACCTCACCCGCTTGCTTGTCGGTGCCGAGGGCACGCTGGGCATCATTACCGAACTGACTCTGAAGCTTCACGGCATCCCCGAGGCGATTACCTCGGCCCGGTGTTCTTTCCCGACGGTGGACGCGGCCTGTCAGGCCGTGATGACGACCATTCAATTCGGCGTTCCGGTTGCCCGGATCGAACTGCTGGACGCGATGTCGGTCAAGGCGGCCAACGCGTATTCCGGGCTGAAGCTGCCGGAAACGCCGTTGCTTCTGCTTGAGTTTCACGGCTCGGAGGCCGGCGCAGCGGAACAGGCCGAAACCTTTGGCGAAATCGCCGAGGATTATGGCGGCACCGGCTTTGTCGCTACGGCCAGCACCGAAGAAAGGTCCAAGCTCTGGCAGGCGCGACACGACATGTACTGGGCGTCCCTCCAGCTTCGGCCCGGCGCGCGTGGAATCTCGACGGATGTTTGCGTCCCGATCTCGCGCTTGGCCGAATGCGTCACCATGGCTCAGGACAAGGCCGCCGAGTTGGACCTGCTGGCCCCGGTCGTCGGTCATGTCGGTGACGGAAACTTCCACACGCTGGTGCTGATCGACATGGACGATGCCGACGAAGTGGCGCGGGCCAGTCAGTTTGTCGGATGGCTCAATGATCTGGCGATCTCGATGGACGGGACCTGCACAGGCGAGCATGGAATCGGGCAGGGCAAGAAACCGTATCTGGTACGGGAACTTGGGGATGCGACCCGGTACATGGCGGCGATCAAGGCCGCGCTGGATCCTGACAACATCATGAACCCCGGCAAGATCGTCTGACCAGGCCGGGAAAGCGCGCGCAACTATCGGCTCTTGGTGCGTGCCTGTTCGCGGATTCGCGTCCCCACGTGTACGGCAGGTCGGTTTTGCACCGTTTTGCGTCGGATGGACTTGGCGCTGATTGGTCTCGTTCGGCATAAACCTTGCCAAACAGACTCAATCCGGAGAGCGGGCGTATGAAAACCCAAGTCAAAGCACTGGTCGTTGGCGGCGGCGCCGTTGGGACCTCGATAGCCTATCACCTGGCCAAGGCGGGCTGGGATGATGTCATGCTGATCGAGAGGGACGAGTTGACCGCCGGTTCGACCTGGCACGCCGCGGGCCTGCTTCCGCTGTTCAACATGTCCTATGCGACGACCCATATCCACAAATACTCGGTGGATTTCTACAAGACGCTGGAAGAGGAAACCGGCCTGAATGCGGGGTTCGCGGTGGTCGGAAACCTGCGCATGGCGCAGACGCAGGACCGCATGGATGAGTTCATGCTCTATGCCTCGACTGCCGAGACCTGCGACGTCAAATATGAATGGTTGACGCCCGAGCAGATCAAGGAGCGCTGGCCGCTGATCGAAACCTCGGATCTGAAGGGCGCGCTCTACCATACCGAGGACGGTTACATCAATCCGGCCGACGTGACCCAGGCGATGGCCAAGGGTGCCCGTCAGCGCGGTGTCGAGATCGTGCGCAAGATGCAGGCCGATGCCTTCCATTGGAACGGAACCCATTGGGAAGTCACCTGCACCAAGATGGTCGAAAAGGGTGGCAACCTTGTCCCCAGTGACGAGCAGGTGGTCATCACCGCCGAGCACGTGGTGACCGCTTCGGGAAACCATGCCCAGCGTACCGCCAAGCTGCTTGGCATCAAGATGCCCGCGATCCCGGTCGAGCATACTTTCATTGTCATGGACAAGGACCCGGAACTGGTGAAATGGCGTGAAGCCGGCAATCCGGAACACCCGGTCGTGCGCGACGCTGACAACGAATCCTACGCACGCGAAGAGCGCGGCGGCTGGATCCTCGGCATCTACGAGCACGGCGCCCCGGCGCGTTTCGAATACGGTGTGCCCGACAGTTTCCGCGCTGACCTGTTCCCTCTGGATCTCGACCGGATCGCCGATCAGTACATGGCTATGGCCGAGCGTGTCCCGTCCTGCGCCGAGTCCGGCCTCAAGGACGATTTCAACGGTCCCATCTGCTATACGCCTGATGGCAACCCGCTGGTCGGCCCGGCGCCGGGCCTGCGAAATATGTGGCTGGCCGAAGGGTTCAGCTTTGGCATCACCGCCGCCGGCGGCACCGGCTATTATCTGGCGCAGATGATGGTCGATGGCGAAGCCGAGATCGACATGGCCTCGCTGGACCCCAAACGCTATTCGTCCAACTGGATGACCACCGAATTCGCCGCGCGCAAGAACGAGGAATGCTACGAGCACGTCTACATTCTGCACCACCCGGACGAAGAGCGCGAGGCCTGCCGTCCGCTGCGCACCGTTCCGGCCTATGATCGTCAGAAAGCACGTGGCGCGCAGTTTGGGTGGGTCAACGGTTGGGAACGCCCCAACTACTTTGGCCCGGTTGATGCCCCCGACAACTTCGACAAGGAAAGCCGCAGTTTCCGCCGTGGTGGATGGTGGCAGTTTGCCGTCGAAGAAGCCAAGGCGATCCGCAGCGGTGTCGGCCTGATCGACGCGTCAGCCTTCACCAAGCATGTCGTCAAGGGCCCCGGTGCCACGCAGTTTCTGGACTGGTTCACCTGCAACAAGCTGCCCAAGGTCGGCCGCATCAATCTGACCTATGCGCTTACGGCGCATGGCACCACGCGTACCGAGTACACCATCGTTCGCCTGAAAGAGAACGAGTACTACCTCGTCTCGGCCGGTGCCTGGACCGAGTATGACGCCGACTTCCTGCGCAAGGCGGCCGAGGACAAGTTGGACGAGTTCGGCTACATTGAGATCCAGGACGTGACCACCCAGTGGGGCGTCTTTGCCATCGCCGGACCGAAATCGCGCGACGTGCTGAAAGAGGTCATCAAGGACGCCGAGCCCGAAACCGCCCTGTCGAATAAGCGCTTCCCCTGGCTGTCGGCACGTCAGATCGAACTGGGCATGTGCCCGGTCAACGCGATCCGGGTGGCCTATACCGGCGAGCTGGGCTGGGAGCTGCACCACCCGATCGAGATGCAGAACTACCTGTTCGACCTTCTGGAAAAGGCCGGCGAGAAGCACGGCATGAAGCTGGTCGGCGCCCGCGCCCAGAACTGGCTGCGTCAGGAGAAATCCTATCGCGCCTTCGGCACCGAATTGGGCCGCGACGCCACCCCGCTCGAGGCCGACCTGCCGCGTTTCATCGATCTGGACAAGGAGTTCCACGGCAAGGACAAGCTGATCGAAACCGGCGTACGGGTGAAATGCTGTACCCTGCTGATCGACGGGCCCGAGGATGCCGACCCCTGGGGCCGTGAGGCGCTGTATACGCCCGAAGGTGAGCGCGTGGGGCGTCTGACCTCGGGTGGGTATTCGGTGGCTTTCGAGAAATCCATCGGCATGGGCTATGTAAAGCCCGATCTGGCCGTGGAAGGTACCAAACTGAAGGTCAAAATGCTGGACCAGCTGTGGGATGCGGTCGTGACGTGCGACAGTCCCTATGACCCCAAGAACGAGACCATCCGCAAGGACGGTTGATCGGACAGAGGCCCCGGACAACTCCGGGGCCTTTTTTTGGCTATGCGCTGAGTTCGTCGAAGCACTCCAGCGCCTTGGCTGCGTACATCATCGACGGGCCGCCACCCATTTGGATCGCCATGGCCAGAACGTCCGAGAATTCCTCACGCGAAGCGCCCGCCTTGACCAGTGTTTCGGTGTGCAACGAAATGCAGGGTTCGCACCGTACTGCGATGGACATGCCCAAGGCGATGAACTCCTTGGTCTTGAAGTCCAGTGTTCCGCCTTCCTTGACCGATTTCCCGAGCGCGCCGAAAGCGCGGGCGGTATCCGGTATGGCTCCGTTCAGGTTGCGCAATCCGCTGCGCGTTTCAACAAGCTTGTCTGACCAGGTCATGTCTTGTGCCTCTTTTACATATTGCATCTTGCATATGTATCAGCGGCGTCGGAACGGCTTTGATCTTGATCAGATCGAGGGCTTTTCTGCGACAAAAGCCAGATTGTTCGCAGGCATAGGAACCACTCCGACAACCCGCAGCCCTGTGCTTTCTAGATAGTTGCTGATCTTGCTGTCGTCCTTGTAGCCGATATCGGGGTCTTGCCGGGTCAGGTCGGCATGAAAGCGTCGGTCGCCGTCGCTGATCAGCTTGCCTTGGCGCATGAACGGTCCGTAGAGAACGAACCGCCCCCCGGGGCCAAGGGCCAATGCGGCCTCGGAAAGAATATTCCGGGCTTCTTTCCAGCTGATCAGATGCAGCAGGTTGATCAGAATGATAAGGTCCTGGTTGCCAAAGTTTTGGTGCCACCCGGGCAGGGTTGCGTCCAGCTCGACGGCGGGAAGGATGTTTGGCAGGCCCTCCGCATAGGCGTCGATGCTGGCCCGGCGGGCGGGATCGATCTCGCTCGGCTGCCAAGTGAGGTCGGGAAAGATACGGGCAAATGCGGCGACGTGTTGGCCCGTACCGCTGGCCAGTTCCAATGCGTTTCCAGTTGCGATGGGCATCTCGGCCAGCAACGCGCACAAGGCGTCCGTATTTCGGCTGGCCGCAGGAGCGATCATCTTCGCGCCGTCACCCTGAGAGGCGACGCTTGCCGTCGGAGGCAGTTTCCGCCCGCCCATCAGCGTAACCGGGACACGGCGAGCGCGGAGACCATCGCGGCATCCAACTCGGGCGCGCGGCCCAGCGCAAGATCAGCAACCAATCGCGACGCGGCCGGTGCGGTTTGAAACCCGTACCCTCCCTGACCGGCAGACCAGACAAAGCTTTCATCCGACGGGTCGGGACCCAGAACAAGCGTGCCATCCGGGGCAAAGCTGCGCAGCCCGGCCCAATTGGTCTCGACACGGGTGACCGGGCTGTTCACCATTTCTTCGTACCGGGCCAGGCCCTCGGCCAGCACCATATCGTCGGCATAGGCGTCATGCGGTTCGACCGGGTCGGCCTCGGACGGTGACACCAACAGCTTGCCGGCATCCGGTTTGGCGTACCAGGTCTCACCCGCGCCCAGCATCATCGGCCAGTTTTTCACATCATGGCCCCCGGGTGCTGGCAGTCGGGCCATGGAACGGCGGCGCGGCGTGATCCCGATCGGTGCGATCCCGGCCATCCTAGCGACCTCGTCCGCCCAGGCGCCAGCGGCATTGACGATGGTGCGCGCCTGAAAGACATCGGCCGCTTCCACCAGCCAATTGCCGTCCTTGCGGATCCGCGTCACTTTTTGGCGGGTCAGTACCGATCCTGCGTTGGCGCGAATGGTGCGGGCGAAATCCTGCAGCACGCGGTCGGTGTCGATGTCGTAAGCGCCCTCACTCAGCGCTGCGTATGCGACGGTTTCCGGGTTCAGGACCGGAACATGGACCATCGCATCGGCGACTGAGATTTCTGTCATTCCCAGCTCGCTCAGGTCTTTGCGGAACTGCTCGGCCTGATCACTTTTGGCCAGCAGCATCAGCCCGCGCGGGGTCAGATAGTCGTTCGTAAAAAAGAACTCGGCGCTGGCCTTGTTCAGAGCCACGACCGAAGGCGGGCCATAACCTTCTTCGAACAATGCCGCCGATCGCCCCGAGGCGTGATAGCCCAGCGCGTCCTCGGCCTCGAGTACGGTTACCGATCCATGCTCGGACAGACGCGCGCCGGCGCTGAGGCCGGCAATACCTCCGCCGATGATCAGAAAATCAATCACTGGACCTCCTCCAGCCGGTCCGTCGCCGGTGGCGGTGTCTGGCTGAGCGCCGTGATGCGGGCATAGAGCTGGGCCGGAAGGTCGAACGTCAGCGCTGCGAGCGACGGTGCCAGCTGTTCGGGAGATCTGGCCGATATGATCGGCGACGGGGCAAACGGGCTGGCGGCAACCCAAGCGACGGCAAGCGTCGCCGGATCCACGCCAGCCTGATGTCCCAAACGGGCCAGCTCGGCAGCTGTTTCGGCCATCCATTCAGCTCCATAGCGGCTGGCATATCGGTCATCTTCGGACAGTCGGCCGGCCGCACCGCCATGGGAGTACTTGCCGGTCAGCAATCCGCCACCCAGCGGCGAGTAGGCAAAAACCGAGATATCTTGATCCGCACACATCGGCAGGATCTCGACCTCGGCTTGTCGCTTGACCAAATTGTACATCGGTTGCAGCGCGTCGATTGTCAGGTCGAAATCTGCGGCGACGCGTACGGCTTTCATCACTTGCCAGGCGGCAAAATTAGACAGGCCGACATAGCGGATCTTGCCCGCGTCTTTGAGCTGGGCAAAACACTCCAACGTTTCGGCGAGATCGGTGTCCGGATCGAACCGGTGCAGGTACAGCAGGTCGACCATGTCCTGACCCAGACGTTTGCGGGACATGTCGAACTGCGCACGGATGTTGGCCGCGCCGGCGCCGCCTGTATAGCCAGCTTTGGTGGCGATCGTCAGTTGCTCGCGCTGAGACGCGATCATCTGGCCCAGCAACGTTTCCGACGCACCGTCGGTATAGACATAAGCTGTATCGAAATGCGTGATGCCGGCCGCGCGACAGGCGTCGAACATGGCCCGGCTTTGCTCGGCATCGGCGCGGCCCCCGAACTGCATCGTGCCAAAGGTGAAACGGCCAATGTCAGTGCCGTCGGGATTGGAAAGCCTGAGTGTCATGAGAGCGCCTGAAATGAGCCCGACAAACGGGGGACTTTGATCAATTGTCGTCCCAAGTTTTAATCAGGGTTGAATTTGAGCATCAACCCTTCCAAACATTCACAACCAAAAATGCAGGAGGGCAGGGTGACCACCGCAGACCTACACCCAATGGCCACAGGGCACATTCCGTCATATGTGACCCAGGCGGATGGCAGCGATTTTCTTTTCAATTTCATGGTGATCTTCACGGTTGGTCTGATCCTGCTGATCGGTGTCGCGTATTTTACGTTGCACTCGATCCCCGAGAAGATGGCCCATGAGAACAACCACCCGCAGTTTCAGTTGGTTGGCATCCTGGCGTTGTTGGCCCTGTTTACGCACAACGGGTTATTCTGGGTTGCCGCCATCCTGGTTGCAGGTTTTCAGTTTCCTGACTTTGCTGCGCCCCTGCGCGCGATTGCAGATGCAATTCGGTCGCTGGCACCCGGGGCGTCTCCTCCGCCCGCCGAGCCGGACCCTGAGCCCACCGCTCCGCAGGAGCACTGACGCATGATCGAAACATTTCTGTGCGCACTGGTTACCGTTCTGCCCGACTTTCTGTTCCGACGCTTCGTTCAGGGAAAACGGATTGGTCACGAAATCACGCTGTTCACCATGTGGTACGAACTGCGCTGGGGGCTGACCGCCTGCGCGATCCTTGCGCTGACGGTGATTACCACGCTGTTCTACTTCCACCCGGCAAGCAAAACGGCGGCGTCCTATTTCCGGACCGTGACGATTCTTCCGCAACTGGGTGGGCGCGTGTCCGAGGTCTATGTGACCAACAACCAGATGGTCACCGCGGGCCAGCCGATCTTTCGTATCGAGGATTTCACCCAGCGCGCGCAGGTCGAAGCCGCACATGCCCAGATTGCTCAGATACAGGCCTCGCTGAAGGTTGCGCAAACGGATCTGGCCGAGGCCGAAGCCGGCATTGCAGGCGCGCAGGCGGCGCTGGCGCAGGCGCTCGAGGATTTGGAGCGCAACACCACCCTGCGCGATCAGGGATCCAGCGCAGTCCGCCTGACCGAGATCGAGCGACTGGAGAACCTTGTCGCCGAGCGCGAGGCCAAGGTTCTGGCCGCGCAATCCCAAAAGGCGGCCGTTGTTCAGAAGATCGAAGAACTGATCCCTGCCCAGTTGGCCAGCGCCGAGGCGCAGCTGGATGCCGCACTGGCCGAATTGGACAAGACGACAATCAGCGCAGGTGTGACGGGCCGGGTCGAGCAGTTCGGGCTGCGGGTCGGCGATTTTGTCAGCCCGCTGATGCGCCCGGCAGGAATTCTGGTTCCGACGGATTCCGGCCGCGACCGGTTTCAGGCGGCTTTCAACCAGATGTCTGCGCAGGTGATCAAACCGGGAATGATCGGAGAGCTGGGCTGTATGACGCGGCCATTCACGGTGATTCCGGTCGTTGTGGTCCGGGTGCAAGATGTGATCCCTTCGGGACAGATCCGGCCCACCGACGAATTGCGCGACGTTCAACAGAACACAACCCCCGGATCAATCCTCGTGTACCTCGAGCCGCTTTACGAAGGGCTGGCAGACAAGGTTCCCCCGGGCAGCAACTGTCTTGCCAATGTCTACACCGACAATCACGACAGGCTTGAACACGAAGATCTGGGTTTCTGGGAAAGGGCATTCCTGCATGTCGTGGACACGATCGGTGTGGTTCATGCGGCAGGCTTGCGACTGCGTCTGATCCTGATGCCTGTGAACACGCTGGTTCTAAGCGGCCACTGATGGCGGGAACGTGAGTGTTCTCGCGCTATTGTGTCTGGAAATGGTGCCGGTCCCCGGTTAACTGCCGCACATGTTTGATGCGCAAATCCGCCCGATTATCGACCCGGCCCTGAACGCACAGGGCCGTTTTCTCGCGCGGTTGGGCTTTACGGCAAACCAGGTGACGCTGATAGGGCTGGCTCTTGGTTTGGTCGCAGCGGGCCTGATCGTGGCTGGCGCGACGTACTGGGCGTTGGTGCCTTTGCTGCTGTCGCGCCTCGCGGATGGGCTGGACGGTGCTGTTGCGCGTGCCCGGGGTGGCACCGATTTCGGTGGTTATCTGGATATCACCTGCGACTTTCTGTTCTACGGCGCCATCCCCTTCGCATTTATTCTGGCTGACCCGGCCTCCAATGGCGTGGCCGGTGCTTTCCTTCTGCTGTCCTTCTATTTCAACGGCACCAGTTTTCTGGGCTTTTCGCTGCTGGCGGACCGCCACGGTTTGAAGACCGACGCCAGAGGGCAGAAGGCACTGTATTTTTCCGGTGGTTTGCTGGAGGGGGCCGAAACGATCGGTTTCCTTGTTCTTCTGTGTCTGGTGCCAGATGCGTTTGCCGCCTTGGCGTGGATATTCGGCAGCTTGTGTTTCCTGACCGCCATATTCCGGATCGTGTTGGCAGCGCGCAGTTTCGGCAACCGTTCCGGGAACTGAAAAAGCCCGCCGTTTCCGGCGGGCGTTGGGTTTGTTGACAGTACATGCCGTGATTATTGCGGGATGTCGCCTTCCAGCCCTTCGACATAGAAGTTCATGCCGGCCAGAGTGCCATCATCGGCCACTTCGCCCTCGGCCAGCCAGGCGCTGCCGTCTTGCTTCTTCAGCGGCCCGGTGAACGGGTGATAGCTGCCATCTGCAATCGCGGCTTTCAGGGCCAGCGCCTCTTCCTTGACGTCGGCCGGAACGGCGTCGGAAATCTCGCCGATTTCAACCATGCCTTCCTTGATGCCGTCCCAGGTGTTCACCGACTCCCAGGTGCCGTCCATCACGGCCTGGGTGCGCGCGATGTAGTAAGGCGCCCAGTTGTCGATGATCGAGCTGACGCGCGGCATCGGAGCATATTCGCTCATGTCCGAGGCCTGGCCGAAAGTGATCACGTTGCCGGCTTCTTGTGCGGCCGCCTGCGGTGCGGTCGAGTCCGTGTGCTGCAGGATCACGTCTGCGCCCTGTTCGATCAGAACCTTCGCCGCGTCGGCCTCTTTCGCCGGATCGAACCAGGTGTAGGCCCAGACGATCTTGAACTCGACATCCGGGTTCACCTTCTTGGCGTGGATGTAGGCCGAGTTGATACCGCGGATCACTTCGGGGATCGGGTACGAACCGATGTAGCCGATGATGTTCGACTTGGTCATCTTGCCGGCGATATGACCTTGGACAGCGCGACCCTCATAGAAACGCGCCGAGTAGACCGACACGTTGTCGGCGGTCTTGTAACCCGTGGCGTGTTCAAATTTCACGTCAGGGAATTTCTTGGCCACGTTGATGGTCGGGTCCATGTAACCGAACGAGGTGGTGAAGATCAGGTCGGCGCCTTCCAGCGCCATCTGAGTCATGACGCGCTCGGCATCCGGGCCTTCGGGCACCGATTCCACGTACACGGTTTCGACCTTGTCGCCAAAGTGCTTCTCGACGGCCTGACGGCCTTTGTCGTGTTCATAGGTCCAGCCGCCGTCGCCCACCGGGCCGACATAGACGAAACCGACCTTTGTCTTGTCCTCGGCCACGGCGCCCGTGGCAAGGCCAAGTGCCATGGCGGCGCTTGCCAGAAGTGAAGTGAATTTCATTTAGTTACTCCCCAAGTTGGTACAGTTGGCCCCTAGTGCGAGGCGTGGAAGGTCCGGCCCAGTGAGGCAGGTGCGCTGCTCTTGTCGGCCGAAAGGATCACAAGCACAAGGATCGTGATGATGTAGGGCGACATTGCCAGATACTCGACAGGTATGGCAACGCCCGCTGCCTGCAGATTAAGCTGCAAGACCGTGATTCCGCCAAACAAATAGGCTCCCAGCAAGGCACGCCACGGTTTCCAGCTGGCAAACACCACCAGAGCCAGAGCAATCCAGCCGACTCCGGCCGTCATGCCTTCGGTCCACTGAGGGACCCGGATCAGGCTGATATATGCACCGCCAAGCCCCGCACAGGCCCCGCCGAACAGGATCGCCATAATGCGGATCTTGATGACCTTGTAGCCTAGGGCATGCGCTGCATCATGGTTCTCACCCACCGCACGAAGGATCAGCCCGACGCGGGTGTATTTCAGAGTGGCCCATACCGCTGCCGTCAACGCGATCCCGACATAGAGGATCGGATCATGTTGGAACAGGATCGGGCCGATGACCGGAATATCGCTGAGCAGCGGGATATGGATGTCCCCCATGCTGGGCGGTTTGATGCCCACATAGCTTTGGCCCAGAAGTGCACTGAAGCCCAAGCCAAACAGCGTCAGCGCAAGACCGCTGGCCACCTGGTTCGCCAGCGCGAACTGGGTCAGCAGAACGAACAGCAGCGACAACAGCGCACCGCCGACGGCCGCCGCGACAAAACCGAGCCATGGCGAGCCTGTTTCGACCGAGATCGCAAATCCGCTGATTGCGCCCACGATCATCATGCCTTCGACGCCGAGGTTCAGAACGCCGGCCTTTTCGACGACAAGCTCTCCGATCGCCGCGAGCAGAAGCGGGGTTGCGGCAACCATCAACGAGGCCAGCAAAAGAACAGGATTGATTTCTCCAAGGTCCATGGTCACGCCACCTCGCTACGGGCCGCACGGATGCGGTAGTTGGTCAAAAGATCGAAGGCCAGCAGGAAGAACAGAAGCATTCCCTGGAACACCTGGATGGCCGCAGCAGGCAGCCCCAGCTGCGATTGTGCGATTTCTCCACCGATATAGGTCAGCGCCATCAGGCCGCCGGCCAGCAGGATGCCCACCGGGTGCAGACGGCCCAGAAACGCCACGATGATCGCGGTAAAGCCGTAACCCACGTTGAAGTCGATGCTGACCACGCCGGACGGGCCCGAGACCTCGAACATACCGGCAAGACCGGCCAACGCGCCCGACAGCCCCAGGCAAAACAGTATCAGCCGCGGGGGATTCACGCCGGCAAATCGTGCCGCGCGCGGAGCTTCGCCTGTAAGGCGGATGTGAAATCCCAGCATGTGCCGGTTCAGCAGGACATAGGCAAAGATCACCGCGATAAAGGCCGCGACGACGCCCCAGTGCATGCCGGTTCCGGCAAACAGTTCGGCATTGTGGGCACTTTCATAGGACTGCAGGTTGCGCGAGCCGGGAAACCCGAACCCCTCAGGGTTTTTCAGCAGACCCAGCGACATCGAGGCCAGAAACTGCTCGGCCACGTAAACCAACATCAGGGAAACGAGAATCTCGTTGGTTCCAAACCGAACCTTGAGCAGGGCAGGGATCATCGCCCAGATCCAGCCGCCGAACGCGCCGGCGATCACCATGATTGGAAAGACGTACCACGCGTCCAGAGGGTAGAAGGCAAGGCCGGCCGCGGCGCCGAAGATAGCGCCCATGATGTACTGGCCCTCGGCACCGATATTCCAGATACCGGCGCGGAAGCCCAGCGACAGACCGATGGCGATCAGAACCAACGGTGCGCCCTTCACCAGCAGTTGCGGTCGGTAGTAGAATGAGAATTCTCCGAACAGGGGTTCCCAGAAGATGGTTCCGATCGCTTCCACCGGGTTTTTGCCCAGAATTGCAAACAGCAACCCGCCGAAAACCATGGTCGCCAGCACTGCGACCAGAGGGGTGGCATAAGACCACGCCTTGGACGGCTGTGGCCGTTTCTCCAACACTATCATTTGCTCATCCCCCCAAAGTCTTCGTCTTTTTTGGATTATTGCGCCAGAGGCGGCACCGTAGGCTACACATGGGCCACCTCCATCCCATGCGCGCCGCCCATCATCAGACCGATCTCTTCGACGGTCAGGCCAGTTGTGGGTCGCGGAGCGCTGAGGCGCCCTTCGTTCAAGGCGGCGAAACTGTCGGAAATCTCCATCAGTTCATCCAGATCCTGGCTGATGCAGACCACCGCCGTTCCCTTGGCCGCAAGGTCCAGAATGGCCTGACGGATCGCAGCGGCTGCGGCGGCGTCGACGCCCCAGGTCGGCTGGTTCACGACCAGCACTTCGGGGTTTTGCAGGACTTCCCGGCCGATGACGAATTTCTGCAGGTTGCCGCCCGACAGCGACCGCGCGGCGTTTTCCGGCCCCGGGGTCCGCACGTCGAATGCCTGAATGATCTTTTCCGCAAACACGCGGGTGTCGGCCCATTTCAAAAAACCGTTCTTCTCCAGAGACTCGCGCACCGAGCCGGTCAGCAGAGCGTTTTCCGTCAGGCTCATGTCCGGCGCCGCGGCATGTCCCAACCGCTCTTCTGGGGCCGTCAGCACACCCAGTCTGCGCCGGGCCGTCGGGCCCAGTTTGCCGATCGGCTGGCCGTTGAAGCGGATCGCATCCGCGTCCGTCAGGATTTCACCGGACAGAACGCCCAGCAGTTCGTCCTGACCGTTGCCGGCCACGCCGCCGATGCCAAGGACTTCGCCCTTGCGGACGGTCAGGTGCACGTTCTTCAGCGCGGTCCCGAATTCGGAAGGGGACGGAACCGAAAGCCCGGAAACATCCAGCGCGACGGGTCCGAACTCGCGCCCGGACCGTTCAGGAGTCTGAAGGGCTGATCCCACCATCATTTCTGCCATGTCGCGGGCGGATGTTTCGCTGGGTGTGCATTCACCCACGTTCTTGCCCAGCCGCAGAATGGTGGCGTGGTCGCACAGCGTGCGGATTTCCTCCAGTTTGTGCGAGATGTACAGGATCGAAGTTCCTTCCGACCGCAGTTTTTTCAGTGTTTCGAACAGGATATCTACCTCCTGCGGGGTCAGGACCGAGGTCGGTTCGTCCATGATCAGCAGCTTTGGGTCCTGCAGCAGGCAGCGGATGATCTCAACTCGCTGGCGTTCACCGGCGGACAGGTCACCAACCCGACGATACGGATCCAGCGGCAGGCCATAGGTCTCCGAGACCTCGCGAATACGCGATGCCAGATCACCCATCGGCGGCGGGCTTTCCATGCCCAGGGCGATGTTTTCGGCCACGTTCAGGGCGTCGAACAGCGAAAAGTGCTGGAACACCATGGCGATGCCATCGGCACGGGCCGCGCGTGGCTCGGCCGGCGCATAGGGTTGGCCGCGCAACAGCATCGTGCCGCTGTCCGGCTTGACCAGCCCGTAGATCATCTTCACCAGCGTGGATTTTCCCGCGCCGTTTTCGCCCAGCAGGGCGTGAACTTCGCCCTCACCGATGTCAAAGGACACGTGGTCGTTGGCCACGACGCCGGGATAGGCCTTGGTCAGCCCCTGCAAGCTCAGTAGTGGAGTGGTCACGCGCTCTGGTCCTTCTTCAAGTCGTTCTGTCGGGCGGGGCGCAGAATTTGCGCTGCCACACCAACTGCGATCATCTGCGGGTGCTTGCCCAACGATGGGTCACCGATCGGGCAGGTGATCCGGGCGATCTGAGCCGGTGAGTGACCCAGCGCAGCCAGGCGCGAGCGGAATCGCGCCCATTTCGTAGCCGAGCCGATCAGCCCGGCAAAGTGAAAACCGTGCGTCAATATCCGGTTGCACAGTTCCAGATCCAGATTGTGTGAATAAGTCAGCACCAAGTGCTCGGCTTGGACCGGTGCGTGGCGCACGAGGTCGGCCGGGTTCGCTGCCGGAACCACGGTTACACCTGCTGGGATGTCAGCTGGAAACCGGTCGGCGGCGGTGTCCACCCAGGTGATGGCAAGATCGGGGAGAGGCGACAGCACATCCACCAGCGCCCGTCCGACATGACCGGCCCCCCAGATCCACAATTTGCGGGTCGGTGTGTGCACCGGCTCGATCATCCAGCCGTCAAGCAATTGTGGGTCAGGCGCGATACCCTGTGCGCGTGCGGTTGCCAGCAGCCGCTTGACCGACAATGGCATGTCACCACCGGCAGTCGGGCGTGCGATGACGGTATCGTCCAGGGCCTCGATGGATTTCAGGTCATAGACCTCGCTCAGCAGCGTTACGGCACCGCCACAGCATTGCCCGAGGTCGGGACCCAGCGCATGGCGGGACAGGCAGGTTGGGCTTTGCTGGACCCGGGCGGCCTCAGTCGCCTGATACTCCAGCGTGCCGCCCCCGATCGTGCCGGATTGCCCGCCCTTCCAGACCAGCATCGCGGCGCCGACCTCGCGCGGGGACGAGCCTCGGATTGCGGCAATGACCACGCGGGTCACCTTGCCATGCGTCTTGACCGCCTCCCTCAAAGTCTCCCGGTCAAATCCCATCAGGTACCTCCACGCATGCGTTGAATGGCGGTCCAGACCTCTTCGGCGGTGGCCGGGGCATTGATCGCAGGATACCCGTCGCCGCAGGCCGCAACCGCGTTCGACAACGCCAGCCAGGCCGAGATGCCCAGCATGAAAGGCGGCTCGCCCACTGCTTTTGAGCGATAGATGGTGTCTTCGCGGTTCTGACCATCCCAAAGCGCAACGTTGAACACACCCGGTCGGTCCGAACAGGCGGGGATCTTGTAGGTCGATGGCGCATGGGTGCGCAGCCGGCCTTTGTCGTCCCAGACCAGTTCCTCGGTCGTCAGCCAGCCCGCACCTTGCACATAGCCGCCCTCGACCTGCCCGATATCCAGCGCAGGGTTCAGCGAAGCACCCGCATCATGCAGGATATCCGTCCGAAGGATGCGGTTCTCGCCGGTCAGAGTGTCCACGGCGACTTCGGTCACCGAAGCTCCATAGGCGAAATAGAAGAACGGGCGCCCGCGTCCGGCGATCCGGTCCCACTCGATCTTGGGGGTCTTGTAGAACCCGGTTGCCGACAGGCTGACACGCCCCTGATAGGCCAGCGCCGCCGCCTCGGCAAAGCTATAGCTTTCCTCGCCCACGCTGACCCGGCCATCGGCAAAGACGACCGCCGATGGATCGGTCTGATGCCGCTCGGCCAGATAGGCGGCCATCCGGTCGCGGATCGTGTCGCAGGCGGCCTTGACCGCCATCCCGTTCAGGTCGCTGCCCGACGAGGCCGCCGTGGCCGAGGTATTCGGCACCTTCGCGGTATCGGTCGCGGTGATCTTCACCATCTCCAGCGGAATGCCGAACCGCGCGGCCGCTACCTGCGCCACTTTCTGGAACAGGCCCTGGCCCATCTCGGTGCCGCCATGGTTCAGATGCACCGAGCCGTCCTGGTAGACATGCACCAACGCCCCGGCCTGGTTCAGATGGGTGAGCGTGAAGGAAATCCCGAACTTGACCGGTGAAAAGGCGATGCCCTTCTTGATCACGCGGTTTTCGGCATTCCACTTCTCGACCGCCGCCTTGCGGGTTGCGTAATCGCAGGACTCCAGCAAGGCTTCGGTCATGGGATGCAGCTCGAAATCGGTGACTTCCATGCCGTAGAGGGTGGTGTTGCCACCCGCGGGGACGGGGCGCAGCACCGAGCGGCCGGTTTCGACCGCGCCGCGGCTGGTCAGATCCTCGTGCGGATCCGGGTGGCCCAGCGGCTTTTCCCGCACCGGTTCTTCAACACCTACATGCGCCGGTTCATAGTAGTTCCGCCGCCGCAGCTCGACCGGGTCCAGACCCAGCACATGCGCGGCGTGATCCATCACCCGCTCGATGCCGACCATGCCCTGCGGCCCGCCAAAACCGCGATAGGCGGTTGCGGACTGTGTGTTGGTCTTCAGCCGATGGCTCTCGATCCGCGCATTGGGCAGCAGGTAGGCGTTGTCGGAATGCAGCATCGCCCGGTCGGCGACCGGCAGCGACAGGTCCTGCGCCCAACCGCAGATGGCGTAGTGCAGGAAAGAAACACCCTGAATGTGGCCGTTTTCGTCAAAGCCGGCCTTGTAGCTGATGCGGAAGGCATGGCGCTTGCCGGTGATGGTCATGTCATCATCCCGGTCATAGCGCATCTTGCAGGCTCGACCGGTTGCCCGTGCCGCAACTGCGCAGGCCACGGCCAGCGCGTTGCCCTGGCTTTCCTTGCCACCGAACCCGCCGCCCATCCGCCGGGTTTCGACCCGTACCGCGTGCATGGGAACGCCCAAAGCGTCGGCCACCTTGTGTTGAATCTCGGTCGGGTGCTGGGTCGAGGAATGCACCAGCATGTCGCTGCCTTCATTCGGCACCGCCAACGCGGCCTGACCTTCCAGATAGAAATGCTCCTGCCCGCCGATCTCGAACGTGCCTTCGACCACATGCGACGCCTGCGCGATGGCGGCTTCTGCATCGCCTTTCGCATAGATGCGGGGGCCGTCCTCGAACCGGCTGTCTGCGGCCAGAGCCTCTTCGATCGTCAGGATCGGCGTTTCCTCGGCATAGTCGATCCTGCCCAACCGCGCGGCCTTGCGGGCGGCCAAGTGGCTGGTGGCGACAACCAGAAACACGGGCTGGCCCACGTAATTCACGGTGCCGTCGGACAGCAATGGTTCGTCATGGATCGAGGGCGAGACGTCATTGGCAAAGGGCAGGTCCTCAGCGGTTATCACCATCACGACCCCCGGGGCCGCGCGGACATCTGACAGGTCCATCGCCGTTATCCGGCCCTTGGCGATCGGGCTCAGGCCGAACGCCAGATGCAACGTGCCCTTGGGCGTCGGAATGTCGTCAACATAACGGGCGACGCCGGACACATGCAGGGGTGCGGCGTCATGGGGCAGCGGCTTGGTCACGCTCATGCCGACACCTCCAGCACATTGGTCAGCTCGCCCTGATCTTCCAGGAAATAGCGTTCGAGCATGGCCTTTGTGGTCTCCAGCCGGTAGCGGGCCGAGGCACGCATGTCGCTCATCGGGGAATAGTCCTCGGCAAAGGCCGGCAAAGCGCTTTGAACGGTTTCCGCCGTCCACGGGCGACCGGTTAGCGCGGCCTCAACCTGAGTCGCGCGTTTCGGCACACCGGCCATTCCGCCAAAGGCGATCCGGGCTTGCGAGACGACGCCGTCAGAAACGATAATGTTGAAACAGCCGCATACGGCTGAGATATCCTGATCGAACCGTTTGCTCAGCTTGTAGCATTTCAGCCGGTCGGGTTGACGCAGAAAGCTGACCGCTTCCACGAACTCGCCGGGCGCGCGATCCTGCTTTCCATAGTCAATGAAGAAGTCTTCAAGAGGGATCGACCGCCTCTCGTCGCCCTTGCGCAGGTGCAGCGTGGCCCCCAGCGCGATCAGTGCGGGCGGATTGTCTCCGATGGGCGAGCCGTTCGCGATATTGCCGCCTACCGTAGCTGCGTGGCGCACTTGAACGCTGGCATAGCGCCGGATCATCTCGGCATAGGACGGATGCAGATCGGCCATCGCCGCGCCCATGCGGTTCATGTCCACCATCGCGCCGATGTGCACCTCGTCTTCGGTGATCGAGATCTCCTTCAGATCGTCGCAGCCGCCCAGAAAGATCACCGGGTCCAGGTTCCGCAGCTGTTTTGTGACCCAAAGGCCGACATCGGTGGCGCCCGCGATCAAAGTTGCACCGGGATGGGCGGCAAAGACTTTGGCGAGTTCGTCGGATGACTTCGGCAGAAGGGGTGAGGCCGGCTTGGCCGCGACCGGCTTGTCCTTAACCCAGACCGGCACCGGCTGGTCTTCGACGGCCTTTGCCGCGCGGATGATCGGCGCATAGCCGGTGCAGCGGCACAGGTTGCCGGCCAGTTGCGTGTCATGATCTGTCGCGCCGTTGGCGTGGCTGGCGACCATCGACATCACGAAACCGGGCGTACAGAATCCACATTGCGAGCCATGAAGGTCCACCATCGCCTGCTGCACCGGATGGGGCTCGCCGTCGGGCCCGCTCGCCCCCTCGACCGTGCGCACTGCCTTGCCGTGCAGTTGAGGCAGAAAAAGAATGCAGGAATTCAGCGCCTTGGCGCCGGCCTCATCCGTCACCATGACGGTGCAGGCCCCGCAATCGCCCTCGTTGCAGCCTTCCTTCGTGCCGGTCAGACCGCGATCCTCGCGCAGCCAATCCAGCAATGTGGCCGTCGGATCGACATCCGCCAGCTCCACTGTCTCTCCGTTCAGAAGAAACGTGATGTTCATTCTTGAAACCCGTCGCCTTACCCGGTTGCGCCCATGGGTGCTCCTGTCTCGATGCGACGTAGAGAAAGAAGCGGGCTTGTAGCTTGCCTGAAGATGTTAGAAACAGCCTGTGCGCGCTGGCAAGAAAAACTGCCTGCCGAATGTACCATTCCCGATCCCATGCCTTGATATGCACCACGTCATTATTGTCTAGGCATCTGAATTGAAAGAGATTTTGGTGTAACTCCGGCGGCGTCGACTGAAGCACCTTCTGGAATCTCCGAATAATGCGCGACTATTTTTTCAGCAATCAGCCCTAACTGTTCCGGCTTTTTCCCGGGTCGCGAGTGCGATAGCCTGCCTCGTATGAGCAGTACTCCTCGATTCATCCACCTCCGAGTTCACACCGAATACTCCCTTCTTGAGGGGGCGGTGCGCCTGAAGAAACTGCCAACGCTGTGCGAGCAGATGGACATGCCCGCAGTTGCGGTGACGGACACCAACAACATGTTCGCGGCGCTGGAATTCTCGGTCACCGCAAGCGGTGCGGGTGTGCAGCCGATCATGGGCTGCCAGGTTGATCTGGCGTATGTTCAGGCGCAGCCGGGGGAAAAACCCAAGCCCCCCGCGCCGATTGTACTGCTGGCACAGTCTGAGACGGGGTACGAGCATCTGATGAAGCTCAGCTCGTGCCTGTATGTGGACAAGGGCGGGCAGTTGCCGCAGGTCACGCTTGAGGAGTTGGCTGCGCATTCCGATGGGCTGATCTGCTTGACCGGCGGACCGGACGGCCCCGTTGGCCGCCTGTTGCAGCAGGGCCAGCGTCCGGCGGCCGAGTTGCTGGTCGATCGGTTGGCCGCGATGTTCCCCGATCGGCTTTATATCGAATTGCAACGTCATCCCGGCGAGGATGGCCAGCCCGAGGCCGAGCGCCTGACCGAGCGCGGCCATGTGGAAATGGCCTATGCCAAGAACCTGCCTCTGGTGGCCACGAATGACGTCTATTTCCCGACCTCGGATATGTACGAGGCGCATGATGCGCTGATCTGCATTGCCGAGGGTGCCTATGTCGATCAGCAGGAAGGTCGCCGCCGCCTGACCGCGCAGCATTACTTCAAATCGCCGCAGGAAATGGCCACGCTCTTTGCCGATCTGCCCGAAGCGATCGAAAACACGGTCGAGATTGCCAAACGTTGCGCCTTCATGGCCTACAAGCGGGATCCGATCCTGCCGAAATTCGCCGATGACGAGGTCGAGGAGCTGCGCCGCCAGGCCAACGAGGGTCTGCAGGCCCGACTGGCGGTGATCCCGCACGCTGTCCCACCCGAGGAATACCAGAAGCGTCTGGATTTCGAATTGGACATCATCGAGGGCATGGGGTTCCCCGGTTACTTCCTGATCGTTGCGGATTTCATCAAATGGGCCAAGGATCATGACATCCCCGTCGGTCCGGGCCGGGGCTCGGGCGCGGGTTCGCTGGTGGCCTATGCGCTGACGATTACCGACCTTGACCCGCTGCGTTACAGCCTGCTGTTCGAACGCTTCCTGAACCCCGAACGGGTCTCGATGCCCGACTTCGACATCGACTTCTGCATGGACCGCCGCGAAGAGGTGATCCGGTATGTTCAGCAGAAATACGGCCGCGACAAGGTTGGCCAGATCATCACCTTCGGCGCGCTCTTGTCCAAGGCCGCGGTGCGCGACATCGGGCGGGTGCTGCAGATGCCTTACGGCCAGGTGGATCGCCTGTCCAAGATGATCCCGGTCGAAGGCGTCAAGCCGGTGTCGATCGAGAAGGCCCTGAAAGACGAACCGCGCCTGCGCGAAGAAGCCCGCAACGAAGAGGTGGTCGACCGCCTGCTGACTTACGGCCAGCAGGTCGAGGGGCTGCTGCGCAACGCTTCGACCCACGCCGCCGGCGTGGTGATCGGCGACCGGCCGCTGGACGAGCTGGTGCCGCTCTATCAGGACCCCCGCTCGGACATGCCTGCCACCCAGTTCAACATGAAGTGGGTCGAACAGGCCGGTCTGGTGAAATTCGACTTTCTGGGCCTCAAGACTCTGACGGTCATCCAGAACGCCATGGACCTGATCTTCAAGTCCGGACGGCCATTGCACGTGGCGGCCGACGGTCGGCAGCTTTATGAGCCGGCCGAGGGGGCCGAGAACCAGATCAACGCCATCCCGCTGGATGACCCGGCCACTTACAAGCTTTATTCCGCGGCCAAGACCGTGGCGGTGTTCCAGGTTGAAAGCTCGGGCATGATGGATGCGCTCAAGCGCATGAAACCCACCTGCATCGAGGACATCGTGGCGCTGGTCGCGCTCTACCGTCCCGGCCCGATGGAGAACATCCCGACCTATTGCGAGGTCAAGAATGGCCAGCGCAAGATCACCTCGGTCCACCCGCTGATCGACCACATTCTGGAAGAAACGCAAGGCATCATCGTCTACCAGGAGCAGGTGATGCAGATCGCGCAGGTCATGGCGGGCTACAGCCTCGGCGGCGCCGACCTGCTGCGCCGCGCGATGGGTAAAAAAATCAAAGAGGCGATGGACGCCGAGCGCCCGAAATTCGAGGCCGGGGCAGCCGCGAACGGGGTAGATGCCAAGAAGGCGTCCGAGGTGTTCGACCTGCTGGAGAAATTCGCCAACTACGGCTTCAACAAATCTCACGCGGCGGCCTACGCGGTGGTCAGCTATCAGACCGGCTGGCTGAAGGCGAACCACCCGGTCGAATTCATGGCCGGTGTCATGAACTGCGATATCCATCTGACCGACAAGCTGGCGATCTATTTCGAAGAGGTCCGCAAGGGTTTGGAACTGCCCTACGTGCCGCCTTGCATAAACCGGTCGCAGGCAACGTTTGATGTGGTGGATGGCAAGCTGGTCTATGCGCTGGGCGCGCTCAAGAACGTGGGCGTCGAGGCGATGAACCTCGTGGTGCAGGGCAGGGGCGACAAGCCGTTCGTCAACCTCTTTGACTTTGCCCGCCGGGTCGATCTGAAGAAGGTCGGAAAACGGCCGCTGGAGATGCTGGCGCGCGCGGGCGCCTTTGACGAGCTGGACAAGAACCGCCGCCGGGTCTTCGAAAGCCTCGAACAGCTGGTGCAGTATTCCGCCGCGATCCACGAACAGAAGAACTCGAACCAGGTGTCGCTGTTCGGCGAGGCCGGCGACGATCTGCCCGAACCGCGCCTGTCGAAATCGCCCGACTGGCTACCTGCCGAACGGCTGAGCGAGGAATTCAAGGCGATCGGCTTCTACCTCTCCGGGCACCCGTTGGACGACTACATGCCGGCCCTGAAACGCAAGCAGGTGATGACGCTGGACGAGGTTACCGAAAAGGCACGCTCGGGTCCGTTGATCGCCAAGATGGCCGGTGTGGTCGCCGGGCGACAGGAGCGGAAATCGGCCAAGGGTAACCGGTTCGCCTTTGCCCAGCTGTCCGACCCGACAGGGGCGTACGAGGTGACGCTGTTCTCGGAAACCCTGGAGAAATCACGCGAATACCTGGAAACCGGCGCGCAGGTCGTGCTGACGGCCGAAGCCACGATGGAGGCTGACCAGCTGAAGCTGCTGGCGCGCTCGGTCGGGCCGGCGGATTCAGTCGTGGCCGAGGCCGGTGCGACCGGGCTTCGTATCTTTTTGGACCAATCACAGGCGCTGTCGACGGTCGCCAGCGTTCTTGCGGATGCTGCGGGGGCGGCCAAAAACGCCTCGAAAGGGCCGATCCATTTGTGTCTGCTGGATCCGGGCTTGCCGGGAGAGGTCGAGATGGACCTGGGGCAGGAATTCCCGATCAATCCCCAGATCAAGGGTGCCATCAAATCACTGGATGGGGTCTTGTCCGTCGAAGAGGTCTAGGGTGGCGGTCCCGCCCAACCCTAGTAGTCACGCTCGAAGAAAATCCCGATGCCGGTATCGCCGCGCCCATCTACGGTGCCGCGCACCGTCACGCTGTCGCTGACGTCCAGGTTCAGGTTCACCTCGGTGTCGCCTTCGGTGTTCACGGTGAAATCGGTGTACAGGTTGTCGCTCAGATAAGCGCCGGCGCCCAGACGCCCGCCGCCGCCCTCGGTCGCGCCGACGTCGACGGTATCTACGCCCGTGGCGTCCCGAACGCCCTTGGTGGCATCGCCACCGGCACCGCTCAGTTGGGCCAGCGACGCGGCCATCTGGGCGATGACAAACGGGGACAGTTCGGAAAAGCGGTTGCCGAACAGCAGCATGGCCAACGCCTCTTCGGCGGGGCGTTCGGGGTCCGAGAAAACATCGACTGTCGGAGAATCGAGCGGGCCCGCGATTTCCAACGTTGCGGTTCCATCCGAAGTGCTGGCCGAGGATTCGAACTCGATATACGGCGTCAGGTCGCCCTGCAGGCTGACCACGCCCTTGGTCAGCGCCAGCCTCCGGCCAAGGATGTCCAGATTACCGCGGATCAGTTCGATCTGGCCCGATGGGATGACGGATTTGGTGGTGCCCTTGATGAAGATCGCACCGCCCAATTCAGCATTCACACCGCGGCCCCGTACGAAAACCGCCTTGGGGGCCAACAAGCTGATGTCGAGAGAGATGCGAGAGTCCGATTGTGACGTTTTCTCTTTTTCTACCAGCTGCGCCCGTTCCCGAGTGACGTAGCTGGCATTGCTTTCGTTCACGTGTTCGATCTTGGGGATCGGCGCGGCCCCCACCGCGCCAGATGCCGCGGCTAGGTTGATATTGGTCTCGCCAAATGTGATCTGCCCGGCCAGCGAACTGTTCCCCGCCAAAGCGCCCGTCATAGCGATCTGGCCGTTCAACGTGGTCTCGTACAAAAGATTGTCGGTCAGGACGAGATTGTTGATTGCAGTTGTGATCTGCGCGTTGAACGGCGGTGTAAGGTCGACCGGGCCACTGACCGTAAATCCGCCTCCGGCGCGCATGCCGCCGCGCATCGAAATCGTTGCGCGGCTGTTGGCAAGGTCTACAGTTCCGCCGATATCGGTGATGGTCTGCCCAACGCTGGGGATCGCCATCGACGTCCCTGAGGTGGTGATCCGACCACTCAGCGACTCCAGCGCCGGCTTGCCCTTCAACGCCAGGTCGAACCGGGCCGATCCGTCGATCTTGTTGGGCGTGATGAAGATGTTTGCAATGCCCAAATTGACGCCGCCCTGTGCGGAGATGTCGGCATTGCCCGAGGCTTCGTCGTAGGTTCCCTTGACTGCACTGCTGATCTCGGCCGGTCCGGCGGCATTGGCATCAATGGTCCACACGCCGTTCTGGCGCGTTGCATTGCCTTTCGCCGTCAAGCTGCCCGGAAACTCGGGCGCAAAACGTTCGACCCGATCAAACTTGGCGTCAAAGTCCAGGTCGGCCGAGCCATCCGTATTTACGCTGCCGACAAGATTGGCATAGGACGTCTCCGGGCCGGTCACTCTGACCGTGCCCTCGACACCGCTGGATGTGGGGGCCACATTCCCGTTCACCTTCAGCGGTCCCGTCAGGGTCTGTGAAACCCGGGCGAGGTCGTCCAACGCGGCGGAGAAGCTCAGCCCTCCGCTTTCGCGGCTCAAGATGCCGGATGCGTTAGCGGACAAGGCTGTCCCTGCAAGCCGGAAGTTGCGAATGTTCAACCCTTCGTCGCCGTTCGATGCGTCGACTGTCAGTGTCGTCTGTCCGGGGATCAGCGCATCCACGGCATCGATTCCGGTCAAGATGTCCTCTGCATTGATTTTGCCCTGCACGTCGAAGACTTTGCTGCCACGGGCCCCTCGACCGGTCACATCCGCCGTGACCGCGCCCGCCAACGTACGGCCTGCCAGTCCGGAAAAGACGGACAGGTCGGGGGCATTGACCTGCGCCTGACCGTCAAAGGCCAGGTTTCCGGTCGGATCGTCGATGGTTGCCGCGACTTGGGCACTCAGCGTGGCTGCGTCAACGGTCGCCTTGCGGATTTCGATCCGGTCGCCGGTGCGGGCCCCGTCGAAGTTCAGGACAACGCGGCCGGTCACAAGCGGATCCACCTGATCCAGCCCGGTTTGCAGGTCTGTAGTCGTCACCTGCGCAGTGCCATCAAACTCAAGGGTCTGCACGGTGCCTTTGCCATCCACCTGGGCCTGAACGGCCCCCGCAAGGTCGCGCTTGGCGAGGCCGGATAATACAGAGAGGTCCGAGGCATTCACCCGGGCCTGGCCGTCGATGGTCAGATTGCCGTTCGGAGTGGTGACCGCGCCATCCGCCTGTGCGTTCAGCGTTTCGCCGTCGATGGAGAAAGCGCGGATCAGGATGCCGTTTGCATCCCGCTTGGCGTCCAGCGTGATGTCCGTCTCGCCCGCGATGATGGGGTCGATATCGTCTCGACCAGTGGACAGGTTTTGTCCGGAAACGGCCAGCTTGCCGTCAAAACTGCCCTCCAACGGCGAGCCCGCCCCCTCGACCCGGACCGATGCCCGGCCGCCCAGATTCAATTTGGCGACCTCAGAGAAACGAGACAGATCGGACGCCTGCACTGTTGCCGATCCGTCAATCATCAGACCGCTTTCAAGCCCGCTGACGACCGCATCGGCGGTCGCTGAATAGTCGGTTCCCCCAAGTTCGAAACCTGAGAGTCGGAGCGATTTGTCCCGTCCGTATTCGAACTGGCCATCCAGAGTGACGCGATCGCCCACCGCTGTGTTCAGGGCAGGGTCAGCCAAGTCCAAACCATCCAGAGAGGCTTGAAGATCTCCGGTCAGGTCCAGACCACCAATCTGAGTCAGGGTGCCCTGTGCGGTCAACCGCGTGTGCGCAATCTGGACTTGAGGTGTGACAACGTTCTCGGTCGTCAGGCTCAGGTCCCAATGATTGCCGTTTTCGTGGTCGAACAGGGCAGAGAGCTGTGCGGCCTTGACGGATGTGTCTCCTCCACCGAATGGCAGGACCACGTCGTCCCCAGCAGGTGGCGAGATCCGTGCTTGGACGGCTGCCAGTTGCAGCGCCCCGCCTGTTCCAAGGCTGAACTGCGCTTCCAGTTTCAAAGCTTCGGACGTGATGTCCGCCTCGGTAATCTCCAGCGCACCTTGGGCTCCGGTACGGCCATCGACATACAGACGTGTATCCGTACCGAAGAAGGTATCCATGTTGGCGGCCAAAAATGGGGTCAGGTCGCCGCCCAGGTCGGCGGTAAAGGCAATGCCTTCGTCTGCCGCCCCTTCCGTCTTTTCTATCCCGCGTAGGCGCACCTGGCCCGAGACACGGTCAACATTGTCACTGCTCAGCCCGATATCCGCCGTGAAGTCGGTGATCGGACCGGACCCTTTGGCCGTCAGGCCGATGGGCGGGCTGTCCGGTATATTCAATGCGGTCGAAATCAGCCCACCTGACGCCTCGGAGACGGTCAAGTCCAGGTCGATTTGCCGGCTTTCGTTCTGGAAACCGGCCACAAGATTTATCTGATCGCCGGCCCGGTCCAACCGGTTGATGTCCAGCTTGGTGTCCAGCGCGCCATCGGCCAGATTCAGGTTTCCGTCCACTGAAAGGTCTGCTGCAACGCCGATCAGCGGTTCGCCCAGAGACAACTCGTCAATGCGCAGTTCACCGATCTCGATCGCCACGGGCAGTTCGGGCAGTTGAAAGGGTTTGGTCTCGGCGGTGGCGGCCGGTTCGTCCGTGGTGGTCTTGCCGGGCGCGCGTGCGATGTCGATTTCTTCGGCGGTCAGGGCGTTCACGGAAAACCGGCCGCGGATCAGGGCCAGCCGGTTCCAATCCAGCTCGGCGTTCTTGATGGTCAGCCAGACCCCTTCGTCGTCGGCCACCGTGATCTCCTGGATGCGTGCGCGAGAGCTCAGCGCGCCCTCCAGCCCGATGACCCGGATATTGCGGTTGTCCCCGGATAACGTGTTCTGCAGGAAATCGGTCAGCAGACCACCGCTCTCTTCCTCTTGCGCGGCCACGGGGCCGGACAGGGCAAAGGCGGTTGCCCCGACCGCCAGAGGATATGAAAGGTAACGCCTCAAAATGCTTGCCCAATCCCGATATAGAACTGCAGCCCGTTGCCCGTGTCACCTTGCACAGGCACCGCCAGGTCCAGCCTCAGCGGGCCGAAGCCGCCCAGATCGTACCGAACGCCAAGGCCCGCGCCCGCGTGGTACTCGGCGCCACTGCCGATGAACGAGGACGTGTCTACGATACCGTAGTCGTAAAACCCAACAAGAGACAGCTTTTCAGTGACCTTGCCGCGCACCTCGCCCGACAGGCCAAGAAAGGACTTACCGCCGGCAATGCCCGTGCCGACGGGGACACCAAGGCTTTCATAGGGCTGACCGCGAACGGTGCCCGCGCCGCCGGAGAAGAACAGGAAATCCGGTGTGACACCATCCGCCGGGGGGCCGAGAATCGATCCAAGTTGCACCCGACCGGCCAGCACGATCCGGCCGCCAGTGCCGAGGCTGGTATAGGCGCGACCGTCGAAAAACAGGCGCAGCCCGGTATCCGTGCCCGAGATGCCGACAAAGGGCATGAACTGGCTGTCCAGGTAATACCCGCGGGTGGCGCTGACCTTGCTGTCGCGTTTGTCCCACTCGGACCGGAACGGAATGATGAAATACCGGAACTTGCGGCCGTCACCATAGGCGTCGTCAGCGTTCGAGATAGAAAAGCCCACAGCTGCCTCGGCGTACAACTCGTCCGAGAACGTCCGCCGCGCACCATAGGTCAGCGAGGCAACCGACACGCTGTAATTGTCGGTATTTCGGCGCTCGAGCAGCGCGCTCCAGAAGGTGTTGTCGTCGGGGCCCAGTCGGTCGGGCTGATCCAGACGCAGACCCAACCGCCCGTCGATATCCTCAGACCCGCCGATGTTTCGGATGGCGGCCTCAAAGCGCAGCCGCTGGGCGCGCCGGAACACGTTGCGGTGGGTCCACGTCGCGGTCAGGTCCAAGCCATCGCGCGAGGCCAGTTCGACCCCGAACGTCAGGCGACGTTTGGGCAAGTCCTCGAAGGTGGCGTCGAAATCCAGCGTGCCGTCCGGGTTCGGCGTGTCCCGTTCCTGGATCGAGACGGTGCTGAACGTACCGGTCCGCCGCAGCCGTGTGCCGACCTTTTGCAGCTTTTCGGGCGAGTAGACCTCGCCCGACGGGAAACCGGCGATTTTCTCGATCGAACTGTGGCGGACATCGGTGCCGCCTTCGATATACATCTTGCCGAACTTCAGCCGCGGCCCCTGATCCAGGTCGATCCGGGCGTCCAGCTGGGCCTGTGCGTGCCGGGCGATGATCTGTTGATCGCGCAGTTTCGCTTTGGCGTGGCCCGCGTCCTTCCAGGCCTGAATCCCGGCCGAAGTCGCCTGTTGAATGGCGCCGGTCGTGGCCAGCTTGCCGGGGGCAAACTCTTCGGGCAATTCGGTATCGGGGGCCAAAGGCTGAACGACTGCCGTTCCGAAATTGTACGCTTTGCCGGGGCGAATGGTGATCGTTGCCCGATTGATCTGCGCAGGAACGCTCAGCGAGCTGAGATCTGCCGCTTCCTTCCCGTCCAGCTTGATGCTGACCGACGGGCCGAAATATCCGGCATCATAGAGAATTTGCACGATCGTTCGGTAATCCGACAACGCGGCTGACAGGACTTCAAGCGGAGTGTCCAGCCCCCGGTTGTCGGCAGTCATGACCGAGGACGTTTCCTCAATCTGCTTTTTCAAGTCGTCCGACAAACCTGGCGCTGCAAGCGATGTTTCCAGTGCCATCGCACA
This sequence comes from Ruegeria sp. CG8, assembly GCF_056537165.1. Lineage (NCBI taxonomy): Bacteria > Pseudomonadati > Pseudomonadota > Alphaproteobacteria > Rhodobacterales > Roseobacteraceae > Ruegeria > Ruegeria sp. CG8. Next base: position 810,422 of record NZ_JBQFRA010000002.1, on the reverse strand, counting down.
GGTCGGGGCGAGGGCAAAAAACACACCCGCACACCAGTTCTTCAGACCGCCCCTACGTCTGCTCGCCTGCATCAAATGGCTCCACCTGTCCCGGGCCGCATTGATTTGCGCTGCTTGTCGCGGCGCCGCGATCCCTTGGAAACAGTTAGACCATCTCAAACCGCTCAGGCAAAGAAATAAACGCGGATTTCCCAGTTCCCATGCGAAGTTGTGGAAAAGCTGCCGCTACAGGCCCGCGTTTCGGAACCAGCGGATAATGGCCTCGCGGTCTTCGGGTTCCATATAGGTGACGTTGGCCGGCGGCATCGCGTGGCTGACTCCAGCCTGCAGATAGATTTGCTCGGCATTGCGCGCGATGTCACCTTCGGTTTCTAGAAGAACACCCTTGGGGGCCCAGAGGATTCCGTCCCAGACGGGCTCGCGCGCGTGACACATGGAACAGCGCCCCAAGACTACGTCATGGGCTTCTTCAAAGCCGCTGGCCTGCACAAAGCGCTCCTCGAACTGGGTCAGAGGCTGCGCCTCGGCCTCTTCCAGCGGTTTGTACATCGGCGCAGTGGACAGCCACATGATGGCGATGAACAGCAGGGCCGTCACAAGCCAGGTCCAGGTCGGGTTGCCGGCCCGGGCGTGGCGGGTATTGAAGTAGTGCCGGATGGTGACACCCATCAGGAAGACCAGCGCCGCGATGATCCAGTTGTATTCGGTCGCAAAAGCCAAGGGATAGTGGTTCGACAGCATCAGGAAGACCACCGGCAAAGTCAGATAGTTGTTGTGGGTCGAGCGCAGCTTGGCGATCTTGCCGTATTTCGGGTCCGGGGTGCGGCCGTTTTTCAGGTCGTCCACAACGATCCGTTGGTTGGGCATGATGATGAAAAACACATTGGCCGTCATGATCGTGGCGGTGAAGGCACCCAGATGCAGCATCATCGCGCGGCCGGTGAATATCTGATTGTAGCCCCAGCCCATCGCCACCAGCAGAACGAACAGCAACAGCATCAGCAGGGTCGGACGCTCGCCCAGCCCCGATTTGCACAGGAAATCATAGATCAGCCAGCCCACGGTCAGCGACGCCGCCGAGATCAGGATGCCCTGCCACAGCGCCAGATCGGCCTTCTGTGCGTCGATCAGATACAGCTCGCCGCCCACCCAATAGACGATCATCAACAGAGCCGCACCGCTGAGCCAGGTTGCATAGCTTTCCCATTTGAACCAGGTCAGGTGGTCCGGCATCCGCTCGGGCGCCACAAGGTATTTCTGAATATGGTAGAAGCCGCCGCCATGCACCTGCCATTCCTCGCCATCCGCAGGACCGGGAATGTCGCGGTTCAGGCCGAGGTCCAGCGCGATGAAATAGAACGACGATCCGATCCAGGCGATTGCCGTGATGACATGCAGCCACCGCACCGCAAATGCCATCCAGTCCCAGAACACGGCGAATTCATACATGCAAAGCTCTCCGATTGCTTGCCGACACACTAGGCAAACGGGGTTTTCTTCGGTATTCCCGTATATTGTCAAACTGTATCAAAAAAAACGATAAGATGTCCTATCTCGACAATATCCGTACCTTTGTCCGGGTCTATGATCTTGGCAGCATGTCCGCGGCCGGACGCGATCTGCGAATCTCGCCAGCGGTGACTTCGGCGCGGATTTCCCAGCTCGAAGATCATTTGGGTGTGCGATTGTTCCAGCGTACGACCCGAAACCTCAGCCCGACCGAGCAGGGCCGGGCGTTCTACCCCGGTGCGGTTGCGGTTCTGGATGCCGTGAACGAGGCCGAGGCGCAGGTCGTGCACCTGACCGAAGCGCCCCGGGGATCGCTTTTCGTAGCGGCTCCACTGGGGGTCGGGCGACGGCTGTTGGCGCCTCAAGTCCCTGAATTTCTTGCCGACTACCCCGAGATTGACGTGCGGCTGCGTCTGACGGACAGGTCTGTTGATCTCACGACCGAAGGGCTGGATCTGGCGTTCTTCATCGGTCAACCCGAAGACAGCACTTTGCGGATCCGCAAAATCGCGGATTGCCAGCGTGTCTTGTGTGCTGCGCCAGACTATGTCGCGCGCCGGGGCATGCCCCGGACCGGGGCGGAGCTGATATCGGACCGGCACGAATGTCTGAACCTGCGATTCCCCGGGGCGACCGAGTTCCAATGGTTGCTGCAGACAGCCGAAGGACCCAAACGGTTTGCAGTGTCCGGGCGGTTCGAGTGCGACGATGGCGATGTTCTGACTGATTGGGCGCTGGCTGGGCAGGGGATCGCGATGAAACCCGTTTTTGAAGTGGCCGAGCATCTCAAGGCCGGGCGATTGGTGCCCGTTGCCGTCGACACGCCACCGGTTTCGGTCCAGATGGCGTGTCTCTACACGCATCGGCGTCATCAGGACCCCAAGGCGCGCCTGTTCATGGATTTCATGATCTCGCGGATCGGCGACGTGGTGCGGACGTCGCAGGTCTGAGGGGTCAGCTGCCCCGGTAGGTCGAATACCCGAATGGCGATAGCAAAAGCGGCACATGGTAATGCGCCTCGGAGTCGGACATGCCGAACCGGATCGGTATTTGATCAAGGAAAAGAGGGTCTTCAACGGCTTGCCCGGAGGCCCGCAAGTAGTCCCCCGCAAAGAAGATCAACTCGTAGATACCGGTCTTGAAAGTTTTTTCCGGCAGGATCGGACTGTCGGTGCGCCCGTCCGCATTGGTTTCCATCTCAACCAATTTCCGGTGCGAATTGCCGGACACCCGGTACAACGCGATTTTCAGCCCCTCGGCCGGACATCCCCGCGCCGTGTCCAGAACATGGGTCGTCAGATAGCCTGCCACGAGTTGCTCCTGCTGTTGTCTGCACGTTTCGTCTTCGGATGCCATTTTAAGCAATCCGGTTTGCATTGCCCACCTTGCGGCAAAGGCCATGGCGCAGGGAACGCCGAAACAACCGGAAACAGCGTTCGGATTGATTTGATAATCCATCACGGTTTTATGGGATAAACCGAATGGAAGCTTGAAATTGAAGACGGAAAGCAGAATGCAGCCCCCCCGATACCCCCGCGACATGATTGGATACGGAGCCAACCCGCCAGATGCCCAGTGGCCGGGCGGAGCCAAGCTGGCAGTGCAGATCGTGCTGAACTATGAAGAGGGCGGCGAAAACTGCGTATTGCATGGCGACGCTGCGTCCGAGGCATTTCTGTCCGAAATCGTGGGTGCCGCGCCTTGGCCCGGCCAGCGTCATTGGAACATGGAATCCATATATGAATACGGCGCCCGCGCCGGGTTCTGGCGGCTGCATCGCCTGATGGCCGACCTGCCGGTGACCGTCTATGGCGTGGCCACCGCGCTGGCGCGCTCGCCCGATCAGGTGGCGGCGATGAAATCCGCCGGGTGGGAGATCGCCAGCCACGGCCTGAAATGGGTCGAACACAAGGACATGCCCGAAGACGAAGAGCGCGCCCAGATCGCCGAGGCGATCCGCCTGCACACTGAGGTGGTCGGAGACCGTCCACGCGGCTGGTACACGGGGCGGTGCTCGGACAACACCGTGCGGCTGGTGGCCGAGGAAGGCGGGTTTGCCTATGTGGCCGACACCTACGCCGACGATCTGCCCTATTGGATGCACACCGGCGGGCGCGACCAGCTGATCGTGCCCTATACGTTGGACTGCAATGACATGCGCTTTGCCACGCCGCAGGGGTTCAACTCGGGCGATCAGTTCTTCGCCTATCTCCGCGACAGTTTCGATGCGCTCTATGCCGAGGGGAAGGCGGGCGCGCCCAAGATGTTGTCGATCGGCCTGCATTGCCGCCTGATCGGCCGGCCGGGCCGAGTGATGGCGCTGAAGCGGTTCCTGGACTATGCGCGCGGCTACTCCGATGTATGGTTCGCGACCCGGTTGCAGATTGCCGAACACTGGGCCGCGCATCATCCGCCGCAGGACCGCCCGCGCCCCTCGCAGATGGACCGCGACGCCTTCGTGGCGGCCTATGGCGGTATTTTCGAACATTCACCCTGGATCGCCGAGCGCGCCTGGGCGCTGGAACTGGGCCCCGCTCACGATACGGCGGGCGGGCTGCACAACGCGCTGGCGCGGGTGTTCCGTTCGGCCTCGTCCGAGGAACGCCTGGGCGTTCTGACTGCACACCCGGATCTGGCGGGCAAGCTGGCGCAGGCCAAACGCCTGACGGCCGAAAGCACCTCGGAACAGGCCTCGGCCGGGTTGGACGCCCTGACCGACGCCGAGCGCGACGCCTTCACCGATTTGAACACGCGTTACACCGAAAAATTCGGCTTTCCCTTCATCATCGCGGTGCGCGACCACGACAAGGCCTCGATCCTGCATGCGTTCCAGCGGCGCATCGAGAATGACCGCGAGACCGAGCTCGCCGAAGCCTGCTGTCAGGTCGAGCGCATCGCCGAGTTCCGGCTGCGCGACGTGCTGCCCTCATGACTCGGAACATTCCTATCGCGCCGCTGACGGCCCAAGCCTTTGCGCCGTTCGGCGACGTGCTCGAGGTTTCGGGCGCACCGGACAAGATCATCAACCAGGGTCAGTGCGGGCGGTATCACGACCGGGCGGTTCTGGACTTTGCGGATGGGCGCGCGGGGATCAGCCTGTTCGATGCCAATCCGCGGGCATTGCCCTATCAACTGGACATGGTCGAACGTCACCCCCAAGGCAGCCAGGCTTTCGTTCCCATGACCAACCAGCCGTTCCTGGTGATCGTCGCGCCGGATGAGGATGGCGTTCCCGGCCGGCCGCTGGCCTTCGTGACGCAGCCGGGGCAGGCTGTGAACTACCATAGGGGCACGTGGCACGGTGTGCTGACGCCACTGCACGCGCCAGGCCTTTTCGCGGTAGTCGACCGTATCGGTTCAGGCGCAAACCTCGAGGAGCACTGGTTCGATACCCCTTACGAGGTGGTTGAACGCTAAGCCAATTTTGAAGCCGCCGGAGAAGCGGCAAGACCCCCATGAGAAAACAGGGAGACAGTTGAGATCATGGCCGAAACTTCGATAGGAACACCCGATCAGCTTCGGGATCCGAATTACACGCCTGCGCTGCACAAGGCGATACCACTTGGGATTCAGCACGTTCTGGCAATGTTTGTGTCAAACGTGACCCCCGCCATCATCGTGGCCGGTGCGGCCGGGTTTGGCTTCGGGTCGAACTCGCCCGATTTTCCCGAGCTGCTGTATCTGATCCAGATGTCGATGCTGTTTGCAGGGTTGGCGACCTTGTTGCAGACCATCACGCTGGGCCCGGTTGGTGCGGCATTGCCCATCGTTCAGGGAACAAGCTTTGCGTTCCTGCCCATCATGATCCCATTGGTGGCTGGCAAGGGCGTTGAGGCCCTTGCCGCGTTGTTCGGAGGCGTTCTGATCGGCGGTATCTTTCACGCCTGCCTTGGGATGTTCATTGGCAAGATCCGCTTCGCTCTGCCGCCATTGGTCACCGGCCTTGTTGTGACGATGATCGGATTGGCACTGGTCAAGGTCGGCATCCAATATGCGGCGGGTGGTGTCCCTGCGATCGGTACGCCGGAATACGGATCGCTGCTCAACTGATCTGCGGCACTGGTCGTCGTGATCGTCACGCTGGGCCTCAAGTTCTTTGCCCGCGGAATGCTGTCGGTGTCTGCGGTTCTGGTCGGATTGGCTGTCGGCTATGTCTACGCCCTGATGGTCGGAATGGTGACGTTTGAAGCCATTGGAACAAGCTGGTCGCGGGCCGCTGGTTTCGCGCTGCCGGTGCCCTTCAAATATGGGTTCGAATTCTCGCTGGCGGCGGTGATCGGGTTCTGCCTCATGGCTTTCGTGTCAGCGGTCGAAACCGTCGGTGACGTTTCGGGCATTACCAAAGGTGGCGCGGGTCGCGAGGCCACGGACAAAGAGATCGCGGGAGCGACCTACGCAGATGGTGTTGGCACGGCTGTCGCCGGTATCTTTGGCGGTTTGCCGAATACCTCGTTCAGTCAGAATGTCGGCCTGATCGCGATGACCGGAGTTATGAGCCGCCATGTCGTCACGATTGGTGCCCTCTTCCTGATCCTGTGCGGACTTGTTCCCAAGGTCGGCGCCATCATACGCACTGTTCCGATCGAAGTTCTGGGGGGCGGTGTGATCGTCATGTTCGGCATGGTGGTGGCTGCCGGCATTTCGATGTTGTCCGACGTGGACTGGAACCGCCGCAACATGGTGATCTTCGCCATCTCGCTGTCGATCGGGCTCGGCTTGCAGCTGGAGCCCGGCGCGGTTCAGCACTTGCCGGACACAATCCGCATCCTGATGACAAGCGGACTGCTGCCCGCAGCGCTGATCGCCATCGTGCTGAACCTCATTCTGCCGCATGAACTGGCCGAGGAATCGACCGACGAGGTCTCGGGCGGAATGGCCGGTCACGGCGCTGGCAGTTTGCCGCACGACTGAAACCTGTAACTCAGCCCTGCAGCGCCAAGGGCGCTGCGGGCTATTCCGTCTGAGCCATCATCCCGGCGACATCGAGCATACGGGCCGAAAAACCCCACTCATTGTCATACCACCCGAAGACCCGGACCTGATTCTGCCCGACGACACGTGTTTCCGGTCCGGCAATCACCAGCGATTCCGGTCGCGCACGCAGATCGGACGAGACCAGCGGCAAGTCGGTCCAGCCGAGCACCTTTGAAGCCTCGACGGCGCGACGCAATTCGACCGAGAACAGCTCGGGTTTCATTCCATTTTGCAGAGTCACGACCAGATCGATGGCAGAGACGCTGGCGGTGGGCACCCGCACAGCCGCACCGGAAATACGTCCGGCCAGATGCGGCAGAACCACGTCGATCAGATGGGTCGCGCTCGAGGTCGTGGGTACCATCGACAAGGCCCCGGCCCGCGACCGCGCCAGGTCGCCGCGCGGGGCGTCCACCATCGGCTGGCTGTTGGTGTAGCAGTGAATCGTGGTCATGTGCGCTGAGGCGATGCCCCCGATCTCGTCGATCACCTTGGCCAGCGGCGCCAGCGCGTTGGTGGTGCAGGACGCGTTCGATACAATCCGGGCATTGCCCAGCATGTCTTCGTTGGCACCCAGAACGATCGTTGTCTCGGCGGCCGGGGACGGGCCGGAAATCAGCACCTTGCCAGCCCCTGCCTGCAGGCCCCGGATTGCGACATCCGAACTGCGCGCGATACCCGTACAATCCAGCATCACGTCCACGCCGGACAGATCGACATCGGCAAGGTCGTCGCTGTGGCTCAGTGGAATCGATTGTCCATCCACCTGCAAGGCCCCGGCGCTGGTTTCCACCGAACCGGCATAGGGGCCGAACGTGCTGTCGTACTTGAACAGATAGGCACAGGTCTCCAGCGGTGCGATGTCGTTGATCAGCACCACTTGAACATCCGAACCCGCTGGCAGGGCCATGACCTGCCGCAGGATCGTGCGGCCGATGCGGCCGAATCCGTTGATTGCGAGTTTCATGCGCAAGCTATGGCAGGCCGTTTGACCGACCTCAATGCCCGTAAGGCGTCGCCGCTATCCGCAGCTGACCTGCGAGAAGAACTGGCCCGAAATATTCTGGTACATGCTTGACCGGATCACCTTGCACCCGGTTGCCTGCTGGATGGCCGCAATGGCCTGAACCGTGCGCAGGCGCGGTGGCGGGCCGAACGGGTTGAGGTTGTTGTTGTCGCGGGTCGCACGATACACGACAGGGGCATCCGCAACCTGCGTCACAGCCCATGTGCGGCTCATGACGGATACGGTTTTGGTCGCTTCCTTTGCCACGACCGGGCCGGTGTCGACGGCGACCATGAGGCCGATCATGGCCAGTGCCGTCAGAGGGGCGCGCAGTTTCATCGACCAATCTCCACGAATGAACAAAACGAAATCACCTCTGATTTCAGCAAATTCCGCCGTCCCTGTGAACCCCTGCCGACGCAAAAGCCCGTTTTCAGGACCTTTTGCAGGTCATCGTGTGGACAGTTTCAACGGCATGTGCCGATTGACGTCCTTGTACAGTAGGTACCGGAATCGCCCCGGCCCACCCGCGTAGCAGGCTTGAGGACAGAACGCGCGCAACCACATGTAGTCACCGGCCTCGACCTCGACCCAATCCTGGTTCAGTCGATAGACGGCCTTGCCCTCAAGCACATAAAGCCCGTGCTCCATGACATGCGTTTCGGCAAAGGGGATGACCCCACCTGGTTCAAACGTGACAATGTTCACATGCATGTCATGGCGCAGATCACTTGGATCCGCGAAGCGCGTGGTGGCCCACCGACCTTCGGTGCCGGGCATTGGGGTTGGGGCGACGTCGCGTTCGTTGGTGATGATCGGATCGGGGGCCGGCAATCCGGGTACGGCCTCATAGGCCTTGCGTACCCAATGGAACCGGGCCACGGCGTCAGAGCGGTTGTGCAGGGTCCAATCGGACCCGGGCGGAATGTAGGCATAGCCCCCTGTGTCCAGCACGTGGACCTGCCCGGCAAGGGTCAGGGTAACCGATCCTTCGACGACGAAGACCACGCCTTGAGCCTCCGGGTCCGTCTCGGGCCTGTCGCTGCCGCCGCCCGGCTGGACCTCCATGATGTATTGCGAAAACGTCTCGGCAAACCCGCTGAGGGGGCGCGAAAGGACCCACAGTCGGGTTTGTTCCCAAAACGGCAGAAAGCTGGTCACGATGTCGCGCATCGTGCCTTTCGGGATGACGGCATAGGCGTCAGTGAACATGGCGCGGTCGGTCAGCAGCTGAGTCTGGTCCGGAAGCCCGCCGGTGGGCGCGTAGTAGTTTTGATCAGCCATTCCTGTGCCTCAAGCTTGGTTTCCGATTACTATGATCGCATCGGCGGCGGGCCGATAGCGCCGGCAGTCCGATAGGTTTGTTCGGCATTATTTGAAGGTCCGGCCGCGGGGGCTTGGCCCTGATTGCTCGGATGTATATTCTTGGTGCAGATCAATTTTCACGAAAGCGAGTTTCGCATGAATGTCCGGTTGCCTGCTGCCCTGTTTGCGCTGTTTTTGTCGGGTGTCGTGGGGGCGGTCGATGCCAAGCCTCTGTCCCGGATCATCGCCGAAATGGGGCTGAGCCCGGACGACTATCAGGTTCTGGACGCGACGACGTCTTCGATGCTGGCAGGCGGGAACCCAAGCGTCGGGCAGGAGCGCAACTGGGTCAACGAGAAAACGGGCACCAAAGGCACGGTCAGGATACGGGACGTGAAGGACAACTGCGTTCACTTCCAGCACTTTGTGCAGCCGTCCGGGGCGGCGCCCAACCCGGAAATCCGCACCCGTCAGTGCAAGGATGCCAGCGGCAATTGGATTCTGACGCCGTAATCGCGGCTCAGTAACCGCGGCTGCGATCAACCTCGTGCAGCAGGGGCTGACCTGCGCTCAGCCGCAGAAAGTTCTGGGCAACATCCGCCAACGCATCACCCAGATGCCATCCCGACACATGCGGTGTGATCGTGACCGACGGGTGCTGCCATAAAGGGCTGTCTTCGGGCAATGGCTCTTGTGAGGTCACATCGAGAACCGCATGGCCCGGACGACCCCGGTAAAGTGCCTCGATCAAGGCTGTTTCGTCGATCAGGTCGCCACGTCCCGCATTCAACAACTGGCTGCCGTCCTTCATCGCGCTGAGCATTTCTGCGTCGAACAAGCCGATGGTTTCGGGGGTCGAGGGCAGGATTGCGCAAACATGGTCGCAACAGCGCAGTATTCCCGGCAAAGCATCCTGCCCGTGCAGACAGGTCACATCTTCGATTTGCTTGGGCGACCGGCTCCAGCCGATGACCTGGAACCCGACATCGCGCAGCATGAGGGCGGTACGGCTGCCGATATGGCCCAGCCCCAGAACTCCGACTACGGTGTCAGATGTCAGCACCGGCGCTTTCGGCCGCCACTCGGCCCGCCGCTGAGCGTCCGCGTGAAAGCCCATGTTCCGGTGAGCGTACAGGATATAGGCCAGAAACCACTCTGCGATGCCTTGCGCCGGGGCGTCCGGCTTCAGGCGGGCCACGCGGACATGCGCGGGAAGGGCGGGGTTCGACACGATTGTCTCGACCCCGGCGCCCAACTTTTGCACCAGCTGCAGATTGGGCAGGCGGCTCGCGTGATCGTCCCGCAGGCCGACAACCGCCACCATGGTGACCTCGGCCGGGTCACCAATGGTGCTTGGCGTGCGCACATCGGCAGTTGGTGCATGTCGCCGTACTTCTTCGGCAATCTCGGCATCGCTCATCCAGTCGGACAGCCCGGTATCGATCAACAACGCCATCTGCGCCCCTCTTCCGTTTCAAATTGATTGCAAGTGACGTGCCGTCACGCGGCTGGACACAGTTGCCGCAGCTAAGCCATCCTCGGCGCAAAGGTAAAGCCCGGTTCCGGGATCTACGGAGGATTCTTCATGAACATGTCATTCGTCTTGCGCGAGGAGAACCGGGCACTGCTGGAGCGGGTCCGCGACATGATCCGCAACGAGATCATGCCCTTGGAAGAGGAATACCAGGCCGAGATCAACAAAGGCGACCGCTGGCAGTATACCGAACGCCAGGCCGAGATCCTGGAAGGCTTGAAGGCCAAGGCCAAGGCGGCCGGTCTGTGGAATTTCTGGCTGACCGACAGCGACAAGGGGTTCGGCCTGACTACGGTCGAATACGCCTATTTCGCCGAAGAGATGGGCAAGACTCCGCTGGGCGCCGAGGTGTTCAACTGTTCCGCCCCCGACACCGGCAACATGGAGGTGTTCGAGCGCTACGGCACCGATAAGATGAAAGAGCAGTGGCTCAGGCCGCTGCTCGAGGGCGAGATCCGTTCGGCCTATCTGATGACCGAGCCCGACGTGGCCTCGTCGGATGCCACGAATATCTCGATGTCCTGCGTGCGGGACGGGGATGACTATGTTCTGAATGGCGAGAAATGGTGGTCGTCCGGCGCGGGCGATCCGCGCTGCAAGGTTTACATCGTGATGGTCAAGACCGGAGGCGACGATCTGCCCAAGCACAAGCGCCAGTCGATGATCGTGGTGCCCGCCGACACGCCGGGGATCGAGGTGCTGCGCCCGATGGAAGTGTACGGCCATGACGACGCGCCGCACGGGCACATGCATATCCGGTTCACCGATGTCCGAGTGCCGGCCGAGAACATTCTGCTGGGCGAGGGCCGCGGGTTCGAAATCGCGCAGGGGCGCCTCGGGCCCGGTCGCATCCATCACTGCATGCGCGCGATCGGTCAGGCCGAGATGGCGCTGGAGCAGATGTGCAAACGCGCCCTGCAGCGCGAGGCCTTCGGCAAGAAACTGGCGCAGCTGGGTGCCAATTTCGACATCATTGCCGAGTGCCGGATGGAGATCGAGATGGCCCGCCTGCTGTGCCTGAAGGCCGCGTGGTACATGGATCAGGGCGATGCGCGCGCGGCGGCTCCGTGGATCAGCCAGATCAAGGTCGTGGCGCCGCGCGTCGCGCTGAAGGTGATCGACGAGGCGGTGCAGATGTTCGGCGGGCAGGGTGTCAGCCAGGATACGCCGCTGGCCACCGCCTGGACGCATGTGCGCACGTTGCGGCTGGCCGATGGCCCGGATGCGGTGCATCGCCGTCAGGTTGCGCGGGCCGAACTGAAAAAGCATACTCAGGAAAAGATCTGACATGCAGGACGCGGCGACGCAGCCAGTGGTGGGTAAGACCGCCTATTTCCGGGTCGCGCCCGACGGGGCCTTTGTCGGCAATGACCCGGCGCGCGGGCCGTGGTCGGCCGATCACTGTCACGCCGGCCCGGTTGCGGGCCTGATCGTGCGCGCGGCCGAGATCGAGGTCGACCCCGACAAGATGCTGACCCGCCTGACCGTCGATCTGCTGCGCCCTCTGCCTTTGTCCGGTCTGCGCGTGGCCGCCGAGACCGTGCGCCACACCAAGACGCTGGCCACCACGCGCGTCACGGTGCATGACCTGGACGACACGCTGTGCGCCACCGCCTCCACGATGCATCTGGCGCGCCGGGAACTGGGTCCGGTGCCGAATGTGGCGATCCAAGGCCCCGACCTGTCGCAGATCGAAGACGGCCCGTTTCCCATCGGCGAAATGCGGCATGACCTGCCCGGCTTTGCCCATCATTCCGAGGTGGCCTATCCCAAAGGCGGCAACCAGGGGGCGGGGCCGAAAACCATCTGGATGCGCACTCCGCCTCTGCTCGAGGGTGAAACCCCCTCACCGATCCAGTCGCTGTGCCCGCTGGCCGATTGCGGCAACGGAATTTCGTGGAATGCGCCGACCTTTGAAATGGGGTTCATGAACACCGACCTGACGGTGCAGATCCACCGCGAGCCGAACTCCGACTGGCTCGCCTCGGACTCCGTGTCGCACTGGCAGCCCAGCGGCATCGGGATGTCGCAGTCGGTTCTGTACGATACTCAAGGCCCGATCGGCACGGCGCTGCAGACGCTGGTCCTGTTTCCGCCGAAATGAACGGCAAAATCGGTGCTTGCCGCCGAACCGCGTTGCCAGCGCCGGTCGGGCACCCTATCTTCGCGTTCATGCGCTGGATACCCACCTTTATCGCCTGTTGCTTGCCGTTTTCCGCGGTGGCGCACCCGCATGTCTTCATCGACACCGGGCTGGAATTCATCGTGGACGAGTCGGGCAACCTGACCCATGTCCGCGTCACTTGGGCCTATGACGAGTTCTACTCGCTGCTTGTGCTCGAAGACATGAGGTTGGATCAGGACGGCGACGGCGTTCTGTCCGAGGCGGAAGAGCAGCGCCTCGCCGGTTTCGACGCGCAGTGGGTCGAAGGATACAACGGTGATCTGGTCATCCTGGCCTCCGATCAACCGGTTGCCTTGTCCGGTCCGCTGGAACCGCGCGCCACGACCGAGGATGGCCGTATCGTGACAACCCATCTGCGCAAGGTCGAGGGCGAGCCAGTGGTTGCCCAAAGCCTATCGGCCAAACCCTATGACGAGACATTCTATACCGCCTACGAGGTGACGCGCCCGGTCACCGTCACCGGTCCTGAAACCTGCCGCATCGACAGGTTCGAGCCGGATATCGACGGCGAACTGGCCCAGATGCAGGCCTTTCTGCTGACCCTGGACGCCGACTATGACCTCGAGGAGAACGACATCCCCCTGGTCGGTGAACGCTTTGCCACCGAGATCCGCGTTTCATGTCCCGCTACCTGATCCTGCCGGTCGGCCTGGCGATTGCGCTGCTGCTGTGGTTCTGGGGCAGCGGAGGTTTTGACAGCCTCGCGTCCTGGGCTGCGGGCGAGCAGCGGGAATTCCAGAATCAGATTGCCCGAGCCCTGCGGGCCGCACGGGCCGAACAGCCCCAAGCCGTGGCCACGCTGCTAGCCGTCTGTTTTGCCTATGGGTTCTTCCATGCGGTGGGGCCGGGCCATGGCAAGGTGCTGATCGGAGGGTACGGGCTGGGCCGCAATGTCGCCTTTTTGCGCCTGTCGGCGATCAGCGTACTGTCCTCGCTGGGGCAGGCCGTGACGGCGATCGTTCTGGTCTATGCAGGCGTTCTGGTGTTCCAGATGTCGCGGCAAAGCCTGGTCGGTGCCACCGAACAGATCATGGCCCCGGTCAGCTATGGTGCGATCGCGGCCATCGGGCTGTGGCTGGTTCTGCGATCGCTGCGCAGTTTCGCCCGGCGCGGTCGTGCGGACAGTGCCCTGCATGACCATCACCATCATCATGATCACGGGCATCATCACCATCACGACGGTGAGGTTTGTTCCGATTGCGGGCATCGTCACGGCCCCACCGCCGAAGAGGTGGCCCAGGTCGGCAGCCTGCGCGAGGCGCTGATCCTGATCGCCGGTATCGCCGCGCGACCCTGTACCGGGGCCTTGTTCGTGCTGATCCTGACCTGGCAGATGGGCATCGCGATGGTCGGTATCGCCGGGGCCTTTGCCATGGCGCTGGGCACCGCGACCGTCACCACCCTGGTTGGCTGGACGTCGTTCGGGTTGCGGGGCGGGTTGCTGGCCTCGGCCTCGGCCACGCGGTTCGCGGCCGTGTTGGCACCCACGATCGAACTGGTGGCCGGGCTGCTGATCGCAGTGATCGCGGGCGGATTGCTGCTGCGCGCGCTCTGACGTCAGTCGAAAACAGGATCGGGATAGCCCACCCGCGCCAGGTACAATCCTTGCGGCGGGCAGACCGGCCCGCAGGCCGCGCGGTCGGCGGCCTCGAGCGCATCGCGCACGTCCTGCGGTGTCCAGGCGCCCGCGCCGACCCGTTCCAGCGTGCCGACGAAACTGCGGACCTGGTTGTGCAGGAAGGACCGGGCGCGGACGTGGAAATGCACCTCGGGGCCGGAAAAGCCCTGAACCTGTTCGACGCGCAGCTCGTCCAACGTCTTGACCGGGCTGGCCGCCTGACAGATCGAGGACCGGAAGGTGGTGAAATCGTGCCGCCCGATCAGCATGTCGGCCCCTTCCTGCATCGCGGCGACATCCAGCGGGTGCCCGATCTGCCAGACCTGGCCCTTGTCATGGGTCGCGGGTGCACGGCGGATCAGGATGCGGAACAGGTATTGCCGCTCGATGGCCGAGAACCGCGCATGCCAGTCTTCCGCCACCCGCGCGGCCTTGAGAATCGCCACCGGCAAGGGCTTGAGGTGATAGTTCAGGGCCTCGGACAGGCGGAACGGGTCCCAATCTTTTTCAAGGTCGCAATGGGCCACTTGCCCCAGCGCGTGAACGCCAGCATCCGTGCGCCCGGCCGCCGCGATCGTGTGTGACCCGGGCTGCAGTTTCGACAGGGCTGCCTCGATGGCGCCCTGGACCGAGGGCAGCTCTTTCTGCCGCTGCCATCCGGCAAACGGCTCACCTTGGTATTCGACTTTCAACGCGTATCTGGGCATGGGCTGCTGGTACCCTGCCGGGCGCGCCCGGGCAAGGGCAGGAGGCAAAAGCGCTGGCAACCGGGGCAGCGGCTACCTATCTTGGGACAAACAAGAAATGCGGGGCGGCGGTTTGGTCATCTCATCACTGGCAGACAGTCTTGTGCGCGGCGTCGAATCCGTCGGCGACCGCGTGTCCGAGACGTTTTTCGAACCGGTCGTGCGGCTGGGGGTCACCGGGCTGGCGCGGTCGGGCAAGACGGTGTTCATCACGTCGCTGGTGGCGAACCTGCTGGACCGCGGGCGTATGCCCGGCCTGGTCGCCCAGCAAGAGGGGCGCATCAACGCCGCCTACCTGCAGCCGCAGCCGGACGACACCGTGCCTCGGTTCGATTATGAATCGCACCTGTCGGCCCTGACCGGGCCGCAGCCCCACTGGCCCGACAGCACCCGCGCCGTGTCCGAGCTGCGCCTGTCGTTCAAGGTCCGCCCCGCCGGGCTGCTGGCCGGCCTGCAGGGGCCGCGCACCGTGCATCTGGACATCGTCGACTATCCCGGCGAATGGCTGCTGGATCTGGCGCTGCTTGATAAATCCTATGACGACTGGTCGCGCGAAACGCTGGAGCGGATCGCGCAGCGTCCGGCTGCGGCCGATTTCCTGGCTCAGATCAAAGCCGTTGATCCGGCCGACCCTCATGATGAACCCACCGCGCAGGCCCTGGCGCGGGGCTTTGCCGACTATCTGACTGCCGCGCGGGATGCGGGTTTCTATGACTGCACGCCGGGCCGGTTCCTGCTGCCGGGTGATCTGGCCGGGTCGCCGGTGCTGACCTTTGCGCCGTTGCCGATCGAGGACGCCTCGCGCCGCCGCAGCCTGCACCGCGAGATGGAGCGCCGGTTCGAGGCTTACAAGGCACAGGTCGT
Source organism: Ruegeria sp. CG8 (assembly GCF_056537165.1). Lineage (NCBI taxonomy): Bacteria > Pseudomonadati > Pseudomonadota > Alphaproteobacteria > Rhodobacterales > Roseobacteraceae > Ruegeria > Ruegeria sp. CG8. The sequence continues at coordinate 794,681 of NZ_JBQFRA010000002.1, read as the reverse complement.
GAAGCCCTTTTTCCGGGATCATTTCGCCCGGATCGACCGGCAGGTGGTGCTGGTGGATGCGCTGGGCGCGATCCACAAGGGGCCGCAGGCGGTCGAGGACATGCGCCGCGCCATGGGCGACATTCTGTCGGCCTTCCGGCCCGGCCGCAATGCATGGCTCAGCCAGATGCTTCTGGGCAAGCGGGTCGAACGCATCCTGTTCGCGGCCACCAAGGCCGATCACCTGCACCACCTGCAACACCCGCGCCTGACCGCGATCATGGAGGCCCTGACCCGCGAGGCGCGCGACCGCGCCAGGTTCGCCGGGGCCGAGACCGCCGCCATGTCCATCGCCGCACTGCGCGTGACGACCGAAGAGATCCGCAATCACAACGGCATCGAACTGCCTTGCGTGCGCGGTACTTTGGAGAATGGAAAACAGGCGGCCTTCTATCCCGGAGAGCTGCCCGAAGACCCCGCCCATCTGCTTAATCCTGCGCGTAAGGGGGCCGACACCTGGCTGGGCGAGGAGTACGGGTTCATGACCTTTGCCCCGGCGCATCTGTCGCTGCGCCCCGGTGACGGCCCGCCGCATATCCGGCTGGACCGCGCCGCGCAGTTCCTGATCGGAGACCGGCTGTGACGGTCACCCTCAGGCCCGCGCGCAGCCTAGACGCCGGGGCGGTCGGAGAGATCCTGCACGGCTTTGCACGCGAAAACGACTGGATGCCCGAGCTGCATTCCGGGGCCGAAGCCATCGCCTTTTGCGGGCGGATGATCGACAATGGATGGGTCACGGTTGCCGAACAGGCCGGCAAGGTCGCAGGCTTTCTGGCCGTGGACGGGACCAAGGTGCATTGCCTGTACCTAAGCCCTGCCGCGCGAAACCAAGGGATCGGCGCACGACTGCTGGACAGCGCCAAGGCAGGTCGCCGAGAACTGGCGCTATATGCGTTTCAGGCCAACACGGGCGCGTGCCGGTTCTACGAACGGCACGGCTTTATAGAAGTGGCCCGCAGCGACGGGGCCGACAATGATGAACAACTGCCGGACATTCGGTTCGTATGGCGGAAAAAGGAGTGACGCATGGCCAAGGGTCCGGTTCTGATCGAGCTTGACGAGGATGCCCCGGCCGCCGACGTGGCGAAGGCCGCGCCGGTACCGGATATCGCGCCACCCCAGGGGCAGGCGATGCAGGCCGCGGCCCGGCTGGCCGCGCGCAAGCCATCGGTTCTGGGCCGGTGGTTCTGGGGGTTGGCGCTGGCGGTGGTGGGGGCGGCGGTCTCTGTCGCCGCGTGGGATTTCGCCACCTCGTTGATCGCCAGCGTTCCGGTGCTGGGCTGGATCGTGACCGGCCTGATCTGCGCGCTGGTGCTGGTGGCCCTGCTGATCGCGCTGCGAGAACTGGCGGCGCTGGGCCGGCTGTCGCGGGTGGACGGGATGCGCCGCGCCGCCGATGCCGCGCTGGCCGATGCCGATCTGGCGCAGGCCCGGGCCGTGACGCAGCGCCTGATCGCGTTCTATCGCGGGCGCGAGGATACGCGCTGGGGCCGCGACCGTCTGGCCGAACGGATCGAGGAACAGTTCGACGCCTCGGGCCTGCTGGGACTGGTCGAGGACGAATTGCTGGCCCCGCTGGACGCCGCCGCCAGCCGCGAGGTCGAGGCCGCCGCGCGCCAGGTCGCGACGGTGACGGCGCTGGTGCCGCTGGCGCTGGCCGATGTGGCGACGGCGCTGCTGGCCTCGTTGCGGATGATCCGCCGGATTGCCGAAATCTATGGCGGGCGGGCCGGATTCCTGGGGGGCTGGCGATTGACCCGAGCAGTGTTCGTTCACCTGGTGGCCACCGGTGCGGTGGCCGTGGGTGACGACCTGCTCGAACCGGTTCTGGGCGGGTCGGTCCTCAGCAAGCTGTCGCGCCGCTTTGGCGAAGGGCTGGTCAACGGCGCCCTCAGCGCCCGTGTCGGCGTGGCCGCGATGGAGGTCTGCCGTCCGCTGCCCTTCTCGGACCGGCACAGGCCGTCGACCCGCGGCATGGTCTCGCGCGCGCTGAGCGGGCTGTTTTCCAAGGGTTGATCTGCCGCAAAGCCAACGGGCCGCTGCACAGGGCACAATCTTCCGGAAGGGAGACCAGCCATGGCGGATCACGGCCACAGCCAACAGGAAATCGCAGACCGGATCGACGCCCCACCCGGGCGCGGGGTCCTGCGCGACGTGGTCTATGGCGGGATCGACGGATCGGTGACCACGCTGGCCATCGTGGCGGGCGTGGCCGGGGCCGGGCTTTCGCCCTTTGTCATCGTGGCCTTGGGCCTGGCCAACGTGCTGGCCGACGGATTTTCGATGGCGGCGGGCAACTACTCGGGGACCAAGGCCGAGCTGGACAATATCCGACGGATCCGCGCCATCGAAGAGCGCCACATCCGCCTCTACCCCGACGGCGAGCGTGGCGAGGTGCTGGAGATCCTGTCCCGCAAGGGCTTGTCGGGCCGGGTGCTGGAACAGGCAACCGACGCGATCACCGCCGATCGGGATACCTGGATCAACCTGATGATCGAGGGCGAATACGGGCTGGGCAGCGTCGATCCGCATCCGCTCAAGGCTGCAGCGGCCACGTTCGCGGCCTTTGTCGTGGCCGGCATGGTTCCGCTCGTGCCGTTCCTGTTGGGGGTTGAGGGCGCGTTTGCAGCCTCGGTCCTGATGACGCTGGGCGTGTTCTTTGCCATCGGCGCGATGAAAAGCCGGTGGTCGCTGGCGCCCTGGTGGCGCTCGGGGCTTGAGACGCTGGCGATTGGTGGAGCGGCGGCGGCAATCGCCTATCTCGTCGGGTCCATGTTCCATCCCTAGATCACTGGCGTCAGATCGCAACAGGCTGAAACCATTCGGGATTTCCAGACTGTCTTACCGCACCTGCACAGGATAGCCTGTAATGCAGATTTGCCCGGAGGTGCGGTTTGGAATCTCTGCTTGTTCTTGTAGGCCTGGTCGTTTTGGCGATGCCGGTATCTATTGTCGTCTTGCTGGTCGGCCATGCCCGTCTGCGGCGGCGGGTCGAGCAGTTGGAGAGTCGGTTGGGTGCCGGGCCGCAACCGGACGCGGAGCGGCCACCACAGACGCAGTCCGCGCAGATCGACGCGCCGACGCCTGAACCGCGACCGGCTCCTTGGGGTCCGCCGAAACAGGCAAGCCCACCTTCACCGGACCAACAGCCCGAGCCTGAAAAACCGGCAAGCCTCGCCGAGAGCGCATCGCCTCCGGCCGCAGTGGTGTTCCGCGCCGAGCGGTTCGACGATCTGAGCGCGTGGCTGCGCGAGAATTGGTTCTATGTCGTATCCGCTCTGTCGCTGGCGCTGGCGGGGATTTTCCTCGTGCAATACGGGGTCGAGAACGGGTTGCTGCCGCCCACCGCGCGCGTGTTGGCGGCCCTCGGCTTCGGCGCGCTGCTGATCGTGGCGGGTGAAATCGTGCGGCGCCGATACGGCGATGACGAGTCCTCGGCGACTGCCTATCTGCCTTCGGTGTTTTCCGGCGCGGGGCTGGTCACGCTGTTCGGCGGCGTTCTGGCGGCGCGCCAGCTCTATGACCTGATCGGCCCAGAGGCGGCCTTGGCGAGCATGATCGTCATCGCCCTTGTCGGGCTGGTTCTGGGTTGGTTCCACGGCCCGCTGCTGGCGGCGATCGGGTTGATCGGAGCCTTTGCCGCACCTTTCGTCGTGGGTGGCGACTCGGCTGACCCGTCCTGGCTGTACGGATATTTCTTCGTGATCACTGGGCTGGGGCTTGGGATCGACACGGTGCGGCGCTGGGCCTGGGTTTCGGTGCTATCGCTGGTAGGCGCCTATTTGGCGGGCCTTTTGCTGGTGACGGGTTCGCCGATCACGGAACCGGCTTTCCTCGTCTACGTGGCCGCCGTTGCCGTGATCGCCATTGCCATTCCCGTGCGCCGGATCTGGCCCGATCACGACGGGGCGATGTTCAGTGAACTCCTTGTCAGAAAATCCAGCGGTCCGTGGCCCGAATTTCCGACGCGCCTGGCCTTCGGGGCGGTGATGGCAAGCTCGGCCATTCTGGCACTGCAATGGGCGGATACGAGCGGTGAGTTCTGGCTGGCTGTGATCCTGCTGGCGGGGCTGACTTTCGCCCTGCTGATCTGGGCAAAGGACGCACCGGCCCTGCAGGACATGACCGCGCTGCCTGCCCTGGGGCTGGGTGGTTTCGTGTTCACGCATGGATTTGATGGCGGCGCGGTGGCGCGTGGGTTCTGGCAGACCTATTCCGAAACGCCCGAGGCCGCTTTTCCGTTGGCCGTGACCTGGCTGGTTGCGCTGGGCGCGGTGATTTCTCTTCTGGCGGCATGGCGGTCGTTCCGGGGCGGGCGGTACCCGTTTGTCTGGGCCGGTGCCGCCGCGCTGTACGCTCCGACGCTGGCCATAGCTCTTGAGCTTGGCTGGCGTCCGGCCAGCGTGATCGGCGCCTACCCCTGGGCCTTGCATGCGGTTGCGCTTGCGGCGCTGATGGTGGTGCTGGCCGAGCGCTTTGCGCGTGTGGATGGCGAGGCCCGGATGCGTCCGGCTTTGGCCACGCTGTCGGCTTTGTCCTGCTTGACCTTCGGCTGCGTGATCGTGCTCAGTTCGGCGGCGCTGACTATCGCTTTCGTGGTCACGATCATCGCGGCGGCGGCGCTGGATCGGCGGTTCAACCTGCCACCGATGAGCTGGTTCATCTGGGCCGGCGTTGCCACAGTCACGTTCCGGCTGATCCTGAACCCGGGTCTGGACTGGGCGCTGCACGCGCCGGTTCCGGAAATGGCGCTGGTCTATGGGGCTGCGGTTGCAGGCTATCTTGCCGCATGGTGGATGCTGCGCTCGTTGGACCGCCCAGTCGCCAATGTCATGCTAGACAGTGCAGCGTGGGCGACGGGCGGCGTTCTGGTGTCTCTGCTGCTGTTGCGCTGGCTGGAAGGGCTGGGCGAGGGCGGGGCCGACGACAGCCATTGGGGTTTGGGCCTGCTGTCGGCCATTTGGCTGCTGCTGGCCTTTGCGCAGGTGCAGCGCTTTGCGCTGGGCGGGCGGCTGAACTGGGTTCGGGTCGCACTGGGCGTGTTCTTTGCCGCGCATGGCCTGTTGTGGCTGGCGCTGGCTGCGACAGTGGCCAACCCTGTTTTGCGTTTTGGGGCAGATCCTGTTCTGGGGCCTCCGGTGGTTAACACGCTTGCCATTGCCTATCTGCTGCCGGCCCTCGTCATCGGCCTGTCCGCGTGGCGGATCCCCAAGATGCCGGCGCAGTTGCGGCTGGCCTGTCAGGGGGTGGCCATTGTGCTGAGTGCCTTGTGGCTGGGCCTGACCATCCGGCATTTCTGGCAGGGTGCGGCAGGGATGTATGAAGGCAACGGCGTATCCCAGCCCGAGCTTTATACCTATACGCTCGCCCTGCTGGTGATCGGCGCGGCGCTGTTTTATCAGTCGCTGGCCCGCCGGTCGGACCTGATGCGCAAGGCCGGGCTGGCGGTGATCGGGTTGGCGGTGGCCAAGGTGTTCCTGATCGACATCTCGGGGCTGGGCGGTCTGATCCGTGTGTTTTCGTTGTTGGCCTTGGGGCTGGCGCTGGCGGGTCTGGCATGGCTGAACCGTTGGGCCAAGCTGCGCCATTCGCCGCAGGGGCCGGAAGCTCTGGACCAATAGGCGCAACCGGCCTATAAGCCCGGCCATGCAAGACGTTCTGGCCATTATCATTCGAATTATATCCCCGGCGCTCTGAGTTTCCGAGACGCCGGGCAAAGGTGCTTGAGCTCATCGCACCGACCGCTTCGATCCAAACACGCCAAGATCATCCAAGGGACGCCTCTCCATGTGCGCCGACACGACCCAGACACCCGACTACAAAGACACGCTGAACCTGCCCCGAACCGAATTCCCCATGCGCGCCGGCCTGCCCAAGCGCGAGCCCGCATGGCTGGACCGCTGGGAGAAGATCGGCGTCTATGACCGCCTGCGCGACAAACAGGGTCGCAAGCCCTTCACGCTGCATGACGGCCCGCCCTACGCCAACGGGCACCTGCATATCGGCCACGCGCTGAACAAGACGATCAAGGACATGATCGTGCGCAGCCACCAGATGATGGGCTTTGACGCGCGCTATGTGCCCGGCTGGGACTGTCACGGCCTGCCGATCGAATGGAAGATCGAGGAACAGTACCGCAAGAAGGGCAAGAACAAGGACGAGGTTCCGGTTATCGACTTCCGCCAGGAGTGCCGCAAGTTCGCCGACGGCTGGATCGACATCCAGCGCGAGGAGTTCAAGCGTCTGGGCATCACCGGCAACTGGGCCGATCCCTACGTCACCATGGACTATCACGCCGAGGCGGTGATCGCGGACGAGTTCATGAAGTTCCTGATGAACGGCACGCTGTATCAGGGCTCGAAACCGGTGATGTGGTCGCCGATCGAAAAGACCGCCCTGGCCGAGGCCGAAGTCGAGTATCACGATAAGGAAAGCTTCACCATCTGGGTGAAGTTCAAGGTGGTGAACACCGGCGACACCACGCTGGACAACGCCTACGTGGTGATCTGGACCACGACGCCCTGGACCATGCCGTCGAACAAGGCCGTGGTATACGGCAAGGACATCTCGTACGGGCTGTACGAAGTGACCGGCCGCCCCGAGGATTGCTGGGCCCGGATCGGTGACCGGTACCTGCTGGCCGACAATCTGGCCGCCGACGTGTTTGCGCGGGCGCGGCTGGACGACACCATGTACCGCCGCCTGTGCGACGTCACGCAGGACGATCTGGCCAAGATCCAGCTGCAGCACCCGCTGGCAGGGGCCGAAGGGTCCAACGGTGAATGGGATGACATCCGCGATTTCCGCGCGGCCGATTTCGTGACCGATACCGAAGGCACCGGCTTCGTTCATTGCGCGCCCTCGCACGGGATGGAGGAATTCGAGCTGTACCGCGATCTGGGCATGCTCGAGCAGGTCATCACCTACAACGTGATGGACGACGGCAGCTTCCGCGCTGACATGCCGTTCTTCGGCGGCAAGTACATCCTGTCGCGCAAGGGCGGCGAGGGCGACGCGAACAAGGCTGTGATCGACAAGCTGGCCGAGGTCGGCGGGCTGCTGGCGCGTGGCAAGATCAAGCACAGCTATCCGCATTCTTGGCGGTCCAAGGCGCCGATCATCTATCGCAACACACCGCAATGGTTCGTGTCCGTCGACCGCAAGCTGGACGATGGCATGGACGAAATGGGCGGCACTATCCGCGAACGCGCCCTGCGCTCGATCGACGAGTTGGTAAAATGGACGCCGCCCTCGGGCCGCAACCGCCTGTATTCGATGATCGAGGCGCGCCCCGACTGGGTTCTGTCGCGCCAGCGTGCCTGGGGTGTGCCACTCACGTGCTTCACCAAGAAGGGCGCTCTGCCCACCGACCAGGACTATCTGCTGCGCAACCCGGACGTGAACACCCGCATCAAGGCCGCGTTCGAAGAATACGGCGCCGATGTCTGGTACACCGACGGCTTCAAACAGCAGGTGCTGGATGGCATCGTGAACCCCGACGATTATGACCAGGTGTTCGACGTTCTGGACGTGTGGTTCGACTCGGGCTCGACCCATGCGTTCGTTCTGCGCGACCGTGAAGATGGCACCGTCGACGGCATTGCCGATGTCTACATGGAGGGCACCGACCAGCACCGTGGATGGTTCCATTCCTCGATGTTGCAGGCCTGCGGCACGATCGGCCGCGCGCCGTATCGCAACGTGGTCACGCACGGGTTCACGCTGGACGAGAAGGGCAACAAGATGTCCAAATCGCTCGGCAATACCATCGTACCGGAAGAGGTCGTCAAGCAATACGGTGCCGACATCCTGCGCCTTTGGGTGGCTCAGACCGACTATACCGCCGACCAGCGGATCGGGCCGGAAATCCTGAAAGGTGTCGCCGACAGCTATCGCCGGCTGCGCAATACGATGCGCTTCATGCTGGGTTCGCTGGCCGACTTCACCGAGGCCGACCGGATCGACCCGGCCGAGATGCCGCGTCTGGAACGCTGGGTGCTCAGCCGCCTGGCCGAGTTGGACGAGCAGGTCCGCAAGGGCTATGCCGCGTTCGACTTCCAGGGCGTGTTCAGCGCGGTGTTCAACTTTGCCACGGTCGACCTGTCGGCCTTCTATTTCGACGTGCGCAAGGATGCGCTGTATTGCGACGGGGACACCCCGCGCCGCCGGGCCGCGCGCACGGTGCTGGACATCCTGTTCCACCGTCTGACTACCTGGCTGGCGCCGATTCTGGTCTTCACGATGGAAGAGGTCTGGCTCGAGCGGTTCCCGGGCGAGGACGGCTCGGTGCATCTGGTCGACTTCCCCGACACGCCTGCCGATTGGCGCGACACCGGGCTCGAGGCGAACATGGCCAAGATCCGCCGTGTACGCCGTGCGGTGACCGCCGCGCTGGAAGTGCAGCGCCGCGACAAGGTCATCGGCTCCAGCCTCGAAGCCGCGCCGATCGTGCATGTCGAGGATGCGGAAACCCGCGACCTGCTGGCGACCTTCGACGTAGATGACCTGTGCATCACCTCGGGCCTGACCGTCACCGCCGACCCCGCCCCGGCCGAGGCGTTCCGCCTGCCCGAGATCGAGGGCGTCGGTGTCGTGTTCGAAAAGGCCGAAGGGGCCAAGTGCCAGCGCTGCTGGAAGATCCTGCCGGATGTGGGACGCCACGCCCACCCCGGCGTCTGTGGCCGATGCGATACGGCGCTGAGCTGAAAATGATCCCTGAAACCCCCGCCATCGCGCGGGGGTTTTCTTGCGGCTTGCGACGCAGCCGCCGATCTGAAACTCTGCGCCCATGCCGATGATTGCAGTGGAAACCCAGTTCGGATGCCTCGGGGTCGAAGAAGAGGACGGTGCCATCACCAGTCTGGTGTGGGACGGTCACACAACGGGTGAGACGACCCCGCTGCTGATCGAAGCGGCATCACAGATCAGGGCCTATGCCGAGGGCCGGTTGCAAGAGTTCGACTTGCCACTGCGTGTCGTTGGGACCGAATTCCAGAAACAGGTCTGCGACTTGATGTCCGCGATTCCTTTCGGTTACACGCGGACTTACGGTGATATCGCGCAGGATCTTGGGTGTCCGGCGCAAGCTGTCGGGCAGGCCTGTGGTGCCAACCCGATTCCGGTGATCATTCCCTGTCACCGCGTTCTGGCGGCAAGCGGCCTTGGCGGGTTCTCGGGGCAGGGCGGGGTTGAGGGCAAGGTTGCCCTGTTGCGTCACGAGGGGGCTGCCAGTCTGCTGATCTGACCGCCGGAATCCGGTTGCAATCTTTCGCAAAGCGTCCCAACCTGAGACAGTTTTCGAACCCGAAGGACTGCAATTCATGACTGCGAAAATTGACCCCGCCGCCCGGAAGAAGGCCATCATTGACCAATTGATGGCGTTGGAGGCACAGGAGTTGGCGACGGCGCAGGCGCACCACGATGCCTTTCAGAAAGAGTCCCAATTGGATGACCGGGAAGGCCACGACAAGGATGATATCGCGGCATCGCGCGAAAGCGCAGATCTGGCCGCCGCGTTTGACGGGCCGGTGCATGCGCATCATGCCAAGATTGACGTGATCGAAAACACCGATTTCAGCCTGACGGATACAGTGCAGCCGGGCGCCGTAGTCTGGCTGGGCGATCGGCATTTCGTCGTCTGCGTGTCGACCACCAAGTTCGACGTGGATGGTGAAACATATATGGGGATTTCAACCCAAAGCCCGATCTATCTGGCCATGGCCGGAATGCGCAAGGGCGACGTCTTCACCCATAATGGCACCGAGTTCGAGATCCGGGAAATTCTCTGATCTGTGATTTTCGCCCGTTCGGGCCGCGTCTCAATCGCGGCTCGGCGGCATGATTTGCTGGGCGATCCCCGCCGAGACCAGATACAGGCTGGTCACCACCAGACCCCAATGCGCCCAGCTTTGCGGGTGAAAATCCACCCAAGCGGCCCATCCGGCAAAAAAAGTCCAGGCGAAGGCCATGGGCAGGGACAGGTTGCGCCAGCGTTCGGTGCGCACGGGGTGAATGAATTTCAGGGGCAGAAACATTGCAACGGCCAGCAACGCCACAAGGACGAGGCTGAACCAGAAGTCGGGCTTCAGCGCAAAGATCACCACCACGACCATGTTCCAGCAGCCCGGAAAACCGGAAAAGGAATTGTCCTTGGTCTTCATCCGCGTGTCAGCGAAATACATCGCGCTGGCGAATGTGATGACGATGATCGCGAACCAGCCGGTCCAGCCGTCCATCAGACCGGATTTGAACAGCGCATAGGCCGGAATGAAGACGTAGGTCAGATAGTCGATGATCAGATCCAGCAGAACACCGTCGAACTCGGGGGCGTTCTTTTTGACGTGATAGTGCCGGGCCAAGGGGCCGTCGATTCCGTCGACGATGAACGAAACGACCAGCCACAGAAACATCAGGCTCCACTTTTCCTCGACCGCGGCCAGCATGGCCAGCATCGCAAATACGGCTCCGGTCGCGGTGAACAGGTGAACGGCTAAGGCTTTGAATCTGAGTGTCATGACCCGTGTCATGTACGATGCGCGCCCGAGATGCAAAGCAAAAAGCCCCCGGTATCGGCGCCGAAATGCGGTTGCTGCAATTCCGCCGCGTCTCAGGCTTTGGGGTGCGCGCGGTTGTACACCTCCATGAGGCGCGCGGTGTCGACGGCGGTATAGGCCTGTGTGGTCGAAAGGGACGCGTGACCCAGCAGTTCCTGAATGGCCCGGAGGTCTCCGCCGGCCGACAGAAGATGGGTGGCAAAGCTGTGCCGCATCGCGTGTGGAGTGGCCGTTGCCGGAAGACCCAGTTGCATACGCGCTTTGGCCATGACGCCCTGAATTGCCCTCGGACTCAGGGCTTTGCCGCGTACGCCGCGGAACAATGGGGCTGTTGGGCTTTGGGGATGTGGGCACAACTCAAGGTATCGGTCGACCGCCTGGCGCGCGGCGGGGATGACCGGAACGATCCTTTCCTTGTCACCCTTGCCGACAATTCTCAGCGTGTTGGGCAGCGGGGCATCCGCGCCGGTCAGAGACAGGGCTTCGGATATGCGAAGGCCGCAGCCATACAGCAGGGTCACGACTGCAACGTCGCGGGCGGCAACCCAATCTGATCCGGATTGCAGCTCGACCGTCTCGATCATGGCGCGGGCGGCGTCTTCGGCCAGCGGGCGCGGCAGTTTCTTGGTGAATTTCGGGGCGCGGGAGGAGAGGACGGCGGTGGGCTCGAATCCCTCGCGTTCGGCCAGCCAGCGATAGAAGCTTTTGACGGCGGACAGTTTTCGCGCCAGTGACCGCGCCCCGACGCCGGATTCGCGTTGCTGTGCCATCCAGGCCCGCATGTCCGAAATGGTGATGCGTTCGAGCGCCGCCAGCCCCTGCCGTTCGCTGTGATGCAAAGTCATGAAAGACAGGAAATCCGCGACATCCCCGCGATAGGCATTGATGGTGTTTTCCGAACGGCCCGCCAAAGCGGTCAACCCCTCCAGCCACAACTGCAACGCATCGCGGCAGGCTGGAGAGATCAGGCTCACGACAGCCAGTGGCGCATCGACCGTTCGAATACGCCTGCAAAAAAGGCCAGCAGATCAGTGCCCAATTGAGGCGAGAAGTGCCTTGGGTCGCGCGCCCCCATGACAATCATGCCCGGCAGACGCCCTTTGCCGAGATCTAGCTGCATACATGCCTCAGATTGCAGCTGGTCCAGCTGATCCCCGTGCACTCTGCGGTTGGGCTGGCGAATTTCGCGCAGGACTACCTCGCGCGCGGGGTGGTTCGGTGCGTTGTCCATGTAGGAATGCACGAAACCCGGTTCCGCCACGGCCAGAACACCGTCCAGCCGGTCGATGCTTGGGTCCTGCTGGACCATCGTTGTTTCCAGGACCAGTGTGATGCGGTCGACGCGGAGGATTTCGGCAACTTCCGTACCCAGTACGCGCAGGAAGTCCTCGAATTCCGTCGGCTCAAGAAGGCGCAGGATGGCGCGGTGAACCTGGTTGGTTCCGGCGAGGTTCTCGTAGGCAGCTGCGATGACCGAGCGGTGAGTGTCCTCCAGCCGGTCCAGCCGCGCCTCGAGCCGTTGCATGGCGATGCCGCGCAGGTCGATGATGTTGTCTCCGCGGGCGCGTTCGTTCGCGGCGACCAGCGCCTGCATCAGATCCTTGTCGTCCAGCACGGCGTCCGGCTCGGCCAGAATCGCGGCGCGGAGGTTGTCCTCGAGTTTGGGATTGCTGCTCATATCCTGTCCGGTCTTTTTTTGTTGGAGGCGTTATAGCACGGGTGCCCGGAAATGCCTTGGGAAAAATGCACGTTTAGGTGGATTAGGCGCCGTGTGTGGGGGCGTGGCTCCCGCCTGCAGGCATCTGATCAAAGATCAGGCCCACTGCAGTTGGGTCAGGCGCGGCCCCAGTCGGGGCCGCGCGGTTGTACATGGGATCAATGGATCACAGAATCTTCTGACCGGTCTTGGCCCAATCCGACAGGAAGGCCTCGAGCCCCTTGTCCGTCAGCGGGTGATCAGCCAGCTTCTTGATCACGGCAGGCGGCGCGGTGATCACGTCGGCGCCGATGCGGGCGCTGTCGGCCACATGGTTCACGCTGCGGATCGAGGCGGCGAGGATTTCGGTTTCGAACCCGTAGTTGTCATAGACCTGACGGATGTCGGCGATCAGGTCCATACCGTCGAGGTTGATGTCGTCCAGCCGTCCGATGAAGGGCGAGATGAAGGTCGCGCCCGCCTTGGCTGCCAGAAGCGCCTGATTGACCGAGAAGCACAGGGTGACGTTGACCATCTGGCCCTCGTCGCTGAGCGCCTTGCAGGTTTTTAGACCGGCCCAGGTCAGAGGCACCTTGACGGCGATGTTCGGTGCGATCTGCGCCAGCTTGCGGCCTTCGGCGATCATGTCCTCGGCTTCGGTGGCGACGACTTCGGCGGAAACCGGGCCATCGACCAGGTCGCAGATTTCCTTGGTCACTTCCAGAATGTCGCGACCCGATTTCAGGATCAGCGAGGGGTTGGTGGTGACACCGTCCACCATGCCCAGGTCGTTCAACTCGGCGATGGCGTCGATTTCGGCTGTGTCTACGAAGAATTTCATCGGGGCAGTCCTTTGATGGGTTGGCCTTGCTCGCGGATGCCTTTACCTCAAAGAGACCCGTGCTGAAACCCCTGCTGAAGAAAGGCGCGCATTGAGCGACCCGGTGCATTTCGACCAAGGTGAGCTGGTGGCGGTTCTGACGACCCAGCCACTGGACCGGACGTTGGATTACAAGGCGCCCGAGGGGGGGTGTTTCCTGGGGGCCTTCGTCGAGGTGCCGCTGGGCCCGCGCAAGGTTCTGGGCGTGGTTTGGGGTGCGGGGCGCGGTGATTTCGACCGCAGCAAGATCCGCTCGGTCATCCGGGTACTGGACGTGGCGCCCATGCGCGAAGAGATGCGCCTGTTCCTGCAGCGCGCGGCCGACTACACGCTGACGCCGATGCCGGCGATGCTGCGGCTGGCCACCCGCGCGCCCGGGCTGGGCGACCCGCTGTCGATGCGCAAGATCTATCGGCTGGGCAGCGGCACGCCCGACCGCATGACCGATGCCCGGGCCCGGGTGCTGGAGGTGCTGCGTGACTATGGCGGGCTGGCCTTCACCCTGAAGGAACTGGCCGAGATGGCTGGGGTCACCTCATCGGTCGTCAAAGGGTTGGTCAAGCAGGGCGCCGTGCGCGAGGAAGACAGCCCGCGCGACCTACCTTATCCGACGCTGGATCCGGACCGGCCGGGCAAGGCGCTGACCCCAGACCAGACCGCTGCCGCAGACACGTTGCGGGCCGCACTGCGCAGCGGAACCTACGGCACCACGCTGCTGAAGGGCGTGACCGGGTCGGGCAAGACCGAGGTTTACCTTGAAGCGGTGGCCGAAGCACTGCGCATGAGCCGGCAGGCGCTGGTGCTACTGCCCGAGATCGCGCTGACCGCCGAGTTTCTGACACGGGTCGAGGAGCGGTTCGGCGCGCGCCCGGCCGAATGGCATTCTGGTGCCACGATGACTGAACGCCGCCGGGTCTGGCGCATGGTCGGGCAGGGCGATGCGCAGATGGTGGTGGGCGCGCGGTCGGCGCTGTTTCTGCCGTTCCGCGATCTGGGCCTGATCGTGGTGGATGAGGAGCACGACACCTCGTACAAGCAGGAAGACGGCGTGCATTACAATGCGCGCGACATGGCGGTGCTGCGGGCGGCGATCTGCGGGTCGCGGGTGATCTTGGCCAGTGCCACGCCCTCGCTGGAAAGCTGGGCCAATGCCGAGGCCGGCAAGTACGACCGGCTGGACCTGACCTCGCGCTATGGGGCGGCGGTGCTGCCAGACATGAAGACCATCGACATGCGCGCCGAGAAGATGCAGCCGGGAACCTGGATTTCCCCCAGCCTGCGCCAGTCGGTGCAGGCGCGCATCGAGAAGGGCGAACAGTCGCTGCTGTTCATCAACCGCAGGGGATATGCGCCGGTGACGCTGTGCCGGGCCTGCGGCGAACAGATCGCCTGCGACCACTGCGATGCGCGCATGGTCGAGCACCGGTTCCTCAAGCGCTTGATGTGCCACCAGTGCGGCGAGACCAAGCCCATGCCCGAGGCCTGCCCCGCCTGCGGGGTCGAGGGCAAGCTGGCCCCGGTCGGTCCCGGCATTGAACGTCTGGCCGAAGAGGCCGAGGCGACCTTTCCCGACGCCCGTATCGCCATGCTCAGTTCCGACCTGTTCGGCTCGGCCCGGGCGCTGAAGGCCAAGATCGAAGAGATCGCCGAGGGCGACGCAGATATCGTCATCGGTACGCAGCTGGTGGCCAAGGGGCACAATTTCCCGAACCTGACGCTGGCCGGGGTGATCGACTCGGATCTGGGCCTGCACGGGTCCGACTTGCGCGCTGCCGAGCGGACCTTTCAACTGATGCGGCAGGTGGCGGGCCGGGCCGGGCGGGCCGACAAGCCGGGGACGGCGCTGCTGCAGACTTTTCAGCCCGAACATCCGGTGATCCGCGCGATCCTGTCGGGGGATGAGGAAGGGTTCTGGCGTGCTGAGGCCGCCGGGCGTCAGGCGGCCGGGGTGCCGCCTTATGGCCGGATGGCGGGGATCGTGCTGTCCGGCCCCGAGGTCGGGCCCGTCTTTGACATCGGCAACGTATTGGCGCGCAATGACGCGCCGCTGCGGCAGATCGGGGCACAGGTCTTTGGGCCTGCCCCGGCACCGATTGCCCGTATCCGCGGGCGGCACCGGGTAAGGCTGCTGGTCAAGGCGCCCAAGGGGGCACCGATCCAGGACGCCATCGCCCGCTGGATCGCACCTCTGCGCCTGAAGGGAGACATCCGCCTGACCGTCGATATCGACCCGCAGAGCTTCTACTGACTCTGCATCAGCGCAGACCCCATGTGCACGGGGGATTTCCTCTCGCCAGCCGGGCGGATTGGGCGTAGAGAACTCTCATGCTGAAACCGATGCCCCTGTCCCAGGCCCAGAGCCTGCCGTTCTGGCGCCGCCCCGTCACGTTGCTGTTCGTGATGGCGCTGACCATGCCGATCGCCTTCAACGCATGGAGCGCACTGCTGAACAACTTCGTGATCGAAGTCGCGGATTTCGACGGGGCAGACATCGGCCTGCTACACACGGTGCGAGAAATCCCGGGCTTTCTGGCCGTGGGCGTGATCGCGGTGATAATTTTCGTGCGCGAGCAGGTGCTGGCCATGATTTCGCTGATGCTGCTGGGCGTGGCAACGGCAGTGACGGCCTGGTTTCCCAGCCTCGGCGGGCTGCTGTTCGTGACCCTGTTCAGCTCGATCGGGTTTCACTACTACGAAACGGTGAACCAGTCGCTTCAGCTGCAATGGCTGCCCAAGGACCGCGCCCCGCAGGTGCTGGGCTGGCTGGTGGCGATGGGGTCGGCCTCGACGCTGGTGGTCTACGGCCTGATCGTGCTGACGTGGGATCGGTTCGATCTGTCCTACAACACGGTCTTCATGGCGGCTGGTGGGCTGACCGCGGTGCTGGCGCTGTTCTGTCTGATCGCCTATCCGCAATTCGATGCGCCGACACCGCAGACCAAGAAAATCGTGCTGCGCCGCCGCTACTGGCTGTATTATGCGCTGCAGTTCATGGCTGGCGCGCGGCGGCAGATCTTCGTCGTGTTCGCGGGGTTCATGATGGTCGAACGCTTCGGTTTCGAAGTGCATCACTTGACCAGCCTGTACCTCATCAACCTGATCATCAACATGGCCGCCGCCCCTTTGCTGGGCAAGGCCGTCGCGGTGTTTGGCGAGCGGCGTACGCTGATCTTCGAATATCTGGGCCTTGCCATCGTGTTTGCGGCCTATGGCGGCATCTACTGGTTTGGCTGGGGTGTGCTGCTGGCGGCCATTCTCTATGTGATCGACCACGTGCTGTTCGCGCTGGCTCTGGCGCTCAAGACCTATTTCCAGAAAATCGCCGATCCGGCCGATATTGCCCCCACCGCAGCGGTGGCCTTTACCATCAACCATATTGCGGCGGTGTTCCTGCCGGCGCTTCTGGGGCTGCTGTGGGTCGTGTCGCCCGGGGCGGTGTTCGGCCTGGCGGCGGGCATGGCGCTGATCTCTCTGGCGCTGTCGCTGCTGATCCCGCGCCACCCCGAGCCGGGGAACGAGACCGTGTTTTCGAAATACGCGCCCGCACCGGCCGAATGACACCCGGGACGCTTGACCTCGGCGGCTGACGGCCCTAGGCGCAAAGGCGGTTTCTGCAGGAGGTTCCCATGCCCACATTCACCGCTCTGACCACCCTGAAAGGCAAAGCCGCGGCCGACAGCCTGGGCGAAGCGATGGAGCGTCTGGAGCCCGAACCCACCGGCGTGGGTGTCTTCGAGGTCGAGGACGGCTCGGGCCTGTGGGAGGTCGGCGGCTATTTCACCGAAAGCCCCGACGAGGCCGCCCTGGCCCTGCTGGCGGCGGCCTTCGAGGCCAAGCCCTTCGTGGTGTCGGAACTGCCGGAAACCGACTGGGTCGCCCATGTCCGGCGCGAGCTGGCTCCGGTCGAGGCCGGGCGGTTTTTCGTCTATGGCAGCCACGATGCCGACAAGCTGCCCGAGGGGCGTATTCCGCTGCTGATCGAGGCGGCGATGGCCTTTGGCACTGGGCACCACGGAACGACGCTGGGGTGTCTGCGGGCGCTGGACAAGCTGATTGAGACTGGGTTCGAGGCCAGCAAGGTCGCCGATATCGGCTGCGGTACGGCGGTGTTGGCGATGGCGGCGGCGCGGGTCTGGGACGGTGACATTCTGGCCAGCGACATTGATCAGGTCGCCGTCGACGTAGCCGAGGCCAACCTGAAGGCCAACGGCATGGCCGGGGCCGTCCGTTGTGTCGAGGCTGCCGGATTTGACCATCCTGACCTCCATGCGGCGGCGCCTTACGATCTGATTTTCGCCAACATTCTGAAGGGACCGCTGGTGGCCCTTGCCCCGGAAATCGCGCAGAATCTGCGCGGAGGCGGACATGCGATCCTGTCGGGAATCCTCAACGAGCAGGCCGACGAAGTGGAATCAGTTTATTCACGAAACGGGTTCAATACGATGGATCGGTCAATGATTGGTGAATGGACGACGCTAGTCTTAACCAAACAGGGCGCAAATTAGACCATTTGCAGGAGTTTTGTGGATTTTTGCCACGGTTTTGACGCATTCTCTTTCTACCGTCATCCAATGAATTTGGGGGGCGGTTTTTGGAGGCTGCCATGACAGGAAAACAACTTGAATTCGATCAGCGCGTTCATCGGCTGACAAAGAAACACAACAAGATGAGCCGTGGCTATCGCGCGACCATGCGCAAAGATGGTCTGGTCGTCATGAAACCCCAGCGGGTACGCTCGGCGGTTCCGGCCAAGGTTCTGTTGCTGTGCCTTTGCGGATTTTTTGCTTTCAAAGCGTTCCTGCTATCCAATCTCGGTCCGACCGGATACCAGTATCGGGTGGATGCCCTGAACGAAGGGACATCGGTTGAACAGGCGGGCGCGTGGATCATGCAGATCGATCCATTGTCGCAGGCCATTTCGACACAGCTGAGCAAGATTCTCTACTGAACTCTCTCTCCTAAAGAGCCTTCAAAAGACAAAAACACCGCGTACCTCTCGGTCCGCGGTGTTTCTGTGCTGCCCCGAGGGAGGATAGGGGCGAGAGCGGGTGGTTTCAGTACAGACGGCGGCGGCCAGCAGCGACCTCGTCGATGTCACCGCGGCACAGGCCGATATCTTCCAGTTCACGGTTGCTCAGACCGTTCAATGCATTGCGCGTCACGCGTGCGTCGTTCCAGGCGACAACGGCGTTCACGACGGATGCCAGAAAGGCGCCGATACGGCCGACGAGGCCAAACGAGCCAATCGAGGCGCGGGTTGTGTCAATTGCAGCCATATCCTGCTTCCTTCTGTTCAGTGTTGACGTTTGAATGTCGAATTCTCGGGCCAGTTAGTGATGTCGGATTGACCTTGCAAGTGCTGAAACTGCATGTGTCCTATGCAGTTTTTGCAATGCTTCGAAAATGATGAAAGTCCCTTAAATTATTGGTGAAAACTGCTTTGGGAATGTGTCGGTTTCAGACTTTTTGGGGTCGCAATGCGTCCGAACTGTCGCGGACGGGACAGGCGTGTCGCATTTGGGCGTCGGATCAATTTTATTGGAAAATGTTCACGCTTCGTGCTAATCGAGAGAAAAGACAATGAAAACCCGAGCAGGCCGAGGCACAACATGCGAATTCTGGGCATTGATCCGGGGCTGCGCACCCTGGGATGGGGCGTCATCGAATCACATGGCAGCCGACTGAGCCATGTTGCCAACGGCCTGTGCAAATCCGACGGGGATGATCTGGGCGAGCGGCTTTTGTCGCTGCACAACCAGATCGTTGAGGTGATCGCCGAACATCAGCCCGACCAAGCAGCCATCGAACAGACCTTCGTCAACAAGGACGGCGCCGGGACGCTGAAGCTGGGTCAGGCGCGCGGAGTGGCGTTGCTGACCTTGGCGCAGGCTGGGTTGCCGGTGGGCGAATACGCGCCCAACCGGGTCAAGAAAACCGTAGTGGGCGTGGGGCACGCCGAGAAGGAACAGATTCTGCATATGGTCAAACTTCAACTGCCGGGATGCCAGCCCAAGGGGGCCGACGCCGCGGATGCGCTGGCGATCGCGATTTGCCATGCGTTCTACGGGGCGACGCCGCAGGCCCGCATCAAACAGGTGGCCACATGATCGGCAAGCTGACCGGACGCATCGACTATCGCGCGGCGGATCATCTTCTGATCGACGTGCGCGGGGTCGGCTACATCGTCTATTGCTCGGACCGGACCATGGCGGCCCTGCCCGGGGTGGGCGAGGCGGTCTCGCTGTACACCGATCTGGTTGTGCGCGAGGACCTGATGCAGCTTTATGGCTTTCTGTCGCTGGTCGAGAAAGAATGGCATCGGCTGCTCTGCTCGGTTCAAGGGGTGGGGGCCAAGGTGTCGCTGGCCATTCTCGGCGCGCTGGGGCCGGACGGGGTCAGCCGGGCCATCGCGCTGGGCGATTGGGGCGCGGTGAAGGCGGCCAAGGGTGTCGGGCCCAAGACCGCGCAGCGCATCGTGCTGGACCTGAAAGACAAGGCGCCCGGCGTCATGGCGATGGGCGGCACGGTGACCGAGGCGATGGACGGCCCCGTGGCCGAGGTGGTTGAACCCGCAGACCCGGCGCCGGTCCCGGTGCGGGCCCCGAAACCCGGCGCGGGTGCGGCGTCGGCGGGGGCTTTGTCGGCGCTGTCGAACCTGGGCTATGGCCCGTCCGAGGCCGCATCGGCCGTGGCCGAGGCCGCCGCCAACCTTCCCGATGCCGGTGAGGCCGAATTGATCCGCGCGGCGTTGAAACTGCTGGCTCCGAAAGGCTGAATGAATGGTTGATGCCGACCCGACCCTGCGCCCGCAGCCTCTGCCCGAGGACAACGACCGCGCCTTGCGCCCGCAGGGGCTGGACGAATTCATCGGCCAGGCCGAGGCGCGGGCCAATCTGCGCATCTTCATCCAGTCGGCCCGCCAGCGGAACGAGGCGATGGACCACACGCTGTTCCACGGCCCTCCGGGCTTGGGCAAGACGACGCTGGCGCAGATCATGGCGCGCGAGCTTGGGGTGAACTTCCGCATGACCTCGGGGCCGGTTCTGGCCAAGGCCGGGGATCTTGCGGCGATCCTGACCAATCTCGAAGAGCGCGACGTGCTGTTCATCGACGAAATCCACCGCCTGAACCCGGCGGTGGAAGAGGTTCTGTACCCTGCGATGGAGGATTTCGAGCTGGATCTGGTGATCGGCGAGGGGCCCGCGGCCCGCACCGTGCGGATCGAGCTGCAGCCCTTTACCCTGGTCGGGGCGACCACGCGGATGGGCCTGCTGACCACGCCGCTGCGCGACCGGTTCGGCATTCCCACCCGGCTGCAATTCTACACCGTGGAAGAATTGCACGAGATCGTCACCCGCAACGCCCGCAAGCTGGGCGCGCCGGCCGATGACGACGGGGCGCGCGAGATCGCGCGCCGGTCGAGGGGCACCCCCCGTATCGCCGGGCGGTTGCTGCGGCGGGTCGTGGATTTCGCCATCGTCGAGGGCGACGGCCGCATCACGCGCGAGCTGGCCGATGGCGCGCTGACACGGTTGGGCGTTGACAATCTGGGTCTGGACGGGGCCGACCGCCGCTATCTGAAACTGATCGCCGAGAATTATGGCGGAGGCCCGGTGGGGATCGAGACCCTGTCGGCCGCCCTGTCCGAAAGCCGCGACTCGCTGGAGGAAGTGATCGAGCCCTATCTGCTGCAACAAGGCCTGATCCAACGCACGCCGCGCGGCCGGATGCTGGCGCAGAAGGCCTGGGCGCATCTGGGCATAGCCGCGCCCAAGGGACAGAGCGACCTGTTTGGCTGACGACTATAGATCAGCCTTTACGCTCGCGGATTTTCGCCAACATCTCGTACTCGGGTTCGAAATGAGGACGGAATGCGGCCAAGTCTTCCGCAGACAGCTTTTTGCGTGACAACGACCTGTTTTCGTGGCGCATAGGCAAGTCCACCGAGAATAACGCCTGGGCGCTTTCAAGAAAATTGCCGAGTTCGTGAAAGAAACCGACTTGATCCAGAGAGGACACAGCCTCGACAGCCTCGTCCACGTCGAAATCTTCGCTGAACATATAAAGCTGACGCAGCAGGTGATCGCGGTCAGCGGATGCGATGAAATCGGCAAAGTCGCCCTTCGCCCAATCGCCTTCGGATGCCAGGCAGGGGTGATCGACGCCGTTTTCAATATACCCTTTCAGCATCAAAAAGTGGCTGTAGGCCCGCTCGACCGGATCGCGGAACACAGTAAATGTGCAGGTCTTGGCAGGCACCTTCAGTGAATGGAACGGCGAATGTGAAAACGCGTAGGCAAAGCTGCCCGCCTTTATCAGCCGCTCGTTCCAGCCGACCGCAGGTCCGATCTCGCCGGCAATTCGGTGTTTGGGGGCGCCCGCAAGAGCTTTCACTGTCACACGCTTGCCGGCGAACGCCGACAGGAACGCCGCATTCAACGAAGAGCCGGCTGTTTTTCTGATGTGATAATGGTAGACGCGGTCAAATTCAGGAGTTAGCCGTCCTTTGTGCTGTGGCGGATTTCTTCTGATCCAGGAAAGCATTGGGTCGATGTTTCGTCCTTGTCAGAGATGGCCGAGACCGTCTGTTCTGGTAGTGTCGGTAACGCCTGGAAACATGGCGTTTGTCGTGGGCATATCTTTGTTTGCGACAGTAAACAACGGCCCCGAGACTGAAAAAAGAGGGAATTGCCAATGACGCCTGAGGGTGTTGCCGAGTTGTTTTGCCGCGCGGACGGGAACTATCTTTTCGCACGTTGGGGACGGCCCATCGTGCCGATCGTATTTGGTGTCGAAGACAAGACGCTAGCAACGGTCAAGGGCGCGTTCGAGGCGGTCGTTGCACTGGCCGGCCATAAAATGGCCGAGACCGACCCCGAGTTGGGCGCCAACTGCATGGTGTTCTTTTTTCGCGATTGGGCCGAGCTGCTTGAAGTGCCTGACCTTGACCGGCTGATACCGGACCTCGCGCCACTGGTCGAGCGGCTCGATGCTGGCGGAGCCAACCAGTATCGAGCCTTCAGGTTCGATCCGGACGGCGCGATCCGTGCTGCGTTTGTCTTTGTGAGGATGGACAGTGAGCTGTCGAAAGTTTC
The DNA here is from genome assembly GCF_056537165.1 of Ruegeria sp. CG8. Taxonomy (NCBI): domain Bacteria; kingdom Pseudomonadati; phylum Pseudomonadota; class Alphaproteobacteria; order Rhodobacterales; family Roseobacteraceae; genus Ruegeria; species Ruegeria sp. CG8. Next base: position 772,418 of record NZ_JBQFRA010000002.1, on the reverse strand, counting down.
GGCCGAAACGCTGGCGTTGTCGCAGGTCGTTCAGACCATTCTTTTGTGGTCGGATACAGCCTTCCGAGAGCGCTCGCCCCTGGCCGTGGCGGGAGACACCACGATCCTGCGGCCCGACATTGCCGCGCTGATCCGTGCAGCCTATGATCCGGTTTTGCCGGCGGTGGCGCGGGACACGTCCCATGCGCTGCGGCTGTTCGCACGCATGGAGCCGACGCAATGAAGCATGTCTTTCCCGTCCGCGTCTACTACGAGGACACCGACATGGGGGGCGTGGTCTATCACGCCAACTATCTGCGCTATATCGAGCGCGCCCGGTCGGATTGGGTGCGCAACCTGGGCAATGACCAGAACGCAATGCGCGAGGCTGGTATCATCTGGGTCGTGCGGAGGGTCGAGGCCGACTATCTGGCGTCTGCGCGGTTCGACGACGAGTTGCTGGTCGAAACCGAAGTCGTCGCGATCTCCGGCGTGCGACTGACCATGGCTCAACTCATCCGGCGCGGCGAGACCGAAGTCTTCCGCGCGACCGTGACGGCCGTTTGCGTCAATCAGGATGGCCGGCCGATCCGGCTCCCGGCAGAGATTCGCGCATTGCTGTAACAATTTGCTCAGCCCCTGTGGTTCTGTTGGCAATTTGCCCCTAACTACGCTAGCGTTTGGCAAAACAAGGCCAATCAACGGCTGTCAGGCAAAACAAAGAGCAGGTTCATGGAAGCTGAAACGCTGGCGCTGGCGCAGGAGATCGATTTCTCCATGTGGGGGCTGTTCGCCCGTGCGACATTCATCGTGAAAGTGGTGATGCTGATCCTTGTGGTCGCATCCTTCTGGTCATGGTCGATCATCATTCAAAAGCTAATCACCTATCGCAGCGCGCGACGCGAGGCGCAGGTGTTCGACGAGGCGTTCTGGTCGGGCAACCCGCTGGACGAGTTGTTTGAACAGATCGGAACGCAGCCGGATGGCAGTTCCGAAAAGATCTTCGCAGCCGGCATGATCGAGTGGCGCCGCTCGCACCGCGCCGACGGTGGACTCATAGCCGGCGCACAGGCCCGGATCGATCGTTCGATGGATGTTGCCATCGCCAAAGAGGCCGAGGGTTTGCAAAAGGGTCTTTCGATCCTTGCGACCGTGGGTTCGACCGCGCCGTTCATCGGCCTGTTCGGTACGGTTTGGGGCATCATGAACGCCTTCATCGAAATCGCCGAACAGCAGAACACAAACCTGGCCGTCGTGGCGCCGGGAATCGCCGAAGCTTTGCTGGCGACCGGTCTTGGCCTGCTGGCCGCAATTCCGGCCGTAATCTTCTACAACAAACTTAGCGCGGACAGCGATCGCATCGTTGGCGGGTACGAGGCTTTTGCCGACGAATTCGCAACCATTCTGTCCCGCCAGTTGGACAGCTGACATGGGTGCGGCGATCCAGCAATCGTCTGGCGGCAACGGACGACGCCGAGGACGGCGGCGCGGGCGTGCGCAGCCGATGGGTGAAATCAACGTCACACCCTTTGTCGACGTGATGCTGGTGCTGCTGATCATCTTCATGGTCGCGGCGCCGCTGATGACCGTGGGGGTCGAGGTTGATCTACCCAAAACCGCCGCCAGCGCTCTGCCCGGCGACAACGAGGAACCGTTGACCGTCACGCTGACAGCCGACGGGCGGGTTCAGATACAGACCACCGAGGTGTCCCGCGACGAGTTGATCGGTAAGCTGCGCGCCATTGCTGCCGAGCGCAGCAGCGACCGCGTCTACCTGCGGGCCGATGGCGCCATTCCTTATGCGCAGGTCATGCAGGTCATGGGTGCGTTGAATGCCGGCGGGTTTTCGAATGTGGGCCTTGTCACCGATACTGGCGGGCCGGCGCTGGACGCGGGCGGAGAGTGAGGCTGCGCGGTGGATACCGGCACCAAGATTTCGGCGATTGCCCATGTGACATTGATCGGATGGGCCCTGTTCGGCGGCACGTTCCGGTCCGAGCCGCTGCCTTTTGCAGTGCAGGAGGTGTCGGTGGTTTCGGCTGAGCAATTCGCTGCCCTGACGGCGCAAAGCGATGCGCCTGAAGTTCCGACGCCCCCCAACGCATTGGAAGATCCGATCGTACAACCCCCGGCACCCGAAGTGCCGGAGCCGTCGGTCGAAGAACAGCCGCGCCTCGAGCCGGCCACGCCACCTGAACCGGAGCCGGAGCCGCAACCCGAGGCAGTTGAGACTCCACCTGAACCCGAAGTGATCGAGCAGCCTCCGGTACTGGATGAACCGGAACCCGAGGTTGCGGTTTTGCCGGCGCTGCCCGAGTCCCAGCCCCGCCCGGCGGACAAGGTGGCCCCCGAACCCATTGCTCCTCCGCCACTGGATGCAAAGCCGGACGATATCGAAACACCGGCGGTTTCGCTGGATGAAGGTGCTGAGATACAGCAGGAGCAGCAAGACCAGACCGCGCCCGAGGAAGCCACGGACCAGATCGTGACCGAGGCGGAAGAGGCCAAGGACCTGTCGCCACAAAGCTCGCCGCGTCCCCGGGTTCGGCCCAATCGGCCCAAGCCTGCGGAAACCGAACAGACCGCGACCGCCGAGCCTGTCGAACAGGCTGCGGAACCCGACGAGGCCGCGATCAATGACGCGCTGGCCGAGGCCTTGGGCGGTGCGTCCGAGCCGTCCGGTCCGCCTCTCACAGGCGGTGAAAAGGATGCGATGCGTCTGGCTGTTTCGCGGTGCTGGAATGTGGGCTCGTTGTCGACCGACGCGCTCAAGACGGTTGTGGTGGTCGGTTTCTCGCTGAACCGCGACGGCTCGATCGTTCCCGGCAGTCTGCAGCTTCTGGATAGCTCTGGTGGCTCGGACGGTGCCGCAAAACAGGCATACGAGGCCGCCCGGCGTGCGATTTTGCGCTGTGGAGCAAAAGGATATGACCTTCCTGCTGACAAATACGAGCATTGGAAGGATATTGAGATCACCTTCAATCCCGAGAGGATGCGGATCAAATGATGAAACTTCTGACCAGCCTCTTCGTTGGCCTGACCCTTCTGTCGGCCCCCGTGTCTGCGCAAACCGGCCCACTTCGGCTGGAATTGGATGAAGGCATCATCGAACCTTTGCCATTTGCGGTGCCCAGCTTTGTACCGGACAGTCCGGCGGCCAGCCAGTTTGCGGCTGACATCAGCCGCGTCATCGCCGAAGACCTGACCGGAACCGGCCTGTTCCGTGAGATTTCGCCGGATGCATTCATCAGCCGTGTCAGCAGTTTCGAAGCGCCGGTCCAATTTGCGGATTGGAAGGCGATCAATGCCGATGCGCTGGTCACCGGAGCGGTGAATGTCTCGGGCAATACCCTGTCCGTCCGGTTCCGGGTCTGGGATGTATTCTCGGGTCAGGAATTGGGCAACGGCCTGCAATTTGCCGGTACAACCGAGGGCTGGCGCCGAATGGCGCACAAGGTGGCTGATCAGGTCTACAGCCGCATTACCGGTGAGGGAGGCTATTTCGACAGCCGCGTGGCTTTTGTCTCGGAAACCGGCCCAAAGGATCAGCGCCGCAAGCGGCTGGCCATCATGGACTATGACGGGGCGAATGTTCAGTACCTGACCGACAGTGCCGCGATCGTTCTGGCCCCGCGCTTTTCGCCAACGGGCGACCGGTTGCTGTATACCAGCTATGAAAGCGGTCGGCCGCGGATTTACGTTCTGGATGTTGGCCGGGTCAAGCGGCAGGAATTGCAGACTCAGGAAGGTACGATGAGTTTCTCGCCGCGCTTTTCGCCTGATGGCCGCTCGATCGTCTACTCGCTGACGCAGGGCGGCAATACGGATCTGTGGAAAATGGATCTGGCGTCCGGGCAAAGCGTGCGCCTGACTAACACGCCCGCAATTGAAACCGCGCCCAGCTATTCGCCCGACGGATCGCGGATCGTCTTCGAGAGCGACCGGTCCGGCAGCCCTCAGCTGTACATCATGCCGGCAAATGGCGGTGAGGCGACTCGCATCAGCTTTGGCCAGGGGCGCTATGGGACGCCCGTCTGGTCACCACGCGGAGATCTGGTGGCCTTTACCAAGCAGAACAAGGGCCGGTTCCATATCGGCGTGATGCGACTGGACGGTAGCGAGGAGCGGCTGTTGACCGCCTCGTTCTTGGACGAGGGGCCCACATGGTCGCCCAATGGCCGGGTCATCATGTTTGCGCGGGAAACACAGGGCGCCAGCGGGCGTTCGACCCTGTACTCGGTCGACATTTCGGGCCGAAACCTGCGCCCCGTGCGTACCCCGGACGGTGGCAGTGACCCGTCGTGGGGGCCACTGTTGAATTAAGGGACCGCCGGTCGGGCCGAAGTTCACAAGGCAGGCTGGCTGTGATAGACAGACGTCAATAAACAAACGGGACAAGAGGCAACAGAAATGAACGTATTGAGCAAGTTTGCGGCTCTGGGCGCGCTGGCGCTGGTGGCCGCATGTACCAACAACGATCCCTCGGCTTTGGGCGGTGGCGCCGGCGGCAACGGCGCAATCGTCCCGGGTTCTCCCAGCGACCCGCGTTCGCCCGCCTATTTCCAGCAGGCGATCGGTGACCGGGTCCTGTTTGCCGTGGATCAGTCCACGCTCTCGCCCGAGGCGCAGACGATCCTTCAGGGGCAGGCCCAGTGGCTGTTGGCCAATACCGACTACGTCGCCACGATCGAAGGTCACGCGGATGAACAGGGCACGCGGGAATACAACCTTGCGCTGGGCGCCCGCCGGGCAAATGCCGCGCGGGAATACCTGATTTCTCGCGGTGTGGCCGGAAACCGTCTGCAGACGATCAGCTATGGCAAGGAGCGCCCGATCGAAATCTGTAGCACCGAGGAATGCTATTCCAAGAACCGCCGCGCGGTCACCGTGCTGACCGGTTCCACAACGGGGTAACAGGATGAGAATTGCGGGATTGGTTCTGGCGGCGGCTTTGACCCTTGCCAGTGGCGCGCAAGCGCAGGATCAGCAGACTCTGGCCGATATTCGCCAGGAACTGACGGTGCTGCATGTCGAGATCCAACGGCTCAAGCGCGAGTTTTCCACGACAGGCTCGCCCGCGCCGAACCTGTCCGGCAGTTCGATATTGGAACGCGTTGACGCCATCGAGGCCGAGTTGCAGAGGCTGACCCGGCAGACCGAGCAACTGAACCAGCGTGTTCAGAATGTCGTGACGGACGGAACCAACCGGATCGGAGATCTGGAGTTCCGTCTCTGCGAGCTGGAACCCGGTTGCGAGTTCACGGGCGAAGACACACCGACATTGGGTGGAGATAGCGACACAGCGGCCATCACCGCTCCGGTGACGGCGCCCGGCGATGCCGCCGACGGCGATCAGGTCGAATTGGCCGTAGGTGAACAAGCCGATTTTGATGCCGCGTCGCAAGCCCTTGCGGACGGCGATTTCCAGACGGCGGCCGATCTTTTTGCGCAATTTGACAGCGCGTATCCCGGCAGCCCGCTGGCCCCCGAAGCCAACCTGAGGCGAGGGCAGGCCCTGGAAGGGCTGGGTGATACCCGCGAAGCGGCCCGGGCTTTCCTTGCCAGCTTTACTGGCGATTCCGAAGGGCCGGTGGCCCCCGAGTCCTTGTACGAACTTGGGGCGGCATTGGGCCGGTTGGGCCAGGTAGACCAGGCTTGTATCACGCTTGGAGAAGTCGGCGTCCGGTTCCCGTCGTCCGCCTTTGTGGCCACGGCAACCGAGGAAATGGCGTCGCTGAACTGTTCTTGAGCTCACCAGCCGACACCCTTCCGGAGCGCGTCAGGGCGCTGTCGCCCGAAACGCTTCCGTCGCGACTGGGCGTGGCCGTGTCCGGTGGAAGCGACTCGCTTGCATTGCTGCATCTTTTGGTCCGGATCGCCCGGGATGAAGGTGTTCGGCTGTTTGCGGCCACTGTCGACCACGGCCTGAGGTCGGATGCGGCCGCCGAGGCCGCCAGTGTTTCCGAGACATGCGCACATTTGGGCGTGTCCCATATCACTCTGAAATGGACAGGATGGGACCGGTCGGGAAACCTGCAGGATCAGGCACGGCAGGCGCGCTACGCCCTGCTGCGGGACTGGGCGGTGTCGCAGGACATTTCCGTGGTCGCTCTGGGCCACACCGCAGATGATCAGGCGGAAACCGTGTTGATGCGTCTTGGGCGCGCCGCTGGCGTGCGCGGATTGTCGGCCATGTCTTTTGCGCGCGATCTGGACGGGGTCACGCTATGGCGACCTTTGCTGGGCGAAACGCGCACCGCTTTGCGGGACTACTTGCGGGCTGAGGGGGTGCGATGGATCGAAGACCCTTCGAATCAGGACCTGCGCTTTGACCGGATCAAAGCCCGCGAGGCGTTGGGCCATCTGTCCGGCTTGGGGATTACGGCTGAAACTTTGTCCCGCGTTGCCGCGAACCTCGGGCGTGCGAACCGGGCGCTTGAGCATTTTGCGCAGGAATCCGCCCGCCGTGTTGCGAAGGAGATAGCTTGTGCGGTGCGTGTGGATCGCGCCGGTTTTGCCGCGCTACCTGAAGAAATACAGCGTCGGCTTGTAGTCGGTATCCTCCAGCGGATCTCGGGTCCGGGGTACCCGCCGCGGCAAAGCAAAGTCGAGCAAGTCGTACAGGCCGTCATTGCGGGACGTTCGTCGACGCTGAGCGGTTGTCAAATCCTGACGGACGGGAATAGTTCGTGGTTTTGCAGAGAGCTGACCGCCGTTTCGGCATGCGTGGCCCGACCGGCCGAACTCTGGGACGGGCGTTGGATCGCTACAGGACCGGACACGCCCGGAGCACAGATCCGTGCGCTTGGCGAGACCGGGTTGCCACAAGTACCCGACTGGCGCGCGACAGGGGTGCCGCGCATGGTGCTGATGGTCACGCCCGCCGTTTGGCTGGGCGACCAAATCGTGTCCGCGCCATTTGCCGGTTTTTTGAACGGATGGTCGTTTGAAATGAACCCGAAATTCCCCGAGTTTTCGGCTTCTTTTTTATCGCATTGAACCTGCTTCAATCATCTCTATTTTAAGAGGCAACCCGGCAGCGCCTCATCTGCCGATGTCTTTTGGGAGAATTTTCTTGGGCAACGCTCGCAATATAGCCTTCTGGGTCGTTCTCTTCCTGTTGATCCTTGCACTGTTCAATCTGTTCAGCGGACCGGGAGGAACCCTCCAGAGCAATGAAAAAACCTATTCGGATTTCGTAAGCGCCGTCGAAGCAGGCGACGTAAAAGGCGTGACGCTGGATGGTGAGCAGATCCGTTACACAACCAGTTCCGGCGGGAATTTCGTCACGATCAAGCCCGGTGATGCCGAAGTCACCAAGCTGCTGATCGAGAAAGACATCCCCGTGCGGGCGGAAAAGCAACAGCAATCGGGTTTCCAGTCTTTCCTGATCACGCTGCTGCCGTTCCTATTGTTGATCGGTGTCTGGGTCTATTTCATGAACCGGATGCAGGGCGGTGGCAAAGGCGGTGCCATGGGCTTTGGCAAGTCCAAGGCCAAGATGCTGACCGAAAAGCACGGCCGTGTAACCTTTGACGACGTGGCGGGCATCGACGAGGCCAAAGAAGAGCTGGAAGAGATCGTCGAATTCCTGCGCAACCCGCAGAAATTCTCGCGCCTTGGCGGCAAGATCCCGAAAGGTGCGCTGCTGGTTGGCCCTCCGGGTACTGGTAAGACGCTGCTGGCCCGAGCGATTGCGGGTGAGGCCGGCGTGCCGTTCTTCACCATCTCGGGTTCGGACTTCGTGGAAATGTTCGTCGGTGTGGGTGCGTCCCGCGTGCGCGACATGTTCGAACAGGCCAAGAAGAACGCGCCCTGCATCGTCTTCATCGACGAGATCGACGCCGTTGGCCGCCACCGTGGCGCCGGATATGGCGGGGGCAATGACGAGCGCGAACAGACCCTGAATCAGCTGCTGGTCGAGATGGACGGGTTCGAGGCCAACGAGGGCGTCATCATCCTGGCTGCAACCAACCGCAAGGACGTGCTGGACCCGGCGCTTCTGCGCCCTGGCCGCTTTGACCGTCAGGTGACCGTCGGCAACCCGGACATCAAAGGGCGCGAAAAGATTCTTGGGGTTCACGCCCGCAAGACGCCTTTGGGTCCGGATGTCGATCTGCGCATCATCGCACGCGGTACGCCCGGGTTCTCGGGTGCTGATCTTGCCAACTTGGTGAATGAAGCCGCGCTGATGGCCGCGCGGGTCGGTCGGCGTTTCGTGACCATGGAGGATTTCGAGAACGCCAAGGACAAGGTGATGATGGGGGCCGAGCGCCGCTCGATGGTGCTGACCCAGGACCAGAAGGAAAAGACCGCCTATCACGAGGCCGGCCATGCCGTGGTCGGCATGACCCTGCCGTTGTGCGATCCGGTCTACAAGGCCACGATCATCCCGCGCGGCGGCGCGCTGGGCATGGTGGTCAGCCTGCCCGAGATGGACCAGCTGAACTATCACCGGGACGAATGTGAGCAGAAGCTGGCCATGACCATGGCGGGCAAGGCGGCTGAGGTCATCAAATACGGTGAAGATCACGTCTCGAACGGCCCGGCCGGTGACATCATGCAGGCCAGCCAGTTGGCGCGGGCCATGGTGATGCGTTGGGGCATGTCCGACAAGGTCGGCAACATCGACTATGCCGAAGCGCATGAGGGCTATCAGGGCAACACGGCTGGGTTCTCGGTTTCGGCCCATACCAAGGAACTGATCGAGGAAGAGGTCAAACGGCTGATCCAGCAGGGATATGACCGCGCCCATCAGATCCTGACCGAACACAAGGAAGAATGGGAGCGTCTGGCTCAGGGCCTGCTTGAATACGAAACTCTGACGGGTGACGAAATCAAGCGCGTCATGAATGGCGAACCGCCGAATGAGAGTGACGACGAAAGCGACAAGTCCGATCACGGCAATGCCGCGAGCGTGACGGCGATTCCCAAGACCAAGGTCAAGAAGACCCCGCCCGAGGGCGGGATGGAGCCTGAACCTTCGGCATGATGCAAGAGACCCGGCTCCGGAGCCGGGTCTTTTCTTTTCGGCCTTTCCATCAGGGCCGCGAGCGTTAGGCTGCAGCGAACTTTGATCCGCTGTCGAAAGGAAATGGCATGCCTGTCCTGCGTGAAACCGAATTCAAGGCCCGGGTCGTCTGGTTGGGCCACGTTCCCGCCGGGCAATCCCTGCGGGCTCAGCCGGTGCCGCAGCTCGACCTTGGGTTCTCGGGCGACATTGGCGCGCGTCATGAAGGGCTCAATCGACCATCCTGCGTGCGGGTCAAGAACCTGTACCCGGAAGGCACCGAAATCCGTAACGTGCGACAGTTGACGATCCTGGCTGCCGAGGAAATGGCGGCCATTGCTTCTGACATGGGCGTTGACCGGCTGGATCCGGCCCTTTTGGGTGCAAGTATCGTTGTCGAGGGCATTCCGGATTTCACGCATGTTCCGCCCTCGTCTCGGTTGCAGGCGGATACGGGATTGACCATGACCGTCGATATGGAGAACCGCCCTTGTGTTCTGCCCGGACGTGAAATCGAAGCAGAGTCACCGGGGCACGGCGCCCGGTTCAAACCGGCCGCACAGGGCCGGCGCGGGGTGACCGCTTGGGTCGAACGGCCGGGGCTTCTGAGGCTCGGAGACAGTCTGACCCTTTACGTCCCCGATCAGCGCGCATGGGATCCAAAACAGACGGTGGTTTCCGATTAGATACGTCCGAACAAGGCCTACGCCGTTTCGCGGCCTGAAAATGTCGGAATCCACATCCATTCAAACCGTACACAACGGTATGGATTTGACAGCACCGACGCGCGGCGTCGGTTTTGCACGGAATTCAATCAGGGATCTTGCCCAATGAGCTACAAATCCGACATTGAAATCGCTCGCGAGGCGAACAAGAAGCCAATCCAGGAGATTGGTGCAAAAATCGGCATCTCGAGCGACGACCTGCTGCCCTATGGCCATGACAAGGCCAAGGTAAGCCAGAATTTCATCAACTCGGTCCAGGGTCGCGAAGATGGCAAGCTGATCCTTGTGACTGCAATCAACCCGACGCCTGCGGGCGAGGGCAAGACCACCACAACCGTCGGTTTGGGTGATGGCCTGAACCGGATCGGCAAGAATGCGATGATCTGTATCCGCGAGGCTTCGCTTGGTCCGAACTTCGGCATGAAGGGTGGTGCCGCGGGCGGTGGCTATGCGCAGATCGTGCCGATGGAAGAGATGAACCTGCACTTCACCGGTGACTTCCACGCCATCACGTCGGCCCACTCGCTGCTGTCGGCGATGATCGACAACCACATTTATTGGGGCAACGAACTGGAAATCGATACCCGCCGCGTCGTTTGGCGCCGGGTCGTCGACATGAACGACCGCGCCCTGCGCCAGATCACGGCCTCTTTGGGGGGCGTGTCGAACGGGTTCCCGCGTGAAGCAGGTTTCGACATCACCGTTGCGTCCGAGGTCATGGCGATCCTGTGCTTGGCCAACGACCTGAAGGATCTTGAAAAGCGCTTGGGCGACATCATCGTGGCCTACCGCCGTGACAAGACCCCGGTTTATTGCCGCGACATCAAGGCCGAAGGCGCGATGACCGTTCTTCTGAAAGACGCGATGCAGCCCAACCTGGTGCAGACGCTGGAAAACAACCCGGCCTTCGTGCATGGCGGCCCGTTTGCCAACATCGCGCATGGCTGCAACTCGGTCATCGCGACCAAGACCGCGCTGAAGGTAGCCGACTATGTCGTGACCGAGGCCGGTTTTGGGGCCGATCTGGGCGCCGAGAAGTTCATGAACATCAAGTGCCGCAAGGCCGGCATTGCGCCGTCGGCCGTGGTTCTGGTTGCAACGGTTCGCGCGATGAAGATGAATGGCGGCGTGGCCAAGGCCGATCTGGGCGCGGAAAACGTGGATGCGGTAAAATCGGGCTGTGCCAACCTGGGCCGTCACATTGAAAACGTGAAATCGTTCGGCGTGCCGGTCGTCGTGGCGATCAACCACTTCGTCACCGATACCGATGCCGAGGTTCAGGCGGTCAAGGATTATTGCGCCGAGCATGGGGTTGAGGCGGTTCTTTCGCGGCATTGGGAACTGGGCTCGGAAGGATCTGCAGACCTGGCAAAAAAAGTCGTTGAACTGGCTGATGCCGGTACCGCGAATTTTGCGCCGATCTACCCTGACGAAATGTCCCTGTTCGAAAAGATCGAGACCATCGCCAAACGCATCTACCGCGCCGACGAGGTTCTGGCTGATGCCAAGATCCGCAACCAGCTGAAGGAATGGGAAGCCGCCGGATACGGCAATCTGCCGGTCTGCATGGCCAAGACACAGTATTCCTTCTCGACCGATCCGTCGCTGCGCGGCGCGCCCACTGGCCACTCGGTTCCGGTGCGCGAGGTGCGCCTGTCGGCGGGTGCCGGCTTTATCGTGGTGGTCTGCGGTGAGATCATGACAATGCCCGGTCTGCCCCGCAAACCGGCGGCTGAGACAATCCGCCTCAACGACGAAGGGCAGATCGAGGGCTTGTTCTAAGCCGCTGAATAAGACATCTCGTGGTCCGGGGAATCCCCGGGCCATGAGGAGATTGCGATGCCCACTCTGACACTGCCGCAGGACTGTCATTCCATGCAGGAATTGCGGGTTCAGATCGACAAGCTGGACCGCCAACTGATCGAACTGTTGGCGGCGCGCGCAACCTACATCGATCGCGCGTCCGAATTGAAACCGGGCGAGGGCCTGCCGGCCCGAATTCCAGAGCGTGTCGAGGACGTGGTGCAAAAGGTGCGTTCAAACTCGGTTGAGGTGGGCATGGACCCCGATCTGACCGAAAGGCTTTGGCGCATCTTGATTGATTGGTCGATTGCGCGCGAGGAGAGCGTGCTCGGCCCTGACTGAATGACCGGGCGCCCTTTGCGCCCGATCCGCTTTTTGAAAGAAGGGATCAAAGGATGGTAGCTCAAGTCATCGACGGCAAGGCCTTTGCGGCCAAGGTCCGCGCGCAAGTCGCCGACCAGGTTGCAAAACTCAAGGAAGAAAACGGCATCACCCCCGGTCTGGCAGTAGTCTTGGTCGGCGAAGATCCGGCCAGCCAGGTCTATGTCCGATCGAAGGGCAAGATGACTGTCGAAGTGGGCATGAACTCATACGAGCACAAGCTGGATGCCGACACGTCCGAGGCAGATCTGCTGGCCTTGATCGAGAAGCTGAACAACGATCCCGCGGTGCATGGCATTCTGGTCCAGCTTCCGCTGCCCAAACATCTGAATGAGGATTTGGTGATCAACTCGATCGACCCGGCCAAGGATGTCGACGGGTTCCACATCTCGAATGTGGGTCTATTGGGCACCGGTCAGAAATCCATGGTCCCCTGCACGCCGTTGGGCTGCCTAATGATGCTGCGCGGTCATCATGGCTCGTTGTCCGGCATGGATGCGGTAGTGATTGGCCGGTCGAACATCGTGGGCAAGCCGATGGCGCAATTGCTGCTGGGCGACAGCTGCACCGTGACCATCGCGCACAGCCGTACCAAGGACTTGCCCGATGTCGTGCGTCGCGCCGATATCGTTGTGGCCGCCGTGGGCCGCCCCGAGATGGTGCCTGGCGACTGGCTCAAGGAGGGCGCTACCGTCATCGACGTTGGCATCAATCGGATCGAGCGCGATGGAAAAACCAAGTTGGTCGGCGACGTGGATTATGCCAGCGCGGCCGAGCGCGCAGGCGCCATCACACCGGTTCCCGGTGGCGTTGGTCCGATGACCATCGCCTGCCTGTTGGCCAACACTCTGACGGCCTGTTGCCGGTCGAACGGCCTGCCCGAGCCCGAAGGCCTGACGGCCTGACTACTGGCGGTCTTGGGGCGGAGCGTCCGCCCCGGGGCCAACGTGGGGATGAAACGACCCCTGCCAGCACGCCGCAAACGTGTTTGATTGTCTGACATTTCGTGATAAGCTTGAGTTTCCAGCCAGTTACGAAGTGAATAAGTGGGCGTCTGAGGGACAAGGGCTGGGTCCCGAAAGGCTGCTCATTGATTTTGATATGTTGTCAAAACTGAGCCCATTCATTGCAGAATGCACGCCTCAGAGGGTGGTCGCCGGTATTCTGTTCATCCCGTTGCTCGCCTATACTTTTCCACCGTTCCGAGAAATGGATCTGCCCTTCTCCGTACGCCTGGCGTTCTGGGCAGGAGTGATGATCCTAGCGGTTGTGGCAACGTGGGGATCTCGGCAGTTGGTAAAGGATCGTTTGGACCATGTCGGACTGACGGTCCGGGACGTGGCGTTTGCCTTAGTGATCCTTGTATTGTTCACGCCCGCGTTGTGGATCCTGACGTGGATCCTGTGCGCTGCCAGTGGCCACGATGCCCCCGGTTTGCTGGCAGTCGGCACCTACGGTGCGCTGTTTAGCACAGGACTGGTACTGGTCAGCAAAGGCGAAGCCCCGCCTGAAAACGACGAGGTCATCGAAGCACCCCAACCCCGTCTGGTGAGTCGTCTGCCGGATGGGTTTCGTGGTGATATCTTGCGGCTAGCGGTCCGGGATCACTACGTTGATGTGGTTACCACCAGCGGAACCTATACGATCCGGTCGCGCTTTACTGACGCGATTGCTGAGATGGAGCCGATTTCGGGCCATTGTACCCACAGATCCCATTGGGTTACGGACGCGGCCATTCTGGAAATCCAGAAAAACAACGGCAAAACCTACCTGCGCCTTCGGAACGATGATCTGGTTCCCGTCAGCCGCAAGTACAAACCCAAACTGGAAGAAGACGGTGTGATCTGAACCAGCTGTCGCCTAACGCGGCATCGCCGTCAGCTGTGGCTGTGGGCCCGTCAGAATGGCGCGGGCGTCCGGCTGCATCAGCCGAGACAACGCGGTATCCGAGCTGCGCAGCCCTCCGGTATATGTTCCATAAGCCGGCATGATCAGCCGGCACCCGTCAAACAAGAAGGCCGGGCGCGAAATCATGCGACCCCGCGCATTGAGCCGGACCTTGGGGTGAAAATGCCCTGAAACTTCGCCCTGCGCGTCGGGTTCCGCTATATGGCGGAAGACCAGCACGTCCTGGCTCCACTCGGCCAGATGGGTGCCGCTCAGCGCGACGGGACCCGGATCATGGTTGCCCTCTATCCAGATCCACAGCCGCCCGGCCTGCAGCGCAGAAATCTCGAGCCGATCTGCGTCGCTCAGCGTTTCCGAGGCTTCGAGATCATCGAAACTGTCCCCCAAGCAAACCACCGTCTTGGCGCCGGTCGTGTCCAGATCGGCGGCCAGCCGGGACAGTGTCTCTCGGTTGTCATAAGGGGGAAGGGCCGGTCCGCCCCGCCGAACGATCCGAGATGACTTGCCCAAGTGCAGGTCCGAAACACACAGAAGATCGTGCGCCGGCCACCAAAGTGCGCCCGATCCCATGGCGTGCAGCCGGGCACCCGCAAACGAAAATTCAAGGCTGTTCATGGTCCGTTCTTTGCCTGTCAGGGCGTGATTTGCAAGTCGTTTCTTCAGGCGGGTTCCAGGCCGGCCTCGCGCAACAAACGGGCGCTTTCTTCGGCCAGCAGCCGCTCTTCGGCCGCGCCCTTGACCGGAACCTTTCCCACCTCGAGCAGCAACGGCGCCGCCAGCGGTGACACCCGGTCCAGCCGGATCAGGTCGATCCGGTCGCCGATGCGCGCGATCATGGCCTCGATCCGTCCGAAATCGACCAGCCCGCGCATGGCTTCTTCGCGGGTGATCTGCATCAGCAGATGGTCGGGGTCGTATTTCAGCAGCGTGTCGTACAGGATGTCCGACGAAAAGGTCGCCTGCCGCCCGCTTTTGCGTTGGCCACCCGTATTGCGCTCGATCAGCCCGGCGATGGTGGCCGAAGCGCGGAAGGTCCGTTTCATCACCGCGTTGCCCGCCAGCCAGTTGTCCAACCCGTCGCGCAAGGCCTCGATCTGGAACAGGGGGCTGGGATCGGTGACCGCGTCCAGTCCCCAGATCAGCGTGGCATAGTCGGTCGCGACAAAGCCCAGCGGGGCCAGCCCGGTTTCCTCCATCCGTTTGGTCAGCAGCAGACCCAGCGTCTGTTGTGCGTTGCGTCCGGCAAAGCCGTAGACGCACAGGTTTTCGCGGCCGTCATTGGGAAAGCTCTCGATCAACAGCCGGTCACGCCCGGGCAGCCGCGACATCCGGCGCTGCAGTTCCAGCCATTCACCCGTATGTTCGGGCAGTTGCGGCCAGCCGGGCTGTGCGAACATCCGCAGGATGCGGTCGCTCAGCTGGGTCGAAGTGGCGAACTTGGTGCCCGAGAAGGTGGCGATCTTGGGCTTTTTGTCCGCACGGCGCGTGACCTCGACAACCGTTTCGCGCAGCCCTTCATAGCGCACGATCTGACCGCCGATCAGGAAGGTGTCGCCGGGGGTCAGCGATGCGGCAAAGGCCTCTTCGACCTCGCCCAGGGGTTTGCCGCCCCGGTTGCGTTTCAGCCGGACCTTCAGGGTATCGCTGTCCTGGATCGTGCCCAGATTCATGCGGATGCGTTGCGTCGCGCGCGGGTCACGCAGCTGCCACAACCCGTCGGGGCGCTGTTGCAGGCGCTGCCAGCGGTCATAGGCCCGCAGCGCATAGCCACCAGTTGCGCAGAACTCCAGACAGGCATCGAAGGCCGCGCGGGACAGATCGGCATAGGGACCGGCCGAGGTGACCTCGGCATAAAGGGCATCGGCATCGAACGGTCCGGCGCAGGCCGCGATCAGGATGTGTTGGCACAAAACGTCACGCGGGCCGGGGCCGCGCGGCTCGCCGTCCAGATCGTGCGCGCGCGCGGCCTCCAGCGCGGCGACGCATTCGACCACCTCGAACCTGTTGGCAGGCACCAGCAGGGCCTTGGACGGCGCGTTGTAGCGGTGGTTGGCCCGCCCGATCCGCTGGACCAGGCGCTTGACGTTTTTGGGGGCGCCGATCTGGATCACAAGGTCCACGTCGCCCCAATCGATTCCCAGATCAAGGCTGCCGGTGCAGACGATGGCGCGCAGGTCGCCACGGACCATTGCCGCCTCGACCCGTTCGCGCTGTTGCCGGTCGAGGCTGCCATGGTGGATGCCGATGGGCAGGCCTTCGTCATTGGCCAGCCACAGGTTGTGAAAGAAGATCTCGGCCTGAGCGCGGGTGTTGTGGAAAATCAGCGTCGTTTTGTGCCGCCGGACCTGCTCCAGCACCGCCGGAATGGCATAGGCCGCGCCGCCCCCGGCCCAGGCCGGCATTTCGGCCGTTTGCAGCATGGCGATATCGGGGTCGGGGCCGGGGTCGGCCAGAACGATGTCGCAAGGGTCGGGGTGGCGGGCCAGAAAGCGCGCGATTGCGTCCGGGTCCTCGACCGTCGCCGACAGGCCCACGCGCCGCAGATCGGGGCACAGGGTCTGCAGGCGCGCAAGGGCCAGCATCAACTGGTCGCCCCGCTTGCTTTCGGCCAGCGCGTGTATCTCGTCCACGATCACGCGTTGGACGCCGTGAAACATGCGTGGTGCATCTTCGTAGGACGTCAGCAGCGCCAGGCTTTCCGGAGTCGTCAGCAGGATATGCGGCGGGTCCACGCGCTGGCGTTTCTTCTGTGTGGGGGTGGTGTCGCCGGTGCGATCCTCGATCCGGATCGGCAAGCCCATCTCGTCGGCCGGGCCGCGCAGGTTGCGCTTGATGTCGGCGGCCAGCGCTTTGAGCGGCGAGACATAGATCGTGTGCAGCCCCGCGTGCCGCCCCTCGGCCAGTTCGATCAGCGAGGGCAGGAACCCGGCCATCGTCTTGCCGCCGCCCGTGGGCGCGATCAACAGCGTCGCCGGGGCCCGCGCCCGGTCGATCATGGCCTGTTGATGCGGGTGGATGGACCAACCTCTGGCGGTAAACCAGGTGTCAATCCGGGCGGGAATCTGCGTCATATGCGCAGACTAGCCCGCCCGGTGACAAAGCGGAATGCGGTTTGGGCCCGTCTTACTTAACGATTTCCTCGTCCTTGACGAACATGTTCGCCCAGGCGCGGTCGATCAATTCCGGGCTCATTTGATAGGGGATGCCCTCGAATTCGCAGATCGAGATCATCTGATCGATCAGGAAGATCGGCTGATAGTTCGCATAGACATTGTTGATGGTCGGGTATTTGACCTTCAGCAGATGTACCAGCGCGGCCTCGTCCAACGGAATGCCGCGCTTGCGGGCCACCATGGCGAAGATCTTCAGGAAGTTTTCCTGGTTCGGGCCGTCAATCTTGATCTTGAAGAAGATCCGGCGAAGCGCGGCCTGGTCGAAGATCTCGTTCGGGTGGAAGTTGGTCGAGAAGATGACCAGTGTGTCGAAGGGAACTTCGAACTTTTCACCCGACTGAAGACCCAGAATGTCCTTGCCCTCTTCCAGCGGAACAATCCACCGGTTGATCAGGGCCTGCGGCGGCTCGGCCTGGCGGCCAAGGTCGTCCACGATGAAGATGCCGCCGGTCGATTTCAGCTGAAGCGGCGCCTGATAAGTGCGCGCCGTGGGGTTGTAGACAAGGTCCAGCATGCTCAGCGACAGTTCACCACCCGTGACCACAGTGGGGCGTTCACACTGGACGTACCGCGTGTCGAACCGCTTGCGGCGGCGCAGGCTGTTCGGGTCGTCAGCCTCTTGCTCGATCGCTGTGTGCACGATCGGGTCGTACACGGTGATCACCTGACCGGCATATTCGATGGCATACGGAACAAAGACGTTGTCACCCAACGCATCCCGAATTCCGTTTGAAATCGAAGACTTACCGTTGCCCGGCGGGCCGTACATCAGGATCGAGCGACCGGCGCTGACCGCAGGACCCAGGTGGTCAAGCAGGCTGTCCGGCAGGACAAGATGCCCCATGGCGCCGGTCAGCTGATCGCGTGTGACTTGGATGTTCCGGATCGACTGTCGTTTGACCTGCTCGCGGTAGACTTCCAGCGGAACGGGCATGGCGCCGAAGTATTCGGACTGGCTCAGCGCGTCCAACGCCCGTGCCTTGCCGGCGTCGGTCAGCTGATAGCCCATTTCGTTGCCGCTGTTGGCGTTCAATGTCCCAGTCGCCTCAAGCAGCTTCTGTTCGCGGGCGATGTCGACCAATTCCTGCGTCACCGAACTCGGCAGGCAGATCGAGGCGGCGATCTCGCTCACCGTGTCCACATTCTTGCGGAAAACGGTCTTCAGAAGGATGTCCCGCATCATAACCAGCGGAAGCTGCATTTCCCCCAGACCCTTCGGGGCAGGAGGAGCCATAACGGATGAGGTCTGCATGTTCATGAGCGCGGCTCGTCTATCCAGTTGTCAATCCTTGTGTCCCGAAAGGGACCACTTGCGGAAAATCTGGCGCAGCTTTGTGGCAGGACCAAGGCGCGGGCAAGGCGCAGACATGATGGTTTACGAGCCGTTAATTGCGCCCAAAATCAAATAGATGCCAAGACTCGCACCCAAGGCCAGCCCCATGGGGAATTTCTTGCCCTGATCCCAGCTTTCCCAGTTCGGAGCGATCTGGCGCAGGCGGGAGTATTTGGCCAGCCGATGGGTGGCAAACGCGGCCAGCGTCGTGACCATCAGAATCACCATCACCAGCAAGAAATCACCAACCCACACGAACGGAGCCGCAGCTGCGCAGAACTTGGCGTCGCCCGCACCCATGGCGCCTGCGGCATTGAGAAGAATGCCAAAAAACAGCACGACCACCAGATGGAACAGTTGCCAGGCATAGACCGGCAGAGAAAACTGCAACGGCCCGATGCTGGCCCCAACCCATTCGCCCGACCAAGGTGGCAGCACAATCAGCCCGACCACCACAAAAACCAGCGCCAGAGCTGTGACCGCATGGTTCTTGATCTTCATTTCCCGCATGTCGGTGAACGCGACATAGAAACAGATGGGCAGCACAAATGGTAGAAACCACTGGGCTGCCACTGCAGGAATTTCCATGCCTTATGCTTCCTCGAGCGCGCGGAGCGACCGAACCGCTTCGTCGAAATGCTGCGGATGGGTGGCGATGGCTTCCCGGAACAGGTTCTTGGCAGTGTTGATGTCACCGCGCTTCACGGCCGAGATGCCCATCGTGTTCAAGAGTTCCGCGCGTTCGGTCTGGGACATCGGGATCACCGGCATGGAATAATTACCCTGCGCCGAGCGGGCAAGAACCAGGTTGTTCTTCGCCGTGAACAATGAACTGTCCTGTCGGATGGCTTCGGTGAACAGGCGCTCGGCCTCGGAATATTGGCCGCGGGTCAACTTGGAATACCCCCAGTTGTTCATCACGCCAGCCGGCCGTGTTGTCAGCCCGATTGCGGTTTCATAGAACTGGTCCGCACGCTTCCAATCCTTGCTGGCGTCTGCCACCAAGGCTTCAAGCCGATAGCGTTTGAACGTCTCGTAGGTCGGGGGGATCTGGTCCAGCGCTGCCTTTGCCGCCTTCCAATCACCACTGCGGACCAACGAGTCCGCATAATCGACGCGATCCGCGTTCGTTGCACCGGACATCGCGGTCACGCGCTTCCAGGCGGCCGATGCTTCGGTGCTGCGCTTGGCGCGGGTCAGCGAAATGGCAAGGCCGCGCTGCAAATCGATCCGATCTGGATTCTTGCCGGCGGCTCCACGGAAATAGGTCACTGCCTCGTTCGGGTCAGCCGCATTGAGCATCACGTCGTTGAGGTTCGTCTCGTCGATGACGTTCACTTCCTGGAACGTGCGTTCGACCTTTTCCTCTTCGGTTTCTTTTGCGCATGCAGACAGGATCAGCCCGCACACGACGACTGTCGGAATCAGGAGTTGTTGGCGCATTTTTGCGTCCCTTACTGCTCTTGCCTCTGTTACTGGTTCTTCCGCAGCAGGAAAGCTCCGTTCCCTTGCTGCTCCAGCGTATATTCTTGTTCTTGTGGTGTATTATTAACAGGATTTTCCATTTTTGCGAGCGCTAAGCGAAGATTGTCACGGATTGCGTCACTTTCGCCATTGTCCAGCGCATAAGCCCTTTGGAAGACCTGCGCGGCCTCGGCATACTCACCTTTTTCCATCAGCAGAACGCCGAGATTGTTCCACGCAACCGACCAATCCGGGTCTTCTTCGACCGCTTGTCGCAACAGGGGCTCGGCTTGTCCCAGCCGCCTGAGGCCGAGATTGGCGGTTCCGATCGAGGTCAGGATTTCCGGGGTCATCCCTTCCGTCAGGGCCGCGCGGGTGAACGATTCCATGGCCAGTTCGTATTCTCCGGCTGCCATCAATCGGTTCCCGACAGCAATTTCGTCAATCGGCCCACCTTTGGGGTCGACGCCGGGGGCGAAAGGCCCGTTCGAAACACTTGGGTCCGTACACGAAGCCACCACGGCAAGAACCGCGGTGGCTATCATCAGGCGGTGGAACCCGAAGCGGGCGCACCGGTTGCATGAGGGCATGGGCTTATTGGCCTCTGTTACCGAACTCCATGATGCCTTTTGCCGAGGGACCGACCAGAATGATCAGCAGCGGCGGCACCGTCAGCATCATTGTGGCAAGGGTCATTTTCGTTGGCAACTTGTTCGCGGCTTCTTCGGCGCGCATGACGCGTTTGTCGCGCATCTCGCCGGCATAAACCCGCAGGGCGTCGGCAATCGACGTACCGAATGTGGCGGATTGGATCATCACCGTCACGAAAGAGCTTACATCCTGGACACCGCAGCGCGTCCCGAAATCGCGCAGAACTTGATCCTTCTCTTTGCCGGCCTTCATTTCATAGGCGACGATCTCGAATTCCTGGGCAATATCGGGGTAGGAGGCTTTCATCTCGCCGGCCACACGCACGATCGCCTGGTCCAGAGACTGACCGGCTTCCACACAGACCAGCATCAGGTCAAGCGTGTCGGGAAAGCCCGCGGTAATGTTCTCTTTGCGCTCTTCGATCCGGCGCGTGATCCAGTATTTGGGGATGTAGTATCCAATGGCACCCGGTACCAGAACGCGGATCATCATTTGCTGACCGGTGAATTCCTGCCCGTTTGAAAACACGGTCACCAGGAGAACACCCAATACGATCCCGGTGATCCCCAACGCAAATTGCGCAAAGTGGAAGAACCGAACGGAGTCTTTCGAGCGGTAACCGGCCTGGCGCAGCTTGAGCTCCATGGCCGAGTATTCTTCTTCATCTTTCGGCTCGAGGAAGGTCGCGAACTTTTCAAGCTGTTCGTTCCGGCCCGAGTTGCGCAACTGATCCTTCTTGCCGCGTTTTTCCTTTTTGGGCGCAGCATTTGCACGCTGCAGTTTTTTCAAGGGATCTTCGGGCTGGTTCAAAAGGATCGGAATGGTCACCAGAACCATGAACAATCCCAGCACGCCGACGACGATCAGCGGGCCGAACTCGCCCAATTGATCCGTCAGCATGTCGTTGATTTGGGTCAGAAATTCCATGGTCGTGCCCTCAGACCTTGATGTTGGTGAGAATGCGCATGACGATCAGGTTCAGCGTCAGCATGATCCCCACGACAAAACAGGCGGGAATGAACCATTTGTGGTCCAGAACCGAGTCATAGTACCCGGGGTCCTTGACCAGAATGAAAACCAGGCAAAACAGTGGGAACCCCGAAAGGAACTTGCCCGACCACTGCGCCTCGGCCGTGATCGCCTTGACCCTGCGGAACAGACGGAACCGTGCGCGGATCACCTTGGCAAGCCCGTCAAGGATCTCGGCCAGGTTGCCGCCCGACTGCTGCTGGATGCCAACGGCGACCGCGAGAAAGCGCAAATCCTGCATGTCCAGACGTTCGGCCATGTCCTTCAACGCCTCGCCCACGTCACGGCCATAGGCGCATTCGTCGGCAATCACGCCGAATTCGGTCGCAAGCGGATCCTGCACCTCGTTCGCGACGATCTGGATCGTCGAAACGAACGGGTTGCCGACCCGAAGTGAGCGCACCATCAGTTCCACGGCATCGGGCAACTGCTCTTCAAGCATGCCCATGCGCTTCTTGGCCTTGTGATTGACCCAGGCATAGACAGCGCCGATACCGATTGCGATCGACAGAGCTGCCCGCAGGATTGTGTCGGTTCTGGTGCCGATGCTCAGGCCCATGAACGCGACCACGGACACCAGCGCCATGATCATGACCAGTTGCCGCGGGCTGAAGGCAATCGCTGCCTTCTGGGCCTTGTCGGCCAACAGCGAGTAGAGTGGAATGCTCTGCGACTTCATGTGCTGCTGCATTTCCTTGCGCAGCTGCTCCAGAACCTGTTCGCGTCCGACGCCTTTGTCGATCATGTCCAGACGACGATTGACGCGGCTGTTCAGGCTGATGGATTTGCCGAAAGCCACCAGATAGATACCTTCGACCAGCGCCAGAACCCCGACGAAGATCGCGACATAGATGAGCGCCTCGGTTGGCAGTTGCATGCCCTGATCTCCTACATTGTCGTCGGTTCGTAGATCGATGCGGGCAGGTCATACCCCCACAGACGGAACCGTTCGGAATAGTGGCTGCGAACGCCGGTGGCCGTGAAGTGACCAATGATCTTATTGTCGGGCGTCAGGCCAACTCGTTGGAATTTAAAGATTTCCTGCATCGAGATTACGTCACCTTCCATCCCGGTGATCTCGGTGATCGAGGTCATGCGGCGCGAACCATCCTGCAGGCGGCTGGCCTGGACGATCAGGTTCACAGCGCTTGCGATCTGGCTGCGCACGGCCTTGATCGGCATTTCGATCCCGGCCATCGCGATCATGTTTTCCAGTCGCGAGATACCGTCGCGGGCCGAGTTGGCGTGGATCGTGGTCATCGAGCCGTCATGGCCAGTGTTCATGGCCTGCAGCATGTCGATCACCTCGGCGCCGCGCGTTTCGCCCACGATGATGCGGTCAGGGCGCATCCGCAGAGCGTTCTTCAGACAGTCGCGCGGGCTGACTTCGCCTTTGCCTTCCACGTTGGGCGGGCGGCTTTCCATCCGGCCCACATGGGTCTGCTGCAGCTGCAGTTCCGCTGTGTCCTCGATGGTCAGAATGCGTTCTGCGTCATCGATGAAGCTGGACAGCGCGTTGAGCGTGGTCGTCTTACCCGAGCCCGTACCACCAGACACGATGATGTTCAGACGAGTGGAGACGGCGGCCTGAAGATACGCGGCCATTTCTTCGGTAAACGCCCCGAAATTGACCAGGTCGTCGATGCCAAGCTTGTCTTTCTTGAATTTCCGGATGGAAACCAGGGACCCGTCCACCGCGATCGGCGGAACCATGGCGTTGAAACGAGACCCGTCGCGCAGACGGGCGTCAACATAGGGGTTGGATTCATCGACCCGTCGACCAACGGCGGACACGATCTTGTCGATGATCCGCATCAGGTGCTTTTCATCTTTGAACGATACGTCGCTCAGTTCGAGCTTGCCGAAGCGTTCAACAAAGATCTGATGCGGGCCGTTGACCAGAATATCGCTGACCGAGTCGTCTTGAAGCAGTGTTTCAAGCGGACCCAGACCGGTGACTTCGTCGTACAATTCCTTGTTCAACTGGGTCCGGTCTTCGCGATTGAGAACGATGTTCTTGGCTTCCAGAACCTCGCTCGCGATCGCGCTGATTTCGGTGCGCAATTCGGCTTCGGCTGCATTTTCCAGTGCGGCCAAGTTCAGGTTTTCCAGAAGCTCCCGATGCAGCTCGATCTTGATTTCGCTCAGCCGTTCCTTGCGCTTGCGCTCGCGGTCGTTGCCCTTGGCTTCCGCCGCGGTTTTGGCCACCGGTTTGCGGGCAATCGCGGTGGACGGCGACGGTGCCGCTGCCGGAGCAGCTGGGGCTTCGGCGGCCTTGGGGGCTTGTGAAGGGGTCGCAACCGGCTGCGCACCTGATGGTTTCTTGTAACGTGAGAACACGGCGGTTTCTC
The DNA here is from genome assembly GCF_056537165.1 of Ruegeria sp. CG8. NCBI lineage: Bacteria > Pseudomonadati > Pseudomonadota > Alphaproteobacteria > Rhodobacterales > Roseobacteraceae > Ruegeria > Ruegeria sp. CG8. Next base: position 748,611 of record NZ_JBQFRA010000002.1, on the reverse strand, counting down.
CCCCTGATAGCCTTTGTTATGCCGCTTCGGCGCTGTTGCTGCCGAGGCTGTGCAAGGATTGAGCAAGCTTTGCGATTTCGCGGCGAAGAGGGTTCTTGCCGGCCGAGCTGGCCAAAGGCAGACCATGGTCGCCGCTTTGCATGACCGGCTTGCCGCCATCCGGCAGCTGCAGGTCAATCGAGATTCCCAGGCTTTCACCCATGCGCTTGACGCGGCTTTTGCCGCTCAGGTCCGTGAACTTGGGTGCGCGGTTCAACGCAAAGCGAAGCTTGTTGAACGGCAATTCCTCGGCCTGAAGGGCGCGTTTCAGACGCAACGCGTTCTGAGCGGACCGCATATCCAGTTCGATCAGAGCAAAATAGACATGCGCGGCCTGCAAAACGGTCTCGGACCAGTGCACCAGCGTTTTCGGCATGTCGACCACGACATAGTCGTAGTGCTTGCGGGCCATGTCGATCACCCGTTGGATGTCTTCGTGCGTGAGAATATCCAGAGGCACCATGTCGGTCGGGGCCGTCAGAACATCCAGCTTTTCGTCGAATGCCTGCAGAGCCTGCCCAAACACTTCGTCATCCATGGCCACGGTGTCCGACAGCATTTCGAACACGGTTTCACGGCGGGGCAGGTCCAGATAGGTCGAGATGGTTCCGTATTGCAGATCCAGGTCGATCAGGCAGACCTTGGGTGCATCCTTTTGCGATACGGTCGCCAATTCCCAGGCCAGATTCACGGCCAGAGTCGTTGCACCGACACCACCGGCCAAGCCCTGAACAACAAACAAAGCGCCTTCTTTCGAAGCTCCTGAGGCCAGCGGGACGGAAACCTGTTGCGGAGTCACGACAGGTTCGGGCGCATTCATGCGGTCGATCGCTTCCTGCAGTTCGTTCTCGGGAAGAGGGTAGGGGACGAATTCATCGGCACCCTTGCGCAGCAACTGATGAAGAGCGGCGGGGGTCACGTCCTCGGCAATCAGGACAACTTTGATCTTCTTTTCCTTGGCCTGGGTGATGATCTCACCCATCAAGGTCAGATTATCCTCGTCCTCACCGTCGATCGCCAAGGCCACGAATTGAAGCGACTCGGCTTCGGGCTGGCTGAAAAAGGCAAGGGCCTCGGCAAAGCCAAGGTCACCCCAGCGCTCGCCCAAAGCGGCTTCCATGTCCTCGATCAACAGGTCGAAGTTCTGGACATCTCGGCTGATGGTACAGGCCAGAATGCCGGTGTCGTCGTTTTGCGGCGTTGCGCTCGTCATTAACACAATCCTCGTCGTGAGAGCGCAGCAAACGTCGATACAATACCAGTCCGTGTTTCAGCTTGCTGTCGCCCTAAGCGGTCAATTCTGGCCGCAGGTCACCCAATTGTTCACAATGTTGCGTGGAAGTGGGGCAAGAATTGGGCGCAAAAAAACCAATTGTAGGGAATTGGGCGACGATGCCGCCCAATTTCTGATTATTGTTCGCTGGTGTCGCCGATGGCCGTTTCGCGGCGCAGCTGGCTTTTGAATGTCGCGCTTTCGATGTACTCGCGATAAACAAAGTCAGCATACTTGCCATCCAGGATGTTGGGATGGCGATCGACCAGACCCGACACCTCGGTGACAGTGCGGCGGTTGCGGCGATCCCGATTGGGCGTGGCCACCAGTGGCTGTGTTTTGCCATACGAAACAACGGCTTCCAGACGCGAGCGGGAAATACCCTGTTGCGCGAAGAAGTTGACGACCGCTTGCGCACGGCGCAGACCCAGACTGTTGTTGTAGGACTGGGATCCGACGGCGTCGGTGTGGCCGTACACTCGGAAACGCGCTTCGGGGAACTGTTTGATCCAGTTCGCCTGATACAGCAGAATCTGGCGTGCTGCCGAATCCAGCTGCGCACTGTCGAACGCAAAGTTGATCTGGGTCGGAACCTCGGCAGCGAATCGCTGCGCCAGGATCTGGCCATAGGTTAACTCGCCGTTCATGACCTGGATATTGTTCAGCGTTGCGTTGCCGAATGCGCCCTGGTCCACTTCATAGCCGGCCTCACGGGTACAGCTGGCGACAGCGACTGTAAGACCCAGTGTGATGATCCACTTCTGCATTGGTCTGTCCTCCCTATCAATCCAGGACGTAGCCGTAGGAATTGCCAAAGTCCTGCTTGGCGACTTCCGATGCGGCTCCATTACCAACCCGTTCCGTCCGGGCAGTTCTGCCGTTCATGAACAGGTCGAATTCGCTGGGCGGCTTCACGCGGTCGGTCGGCAGCGCCAGGGCTTCGCCCCGGGTCGGGGAAACCAGATGCGCGGTGATGATGATCACCAGTTCGCTCTGCTCGCGCTGGTACTCCGCGCTGCGGAACAATGCACCCAGAACAGGTACGTCACCCAACCACGGGATTTGGTTGCTCAGGTCGGTAAAGTCGTCCTGAATCAGGCCGGCGATCGCAAAGCTCTCACCATCTCGCAGTTCGACCGTTGTGCTGGTCTGGCGCGTGATGAAGCTGGGGACCGTGTCACCGTTGATGGTGAAGTTCGAGCTGGTGTCGATGCTGGACACCGCTGCCGCCATCTCAAGGTTGATCAGGTCACCGTCGACGACGCGCGGAACGAAGTCGATTTCGACACCGAAAGCCTTGTATTCAATGGCAACCACACCGTCATCCTGAGGAACCGGAATCGGCACTTCACCACCGGCGAGGAAGGTTGCCTCCTGCCCGGACAGTGCCGACAAGTTGGGCTCGGCCAAGCTACGGGCCAGGCCCTTGGCTTCCAGCGCTTCCAGCAGCAGCCGGACCTGGGTGGAGCCTGCGCCAAAGCCGAACAGAATCGCGCCAGTATTCGACTGAACCGCCGGGATGTTGTTGGCCAACGCGTTGCTCAGGGACAACTGGTTGTTCAGCGTGTTGATACCACCGGTCGCGTCACCGCCGGAAAAACCCAGCGAGGCGGACAGGTTCTTGGCGACCGACCGGTTCATCTCGGCAAAGCGGACTTTCAGCATGACCTGCTGTACGCCGCCGACATTCATAAGGTTCGACACACGCTCGGGCGCATAGCGCTCGGCCAGTTCCAGAGCACGTGCCAGTTTGGCTGCGCTGGAAACCGTGCCCGAGAGAACGATGCCGTCATTGGCGGTACGCACTTCGATTCGCTCATTTGGCAGAATCTGGCGCAGGCGCTCTTTGAATTCGGTCACATCGGGCGCAACGCGAACGCGGACGTTCGTGATCAGGTTTCCGGCGCCGTCAAACAATGTCAGCGTCGTCATGCCTGGTGCCTTGCCCAAGACGTAGATTGTGCGGTCCGAAAGCGATGAGATGTCCGCAATGCCTGCATTCGCGATGCTGAGCTCTGCAAACGGCTGTTCGCTTTCAACCACGATGGCGCGGTTCATGGGCACATCCAGCGTTTCCGCCGTGCCTTTTTTGACCACGCGAAGATTTTGGGCCCAGGCGGAATCGCCGACCGGGCTCAGAACTAGGGCCAACCCCAAAAGGGTCGAACCAATCAAGGAACGTATTGTCATGTGACCTGCCTCTCCGATCACCACTCTATTTTTTTGGGTCTTATGCCCTATGGTGACGAACTCTGCGCGAATTCCGGATTTATTGCAATAATCAAGGGTTTCTGGAATTTTCCTTATGTGGACAATGCGCAACAACCCAAACGAAACGAGCCGCGCATTATGCGCGGCTCGGGCATGGTAACGCTCTGAATGGGCGTCAGTTTGTGCAGGGGATCGGGGTCTCGACGATCTGGTCGCCGCGGCGAGTCCGGATGGTGCAGACCTTCTCTGCCTCTTTCTTCGGTGCGGGGGCTGCTTCTTCGATTCCCAACAGTTTGCGTTGGTCAACTTCGATCGCACTTGCGATGGTTTCATCCTGAACCCCGACCAATGCCAGAGACAGGCGTCCGGTGTTTTGCGCCTGCGCCAGGGCCGCGATCTGTTCCGGCGTGGCGGCAACGGTGACGGTCCGGGCAATGGTCGTGCCGGTCACATCCGATCCTGCCGTCTGATCGACGGCGATCAACTCGATATTGGTCTGGATCAAGCGGGTGATTTCGCCGTTTGCCCCCTCGACCGCGCTGCGCAGCGATCCGGTCCAGTACACATCAACAACGTCGCCGGGGCGAAGAAAGCCCGAAACGCCCGAGGCAACATCAACACTGATGGCGAACGCGCGCATACCTTTTTCAAGACGCGAGGTCAGGCCGGCCAGCTCACCCGGTCGGGTGATCTTGACCTCCATGATGGCCTCGTCCTTTTCCATGGTGCGCAGAACAAAGCGTTCATTGTTGCCGGTTTCCGGGAACAGAACCGTCATATCGGTGAACGAACCTTCCGGAACCGCATTCTCAGGCCATTCCACGACGCGCACATCCTCCTGGGTCAGGCGTTCGCCGTATTTCAGCGGACGTTCAGATACGATCACGCCGACGGTCGGAACGACGTCGACCTTGGCGTTGGCAAGGGCCTCTTCGGCCATTTGCCGTTCACGCGCCAGGGCGTTCTGATACTCGGCAATATAGTTGCGGGCCATATAGACCGCACCGCCAGCCAGGGCGACCCCGACGATCAGGACAAGACCAAATACAGCTCGCATGCGTATACCTCTTTATTGCTCTGGCCGGACCTGTATCGGTCCGGGCAGGACATTGAAACAGCATATTTCCTAAATCGGAATTGTGTCGAAATGTGGGACAAATGGATATTTTTCGTTGTTTTATTGGCACAGAACGTTGCGAACGAGCATCTCGTGACGTGGCGTCTGCTGTATCCCAGCATGGGTTGTGCGGTGCGGAGAAGGCAGGGGGCAAACGCGAACAACCGCGCCGGCTGGCGCGGTTGTCATTTGGCCGGTTGGCCAAGTTCCCGAAAATCAGTTGCCGCCGGATCCGTTCGATCCACCGGTGATGATCCCGCCAACGGCCGTGTTGCTGTCGCCGGTGCTGATGCTGATCGCCGAGTCGGATAGGGCCGCCTCAACATCGTCGGCCAAGCCCTCGGTCCCGCCTTGGATCAAAGCGTAGGCAATCGCTGCCAAGCCGGTGACGGCTGCGGTCAGGACCACCCAGTCGACGGTGATCGCACCGCTATCATCTTTTTTGAAGTTCCTGATGAACTTGATCATTTCGCGTCCCTCCTGACAGAGTGATTCCGCCCAGTTCCGGTTTCTGATGGCGACCAGAATTCTCGCGGGCACCTAAAAACTAATTATCAAAGACTTAAACGCGTCGCCGTGGCGGAATTTAGGCCAAACGTGGGCCATGCTTGGCCCGGCGCCCGAAATCCGATGCGCAGCGTCTGTCTTGCTTCAAAGGAAAAGGCCGCGCCCTCAGGCGCGGCCTTGTATCCCGATTGGGATGAAGTCAGCTTAGTTGCTGCCTGCGGTGGTGATACCACCAGCTGCCGAGTTCGAACCGGTGCTGATCGTTGCGCTGGTCAGGGCGCTGGAAACGTCGGTTGCCAGGCCGGTCGCGCCGCCTTCGATCTGCTGGTAAGCAACGGCTGCCAGGCCAACAACGGCTGCGGTCAGAACGACCCAGTCAACAGTTACGGCGCCGTCTTCGTCTTTGCGGAAGTTCTTGATGAACTTGATCATGTTACGTCCCTCCTAAAGGATCAAAAAGTCAATAAAACCTCGTGGTCTTTCAGAGCTTCATCTCTCAGTCGGCTCATGACCGTCTCGGTATGGCACTATGTTTGCCCCTCGTGCGTGGCAGGAATTGGGCCAAACAACGAATTTTTTGCCTCAGGCTTAACTTTTTGGTCACTAATCTGGTAACCTATTGAAATAAAAAATAAAAAAGTTTTGACACTAACCCGCCACGCTGTTTCGGCGGTGCAAAATTGCGCCAAATGAGGCAAAACCGCCCCAATTCGCTTTGTTTTTCTGGCCTTGCGGGAAGATTCGCGTATCAAATCAACTCAAAAGAACAGATGAGGCAGGCAGAAATGATTTTCCGGGACGCACTGACATGCGCCGGCGTTTTGGCGTTGCTGGTTGCCGTGGCGGCTCCGGCACCTGCTGCGGATATCGAGCCACGCGGCGTTTACAAACGGATCAAGGCTCCCAAAGCGGGGGAACGCCCGCGAGTGACGGTACAGATCAGTCCGCAAGAACACGCATCAACACCTTCAGCGCCCAGCACGGGCCCCGATTTGGTCGTGCCCGATATCATAGCCCGGACCAAAGTCCCTCCGGCGGCCTTTCCGGACATAATGAAGAAAAAGACCCCCGTGGGCGCGTACAAGGCGTTCTGGGACAAGGTATCGCCAGATATGACCCGAGCCGGCCCAGGCCGCCTTGACGAAGCCCTGCAGGCTTTGGCGGCGACCCAGATTTCATCTCCGCGGCTGCAGAACCTTCAGAAGATCGTCGAGCAGCGCGGGGTCGATATTCTCCGTACGACTGTAGGAACAAAAGTGTCGCCAGCGCTGGTCCTTGCGGTCATGTCCGTTGAATCAGGTGGTCGCCCCACTGCCGTCAGCTCCGCTGGAGCACAGGGTTTGATGCAACTGATGCCTGCCACGGCCAAGCGGTTCGGCGTGACCGACAGCATGTTGCCGGAACAGAATATCGCCGGCGGCGTGAAATACCTGGACTGGCTGATGGGTGAGTTCAACGACGACCCGATTCTCGTCCTGGCGGGATACAACGCCGGTGAAGGCGCGGTGCGAAAGCACAATGGCGTTCCGCCTTATGCTGAAACGCGCGACTATGTCCCCAAGGTTCTTGCCGCCTTCCAGGTGGCCCGAGCGTTGTGTGCCACTCCGCCTATGCTGATTTCCGACGGGTGCGTCTTTCAGTCCATGAATTAAAAAAGGCCCGCCGATTGGCGGGCCTTTCGGTTTCTCTGTTTGCTCAGAAGTCAGCCGGCGATGGTCGCCTCAGTCGCCGCGCGCATCTCTTCTTCGCTGACGCCATCGGCCAGTTCGACGATCTTCAACCCGCCTTCGACCACGTCCAGCACGCCCAGGTTGGTGATGATGCGGTCAACCACGCCCTTGCCGGTCAGCGGCAGGGTGCATTCCTTCAGCACCTTGCTGTCGCCGTGCTTGTTGGTGTGGTCCATCACCACGATGACCCGTCCGACGCCGGCCACCAGGTCCATCGCGCCGCCCATGCCCTTGACCAGCTTGCCCGGAATCATCCAGTTGGCCAGATCGCCTTTCTCGTCGACCTCCATCGCGCCAAGGATCGCCGCCGCGATCTTGCCGCCGCGGATCATGGCAAAGGACGTGGCGCTGTCGAAATAGGCGGTGCGGGGCAGTTCGGTGATGGTCTGCTTGCCGGCGTTGATCAGGTCGGGGTCCTCTTCGCCCTCATAGGGGAAGGGGCCCATGCCCAGCATGCCGTTTTCCGATTGCAGGGTGATATCCTTGTCGCCCACATAGTTCGCCACCAGCGTCGGAATCCCGATGCCGAGGTTCACATACATGCCGTCTTCCAGTTCCTCGGCCGCACGCGCGGCCATCTGATTGCGGTCCCAGGGCATTACGCTTCCTCCTTCTTGCGGGTGGTGCGCTGTTCGATGCGCTTCTCGTGCTGACCTTGAATGACCCGGTGCACATAGATACCGGGCAGGTGGATGCAGTCGGGGTCCAGCGAACCGCGCGGCACGATCTCTTCCACCTCGGCAACGCAGATCTTGCCGCAGGTCGCCGCCGGCACGTTGAAGTTGCGGGCGGTCTTGCGGAATACCAGATTGCCGGTGTCGTCGGCCTTCCATGCCTTGACGATGGCCAGATCGGCAAAGATCCCTTCCTCGAGGATGTAGGTCTCGCCGTTGAACTCCTTGTGCTCCATGCCCTCGGCGATGACTGTGCCGACGCCGGTCTTGGTGTAGAAGCCCGGGATGCCCGCGCCACCGGCGCGCATGCGCTCGGCCAGGGTGCCTTGCGGGGTGAATTCCAGCTCAAGCTCGCCCGACAGGTACTGGCGCATGAACTCGGCGTTCTCGCCGACATACGAGCTGATCATCTTCTTGACCTGCCGCGTCTGCAGCAGGATGCCGATGCCGAAATCGTCGACGCCTGCGTTGTTCGAGGCAAAGGTCAGATCCTTCACGCCCGACTCCTTGATCGCCTGCAGCAGCAATTCGGGAATGCCGCACAGGCCGAACCCGCCGGCCGCGATCAGCATGCCATCCCGAAGTATCCCATCGAGGGCCTCGGTGGCATTGGCATAGACTTTCTTCATGGAAAACTCCCCCAATGACATGGTGATGGGCAGGTTGTGCCGCCACGTCATTGGGAAGTCAATGAAACCTGCGGGCGGGTGGTATTTCTACCTAACCGCCCGCGGGGCCGGGATCAGCCGGCTTTCTTCTTGGTGGCTTTCTTCTTGGGCGCGGCCTTTTTGCGGGTGCCTTTCTTGGCCGCCTTCTCATTGACCAGTTCCACCGCCATTTCGGGCGTCACGTCTTCGGGCTTGATGTCCTTGGGCAGGGTCGCGTTGATCTTTTCCCACTTCACATAAGGCCCATAGCGCCCGTCCAGAACCTGGATCGCGCCGCCGTCGGGATGCTCGCCCAGTTCCTTCAGCGGTTTGGCCGCAGCCCGCCCACGCCGCCCGGGATTGGCGCGCTTTTCCGCCAACAGTTCGACGGCGCGGTTCATGCCGATTTCGAACACGTCGTTGGGATCCTTGAGGTTGGCATAGACCGGCTTCGCCTCATCCGGCAGCTGGTGCATGATATAGGGACCGAAGCGCCCGAAATTGGCGCTGATCATACCGCCCTCGGGGTGTTCGCCAATCTCGCGCGGCAGACTCAGAAGGGTCAGCGCCTTCTCAAGGTCCATGTCATCCTTGCTCCAACCCTTGGGCAAAGAGGCGCGCGGCGGTTTCTTGTTCTCGGGCGTGGCTTCGCCGCGCTGGACATAGGGGCCGAAGCGTCCGGATTTCAGCCAGATCTCATCCTCGCCATCCATGCCCAGCATGCGTTCCTCGCCCTCGGCGCCTTCACCGGCGATGGGGCGGGTATAGGTGCATTCGGGATAGTTCCCGCAGCCCACGAATCCGCCGGTCCGCGAGGTTTTCAGGTGCAGCCGTCCGACCCCGCATTTGGGGCAGATGCGCGGATCCGAGCCATCCTCGCGCGGGGGGTACAACTGCGGGGCCAGTGCCTCGTCCAGTTTGTCGAGCACTTCCGAAATCCGCAGCTCTGACGTCTCGGCGATCGCGGCCGAGAAATCGCGCCAGAACTTGGAAAGCAGGTCCTTGTAGTCGCGGGCGCCGGCGCTCACCTCGTCCAGCTGCTCTTCGAGGTTGGCAGTGAATTCGTATCCCACATACTGGCGGAAGAAATTCAGCAAGAAGATCGTGACGATCCGGCCCTTTTCCTCGGGGATCAGGCGGTTCTTGTCCTTGCGGACGTAACCGCGGTCCTGAATCGTGGTGACGATCGAGGCATAGGTCGAGGGTCGCCCGATGCCCAACTCCTCCATCCGTTTGACCAGGGTCGCCTCGGTATAGCGCGGCGGCGGCTGGGTGTGGTGTTGCAGCGCCAGAACCGCCTGGTTGTCCGACAGGATGGCCTTCTTGTCCGCGCCGTCGGCGGTGGCCTTGTCAAACTGATCCTTCAGCGTGGTCTTGGCAAAGCGCGCCGGATCACCCTGCATGATCTGGGGCAGGCGCTTGTCATCTTCGTCCTCGACATCGTCGCGGCCTTCCTCGTAGACGCGCATGAACCCGTCGAACAGCACGACCTGACCGGTGGCGCGCAGCCCCACCTGACCGTCATCGCTGCCGATTTCGACGGTCGTGCGTTCCAGCCGCGCAGCGGCCATCTGGCAGGCGATCGTACGTTTCCAGATCAGATCGTACAGCTTGCGCTGATCGTCATCCGACAGTTTCAGGGCGGCCGCATCCTTGGTCATGTCCGTGGGCCGGATGCATTCGTGCGCTTCCTGCGCATTCTTGGCCTTGTTCTTGTACATGCGCGGGCTGTCCGGCACGTATTCGGTACCGAACCGGTCCTTGATCGCGTCCCGCGTGGCGGCGACGGCCTCGGGCGCCATGTCGATGCCGTCGGTTCGCATGTATGTTATGTGCCCGGCCTCATACAAACGCTGCGCCACCTGCATCGCGTGGCGGGCGCCCATGCCGAATTTGCGGCTGGCTTCCTGCTGCAGGGTCGAGGTCATGAACGGGGCGCTGGGATTGCGCGCGGCTGGCTTCGCTTCGACCGAGGTCACGCTCAGTGCGCGGCTGGTGATGGCCTGCACCGCCAGTTCGGCCTGGGTGGCGTTGGCGATGTCATGCTTGTCCAGCTTCTTGCCGGCCAGCGTGACCAGCCGCGCCTCATAGGTCTGGCCGCGCGGCGTTTCGAACAGCGCCTTTACCGACCAGTATTCGACGGGCTTGAACGCCTCGATCTCCATCTCGCGCTCGACGATCAGGCGCAGGCAGACCGATTGCACGCGGCCGGCCGATTTCGCGCCGGGCAGCTTGCGCCACAGAACCGGCGACAGGTTGAAGCCGACCAGGTAATCCAATGCGCGCCGGGCCAGATACGCCTCGACCAGCGGCATGTCCACCTCGCGCGGGTTCTGCATGGCCTTGGTCACCGCATCCTTGGTGATGGCGTTGAACGTCACGCGGCTGACGGCCGTATCCTTCTTGATCGAGCGGCGTTTGGTCAGCGCCTCCTGCAGGTGCCAACTGATCGCCTCGCCCTCGCGGTCGGGGTCGGTTGCCAGGATCAGCGCGTTGTCGTCCTTGAGCGCGTCGGCGATGGCCTTGACGTGTTTGCGGCTGTCCGTGCCGACCTCCCAAGTCATCGAAAACTCGTGGTCGGGATCCACCGATCCATCCTTCGGAGGCAGGTCGCGAACATGGCCGTACGAGGCCAGGACCGTGTAGTCGGGGCCAAGGTATTTATTGATTGTTTTTGCTTTGGCCGGGGATTCTACAACAACTACAGGCATTTAGTTAAAAACCTCGCTCGACGGATTGGGCGCCTTCTATGGCCGTGCAAAATGTGTAGGGCAAGATGGATTTGTCAATGCACAGTCTGAAAGGCCCGAAATCCGGCCTAATTGAGACCAGCGGCCCGGGTTGGAACCACCTCGGCAGATTAGACGGCGAGGCTCAGCAACCCGCCCGGCTGGCGACGGATCAATCCATCCAGCTCCAGATCGATCAAAGCGGGGCCGATCACGCTGGCGGGCGCATCAACATCCCGGATCAACTGGTCCTCGGCCAAAGGCGAAGGCCCCAACCGTTCCAGGATTCGGGCGTGGAGCGCCTCGGGAGGAGTGATTGTCTGCGCGACGGGCGCCGTGTCAGGGGCAAGATTGGGTGCGCTGCGCGGCTGCGGGGGCAGGGCGTCGATCACATCCTGCACGCAGCGCACCAGTGTGGCGCCTTCACGGATCAGAAGATTGCATCCGGCGGCGCGGGCGTCGAACGGATGGCCGGGCACGGCAAGAACCTCGCGTCCCTGGTCCAGTGCGTCGCGCGCCGTGATGAGGCTGCCGGACTTGGCGGCAGCCTCGACGACGACAACGGCCTGAGACAGACCCGATATGATCCGGTTGCGGCGAGGAAAGTGGCGGGCCTGCGGGGTCACGCCCATTGGTTGTTCGGAGATGCGCAGCCCTCTGGTCGCGATGTCGCGCGCCAGCTCCTTGTTTTCCGCTGGATAGATGATGTCGACGCCACCTGCCATGACTGCAACGGTTCCCGTTTGCAGCGTGGCCAGATGCGCGGCGGTGTCGACGCCGCGGGCCAGCCCGGAGACGACTACGTAACCACTCTCACCCAGGCCACCTGCCAGAGCCCGCGCCATCCTGGTTCCCAAGGACGAACAGTTGCGGGCGCCGACAAGCGAGATCATCGGGCGCTGAAGCACCGACACGTCGCCTACTGCCCAAAGCAAAGGAGGGGCATCGTTCAGATCGGTCAGTGCCATAGGATAGTCGGCGGCCCCAAGGCACAAAAGCCGCGCTTTGGCGGTTTTTGCGGCCTTGAGTTCCGCCTCGATGACGCCGGGCGGGCATATTTCATACCCTTCAATTCCGGCAGCGCGTGCCAATTCCGGCAATGCGGCCAGCGCATTCTGCGCCGAGCCATGTTCGTGCATCAGGCGCCGGAACGTTGCCGGGCCAACTTTGCGCGAGCGCAACAGGCGAAGCCAGGAAAACCGGTCCTCTTCCGTGGTGGGTGGGAGTGGGGGGTGATTGGAAGAAAGCTGCTCTTCGGTCATCCGTCGCTCCGCCTGATTGCAGAACTGGTTTACGGCGTGACGGGTTAACAGCTTGTGAATCGCAGAAAATTTTAGCGTGTTCCAGTGTGGGTTTCGCGGAGTGGGTGCGCAAATATTTGAAAGTAATAACTTTTCTCAGGCCGCCTATTTCGATGCGCTACGGTTCATTCCTTTTGTGGCCGGCAGCACGGATTAACCATGGTGCCGGCCGAAGGCGCGCGATTCGCATCAGGCGGCCGATCCTCCGACCGTCAGCCCCTCCATCAGCACTGTGGGTTGACCCACACCCACGGGCACCCACTGACCGTCCTTGCCGCAGGTTCCCATGCCGGGATCCAGGGCCATGTCGTTGCCCAGACCCCGGATACGTTTCAACGCTGAAGGACCGTCGCCGATCAGCGTTGCGCCCTTGACCGGCGCGCCGATTTTGCCGTTCACGACCCGGTAGGCCTCGGTACAGCTGAACACGAATTTGCCGTTGGTGATGTCGACCTGGCCGCCGCCGAAACCCACGGCCCAGATGCCGTCCTTGATCTCGGCCACCAGATCCGCCGGGTTGGCATCGCCGCCCAGCATGATCGTGTTGGTCATGCGTGGCATCGGTTTGTGCGCATAGCTTTGCCGGCGCCCGTTGCCGGTGGGGGACACGCCCATCAGGCGCGCATTCTGCCGGTCCTGCATGTAGCCAGTCAGGATGCCGTCTTCGATCAGCACGGTGCGCGAGCTCGGTGTCCCCTCGTCATCCACGGTGATCGATCCGCGACGATCCGGGATCGTCCCGTCATCCACCACGGTCACGCCCTTGGAGGCGATCCGCTGCCCCATCAGCCCGGCAAAGGCCGAACTCCCCTTGCGGTTAAAATCTCCTTCCAACCCATGCCCGATGGCCTCGTGCAGCAAGATGCCGGGCCAGCCGGGGCCTAGTGCAACTTCCATCACTCCGGCCGGAGCGGGAACGGCGTCAAGGTTGACCAAAGCAATGCGCAGCGCCTCTCGGACCTTGTCCTGCCAATCGGTGGGGTCAATCAGGCCGTCCAGACCAACGCGGCCGCCACCGCCTGCCGATCCGCTTTCGCGTCGGCCGTTCTGTTCGACGATGACCGACACGTTGAGGCGCGTCATCGGACGAACGTCGCGTACCATGGTGCCATCGGGGCGGAGGATCTCGACCTCTTGCACGGACGCGGCGATCACGGCGCTGACTTGAACCACCCTGGGGTCCAGATCGCGCGCAAATCCGTCGATTTCGCGCAGAGTCTCGACCTTGACCGGGAAGCTGGCGGATTCGATGGGGTCTGCATCCGTATAAAGCTGCTTGTTTGTACGCCTTGGCGCGTCGGCCAAAGTGCCTCCTCCGTCGCCAACCGCCAGCCGGGCGGTTTCCGCAGCACGTTTCAGCGAGGGCATTGATACGTCGGTCGAGTGGGCATAACCGGCCACATCACCCTGCACGGCACGCAGCCCGAATCCCTCGGACGCATCGTAGGATGCGGTGCGCAGGCGCCCATCGTCAAAGGCAAGTGTTTCGGATTTCCGACGCTCTACAAACAGCTCGCCGTCTTCGGCCCCAGCGGTGGCCGAGCGCAGTACGGCCAGCGCCTCGTCATGCGGCAATGCAGTCTCGAACGGGCGAAACGGGGCTTGAGTCATGGGTTGCGGCCTTTCGCGTTTGATCCAGATCAAAAATAGCGTCTGTTTGACGCAAGCATTTTGCTTTATCTACCTCCCGGAATATGGTTTTTAACGCGGCCAAAGACAACGGGAGAGGTGTGACCGATTCACACCTGTTCGCCAGAGACGCAAAGATCAAACGATCAGGACAGAAAATGAAGAATGCTTTGATGCTTTCGGGGGTGTTCGCAGCCCTCTCCAGCCTTCCCGCCATGGCTCAGGACCTTGAGATCATCGGCAAGCCGGTCGACGGCGGCATGGGCTTCCAGCCGGCGGCCACCAGCCTGGCCGAAGGGATTCACCGCCTTGACGGTATGATTCTGGTTATCATCACCGCGATCTGTCTGCTGGTCGCAGGCCTGCTGGTATACTGCATCGTGCGCTACAACCAGCGTGTAAACCCGACCCCGGCGCGGTTCTCGCACTACACTCCGGTCGAGATCGCCTGGACCATCGGCCCGATCCTGATCCTGGTCTTCATCGGAGCGTTCTCGCTGCCGGTGCTGTTCAAGCAGCAGGAAATCCCCGAGGGTGATGTCGTCATCAAGGTGACCGGCAACCAGTGGTACTGGACCTATGAATATGTCGATCACGACTTTGCGTTCGACAGCTACCTGCTGGGTCACCCGGCCACTCTGGACGAAGGTGCACGCCCCGCCGATGCGGATGTAACCCCGTTCGTTCTGGACGATGCGATGCGTGCCAAGCTGGCCGATGCCGGCTACAGCGAGGATGAGTGGCTGCTGGCCACCGACACCGCAGTCGTGGTTCCCGTCAACAAGGTGGTTGTGATGCAGGTCACGGCGGCCGACGTGATCCACTCATGGACGATCCCGGCGTTTGGCGTCAAACAGGACGGCGTTCCGGGCCGCCTGGCCGAGCTGTGGTTCCAGGCCGACAAGGAAGGCATCTACTTCGGCCAGTGCTCCGAGCTGTGCGGCAAGGACCACGCCTACATGCCAATCACCGTCAAAGTCGTCAGCGAAGAAGCCTATCAGGAATGGCTGCAGGGCGCGTTGGACGAATACGCCGGCCAGCCGGCATCGTTCCAGATCGCCTCGAACTGACGATCCCGGGGCCTGAGGCCCGTTCGAAACCAAGGACAGGCTGCGCGGGTTTCGCGCAGCTTTCGCACCACAAGGACCTGACATGACCGACGCGAGCATCAATGCCAGCACACTTGCCGCACAATCCCGTGCGGACGAGGCCGGCTTTGGCGACTATTTCGCCCTGCTCAAGCCGCGGGTGATGTCGCTTGTCGTATTCACCGCGTTGGTGGGTCTGCTGGCCGCCCCTGTGCCGGTACATCCGTTCGTCGGCTTTTGCGCCATCCTGTTCATTGCCATCGGTGGCGGCGCCTCGGGCGCGCTGAACATGTGGTGGGACGCGGATATCGACAAGGTTATGAAGCGCACCAAGGGCCGTCCGATCCCGTCGGGCAAGGTTGAGCCCGGCGAGGCGATGGCGCTGGGCCTGGCCCTGTCGGGTCTGTCGGTGATCATGCTGGGCTTGGCGACCAACTGGTTCGCGGGCGCGTTTCTGGCCTTTACCATCTTTTTCTATGTCGTGATCTACACGATGTGGCTCAAGCGCCTGACGCCGCAGAACATCGTGATCGGAGGCGCCGCGGGCGCTTTCCCGCCGGTAATCGGCTGGGTTGCCGCGACGGGTTCGATGACGCTCGAGCCTTGGCTGATGTTTGCCCTGACCTTCATGTGGACCCCGCCGCATTTCTGGGCGCTGGCGCTGTTCATGCGCTCGGATTATGACGACGCCGGCGTGCCGATGCTGACCGTAACGCATGGACGCCGCGCCACGCGGACCCATATTCTGGTCTATACCGCATTGCTGGCTCTGCTGGCCGTGGGCACGGCGTTCTCGGGCATCGGTGGGCCGATTTACCTCGCTGTTGCCGTGGTGTTGAACGCTCTGTTCCTGCGGGGGGCATGGGCCATCTCGCGCCGCACCGAAGACGACGCGGAGGCGGACAATTTCAAGGTCGAGCGCAGCTTTTTCAAGCTGTCGCTGCTGTACCTGTTCCTGCATTTCGGCGCGATCCTCGCCGAGGCGCTGCTGAAACCCTACGGGTTGGGAGGCTGGTCATGAGCCTGCGCAAAAGCCATGAGCTGCACCAGCGTCGCTTCGGCCGCAACCTGGGTGTCGGGCTGACGCTGGCGGCGTTCATCGTGATCATCTTCGGCCTGACCATCGTAAAGGTCTCGGGCAGCGATTTCGGCGTGCCCAGCGAGGAGGTTCAGAACTGATGGCTTTGAGCGGACCGCAGAAGACCGTTGCACAAACCGTTGGTCTGGTTGTTCTGATGGGCAGCCTGGCCTGGGCGGCCGTGCCGTTCTACGACTGGTTCTGCCGGGTCACCGGGTTCGGGGGCACCACCGGCGTTGCCGAGGCCACGCCCGACGATATCCTCGACCGGGTGGTGACCGTTCGCTTCGACGCGTCCAAGGCCAAAGACATGCCGTGGGAATTCAAACCCGTCGAGCGAGAGATGAAGGTGCGTATCGGTGAGACCGGTCTGGCCTTTTACGAAGCATACAATCCGACCGACAAGCCGGTTGCGGGACAGGCATCGTACAACGTGACGCCCTATTCCGCCGGCGGATACTTCCAGAAGATCGCATGTTTCTGTTTTGAGGAGCAGGTTCTGGAGCCCGGCGAACGCGTCGAGATGCCCGTAACTTTCTTCGTCGACCCCGAAATGGTGGAAGACCCCGAAGCACAGTATGTTCATACGATCACGCTGTCGTATACATTCTATGAAATAGACCTGCCCGAGGGCTATGCCGCCCTGGATGCGCAGGCAGAAACAAACACGAACTAACGCCTGTAGGTGAGGGACGCTGATGGCACACGCAAAAAACCACGATTACCACATTCTGGCACCTTCGATCTGGCCGCTGATCGGCGCGATCGGTGGCTTCGTCATGCTGTTCGGAGCCGTCTTGTGGATGCACGGCATGACCTCCTTCGTGTTCTGGGGTGGTCTTGTGGCGGTTCTCTACACGATGTTTGCCTGGTGGTCCGAGGTCGTGGCCGAAAGCCGCGCGGGTGATCACACCCCGGTCGTCCGGATCGGGCTGCGCTACGGGTTCATCCTGTTCGTCATGTCCGAGGTGATGTTCTTCTTCGCCTGGTTCTGGTCGTTCTTCAAACATCGCATGTATCCGATGTACGACTATGCCGGCACCGAATACATCCAGCCTGACATCCACGCGGTGGACCCGTTCCACCTGCCGCTGATCAACACTCTGGTTCTGTTGCTGTCGGGCTGTGCGATCACTTGGGCGCACCACGCGCTGGTTCACGACAACGACCGCAAGGCGCTGATTCAGGGTCTCGCGATCGGTATCGTCCTAGGCATCGCCTTCACCTTCCTGCAGGCCTTCGAATACTACGAGCTGCTGGCCCACGAAGGGTGGGAGTTCGGCGGCGATCAGTTCTACTCGAACTTCTTCATGGCAACCGGCTTCCACGGCGCACATGTGATCATCGGCACCATCTTCCTGACGGTCTGTCTGATCCGCGCGCTGCGTGGCGACTTTACCCCGGAGAAACACGTCGGGTTTGAGGCGGCCGCATGGTACTGGCACTTTGTCGACGTTGTCTGGCTGTTCCTGTTCTTCGCAGTCTACATCTGGGGTCAGGCACCGCTGATGTAACGCCCCGCGAGGCTGTCGAATTGCAAAAGCCGCCCCTCGGGGCGGCTTTTTCTCGATCAGGGGCGCAAGGGATTGCGCCCCGTACAATTGCAAGGTTGCATTTCCTTGCGCACAGACCGTAACAAGACGCCGGCTTGACCCCGAGCCGCTATGACACGCAACAAGGGCCATACATGCGCCGCATCCTGTTTCTGCTGATTTTCGGGCTCGCCGGGCTGGCGGTTCTTGTGTCTCTAGGCACTTGGCAGGTTCAGCGTCTGGCGTGGAAAGAGGGCATTCTGGCCGACATCGAAGCCCGGATCGCCGCCGATCCGGTGCCGCTGCCCGAGGCGGTCGATCCCGAAGCCGACCGTTATCTGCCCGTCGAAGTATCGGGCGAGATGCTGCCCGGCGAAATCCATGTACTGGTTTCGGTCAAACAGGTCGGGCCGGGCTATCGGGTCATCGCGCCCTTCCAAACCGGTGATCGCACGATCCTTGTGGACCGGGGCTTTGTGCCCACAACGGCCAAGCAGGCCGAACGCCAGATCGGCCACATGCAGGTAGTCGGAAATCTGCATTGGCCCGATGAGATCGACGGCTATACCCCCGATCCGGACCCGGCGGGCAACATCTGGTTTGCGCGCGATGTGCCCGCGCTGGCCGATGCGCTTGGGGCCGAACCGATCCTAATGGTTGCCCGCAGCCAGACCGATCCCGCCATCACGCCGCTGCCGGTGGATACGGCGGGTATTCCCAACGACCATCTCCAATACGCGGTGACATGGTTCGGCCTGGCGCTGGTCTGGGCCGCAATGACCGGATATTTCCTGTGGCGCGGCCGCGCCCCATCAGAAAGTGACGCGCAATGAAATATATCTCGACCCGCGGGCAGGCGCCCGAACTGAGCTTTGAAGAGGCGATGCTGACCGGTCTGGCCCGCGACGGTGGCCTGTACCTGCCTGCCGAGATCCCGGTTCTGAGCCAGGACGAGATCGCCGCGCTGGCCGGACTGCCCTATGAGGAAATCGCATTCCGCGTCATGTGGCCCTATGTCAGCGGCTCGTTCGCCGGGGACGAATTCAAAGAGATCATTGCCCGCGCCTATGCCGGGTTCGGCCATGATGCCCGCGCGCCGTTGAAGCAGCTGAACGAGAACCACTTTCTGCTGGAGCTGTTCCACGGGCCTACGCTGGCCTTCAAGGATTTCGCCATGCAGCTGATCGGCCAGCTGTTCCAGGTGGCGCTGAAGCGGCGGGGCGAACGTGTAACCATCGTGGGCGCCACCAGCGGCGACACCGGATCGGCCGCGATCGAGGCGTTCCGGGGGCTGGACGCGGTCGATGTGTTCATCCTGTTCCCGCATGGCCGCGTCTCCGAAGTGCAGCGCCGCCAGATGACCACGCCTGCCGACAGCAACGTGCACGCGCTGGCCGTCGATGGCGATTTCGACGACTGTCAGGCCGCCGTGAAGGACATGTTCAACGATTTCGACTTCCGCGACGGGGTCAAGCTGGCGGGGGTGAACTCGATCAACTTTGCTCGCGTGCTGGCGCAGGTGGTTTATTATTTCTCAGCCGCGACCAGCCTGGGCGCGCCGCATCGCAAGGTCAGCTTCACGGTGCCCACCGGCAATTTCGGCGACATCTTCGCCGGCTATATCGCCAAGCGGATGGGTCTGCCCATCGACCGTCTGGTGGTGGCGACCAACCAGAACGACATCCTGCATCGCTGCCTGTCGGGGCAGGGCTATTTCAAGGGCGACACCATCCCCTCGATCAGCCCGTCGATGGACATTCAGGTCAGCTCGAACTTTGAGCGCGCGTTGTACTATGCCTATGGCGAGGACGGGCGGGCCGTGGCGCAGTTGATGGACGAGCTGAAACAGGGCGGCTTCCACGTCAGCCAGGGCGCGATGGAGGCCCTGCGCGAAAGCTTCGACTCGGGTCGTGTGTCCGAAGAGGAAACGCTCGCCACGATCAAATCCACGCTGGAACACAGCGCCGAGCTGGTCTGTCCGCACACCGCCGTGGGCATCAAGGTGGCCGAAGACACCCGCGCCGCCGATGTGCCCATGGTTACACTGGCCACCGCGCACCCGGCGAAATTCCCCGCCGCGGTCGAGCAGGCCAGCGGTGTGCATCCGCCCCTTCCCTCGCGCATGTCCGATCTGTATGAACGTCCGGAACGGGTGACCCGCATCGCCAACGATCTGGGCACAATCGAGGATCATATCAAAAGGCATATTGCTGAGTGACTGTCAGACTGGACCAACTAACAAACGGCTTTCGGATCGTCAGCGAACAGATGCCGGGGCTGCAATCGGCAGCCATCGGCATCTGGGTGACCGCTGGCGGGCGGCATGAGCGGATCGAACAGAACGGCATCGCGCATTTCCTCGAGCATATGGCCTTCAAGGGCACCGAGCGGCGCTCGGCCCTGCAGATCGCCGAGGCGATCGAGGATGTGGGCGGCTATATCAACGCCTATACCTCGCGCGAGGTGACGGCCTATTACGCCCGGGTGCTGAAGGATGACGTGGCGCTGGCGATGGACGTGATCGGCGACATTGTCCTGAACCCCGTCTTCGACCCGCGCGAGATCGAGGTTGAGCGCGGCGTGATCCTGCAGGAAATCGGACAGGCGCATGACACGCCCGACGATGTGATCTTTGACTGGCTGCAGGAACAGAGCTATCGCGACCAGCCGCTGGGCCGCACCATTCTGGGGCCGACCGAACGGGTCAGCGCCTTTTCGCGCGACGACCTGTCGGCCTTCGTGGCCGAGCACTACGCGCCCGATCAGATGATCCTGTCGGCGGCGGGCGCGGTCGATCATGACCAGTTGATGAAACTGGCCGAAGAGATGTTCGGCCATCTGCAACCCCGCAAGGGGCTGCTACCGGAACCCGCGCGGTTCACCGGCGGCGAGGCGCGGCGGGACAAGGCGCTGGAGCAGGCGCATTTTGCCCTGGCGCTGGAAAGCCCGGGCTATCGCAATGACGAGATCTATACCGCGCAGATCTATTCGACCGCGCTGGGCGGCGGCATGTCCTCGCGCCTGTTTCAGGAAGTGCGTGAGACCCGCGGGCTGTGCTATACGATCTTTGCCCAGACCGGCGCCTATGCCGACACGGGAACGACCACGATCTATGCCGGCACTTCGGCCGATCAGGTGGGCGAGCTGGCCACCATCACCATCGACGAGATGAAGCGCGCCGCCGAGGACATGAGCCCCGAGGAGGTTGCCCGCGCCCGCGCACAGATGAAGGCCGGGATGCTGATGGGGCTGGAAAGCCCTTCGAACCGGGCCGAACGTCTGGCCCGGCTGGTGCAGATATGGGGCCGTGTTCCGCCGCTCGAGGAAACCGTGGCCAAGATCGACGCGGTCAGCACCGCCGACGTCCGGGCCTTTGCCGAAAAGATGGCGGTTCAGGCCCCGGCAGCACTGGCGCTCTACGGACCTGTGGGTGGTGCGCCGACACTGGAGAGGCTGCAGGAGAGGCGCGCGGCGTGATGCTGTTGGGCAGACGCAGGCTGAAACTCGAGACCGAGCGGTTGAGCTTGCGCCCGCCCGTGCATTCCGACTTCAACGACTGGGCCGCGCTGCGGTTGGCCTCGCGCGAGTATCTGACCCCGTGGGAGCCGATCTGGGCCAAGGATCATCTGACCCGCAAATCGTTCACCAACCGTGTCTACTGGGCGCAACGCTCGGTGGCCAATGGCACGGCGGTTCCGCTGTTCCTCTTCCGCAGAACGGATGACATGCTGGTGGGCGCCATTACGCTGGACAACATCCGCCGGGGGCCGGCGCAGGCCGGAACGCTGGGCTATTGGACCGGGCAGGCCTTTGCCCGGCAGGGTTACATGCGCGAGGCCATCGGCGCCGTGGTGCATTACGCCTTTACCCGACTGGACCTGAGCCGGATCGAGGCCGCCTGCCTGCCGGAAAACGCCGCCTCTCGCGGGCTATTGGAAAGCTCGGGCTTCAAATACGAGGGCGTGGCGCAATCCTATCTGCAGATCAACGGGCGTTGGCGGACGCATGTGCTCTATGCATCGCTGCGCTCGGACCGGCGCGGGCGGACGGACGCGGGCTAGGCCGCTCATTTGGCGTTGATACAGGCGGGACCGTGTCCGAAATCTGGGCCCCGTGACGTGACTCGGGTGCCGGATGCGCTAGACTTCCCATCATGCGGAGTATTTTGGCGGGTCTGATCTTGCTGGCAGGGACGGCGGCGGCGCAGGAGCGTCGGCCGAGCCATTGCATCGCCATCGCCCAGAACACCCCTGGAATACAGTACGTACACAAGGCGGCGTGGCAGGATCCGGTGCCCGATTTCTCGGTACGGATCAGCTATGTCGCGCATGCGTCCTTTCTGATCCAGACACCCGGCGGGCTGAATGCCGTGACTGATTTCACCGGGTTCATCGGCGGCGCTGACCTGATCCCCGACATCGTGACGATGAACCACGCCCATGACACACATTGGACCGCCTATCCCGATCCGGCCATCCCGCATGTGCTGCCGGGGTGGGGTGAGTTCGGGGAGGGCATCGAACATTACCTCGATCTGGGCGAATTGCTGGTGCGCAACGTATCGACCGATATCCGGTCCGCTTATGGTGGGGTGGAGGAGCGCGGAAACTCGATCTTCGTGTTCGAGGTCGAAGGCCTGTGCATCGGCCATCTGGGGCATCTGCACCACGTGCCGTCCGACGAACAGTTCGCGGCCCTAGGGCGGCTGGACGTGGTCATGGCGGCGGTGGACGGGGGCACGACCATGCCCTTGCCCGAGATGATCTCGGTGCTGCAGCGGCTGAAAAGCTCGGTCATCATTCCGATGCACTGGTTCTCGGGCTATTCGCTGGACCGGTTCCTGGCCGATATCCGATCCGATTTCCCGGTGCGCCGGGACGGTGTCTCGGAAATCGAAGTATCGCTGCGGACCCTGCCGGACCGCCCGACGGTGGTGGTGCTTGAGCCGCGATACCTGATGGAACTGGAATAAGCCTTGCCGTGCGCCGCAGGCTTGGGCATGCAGAGGGCATGCATTTGAACCCTGCCGACGAAACCTTTGCCGAAACCATCCGCGCCCGCCTGGGTGACGATGTTCTGCGCCCGGTCGAGCCGCGCTATCTGGAAGAGCCGCGCCGCCGCTTCGCCGGGCAGGCGGGTCTGCTGGCCTTGCCCCGCACGGTTGAGGAGGTTGCAGCCTTGGTGCGTTTGGCGTCCGAGGCCCGCGTGCCGGTGGTGCCATACGGCGGCGGCACTGGTCTTGTGGGCGGGCAGGTCATGGCAGATGGCCCCGCGCCCCTGATCCTGTCGCTCGAGCGGATGCGCGCGATCCGGGCCGTCTACCCGACCGAAAACATCCTGATCGCCGAGGCCGGTGCTGTGCTGGCCGACATTCAGGCCTCGGCCGAGACGGCCAACCGGCTGTTTCCGCTGTCGCTCGCGGCGCAGGGGTCCTGCCGGATCGGGGGAAACCTGGCTACCAATGCAGGGGGCGTCAACGTCCTGCGTTATGGCAATGCGCGGGATCTGTGCCTCGGGCTCGAGGCGGTTCTGCCCAACGGGGAGATCTGGCACGGGCTGGGGCGGCTGCGCAAGGACAACACCGGTTATGACCTGCGCAACCTGCTGATCGGGTCCGAGGGCACGCTGGGGGTTATCACCGCCGCCTCGCTCAAACTGTTCCCGCGTCCTGCCGGGCTGGGCACGGCGATCTTTCAGGTGGCCAGTCCCGAAGCGGCGATCGACCTGCTGGCCCTGGCCCGGGACCATCTGGGCGAAACCGTCAGCGCATTCGAACTGATCCACAGACAGGGGCTGGATTTTCTGGCAGAGGTCTTGCCGGACGTGCGGCAACCCTTTGACACACCGCCGGAATGGTCGGTCCTGATCGAGCTGGGATTGGCGGCGGGGCACGAGCCCGAGGCGGCGCTGGAATCCTTGTTCTTGGCAGCGGAGGCGCGTGGTCTGGTGTCGGACGGCGTCATCGCCCAGAGCGCCGCGCAGCGCGACGCGCTGTGGTCGGTGCGCGAACGCATCCCCGAGGCAAACCGGTTGATCGGTTCGGTGTCCAGCCACGATATCTCGGTTCCGATTTCGCGGATCCCCGACTTCATCCGGCAAGGCGGCAAGGCGATTGCGGCCCTCGGACCGTTCCGGGTGAACTGCTTTGGTCATCTGGGGGACGGCAACCTGCACTACAACGTCTTCCCGCCCAAAGGTCACGACCGGGGCGAGTTCGATGACCGGCGCGGCGCGATCAAGCGCGCGGTTCATGACCTGGTGCATGAATTTGAAGGATCGGTCAGTGCCGAGCATGGGGTGGGCCGTTTGAAGACCGGCGATCTGGAACGCTATGGTGATCCGGCCAAACTGTCGGCCATGCGCGCCATAAAGGCTGCTTTGGACCCGCTCGGGATAATGAACCCGGGCGCCGTCCTGTCAGATGTGTGAGTGCGGCCCGGACGCTCCGGGCCGCAGCGATGCGTTCTTTACGACTCGGGCAGGATAACCTTGTCGATGACGTGGATCACGCCATTGCTGGTTTCGATATCTGCCTGAACGACATTTGCGTCATTGACCATGACACCGTTGTCGAGGTCGATTGTGATCTCTCCACCCTGAACGGTGGCGGCGGTCATGTCGTCGGACAGATCACCCGACATCACCTTGCCCGGAACCACGTGATAGGTGAGGATCGCCACAAGCTGGTCCTTGTTCTCGGGCTTCAGCAGTGTTTCCACGGTCCCTTCGGGCAGCGCGGCAAAGGCTTCATCGGTGGGCGCGAACACGGTGAACGGGCCTTCGCCCTTCAGCGTGTCAACCAACTCGGCGGCTTGCACAGCTGCAACCAGAGTGTTGAAGCTGCCGGCTCCGACAGCGGTGTCCACAATGTCCTTGCCG
Source organism: Ruegeria sp. CG8 (assembly GCF_056537165.1). Lineage (NCBI taxonomy): Bacteria > Pseudomonadati > Pseudomonadota > Alphaproteobacteria > Rhodobacterales > Roseobacteraceae > Ruegeria > Ruegeria sp. CG8. The sequence goes on along the minus strand of NZ_JBQFRA010000002.1, from coordinate 724,177 downwards.
TGGCCGTCGGCCATGGCAGCGGTCGAAAACAGGATACTGGCGACACCGGCAACAGCGAATTTGCGAAACATGATCTACTTTCCTTGTTGAGGATGTCATCGGCGACATCAGGGGTGATACGGGGACATGCCGGAAGGAGATCACGCGTCGGGGACAAAAAAACCGACTGGAAAACGAACGACGCCGCGCTAAGCGCGCGGCGTTTCCAGCGACAAGTCACGAAATCGTGACCGTTGTCTGTTCACAGCCCTTCGAATTCGCACAGGACATGGACGTCCATGCCCATGTCCTCGAGCACCTTCCGGCCACCCAGCTCGGGCAGGTCGATGATGAAGGCGCAGCTGACGATCTCACCGCCCAGACGTTCGATCAGCTTGATGCCTGCTGCGGCAGTGCCGCCGGTGGCCAGCAGGTCATCGACCACCAGAACCTTTTCGCCGGGCTGGATCGCGTCATCGTGGATCTCGACGATGGCCTCGCCGTATTCCAGCTTGTATTCCTCGCTGATCGTGGTGCCCGGCAGTTTGCCCTTCTTGCGGATCGGGACAAAGCCCACGCTCAGTTGGTGCGCGATTGCGCCCCCCAGGATGAAACCACGCGCCTCGAGCCCCACGACCTTGTCGATGCGCTCGCCGGCATAGGGGTGCAGCATCTGGTCGATGGCCATGCGAAACCCGCGGGGATCGGCAAACAGGGTCGTCACGTCGCGGAACATGATCCCTTCGTGGGGGAAATCGACGATGGTTCGAATGTAATCCTTGACCGTTTTGCTTCTGGACATGGGGCAACCCTTTTTGCGTCAAAACACGGCGGTGTTTGGCGTATCACGGCCAGTCATGCAAGCCACGGCTGCCGTCCTGCGCGTATTTGCTGCGGAACAGATACGCCCGGACAACCCGCCCTTGGGGGGCTGCGGGTATCGACAAGCGATGCGCTTTGTCTATACAAGGTGCCACGCGCTGATGCAGGCCCAGAACAAGGATGACAGCCGTGGCCAAGGCCGACCTCAATGGATCCACCAAAAAGAATAGCCAGCTGGTTCTGCGCCTGGACAAGGACGAACGCGACGCATTTGTTGCGCTTTGCCGCGATCTCGACACCTCGGCCGCGCGCGAGATCCGCAAGTTCATTCGCGCGTTCATGGCCGAGAACGCCGGGACCTGACTGCCTTCAGGCCGGGCGGCGCAGTACCGCCGTGGCCACGCCCATTCCGATCAGGGTCAACCCTCCGAAACGGGTCATGCCGGTGATGATGCCGGGGCGGCCGATTACGCGGCGCAGCCGGTCGGCCAGCAACGCATAGGCCAGCGCGTTCAGCCCGGCCAACCCAACGAAAGTGGCGATCAAAATGGCGAATTGCGGGCCCAACGGCTCGGCCGGGCGCAGGAATTGCGGCACGAAGGCAATGAAGAAGGCGATGGATTTCGGATTCAGGGCAGTTACGGCGGCCGCATGGCCGAACACGCCGCGCGCGGTGACGTCGCGCCCGGTGGCAACCGCCTGCATCCCGCTGGACGGCGCACTGCGCAGCAGCTTGATGCCCAGCCAGACCAGATAGGCGGCTCCCACCCATTTCAACACCGAAAACAGCGTGGCCGACGCCAGCACCAGCGCCCCAAGCCCCAGCAACGAAGCGGTCATGGCAATCAGGTCCCCCAGCGCAACCCCCGTGGCCGAGGCCACGGCCACGCTGCGACCTTTGGACAGTGCATAGCTGAGCACCAGCAGAACCGTCGGTCCCGGGATCAGCAGAAGGGCGGTCGATGCGGCGACAAAGGCCAGCCAAAGTTCAAAATCCATCATCCAACTCCGTCAAATCCGCAGCAGCTAGCCTAAGAAAACACGTGGCCGTCAAGGCCGCCTACAATACCCGGCCCGCCACCGCATCCAGTTTGGCCAGCACTTGCGGGTCGCGCTTTTCCGGGGCCGTCAAAATCGCGTGGTCCAATGCCCGGTCGCAGCCATGCGGGCAGGGCGCACGGTCCGCTCCCAGCAGAGCGGGCAGGCCTTTGACCAAGGCGCGCGCGTTCTCGGCGTTGCCGGTCAGCGTCGCGATGATCGCGGTGACGTCCACTTCGCCGTGATCAGGGTGCCAGCTGTCATAGTCGGTGACCATCGCGACCGAGGCATAGCAAAGCTCGGCCTCGCGGGCCAGTTTGGCCTCGGGCATGTTGGTCATGCCGATCACGTCGCAGCCCCACTGCTCGCGGTACATCTTCGATTCCGCCAGCGTCGAGAATTGCGGCCCTTCCATCGCCAGGTAGGTGCCGCCGCGATGCACTGTGATGCCGGCCGCCCGGGCGGCGGATTCACAGGCATCCCCCAGGCGCGGGCAGGTCGGATGGGCCACGCTGACATGGGCGACACAGCCGGTGCCGAAAAAGCTTTTCTCGCGGGCGAAGGTGCGGTCGATGAACTGATCGACGACCACGAAATCGCCTGGGGCCATGTGTTCGCGGAAGGAGCCGCAGGCCGAAACCGAGATCACATCGGTGACCCCCAGCCGTTTCAGCGCGTCGATATTGGCGCGATAGGGCACCTCGGTCGGCGAATGCACATGCCCGCGCCCGTGGCGGGGCAGAAAGGCCATCTCGATGCCGTCCAGTGTCCCGGTCAGGATCTGGTCGGACGGCGCGCCCCAAGGCGTTTCCACGGTAACCCATTGCGGCGTTTCCAGCCCATCGATGTCATAAATTCCCGATCCGCCGATGACGGCTATCTTTGTCTGGGCCACGTTCGTTCTCCGCTGCGATCCCTGCCTGACGGAATTTCTGCGGGCTTGTCGGGCATTTGGCAAGGCTTGCCGGTGTTTTTGCGCCGCACAGGCGCCACAAGGGGCGTCGCCTTGCAGTTTTTGCATGACAGCCTGCCATCGATGGGCTAGCAGACAGCGCCGAAGGCGGGTATACGACCGCCTTCGCGCGAACATTCTGACCCACAGGACCAATTCATGCCCCGAGCCTTGCTGGCAAGCTTTGCCAATCGCCTCGCCATTCCCGATCTGAGCTGGATGCCGGACGAAAAGCTGACCCCCGCCCGCCTGCGGATCGAGCTTTTGTCGGGCCTGACCGTCGCCCTGGCCCTGGTGCCCGAAGCGGTGGCCTTTGCTTTCGTCGCCGGGGTTCACCCGCTGGTAGGCCTGTATGCGGCGTTCCTCGTGGGGCTGATCACCGCGCTGATCGGGGGTCGTCCGGGTATGATCTCGGGCGCAACCGGTGCGCTGGCGGTCGTCATGGTGGCGCTGGTGGCGCAGCACGGGGTCGAATACCTGTTCGCCACAGTGGTTTTGATGGGCATCCTGCAGATTATCGCGGGGGCCATGCATTGGGGCCGGTTCATCCGCCTGGTGCCGCATCCGGTGATGCTGGGCTTTGTCAACGGCCTGGCGATCGTGATCTTTCTGGCGCAACTGGGCCAGTTCAAGGTGCCGGGCACCATGGAAAACACCGGCCACGGCATGAGCGGTGGTGAATGGCTGTCCGGGATGCAACTCTATACGATGCTGGGGCTGGTCGCGCTGACCATGGCGGTGATCTGGGTGATGCCGCGCATCACGCGCATTGTGCCAGCGCCGCTGGCGGGCATCGTCGTGGTGGCTGCGCTGGTGATCGGCATGGGGCTGGATGTCCCGCGCGTCGGAGACCTGGCCTCGATCGAGGGCGGCCTGCCGAAATTCCACATCCCCATGGTTCCGCTGACCTGGGAGACGTTTGAGATCATTCTGCCCTACGCCGTCATCCTGGCCGCCATCGGCCTGATCGAATCTCTGCTTACGCTGAACCTGGTGGGCGAGATCACCGGCAAGCGCGGTGGTGCGTCGCAGGAATGCATCGCGCAGGGCACCGCCAACGTCGTGACCGGGTTCTTTGGCGGCATGGGCGGCTGTGCGATGATCGGTCAGTCGATGATCAACGTGAAGTCCGGCGGCCGCACCCGCATCGCGGGGATCGCTGCCGCGCTGTTCCTGCTGGTGTTCATCCTTGTCGGCTCGCCTCTGATCGAACAGATCCCGCTGGCCGCGCTGGTTGGCGTGATGTTCATGGTGGTGATCGGCACCTTTGCCTGGAACTCGTTCAACATCCTGCGCAAGGTGCCGCTGACCGACGCCTTCGTCATAGTTCTGGTCACCGTCGTCACCGTGATGGAAGACCTCGCCGTGGCCGTCGTGGTCGGCGTCATCGTTTCGGCGCTGGCCTATGCCTGGAACAACGCCAAGCGCATCCACGCGGTTACCCGCGACTCGGAAACCGAGAAAGGCGCCAAGGTCTACGAGATCAAGGGGCCGTTGTTCTTCGGCTCGTCCGAGGGATTTGTCGAACTGTTCGATGTCCAGAACGACCCGGAAACGGTGATCGTGGACTTCGCCGACAGCCGTGTGGTCGACCAATCGGCCCTGCAGGCCATCGAAAACATCGCTGCAAAATACGAGGCGGCAGGCAAGCGCGTCATGCTGCGCCATCTCAGCCGGGATTGCCACAAGCTGCTCAAGAAAGCGGGTCACTTGATGGTCGACAGCGACGATGACCCGGATTACGGCCTTGCGGTCGACTATTCCGTTCGAACCGGCATTCTGGGCGGCCACTGAGGTAATGCGAGGCTCTGCCTCGCGCTCCGGGATATTTTAAACCAGATGAAGACCGCGCGAGCCCTTCATCTGGCCCAAAAATACCCCGGGGGAGTCGCGCATAGCGCGGCGGGGGCAGAGCCCCCAAACCCGGCTCAATCGTCTGGACGATTGAGGGAAAACAACTCCGTCACCACCGAGTAGTCGCGATACCCAAGCCGCGACAATGGTTGAAAGGTGGTGACGTCGAACTTGCCGTCCTTCAGGCAGTCATCGCGCAGGTGCACGCCGACGACCTCTCCGAACACCACGCGGTTGGCTTCGCCGGGCAGCGTGACGATCTGGGTCAGTTTGCATTCCAGCGCGGCAGGGGCGCCTTCGATGCGGGCGCATGGGATGGTTTCGCATTCCACCGGAGTCAGGCCGGCGTGGGCGAACTCGTCCACCTCTTTCGGAAGGCTGGCCGAGCTTGCGTTCATCGCATCCCGATAGGCGTGGGCCACCACGTTGACGCAAAAGACACCGGTCGCCTCGATATTGGCGATACTGTCCTTCCCGCCGTCCTGGTCGTGTTTCGTGCCGGTGGAGGCAAACATCACCTGCGGCGGCGTATAGGCAACCCCGTTGAAGAATGAATAGGGCGCCAGATTGTTGATCCCATCGGCGCTGCGGGTCGAGATCCATCCGATCGGGCGCGGCGTGATGATGGCGTTGAACGGGTTGTGCGGCAGTCCGTGACCGTCTTCGGGGCGATAGAACATCTGATCTCCAAGCGTTTGCTCAAGGCCTAGCGAAGTGCTAGGGCGAATGCCAGAGTCGAAAAGAGGGCCGCGGTGCAGCAGTTCGGGATCAGGCCGGAAGAGCCGGAGGATTGGTGGGAAGTCGAAGCCCTCTACGACCTGTGTTTTGCACCGGGGCGCGAGGCGCTGTCGTCCTACCGCTTGCGCGACGATGTTCCGCCAGTGTCTGGGCTGTCGATGGTGGCCCGTGACGGGCAGGGCATTTTGGCTGGGGCCATCCGATTCTGGCCGGTTCATGTTGGCGCACACGACGCGCTTTTGTTGGGGCCCGTTGCCGTCCACCCGACCCACCAGGGGGAAGGTTTGGGTGGTTTTCTGATCCACGAAGGTATCGAAGCCGGGCGGGCCAAAGGGTGGGACCGGGTCATGCTGGTCGGTGACGCGCCCTATTATTCACGCTTTGGGTTTGCCCGGCTCGAGGGTGTTAAGATGCCCCCGCCAACCAACCCGGATCGGGTTCTCGGGCTGGATTTGACCACCGGCGCATGGCACGGAGTGAGTGGTTCGGTGACCCGCTGGACGCGCTGATCTATTGAAACGGCGTTGTGAAATGCCAATGTTTCAGGGTCAGGAGGACACCGAATGAATGACGTCGTTCTCGTCGGAGAAATCGACCCCGACGCTGAGTTGGACCGGTTGGCAAGCCACTACCGCAGCGCGGGCGGCAGCGGCATCCGGTTGCTCAATCGTCTGGGTGGATCGGCTGAGTCGCTGCTGGAACAGCTGCCTGGTTCGGTGCGCGATGGGCTTACCGGTGCAACCGAGCAGGCCTTGTGGCTTGCAGTTCGTGCCGCTGACGGATCGCGCCGCGCGGTTCCCGACCAGAAGCCGTGGGTCAACACCGCCATATCGACCACGATGGGCGCCGCAGGTGGGGCTGGCGGCCTGACGACGGCGTTGATCGAGCTTCCGGCGACCACGGCCATGTTGTTGCGCTCAATACAGGGTGCCGCATCGCGTGAAGGTTTTGACCCCTCGGCAAGGAACGTGCAGTTCGATTGCATCCGCGTTTTGTCGGCGGCAGGTCCCTTGGCGCATGACGACGGCGCAGACATGGGGTTCTTTTCGGTCCGACTGACCGTGACGGGCCCCGCTCTGCAAAAGATCATTGCTGCTGTCGCTCCGAGGTTGTCGGTCGTTTTGGGGCAGAAACTGGCGGCACAGACCGTTCCGGTATTGGGGGCCTTGGCCGGAGGCGGCGCGAACTACCTCTACGCCCGGTACTATCAGCAGATTGCCCGTGTGCATTTCGGCCTGCGGCGTTTGGCGATCGATGCCGATATTCCGCATGACGAGCTTGTGCAGCGTCTGCAACGTCGCATGTTGGCCTGACCCACAGTTTCAAAATTGGACAGAACCGCAGGATGTGGTATCCTGCACCTAATCGGCCCGCAAGATAAGTGGCCGAAAACAGGCAAGAAGAACGAAACAAGAGGCGGGGCAGCGTGAAAAGCGCAGGGCTGTCACCAGACATTCTGTCCGAAACCGGGGCATTTCCGGTTCTGCCGCAGTCTGCGGCTCTATGCTACCGGCTTCGGCGCGGGGTGCCTGAGATATTGTTGATCACGACCCGGGGGTCGGGGCGGTGGATCATCCCCAAAGGCCGCATGATCGACGGCCTAAGCGGGTCTGAGACCGCAGCGCAGGAGGCCTGGGAAGAGGCCGGTGTGACAGGCCGTTGTGAGACGCGCAGTATCGGGCAGTTCTCTTTCGACAAACACCATCGGGATCTGGGGCGGGTGACATGCGTCGTTGATGTCTACCCGTTGCTTGTTGCCAAGACGGCGGATCGGTTCCCCGAGGTCGCCGAGCGGCGGCGTAGATGGATGCTGCCGGAAAAAGCAGCACAAGCGGTTTCGATCGGCGGGCTTTCCGGGCTGTTGCTGTCAAATGCGCTCAATCCTCATTGAACCGCCTCTGTAAAGACTTGATATTGCCATGTCTGTCAGTATCTATTGGCCCACCGACATTTTGGGCGACAGATGATTCAATATTCACTGAAATGCTGCAATGGTCACGCGTTTGACAGTTGGTTCCAGTCTGCGGACGCTTACGACAAGCTGTCCAAGGCTGGAATGGTCTCTTGCGCGACTTGCGGCAGCACCCAGGTCGAAAAGGCGATCATGACGCCGCGGGTCCAGTCTGCGCGCTCATCTGCTGAAATGCCGCGCGCGGAGAACAGTGATCGACCCGAAGCCCAGCGCCAACCGACCAAGGCCGAGATAGAGCGCGTTCTCAACGCCCTGCGCGCCAAGGTCGAGGCGAATTCCGATTATGTCGGCCGCGAATTTGCGCGCGAGGCCCGCAAGATACATCTGGGCGAGGCCCCGGAGCGCGCCATCTATGGCGAGGCCAAGCCGGAAGAGGCCAAGGCCCTGATCGAAGATGGGGTTCCCGTGGCCCCTCTGCCGTTCATTCCAAGCCGAAAGACGAACTGAACCGTGCATCTTGTTATCACCGGCGCCAATCGCGGCATTGGGCGTGCTCTTGCTGAATGCTATCGTGGCCGCGGCGATACTGTCACCGGCACCGCACGGGACGATTCCGCCGATATTCGTCTGGACGTTACCGACCCGGCGCAACAGGCGCAGATGGCGCGCAAGTTGGATGGCCAGCCCGTAGATCTGTTGATCTGCAATGCAGGTGTCTATCTGGACAAAGGCCAAACAATCGACGGCTACCCGGCCGAGATGTGGGGCCAGACCTTTGCGGCCAACGTCACCGGGGTGTTTCTGACCATTCAGTCCTTGTTGCCCAATCTGCGTGCGGCGCGCGGCAAGATCGCGATCATCTCGTCGCAGATGGCCTCGCACACGCGGGCGCCCGGGGGCAGCTATATCTATCGGGCCTCCAAGGCGGCTGTGCTGAACCTTGGGCGCAACCTGGCGGTGGATATCAAGGACGATGGCATCGCCGTCGGCATTTATCACCCGGGATGGGTGCAGACGGACATGGGCGGTCAGGCCGCCGACATCACCGTGTCACAGGCCGTTGCCGGGTTGACCGAGCGTTTCGATGCGCTGAGTTTGGACTCCACCGGCTGCTTTGAAACCTGGGACGGGCAGGCACATCCTTACTGAGCGGCCAGCGCTGCCTTGGGGATCTCGTAGACTTCACCGGGATCGATGAAGATCACCAGAATTTCGCCCCGCGTTTCCGAAGTGATCTTCGACGTCGAGCTGCTGGAATCCGGCTTTCCATCGGTGAAATAGATGCGGCGTACTTCCCCAGTATCCAACTGAACCGCCAGGGTTGCAGTGCCATCATCCTTGCGCCGCAACTCGGCAGGGCAATTTTTCAATGGCTGACCCGCCAACGCGGCGCAGGGGACCGTTCCCAACGCGTTCTGGCCGTCCGTTCCGGACAGTGAAGCCACCTGGGCCAGAGCCGGGCTGGACATCAGAGCACAGGCGAAAACAAAACGCAGCATGGTATTCCTCATGGTTTAAATCCTTGACGATACGCTGACATTGCTGCCGGTCCTTGTAAAGCGTTGCGCTGCAGTGTCCTGCCGTTCTATGTGCCCTTGCTCTTGTGTGTTGCCTCGCATAAGACGCTCGGGACCGGAAATCCAAGGCGCGGAGACATTTGCCCCCATGCCCGTACTCGTGATGAAATTCGGCGGCACATCCGTCGCCAACCTCGACCGCATCCGCCGCGCTGCCAAGCGCATCGGCGTCGAAGTGGCCAAGGGCTATGACGTCATCGTCATCGTGTCGGCCATGTCGGGCAAGACCAACGAATTGGTGGGCTGGGTCGACGAGATCTCGCCGCTGTATGACGCGCGCGAATATGATGCCGTGGTATCCTCGGGCGAGAATGTCACCGCCGGTCTGATGGCGCTGACGCTGCAGGAAATGGACATCCCCGCCCGAAGCTGGCAGGGCTGGCAGGTGCCGCTGCTGACCGACGGCGCCCATTCGGCGGCGCGGATCCTTGATATTCCGACCGACAACATCAACCAGAAGTTCGGTGAGGGCATGAAGGTCGCCGTGGTGGCGGGCTTTCAGGGTATCAGCCCCGAAGGACGGATCACCACGTTGGGCCGGGGCGGTTCGGACACCACCGCCGTTGCCTTCGCCGCCGCCTTCGGCGCCGAGCGCTGCGACATCTACACGGATGTGGACGGCGTCTATACCACCGATCCGCGCATCTGCGAGAAGGCGCGCAAACTGGACAAGATCTCGTTCGAGGAAATGCTCGAACTGGCCTCGTTGGGGGCCAAGGTGCTGCAGACCCGCTCGGTCGAGCTGGCGATGCGGTACAAGGTGAAACTGCGTGTTCTCTCAAGCTTCGAGGAACAGTCCGACGAGGCCGGAACACTGGTCGTCGACGAGGAGGAAATCATGGAATCCAATGTAGTCTCGGGTGTGGCCTATTCGCGGGACGAGGCCAAGATGACCGTCGTGTCGGTCGCCGACCGCCCCGGCATCGCCGCGATCATCTTCAACGCGCTCAGCGATGAAGGGATCAACGTCGACATGATCGTGCAGAACATCTCGGACGAGGGGCGCACGGACATGACCTTTTCCTGCCCCACCAACCAGGTGGCGCGCGCCGAAAAGGCGCTGTTGGCAGTCAAGGAGCGTGGCGAGTTGAACTATGCCGAGCTGGTCGCCGACACCGATGTGGCCAAGGTTTCGGTGGTGGGCATCGGCATGCGCTCGCAGTCGGGCGTGGCGGCCAAGATGTTCAAGGTACTCTCGGATGAGGGGATCAACATCAAGGTCATTACAACCTCCGAGATCAAAATTTCCGTCCTCGTCGACCGGAAATACATGGAACTTGCCGTTCAGGCGCTGCATGATGCCTTTGAACTGGAAAAGGCGGCCTGAGCATCTCGGCCAAGGTCCCGCCTGACACCGCAGAGTAGATCGGGCGATGGCAGACGGAATGGAAACAGAATCCCGCAAGCTGCTGGGGCGGCTGCGCGAGGAGATGGCAAGCGAGGCTGCCGGTCAGGAGCGTCTTGACCGGATCACTCACCTGATCGCCGACAGCATGCGGTGCGAGGTGTGCTCGATCTATCTGTTCCGCGACGACGAAACCCTGGAGCTGTGTGCCACCGAAGGTCTTGCCCCCGAGGCCGTACACCAGACCCGCATGCGTCTGGGGGAAGGTCTCGTTGGCCGGGTGGCCAAGTTCGGCAAGGTCGTCAACGCCGCCGATGCGCCCTCCGAGAAAGGTTTCCGGTACATGCCGGAAACAGGCGAGGAGCGTTTTTCGTCGTTCCTGGGCGTGCCCATTCAGCGGCTGGGGCAGAAGCTTGGGGTTCTTGTGGTCCAGTCCCGCGCTCAACGCGAGTTTTCCGCGGATGAGGTCTATGCGCTTGAAGTCGTGGCAATGGTCCTTGCGGAAATGGCCGAATTGGGTGCGTTTGTGGGCGAAGGTGCCGCCCTTTCACCACTGCATCAGCAATCCATATTGCTGCGCGGTGGCCCGGCACAGGAGGGCTCGGCCGAGGGGCATGTCTGGCTGCATGAGCCGCGTGTCGTCGTCACCAACCCGATCGCCGACGATCCACATCGCGAGCTGGAGCGGCTGAACGAAGCAGTCGAAGAGCTGCGCGTGGGCGTCGACAAGATGCTTGAAATCTCGCGGGGCGGCGACACGGAACAGCTGCAGGTTCTGGAAGCCTACCGGATGTTCGCCAATTCCAAGGGCTGGATGCGCCGGATGGAAGAGGACATCGCCCGCGGTCTCAGCGCCGAGGCGGCGGTGGAAAAGGAGCAGTCGCAGGCCCGCGCCCGGATGAGCCAGGTCACCGACCCTTATCTGCGCGAGCGTCTGGCGGATCTGGACGATTTGTCCAACCGTCTGCTGCGCATCCTGACCGGGCAGGGCGGGTCGAACGGTAAAGAGCTGCCGCCCGATCCGATCCTGGTGGCGCGCAATATCGGACCGGGCGATCTGTTGGAATACGGCCGTTCGCTGAAAGGTGTCGTGCTCGAGGAGGGCTCGGTCGGCAGTCATGCCACCATCGTCGCCCGCGCTCTGGCCATCCCGCTGGTGGTGCATGTCGGACGGATTACGACCGAGGCGCTGAACGGCGACCATATTCTGGTCGACGGGGATGAGGGCGTCGTGCATCTGCGCCCCGAGGATACCGTCGTCAGCGCCTTCCGCGACAAGATGGCCATGCAGGCCGAGGCGCAGAAACGCTATGCCTCGATCCGCGAAACCCCGACCGTGACCAAGGATGGCGAGCGGATCAATCTGGTGATGAATGCCGGCCTGATGGCCGACTTGCCGTCGCTCAAGACGTCCGGGGCCGAGGGCGTAGGCCTGTTCCGCACCGAATTGCAGTTTCTGATCCGCAACCAGATGCCCAAACGGTCGGAACTGGTGGCGCAGTACAAGCGCGTTCTGGATTCGGCCGATGGCAAGCGCGTGGTTTTCCGTACGCTGGATATCGGGTCGGACAAGGTGCTGCCCTACATGAAGCATGTCGCCGAGCCCAACCCGGCGCTGGGTTGGCGCGCCATTCGCGTGGGCCTGGACAAGCGCGGCGTGATGCGGATGCAGCTGCAGGCCCTGTTGCGCGCGGCGGATGGCCGTCCTCTGACGGTCATGTTCCCGTTTGTCGCCCAGGCCGACGAATACCGCGAGGCCCGTTGGGAAGTGAACAAGACGCTGGAGCGCGAAAAGCGCTTGGGTCATGTGCTGCCGGAAACGCTGGAAGTTGGGGCGATGCTGGAAACACCATCATTGGCCTTCGCCCCCCAGAAGTTCTTTGACGAGGTCGATTTCATCTCGATCGGCGGCAACGACCTGAAACAGTTCTTCTTCGCCGCCGACCGTGAAAACGAGCTCGTGCGCCGCCGCTATGACACGCTGAATGTCAGCTTCCTCAGCCTGATCGAGCGCATCGTCGAACGGTGCGGAATTTCCGACACGCCGCTGAGTTTCTGCGGCGAGGATGCCGGCCGCCCGATCGAGGCACTGTGCCTGGCGGCGATGGGTATCCGCACCCTGTCGATGCGCCCGGCCTCGATCGGCCCGGTCAAAAGCCTGCTGTTGCGGTCCAACCTGCAGGATGTCCGCAAGATCATCGCCGACGCGCGCCATCGCGGCGAACAATCGGTGCGCCCGGCGATCATGGAGTATCTGCGCGACAACGGCTGAGGCCATGATGACCGCGAAAAAAGGCCCGATTCCGAAATCCGGGCTTGCTTTTTGGGCTTGGTCTTTCTATCCAAGCCACGAATGTTAGCGGTAACAGGGAGTCTGGCTGCAGACCGCGCCGGATTGTCCGAAGAAGGGAGCCAGCCATGGTTTCACGCGTAATCCCGGTAGATCCGTTCGACCTGGTCCTGTTCGGCGCGACCGGAGATCTGGCCCAGCGCAAGATCCTGCCGGGCCTCTACCATCGCTTCGAAGTGGGGCAGATGCCCGAAGATGCGCGCATCATCGGGACCGCGCGATCGGATATGGACGATGACGGGTTCCGCGCGCAGGTGCGCAAGTCGATTAAGGAATTCGCTCCGTCCTTCAAAAAGGACGTGCTGGACCGGTTTCTGGCCCGGGTCGAATACGTGCCCGTGGATGCGCTGGGCGAAAACGGCTGGGACAAGCTGGCCAAATCGCTGCGCCCCGACGTGGTGCGCGCCTTTTATCTGTCGGTCGGTCCGAAACTGTTTCCCGGCATCGCACAGCGCCTGCATGATCACGGGCTTGCCACGCCCGACAGCCGCATCGTGGTCGAGAAACCCTTTGGCCATGATCTGGCCTCGGCCAAGGCGCTGAACGAAGGTCTGCGCGCCTGTTTCGAAGAGCATCAGATCTATCGGATCGACCATTACCTGGGTAAGGAAACGGTGCAGAACCTGATGGCGCTGCGCTTTGCCAACTCGCTGTTCGAACCGCTGTGGAACGCGACCCATGTTGATCATGTCCAGATCACCGTGGCCGAAACCGTCGGGGTCGAAGGGCGTGGTGCCTATTACGACCAGTCCGGCGCGATGCGGGACATGGTGCAGAACCACCTGGTGCAACTTTTGTGCCTGACTGCGATGGAGCCGCCCTCGACCTTCTCGCCCAACGCGGTGCGCAGTGAAAAGGTCAAGGTGATCGAGGCACTGGAACCTGTTGCCCCGACCGACATCGCCCGCGGCCAGTACCGGGCGGACAAGGGCGGCGACGGCTATGTCGATCATGTGGGCAACCCCGACAGCCTGACTGAAAGCTACATCGCGCTGAAGGTGCGCGTGGGCAACTGGCGCTGGTCGGGGGTTCCGTTCTATCTGCGTACGGGCAAGCGTCTGCGCGCGCGTGAATCCGAAATCGCGGTGTTTTTCCGCGACCCGCCGCACACGATCTTTCCCAATGTCGGCCCGCTGCACGGCAACGTGCTGGTGATCCGCCTGCAGCCCGACGAAGGCATCACCCTGCGCACCACGATCAAGGATCCCGGCCCGGGCGGCTTCCGCCTGACGGACGTGGCGCTGGACATGAGCTTTGCCGAGGCACTGGGTGCTGATGTGCGCGCGCAGGACGCTTATGAACGGCTGGTGATGGACGTGATCCGTGGCGACCAGACTCTGTTCATGCGCGGCGACGAGGTCGAGGCCGCCTGGGCCTGGGTCGATCCCATCATCAAGGGCTGGGAAGAGCGCGGCGACCGTCCCTCGCGCTATGATCAGGGCAGTTCCGGCCCAGAAGACGCATTGATGCTGATGCATCGCGACGGACGCCGCTGGCGCCAGATCGGAGGTTGAGATGGTTCACAACGTCATCACCGATGTCACCCAAAGGATAATCGAGCGAAGCGCCGATCCCCGCCGCACCTATCTGCAGCGGATGGAGCAGGCCCGGTCCGAAGGGCCGGCGCGCGCACACTTGTCGTGCAGCGGCCAGGCCCATGCCTATGCCGGTGCAGGGGCCGATCAGCAAACGATGGCCACGACCAGCGTGGGCAATCTGGGCATCGTCACCGCCTATAACGACATGCTGTCGGCGCATCAGCCGTTCGAGCGCTATCCCGAACTGATCCGTCGCGCTGCCCGTGCCGCAGGCGGCACCGCGCAGGTGGCGGGCGGGGTTCCGGCCATGTGCGACGGGGTCACGCAAGGTGAGGCCGGGATGGAGCTGTCGCTGTTCTCGCGCGACGTGATCGCGCTGGCGGCGGCGGTGGCGCTCAGCCACAATACCTTTGACGCAGCGGTGTTCCTGGGGGTCTGCGACAAAATCGTGCCGGGGCTGGTGATCGCAGCGCAAAGCTTTGGCCACCTTCCGGCGGTGTTCCTGCCCGCCGGCCCGATGACCAGCGGCCTGCCCAACGACGAAAAGGCCAAGGTGCGCCAGAAATTCGCCGCCGGCGAAGCCACCCGCGAAGAACTGATGGCCGCCGAGATGGCCGCCTATCACGGGCCGGGCACTTGCACCTTCTACGGCACCGCCAACACCAACCAGATGTTGATGGAGTTCATGGGCCTGCACCTGCCGGGCTCCAGCTTCGTCAACCCCAACACGCCGCTGCGCGATGCGTTGACCGAGGAAGGCGCCCGCCGTGCCCTGTCACTCAGCGCGCTGGGCAACAACTACACGCCAGTGTGCCAGATCCTCGACGAACGGGCCTTCGTGAACGGCATCGTGGGGCTGATGGCCACGGGCGGGTCGACCAACCTGCTGATCCACCTGATCGCCATGGCCCGTGCCGGGGGCATCGTGCTGGACTGGCAGGATTTCTCGGACATCTCGGGCGTCGTGCCCCTGGTCGCGCGGGTCTATCCCAACGGGTTGGCGGACGTGAACCATTTCCACGCCGCAGGCGGGCTGGGGTACACCATCGGCACGCTGCTGGACGAAGGGCTGCTGCATCCCGACACTCTGACCGTGGCGGGGCAAGGGTTGCATCATTACACGCAGGAACCCAAGCTGATCGATGGCGCGCTGGTCTGGCAGGACGGCGCAGGCCACAGCCTGAACGAAAAGATCCTGCGCCCGGCCAATGACCCGTTCCAGCCCACCGGCGGCCTGTCGCGCCTGAGCGGAAATCTGGGCACCGGCGTGATGAAGGTCTCGGCCGTGGCCCCCGAACACCAGGTGGTCGAGGCCCCGGTTCGCGTCTTCCACGACCAGGACGAGGTCAAGGCCGCGTTCAAGGCGGGCGAGTTCACCGATGATGTCATCGTCGTGGTCCGCTTTCAGGGGCCCAAGGCCAATGGCATGCCCGAACTGCACTCGCTGACCCCGATCCTGTCGATCCTGCAGGGGCGCGGGCAGAAGGTGGCGCTGGTGACCGATGGCCGCATGTCTGGGGCCTCGGGCAAAGTGCCCGCGGCGATCCATGTCTGCCCCGAGGCGCTGGATGGTGGCCCGGTCGCCAAGCTGCGCGATGGCGACCTGCTGCGGGTCGATGCGGTGCGGGGCCAGCTTGAAATCCTGACCTCCGGCGTGCTGGAGCGCCCCGTCGCCACCGCCGATCTTTCGGCGCATCAATACGGGGTGGGCCGCGACCTGTTCACCACGTTCCGCAACGCCGTCGGCTCGGCCGATGCCGGTGCCAGCATTTTCGGAGCCTGAACCTATGTCCGCAAAAACCCAACGTACCCGCGAGATCTGCGCATTGGCGCCCATCGTCCCGGTTCTGGTCGTCGATGACGCCGCCCATGCCCGCCCGCTGGCCGAGGCACTGGTGGTCGGTGGCCTGCCTGCGCTCGAAGTAACCTTGCGCACGCCCGCGGCGCTGGACGCGATCCGCGCCATGGTGCAGGTGCCCGGCGGGGTCGTGGGGGCCGGCACGCTGGTCACGCCCGACGATGTCCGCGCCGCAAAAGAGGCGGGCGCGCAGTTCGGCGTATCGCCCGGGGCCACCGATGCCCTGATCGCCGCCTGCGAGGCCGAGGGCCTGCCGCTGCTGCCCGGCGCGGCCACCGCGACCGAGGCGATGCGCCTGCTCGAGCAGGGCTATGACATGCTGAAGTTCTTCCCGGCCGAAGCCTCGGGCGGGGCGCCTGCGCTCAAGGCGATCGGCGCGCCGCTGCCGCAGATAACCTTCTGCCCGACGGGCGGCGTGTCGCCCGCCAACGCGCGCGACTACCTGTCCCTGCCCAACGTGATCTGCGCGGGCGGCAGTTGGGTCGCGCCGAAACAGATGGTGGCGCAGGGCGACTGGGCGGGGATCGAAGCCCTCGCGCGTGAGGCCGCCGCGCTGATGGATTGACCTTGCCGGGCCGGGCGCTAGGGTGGGCGCCATTACAGGCAGGTTGATCCACATGACAGACAGTATTTCTTTCGCCCAAGGGCGAAATTATCTGGCCATTCCGGGCCCTTCCGTGATTCCGGACGCGGTGCTGCAGGCGATGCACCGCCCGTCGCCCAATATCTATGCCGGTGAACTGGTCGAGATGATGCCCGACCTGACGGCCGACCTGCGCCGCGTGGCCCGTACCCGGCACGAGGTGGCGATCTACATCGCCAACGGCCACGGCGCGTGGGAGGCGGCGCTGTCCAACGTTCTGGCGCCGGGGGAAACCGTGCTGGCTCCGGCTTCGGGGCGGTTCACCCATGGCTGGGCGGAAATGGCCGAGCGTCTGGGCGTCAAGGTCGAGTTGATCGATTTCGGCCCCTCCGACCCGTGGGATATGGACCGGATCGCGCAGGCCCTGCGGGCTGATGCCGACCACCGGATCAAGGCGGTTCTTGCGGTGCATGTGGACACGTCCAGCTCGATCCGCAACGACATTCCGGCGCTGCGGGCGCTATTGGACGACCTGAACCACCCGGCATTGCTGATGGCGGATTGCATCGCTTCTCTGGGCTGCGACCGGTTCGAGATGGATGACTGGGGCGTCGATGTCATGGTCACCGCCTGCCAGAAGGGGCTGATGACCCCTGCGGGCATGTCCTTCGTGTTCTTCAACGACCGGGCCAAGGCCAAACGGGCCGCGATGCCGCGCGTTTCGGGCTATTGGGACTGGCAGCCGCGATCAGAGCCCGACTGGTTCTATCAGTATTTCGGCGGCACCGCGCCGACGCACCACCTGTACGGCCTGCGCGCCGCCCTTGATCTGATCCATGCCGAGGGGATTGAGCAGGTCTGGGCCCGCCATGCGCAGCTGGCCCATGCCGTCTGGGCCGCCTGCGAGAAGTGGGCCGAGGCCGGGGCGCTGCACCTGAACGTCGGCGATCGCACGCATCGCAGCCATGCCGTCACCGCTCTGCGCTTGACCGGGGGTCGCGGCACGCCCCTGCGCAGCTATACCGAGCGGCACCTGGGCTTGACCCTTGGCATCGGGCTGGGCATGGCGGACGAGGAGTCATGTTTCCGGCTGGGCCACATGGGCCATCTGAACGGGCACATGGTCATGGGTCTGCTGGGCGGCATCGAAACCGCCATGGCCGCGTTGGAGATCCCACGCGGGTCCGGCGCGCTCGAGGCTGCGGCGGGGGTTCTGGCGGGCTAGGCGCTGCGCGCGGCCGCCAGCGCCTGCGGCAGGGCGGCGGCAAAGGCGTTCAGGTCGGCTTCGGTGCCGCAACTGACGCGGATGCAGCGGTTCTGCGGGGCTGCAAATGGCATCCGCACGAAGATCCCCTGCGCCACCAGCGCATCCAGCACCGCCTTGGCAAATGCTCCGTCGCGCCCGCAGTCGATCGCCACGAAATTGGTGGCCGAGGGCAGCGGGGCCAACCCGTTGTCACGCGCGATCGCGCCGATCCGGTCGCAGGCCGAGGCGATCTGTGCTTGTACCTGCGTCAGCCAGTCCTGATCGTGCAGGGCGGCCAGCGCCCCGGCCTGCGCCATGCGGTTCATGCCGAAATGGTTGCGCACCTTGTTGAAGGCCGAGATCAACCCGGGCGCTCCGATCGCATAGCCGACCCGTGCGCCGGCCATGCCGTAGACCTTGGAAAAGGTGCGCATCCGGATCACGCGCGGATCATCCGCCGCGACCGGCGCGGCGGTGCCGACGGGCGCGCATTCCACGTAAGCCTCGTCCAAAACCAGCAGACAGCCGTCCGGCAGAGCGTCCATCGCCGCGACGATGTCCGTGCCGCGATGCCAACTGCCCATCGGGTTGTCCGGGTTGGCCAGATAGACCAGCTTGGCGCCGACCTCGGCTGCCTTGGCGAACAGGGCGGCCGGGTCCTCGTGATCGTTGGCATAAGGCACCTTGTGGATCGTCCCGCCATAGCCCGCGACGTGGTAGTTGAAGGTGGGATAGGCCCCGTCCGAGGTCACGACCGCATCGCCCGGACCGACCATCAGGCGCACCAGATAGCCCAGCAGCCCGTCGATGCCTTCGCCGACCACGATGTTGTCGGGGCTGATCCCGTGATGATCGGCCAGCGCATGGCGCAGATCGTGGTTCTCTGGGTCGCCATACATCCAGATGCCGTCAGCGGCCTGCCGCATCGCCTCGATCGCGCGGGGCGAGGGGCCGAACACGCTCTCGTTTGCGCCCAGCCGGGCCACGAAGGGCGCGCCGCGCTGACGCTCCTGCGTCTCGGGGCCGACGAAGGGCACGGTTGCGGGCAGGGATTGGGCAAGCGGGGTGTATCTGGGTCCGGTCATGGGCGCAGATAATCCCAAGGGCATGGCCGGGGCAAGCCTTGCATGTGGCCGGGGCGTCCGCGCCGATCTGCCCTCACGTCGGGCTGGCGTCGGCTGCGGGTTTCGGGGCATGGTTTGCCCGGAACATCAAACCCGGAGGCCCAGATGGCGCGCGTATCAGTCGAATACAGGAACCACATCGCCCATGTCACCCTGACCCGCGGCGACAAGATGAACGCGCTGGATGATGCGATGATCAAGGCAATCTTGGCAGCGGGGCAAGAGGTCGCTGCCTCGGACGCCCGTGCCGTGGTGCTGTCGGGCGAGGGTAAAAGCTTCTGCGCTGGGCTCGACATGGCCAGTTTCGCGGCCATGGCGCACATGGACCCGACCGAGTGGCTGATGACCCGCAGCCATGACGACGCGAATGAGATGCAGGAACTGGCGCTGATCTGGCGCCGCGTGCCGGTGCCGGTGATCTGCGCCATTCAGGGCGTGGCCTATGGCGGTGGCCTGCAGATCGCGCTGGGCGCCGATATCCGGATCGCCCATCCCGATGCCAAGCTGGCCGTGATGGAGATGAAATGGGGCATCATCCCCGACATGGGCGGCATGGTCCTGTTGCCGAAACTGGTACGGTCCGACGTGCTGCGCCTGCTGACCTATACCGCGCGGCCCATCGGTGCCGCCCAGGCCGCCGACTGGGGGTTGGTCACCAGCCTGTCGGATGATCCGCTGACCGAAGCCATCGCGCTGGCCGAGGATATTGCGGGCAGGAGCCCCTCGGCCATCCGCGCCGCGAAACGCCTGATCGAGGTGGCCGAAACCAAGTCGCGCGCCGAGGTTCTGCTGGCCGAATCCGCCGAACAGGTCGAGCTGATCGGCAAACCCGACCAGATGGAAGTGGTGATGGCCCAGATGCAGGGCCGCAAGCCCGAGTTCAAGTAAACTCGCGGGCCGCGGCCAGGTGGGCCTCAGCCCCGCAGGCGCGTCGTCACCCCATAGGCGACGCCGCCTGCCAGCAGACCCCAGACCGCCGCGCCCAGGCCAAACACGGTGATGCCCGAGGCGGTGATGGCAAAGGTCAGGATCGCGGCTTCGCGCTCGGCCGGAACCTCGAGCGCGGCGAAGGTGGCATTGGCCATGACCCCGATCAGTGCGACGCCGGTCAACGTGCCCATCAGCATCGGATCGGCATGGGCGGCAAATCCGGTGATGGCCACGGCGAATACCCCGAACAGGCAATAGAACACTCCGGCCATGACTGCGGACCAATAGCGCTGATCCCGGTCGGGGTGGCTGTCCTCGTTCGAGCACATGGCGGCGGTGATGGCCGCAAGGCAGGTCGCCGGCGCGCCGAAGGGGGCCGACAGGATGCTGGCCCCGCCCACGGCCGAGAAAAGCCGCCCTGCGACCGGGGCATAGCCAAAGCTGCGCATCACCGCGATGCCGGGTATGTTCTGCGTGGCCATCGTGACCACGAACAGCGGCACCCCGATGCCGATCATCGACGCCACCGAGAATGTGGGCGTGGTCCAGACCGGCGCGGCCAGCAGCTGGTCGGGGCGCACAGACGGTCCGTCAGAGAACAGAACGACGACCAGCGCGGCGGCCAGCACGGCGGCGGGGACCGCCAGCAGTCTGTGCACACGTCCGGCGATGAACCAGGTCAGGATCACCGGCAGCGCCTGCCAGGGGATCTCGACCGCGGCCTGAAACGGGACGATGCACAGCGGCAGCAGCACCCCGCCCAGCATCGCCTGCGCCAAGGAGGTGGGAATCGCCGCCGCCAACCGTCCCAGCGGGCGCCACATTCCGGCCAGAACGGTCAGCGCACCCGCAAACAGGAACGCGCCGATGGCACCCGAGAAACCCGCAGCCGGCGCGGCCGAAACCGCCAATAGCGCCGCACCGGGCGTGGACCAGGCCACGCTGATCGGTTGGCGGTACCACAGGCTGAGCACGATCGCAGCCAGCCCCATGGCAAGGGCGGCCATCATCAGCCCCGATGCCGCCTGCGGCCCCGAAGCGCCCATGGCGTCCAGCCCCTGCAGGACAATCGGAAAGGAACTGAAAAAGCCGACTACGGCCACGACCAGCCCGGTTGAAACGGTCTGCATCGGCGGAAAGGGTCTGGACATGGGGGCCTCGGTGGATTGGTCCCGAGATTGCTAGCAACCGTTTGGCCCGGTGAACAGGGGCGGGTGCAAAAAACCCCGCCGGGCGTGCGCGGCGGGGTTTCGTCAAGCTGCGGAGGGCTGACGGATCAGGCGATCTCGGCCAGTCGGGCCAGCGCCTCGTTGATGCGAGCCTCTTCCTCTTCGCGGGCGGCGAGGTTGGCCTTGGCCTCTTCGACCACCTCTTCCGGGGCCGAGGCCACGAATTTAGGGTTGTTGAGACGCCCGCGCAGACCGCCCAGTTCCTTGGCCAGTTTGCCCTTGGCTTTTTCCAGCCGTTCCTTTTCGGCGCCGATGTCGATGATGTCGGCCAGCGGCAGGCCGAAGGACGCGCCGGGCGCGGCGATCGAGATCGTGCCCTTGGGCAGCGTCTCGGCTTTGGTCAGGCTGTCGATCCGGGCCAGCCGCTTGATCAGCGCCTCGTTTCGGTCCCAGGCGGCCTGGCCGTGGGCGTCGATCTCGGTCACCAGCATCGGCACGTACAGGCCCGCCGGGACGCGCATCTGGGCGCGGGCCGAGCGGGTGTTCTCGATCACCGAGATCACCCAGTTCATCTCGCGATCCGCGTCGGCGTCGACCAGATCGTCGGCGGCATAGCTGGGCCAGTCGGCATGCACCAGCATCTTGGCACGGGTGCCGGTCAGGCCCCACAGCTCTTCGGTGATGAAGGGCATGATCGGGTGCAGCAGGACCAGGCACTGATCCAGAACCCAGCGCATGGTGGCGCGGGTCTCGGCCTGGGCCTCGGCATCGTCGCCCTGCAGCAGCGGTTTGGACAGTTCCACGTACCAGTCACAGACCTTGCCCCAGACAAAGGCATAAAGCGCATTGGCCGCGTCATTGAAGCGATAGCTCTCCAGCGCCGCGTCGACCTCTTCCCGCACGCGGGCGGTTTCGCCGATGATCCAGCGGTTTACGGCGGCCTTGGGCTGCAACTCGGCCACGTCCAGTTGCGGGACGGCGTCGGTAAAGACCTCGTTCATCTCGGCAAAGCGGACGGCGTTCCACAGCTTGGTGCCAAAGTTGCGATAGCCGGTGATGCGCTCGCGCGACAGTTTCAGCACGCCGCCGATGGCCGCCATCGACGCGTTGGTAAAGCGAAGCGCGTCGGCGCCGAACTCGTCCACGATTTCCAGCGGGTCGATGACGTTGCCGGTGGTCTTGGACATCTTCTTGCCCTTCTCGTCGCGGACGAGCTGGTGCAGATAGACGGTGTGGAACGGAATTTCGTTCACCACGGCCAGCTGCATCATCATCATCCGGGCGACCCAGAAGAATAGGATGTCGAACCCGGTGATCAGGACATCGGTGGGGAAGTAGCGCTGCAACTCCTCGGTCTGTTCGGGCCAGCCCAGCGTGCCGATGGGCCACAGGCCGGACGAGAACCAGGTGTCCAGCACATCCGGATCGCGCCAGACCGGATAAACCAGCTTGGTCGGATCGCGGTCGATGGCGTATTGCGCCAGGCTCTCGGCGAACCGGTGGATCGCCTCGTGCTTGTCGGCCACCTCGATCACCGTGGCGTGGCTGAGCGGGCTGGGAATGTCGGCATTGTCATCCAGGAATTTCCCGGTGACGTCCTCGAAGCTGGCGGCGCACTCCATGACCGCGCCCCGGTGCAGCATGCCGCCTTCGTTCAGCAGCCGGCCCAGTTCGACCAGATCCAGCTCGCCGTCGTTTTCGTCATCCTTGAAATCCTCGGCCGACAGGTCCAGCCCGTACCAGACCGGAATCTGATGCCCCCACCACAGCTGGCGGCTGATGCACCAGGGTTCGATGTTCTCGAGCCAGTGGTAATAGGTCTTTTCGCCCGATTCCGGGATGATCTTGACCGTGCCGTCGCGCACCGCGTCCAGCGCGGGGCCCACGATCTTTGAGGTTTCGACGAACCACTGGTCGGTCAGCATCGGCTCGATCACCACCTTCGAGCGGTCGCCGAAGGGCTGCATGATCGGTTTGCTCTCGACCAGCGGCACCAGCGCGTCGGCGCCTTCGGCATCGGGTTTCAGCGCGGTTGATCCCAGGCGCGGATCGTCCGCGCGGGTCATCACGGCCAGGCCCTCGGCGGTGATCTCTTCGACCACCTTGGCGCGCGCCTCGAACCGGTCCAGGCCGCGCAGGTGGTCGGGCACCAGGTTGATCGCGTCGATCTCGTTCTCGGTGAATTCGCGCCCGCGGGCATATTCCTGGGCTTTGGCGGCTTCGTCTGCGTAGGGCGCGCCGTCGGCCCGCATGTGGCCGCGCGTGTCCATCAGGCGGTACATCGGGATCTTGCCGCGCTTGGCCACCTGATAGTCGTTGAAATCATGCGCGCCGGTGATCTTCACCGCGCCCGAGCCGAAATTCGGGTCGGGGTATTCGTCGGTGATGATCGGGATCTGGCGGCGATGCTCTTTCGGGCCCACCGGGATTTCGCACAGCTTGCCGACGATGGGCGCATAGCGTTCGTCCGACGGGTGCACCGCAACCGCGCCGTCGCCCAGCATGGTTTCGGGGCGGGTCGTGGCGATCGAGATGTAGTCGCGCTCTTCCTCGAGGATGACGTTTCCGTCCTCGTCCTTTTCGACGTAGGTATAGGTCTCGCCCCCGGCCAGCGGGTACTTGAAGTGCCACATATGGCCGGCGACCTCGATATTCTCGACCTCGAGGTCCGAGATCGCGGTCTCGAAATGCGGGTCCCAGTTGACCAGCCGCTTGCCGCGGTAGATCAGGCCCTTGTCGTACATGTCGACAAAGACCTTGATGACCGCGTCATGGAAGTTGGGGCTGTTTTCGTGGCCCGTGCGCGGGTCGCCGGCCGCACCGGCCATGGTGAAGGCGTTGCGCGACCAGTCGCACGAAGAGCCGAGGCGTTTCAGCTGCTCGATGATGGTGCCGCCGTATTCGCCCTTCCACTCCCAGACCTTCTCAAGGAACTTCTCACGGCCCAGTTCGTTCCGGCTGGGTTGTTGCGTGGCGGCGAGCATCTTCTCGACCTGCATCTGCGTGGCGATGCCGGCGTGATCCTGGCCGGGCTGCCACAGCGTGTCGAACCCGCGCATCCGGTGCCAGCGGATCAGGATGTCCTGCAGGGTGTTGTTGAACGCATGGCCCACATGCAGCGCACCGGTCACGTTCGGCGGCGGGATCATGATGCAAAAGCTTTCGTCGCGCGACTTGTTCGCGCCTGCCTTAAAGGCTCCGGCCTGTTCCCAGGCCTTGTAGATCCGGGCCTCGGCCTCGGCCGCGTTGAATGTCTTGTCCATCGCCATCGGGTGCGTCCTGCGTCATCGATCTTGGGTCAGCGCCTGCAATAGCGAATGGTGGAGGGAAGGGAAAGGGCCAAGCACCTCGCGCACTGGACATCCGCCGCATCAAGGCTAGGGTCGCGGTCTGAGGCAGTGAAAGGGGCGCGTCATGGAAAAGTTCGGCAAGAGCCAACCGGTCACCCGGACCGAGGATCAGCGGTTCCTGACCGGGCAGGGGCGCTACATGGACGATACGGTGCCACCCGGCGCGCTGCACGCGGTGTTCTTTCGCAGCCCGGTGGCGCATGGCGACATCACCGGGCTGGACCTCGACGCCGCCCGCGCCGCGCCCGGCGTGCGGCTGGTGCTGACCATCGATGACTTGATCGCCGCCGGAATCGACCCGGTGCTGAGCGCCACGATCCTTGTCAACCGCGACGGCAGCCGTGCCGCCAATCCCCCGCGCCACATGCTGGCCCGCGACCGGGTGCGCTTCGTCGGCGAGCCGGTGGCGATGGTCGTGGCTGATACGCCCGCACAGGCCCGCGACGCCGCCGAGCTGATCTGGATGGATACCGCCGACCGCCCCGCCAAGCTGGACCTTGCGCCGGGCGGTGAGCCGCTGCACCCCGAGGCCCCCGACAACCGCGCCTTGGACTGGGCGGTGGGCGACGAGGCCGCGACCCAGGCCGCCTTTGACGCCGCCGCCCATGTCGTGTCGCTGCAGGTGGCCGACAACCGGGTGATCGTGAACTCGATCGAGCCGCGCGGCGGCAATGCGGTCTGGTCCGACGGGCGGCTGCATTTCAGCTATGGCGGGCAAGGTGTCTGGGGGATGAAGGCGCAGCTGGCCGACAAGCTGCGGCTGGACCCTCAGGCGGTCCATGTCAC
The DNA here is from genome assembly GCF_056537165.1 of Ruegeria sp. CG8. Classification (NCBI taxonomy): domain Bacteria; kingdom Pseudomonadati; phylum Pseudomonadota; class Alphaproteobacteria; order Rhodobacterales; family Roseobacteraceae; genus Ruegeria; species Ruegeria sp. CG8. The sequence goes on along the minus strand of NZ_JBQFRA010000002.1, from coordinate 699,026 downwards.
CACGCCAGACGTCGGCGGCGGGTTCGGCATGAAGGCGATGCCGTATCCCGAGTATTTCTCGGTCGCGGTGGCGGCGATGCAACTGGGCCAGCCCGTGCACTGGATGTCGGACCGGACCGAGGCGATGTTGTCCGACCACCACGGGCGCGACCTGACCTCGCTGGCCGAGCTGGCCTTTGACGAGGATCTTCGCATCACCGCCTACCGGGTCCACAGCCGCTGCAACCTGGGCGCCTACAACAGCCATTTCGGTCAGGCGATCCAGACCAACCTGTTCAAATGCGTGCTGCCCGGCGTCTATGACGTGCAGAAAACCTATCTGCGGGTCGAGGGGTTTTATACCAACACCACTCAAGTCGATGCCTATCGCGGTGCCGGCCGACCCGAGGCGATCTATGTGCTGGAGCGCGCGATGGACCGCGCCGCGCGGGAACTGGGCGTCGACCCGTGGGAACTGCGCCGCCGTAACTTCATCCGGCCCGAGGCTTTTCCCTATGTCTCGGCCACCGGTGAAACCTATGATGTGGGCGATTTCGGATTGGTTCTGTCCCGCGCCGCCGAACAGACCGCCGGTTTCGCCGCGCGCAAGGCCGCCGACGCCGAACGTGGTCTGATCCGGGGGCAGGGGCTTTGTTACTATATCGAAAGCATTCTGGGTGACCCTTCCGAAGGCGCAAAAGTCGAATTTTGTCAGGACGGAACAGTGAACCTTTATGTCGGGACGCAATCGAACGGGCAGGGCCATGAGACGGTCTATGCCCAGTTCCTGTCGGATCAGACGGGGATTCCGGCCGACCGGATCCGGGTCGTGCAAGGTGACAGCGACCGCATGGCGCAGGGCGGCGGCACCGGCGGGTCGCGCTCGGTTACGGTGCAAAGCGCGGCGACGCTGGTCACGATTGACCAGATGATTGCCGCATTCACGCCCTATCTGGCGGATAAAATGGGGGTCGAGGAAAGTGATGTGACCTTCGACCATGAAACCTTCCGCGCGCCGGGGTCGAACCTGACGCCCACGCTGATCGAAGCGGCCGAGATGGCCCGCGCGGATGGCCGCACCGACCTGCTGCAGCACGAGGCCCGCACGCGGCTCGAGGCGCGCAGCTATCCTAACGGCGCCCATGTTGCCGAGATCGTGATCGACCCGGAAACCGGCACGACGACGGTCGACCGCTATACGGTCGTCGATGATTTCGGCAATCTCATCAACCCCATGCTGGCCGAAGGGCAGGTGCACGGAGGGGTGGCCCAGGGCATCGGCCAGGCGCTGTGCGAGCACGTGGTGCATGATGGTGAGGGGCAGTTGCTCACGGCAACGTTCATGGATTACGCCTTGCCGCGCGCCGCTGACATACCCATGATTAGGTTTACCTCGGCGCCGGTTCCGTCAACGGCCAACCCCATGGGAATGAAAGGATGCGGCGAGGCAGGCACCGTTGGCGCATTGGCCGCGGTTGCAAATGCGGTGCAGGATGCGCTCTGGGATCATGGAGTGCGGCAGGCGGACATGCCGTTCACTCCGGTCAAGGTTTGGGAATTGTTGTCGAATGGTACTGTCGCGGTTCGGTAAGAAGATACTTGGATGGCTCGGCCGCCCCCTGCGGTCCGAGCATTCCGCCGAAACGCGCCACCGCGAACCCATCAGTCATGTCATCATCCTGGACGGAACGATGTCGACCCTGGAGCCCGGCTTCGAGACCCATGCCGGCCAGACCTTTCGGTTGTGCTGCGAAATGGGCAATCAGGTCTCGGTCTTCTATGAAGCGGGCGTGCAATGGGAGAGCTGGAAATCCACGCTGGACGTGATGATGGGGCGGGGGATCAACCGCCAGATCCGCAGAGCCTACGGCTATCTTGCCTCGCGGTACAAGCCCGGCGATCGGATCTACTTCATCGGCTATTCCCGCGGCGCCTATGGTGTGCGCAGCCTTGCCGGCGTCATCGATATGATCGGGCTGCTGCAAGCCGAGCATGCGACCGAGCGCAACATCAAGCAGGCCTACCGGCATTATGAGTGCAACCCGGGTGGGCAGGCCGCACAGGACTTTCGCCGGAACTTCTGCCACGACGGCGTCGAAATTGAGATGATCGGCGTTTGGGACACGGTCAAGGCATTGGGGCTGCGCCTGCCGCTGCTTTGGCGCATGGCCGAAGAGCGGCATTCATTTCACAACCACCACCTCGGGCAGTCCACCCGGCACGGGTATCATGCGCTGGCGCTGGATGAAACGCGAGAGGTCTTCACGCCGGTCCTTTGGTCGACCGCACCGGATTTCCGCGGCCATTGCGAACAGGTCTGGTTCCGCGGCACGCATGGTGACGTCGGGGGGCAACTCAGCGGGTTCGAGCCTGCGCGACCGCTGGCCAACATTTCGCTGGTGTGGATGCTCGACAAGGCCGAGTTGCATGGTCTGCCGCTGCCAGAAGATTGGCGCACCCGCTTTCCCACTGATCCGCAGGCACCGTCGGTCGGGACGTGGCGGGGATGGGGCAAGATCTTCCTGCTGCGCAAGCATCGCACCGTAGGTCAGGACCCGTCCGAACGCCTGCATGTCTCGGTTTCGCCCGACGAACTGCCCAAATGGGTGCACCTGCCGGCAGGACCACATTCGCACCCGGCGCAGTAACGGTCAGTCAAACATCGCCGGGCTGGGTGACGTGCCGTTCGCTTGAAACGCATCGTGGATGTCTTTTTCCAAATTGCGTGTCAGGGACAGGTCCGGCAACGCATCCGGGGCAAAAAACGCGGCTTCGCTGGTTTCGGGGCCCGGGGTCGGGGTGGCGGCATCGAAAGGGCTACACAGGAAGAACAGTTTGTAAAAGTCCCGTGGATCTGCCGGGTAGGGATGCCGCGCCTTGTGGCGTACTGCATAGAGTGTCTGCGCCGCGACACGCAGACCGGCTTCCTCCAAGACTTCGCGTTCGATGTTCTCCGACGGAGAGCTGCCGATATCGGCAAAACCGCCAGGCATCGCCCACAACCCGTCGCTGCGTTCCCGTACCAGCAGGATACCGCCGTTGCGAATTACGGCGGCGCGGATGTCGATGCTCGGTGTTGCGTATCCGCCCGAGTGGGCAGGCATCGCCATTTCGATCTTTGACAAAGGCACCCGACCCAGGTCGGCCAGCATCGCGCGGGCCATTCCGGCGATTTCGTCATAACGTTCGCGGTCGAACGGATCGGCGGTGAAATGCTGGCCGGTTTCGGCCAGCGCCAAAAGCCGTTTGGCCCGGGCCAGCCAGGTATCCTCCATCGCTGTCGGATCCTGGCGCATGGGCCTCAGCGACGCCGGTCGCGGCGCGAGCTCATGGGTTGGAAGGCGACGCCCACATGCGCCTCACAATAGGGTTTGCCCGGCTCGGCCGGCAGACCGCAGAACCAGAAATCATCCGTGGCCGGATCGCCCACGGGCCATTTGCAGGTCTTTTCGGTCAGTTCCATCAGGGTCAGCTTCTTGGCCTTCTTCTCGACCTCGTTGACCTTGGCCAGTGCCTCGGGGCTGATTTCATTGGCCGAAGGCTGCGGCGGCAGCGGCTGGCCGGCCGGAATGATCTGGCGGCGCGGCGGCGTGGCCGGCTTTGCCTCGGCGGCCGGCGCGGCGGCTGCGGGGCGGGCCGGCTCGGTCTTGGGGGCGGGTTTGGGCTTGGCTTCGGCCTTGGGCGCGGGGGCCGGTTTTTCCTTGGGCTCGGCCTTGGCCGGTGCGCCGCCGGAGGTCCGGTTCGACAGGCCCAGGCGATGGACCTTGCCGATCACCGCATTGCGGGTGACCCCGCCCAGTTCCTTGGCGATCTGGCTGGCCGACTGGCCTTCGCCCCACATTTTCTTGAGCAGTTCAACGCGCTCGTCTGTCCAGGACATGGGTAGCCTTTCAAAAGCGGGAAAGCGGCCTCGGTCACGGGCCGCCTTCGGAATTCGTCTCAGCGCCCTATTCTAATCACTGCGGGCCGAGTTACAAGCGGTCATCGAATCAGATTGGGGGCAGGAATGCAGAATCTCGCGGATCAGGACATGCGCCGTTTCGGAGCGGTCAACTGGATGGGGTTGTGGACACTGGCCCAGCGCGAAACCCTGCGCTTCCTGGCGGTCTGGACGCAGACCCTGCTGGCGCCTCTGGTCACAGCGGGGCTGTTCCTGCTGATCTTCAACATTGCCGTCGGCCCGGGGCGGCCGGATGTCATGGGCGTGCCCTTCCTGACATTCCTGGCGCCCGGGATCATGATGATGACGGTGATTCAGAACGCCTTTGCCAACACTTCGTCCTCGATGGTGATCTCGAAAGTGCAGGGCAACATCGTCGATACCCTGATGCCGCCGCTGTCCCCGCTCGAGATATTGCTGGGCTATCTGGCGGGCGGCATCGCACGGGGTGTGCTGATCGCGTTGATGCTGGCCGCTGCGCTGGCGCTTGGCTTGGGGCTGATGCCGCAGCATCCCGCGCTGGCCTTGGTTTTCGTCATTCTTGGGGGTGCGTTCATGGGCGCGCTGGGCCTGCTGGCAGGGGTCTTCGCCAACAAGTTCGATCAGATGGCCGCCATCACCAACTTCATCGTCACCCCTTTGGCGTTTCTGTCTGGCACCTTCTACTCGGTCGACGCGTTGCCGCCGTTGCTGAACAGGATCAGCCACGTGAACCCCGTTTTCTACCTGATCGACGGATTGCGATACGGCATGATCGGCGTGTCGGACAGCAACCCGATGTTGGGGATGGCCGTCTGTTTGCTGTCGACCCTGCTGATCTGCGCAGTCATCTGGCAAATGCTGCGGACCGGTTACCGTTTGAAGGCCTAGGCAGCTTCGGACAACGAACCGGGCTGTAGCGGCACGCGGGGGCGTCCCAGCCGCGGATGCAGTCGCGCGGCCACGGACCAGGCGCCCAGCAGTGCAAACCCACCTGCTGCAAAAACACCAGCCACCGGTGTCGCCAGCAACACCAAGGCGGCAACGCCCGGTGTCAGAATTCCCGAAACGTCGCGATAGCTGGAATAGATTGCGGACATCTCTGTCCGCTCGGACGGCTTCACCGCCATCAGGAATGGCAGACCGGCACAAATGTCCAGCACGATCAACCAGATTGACCCCATGACCAGTGCGACGACCGATGCCACCGGCCAGCCCGAGAGAAATGCAGCCAACAGAAAACACGTGGCGCAGGCGGCAAAGCCCGTTCGCACGGCGCTGCGCAGAGACCGGTTCTGGACCCAGCGCAGAATCAGGGGGGCAGCAAACAGCATGGCGTTCGTGGCGGACAAAAGCGTGCCGCCCAATTGCTCACCCAACCCGTTTTCGATGGCGAAAATCGGAAGGTAGACCACATAGATCCACCAGCCACAGGACCGGATCATGGCAAACAGATACCCGGCCACCAGCCGTGGTTGGGCAAAGAACCGAGGCAGAAAAGACAGCGGATTTTTTGTTGCCCTCCTGGCCTTGGTAATCAGTTTGCCGTTCCCCAGGCGCATGGCCCAGAACATGATCAGCATACCAATGGCGGCGGCCGCGCTGATGACGAAAGGGGCAGGGGCCCATAATTCCATCAACATCACACCTGCCATCGGCCCCGCTGTCCAACCCAGCGCGCTGTAGAACATCCGGCTTGTTTCGCAGCGGCCGAGCTCGATCTTGCTGATGTAGTCCAAAACGTAGGCGTTGAAGCAGATGAAAGTCACCACCGCGGCCACGGTGTTCAGCGCAAGTGCCCCGATCACGGCCTCGGGGCTGCCGTCGATGGCCAGCAGAGCGCCGGTGATGAACATAACGCAGCCGGCTGTGTAGGCCCATCGCCGCGGGACATAACGGATCAGGAACGGCACCATCAGCCCGGCCAATAACGAAACGAGGCCGACCAGAAAGTAAACGAGCGAGACGGACCCGGCGTCGCCCATGGCCCGGTACATCACCAAGGGGAATACGGAAATCAGAATGCCGCGAACCACGGCCTCGAACCCGGCAAGTATGCCGAACTTGCGAACGGAGGGCGCGGGCGCATGACGGACCCATTCCGGGATTCGGCGTTCGTGCATCGGGCAATCTCTCTAACCAACCGCATTCAGGGTGCGTCATGCGGTGTCGGTTTCATGAGAGTTTGCGACATCGGGGTCGCCTGCGGACAAGGCCGTAGAAAAAAATTCTAGCGGCGTCTGGCTCGGGCCTCGCGCCAGACAAGGATCAGCGCTCCGGTCAGAATGACCCCTGAGCCCAGCAAACTGACCCAATCCGGAACGACCCGGAACACCGCAAAGTCATAAAGCGCGGCGAATATCAGCGTTGCATAGCTGATTGGCGCTACGAACGAGGCATCTGCCCGGGCCATTCCATTGACGAAGCAGGCCTGCGCGCAAGCCATCAGAAAACCAATGCCGGCCAAAGCCGCCCACTGAGCGGGCGATGGTGGCTGCCAGACGGTTGCGACCGCGATGCTGGCAATCGTCAAGCCCATGGCATTGTTGATGAGCAGGATCTGGATGGGGCTCTCGCGGCCAGACAGCTTTTTGATGAAGATCAGTTCCATCCCGATCACTGCCGCCGCCGCCAAGGCCAGCAGAGCCGCGGGTTGAAAGCTGTCGGGGGTCGGGCGCAGCAGGATGATGGCCCCCGTCAAAGCCACCGCCGCCGCCAACCAGCGCCAAGGCCCCACGGTCTCTTTCAGCAGAGGAATGGCCAGAACCATCGCGAAAACAGGGTTCAGAAACGATATCGCCGTGGCATCGGCTATGGGGATATAGGCGACCGACGCGAACATCAGAGTAATGCCAGTCCACCCGAAGCTGGTGCGTCCGACATGCAGGCCCCAGTGGGGACGCCGTAGTTGGGGACGCAGAACGCCAACCGCTGCCACGATGACCACAAATGCGAACAGGAACCGGCCATGGCTGATCTGCATCGGGTGCAGGGGCGGGCCCAGTGTCTCGGTGCCCAGAGCTTTGGCCAGCAATGTCGTGCCCGCGATGAAAGCGCTGGCGCAGAAGATAAGTACGGCTGCCAGGGCAGGGTTGTGGGCTTGTGGTGAGAACATGGGCCATCGGTGCGCCAGCGTAAGAGAAATGACAAGCCCGAATTGCAAGGGGTCCAACCCGCGCCCGCAAAAAATCCATGGGCGGATACATTTTCCCTTTCCTCACTGGGTTGGCCCCGCTATACGGGCGCCCATGATCAAACTCGTGCATATCCTGCCGCTCCGACGCCGACGCATCCTTGCGTAACCGGCCCGTTTGATCCTGCGCGCGCGACCCAAATCCGCGCATCTCTCACCAAATCTGTTGACGAACCCGGTCTCAGTGTTTCAGTCACTGGGTTCAAGTTTTCCAAAAAGGATGATCCGATGATCCCGTCCGTTCTGCCGACCTACAACCGTGCTCCGCTGACCTTCGTGAAGGGCGAAGGCGCCTGGCTGACCGAGGCGGACGGCCGACGTTTCCTTGACCTGGGCGCGGGGATCGCGGTGAACGCGCTGGGCCATGCCCACCCGGCCCTGGTCAATGCCCTGACCGACCAGGCGCATGCGCTGTGGCACGTCTCGAACCTGTACCAGATCCCGCAGCAGCAGGCGCTGGCCGACAAACTGGTGGATCTGACCTTTGCCGACACGGTGTTCTTCACCAATTCGGGCACCGAGTCCTGCGAATTGGCGGTCAAGATGGCCCGCAAATACTTCTACGATCAGGGGCAACCCGAGCGGGTCGAGATCATCACGTTTGATGGGTCTTTCCACGGGCGTTCTTCAGCGGGCATCGCCGCTGCCGGGTCCGAGAAGATGATCAAGGGGTTCGGCCCGCTGCTGCCCGGGTTCGTGCATGTCGCCTTCGGCGATCTTGACGGTGTGACCAACGCGATCAGCGACAAGACCGCCGCGATCATGATCGAGCCGATCCAGGGCGAAGGCGGCATCCGCCCCGTCCCCGATGTCGAGCTCAAGGCCCTGCGCCAGATCTGCGACGACAACGGGCTGCTGCTGATCCTTGACGAGGTGCAATGCGGCGTCGGCCGGACCGGGAAACTCTTTGCCCATGAATGGGCGGGCATCACGCCCGACATCATGATGGTGGCCAAGGGTATCGGTGGCGGCTTTCCGCTGGGCGCGGTGCTGGCCACCGAAGCGGCCGCCAGCGGCATGACCGCAGGCACCCATGGGTCGACCTATGGTGGCAACCCGCTGGGCTGCGCGGTGGGCTGCGCGGTTCTGGACCATGTGGCGACCCCGGCCTTCCTGGACGGTGTCAACCGCAAGGCAGGGCTGCTGCGCCAAAAGCTCGAGGGCCTTGTCGCCGATCACCCCGACGTGTTCGAAGAGGTCCGCGGATCCGGCCTGATGCTGGGCCTGAAATGCAAGGCGTCCAACGCCGATGTTGTCGCGGCCGGTTATGAAAACGAAGTCATCACCGTGCCCGCAGCCGACAACGTGATCCGCCTGCTGCCGCCGCTGACCCTGACCGAGGATGACATTGCCCAGGCCCAGATCCGCCTCGAGAAAACCGCCCGGCAGGTCCAGGGCCAACTCGCCTCGGCCTGACGCCCCCTATTCCCGAATGCGCCGGGGGCGGTGCCCCCGGCAACCGACAGTAAAAAAGCGAACCGACATGAACCATTTCCTTGATATCCACAAAACCGACGCCGCCGCGCTGCGGTCGATGATCGATCAGGCCGGCGCGATGAAGCAGGCCCGGTTGGGCCGCCCTAAGGCCGCACCCGACGATGAACAGCCGCTGGCCGGCCGCATGGTCGCGCTGATCTTCGAAAAACCATCAACCCGGACCCGCGTTTCGTTCGATGTAGGCGTGCGCCAGATGGGCGGTCAGACCATGGTGCTGTCGGGCAAGGACATGCAGCTGGGCCATGGCGAGACCATCGCCGACACCGCCCGCGTGCTGTCGCGCTATGTCGACATGATCATGATCCGCACCTTTGACGAAACCATCCTGACCGAGATGGCCGAATACTCGGACGTGCCGGTGATCAACGGCCTGACCGACCGCACCCATCCCTGCCAGATCATGGCCGACGTGCTGACCTATGAAGAACACCGCGGCCCCATCGACGGGAAAAAGGTGGTCTGGACGGGTGACGGCAACAATGTCTGCGCCTCGTTCCTGCACGCGGCGGGCCAGTTCGGCTTTGACCTGACCTTCACCGGCCCCGCCCAGTTCGATCCCGAGGAAGAGTTCATGGGTTTCGCCCGCCAGAAGGGCTCGAAGATCGTGGTCGAACGCGACCCGTACAAGGCCGTCGATGGCGCTGATCTGGTTGTGGCCGACACCTGGGTTTCGATGCACGATTCCCAATCCGCGAAGGAACGCCGGCACAACCTGCTGCGGCCCTATCAGGTCAACGCGGAGCTCATGTCCCATGCCAAACCCGACGCCCTGTTCATGCACTGCCTGCCCGCCCACCGCGAGGAGGAAGCGACCTCCGAGGTGATGGATGGGCCGAACTCGGTGATCTTTGACGAGGCCGAAAACCGCCTGCATGCGCAGAAGGCGGTAATGCGCTGGTGTTTGGGGGTCTGAAGCCCCCTCAGACATTCAATGGGAGCCACTGGTTCTCTTTCGTTCTTGGAGGCTCCCATGCCGCACGTCGTCTTGGAATTTTCAGCCGGACTTGAGCAATCGCATGATTTTCAAGCCATATGCGAAGAACTCTATAGGGTCCTCGCCGCGCATGAGGAGTTTGATGCACCAACGCTCAAAATCCGCGCGATGCCGATCCCATATTCCTTCATCGGGACCGAGCCGCAGACCTTCATCCATGCCTCTCTGTTGCTGATGCAGGGACGGGATGAACGGACGCGAGCCGAGCTGAACGCGATCATTCTGGATGTTCTGGCCGCCGCGGCGCCGAAGGTCGGCAACATTACCGTACGGGATGTAGAGATGAACCGCGCCACCTATGCCAAGCGCCTGGCGACCTGACGTGCGCCCGTCGCTTAACCCCGCGGTTTCACGTCCCAGACCTGCAATCTGATCAACGCTCGGACGCAGGCGAATAATACAAGCCCGCACAATGTGGCCTTGGTGACGGTTTCCATTGCGCCCTCGATCAGCAGGGCATGAACGACCGTGCCTAGGATGGTCACAAGCGCAAGACTGGCATGGGCCAACCGCCAAAGGCGGAACCGCCATCCCAGCCGGCTGCGCAACGCGGCCAACACAACGGCGGCGAACGCTGCCCACATGGCCGCCACGCCCCAAGCCGAGAACGGGGTGGGGGACCGGAACAGAAGGGCATCCACCACGTCCGGGGGGCTGGTGATCCACAGTCCGCCCACATGCAGGGCAAGCATGACGATCAGGGTGCACCCGACCCAGCGGTGCACCATTCGGCTGTTCATCGCGGTCAGCCCCGGCAGCATGCGCGCGGCCAGCAGCGGCTGTACCAACAGCAATCCCAACCCGATGACCCCGGCAAAGCCCGCAGCGATATAGATCGGGCTGCGCCAGGCCAGATACGGGCTGAACCCCGCCACCACCACAGGCACCGCAATGGCGGCGATCAGCGCCAGCCAGACCGCAAGGACGCCCGGGCGCGGCACGTTGTTCAGACCGGTTGCAGAACGAAATGCGCGGCGAGGGTCTTGTCGCGCGCACTGGACATGATCGGCCGCAGGAAGACGGTCTCGAATTCGCCGCTGTCATAGGCCAGATGTCCATGCGGCTGACCAAAGGCAGGCACGATCTGCGGCATTTCCAGCCGGAATTCTCCCTTCGCATCGGTCAGGGTGGCGCCGTGGCTCTGCGGGTCGCGCTCGTGACCTTCGGTTGTGTGCGCCCAGATCTGGATGCGCTGACCGGGCAGGGGCGCGCCGTCGCCGGCCCGCCGTACTGTGCCGGTCATCCAGAAACCGCCGCCGCCGATCCTGTCGACGATCGGCGCGCCCGGGCGGTAGTTGTTCGATCCACCCCGCATCGACGGGGTCGGCGCCAGCCCACTGGCCCGCGCAGGCAGGATCAGGCCGCTGCCGGTCGTGGCGACCAGAGCGGTACCGGCCACCAACATGGTTCTTCGGTTCAGTGAATCTCCGGGCATCGAATCCTCTCCTGTGCTGACCCGGCAGCTATTCCAACCGCCACAGTGGAAGAATAGCACGATCACGGCTCATTCCGAGCGTTCCGGGCAAAATCCGACCAACCAGCGCACGAAAGCGCGTGGAATTGACCGAGGCGGCAAAAGTCTTTGACGCCTGCGCCTTTCGGGTGCGATCCTTCTGGTTGCGTCACCAAGGGGGAAGCCGATGACAGATGCCAACCTGCTGACCAAGGATGAAATCACCGCCTTCCGCCGCGATGGCGCGGTGGTGCTGCGCCAGAAATTCAGCGCGGACTGGCTTGAGTTGCTGCGCGCGGGCATCGACGCCGATCTGCAGACCCCGACCGAGAACTTCACCTGCCACACCAAGGACCCGGACGCGCCCGCCTATCTCGAGGATTACTGGGCCTGGAGCAAGATCCCCCAGTTCGAGGAATTCGTCCGCAACTCGCCCTGCGCGCCGATCGCGTCCGAATTGCTGGGCGCCGCGCCGATCAATCTGGTGATGGACAACTGGTTCCTGCGCGAGGCCGGATCGACCTCGCGCCCGCCATTCCATCAGGACCTGTCCTATTTCGATTTCGAAGGCTCGATGTGCGTGCTGTGGCTGCCGCTTGAACCGGTCAGCAAGGACAACGGGATCGCCTTAGTGCGCGGCTCGCACCTGTGGGACAAGCTGTTCATGCGGGTGCGGTTCGCCGACGGGCACCCCAGTTATGAACCCACGCAGGTTGCAGGCCGCACCTATCACCCGCCACCGGACGTGAATGCCGACCCCGGCGCTTATGACCTGCTGCAATGGGATATGGACCTGGGCGACTGCATCTATTTCGACATGCGCACGCTGCACGGGGGGCTGTCCTCGGTCACGCCCACGGAAACCGTGCGCCGCTTCACCCTGCGCATGACCGGGCCGGACGGGTTGATCCGGTATCGCGGCGATTGGGCCAAGGAGGAGCGGGCGCAGTTTGAAGCCGCCGGCTATGCCGAGGGCGACCGGATCGCCGGCCCGTTTTTCCCGCAGCTCTGGCCCCGCGCACAGGACTGATCCGGGGCGCAGCCTGTCTGTGCGCAGATGCACTTTGTCCGCTGGTATTTTGCGCTAGATTGGCAAGGGTGAACATCCCGCCGCACCGAATTGGAGGCCGACATGAGCTGGAACCCCACCCACAGCCCCGAATGCGTCAGCGAAGGTTCGGCGCTGGAAACCCTGATCATCCCGCGCGCCCGCGATCTGGGCGGGTTCGAGGTGCGCCGCGCGCTGCCCTCGGTCAAGCGTCAGTTGGTGGGACCCTTCATCTTCTTCGACCAGATGGGACCGGCCGAGTTCATCACCGATGGCGGCATCGACGTACGCCCGCATCCGCATATCGGGCTGGGCACGGTCACCTACCTGTACCAGGGCGAGTTTGAACATCGCGACAGCCTTGGCACCCATCAGATGATCTATCCCGGCGAGGTCAACTGGATGGTCGCGGGCCGCGGCGTCACCCATTCCGAACGCACCAGCGCCGAAACCCGCGCCAAGCGGCACAGCCTGTTCGGCATCCAGACCTGGATCGCGCTGCCCGAAGCGCACGAAGACATGGCCCCCGATTTTGAACATCACAAGCAGAGCGCGTTGCCGCATATCCAGGATGCCGGTGTCAGCGCCCGGCTGATCCTCGGCTCGGCCTATGGGGAAACCAGCCCGGTCACGATGCTGTCTGAAATCTTCTATCTGGACGTGCAACTGGATCCCGGCGCCGCGTTTCCGCTGCCCGACGATCATGAGGATCGGGGCGTCTACGTCACCCAGGGCTCGGTCGAGATCGCGGGTGACCGGTTCGAGGAAGGCCGCATGATGGTCTTCCGCCCGGGTGACCGCCTGTCGGTGACGGCCGGGCCGGCGGGGGCGCGGCTGATGCTGCTGGGCGGGGCCACGATGAATGAGGATCGGTATATCTGGTGGAACTTCGTCTCGTCTTCGAAGGACAAGATCGAAACGGCGATCCGCGAATGGAAATCCGCCGATTGGGCCAACGGCGCCTTCCACTTGCCGCCGGGGGACGAAGACGATTTCATTCCGATCACTCCCGAACTGGAACGCACCAAACCCCGGCGCGCGCGCTGAACGCGACGTCAGCGCCCGCCCGGCTTGCCCGCCCGTGCGATACCGGCGATCCTTGACGGCAAACGGGAAGGGGACGGCATGAAACTGGTGATCGCGGGCGCGGGCAGCATCGGATGCTATTGCGGGGGGCTGTTGGCCGATGCCGGGCATGACGTTACGCTGCTGGGCCGGGCGCGGGTGCTGGACTCGATCCGGCAGAACGAGCTGACCGTGACTGACTATTCCGGCATGCGCAAAACGATCCCCGCCGACCGTCTGACCCTGTCCGATGACCCGGCCTGCCTGTCCGACGCCGATCTGGTTCTGGTCACGGTAAAAACCGGCGCCACCGCCGAGATGGCCCGCCTGATCGCCGCGCACACCCCGGCTGCGGCCCCGGTCATTTCGTTGCAGAACGGGATGGAAAACGCCCGCACCCTGCACACCGCGCTGCCCGGGCGGGACGTGCGCGCCGGGATGGTGCCGTTCAACGTTGTGCCTGCCGGTCCGGCCACCTGGCATCGCGCGACATCCGGCGACATCGTGATCCAGTCCGGCCTTGGCACTCTGGCCCGCCGCCTGTCCTCGCCCGATCTGCCCGTCACCGAAACCGATGGGATCGAGGCGGTGCAATGGGGCAAGCTGGTCATCAACCTCAACAATGCTCTGAACGCGCTGTCGGGCCTGACCCTGCGCGAACAGCTGTTGAACCGCGACTGGCGCCGCCTGATGGCCGATCAGATGGCCGAGGCGCTGGCGGTTCTGGCCGCCTCCGGGCATCCCGTGGCCTCGACCACGCCGCTGCCGGCCTGGATGACGCCGCATATCCTGCGCCTGCCCACGCCGCTGTTTTCGCGCATCGCGGCGCGGATGCTGACGATCGACCCCGCCGCGCGCACCTCGATGGCCTATGATCTGGATGCCGGTCGTCCGACCGAAATTGACAGCCTGCAGGGTGAGATCATTCGCCTGGGCCGCGAAACCGGCACGCCGACCCCGATCTGCGATCGGGTGGCCGGGCTGATCACGCGGGGCGAGACGGGTCCGCTGACCCCCGATCAGATCCGTGCCGGGCTGAGCGGTACCGGCGGTTAGATCCGCAACAGCAGCTTTTTCAGCTCTGGTTCATGGACGCGTTCAGACGCCTCTTGCGGCGAGACCCACTCGCGGGTGCGTTCGTGCATTTCGGGAAATTCATCGGCCAGGTCGGTGACCCGCAGCCGATAAACAGTGGTGCAGACCGGATCGATCGCGCCGCTTTTGCGGACCTTGCCGTAGCAGTAGCTGCCGACCGGCTCTGGATCGACCTCGGCGTTGCGCACGCCGGCCTCTTCCCAGGCCTCCTGCGCTGCGGCTTCGGCCCCGTTCAGCCCGTCAATCGGCCAGCCCTTGGGGATGATCCACCGCCCGGTGTCCCGGCTGGTGACCAGCAGCACCTGCGTATCGGGGCCATCGCCACGGGTGCACAGCGCCGCGAACTGCACGTGGCGCGGACGCTGAAACAGGGGTTTCAGGACCCCCTCCCAGAATTTGTGCAGCCATGTCATTGCGGGTGCCTGCCGTTTTTTTTGTTGTTCTGCCTTCCAGACGGCGAGAGATATCAATCTGACAGACGGTATTCAAGCACCCCTGCGTTTGGCCCGCAGGGTCGGGTCGGCCTGGGTCGGGTCCTCGGGCCAGGGGTGCTTGGGATATTGCGCGCGCATGTCCTTGCGCACATCGGCATAGGACCCGGCCCAGAACCCCGGCAAGTCGCGGGTGATCTGGATCGGGCGTTGCGCGGGGGACAGAAGGGTGATCTTCAGCGGCTCGCCGCCCACCATCGGGTGCCGCGTGACCCCGAACATCTCCTGAAGGCGAACGGCGATTTCGGGCACCGCCTTGCCATAGTCGATCGGGACCTTGCGCCCCAGCGGCGTGACGAAGGCCGGGGGCGCGCGGCGGTCCAGTTCCTGCATCTGGTCCCAACTCAGCCGCGCCTGAAGGGCGGGCAGCAGGTCGAACCGCTTCCAATCCTCGGCGTTGCGCACGCCGGTCAGCATCGGCAGCAGCCAGTCCTCAAGCGTGTCCATCAGACCGTTTTCCGAAAAGTCCGGCAGGTCGACGCCCGCCGCCCGCACCAGCTCGACCCGCGCAGCCAGTCGCGTGGCCTTGCCCTCCAGCCGCAGGCCCAGATCGCGCACGCCGTCCAGCATCGCGCGGGCCACGGACTCGTCGGGCACGTCCTTCCAGATGCGGTCATCCAACACCAGCGCCCTGAACCGTTCCTGCCGCCGGGCCACCACCCGGCGGTCCCGTTTCGACCAGGCGCAGGCCTCGACCCATTCGATCTGGTCGGCGAACAACGCGCGGATCTCGGCCTCGGTGATCTGCGCGGCCATGCGCAGCCGGGCCTCGCGCGGGTTGCCGTCCGTGTCGATGGCCACCAGATACGGGGCCGCGGCCAGCGGATCGCCGGGGTCCATCACCACACCCTTGCCGCCCGACAGCATATAGCGTGGCGCGTCGCCCTTGCGCCGCTGGCCGACCCGGTCGGGATAGGCCAGTGCGGCCATCGCCGCCGGGCTCAGCGGGTCGCCTTCGGTCTTGATCTGGCCGCGTAGCCGTTTCGCCTCGGACCGGATTCGGTCCAGAACGCCGGGATTGGCGGGCCAGACCCGGTTGCGCTGATAGGCGCGCGGATCGCGCAGCGCCTCGAGTCGCAGCGACAGGTCCACCGGCGCGCCCTTCAACGGGTCGCGCTCGGCCATCAGGGCGGCAAGCGGAGCGGCCTGCGCGCCGGCCGTGACCAGCATGTGCCCCAGCCGCGGATGCAGCGGCAGACCAGCCAGTGCGCGGCCATGTTCGGTGATCCGGCCCTTGCCGTCCAGCGCGCCCAGCATCCGCAGCAGCGCGCGCGCCTCGGCCAGCGCCCCCTCGGGCGGGGGTGTCAGAAAGGCCAGATCCTGCGGCTCGGCCCCCCACAGGGCCAGTTCCAGCGCAAGGCCTGTCAGGTCGGCGGCTTCGATCTCGGCGGGTGGAAAGGCGGGCAGGGCGCCTTCCTCACCCTTCGACCACAGGCGATAGCACAGCCCTTCGGCCACGCGGCCCGCGCGGCCCGCGCGTTGGGTCGCCTCGGCGCGGGTGACGCGCTCGGTCACTAGGCGCGACATGCCCGAGCCCGGATCGAACCGCGCGCGGCGAGCCTGACCCATGTCCACCACCACCCGGATGTCCGGAATGGTCAGCGAGGTCTCGGCGATCGAGGTGGCTAGCACCACCTTGCGTCCGGTCTCGACCGGCGCAAGGGCGGCGCGCTGGGCGGCAAAGGGCAGGGCGCCGAACAACGGCCGGATCGTACAATCGCCGGGCAGCCGCCCGGCCAGCGCGGTCTCGGCCCGGCGGATTTCGCCCTCGCCCGGCAGAAACACCAGAATACCGCCGCCGGTGGCGCGGGTCTCGCGCTCGGCCTGCACCACCAGATCGACCAACGCATCCAGCCGCCGCGTCTGGAGGCCAAGCGGGCGGTCCAGCCAGCGGGTCTGAACCGGAAAACTGCGCCCCTCGGATGTCACCAGCGGCGCGTCCATCAACCGCGCCACCGGATCGGCATCCAGCGTGGCCGACATCGCCAGCAGGATCAGGTCGTCGCGCAGCGCACCGGCGACCTCTAGGCACAGGGCCAGCCCCAGATCGGCGTTCAAAGATCGTTCGTGGAATTCGTCGAAGATCACCGCCCCAACACCGGGCAGATCGGGCTCGGACTGCAGCATCCGGGTCAGGATGCCTTCGGTCACCACCTCGATCCGGGTGGCATTCGACACTTTCGTCTCGCCCCGCACGCGATAGCCGACGGTCTGGCCCGCGCGTTCGCCCAGTGTCTCGGCCATGCGTTCGGCAGCGGCGCGGGCGGCCAGCCGCCGCGGTTCCAGCATCACGATCCGCCCGTCGCACAGGCCGGCGTCGCGCATCGCCAGAGGCACGCGCGTGGTCTTGCCGGCGCCGGGCGGGGCCTGCAGCACCGCGCGGCCGCGTGTGCGCAGCGCGGCGATCAGGTCGGGCAGGGCATCGTCGATCGGTAGACGGGTCATGCCGCCTTATCGCCAAAGCCTCGGCCAAGGTCCAGAACGCCTGCGTCAAATCCCGTGCCCGGCGGTACTGGACAAACCCGGCCCATCCCCGTCATCTAGGGCAGATTTCGACGAAGGACCGCGCCCATGACTACAGCCGAGCTTGCCGACAGGATCCTCAAGGGCGACCGCCGGGCGCTGGCCCGCGCGATCACCCTTGTCGAAAGCACCCGCGCCGATCACCGCGCCCAGACGGCGCAGCTGCTCGAGGCGCTGTCGGGTGCCGGGCGGCAGGCGCTGCGCATCGGGTTGTCGGGAACGCCGGGGGTGGGCAAATCCACCTTCATTGAAAGCTTCGGCATGATGCTGATCGGGCAGGGGCTGCGGGTGGCGGTTCTGGCGGTCGATCCCAGCTCGGCCCGGTCGGGCGGCTCGATCCTGGGCGACAAGACCCGGATGGAACGCCTCAGCCGCGAGCCGAACGCCTTCATCCGCCCCTCACCCAGCCAGAGCCATCTGGGCGGCGTCGCCCGCCGCACGCGCGAGGCCATCGCCCTGTGCGAGGCGGCCGGGTTCGACGTGGTGCTGATCGAAACGGTGGGCGTGGGCCAGTCGGAGACCGTGGTGTCGGAAATGTCCGACCTTTTCCTGCTGCTGCTGGCCCCGGCCGGCGGGGATGAATTGCAGGGCGTCAAGCGCGGCATCATGGAGATGGCCGACATGATCCTTGTGAACAAGGCCGACGGCGACCTGAAAGCGACGGCCACCCGCACCTGCGCCGACTATGCCGGGGCGCTGCGCCTGCTGCGCAAACGCCCGCAGGACCCCGAGGGCTTTCCCAAGGCGATGACCGTTTCAGCGGTCGAGGAACACGGCCTGGACCAGGCCTGGGCCGAAATGCAGGCCTTGGCCGATTGGCGCAAACAGAATGGCCATTGGGACGCCAATCGCGCCGAGCAGGCCCGCTACTGGTTCGACCAGGAGGTGCGTCACGCGCTGCTCGCCAAGCTGGAGACCCCGCAGGCCCGATCCGAGATGGACCGGCTGGGCGCCGAGGTCGGTTCTGGGCGGCTCAGCCCCTCGGTGGCGGCCGAGCGGATGTTGCGGACTCTTGCATCCGGGTAACACCATTGCCCGCGCGGACAGGAAAACTTGGCGCAACGCCCAAGAGTTCTGTAGCCTGAGTGCAGGTGAAATCCTTGGTTGTGGTGCCCAGCACATAGAAAAACCGGAGCGCAGCTGGCTGGACGTGACCAAGCGGAGAAACAGGACCCGCCTCTTATGCCCGATATCTTTGGGACAAACGGCGATGACGATATCGATGTCACCAATGACAACGGTACGCTGAACGGCACCCCTCAGGGTACGCCAATTGATGATATCCGCGCGCGCGGCGGCAACGACATCATCACTGTCACCAACAGTACCATCTCTGGCAGTGTCCGTGGAAATGCCGGGATCGATACGATCACGGTGATCGGCAGCACGATCGGCGGTCAGGTAAGAGCCGGATCAGACGACGACACGGTCACGCTGCAAGGCTCGGTCATTGGTAATATCCGTCTGGGCGGTGGAAATGATGTTCTGAACTTCCGCAGCACCAGCGTGTCCGGCGACGTGCGCGGTGGCAGTGGTACCGACACGCTGAACCTGCCCGCAGGAACCGTGGTCAACGACAGCTCATTCGGGACATTTACCGTGTCTGCCGGCACCAGCTATTCGTTGACCAGCGGCAGTTTCACCCTGCCGTCGGGTATTACAGTCACCTATTCCGCATTTGAAAATGGATCCGGCGTTCCCTGCTTTACCGCTGGCACGAGCATTCTGACTGACCGCGGCCCGGTACAGGTGCAAGACCTGCGCACCGGTGACCTGATCTGTACGGTCGAGAGCGGCAACCAATCCATCCGCTGGATCGGTCGGCGCAGGTTTGATGCGGTTGATCTGAGGGCCAATCCGAAACTGCGCCCCGTCCGTATTTGCGCCGGGGCTTTGGGGGCAGGGCTGCCCACGCGGGACCTGATGGTTTCCCGCCAGCACCGCATGATGGTCGGTTCTCGCATCGCGCAACGCATGTTCGGTCGGTATCAAGTTCTGATTCCCGCAATCAAGCTGACGGCGCTGCCGGGGATCTTCGTTGATTGCACGGTCGACAGCATCGAGTATTTCCATCTGCTGTTCGACCGGCACGAGATCCTGTTTGCGGAATCCGCGCCGACCGAAAGCCTGTATACCGGCCCCGAGGCGCTGAAATCTCTGGGACCCGCGGCAAGGACTGAAATCCTTGCGATTTTTCCGGAACTGGCTGATGAGAACCACGAATCCGAACCCGCAAGGTTGATCCCGATAAACCATCAGCAGACCCGTCTGATTGCTCGTCACCTCAAAAATCACAGGCCTTTGCTTGTTGATGTCTGAGCCGTTTCAGGACCATTTATTGGCAAGGAAAGATTTCGCAGCTGCTGTCTTGACCCTTCCGGCGATTCCCACTAAACGCATCCAACCAGTTTTCGGGCGCGACTTCGGGTTGTGCCCCTTGTGATTTGGCTGCGGATTTATGCCCGGCCTCCAGAAACAAAGGAAGAAACCATGTCGCGCCGTTGCGAACTGACCGGAAAAGGCCCGATGACTGGCAACAATGTCAGCCACGCCAAAAACAGAACTCGTCGTCGTTTTCTGCCCAACCTGAACGACGTGACCCTGCAGTCGGAAACCCTGGGTCGTGGCGTCAAGCTGCGCATCTCGGCCGCCGCGCTGCGCTCGGTCGATCACCGTGGTGGTCTGGACGCGTTCCTGGCAAAAGCCAAGGACGAAGAGCTGTCCGCCAACGCGCTGAAAGTGAAAAAGGAAATCGCCAAGGCGCAAGCCTCGGCCTGATTTTCCCAAAGACTGTTTCGTGGCCCCTGTACCCGTTGGTGCAGGGGCTTTTCGTTTGTCTGTGGGTCCTCAACCTGTCTCAAGCCTGTATTTCAGGAACTGCGCGCCGGAATGAGTCACCGGACCGACGTAACGCGCGCCGATGCGCCGTAGCGCAGAGAGATTGCGGCGGGACGGTAGAAGCAGAAAAGTGACATAGGGAATACGTTCATCGGCTCGGGCGAATGCGATGGCCTTGCGGGTGATGCGCGTGCCCAGACCGAAGGCATCCGCCGTCAGGACCAGGCCGAAATCCCATTCACTGCCTTCACGCTGGAAGCCGCCCCAGCCGACATAGCAACCGCCGGACGTGATCGCCCAGTGCCCAAGCCCGTCGCGTTGCCAACAGGCCTCTTTTGCGTCTATGAAAGCCCGCGCCATCGCGATGTCCCAGGGCCCCGTCAGCAAAGGCAGATGCCGAGCGACGCGGGGATCAGACATGTGCCGTGCGATTTCAGCCGGCTCAATCTGCGGCAGCCTGAGGAACTGAATTTCTGTGTGCGCTTTGAGTGGCATGACCACGATCTACGCCTGAATTTCCGCCCAAACCAGACCGTCCCGATCACTTTGCCGTTGGACTGGTGTCGCACGCGGTGTCGGTGCGGAACGCAGAAGGACGCGACTGCGTGACTTTGTTCACATACAGGGTTTTGAATCTGTTTTATGTATGCGGTTATTCTACGGCGGAGTGTGGTAATGTCTGCGAATACTTCAATTATTATTTCCTTCCTTTCGACTCTTCTGGTCGGGTCATTTTCCAGCTGTGCGCGGATGCAGCGGCGGGTGAACCGGCTGCATACCGGTCTCAACACCGGTCCGGATGATCGCGGAATTCTTTGAAAGTCACGATCAAAGCAAATTCAGGGGTCGGCCGGTCAGGCCGGCCCTTTTCCTTGGTTCGCGCCAAACTGTCTCAGCGTTCACGAAGGCACTTGAAGTCCGTTTCCGATCGGGCCTAAACCTTTGCCAAGATGACCCGATCCTATCGCCTCGTGTTGCCGTTGCTACTGTCGCTGATGCTGGTTCTGACAGGCCAGGGTTTTGCGGCGTCACGGGGATTGAATGCGGCGGTCGGTCAAATGGTGCTTTGCACCGGGAACGGTCCTGTGGTTGTCTATATGGACGAGCACGGCCAGCCCACCAAACCACCTCATTTCTGTCCCGACTATGCGCTCAACTTGCTGGGTGCGGTTCTGGATACCCCTTTGCCGGCACCGAAAGGGCCCGAGCGGGCAAAGTCTGACATACCGTTGCGTTCCGACAGCCTTGTTGCGGCTCCGATCCCGCAGCGACCGGCGCGCGCGCCGCCGGCCCCTGTCTGAGACCCTTCGCAATACAATCAGACAGTCAAAAAGGAGAGGCGAGATGCCCTTCAAATCAATCCTGCCCGCTATTTTCGTCGCTGCAATCATGTCCACCGCCGCCCATGCGGAAAGTGTGATCTCGGTTGAGGATGCCTACGCCCGATCCTCGGGGGCCAATGCCAAGGCTGGTGCGGCCTTCATGATGATCCGCAATTCAGGCGACACCGATGATCAACTCGTCGCTGTCAAATCCGATATCGCTGCACGAGTCGAGCTGCATACGCACAAGATCGACGACAACGGCGTGGCCAAGATGATGGAAGTCGAGGAAGGTTTTTCGATCGCCGCTGGCGAGGCGCATATGCTGCAGCGGGGCGGGGACCATGTGATGTTCATGGGGCTCAAGCAGCCGTTTGAGCAGGGCGCAACCATACCCGTCACTTTGGTTTTTGAGCAGGCCGGTGAGGTCGTTGTCGAGATTCCCGTGGACCTGGAACGGAAAGACGGCCACGGGCAAATGAAGCACTCGAACTAACAGAACGCCTGTCTTCGGGCCGCGATGCGGCCGTCATCCATGCGTCAGGCCGGGTCAAGCCCCGGCCTGTTCGCGTTTCAACTGCCGATCAGCGTTGTTCTTCACTTGTTGACCACGCGCATCGAAACCCGTTCTCCGGCCCGTTTGAAACGTGCGGCCATGAACAGCATGACGCCGGCAAAGGCCAAGGCGGAGAATGCGATTGCCCAGCCCAGTGCGACAACGCCGCTTCCGGGCCAGAAGATCAGCACCAGCCCGATGATAAGAGCCACGATGCCCGAGTTCCGGACGGTCGCACGTTCTGGGTCCAGCTGATGCATCTGGCCCAACGAAATCAGCGAGCCGATCCCGATGATCAACGCCCAGGCGCCCAGCAGAAAGAACGTCAGACGTGCTGTGCCTTCCGGCCAGATCAAAAAGACCAGCCCAATCAAGACCGCCCCGATACCCGCGCCTCCGATCAGTCCCCGCCGCCCAAAGCCAAGCAGGGTCAGGCCGCCATCGAGGATCAGCAGCACCCCTACCAGCCGCAGCAAAAGAGCGATGCTGCCCGTTGGCCAGAACAGCGCGGCGACGCCAACGGCCCCCGCAAGCAATCCGCGCAGCAGGAACGTCCACCACAGATCCGCAAGGGTGTCGCCCAGCGCTTCGCGGCTGTCGATGCCTTCGTCGTCAACGATTTCGCCACGGGGGGCTTCAGGCTCGGTCATCTGTTTCTCCTGGTTCAGGTTCTTTCAGCTTAGCCCAGCAGAATGATCCGTGTCACCTGCGGCCCAGCAAGTCATCGACCCAGCGTGGCACGATCTGGGTGGCGGGGCCAAGCAGCGTCTGATCGAAGCTGGATGCACCAACCGAAGGCTCGAGGTTCAATTCGACCGTCTGTGCGCCCGCAGCTATGGCTTCGTGCACGAAGGCCGCAGCCGGGTAGACTTGGCCAGAGGTTCCGATGGCGGCGAATATCCCGGCCTGTGCCAGATGGTCGTAAATCTGATCCATGTGGTAAGGCATTTCGCCGAACCACACGATGTCGGGTCGGGCGGTTGCCGCGCGGCAGGCGGGGCACGGTTCGCCCACGGACATTTCCGCTGGCGCAGTCCAGCGATGCCCGCAAGAGGCGCAAAGCGCGCCGGACAGGATGCCGTGCATGTGGATAACCCTGGTCGCACCTCCGGCTTCGTGCAGGCTGTCCACGTTCTGCGTTACGATCACCACTTCTCCCGGCCAGTCGCGCTGAAGCCGGGCCAGTGCTGTGTGGGCTGCATTTGGGTCGGCGCCACCCGCCTGCACCCGGCGCGCATTGTAGAAGCCATGAACAAGGGCAGGGTTTCGGGCAAAACCTTCGGGTGTCGCCACGTCTTCGATCCGGTGCTGGGCCCACAATCCGCCTTCATCGCGAAAGGTGCCCAAACCGCTTTCCGCCGAAATCCCGGCTCCGGTCAAAATCACGATCTTTTCCATTCGCCCTCCACACGCTAAACCCGAGCCATGTCACAGCGTATCCTGTTTGTCTGCCTCGGCAACATCTGCCGGTCCCCTGCTGCCGAAGGTGTTTTCCGTGTCAGGGCGCCTCATCATGTCTGCGACAGTGCCGGAACGTCCGACTGGCATGTCGGGGATCCACCCTATGCGCCGATGCAACACGCGGCTCGCAACCGAGGGCTGGAGCTGAGCGGTCTGCGCGCGCGCCAGTTTGCGGTGTCCGATTTCGACAGGTTTGACCTAATCATCGGTATGGGCAGCGAAAACATCGCCAAGATCGAGGCTTTGCGCCCGGCCGACAATCCTACACCCGTACGCTTGTTGACCGATTTTGCGCCCCACACCGGCGCCGATCATGTGCCCGACCCCTACTATACCCGTGATTTCGACGGGGCGCTGGAGCTCATCGAAGCCGCCGTGGATGGGTTGGTGGCATATCTGGACGGCTAGCCGCCGATCACCTTCAACTGACCGGACAACCAGGGCAGGCGGGAAAGGGCTGGTTCGATCATCTGGCTTTGCATCAAACGGCGCGTCATGCCCGCGACTTCGCGCGGAACCTGATCTGACCAGTCAGACCGCGTGAACAGGGAAATAGTGCGCGAGAACTCTCCGAACGGAGCCGGGTAGACATCCATGCCTTCGTGGAAGCGGGCTGCCCGCATGTATCCCAACGGCGTGGTGATCGCCCAGCCAAGGCCGCGCGCCACCATCGCCATCAGTGCCAAGTGCGACCCGATCTCGAACCGCTCTTCGAACTGCAGCTGTTGCCGCGCCAAGTGGCTTTCGATTTGCCGGCTGATCAACTGTTCCCGCGCATAGCGCAGAAAGGGCAGGGTCTGCAAAGCGGCCTCTACGCCCCCATTGGCCACACCGCCCTTCGGCGCGACCAGAATGAAAGGATCCTGTACCAAAGGGTACTCCACCACGCCTTCCAGCACCTCGCCGCTATGGGCCGAAACCGCCAGATGCAGACGTTGCGAAGCCAGCGCCTCGAAAATCTCAAGGCTGGGGAGGGTTATGAGTTTGAACTTGGAGCGTGTCAGGCTGTCGGCCAGCAACGTGGCAAGGCGCGGGGTCAGGTCATTGTCGAAATCGTCGATCAGGCCGATCGAAAGCGTGCTCAGATGACCCAGGTCCATGACAGACAGCTCGCTTTGGGCCATCTGCAACTCGGCCAGTACGGATTCGGCCCGCGCCAGAAAGCTGCGCCCGGCTTGGGTCAGGCGCATGGGTCTGCGCCCGTGATCCACCAGGTCCGTGCCCAGAGCATTCTCGAGATTGCGCAACTGCTGGCTGACCGATGGCTGGCTGAGTCCGGTAATCTCGGCAGCCTGCGCCACCGAACCGGTCCGCGCCAAGGCCTCGAACACCTCGAGACCGCGCAGGGTCAACCCTTTCGTCACCATAAGATTTCCCTTTCACTGCGCCATTACTGAGGCGCAGGGCGGGTCAGGTCAAGGATCGCGGTCAGCGTCAGCTGCAGATCGCCTGCGCCATGCGGCCAAAGTTCTGATACCGCTCCCACAGCGCGTCATCGCGGGCGGATTTCGACATCTTCAGCTCTTGGGCCTGATGCGGGTCGGTGAACCACTTGGCCACGGTTTTCTGGTCTTTGTTGGTCAAAGCCTGATCGGCCACCCGCTGGATGCACTTGCATCTATCGCGTGTCGCAGCCGAACGGTCGGACGCCAAACATGCACGTTTGATCTGCGCCGCTTCGGTCGTGGCCGGGGCCAAAGTGGTCAGCGACGTGGCGCATAGCGCGATAATGAGGAACTGTTTCATGCTCATGCCTCGTTTTGCCTGCCCGGAGGAGTCTTTTGTCCCTCTCGGCTTGCGGCGCAGTATCGCCCAAGTTTTCCTGCCGTTCAACAATTTGCTTTCAGAAACTCCGTACCTGAGTCGAAAGTGCCGCGGTTGGCACTATGGTCGGCCGTGGCATGCCCTTCGAACCCCGTTTTGGACGGTGCAACACGGCCGAGTTCTGTCTACGTACGGTCGCCTGAATGCAGCTGAGGGCTTGGAACGAAGCCAACCGCAGCGTCGTGGCCTCATAGCGCTGAAATATGGGGCGTCCGACGTGCTGTCTCACCTTGACCAGCGCCCGATTTCGAACCATATCCCGACGCTATGACAGACCTCGCTCATATCCGCAATTTCTCCATCGTCGCGCATATCGACCATGGCAAATCCACCCTTGCCGACCGGCTCATCCAAGAGACCGGAACGGTGCAGGATCGCGACATGAAGGAACAGCTGCTCGACAGCATGGATATCGAGCGCGAACGCGGCATCACCATCAAGGCCAACACGGTCCGCATCGACTATACCGCCGACAATGGCGAAAAGTACGTGCTGAACCTGATCGACACCCCCGGCCACGTGGACTTCGCCTATGAAGTCTCGCGCTCCATGCGCGCGGTCGAAGGCTCGCTGCTGGTGGTGGACTCGACGCAAGGGGTCGAGGCGCAGACCCTGGCCAACGTCTATCAGGCCATCGACGCCGACCACGAGATCGTGCCGGTGCTGAACAAGATCGACCTGCCGGCCTCCGACTGCGACCGCGTGGCCGAACAGATCGAGGACGTGATCGGTATCGACGCCACCGACGCCATCCGCGTCTCGGCCAAGACGGGAGAGGGGATACACGAAACGCTCGAGGCGATCGTGCACAAGCTGCCCGCGCCCAAGGGCGAGCGCGACGCGCCGCTCAAGGCGATGCTGGTGGACAGCTGGTACGACGCCTATCTGGGCGTGATCGTTCTGGTCCGCATCATGGACGGCGTTCTGAAAAAGGGCATGCGGGTCAAGTTCATGTCGAACGGCACCCTGCACCATGTCGACCGCGTCGGCGTCTTCCGCCCCGAGATGCAGATGGTCGACCAGCTGGGTCCGGGTGAGATCGGCTTCCTCACGGCGTCCATCAAGCAGGTGCGCGACACCCGCGTGGGCGACACGATCACCAATGATCGCAACGGTGCCGAAACCGCTCTGCCGGGCTTCAAACCCGCGCAGCCGGTGGTGTTCTGCGGCCTCTTCCCCGTGGACAGCGCCGAATTCGAAGACCTGCGCGACGCGATCGAGAAACTGGCTCTGAACGACGCCAGCTTCTCGTTCGAGATGGAAACCTCGGCCGCGCTGGGCTTTGGCTTCCGCTGCGGCTTCCTCGGCCTGCTGCACCTCGAGGTCATCCGCGACCGCATCGAACGCGAGTACGATATCGAGCTCATCACCACCGCGCCGTCGGTGATCTATCACGTCTACATGAAAGACGGCGAGATGATCGAGCTGCACAACCCCGCCGACATGCCCGACATGTCCAAGGTCGACCACCTCGAGGAACCGCGCATCAAGGCCACCATCCTGGTGCCGGATGAATACCTGGGCGACGTGCTGAAACTCTGCCAAGACCGCCGCGGCATCCAGATGGACCTGACCTATGCGGGCAGCCGCGCGATGGTCGTCTATGACCTGCCGCTGAACGAGGTCGTCTTCGACTTCTACGACCGCCTGAAATCGGTGACCAAGGGCTATGCCAGCTTCGACTACCAGATGACCGGCTACCGCGAGGACAGCCTGGTCAAGATGTCGATCCTTGTGAATGACGAGCCGGTGGACGCGCTGTCGGTCATGGTCCACCGCGACCGCGCCGAGACCCGCGGCCGCGCCATGTGCGAAAAGCTGAAAGAGCTGATCCCGCGCCACATGTTCAAGATCCCGATCCAGGCGGCCATCGGCGGCAAGGTCATCGCGCGCGAAACCCTGAGCGCGCTGCGCAAGGACGTGACCGCGAAGTGTTATGGCGGGGATGCCACGCGGAAGCGGAAGCTGCTGGAAAAGCAGAAGGCCGGTAAAAAGAAGATGCGCCAGTTCGGGAAGGTCGACATCCCGCAGGAGGCGTTTATTTCAGCGTTGAAGATGGATGGTTGATGTGCTTGCTAACTAGATGTTAGTGTTTTCAAAACAAAAAATAATCTGATCAGGTGGAGGACGGTCCGATGGAAGCAGAATTTCGGAAGCTCATTGCAGCCGGTTTAGTGCAACCCTTAGAAGAACCAGTGTTTTTTCAGTATCCGACAGGTTATGATCTTGCGCCGAGTGTTACAACGTATAGTCTAGCCCACATCAATGTAACGCACAGTAAGGTTGAGTCTGGAAATGCCCAATTGGAGCCAAGTACTTGATGAACTTCGCGACGAAGAAGCGAAGCGGGCAAATTCTGAAAAATCCACTCTAGACATAGTAAGGCGTCGGCACCTCAAGGCGTTGTCGGACTATTCTAATCGCAATGTAATAGCCTACTACTCAGGTTGGCTTTCCAAGCCCTATTCGTTCGGAATGGAAATTCAGGACGAAGACCGGAATGCGTTCATGATGGCGGTTCATCAACTGGACCGGACAAAAGGTCTGGACCTTGTACTTCACACTCCAGGTGGCGACATCGCTGCTGCTGAGTCTTTGGTGCACTACCTGCGGCAGATGTTTGGAAACGATATTCGAGCAATCGTACCTCAAATTGCGATGTCGGCAGGAACAATGATTGCATGTTCGTGCAAGTCTATTGTCATGGCTAAGCATTCGAATCTCGGACCAATTGATCCGCAGGTAGCCGGAATCCCGGCTGCTGCAGTCAAAGAAGAATTTGAGGAAGCAATTAGGCAAATAAACCAAGACCAATCACGTTTGGCTGGGTGGCAGTTCATTTTGAACAAGTATACGCCTACCTATTTGGCGAAATGCGAAAATGCCGTGAAATGGTCCAAAGAATTTGTCGAACGCGAACTGCTGGCGAACATGTTGCAAGGTCAGGAAAATGCTTCCGAAATAGCTTCAAAAATTGTGGAGAGATTAACAGATTTCACGGGCAACAAGAGTCATAGCCGACACATCCATTTCGATGAATGCCAGGAAATTGGCCTTACGGTCGAGTACTTAGAGAATGACACCGATTTGCAGGATCTTGTTTTGACTGTGCATCATTGCTTTATGCACAGTTTGGCAAACGCACCTGTTATCAAAATAGTAGAAAATCAAAAAGGAATCGCATTCATCAAATCTGCAGCCTGAGTGCTTTAAGCTTTTGTGGCTGATCCAATTTCGCTTTAATAGCCAGCTTGTCTTAGGGCAGTTCGTCTAGCGGGTCGGAACCGCCGGGCCGCGCCGACCCGCCCCCGTCAAACCGAAGGTTTGCCTCCGGCAAAACGGGCGACGCGTTTGCGCCCCGGGGCTTCGCCCGTTCGGCCCTGAAACGGTCCGCCGGACCGCTTCCGAGAGGGGCCTCTCCGCAATGTAACCCACTTCACAGCCCCGCCGACCCGCACCTGCTAAGGTTGACCCAACGGAAACCAGCGGCGGAGGCCCCATGTCCATGATCCCCATCATCGCGCTTGGATCGGCGGGTCTCTATTCCGTGGCCATGATCTCGATGAAGTTTTGGTGGAAACTCCCCGGCCTCGGGCTGGGGCTGCTGATCGTCGCCACTTTGCTGGCCGCCGCCACGCTGGAACTCGCCGCGCTGCGCGACGAACGGCTGGGCATCATCTATACCGGCATTCTGGGGGCCGAGGTGGTGCTGATCGCCATCGCCTCATTCTTCCTGTTCGGCGAGTCCTTTTCCTACCGCGAGGGGCTGGGCATTGCCCTCGTCATCGCGGGCACCGCGCTGGCCTGGGCCTGAGCCCGTCGGTGAGCGCCGCATGAACCCTTCATGAAGTTTCCCTTAGGTAAGTTGTAACGGCCGCGCGCCCTCCCAATCTGTTCAGCAGGCCAGCAAGGCCCGCCGATCACAGGGAGAGAGCTCATGACCAGATACATGACCGCCAGCGCCGCCGCCGTGGCCGCGACATTGACGATGGGCTCTGCCGCCCTGGCCGATGCCATGCCCGATCTGCGCGGCACGTGGACGGCCAGCCAGACAACGGTGTCGCCCTCGAACGCCAACACCGCCACCGCGCCGCGGTTCAACACCTCGGAATGGGTGCTCGAGATCCAGGCGCAGCACGAAAACGTGTTCTGGGGGGCCAGCATGTGGCGGCGCAATGCCATGGATGACTGGACGATGTACGAGGCCACCGGCTCGATCAGCCAGGATGGTTCGGGCAAGATCGGCATTGTCGAAACCGCCGCTGATCCGACCTCGGGCGTCAACGCGCTGATCGATGCGCGGTATGAGGACGGCAAGATCTATGCGGATTTCCGTAGCCTGCGGACTGGAACCACCTACAGCACGGTTCTGGAACGACAGGTGAACTGAAGCGTTTCCGGCCCAGGCGGTTGTAGGGGGTAGTTGCCGTTGCCCGATTTTGCGGGAGACGGAGAGTAGTAGGTTGCCTCGTCCGGGTCGGAACGCTTCTCAATTTGTGGGCTGCACGTTCGTTCACCGTTGCGTGTGGCAATTCATCGACGTCGATTCGAGCGATATGCCCGTATCTGTCACGTCAGGTCCGCCATGAGGGCCGGGATTTTCTCTTCGCACCCGCAGAAATCGCCTATTTGAGCGGAGAGAAATCCGCCTTCGGCTTTTCCCAGTGCAACCCAGCCCGATTTCATCATTTCCCGACTTATCCACATCGTCTTCCAGTCGGATATCAACATTTTATCCCCGGCTAATTTTCATGCTGCAGTGCTATTTTCTTGCCGGACGGGAGGGCGAGTGCCAAGGTTCAGACATCGCCAAGGTTCATCACGATCCAAGGCGGGACGCAAAGGTCAGGGGTCCTGGCACCGCAGGCAGATCTTAGGATTTTCGTCGGGTTGCAAGGGCTTACCGGTAGGTGACCAGTCAGGAGGGGCGCAAGCCCGGCTTGAGCGGTCAGCTTCTCAGAAGGCCAGAGCGGGCGGCAGAGCGCCATCAGGTGCTTTGCGGCAGCGAGGTCCCCTCGGGGGCTGAAGCAACTGGATCGGGGCGTCCCTCGGGCGTGTCGACCCGGCAAGGCGTCAGGGGTGTCCGCAAGGGCACATGCAAAGACCGCGTCTGCGCACCTGGCGCCTTTTCCTTTTGCCGATTTCGGTTTCGTACAGGCTTCCACTCACCGCCCGTCAGAACGGGAACGGGGTTCTTGCGCAATTGCACAAGAACCCCGCAGTCGTGTCAGTAATGCATTACCGCGTCTATGCACCTGTGGCAGGGACAATAATCCGGTCGCCCGGAACTTTCAACCATATGTTGGTAGTGCTGCGCCGCTGTCCGCTAGATGCTGACGGGTGTCAGAGGCTTTCCTGAACGTCCGTCGCCGCGCCCTGGATGGCGTCGCCGGCTTTTTCGATGTCTTTGCCCGCGCCTTTTGCGGTTTCACAGGCCGTCAGGGCCAAAAGGCTCAGCCCGATCAGAATAGTGCGGATCATCGATATCTCCTTGGTTGGTCGACTACCAATCGGTAGCACCATTCAGGCAATGCAGACAAACCTTTTTGGGTGATCAGCCTTTGCGGAAGATGGGACCAAGGATGGCCGTCGCGACAAAGATCAACGCGGCCGCGCAAACGATGCTTGGTCCAGCGGGTGTATCCGCCCAATATGCACCGCCCAGTCCGCCCAACGCCGCCGTCGAGCCTATGATCGCAGCGGTGAAAGCCATGCTTTCTGGGGTGCGGGCCAAAGGGCGGGCTCCGGCCGCTGGAATGACCAGCAGGGCCGCGATCAGAAGAATTCCGACAACTTTGATGGCGACCGCAACGGCCAGTGCCATCGCCAGAGTCAGCCATAGTTCTTCTCGTTTAGGATCGATCCCGGATGCCTGAGCCAAGTCCGGGTTGAGTGTCGAAACCAGAAGGGCTGACCAGCGCCAGACCATCAGCGCCAAAATCGTGGCGCCACCGATCCAGATCGTGGCCAGATCGGACTTTGTGACGGCAAGGATATCGCCGAACAAAAAGGCATTCAGGTCCAGTCGGACATCGGACAGCAACGCCACGGTTACCAAGCCGGCGGCCAGTGCGGTGTGTGCAATCACACCCAGAAGCGTGTCCATGGCGTAACCGCGACCGCGCAGCAGGCTGACCGACAAGCCCATGGCAAGCGCAGCGGCAATGATTGCGGGCAGCAGCGGCAGAGAAAAGCTGAGCGCCAGCGCTACACCCAATACGGCCGCATGTGCGGTGGCCTCTCCGAGATAGGCCATGCGCCGCCAGACGACAAAACATCCCAGCGGTGCCGCGGCGATCGAAACACCGAGTCCTGCCAGGGCGGCGCGAACCATGAAATCGTCCAGCATCAGTGTGACGTATCCTGCGCGTGATTGTGATCGTGGGTATGACTGTGCTTGTGTTGGTACAAGGCCATCGTGCCCCGTGTTCCACTGCCGAATAACGCCCGATATTCCGGCGCGTCTGCGACCATGTGGGGTGCCCCTTCACAGCAGACATGCCCGTTCAGGCACAGAACCCGATCCGACGCGGCCATGACGACGTGCAAGTCATGGCTGACCATGACTATGGCGCAGCCGAGGTCCGTGCGAACCTGTTCAATGCGTTCATAGAAGGCAGCTGCGCCGGGCTGATCAAGCCCCTGGGTTGCTTCGTCCAGCAGCAGCACCTGAGGCTCTTCCAGCAGCGCGCGGGCCAGAAGGACGCGTTGAAACTGACCGCCGGACAGTCGGGTCATCTGTCTGTCACGCAAGTCCGGCACGCCGGCCAGTTCAAGCGCGGTTTTGGCCTTGCTGGCCGAAACCCGTTTCGGCAGACCAAGGAATCGTTGCACAGTCATCGGCAGGGCGGCGTCCAGCGCAAGTTTCTGGGGGACATAGCCGATCCGCAAACCCGGGGCGCGCCGAACAGTGCCCTGAGCCGCGGGAACAGCTCCGATCATGGCGCGCAGCAGAGTCGATTTTCCCGAACCGTTCGGGCCGACAATGGTGACGATTTCACCAGCGGCGATCTGTGCTGATACGTTGTCCAGAATGAGCCGGCCATCCAGGCGCACCGACAGGTTCTGTAGAGAAATGAGGGGGGTCGTCATGGCTGCGTTCCAATGCAATCCGGGCAAAGACCTTCGGCCTCGACCACGATCCTTTCTATGGTGAAACCTGATGTGTCGGCGGCAGCACCAAGCCGGCCCTGAGTCAGCTCGGTTTCGGTTTCGGCCACGGCCTTGCACGCCCGGCAAATCAGAAACGCAGGCACGTGGTCGTGCGTGGGGTGGGCGCAGGCCGCATAGGCGTTCATCTGCTCGATACGGTGCACGAACCCATGCTGCACCAGGAAGTCCAGTGCACGATAAGCCACCGGAGGTTGCGACCCCATGCCTTCGGCCGACAGAATAGCCAGAATGTCATAAGCTCCCATTGCCTTGTGCTGCTCCAACAATATCTCCAACACGCGGCGGCGCACCGCCGTGAACTGAAGCTTTTGGTTGGCGCATTTTTCCTCGGCCTTGCTCAGCGCGGTTTTCATGCAGTGGTTATGATTGTGGTGCCTGAAGCCTACTGTGCTCATGTGCGCTCCGAAATTTTTGACTTGATATGTTATAACGTGGGCAATATCAAGCCGACCAGCAATGTAATAACATATCATTTCAGGAGGTGACATGTCCCGAAAATTCTTGTTGCTGGCCGGCGTCGTGCTGGCCGGAAAGGCGGCGGCCGATGCGCCCAACGTTGCCGTCGATATCGCACCGGTTCACGCGTTGGTTGCCCAAGTCATGGACGGTGTTGCCGAGCCTTCCCTGATCATCCCGCCCGGAGCCTCTCCTCATGACCACGCCATGCGCCCGTCCGAGGCGCGAGCGTTGCAATCTGCGGACGTGGTTTTTTGGGTGGGCCCGGAACTGACCCCGTGGATGACGGGACCACTTGGTGCCCTGTCCGAGGGAGCGACGCAGGTTGAGTTGCTGGAGGTGGCAGGGACTGTGCAGCACGATTTCCGCGACGTGGCCGATCATCATGAGGGAGAAGAGGAGCATGCAGACCACGACGAGCACGACGATCATTCGGACCATGATGACCATGCGACACACGATGAACACGAGGATCATGCAGGTCACGACGACCATGCGGACCACGATGAACATGAAAAACATGAAGAGCACGCCGATCACGATGCACATGACCATGACCACGGGCATGACCACGACGGTGTAGACCCGCATGCTTGGCTGGACCCGGAAAACGCGCGCGTTTGGGTGCAGGCAATTGCCGAAACTCTGTCAGAGAAGGACCCGGATAACGCTGCGCTGTACCAAGCCAATGCGGACAAGGCGGTTGAAGGCCTGAGTGCTTTGGAAGCCGAGATATGGGCGGATCTGGCGCAGTCAGAGCTGCGGTTTGTCACCTTTCACGACGCCTACCAGTATTTCGAACGCCGGTTCGATCTGGCATCTTCGGGCACAGTGAGCCTTGGCGATGCGTCTGCCCCCGGACCGGCCCGTCTGGCCGAGCTGAAAGCCCGGATTGAAGAAGAGGGCATTGATTGCGCTTTTTCCGAGCCGCAATACGATACCCGTCTGATCTCCGCCGCGACGGAGGGGATGGATGTGCAAATCCTCGTGCTTGACCCGATCGGGGTTGCGCTCGAGCCGGGTCCAACCCTGTATCCGGACCTGTTGCGAGCAATGGCCGCAAGTTTTCAGGCCTGCAGCGGCAACTAGTGAACAAAGAAGGGCGCAACGATCTGTTGCGCCCTTCGCCATTCTATGGGTTTTCTGACTTATTCCTCGTCGCAGAACAACTCGTACACCGTTTCCAGCATTTTGCGAGGCCTGTCGTCTGCAAGGCGATAGTAGATCGCCTTGCCTTCGCGCCGGGGCGTGACCAGCCCCTCAAGGCGCAGCCGCGACAGTTGCTGTGAAACGGCGGCCTGTCGGGCGGACAGCAGTGACTCGAGTTCGGTCACCGATTTTTCGCCGGATACCAGATGACAGAGGATCATCAACCGGCCCTCGTGGCTGATCGCTTTCAGAAAATTCGAAGCGCGGGTTGCGTTAGCGGCCATCCGGTCCATGTCGTCGCGCGAGATGTCTTCGGAAAGTTGGGGAAGTGCCATCTTCTTGTCCTTGTTGGCCCCTTGGTGAGTGTGGGGCAGGTGTTCCCTTTGTTAGTTTCGCCTGAGCGAATTGGGTCTCTATACAGAATGATCAGATATTTCCATATGCATGGATCAAAATGGCGTGATGAAAGCGCTGTGAATGGCGGCGAGGCCCAAAAACGGCCGGGTAATTGCGTTCTGCGCGGTCGTTCGCTCTGTTTTGCGGCATCCCGACGATGCGGACTGATCCGTATTTCCCAATAGGCGTCGCGTGTCCGCTGCCCCTTGCAGGCCCCCGAAGGCAACACTAAGACTCATGTAACTTCTCATCGGGTATGGTCCCGGTTCACACCAAAGCAGGCAGGTTCCGAATGTTCGATCCAGTTGACACCTACATGAATACGCTCGTCCCGATGGTCGTTGAGCAGACCAGCCGCGGCGAAAGGGCCTATGACATCTTCTCGCGCCTGCTGAAGGAGCGGATCATCTTCATCAATGGCCCGATCCATGACGGGATGAGCCACCTGATCGTAGCCCAGCTTCTGCATCTGGAAGCCGAGAATCCGAACAAGGAAATCTCGATCTACATCAACTCGCCCGGCGGTGTCGTGACCAGCGGTCTGTCGATCTACGACACAATGCAGTACATCAAGCCAAAATGTTCGACATTGGTGATCGGTCAGGCGGCCTCGATGGGGTCGGTCCTTCTGGCGGGTGGAGAGAAGGGGATGCGCTTCTCGTTGCCGAACAGCCGTATCATGGTGCACCAGCCCAGCGGCGGTTACCAAGGTCAAGCCAGCGACATCATGATTCACGCGGCCGAAACGCAGAAGCTGAAGGATCGTTTGTACGATATCTATGCCAAGCATACCGGACAGTCGAAAAAGGCCATTGAAAAGGCTTTGGACCGTGACAATTTCATGAGCCCGGAGGAAGCAAAAGAGTGGGGCCATATCGACGAGATCGTCGAAAGCCGCTCCAAATCCGAACCGACCGAAGCGTGATGCGGAAACCCCGCACCCACGGGTGCGGGGTGCGATTTTGACATTGTAGCTGCCCCGGTGCTGGCCTAAGCTGCACGGACAGGCGGCAAGCGCGGTCCGGATCCGGGCCGCAGGGATGGAGCCCGAAAGGTAGAACATGGCGACGAATTCAGGCGGCGACAGCAAGAACACGCTCTACTGCAGCTTCTGTGGAAAAAGCCAGCATGAGGTGCGCAAGCTTATTGCTGGACCGACCGTGTTCATCTGTGATGAATGCGTCGAACTGTGCATGGACATCATCCGCGAGGAAACCAAAGCCAGCGGGCTGAAGTCCTCCGACGGTGTGCCCACCCCCAAAGATATCTGCGAGGTGCTGGACGACTATGTCATCGGCCAGGCTCGGGCCAAGCGTGTCCTGTCGGTTGCCGTGCACAACCACTACAAACGCCTGAACCACGCGCAGAAGGCCGGTGGTGACATCGAGTTGGCCAAGTCGAACATTCTGTTGATTGGTCCCACCGGGTGCGGCAAGACCTTGCTGGCGCAGACGCTGGCGCGGATTCTGGACGTGCCGTTCACGATGGCTGACGCGACCACGCTGACCGAGGCCGGTTACGTGGGCGAGGATGTCGAGAACATCATCCTCAAGCTTCTGCAGGCCAGCGAATACAATGTCGAGCGCGCGCAGCGCGGCATCGTCTATATCGACGAGGTCGACAAGATCACTCGTAAGTCTGAAAACCCCTCGATCACCCGCGACGTGTCGGGCGAGGGTGTGCAGCAGGCCCTGCTGAAGCTGATGGAAGGCACCGTGGCCAGCGTTCCGCCGCAGGGCGGGCGCAAGCACCCACAGCAGGAATTCCTGCAGGTGGACACCACCAACATCCTGTTCATCTGCGGCGGCGCTTTTGCAGGTCTGGACAAGATCATCGCGCAGCGCGGCAAGGGCTCGGCTATGGGATTTGGCGCCGATGTGCGCGACAATGACGAACGCGGTGTGGGCGAAATCTTTCAGGATCTCGAGCCCGAGGATCTGCTGAAATTTGGGTTGATCCCGGAATTCGTTGGACGTCTGCCGGTGCTGGCAACGCTTGAGGACCTGGATGAGGACGCGCTTGTCACCATCCTGACCAAGCCCAAGAACGCGCTGGTCAAGCAATACCAGCGTTTGTTCGAGTTGGAGAACGTCGAACTGGACTTTACCGACGACGCGCTTGTCGCGATTGCCAAAAAGGCGATCGAACGCAAGACCGGTGCCCGCGGCCTGCGTTCCATCTTGGAAGACATTCTTTTGGACACGATGTTCGAACTGCCGGGCATGAAGAACGTGACCAAGGTGGTCGTGAACGAAGAGGCCGTGACGTCGGAGGCGCAGCCGCTGATCATCTATGCGGATGCTGCGCCGGAATCGGCATCTGCCGGCTGAACTGTTTGAAATTTAATGCAGATACGGCGCGGCATAGTCCGCGCCGTTTTCATATGAGGGTGCCATGACGATCCAACGTATTTCCTCGGGCGGTGAGTTCGAAGCCAAGGTCGGCTACTGCCGAGCCGTTGTTGCGGGTGGCTGGGTCCATGTTGCCGGAACGGTCGGGCAGGGCGAAGGCGTCGTCGACCAATGCCGCTCGGCGCTGACGATCATAGGCAACGCTTTGGCAGAGGCGGGCGCCTCTTTTGCCGACGTGGTGCGCGTGACTTACATGCTGCCCGATCGCCGCGAATTTGAAGCGTGCTGGCCGGTCCTGGCTGAGACGTTCGGTGCCAACCCGCCTGTTGCGACGATGATCGAATGCGGGTTGATTGATCCAAAATACCGAATCGAAATCGAGGTCACCGCATTCTTGCCCAAGTAATGGGTGCGCTCTTTGTGGCTCTGGACCTCTGCTCGGCTTTGGTCCATATCTGCATGGACAGAAATGCCGGAGGCAGCCGATGGGAATCCTGAACACTCTTTTGCGGGCCGTGACCTGGTGGAACGGGGCCACTCTGAACACGCAGCTCTACACTGCGCGCAAAGGTATCAAGGTGGGCGAGGACGATCAGGGCAACGTGTTTTATCGCAACGCCGATGACAGCAAACGGTGGGTGATTTTCAATGGAGAGGCCGAGGCGAGCCGGATCGACCCGGAATGGCACGGCTGGTTGCACCGCACCTGGGATGAGCCTCCGACCGACAAGCCATTGCCACACAAGGCGTGGGAAAAGCCGCATCAGGAAAATCTGACGGGCACCGCGATGGCCTATGTGCCGGCGGGGTCCCTGCGCCGTCCCGATCCGATCGAGCGCAAGGACTACGAAGCCTGGAGCCCGGAATAAGCGAGATCCACATGTCGACCCACAACATGACCGAAGTTCTTGTCGGCGGTGTCGTGCTGGCCAGTGCATTGGCGTTTGGCGTGTATGCCAGCCAGTCCACGGGCTGGTCGCGCGAAAACGGGGGCTATCACCTTGAGGCGTCCTTTCGGTCGCTTGAGGGTGTGGCGGTGGGCACGGATGTGCGCCTCGCGGGTGTAAAGATCGGCACCGTGACCGATGTCGAGTTGAACCCTGAAACCTACCGTGCCGATACGACGATTTCGGTTGCCGAAAACATCCAGATTCCGGATGACAGCGCGATCGTGATCTCGTCCGAAGGCCTTCTGGGGGGTAACTTCGTCGAGGTCATGCCCGGCGGTTCTCCGTTCTATTTTGAGCCGGGCGATCAGATTGAAGACACGCAAGGAGCCGTCAGCCTGATCTCGTTGCTGGTCAAGTTTGTGGCCGGGGATGGCAGCGAATGATGCGTGCCGCCCTGATGGCGCTGCTGTTGGCCGCGACGACGGCCGGCGCGCAGCAGAAGGTTTCCTCGGGACCGGGGGCCATGCTGCGCGGGCTGGACAAGGTCAGCGGTCAGACGGTGGACGTGCAGGTGCCGACCGGTGATACGGTCGAAGTTTTCGGCTTGGATGTCGCCTTGGGTGATTGCCGGTATCCGTCTGAAAACCCGACCGGTGACGCGTTTGCCTATCTTACGATTTGGGAAAAGGGAAAGGCCGACCAGCTGTTCGACGGCTGGATGATCGCCACGTCCCCGGCGCTCAACGCCCTGGATCACTCGCGCTACGATGTCTGGGTAATCCGTTGTATCACCCCCTGAGGGGTCTGACACACCTCGGCGGTGAAATCTGCGCTGGCAGCAGTGGCCTGATCCAGAAGTTGGCGGTATTGCTGTCTGGGGATTTCGATCGCCCCCAACGAAGCCAAATGTGCCGTCAGAAATTGTGTGTCGAACAGTTGAAAACCTGTCTGGCGCAATCGGTCGACCAGATAGGCGAGCGCAATTTTTGACGCATCGGTACGGCGCGAAAACATGCTTTCCCCGAAAAATGCCGCACCCAAGGCAACTCCATAGACGCCACCGACAAGCTCCTCGCCCTCCCAAACCTCAAGTGAATGGGCGCGGCCCGAGTGGTGCAGTTGGGCATAGAGTCTGCGCAGTTCGTCATTGATCCAGGTGTCCGCCCGGTCCGCGCATCCGTCCACGACGGCTGCAAAATCCCGGTTTATGGTCACGGAGAACCCGCAGTTCCGGATGCGTCGCGCAAGGCTGCGGGAGATGTGAAACCCGTCCAACGGGAATACACCCCGCAGCTTTGGATCGACCCAGAAAAGATCCGGGTCGTTCCTGTGTTCGGCCATCGGGAAGATTCCGATGGAATAGCCGTGCAACAGCAGATCAGGCGTCAGGCCCATGGCTCACACCGCGGCGACAAGCCCGAGAGCGCGTGCTCTCGCGGCTTGGTCGATACTAGGCCATGTTCTCCGCAAGCCAGTGCTCCAGCCAGTGGATGTTGTAATCGCCGCTGTGGATGTCGGGTTCCTGCAGAAGTGCATGAAACAGGGGAACCGTCGTGTCCACACCGTCCACGATCAATTCACCCAAGGCCCGATTCAACCGCGCCAGCGCTTCGGGGCGGTCGCGCCCGTGCACGATCAGCTTGCCGATCAACGAGTCGTAGTAGGGTGGGATCGAATACCCGTTGTACAGCGCCGAATCCATCCGGACACCCAGGCCGCCCGGTGCGTGATACGCCGTGATCTTGCCCGGGCAGGGCGCGAAATTCGGCAGCTTTTCGGCATTGATCCGAACTTCGATCGCGTGGCCGTTGATCTCCAGATCATCCTGGCCGAACGACATCGGTTCTCCGGCCGCAACAAGGATCTGCTCGCGAACAAGGTCGACGCCGAAAATGCCTTCGGTTACAGGATGTTCGACCTGCAGGCGGGTGTTCATCTCAATGAAATAGAACTCGCCATTTTCATACAGGAACTCGATCGTACCCGCGCCAATATAGTTGATCTTGGCGACCGCATCCGCGCAGACCTTGCCGATTTGGGCGCGCTCCTCAGGAGTGATGCAGGGGCCCGGGGCCTCTTCGAATACTTTCTGATGACGGCGCTGCAGCGAACAGTCGCGCTCGCCCAGATGGACCGCATTGCCCTTGCCGTCGCCGAAGACCTGAATCTCGATGTGGCGGGGCGTGGTCAGGTATTTCTCGATATAGACTTCGTCATTGCCGAACGCGGCTTTGCCCTCGGCCCGCGCGGTCATGAAGGCGCTTTCCATTTCGGCGGCGGTCTGCGCGACTTTCATGCCGCGTCCACCGCCACCGGCGGTGGCCTTGATGATAACCGGGTAGCCGATCTCTTCACCGATGCGCTTGGCCGACTCAAGATCCGGAACGCCGCCGTCCGAGCCTGGTACGCAGGGAACGCCCAGCTCTTTCATGGTGTCTTTGGCGGTGATCTTGTCGCCCATGATGCGGATGTGTTCGGCGGTGGGGCCGATGAACGTGATGCCGTGGTCTTCGACGATCTGAACGAACTCGGCATTTTCGGACAGAAAGCCATAGCCAGGGTGGATCGCCTGGGCGCCGGTGATTTCACAGGCCGAGATGATCGCGGGCATCGAGAGATAGCTCTGGGGGCCGGGTGCCGGTCCGATACACACGGACTCGTCAGCCATGCGCACGTGCATGGCGTCACTGTCAGCGGTCGAGTGCACGGCAACCGTCGCAATCCCCATCTCGCGCGCGGCGCGGATCACACGCAGGGCGATCTCGCCTCGGTTGGCAATCAGGATCTTGTCGAACATGGGCCCGCCTTACTCGATGATGACCAGAGGAGTGCCGAATTCGACAGCGTCGCCATCCCCGACCAGGATCCGCTTGACGGTCCCGGATTTGGGGGCGTGAATGTGGTTCATGGTCTTCATCGCTTCGACGATCAGCAGCGTATCGCCTTCGGAAACAGATGCGCCGACGGCAATAAACGGGGACGCGCCGGGTTCTGGCTGCATATAGACGGTACCAACCATGGGCGAGGTCACCGCGCCAGGGTGGCTCGCCGGGTCCTCGACGGCGGCGGGTGCTTCGGCGGGGGCAGCAGCGGGGGCTGCGACAGGTGCCGGCGCGGCAGCGGGTGCCGGGACGGCAACTTGCACAGGCGCGGCGGTCGGGCTTACTCGGCTGACCCGGACGTTCAGGCTGTCTTCTTCGCCATATTCCCGTTTCACCTGCAACTCAGTCAGGTCGTTTTCGCGCAAGAGTTCGGCCAGTGCCTTGATGAACGTCACATCCGCTTCGTGTCTGTTGTCTGTCATGAGTGTCCTCGAAGGTTCCCCTTTGGCCCGTCTGTCTGCGCGGGCTCTGGTCAATTACGCTGCGTTATAAGGCAACCGCGCGGCCATGAAAAGCGCCGACTGGGGCCGTCCTGCCCCGGTTTCTGCGTTATCGGCAGGGTCTAAGACGGTCAGAGCGGCGTGCCGGACAGTTTGGCGACCAGTTCCGGCAGCTTGCGCGCGCCGAATTTCTCGAGCAGCCGGGCGCGGTAGGCTTCGATGGTCCGGTAGCTGAGCCCCAGTTCGACGCCTATTTCCTTGGCCGACAGGCCGCGACAGGACAGGATCGCGACTTCACGTTCGCGTTTGGTCAATTCGACCAGTGGGCGTTCCTCGGAAATGTCGGAGAAGCTCCATATTCCATGGCGGAATGGGTCATCGGGTGTGAGCGACCGGCCGCGGGCGCGACACCAGAACAAGTCGCCGTTGCGGCGGCGCATGACCCGCTCGTCCGTATAGTAGCCGGTGTCCCGCATGACCTGAAGACTTCGTGCGCCAATTCTCTCCCAATCGGCAACGGATGGGTACAGGTGCAGCAAAGGCAGGTTGCGGTAGTCGGATTCGTTGCCTCCGAATGTCCGGGCAAACTGCAAATTGCACCGCCGGATGATGCGGTTTTCAAGCTCGACAAGCCCGATAGGTGCGTATTCGAAGGCCGGATCACTCATTTGCCTATCGTGCCGCCAATTCGGCCGGAATTGAAGAGGGCATTGCAGCACAGGATTGCTTTGGCGTCCGAAAGCGATCAGAGCCCGGTGAAAGCCACGACATTGTCAATGTTGTAAAACTGCTTTGAAAAGGGCGGCGTAAATCATATAAATACATGAAGTATTCAGAAAATACGGGGTTGTTTCGAGGGCAACTCGAACACGTTTCGGCGGGGGCATCATGCGTGATTCATTGACGGGCAGCCGTATCCGCGAAAGGCGGCAAATCTCGGGCTTGCGTCAGGCCCAGCTGGCGCGTCAGGTCGGCATTTCGGCGTCATATCTGAACTTGATCGAGCACAATCGGCGGCGCATCGGGGGCAAACTGCTGGTCGATATCGCTTCGGCTTTGTCCGTTGAGCCTTCGGTTTTGACACAGGGGGTCGAGGCGACGCTGATCGCGGCTCTTCGTGAGGCGGCGGCGGATGCGGTCGGCCAAAAGGCCGAAGTTGAGGCGCTGGATGAATTCGCCGGCCGGTTTCCCGGCTGGGCCGCTGTACTGGCACAGATGCATCGTCGGGTGGTTTCGCTGGAACGTACCGTGGAAACCCTGTCAGACCGGCTGACCCATGACCCGCACCTTGCGGCATCCATGCACGAAGTCCTGTCCGCCGCAGCAGCGATTCGGTCGACAGCCGCCATCCTGGCCGAACCAGGCGAGATCGAGGCCGAGTGGCGCGACAGATTCCACCGAAACTTGCACCAGGATGCCGAACGTCTGGCTGAAAGCTCAAAAGCTCTGGTCGCCTTTTTGGACGAAAGCGAGGACACCGGCGAACGGCGCGGGTTGCCGATGGAGGAGGTCGAGGCATTTCTGGAGAAGCGCGGGTTTCATTTGCCGGAACTTGAGACAGGACAGGACCCGGTAGCCCTCGCGCAGGCCGAGATGGCCTCTTTCGCCTCAAGATCTGTCGCGCGTCAGGTGCTCGACGCCTATGCGGCGGATGCCCGGGCCATGCCGCTGGAAGCGATTTCGGAGGCACTGGAGGTCGAAGGTGTTGATCCTCTGCGTCTTGCCGCGCGGTTTTCGGTTGACCTGCCGACAGTCCTGCGACGGCTTGCGTTTCTGCCCGAGGATGTCATGCCGCGTCCGGCCGGGTTGGTCATATGCGATTCATCAGGAAGCATTTTGCTGTTCAAGCCGGTCCCCGGTTTC
Source organism: Ruegeria sp. CG8 (assembly GCF_056537165.1). Classification (NCBI taxonomy): domain Bacteria; kingdom Pseudomonadati; phylum Pseudomonadota; class Alphaproteobacteria; order Rhodobacterales; family Roseobacteraceae; genus Ruegeria; species Ruegeria sp. CG8. The sequence continues at coordinate 656,168 of NZ_JBQFRA010000002.1, read as the reverse complement.
GCAATGCCGCGCCACGGCGAAGCCTGTCCTTTGTGGCCGGTCTTCAGTGCGCTGAACCGGCCCCTTGTGCCGATCCGAAAACGCGTGACCCTGTTGGGCCGGACGCCGGCGGATTTCGACTGCTTTGCAATCGCCTGGCCTCAACCCGTCAGCGCCTTCGGTCAGGAACCTGTGTACAGATCGGCGATGCTGGTGCTGCCGGTCGAAGAGCCCGGCGTGGCCACCGACTTGCCGCTACAGGTCGGCACGAGCTGCAGGATCTGTCCCCGAAAGCCGTGCGACTCGCGGCGGGAGCCGTCGATTTTGAGTGAAGGTTTTTGACAGTTTCCTGACACAGCGATTAATCTGCACTTGGCAGGTGGCTGGAGGTGCGACCGGTCTTGGGGAGGAAGTGAACATATGAGCCGCAAGGTTCTGTTGATCGAGGATGAACCGAACATCACGGAGGCAATCAGGTTTCTGCTGACCCGCGAAGGTTGGCAGGTCGAAACCCATGCCGAAGGTGAAAACGCGGTTCAAACGATACTGTCTGCGCAGCCTGATCTGGTCATTCTGGATGTGATGCTGCCAGGCAAAAGCGGTATGGATGTTCTGCGCGAATTGCGCGAGCACGAGGAGATGCGCGCCTTGCCTGTTTTGATGCTGACCGCTCGCGGTCAGTCGCGGGACCGCGAGATGGCTGAAAAAGCAGGCGTCAGCCGGTTTATGACGAAACCGTTCTCGAATACCGAAGTGCTGACGGCTGTGCGTGATTTGCACGCGCAGGCGTCACAGTCATGACCACACCGGAAAACGAGCCAGCCCGCCCGACAGGCCCGCGTCCGTCGGTGTTTTTGGAACGGCAGAGTTACCGCCGCCGCAGGCTGGCCGATGCGGCCCGAATGCTGCCCTTTGTTGGCGCGGGCCTGATCTGCATCCCGCTGCTTTGGCCGGATCCGGGTCCGGAAAACTCTGGCGTCCCGTTGTCGTCGGCCATTCTTTATATCTTTACATGCTGGGCCGCCCTGATCGTGTTTAGCCTTCTGTTCGGCTTTGCCGCCCGGCGGATGTCGTCCTCGGAAGGGTCCACGGCAGAGAGTGAGCAATGGCCACGCTGAACGTCCTGATCCTTGTTTGCCTGGGCTACGTCGTGCTTTTGTTCGGCGTTGCGTTTGCAGCCGATCGAATGGCCGCCGCGGGGCGAGGCAAATGGCTGCGGTCACCGTTGATCTACACGCTGTCTTTGTCGATCTACTGCACCGCCTGGACCTTCTATGGCGCAGTTGGCAATGCGGCCCGGTCCGGTCTGGAATTCGTGACGATCTACCTCGGGCCGACCTTGGTGATGATCAGCTGGTGGTGGGGGCTGCGCAAGCTGGTGCGGGTGGGTCGCAGCCAGAGGGTAACATCGGTCGCCGACTTGATCTCATCGCGTTATGGCAAGTCGAACACCTTGGCCATCTGTGTGACCATCCTCGCCGTGCTGGGGGGCACACCCTATATCGCACTGCAACTTCAATCGATTACGCTGTCTTTCTCGATTTTCGCCGAGGCCGATCCTTCGGGCCTTTATCGCGAGGGCGCCAGCGTATTCTGGGTGGCCGCTGGTCTGGCCGTGTTTGCCATTCTGTTCGGCACCCGGAACCTGGATGCCAATGAACGGCACCATGGCGTAGTGACCGCCATCGCGTTGGAATCCGTCGTCAAACTGTTCGCTCTGTTGGCGGTGGGCATCTTTGTCGTCTGGGGGGTGGCCGGAGGCGTCACGCCCATGATGGAGCGAATCGACGCGTCGGAAATCGGGCGTTGGAACGTCGATACCGGACGTTGGATGGCCATTACCTTCCTGTCGGCGGCTGCTTTTGTCTGCTTGCCGCGAATGTTTCAGGTCATGGTCGTCGAGAATGACGACGAGAGCCACCTGAGAACGGCGGCCTGGGCTTTCCCGCTCTACCTTCTTTTGATGAGCCTTTTCGTGGTTCCCATTGCGGTCGTCGGGCTGGATCTGCTGCCGGCCGGGTCAAATCCGGACCTTTTCGTGCTGACGGTTCCTCTGTCACAGGGAAATGACTGGCTGGCGATGCTGTCCTTCATCGGCGGTTTTTCGTCGGCCACTTCGATGGTCATCGTGACGGCGATGGCCCTGTCGACCATGGTCTCGAACCACGTCGTGATGCCGATCTGGCTGAATACGCGCGAGAACGCCAGTTCCATGTCAGGCGATGTGCGAAACGTGGTGCTGATGGCGCGCCGGGTTTCGATTGCCGCCATCATGGCCTTGGGGTTCTTCTACTATCGTATGTCCGGTGGCGGCGCCGCGCTGGCCTCGATCGGCCTGGTGGCATTTGCAGGCGTGTCGCAGATCCTGCCGGCGCTGGTTGGCGGCCTGTTCTGGCGCGGGGCGACACGGACAGGTGCCCTTGTTGGGCTGAGCGTGGGGTTCTTCCTTTGGATCTACACGCTGTTGCTGCCTGGAATGGGCGGCAGTGTCATGTCCGCCTCGGTCATCGAAAACGGTCCTTTCGGACTGGGGTGGCTGCGTCCTCAGGCGTTGTTCGGCCTTGACGGTTTGGACCCGATGACCCACACGGTGCTGTGGTCGCTGTCACTGAACACATTGGCCTTTTGCCTCGCGTCACTTCTGAGCTTTCCCAGCCCGCTTGAACGGTTGCAGGGGGCGCAGTTCGTCAATGTATTTGATCATTCTGTCGCGCCCGGGGGGTGGACGGGATCCGTTGCCCAGAGCGAAGACCTGATGATCATGACCCAACGGATCCTCGGGGCCGGTCCCGCTCAGGATTTCTTTCAGGCCGAGGCGGAAAAGCAGGGCGTGCGCGGGCGCTGGCCAGAACCTACGCCAGGTTTTCTGGAACGGCTGGAACGCGAATTGAGCGGCTCGGTCGGCGCGGCCACGGCTCATGCCATGATCGGGCAGATCGTCGGAGGTTCGTCCGTTTCGGTCGAGGATCTGTTGGCGGTGGCCGACGAATCCGCGCAATTGCTGGAATACTCCAGCCAGCTTGAGGCGAAGTCGGCCGAACTGAGCCGTACGGCCCGCAAACTGCGCGAGGCCAACGAAAAACTGACCCAGATATCGCGTCAGAAAGATGCCTTCCTGGGGCAGGTCAGCCACGAGTTGCGCACTCCGATGACGTCCATTCGTGCCTTTTCGGAGATCATGCGGGACACTGACGGGCTGAGCGCTGAGGATTCTCGGCGTTATGCGACAATCATCCATGACGAAGCGCTGCGCCTGACGCGGCTGCTGGATGACCTGTTGGACCTGAGCGTTCTGGAAAACGGTCAGGTCAGCTTGAATATGGGTGATGCCAGCTTGCGGACGGTTCTGGATCGGGCCGTGTCAACGACTATGGCCGGGGCAGACAGCCCTTTGACCATTCTCCGCAATCTGTCTGCCGAGCGCATCGCGTTGCATTCCGATCTGGATCGCCTGGGGCAGGTCTTCATCAATCTGATTTCGAACGCACAGAAGTACTGTGACGCGCCCGAGCCGGTCCTGACGATTTCAGCCCATGATGTCGGCGGCCAGGCGGTGATCGACTTTGTCGACAACGGCAGCGGTATCCCGCCGGACGCCCAGTCGATGGTCTTTGAGAAATTCGCGCGGGTCGGATTTGACAAGGCGGGCGGTGCAGGTCTTGGACTGGCTATTTGCCGTGAGATCATGCACCGGCTTGGGGGAGAAATCACCTATCTGCCCGGGCAGGGCGGCGCAGCGTTCCGCGTGAGCCTGCCATTGCCTCACCGGCAGGCCGCTCAGTAGCGGGCAAGTAAAGGTATTCGTAACGAACAATGGGCTAGACCAGTAGCGAGCAGAATCGAAACTGGCGGACCGTTGCGATGTCAAAGACTGTCAGCGCGGCCTTGGCGCGCAAATTGTCGGCAGGACAAGAGGGGGCGGGTAGCAAATCCCGGGCGCTGCTGCGGGCATTGCGCCTTGCGATTGCCCGCGCCGCGGTCGAACGTTTCAAGCTATCAGCATCCGTCATTGGCGCGAAACAGGCCAGAAGATGCCAGGAAGTCGTCACGAGCGGGCTGGAAGATGGTCAGTTGTTTCTGCTGTTCGCGACCAAAGAGGGCAGGGTAGCCAGTGTTGTCTTGGACGTCGGTTTGGTCTCGGCGGTCATCCAGAAGCAGACAATGGGCGAAGTATTCCCGGACCTGCCCCAGCCTCGCGCCCTCACCGACACCGATGCGGCAATGGTGGTCCCGTTGGTCGAGGACATGCTGGAACGGGCCCGGAAACTGGTCGATGATCAAAGCGATGCAGCCCGCCTGAACGGATATGAGTTCGCTTCACGGGCGGTCGATCGGCGGACGCTTTCTTTGGCACTGGTCGAGGACGGGTATGATGCGTTCGAATTCAAGGTTGAACTCGAGGGCGGTGTACGGCAGGGAACGGTCCTCATCCTGCTGCCGGAAATTTCGGTGGCCGAGGGGCAGGACGGGCACGCAGATTTGGAACCGCTGAAGACGCTGTCGCAAGCCGCAGGCGTGGTTCGGGCCGAACTCAACGCGGTGATTTGTCGGATGCATCTCCCGCTGACAACGCTGTCGGAGCTGGGCATCGGGGATCTGCTGCCACTTGCGGGAGCGCGACTTGATCGGATCGACATTGCCGCGATTGATCGGACCCAGGCCACTACGGGACGTCTGGGCCAATGTGGCGGTCAACGGGCAGTGCGGATCAACGAGTTTCTGCAACCGCCCGCCCCGACACGACCCGAAGCGCAGAGCTTTGTCGAGCACAAGCGATGGGACGCGCCGGCTGAAACAGCAGATTTTGATTCGTCGCGTCAGGACGCCGTTGCCCAAGACCGATCGCATGCGCAATCCGCAGTGGATGAAGACTTCGCGCAAGCAAGCACCGACCGCCTCGCGTCCGAAATATCCGAATTGGCGGGTCTACCTGCTCCTGCGGAACGACCCGACGACTGACGTATGAAATCAGGTGTTCGCAGCCCGCATCTGCACCAATGCCGGCCGTAAACCGTCCAGCGCGTAGCCCGCCTTTGCCGTGGCTTCGAGTATTTTATCGGGGCTCATTGTGTCGCACTGCCCAAGGGCCCAAACGACGGAACAGCGGGTGCCCGAGGCACAGTAGGCAAGAACCGGGCCTTCGCAAGACTCGGCAAGGTCGCGCTGCCGTGCCACGTTCTCGGGCGTCATGGTTTGGTGCGTCAGTTCAAGCACCTCAAACTCGAGACCCGCATCCCGCACGGCCTGGCCGATTACCTCGGATTGCATGGCGGCAGGCACTTCGACATTCGGCCGGTTGCAGATGACCTTGACGAAGCCGGCGGCAACGATGGCGGGTACATCCTCGACCGTGATCTGCGGCGAGACGAAATAGCGGGGCGTGATCTGTCGAATCTCCATGCCGATTTCTTAGGTCGCACAGTCAGCCCTGTCCAGTTCCACGGCGTGACCGTACTTGCGCAATGCGGTTTCTTCCACGGCGGCTTTTGCGGATTGATGTCTGTCAAGGCAGTTTGGTCGAAATCAGGTTAATATTCGATCGACTCGCGGCTCAGCGCCGGCCGCCGGATAGTGCGCGGGCGATTTTTTGCTGGGTTTGGGCGGGTCCTGTGTTGGTCTCAATCCTGTTACCTATATCAGGCAGGATGGCAGCATTTGGGAGGATGGCCATGACCACGAACGAGCTTTATTTCGAAGCCGAGCGGCTGGAGCGGAAACTGCACGGGGCAAATCTCGAGACCCGGCTGGCACTGCAGCCCAGCGTCACGAAAGTAATTGAACGCATGCGCGCTCAAGGCATGAGTGTACCATCGCGCTTCCGACGGCTGGACGCTGCGTTGATCGAAGATGCGGTTGAAGCTCAGTTCGACAATATGCCGATCTGACACCGGCGGTCAGCCGAACGATATGCCAAGGATAACCAGCATCAGTCCTATGACGGACAGGAACAGCGCGCCCATGTTCCAAGGCAGCACCCGCTGAACGGCAGCCCGCAATTCGTCGTCAGTCAAACCTGATCGGCGAGCCTTCATCACGCGCAGAATGCACCAGACCAATCCTGCCAGCCCGGCCAGTGACAGGCTGGCGCCTCCCCAGATGAACACCTCGAACATTGCGCCCCGCATCGTTCTGTTTCGCTGCCGATGCGCTTAGCGGATCGTTGCCGGCGGTACAAGGCAAGCAGCCCCATTGTTCGCTTGCGGCTGACCCGCCGGCACGGTATCCGACATGTTGCCCGTGACCCCGGCTAAAGAGAATTCCACTTGGGAGAGACGCATATGGAAGACATGACCGAAGACCAGGTCGCTGCGAACTACCGCGTGACAGCAGGCGAGCTGCGCCAGTTCATCGAACGGTTCGAACGTCTGGAGGCCGAAAAGAAAGACATCGCTGACCAGCAGAAGGAAGTGATGGCTGAAGCCAAGGCACGTGGCTACGACACCAAAGTGATGCGCAAGGTTATCGCGCTGCGCAAGCGTGACAAAGACGATATCGCCGAAGAAGAAGCGGTGTTGGAAATGTACAAGGAAGCCCTGGGCATGTAAGCCTCGGGCCTTCTGAGGCTTCGGTCAGCGACCCAGAAACCGCACGCCCGGCATTTTCTTGAGCCGTTCCAGATCCTGTGTGTAAAGCTCGGAAAACGCCGCGTGGATTTGGGCGCTCCACCCGGGGAAGTCCAGTTCCTCCTCGATTCTGTCCGGCAAGGCGTGCTGCGAAAAGACGGCGGCGAGACGGTCTTGCAGGAGGGCCGGGTCCGCGTGCCCGACTTGCTGTTGGATCTCTACAATCTCCCGCTTGCCGTCTGCGTCAACCAGCGAGGATAGCAGCGAGAACTCCTCGGTCAGCGGTATGTCGGCGCTCAGACCGCACAGGCTGCGGATGATGTCCCCCCAGATCAGCGGGCACTCCTCATTGGCCCAGACCGTAATGGAAACGGCGGGGGCAAGATCGTGAATATCCTCGATAAGGGTCAGCCAACTCAGGCAACTCAGGTCAGTTGACGCCAGAATGCTCTCGCGGGTTTCGTCCGGCAATGCCATCAATACCTTGGGTATGAAGCTGCCCGGATTTTGCAGCCCGATAAACAATTCGACCTCGTGTCCTTCGAAAGCCTGATCCAGCAAGGCCAGCCGACGACCTGCATGGGGATAGAATTGGCCGTCCTTAATGGCGCTGTTCAGTTCGCCGATGAAGTCCACAGTGCTCATGACCACTCGGCCGGTTTCCGGATCATCAGGAATTTGGGCTCTCAAACGCTCGAAGGCATCTGGGGTCAGCTTGCCTTCGTCCAGCGCATTCAGCGGCGTCTTGAATGCCTTCCGGAACCGACGCGGACCAAACAGCACAATGCCGTTTTCTTGCAATACACTGGCATTCGCCTGAAGCGATTTGAGCAGGAGCCCCCCGTCTGAAAAAACCACACCGGAGTGAATGGCCACATGCATGTCGACCGCTGTCCTTGCCCTTCGATTGAATACGTTTTGGGGTTACAGGTTGAACGATCGACAGTCAAACCTGCCACTCTTTCGCAATGATGAAGATTGCCTGAGAATGTCGAAACTTGATTGTGGTCAACAGGACAGCGCCAGAAACGACTGGGTCGAATTGCTTCGCAACCGTCGTTGCCGCGTAACCATCTGTGGCGTCTGTGTTGCAGATAATCGAGGCGATTTTATGTGGCGCCGATTTTCCGCATGTTGTTGCACAATTCCGTCGCAAACCCGCTTGCCTTTATTGAGGCTTTCACCTAATCACAGCGCCATCGGCTCAATGAAATTACATGTGTTTCGATAGGCATGTAATCACAGAGGGTTGAAAAGGTGGGAGTGGTTGCCCGTTCTTGCCTTTGCCTGCAAAGGTATGTGAAAGCGTAATGCTTGCCCCTATAGCTCAGCTGGTAGAGCAACTGATTTGTAATCAGTAGGTCCGCGGTTCGAGTCCGTGTGGGGGCACCATCTTCTCCGAAAACGCAAAAAAGCTTGTCTTTGTCTGAACGGCTTTCCGCCTGCGGTATGTTGTTTTCTATCCACCGTCCTTAGGAAACTTATTCCGCAGGCCTGCTACATTGCCCCCGGTTGGGTGCGCTTGGCAGGGTTGTTCTCTAGGGTTTCAATTGCGAGGCCAATTCAGGATATGGCTGCGACATTCTTCTGCCACTTCTGGGAACTGTGTTCGCTCGCGGGTGTACAGATAGACATCACGGACGTCCGACAAATCCTCAATCGGACGGAAGGCAGTGTTTTCCGGCAGAAACCGTGCGACCGTTTCGGGCAGTATGGTCACCCACCGCCCGGTTGCGACCATGGCGATCAACGAGTGAGTGTTGTGCACCGTGATCGCAGATCCTGCGATTACGTCTTCGAAACCCGGATTTTCAATGAGTTGGCACAGCGAGTTGTGCACGAATCCCTTGGCCGCGACCTGGTTCAGCGTTGGTGGCTCGTGCGCAGTGATCAGGGCGTGATCAGCGGCGGCCACAAGCCCGAACCTGTCCTTAAACAGCGGCCCGGCCCGTATTCCGTTCAACGGGTGATGGCCCGAGGCAATCCCCACATCCGCCCGCCCCTCGGTGAGGCTGTCCAAAACCTGTCGGGTGTCGGTGTCCCTCAGCTCGATTTTCAGGCCGGGAAAGGTGCTGGAGAGGTGGTCAAGCAGCGATGGAAACAGCAGTGCTGCCACCGAAGGGACGGAAACGATCCGGATCAGCCCTTGGGACGCTTTGGCCAGGGCTTCAATGCTTTGGACCGTGTCGTCAAATTGGCGCACCTGATTTTGGGCGAGGGCAAAGACTTCCGCCCCCAGAGGCGACAGCTGGTTCTTTCGCTCACCCAGGAACAAGCGTTTGCCGAGATGTTCTTCAAACTGTTTCAGGGTCATCGAGACCGCAGACTGAGTGCGACCCAGACGGCTTGCGGCTTCGGCAAGATTTCCGGATTGGGCGACTGTGCAAAAGCAGCGGAGCATTTCCAGTTTCAAAGACAAATTTCAGTTTTCCTGAAGTTCATTAAATTTGTTTGAGTTTGCCTGATGTCCGGGCAGAGGTCTATTCTGTTCGTGAAACGTACCGGACCCGAGGCCCCCTGTGACACAATTGAACCTGATTGCCGGCGAGTGGATGGCCGGCGACACCGCGATCGAGAACCGCAACCCCTCTGATCTGACGGATGTGATTGGCCTGTTCGCCCAGGCAAGCGCCGATCAGCTGTCCGCGACCCTCGACCGGGCACGTATCGCGCAGTTGGAATGGGCGGCTTATGGGTTGGAACGCAAGCAGGCGGTTCTGATGAGTATCGGGACCGAGTTGATGTCCCGCGCCGAAGAGTTGGGGCGGTTGTTGTCGCGAGAAGAGGGGAAGCCGTTTGCCGAGGGCAAGGGCGAGGTTTACCGCGCGGGGCAGTTCTTTACGTACTACGCGGCGGAATGCCTGCGCCAGATTGGTGAAAACGCGGACAGCGTACGTGAGGGCGTCGAAATCGACGTGCGCCGCGAACCGGTCGGGGTTGTCGCGGTAATCTCTCCTTGGAATTTCCCGACAGCTACGGCCGCGTGGAAGATCGCACCGGCCTTGTGTTATGGGAACGCTGTTGTGTGGAAGCCGGCCAACCTGACCCCCGCCTCAGCCGTGGCGTTGACCGAGATCATCGAGCGTCAGGACATTCCCAATGGTCTTTTCAGTTTGGTCATGGGGTCAGGCGGCGCAATCGGACAAAGACTGGTTGAAAGCCCTCAGGTGGATGCGATTTCGTTCACCGGGTCGGTGCCCGTCGGCAAAGGCATTGCCGCAGCAGCCATCCAGAACCTGACCAAGGTGCAGATGGAGATGGGCTCAAAAAACGCGTTGGCCGTGATGGATGACGCGGATCTGGATCTGGCGGTGTCACTTGCGTTGGGCGGAGCTTTTGGCGGCACCGGGCAGAAATGCACCGCCTCTTCGCGGTTGGTGGTCCACGCCGCGATCCACGACGCCTTTGTCGAGAAGCTTGTCGCCGGCGCCAAGGCACTGAAGGTTGGGCATGCCCTGGAGGAAGGCACGCAGATGGGCCCCGTTGTCAGCGAACAGCAACTGCAAGAGAACCTGGCCTATGTCGAACTTGGCCAATCCGAAGGCGCCGAGCTGGCGTGCGGCGGGCAACGGCTGGAGCTGCAGCATGACGGGTATTACATGTCGCCCGGCGTGTTCGTGAACACGAACAACACTATGCGGATCAATAGGGAAGAGATGTTTGCCCCGCTGACCAGCGTGCTCAAGGTCGACAGCTATGATGAGGCTTTGGCGATCGTGAATGACACGAATTTCGGCCTGACATCGGGCATCGTAACCCAGAATCTTGCGCGCGCGACGCATTTCCGGCGTCATGCAAGAACCGGTGTCGTGACCGTCAATTTGCCCACCGCAGGTACTGATTATCACGTTCCTTTCGGTGGCCGGGGCGACAGCTCGTATGGACCGCGCGAACAAGGCAAAGCGGCCGCCGAGTTCTACACCACTGTCAAAACCGCCTATATCAGCGCCGGGACCCCGATCTGATGCGGATTGACGGCCTGCAATACGCCAACTGGTCGGAAAAGATCTTCCGGCAATTGCGGGAAGGGGGCGTGGATGCCATCCACGTCACCGTCGCCTACCACGAGAATTTTCGTGAAACGGTTCAGAACCTCGAGAAATGGAACCGATGGTTCGAGTTGTTCCCGGACCTGATCATGAAGGGACGATCGGCCAGCGACATCGACTCCGCGCGTGACACTGGGCGTACGGCCGTTTTCTTTGGTTTCCAGAACCCATCACCCATGGAAGATGACATTGGGCTGATTGAAATACTGTACGATCTCGGTGCCCGGTTCATGCAGTTGACCTACAACAACCAATCCCTGCTAGCGACCGGCTGCTACGAGGCTGAAGACACCGGTATCACCCGGATGGGGCGGCAGGTGATCAAGGAGATGAACCGCGTGGGATTGGTCATCGACATGAGCCATTCGGCCGACCGCTCCACGATTGAGGCAGCCGACCTTTCCGCGCGTCCGATCGCCATCACCCACGCCAATCCGCATGACTGGGCGCCCGCCCTGCGCAACAAGCGTGACCCCGTCATCCGCGCCGTGACGGAAAGAGGTGGGATGCTCGGGTTTTCGGTCTACCCTCATCACCTGAAGGACAAGTCCGACTGTACGCTGGAAAGCTTTTGCACCATGATTGCCCGAACGGCCGAAAAATACGGAACACAACATCTCGGGATCGGAACCGACCTGTGCCAGGACCAACCCGACAGCGTTGTCGAGTGGATGCGTGTGGGTCGCTGGACCAAGGAAATCGATTACGGCGAAGGATCGTCTGCGAACCCGGGTTTTCCGCCGATGCCAAAATGGTTCCGGGACAATCGTGACTTTAACAAGATCGAGGCCGGCCTTCTCGCGGTTGGGATGACCTCGACCGAAGTCGCCGGGATCATGGGGCAGAACTGGTACCGCTTCTTTGCGGATAACTTCGGACCGGTCCAGAATTGACCGGACCGGGGCCGCATATCGCGCGCCGGGATCCGGCAACCGTTATGCGGCTCAGCAGGCTCGGGTCTTTGCACCAGTGCAGGCTCAGCTTCATGCGCGTTCTGACCCGCCGCCTGGCACGCGACAACTGGCGGTTTTCCACGCCGGTGTTCGAGATTGACGAGGCAGGTGTCGGACGGGCCGTCTATGTCGCACAGGGACCCGAACGCGCGTATTCTCTGGTGGCCTTCGCCCATGATCTTCCACCAGAAAAACGGTCGGACCGGGTGATCGCGGATGCTTGGGACGCGACCTTCACCCTATTTGACGGAATCCCTTCCGAAGCCGACCTTGACCGGCTTTCCTGCAATGTTCCGCTGCAGGAGGCCGGCCGGATCAGCGAAACCGAACTGTCGCTATCCCGGGCCAATCGTTCGGTCCGATTGTGGACGCATGTAGTCGAAGCCCTGGCCGATGGTCGACAGCCGGATCTGGAGCAGATCCAAAAGGTTGGCTACCTGATGCGAACCACGGCCGTGTACGGATCGGGAAAATTCGGGGCCGCGGACCGGGAAAACATTGCAAACCGTCCGGAAACCGAGGGGCCGTTTCAGGCCGAGATGCTGTCGGTATTCCTTACCCGCGCCTTCGTGCGGGACCTGGTCGAACACATGGCGCGCGCCAATGGGGGAAGCAAGGCCGTCAGGATGGTCCCTGATATCGCGCGCCGCCTTGGCATCGGGAATTCCACGGGACTGGGCATGGCGCCCTTCCTGATCAATCATCCGGTCCTGCTGAACAACTGGATCATGGCGCGCGAAGAGGCAATCGCCCGGGTTCGATCCATGGAAACCGCGACCCAAGAAGAAATCAGTGTATTCCGGTCGGTGTTTGATCGCAGCCAAGTGTCGATTGGCCAATGGCATTCGGAACATCCGATACAAGAGCGGAAACTGTCTGCTCTGAAAGCGGACCTCGGGGTGATCGCGGACTTTCTCCGCCATGACGATCTTACGGGCCGAAGACCGTGGAACCGTCTGGTGGAGTGGTCGGAAACTGTGCTGAGCGAGGAGGGGCAGGAGTTGCTTCTTTCCCTGATCCTCGAACCCTATTCAGACTTGGTGGACGGTTTGTCAGGATGCATGGCGGATTCAAGCCCGCATATGTACGAGATTGACGGCGCCATGCCGCTGGCCGATGTGCGGCAAGCGATCCGCGACGGTTTCGGTTGGGCGCTGGATCTGGACTGGGGCGCCCGCGAAGCCTGCGCAAGGGTCTGGTATGTATCGGAAGAAAAGCTGGAACCCAGACTGGGTGAGCGCTTTGATGAGCCGGTAGCCGAGTACGAACAACCGCTTGCCCCGGCGCGGGATGCGGCAGCGGCATATTCGGCAATGGCCGATTGGGACACAGCCGCGACCACCGCGGAATTTCTTCTGCGCCATCCCGAACATCGCCACACGATCCGCCGGGCGCAGATCAGCCGCAAGGCCCCCTACAGCGAGATCCGAGACAACACGATTGGTGCATCAGTTCTGCCGATCGACATGCTCCGCGCCAAACTGTCCTTTTTCGGCGCGACGCATTTCGATCCCCGCTCGGACCGTTGGGTCCGTATCTGCATGTATTCAGGCGCGCCGTACCCCGAGGATCTTTCGCCCGAAAATGCCGATTTCTGGGTTTATCCGGAGGTGCCGGAATGAACCTGTCGCTGAACGAGGTCGAAGGACTGGCAAAACGCGCGGCACGTGGGGCGGGTCATCACTGGGGGCCGGCCGAGGACGCCGCCAAGGCGACCCGCTGGCTGTGTCTGCAAGGTTTTGACGGTGCAGCCGCCTTGTCAGCGGTCCTGCGTCAGGACTTTGCGCTTCGGTTTGATGCGCACACGCCGCGGGACCTCGGGGCGCCTTGGCGGGCGCATGGGCAGATGTGCCCGTTGGGGGCGGGGATGCTGCTGTCAGATTGTTCGGAACATCTGGGCCGCGGGCCGATCGTTCTGCATGACGTGGCGGTTCCACTGTTGCTCTTGCCGTTCGCGGGCAACGCTGCACGCCGATGGCAGACCAATGTGACCGTCGTCTGTGATGAACTCAGCGCCACGACGGATGGGGAGGTCGTGGACGCTCCGGATCTTTGGCCGGAAAGCGCCACAAAGGTCATCGTAAGGATCGGCGGTACACCTGAAAAACTGCGCGCCACGCAGACGCGCGCCCTGCCGGCGCCTGCGGCTCTGGCTTTTTTGAACACTCTGGCTCAACGCACCTATGCCCCCGCAACCGAGGAGTCTCGCCGTTTGGGTGCCGGTGCTGGTTTGTCCGATAATGACTGAGGAGGCCGAGATGCCAGAAACCCGAACGTTGTCCCTTGCCGAAATCGAGGATCTGTCGCTGCGCGCTCTGATGGCGGCCGGCACGTCCGAGGACAATGCCCGGCCATTGGCGGTGGCGACCGCCGCGACCGAGGCGGATGGGGTGGCCAGTCACGGGCTGGCCTACATCCCGATCTATTGCGAGCATGTACAATGCGGCAAGGTGGACGGGCGAGCACAGCCGGTGATGTCCGCCCCAAAACCGGGCGTGGTGGTGGTTGATGCGGCCACCGGTTTCGCTCACCCGGCGATCGACTTGGGGTTCGATGCGTTGATCCCGGCCGCACGCGAGCAGGGAATAGCTGCGCTGGCCATCCGCAACAGTTACAATTGTGGTGTGCTGGGGTATCACACCTATCGCTTGGCTCAGGCGGGCCTTGTTGGTCTGGGGTTCACCAATGCACCTGCATCCATTGCGCCGTCGGGTGGTTCACGGCCCGTCGTGGGCACAAACCCGTTTTCGCTGGCCGTTCCGGGTGCTGATGGGCACCCTGCCGTCTTGATCGACCAAAGCGCCAGCACGATCGCAAAAAGCGAGGTCATGAAGCACGCCCGCGAGGGAAAGCCGATTCCGGTCGGTTGGGCGCTGGACCCTGATGGCAACCCGACAACTGACCCCGCCGTGGGCCTCAAGGGCTCGATGGCGCCTTCGGGCGGCTACAAGGGCGTGGGCGTCGCACTTCTGACAGAAGTAATGGCGGCCGCATTGACCGGGGCCACCTTGGGTATCCATGCTTCACCCTTTTCCGGAACTGTGGGCGGCCCGCCGAAAACCGGTCAGTTCTTCATTGCCATCGACCCCGGCGCTACGGCCGGGTCGGAGTTTGCTGCCAGTATCGCGGAACTTGTCGAGGCGATCCGGTATCAGGAAGGAGCGCGTCTGCCCGGCGATGGTCGGCGCGCCAAGCGCCTGCAGGCCAACCAAGACGGGGTTGGTGTCAGCGTCGCGACGCTGGACAAAATCCACGCCATCCTGGCCTGACACCCGTTTCAGGCGGAAACAGGGGCAAGGCCGATGCCTCGCCCCCTCTGCATCACGCATTGATGATGTTGTGTTCCGGTCCGTACGGAAAGCCGGTGATATTTTCGGCCCCATCCTCGCCTACGACCAAAATGTCGTGCTCGCGATAGCCGCCCGCGCCGGGTTGACCTTCGGGAATCCACAGCATCGGCTCGATGGACACGACCATGCCCGGCTCGAGCACCGTGTCGATGTCTTCGCGCAGTTCCAGGCCCGCTTCACGACCGTAGTAGTGGCTGAGGATGCCGAAGGAGTGCCCATATCCGAACGAGCGGTATTGCAGCAGGCCCTGATCGGCGAAGAACCGGTTGATCTCGGCTGTGATGCCGGAACAGGTCGCGCCGGGTTTGATCAGGCTCAACCCCAGCTCGTGCGCGGCTACATTGGCCTGCCACAGGCGCAGGCTGTCGGCGTCGGGCTCGCCCAAGAACAGGGTGCGTTCCAGCGCGGTGTAATAGCCCGAGATCATCGGGAATGTGTTGAGTGACAGGATATCGCCATTCTGCAAGGCCCGTTTGGTGACCGGGTTGTGTGCGCCGTCGGTGTTCAGGCCCGACTGGAACCAGACCCAGGTGTCGCGGTACTCGGCGTCGGGATAGGCGCGGGCGATCTCGATCTCCATCGCATCGCGGCCGGCCATGGCGATCTCGATCTCGGTGGCGCCTTCACGAATCGCGGCATGGATGGCCGCGCCGCCCACGTCCGCCGTACGTGCGCCGCCTTTGATCAACTCGATCTCTTCGGCCGATTTCACCATCCGCGCGGCCATCGTGTCGGGGGCGATGTCCACAAGCTCAGGCTGGTTCAGCATGGACAGGGCCGTGTCGCGCGCGGCCAGCGTCATGTGGTCGCTTTCGATGCCGATCCGGCGGGCAGTCCCGATCAGGCTGGCTACGGCGCGCCAGTAGTTGTCGCGCTTCCAGTCGGTGTAGATTACGTTGTCTTCGACCGACCGACGCCAGGGCTGGCCCGCGTCGATATTCGCTGACACGGTGGTGCAGCTGTCCTGCGTCACCACGCAGCCATAGGGCCGGCCGAAGGCGCAGTACAGAAAGCCCGAGTAGTAAGCGATGTTCTGCATCGAGGTCAGCAGAACGACCGGGATGTCCCGCTGCGCCATGATGGCGCGCAGCTTGGCCAGCCGGCGGTCGTACTCGGCCCGGCTGAAGGGCAGGGGCGCCTTGTCACCGTTGTGGCAGGTGAAGAATTCGGGGCGATTTGAAAGGTCTGTCATGTGCTCTCTCGTTTCTTTGCCGGACGTGCAAAGCCCGGCCACATGTCCCGGCGTACAGGACAGGCGGTCTCGGGGTCCGAGAGCCGATCACCCCCTTGGGTGCTGCGACGCCATCGCAGCAGGGGGCGAACAAGGAAATCGTTAGATCAGGCCACGCCGCCGGTCAAGCCGGTGTCAGCCCGCGCAGACGTTCCGACCGCCGGCGCAGCAGCTCGACCGTGGTCAGCAGGGCGATCGAGATCACGACGAGGATCGTGGCCACGGCCAGGATGGTCGGGCTGATCTGCTCGCGCAGGCCGGTGAACATCTGCCACGGCAGCGTCTTCTGGCTGGCCGATCCGACGAACAGCACCACGACCACCTCATCGAACGAGGTGATGAAGGCGAACAGCCCGCCCGAGATCACGCCCGGCAGAATCAGGGGCATCTGGATCTTGAAGAAGGTCCGTACCGGGCCCGCGCCCATATTCGCAGCAGCCCGCGTCAGCGAGCGGTCAAAGCCGACCAGCGTGGCGGTCACGGTGATGATGACGAAGGGAATGCCCAGAACGGCGTGGGCCAGGATTACCTTGAGGTAGCCCACA
Source organism: Ruegeria sp. CG8 (assembly GCF_056537165.1). Taxonomy (NCBI): domain Bacteria; kingdom Pseudomonadati; phylum Pseudomonadota; class Alphaproteobacteria; order Rhodobacterales; family Roseobacteraceae; genus Ruegeria; species Ruegeria sp. CG8. The sequence continues at coordinate 639,498 of NZ_JBQFRA010000002.1, read as the reverse complement.
AAGGTCTTGTTCATGCCCAAAGTGCCTTCAAGGAAGCGGCCGATGTCGCTGTAGAAAAAGAACATGCCCGTCGCCGAGATGATCAGTGGCACGATCATCGGAGAAATCAGGATCCCCATGATGGCGCGCCGCCCCGGCACATGCGATTGGCTGAGACCGATGGCCGCCAGCGTTCCCAGCGTTACCGATATGATCGTGGCGATGGGCGCGATGATCAGTGAGTTCTTGAAGCTGCGCTGCCATTCGTTGTTGGTGAAGAAATCCTGGTAATGCTTCAGCGAATACCCTTCGGGGTCCAGCCGCAGCATCTCGGGCGTAAAAGTAAAGAAGTCCTGCGCGTTGAACGACAGCGGAAGAACCACCAGAATCGGCGTGATCAAGAAGACGAAGATTGCGCCGCAGATCACCCGGAACAGGTAGTGATAGAACACCTGCTGCGCCGTCAGATAAGGCAGCAGCTTGCGGCGGTATCGGCCCTCGTACAGCCAGAATGTGAACCATGCAAAAAACCAGCCGCCCAAAAAGCCGAGCACACCGCCCATCGGCCCGGAAACCGCGAAGCCGACGGCCGCGAAGCCGATGATGTTGATCCAGTAGGCAAGCCTCTCGTTCTTGAGGACCGAGATGTAGATCCAGGCCAAAAGGGCCGTCAGCGCTGCGCCGCCGATCATTCCCAGGGGGACCGAGCCGTTTCCGGCGCCGACAAACATGCCGGCAAACGCGCCGGCCAGTGCGACGCTGGGAAGGACCATGGATAGGGGCTTGCGCGAAATTGGTGTCAGTGCGGCCATGTCGGTTACCCCAGCTTCACGTTATCGATGCCCACGATCTTGTCGTAGACCCAGTAGAGGATCAGAACCACTGCCAGCAGGATCGTCCCCAATGCTGCAGCCAGGCCCCAGTTCAACGACGACGATATGTGATAGGCAATCCGGTTCGAGATGAAGACACCCTTGGTGCCGCCCACGATTTCGGGCGTGATGTAGTAGCCGATTGCCAGAATGAACACGAGGATCGATCCCGCTCCGATGCCCGGGATGGATTGCGGGAAGTAGATCCGCCAGAACGTGGTCCAGTTCGTCGCGCCCATGGATTTGGCCGCGCGGGTGTAGGATGGCGGAATCGTCTGCATCACCGAATACATCGGCAGGATCATGAACGGCAGCAGGATATGCGTCATGGCAATGATCGTGCCGATCTGGTTGTTGATGATGATCAGCCGGGCGTCATCTGCGACCAGCCCGAGCCAGACGAGGGTGTCGTTTATAACGCCCTGCTGCTGCAGCATGACCTTCCATGCGGATGTCCGCACCAGAAGCGACGTCCAGAAGGGCAGCAGAACCAGAATCATCAGCAGGTTCGACACGCGCATTGGCAGGGTCGCCAGCAGGTAGCTGACCGGATAGGCCAGCAGGATGCAGGCCCCGGTGATTACCAGCGACATGAACAACGTACGCCCGAACAGCTTGATGAGAATCTGCTTGTCTTCCGGCTGAGCCTGAGCACCTTCCGGGGTGCGCCGCATGTCGATTGCGTTCAGGAAGTAACCGTTGGTGATCGGAACCGCATGGGTTTTGATCACGCGCCACGTCTGCGGGTCCCCCCAGCCGTCGTGGATCTCGATCAGCTTTTCCTTGAACGGACCGTCGGCTTCAGGATCCAACCGTTTGATCTTGCGGCCTGACTGGCGGAACAGCGAAGACATGCCGGTTTCTTCGTAGTTCAGACGCGTGCCAAGCCGGGTGTGTTCCTTGTTTTCGATCGCGACCACCATGTCACGAACGAAGGCATCATAGACGTCCTCGCCCGGCAATTCGCCGCTGGTTTCATCCCAGTTGTCCAGCGCTTCGACCGTCAGGGGCAGGGTTTCCGAGACAATCCCGTTTTCGACTGACCGAAACAGCATCGATGCGATCGGTACCAGGAAGGAAAACAGCACGAACAGAAGCAAAGGCGCGATCAGCATAAGCGCGCGCAGTTTCTGACGTCGCAATGAACGCGCCAGCGATTGCTTGAGCGGCGTTCCGTCCGCTGCCAGCATGGGTCCTGCTGTTTGGCTTGCGTCAGTCATCAGTGCCTCTTGGTTGTGCCCGGGTCAGATGGCGGCGCACCGCCACCTGACGTTTCTTCAGAGATTCAAGCGCTTATTGCGCCAACCACGCCTGGAATTTGGCGTCGATGTCATCGCGGTAGTCAGCCCAGAACTCGTAGTTGTAGAGGAACGTGTTCTTGGCGTTTTCCGGATCGGTCGGCATGTGAGGAGCCATGTCGATTCCCAGTTCGGCATGTTTGCCGACCAGCGGAGCCGACGAAGCGCGAGCCGGGCCGTACGAGATGTACTTGGCCTGATCCGCCAGGCGCTGGGTGTCGGTCGCGAACATGATGTAGTCCAGCGCGCGCTGCTTGCGCTCTTCGCTCAGACCGGCGGGAATGATCCAGCCGTCCAGATCGAAGACCTGCGCGTCCCACAGCATGGCGACGGGCTGCTTCTGCTCTTCGATGACGCTGAACAGGCGGCCATTGTAGGTCGAGCCCATGACGACTTCGCCGTCAGCCAGCAGCTGGGGCGTATCGGCACCAGCGGACCACCAGACGACGCTGTCCTTGATGGTGTCCAGCTTCTTCAGAGCACGATCCTGGCCTTCGTCGGTTGCCAGAACGTCATACACTTCGTCCTTCGGGACGCCGTCGCACAGCAGGGCCCATTCCATGTTGTTGATCGGGCGCTTTTCCAGCGACCGCTTGCCGGGATAGGTCTCCAGGTCAAAGACCGCGCAGATGTCGGTCGGCGGGTTGTCTCCGACCATGTCGGTCCGATACCCAAAGGTGGTCGAATACACGATCTGAGGGATGAAGCATTCGCTGACCAGCAGATCGCCGAAGTCTTCCGAAGCCGGAGTTCCGTCCGGCGCAGGCGCCAGCTGGGTATCCGGGTCGATTTCCATCGCCAGACCTTCGTCACACAGACGGATCGCGTCCGCGGCAACCACGTCGACCACATCCCATGTGATGTTGCCCGCCTCGTTCATGGCGCGCAGTTTGGCCACGGCCTCGGCCGAGCTGTCATCGTTCAGGATGGTGACGCCGGTCTTTTCCGAATAGGGCTCGTGATAGGCCTTGAGCTGCGACTTGGAATAGGCGCCGCCCCAGGACACGATCGTCATTTCTTCGGCGGAAACTCCGCCTGCTGCAGTTGCCAGAGCAACAGCTGTCAGCATTGTGGTGGTACGTTTCATATGTAGCTCCCAGTTTTTCCCGTTTTATGCTTGGTCGACCAACGCACGGGTTTTCGTCGGTCGGTTCTTTCGGCTTGGGGGCGGATTGCGAAGCCGGGCGCGCCTAGGCGTCCAGAGCGCGGCAATCCTGCGCCAGCCATCCGATCTCGATCTCCTGACCCGGTGTCAGCCTGACGGCGTCAGGGGCATTCCGGGTCTTGACGATGAATTCATCATTGCCGGCCACCGACATGCGGAACCTGAATACATCGCCCATGTAGATGAATTCCTTGACCACAGCCTTGAGCGTATGCGCTTCGGGGCTGAGGCGATCCTTGTTGAATTCCACGCGCTCGGGTCGGATCGAGACCTTGGTCCGTTCCCCCGGTTGGCTCACGTTGATCGGAACCGCGTCGATCTCGGAGCCATCGTCCAGCGTGACGACGCATTTCCCGCCATCTACGGATTTAAGAACGCCTTCCAGCGTGTTGTTCTCACCGATGAACTGCGCAACGAAACTGTTCTCCGGTTCCTCATAAAGCTGGTCCGGTGGTGCAAGCTGCTGGATCCGGCCATCGTCAAAGACCGCTACGCGATCCGACATGGTCAGCGCTTCTGTCTGGTCGTGGGTCACATAGACGGTCGTGATCCCCAATTCATGGGCCAGACGCGTGATTTCAAACTGCATGTGCTCGCGCAGCTGTTTGTCCAATGCGCCCAGCGGTTCGTCCATCAGAACCAATTCGGGTTCGAAGACCAGCGCGCGGGCCAAGGCGATACGCTGTTGTTGTCCGCCTGACAGCTGAGCGGGTCGGCGGCTACCGAAGGCACCCATCTGCACCATGTCGAGGGCGCGCTGGACTTTTTCTTCGCGCTCGGACTTGCCGATTTTTCGGACTTCCAGCGGAAAGGCGAGGTTCTCGGCCACAGTCATGTGCGGGAACAGGGCATAGTTCTGAAACACCATCCCGATGCCACGCTTGTGCGGCGGAATGTTGTTGATCGGTCGCCCATCCAACAGAATTTCGCCATGCGTCGCAGTTTCGAACCCGGCCAGCATCATCAGGCAAGTGGTCTTGCCAGATCCCGATGGGCCCAACATTGTCAGAAACTCGCCCTTTGGCATCGCGAGGTTAAGGTCTTTGACGACAAGATTTTCGCCGTCATACGATTTTTGAACGCGTTGAAATTCGACAAACGCGGCGTCGCTAGAAGTGCCGGTCACAAGACCCCCTGTTGCGTCAATTCTTGATCCGGTTGGTCCGGATTTCATTGATCCCTGAGCACATTAAAGACGCAGCAATGTCCGGCTGGCAAGACTCAATGACAAAAACCAATCCTCATTGGGTGGGATTCAAGGATTTTGCGCAGTGTTGAGGCGCCGCATGTGCGACGCAAGGGTCTGATTGCTGGACAAGACCGGTTTGGCAATCTGTTCATGGATCCGCGGGATGGCGTCCAACGTGCGAAGGTTGGTGCAGCTGAGAAAAACAGCTTCGACCGCTCTGTCCGAACCCAGCCTTACCGCGGCGTCAACGATGGATTGCGTTGATATCCGGACGACCTTTGCTTCTTCGGAAATCCCAAAGGTGCCGAACACATCCATGAGGATCCCTTGATCGGCGAAGGCCGCGCGAAGCGCCGTGTTGACCTGCTCCTCATAAGGGGACAGCAGTGCAAAGCGTGACACACCCAATTCGCGCGCCTGAGCAACCGCGGCGCGCAGAGGGTTGGTCACCGTTTGCACGTCACAAGTCTGCTTTACCAGTTCTTCGACCTTTTCCGATCCGATGACCGAGCTTGCCGAGGTGCAGGCGTAACCCACAGCCCGGAAGGGGCGCGCCTTGGGCAGTAAATCTGCCGCCGCTGGAAGCGCATGCTTCATGCGGGTCAACGTCTTGGTCGTGACCTGCGGGTCGCTGGTTATGCGCGAGACATAAATGGGTGAAGGGTCGCCGGCAAAAAGCCTGCGGAAATCGCCTTCGATCGTCTCGTCTGTCTGCAGAACGATCAGGCCAAGCGGAGATATGTCCGGGTCATCCGTGTCCAGAGAAAATGGCAGTGTTGTCATAGCTCGGGAATCTCCCGTCGTGCCTTGGGGCTCAGGAACCGCGGGGCGCCTTCGGTGACCAGCACATTTTCCTCGTGGACAAGTATTTTGCCACCGACCTCAATACCTGGCTCCAGCGTCAACACCATTCCGGGTTTCAGAACCGTGTGATCCGTTGGGATGAGCGAAGGCCACTCGGTCAATGACATGCCCAATCCGTGGCCCAGGCGCCCGGCTTCGGTCCCGCCGCCGCCACGGGACAAGACGGAGTTCATCGTTTGATACAGGTCCGAGGCCGTCGCGCCCGGTCGGGCCTGTTCGAACGCAGCCTCGGTCGCATCGATCAGCGCGTGGTGCGCCGCGCGCACGGCGGGACTGGCCGGGCCGACGGACCAGTTGCGGTCGAAATCGCAAAAATACCCATCCCAGACCAGCCCGGTATCCAACATAAGCACGTCGCCCGGCTTCAACGGTCGTTGGGTTGCCGGTGAGATCACGTCGCCATATCCGCCTTGGTCGGCCGCGCCGGCAAGATAAGGCACCCAATCGGCGCCTGCGTCGAGACACAACATCTGGAACCGTCGAAAGACCTGATCCAGAGGAACACCGGCCGATGCAATCTCAGGAACCCGCTCAAAAGCCTGTCCCGCGATCAGGCAGGCGGTTTCAATCTTTTTGATTTCGGCTTGAGATTTGACCATGCGCAGGTCGCGCAGAATGCCAAGGTCGCTGGTGATCCTGCGGCGGTCGATTTCGGATTTCAGACGCCCGAAATCTGCAAGCGGCATCCGCAAGTGCGTTTCATGACCATCGGGGCATCCGATCAAGCCGCCGTCCGGAACAAGGTCGCGCAGGGTTTCGGCCAGCAACAATACTCCGTCGTCTGCCAGATCCGGGGCGGACCAGGTGCGGATGTCTTCGATCCAGGTCTGCGCCATCAAGGCCGCACCAATCGACGGGATCACCGCGACAGGTTTGCCGGTGGCAGGAACGACAAGGAACCAGGGGCGCGTCGGGCTTTCCCAGAACCGGGTCAGAAAGCCGCTGAAATACCGGACGTCGGGCTCGGTCGTCAGCAGCAGGGCGTCCAGGCCATGCTCTCGCATGAGATCCTGTGCACGCGCAGTTCTTTCCGCGAATTCGGCTTGTTCGAACCCTCTCATGAGGCTTGCTCGGTCACGACGCACAAAACGCGGTCCTGTGGTCCGATATCGAGCAAGTTGCGGCTATCGGCATCCAGAACGGCAGCCAGTCCGGCCCCGCCTGACGCAGTCGTTTCGAACCCGGCCTCTGCCATGACCGGAAGCTGAGCGGCCACGGTGTCATCCTCCAGCGTCAGAAACAGATCGGCATCCCGCGCCAGTCCATTCAGTGCAATCAGCGATGGCTCCTTGCAATCCAGCCGTCCCATGATGCTGTCCGGACCGTCTGCAAAGAGCGGCGCGCCGGCTTGGATGCTGGCCATCAGCGCCGGGGCTGCGGCCGGTTCAACCACGATGATCCTGGGGTTGTCTCCCCAAGCCTTTCGGAAACATGCGGCAACGGCGCCCGCCATGCCTCCCACTCCGGCCTGCAGCAGGATCAATGTCGGAGGTTCGGGACATTGATCAACCGCCTCGACGGCCATTTGAACGTACCCCTCCATCAAGAGATGGGGCAGGTCGTAATACCCTTCCCAAGAGCTGTCTGACAGAAGCGTCCAGTCGTTGTCGTTCGCCGCGCGGCTCGCGGCGTTCATGCTTGCGGCGTAATCGGCGCCCTCGCGCACCACTCGCGCACCTTGCGCAGCAAGGCGCTGAGCAAAGCTCTCGGGCACGGTTTCAGAAATGAACACTACGGCATTCGCACCAAAGACGCGCGCACCCGCAGCCATGCTGAGGCCGTGGTTCCCGGCGCTGGCGGTAACATAGGTGCGGCCGGAAAGGGATGTGTTGTCGGGTGTCTCGGTGGCTTCGCTCGCTTGGCAGGCGATGACATAGGCCGCGCCCAATGCCTTGAACGAACCGAGATTCATCCGCGTCCGTTCATCTTTGATCCAAAGGCGGGAAACGGGCGCCAAACCCGGCGCTTCGGTCACTGGTGTCACGCCGGAGGCCGGGCACAGCGACAAAAGCTGCGCCAACCGGCGGGAATTGGTTGAAGGGAAGGGGGCCCGTGAAAACAGTTTGCCTTCGCCTCGATACGGGTTGGTAATGGTCTTCATCGCGGCCTCCCTCAACGATCCGGCAGACGTCATAGAATTGCAGTCGATTTGTCAAGGCAAAGGGGCAGAATGCGAGAAATGCGCGCGTCTTGTTCCCTGGGACAAGTGGCTGTTCGTGCTGAACCAAATGGCGTTGATCAGGCTGGCGAATTGACCGCTTGCGGTCTTTGCAATCGGAATCGGTGCGTGTAAGTGTTCGGCACGTGATCCGGTGCCGGTGCACCAGACCGGTCGGATGCGGGCGTGATGGAATGGTAGACATATCGGACTTAAAATCCGAAGGCCCTAGCGCCGTGTGGGTTCGAGTCCCACCGCCCGCACCAAACACAATGGTCGACTTGGCCGAAGACGAACGTCAGACCGGATAACCCAGCTTGGAGATAAGCCGCCAGATTTCTTGGTTCGCCGCCGACAGCTGCGCTACGACATCCTCGATTTCCTGCATCGCCTGTTCGTCGACCGTATCTTCGCGTCCCAGCTTGATGTCGGTTTTTCGATCGGCAATGCGCATCAGGATCGTTTTGGGGTTCCCGGTTTCCTGGTCGAAAGAATAGATGCAGTGGTTGAACTTGTTGCGGATGCCCGAAAGACGGCTGAGCCGCTGCGTGTGCTCAAGGATCGGATCACGAACCGAGGCCGGCCTTCCGTCCATCTTTGCCAGACGCTCGACCAGATCAATACGGGCGCGGGTCGTGTTCAGGGTCAGGAAGATGATGACGGCTACGTCTTTGCTGGTCCCCGAGAGGCCGGCGATCAGATGAATCAGCAGGCTTTCGGTGTTCGTCCAGACATAGTTCAGGCGGCCGACCAAAAGGATCAACCGATCGAACCTGGCTTCGAAGTCGTCAGTCAACCGAAGTTCGGTGCGCGTCCTGCGCCGCCGCCTCAAAGAAGAAATGCGCCGCTGCCGTTCTGTTGCTGACACCGATCTTGCCCGACACGTTGTGCATGTGCAGCTTGACCGTGTGTTCGGTGATACCCAACTGGGCAGCGATCGCCTTATTGCTTTTGCCTTCGGAGACAAGTTGTAGAACCTGCTTCTCGCGCCGGGTCAGTTTTGACAACAGAGGGCCAGCCGCAGGGGATTTCGGAGTTTCCCGGGCTGTCGTCGCGCTTGTCGCGCACGGCTTCGATGCAACGCAATTGGCCACAAATCCCGGTAGGTACAACTCTTCATGCATCAGCAGCCGCAGGATCGCGCGCCATGCGTCCGGGGCGACGTTCATCGGAAGAAACCCGATTGGTCCAAACCGGGATCGGTCCCATCGCTCGAAAACGAACCGGGCTGCGTCCTCCTTCCGGTATGCGAAGGCAAGGCATCCCGGCATGGACGATCGGACATAATCGGAGGGGCGGGCCAGCAGGTCCTCCATCATGATCTGATCCACGACAACAATCTTGCCGGAACCCTCGGCATTGCTTGCCTCGGACAAGAATGCCGCGAGGGATTCAAACCTGTGGGCTGCAACGCCGAATTCGTGCTGCACGCTTCGCAGGGTTTGGTTGGAGTAGAAGAGCTCTTTCCCAATAAAAACAATCATGAAATCTTCGTTTTCGTCGATCGTGCACGAACTGTTACTTAATTCGGAAATGCTCATTCTTGTGCCCCCCTAAATACCCCGGATTACGTCCTGAATTGGCCGTTATTGGCCGAGGTGAAACTGAATAAAAACAATCTAAAATCTGTGTTGAGCATACCAGAAAGTTCAGTTTTCTACAACTGCACGGCTTTGGGAATCGCCTGGTTTTAGAACTTTCGATTAAGGTCGTTTGACGGTCGGACCGCTTAAATATCGAGATTCAAATAACTAAGTTTTGCCGGCTTTTGTCGCAGGCCAATTTGGCTTCGAACACGACCCTGAAACGCGTGTTCAAGTAATACATTAAGCAAATCAGCGTTTTAGTGATGTTAATACTTTCTGCCAGCTAGGCAGACGGAACTGCATCTGTACCCTGTGTCGTGCTTCAATTTGCGAAGTGTACTTGTACCTGGCGTGTCTGCGGCCCGCGTATTTTCGCGTGATTTTGAGCAGTCACGGAATCGGCTTGGCCGAGAAAGGGGGGTGACAACACATCATTCGAAAGACAAGGCCGCAGACATGCGCAGTTTCGCGAATGGATGCTCAATAATTTTTTCAACCGCGCCGAATATCGCTTTGTAGATGAATGGCGGTCTGGCGCTTCAAAAATGGAAGATTGTTATGCGACGCAATGTGAACAATACCAATGTCACGACCGTTGACGAAGTTAATGTTGAAAATCTCGAAGCTCCGATCTCGGTGGAAATTCCCGTCGAAGAAGCAAATATCGAGGCCGAACTGACCGCGCAGCAACAGCAGCAGGGTCAGGAAGTTCAAAACGCTGCAAATAACGAAGACGAACAGAACCAGGCTCAGGCTCAGGCGACCGAGGTCGCAAACGAACAGGCCCAGGGTCAGGATCAGGGCCAGGCACAGCAGCAGGGCCAACAGCAAGGTCAGCAGCAATCGAACGTGAATGGCGGCGATGACAGCAACAGTATCGCAAACTCGATCAACATCGATTTCGGTGAAGGTGAGTGGATCCCGCGCGACGATGACCAGGTCGATCTGGATATCGGTGACTCGGCATCTATCGGTGATGTCATCACGGCTGGAAACGACGTGAATTATGATCCCGGCGATGATCTGAACCTGACCATCTCGATGGGCGGTGACGGCAATGACATGTCGTCGATCAACAACCAGTTGGCCAACCTGAGTGACGATGACACGCTGGATTCGCCCAGCCTGTCGAATGACGGCTCGTTCTATCAGAACGGCAGCGCGACGGGCGGTTCGGCCTATGCCGAAGAAGGCATCGGTTCATCCTCCGGCGGCGGTAACTCGGGTTCCGGCGGAACCAGCTACGGCGGTGCCGCAAGCGGCGAGACCAATGGCAGCCACGCATTCGCGCTGGGCGGCCACACCGGCAATGCCGGCGCGGCTTCGCAAGGCGGTAACGGTGCGGCCTCGGGCGGTGCCAACAACACGAGCCTGGGTCTTGGTCTGTCGGGTGCCGAAGCCAGCGGCGAAAGCACGGCTGGCAATGGCGGCAACGCCAACAGTACCTCGAGCGCCAACAACACCGGCAGTTCGAATGCCAACGGCCAGGGAACTGGCGGTGAAGGCGGTAATGCCGGCTCGATCGGTCTTGGCCTTGGTCTGGGACTGTCCGGCGCCAACTCGGAAGGCAATGCCAACGGTGGTGAAAACGCGACCGGTTCGATCGGCGCGGGCCTTGGCCTGGCCGGAAACGAGTCGGGTGCTAACGGCGCCAATGGCGGCAACGGCGAGTCATCGAACTCGGGTTCTGCATCGAACAACAGCACCGGTACGACCGAAGCGAATGAAGCGACAGCCGGAAGCAATACGGGTGCGGGCATGGCCGGCAGCGGCGCGCAAAGTGGCGCGAATGGCACCGGCGGGCCTGGTTCCGGTGGCACGGGTTCCGGCGGCTCGGGCTCTGGCGGTGAAGGTGCTGGCGGCGAAGGCTCTGGTGGCGAGGGATCCGGCGGATTCTCGGCCATGGTCGAAGCTGCCATTGCGGCGCTGAACCAGGAAATCGCGGATGGTGGTCCAGCCTTGAATGCGGCTGATAGCGACGCTGCGACCGGCGGCGGCGGAACCACGGGCAACAACCCGGGTACCGGCGGAGCGGGCACCGGTGGTGCTGGAACCGGCGGCGCAGGAACCGGCGGTGCCGGAACCGGCGGCGCAGGGTCCGGCGGAGCGGGCACGGGCGGCAGCTCGGCAGCCAACTCTGGCGCACAGGGCGTCGGCGATCTGGCCGCAAGCGGTCCGAATATCAGCCAGTCGCCCGGTGACGTGAACGGTGCGGCCAGCAACCCGCAGACGTCGACCGGAACCGGCGGAGCCGGCGGTTCGAACGCGGCCAATGGCGCGGCAAATGGAACCGGTTCGGGTTCGTCCAGTGCAGAAGGCGCTGGCGGAGCCGGTGGGACCACGACGCCAACGTCCACCTCGTCCGGTAACGGTGCGGGTTCTGCGGATGCGGTCAACACGGCCGGTACCGGTGGTGCGGCAGAAGTCTTTGCTGACGCTGACACAAACGGTTCCGCCGACAGCCTGGCCGAAGCCATAGCGGGATACGGCGGCGCGTCCTACACCGACAACGATGCCACCTCGACCGGATCCGGCAGCGCGACTGGCGCGGCCAGCTCGGGAGCCGGTGGTGCAGGCGGTGCGTCTGCGGCCAATGGCGGTACCAGCGGCTACGCCATGGGTAGCGCCATGTCCGGCGATACCACGGGTGGCGCAGTCACCGGTGGCAGCGCGGCCGGCGCTTATTCGGGTGACGGCGGAGCCGGCGGCAATGGCGGCACCTGGGGTTCCAACAATGGTGGCGACGGTATCGTCACCGGTGAATCCTACGCGTCGGCAGCAGCAGTGGTCGATACCTCGGCCTTCAACCAGACGATCGTCATGGGCGCCAACGTGCTTGGCAACTCGGTCGATACCACGATGGTTGGCGGTTCGATGAGCTCGACCTACGCGAGCGACGACACCGAGGCATAATGCCTGACCCCGGAGGCCGCGATTTCGGCCTCCGGTCTTTGATGAAAACACCGGGGCCGTGTTTCATGGCCTCGGTCCAACTTAACCCAGACCCGGAAATTTTCTGCCGGAAAGGGTGACAGGGATAGTCCAGATGTCACTTGACAGCATTACGGAAACGATCGCGCATTTTATTGGTACTTTTCAGCTCACGATGGAACAGGCCATCCTGCGGCAGCAATACGAGGAGTTTACGGCGCTCCGACGGCTGGCCGAAGTTGAAGGCCTGGAGGATCCGATCAGGATTGTCGTCAAGGCCGATCTGGATCTGAAGCCCAAGGACTACGACCCGCTTCCCTACCGTTTCCCCGAACCGCCCGCGGACCCGCAGTTGCCGCTGCCACCCGCCGGTCCGATGCTCGAGTCGAGCATCCAGATCGGTGACCCGTTGGCGCCGGGCGGATTCGTTCCGCAGTCCGAATTGCCTATCTCGGTCGGGCCGCAATTCTTGATGTTGCAGCCGCAGGTCGTCAGCGACCTGATAGGGTCTGCCGTCACTTACACATTCCAGACATTGGTCCTGCGCGACAATGATACCGTCGGCGCGGGCGACTTCCGCGATGCGGCGATGCTGACAGCGCAGGCCGAGGCCGCGCTGGACGTGGCGCAGTCGCTTCATGCGATGGCGGTGCCTTCACTGGCGATACCGGACTACATGACGCCAGAATACCTGGATACGCTGGTCGAACAGATAACGACACCGATGAACGGATCGGTCCAAGGTGTCACGGTTCACCAATTCCAAGGTGAAGACGCGGAAGGCATCATCGTAAACGGTCAACACGTGTCGGAGGCTCCGGTCTGGAGCGATCTTCTGCCGGCCTACCACCAGCCCGAGGAGGCTGAGGAAAATCTGGTGTCACAGTCCTATCCGGCCGAGTGGAGCCAGTCCGAGGGGCCGGAGTCACACGAGGGTCATACCGTTGTCACCGGCGGCAATCTTGCGATCAACGAAGTCGCACTGAACGTCGGTTGGGTGGATGCCCCCTTCATCGCCGTGGGTGGACAAGCGATCAGCCTGACGATGATCAGCCAGGTCGCGCTGGTATCAGATGTTGATGTCGGAAACACCGGCAGCGGCGCGGGCACCAACGTAGTCCAATCCGCCCAGATTGAAACCGAGGCGAATCCTGCGCCGTGGCTTGCCGGAACCTCGGCTGTCGCTGGTGCGGCCGGGCAGCCGTCCTTTTTGACCGTCGATTGGATCCATGGCGATCTGGTGGTTGCCAACTTCCTCAAGCAGGTCATCAACGCCACCGACATCGACCATATCCAGACCGAGATTTCCGCATCTTCGACCATGTATGCGATGGGTGGCAACCAGATGGTCAACGTGGCCGATATTGTTCAACTCGGCAGTTACTATGACTTGATCATGATCGGCGGCGACATGATCTCGGTCGACATGTTGTTCCAGACGCTTGTCCTGATGGATGACGACGTGGTGTCGGGCGGCCTAGCCGGACCTGCCGGAGGTGCGAACGAAAACCTGCTGATGAACCAGGCCTCGGTGATGACCAACGGCCTGGACCTGCAGGAGGCGCTTGAGGAGAACATGGCCGAGGCCATGGCTCTGAATGAGATGAACATGGCCGCGCTCGAGGACGCATTGCTGAACGATCCGATGTTCGCGGGTATGGAGCAGATGCGCGTTCTGAAGATCGACGGAAACCTGCTGCAGGTGAATATTCTCGAGCAGGTCACGATGCTTGCCGATCAGGATGACATTTTCCTGTCCGGTCCGCATGGGGCCAGTACCGAAGTCGTGGCCGGCAGCAACGCGATGCTGAATGCGGCCAACATCAACAAGCTGGGCGTGGACTCCGTGGTCATGGCCGGGCAGGGCGCGTATTCCGAGCTTTTGCTGCACCAGGCCAGTCTCATCGACTTGCCCGAGAATGAGATCAGCCCGGAATTTGCCAACGAAGCCATCGCAATCCTGATGGAGGAGGCAATGACCGCCGGGCAAGCAGTCAGCGGCCCGACCGCTCCTGTCCTGACCCCTGAAGACTTGGACGCCAATGTAGGAATGCAATCCATCCTGACCTGATTTTCCCTTTTTTACGAGTGACCGGAAGGTTTGTTTATGTCGATCGTTTTTTCGTCGCGCCGCACCCGATATGCCAGCCCGCTGGACCGGTCGGGAAGCGGACAGCCTCTGACTTTGCGACCCAGCGACATGGTGTCTGGCTCGTCATTTGCAACGGAACGGCTGACCGCACGGCTAAGGCTGACCAAGGAGATGCGCGTGCCCGTGACCGAGCAGAGCCAGAACAAGGCAGCGCAGGAGGGCCCGGCCACGGCGCAGAAGGAGCAAGAGGTTGCGCGAAATGTTGCGGCTCCGGCACCGGAAGCCCGGGACGAAACCGATCAGAAAATACCAGACGACAACACACTGGAAACAACATTCAGCGCCGCTTCTCCCCGACGGCGCGAAACGCCGGAGACCGTCGCCGTGGAAGGGCGTGCGGGTGACGGCGAAGGGGTGGCCAATGCCAAGGACTCGGAACCGCAAACCGTCGAAAGCCCGACCGCGCGCATGACCCCCTCGTCCCGGTCGGGTGGGACGGATCGCATGGGCACCACTATCGAGGCCGAAGCGAACAAGCCGCTGCTGCGCACTGGTTCAGGCGATGGCGGCGGCAAAGGGCCACCCCAAACTTTTCACAAGCGCACGCCGCCCGAAGACTTTCAACGCACCCTTCGGACCTCGATGCGAGCGATATGGCGGAACCTTGCCTTTGTTCTGGTTCTGACTTGCGCGACCAATCTGCTGATCCTGGCGATCCCGATCTATCTGTTCCAGATCAGTGACCGGGTGCTGACCAGCCGCTCGCTGGACACGCTGATCATGCTGACTGCGATCGTGGCCGGGGCAATCATCTTTCAATCGGCTTTCGATGCGGTGCGGCGCTTCATGTTGATGCGCACCGGAGTCGAAGTGGCGGCGCGACTGGGCGCTCCGACCCTCAGTGCCGCGGCGCATGCCTCGTTGCACGGGACGGGACGCGAGTATCAGACGCTGGGTGATCTGCAGCAGATCCGCGGCTTTCTCGTTTCAAGCACCCTTCTGTCCTTTTTGGATGTTCCGTTTGCGCCGTTGTTCATCCTTATGATTTTCCTGGTCCACCCCGAGTTGGGCATGATCGTGGTGGTGACGGCCGTGATCCTGATGGTTATCGCGCTGATCAACCAGCGGATGACGGCCAAACCGTTTGCCGAGGCCAACATGGCCCAGTCTCTGGCCAACCAGCATCTGGATTCGATGTCGCGGAACAGCCAGATCATCAACGCACTTGCAATGATCCCCGAGGCGGTTCGGATCTGGGGACGCGACACCGCCAACTCCCTGACCTGGCAGGTCCGGGCGCAGGACAGAAACGTGGTGTTCGCGGCGATCTCGCGCACCGTGCGCCTGCTGACGCAGGTCGGCATTCTGGGATGGGGGGCCTATCTGGCCCTGCAAGGCGAAATCACGGGCGGTATGGTGATCGCGGCCTCGATCATCGCCGGGCGGGCTTTTGCGCCAATCGAAGGGTCAATCGAGGGCTGGAATACGTTCCTGCTGACCCGCGGTGCCTACAGCCGCATCAAGGCATTGCTGTCCAACTCGGCGCTTCAGTATGAGAAGCTGCGCTTGCCCCGCCCCGAGGGACGAGTGGATGTTGAGCGCCTTTTGTTTGTACCCGGGGGTACCAAACGCGTGGTTCTCAACGGCATCAGTTTTTCGCTCAACCCGGGCGAGACGCTGGCGATCATCGGAAACTCGGGCGCGGGCAAGACCACGCTGGGCAAAACGCTTGTAGGATCGATTCTGCCGACCTCGGGCAGCGTGCGGCTCGATCTGATGGATATCCGAAACTGGGATCCGCGCCAGTTCGGCGAAAGCATCGGGTACCTGCCGCAGGACGTTCAGCTGTTTCCAGGCACGATCAAGGACAATATCGGCCGCATGCGTGCGGATGCCACCGATGAGCAAATTCATGATGCTGCAGTTCTGGCCGACGTGCACAACATGATCGCCACCTTGCCGCAGGGTTATGAGACCGTGGTCGCTGCCGATGGCTCGCCCCTGTCTGGCGGTCAGAAACAGCGGATCGCGCTGGCCCGCGCGTTTTTTGGCAATCCGCGGATGGTGGTCCTGGACGAGCCGAACTCGAACCTGGATGTCGCGGGCGACAAGGCGCTGGCCAGGGCAATCGAGCAGGCGAGGGAAAACAAGATTACCGTGGTCGTGATCACCCAGAAACCAACGCTTTTGAACGTGGTGGACAAGATCATGCTGCTGACGGACGGGCGGGTCGCCCTGTTCGGTCAGCGTGAGCAGGTACTACAGCAACTGAACGGGCCGCGCCAGCAGCCCGAGTTGAAAGGGTAGACGGGGGTAAAGATGAACGAGTTGGTACAAGTAGACGATCCCGCCCTTTGGTACGCCGAGGTTCCGAGATCGATAACCAAGTTCATAGTCGTGGGCACCGTACTGCTGGTCGCCTGTTTCGGCGGGTTCGGCCTGTGGTCGTTTCAGGCGCCGCTGGCGGCCGCAGTGATTGCGCAGGGCAGCTTTGTGGCTACCGGGCGCAACAAGATCGTTCAGCATCTTGAAGGAGGGATCATCGAACAGATCCTGGTCACCGAAGGCCAGACCGTGCAGGAGGGGCAGGTCTTGATGACACTCGACCAGACCTCGGCCGAGGCAAATGAGCGTGAATTGTTCATCCGCAAGATCCGCCTTCAGGCGATGGTCGAGCGCTTGCTGGCCGAATACGCCGAAAAGGACACTTTGGAGTTTTCACCCGCCCTGATCGAGGCGTCCGACGACGTCGAGGTTATGACCATTCTCGACAACCAGCGGCTCAGTTTCGAAGTCTCGCGCAAGACGTTACTGAATGACATTGCCCTTCTCGAACGCAATATCGAGGCGCTGAAGATCAGGGCCAGCGGCTTCGAAGCGCAATTGGAAAGCATGGAGCGCCGCAAGGCGATCCTTCAGGAAGAGTACGAAACCAAAAACGCGTTGTTCGAAAAAGGGCTTGTCCGAAAGGGTGAGTTGAACACCATCCGGCGGGTCCAGGCCGAAGCGGACGGGCAGTTGGCCCGACTGGCGGCCGAGGCTTCGGAAACCAGCCAGATGCTGCTGAAATACGAAGAGCAGATCACCCGGACCCGGTCTGCCTATCGCGAAGCAGCGCTGGACGAACTGGGTGTAATCGAGGCGGATCTGGAAAGCGTGCGGGAAAAATCGCGCCAGGCCAGCAGTGTTCTTGCCCGCGCGGTGGTTCGCGCCCCGGTCGATGGCACGGTTGTGCGACTGCACTATTACACGCCGGGCGGCGTCATCGAGACCGGCAAGCCGATTGCCGAAATCCTGCCAGCTGATGCCCCGCTGATCATCGAGGCCCAGATCCCGCGCACCGATATCGACAGCGTTGTGACCGGCCAGACCGCGACTGTGCGGTTGGTGGCTTTGAATCAGCGCACGACCCCGGTTCTGACGGGCGAAGTCTTTTACGTCTCGGCGGACGCGGTCCTGGAAGAAGCCAGCGGAATACCTCAAGAGGTCTATCTGGCCAGGGTGTCGTTGGAGCCTGACGAGATGGACCGGGTACGGGGGTTCATTCCGACCCCCGGCATGCCGGCCGAGATCATGATCCAGACCGAGGAACGCACCTTTGCCGCCTATATCGCCAAGCCGATCGTCGACAGCATGTCTCGGGCCTTTCGCGAGCAATAGTCGCCCACCATAGCGCTTACAAATTCAAAGGGCCCCGTGCTAGCATTCGTGAAAATCCGGGAGGGACCGCACGAATGCCATTGACCGTTAAAGAGATGCTTGAGACCGCGAATTCCGTTGTTCAACGTATCAGCGCCGCGCAAGCCAGGGAGCTATTGCAGCAGGGTGCGCTGCTGCTGGACATTCGCGATGCGCCTGAACTGGAAAAGACCGGTCGCGCCGTCGGATCTCACCATATCTCACGCGGTATGCTCGAGTTTCGTGCCGATCCTGCGCTGCAATCGCATGACCCCGAGCTGCGGAAGGATCGCCCGATCATTCTGCATTGCGCTTCGGGCGGACGGGCGGCTCTTGCGGGCAAGTTGCTCAAGGACATGGGGTATCAGCATGTCTACAACCTGGGTGGGTTCTCGGACTGGGTAAACGGCGGGGGCGACTATGTCGGCCCGGTTGATTCCGGGATGTAGGGACCCAGCCTGATCTGCATCAAAGCCGATTGTATTCCGCTTCGGCAATCTGCGCGTCAGACGCCATCAACAAGGACGACTGGCAATGATGAGACTTGCAGCGCTACTGTATTCCCTGATCGCGACCGCCCTCGCGGGGTCGGCCGTTATCGCCGTGCTGACCGCCGGGATGGTTTCGACCCTGGCCATCGTGGGTGCCGCAGCCGCCGGAGCGGTCGCGGCTTTGCCCGCATCCTGGCTGGTTGCCAAGCGCCTGTACCAATAGAGAGCTTAGGCGGCGTTCAGAAATGTCCGGACGGCAGCTTCGAACTCACGCGGTTTTTCGGCGTGCAGCCAATGGCCTGCGCCCGGAATCTTGGCGAAACGGGCGTTCGGGAACAAGGATTTGATGATTTCGCGGTGACTTGCCTGAACATAGTCCGACTCCGCACCGGCGAGAAACAGCGCCGGATCGTCCCAGTGTGAGGTAAAGTCCGGAAAACCCATAATATTCGGCATCTCTTTGGCTAATACGTCCAGATTCAGCCGCCAACGTTTGCCGGGAACGTCCAGCGACTGAGTGAAGAAGCTCTGCAACGCCTTCTCGACTCCAAGATCGGCCAGTTGCTGTTCCACGTCCGAGCGGCGCGCGACCTGTGTCATGTCCACGGCGCGCATGGCATCGATATATGGCATTTGCGTATGGCTGTACCGAACCGGAGCAATGTCCGCCACGACCAGCCTGTGGACCATTTCGCCATGCTCGAGCGCCAATGTCATTGCCGACTTGCCGCCCATCGAATGCCCGATCACGTCTGCCACGCCGCCCATGCTTTCGATGACCGCAGCCAAGTCATCCGCCAATGCTGGATAATCGTGCCGGTCGTCCCAGAAGCTGTGGGCGTGGTTGCGCATGTCGACCGCCACCACCTGACGTTCATCTGATAGCCGACGCGCGATCACCCCCCAGTTTCGGGCCGATCCGTATAGCCCATGGGCAATCAACAGCGGTGTGCGGGACGTCGGTTCGCCATGTGTGATCGTGTTCAGCATGTCTTTCTGATAGCCTCCGGCGCCCCGGACAACCAGCCCCATTGTGACCGCCTGCGTAGACCGTTAGATTGCCCCGTCAGGAGGGGCGCATGGCTCAGGAAACAGAAATTCAGACCCAGATCGCGCAGACGATATTTCTGTTGCGCAAAAAACTGGGCGCAAAGGGCAAGACCCTGGCCGAGTCGGTGCGCCGTGCCAAGCGCCGCTTGCCGCGCAAGGTCTACAAACAGGCAATGGAACTGGCCCGTGCCGAGCCGTTGGTCGAGCATCCCAAGCTCCGGCTGACCCTGGATTCGCCGACCTTGGAAAAGGCGGCGAAGGATGTTCAGTCGCATCTGCGCGCCATTAATTTGGCGGATCGCCGCTGGGGTTGGTTCCTGGGCATGCTCGGGGGGCTGGCCTTCAACATTCTGGCCTTGGCCGCGCTGTTTCTGGTCGTGCTTTGGTGGCGCGATCTGATCTGATCAGGGCATCTGACATTAAAGAAAAATGGCGCCCGCTAAAGGCGCCATTTTGTTGTTTCTGACTTTGTGGCGTCAGAGGTTCGGGTAGATCGGGAACTTGGCGCACAGATCCGCGACCTGCGCTTTGACCCGCGCCTCGACCTCACCGTTGTTGTCTTCACCATTGGCGGCCAGTCCATCGACCACCTCGATGATCCAATCCGCAATCTGGCGGAACTCGGGCTCTCCAAAGCCTCGGGTCGTGCCGGCGGGCGAACCCAGACGGATGCCGCTGGTCACGGTCGGCTTTTCTGGATCGAACGGCACGCCGTTCTTGTTGCAGGTGATGTGTGCACGGCCCAGCGCCTTTTCGGTCGCGTTGCCCTTGACGCCCTTGGGGCGCAGGTCGACCAGAACAACATGGGTGTCGGTGCCGTGGGTCACCGTGTCCAGGCCGCCCTTGATCAGCTGATCCGACAACGCCTGAGCGTTGACGACGACCTGTTTGATGTAATCTTTGAACGAAGGCTGCAGCGCCTCGCCAAATGCCACGGCCTTTGCCGCGATCACATGCATCAGTGGGCCGCCCTGGATGCCCGGGAAGATGGCCGAATTCACTTTTTTGGCGATCGTCTCGTCATTGGTCAGGATCATGCCGCCACGCGGGCCGCGCAAGGTTTTATGCGTGGTGGTCGTGGCCACATGCGCGTGCGGGAAGGGGCTGGGATGTTCGCCCGCGGCGACCAGACCGGCAAAATGCGCCATGTCCACGTGCAGATAGGCGCCTACCATGTCGGCGATCTCGCGCATACGGGCAAAGTCGATCTGGCGCGGAATGGCAGAGCCGCCGGCGATGATCAGCTTGGGCTGGTGTTCTTTGGCCAGCGCCTCGACCTGATCGTAGTCCAGCATGTTGTCCTGCTTGCGCACGCCGTACTGAACCGCATTGAACCACTTGCCCGACTGGTTGGGCTTGGCGCCATGGGTCAGGTGACCGCCGGCATCCAGGCTCATGCCCAGAATGGTGTCGCCCGGCTGGATCAGCGCCTGGAACACGCCCTGGTTGGCTTGTGATCCCGAATTCGGCTGCACGTTGGCGAATTCGCAACCGAAAAGTTGCTTGGCGCGGTCGATGGCCAAGTTCTCGGCGATGTCGACGAACTGGCAGCCGCCATAGTAACGCCGCCCGGGATAACCTTCGGCGTACTTGTTGGTCATGACCGAGCCCTGCGCCTCCATGACGGCTGCGCTGACGATGTTTTCCGAAGCGATCAGCTCGATCTCGTCGCGCTGACGTCCCAGTTCGGACGTGATTGCCCCAAAAAGTTCAGGGTCGCGATCCGCGAGGGACTGGGTGAAGAAACCGGTATCACGAAGATTGGCGTTCATGGGCGCTCCGCATGGCTGAGGTTGGTTTGGCGGATTTCCTATAGGAAACTGTACGGATGAAAAAGACTTTAAAGCGACGAAATGGCCAGCTGCGGCGTCACGTCTGGCCTAATGGGGAAAGGTATGTTTGTTTCGGAACCAAATGCGCAGCACCGGAAACCGGAAAACATGACAAAGAGAATCGCTTTTCTCGCCAGCGACGTGGATGTCGCGCAGTCGGCCCGCAACAAACTGGTTGCACGCTATGGCAATGCGGCCCCCCGAGATGCGGATGTCATCGTGGCGCTGGGCGGCGACGGGTTCATGTTGCGGACGCTGCACAACACGCAGCATCTGGATGTGCCGGTCTATGGTATGAACCGCGGGACCATCGGGTTTCTGATGAACGAGTTCCACGAAGCCGATCTGATGGAGCGTCTGAGAGCCGCCGAGGAAGAGGTCATCAACCCCTTGACGATGAAGGCCATGGACCAATCGGGACAGGTGCACGAAGCCCTTGCGATTAACGAGGTTTCGTTGCTGCGCGCCGGTCCGCAAGCCGCGCGCCTGAAGATCAGCGTGAATGGCCGGGTGCGGTTGGCCGAACTGGTCTGTGACGGGGCGCTGTTGTCCACGCCCGCCGGGTCGACCGCCTACAACTATTCGGCACATGGTCCGATTCTGCCCATTGGGTCGGATGTTCTGGCACTGACGGCCATTGCGGCCTTTCGTCCTCGGCGGTGGCGCGGTGCTTTGCTGCCCAGCACGGCGCATGTGCGCTTTGACGTGCTTGAGGCCGACAAGCGCCCGGTGATGGCAGACGCTGATTCCATATCCTTTCCGGATATCGATTGGGTCGAGATTCGGTCGGAACCCAAGATCCGTCACAGGATCCTGTTTGATCCCGGTCATGGCCTGGAAGAGCGTCTAACGATTGAACAATTTACATAAATTCCCGAGATTCTCGGACTTATGTGAAGCAGTTCACAGGAAGCTGACCACCTCTCAGCTAAGCTGATCCTGCCCGGAGAACACGCCGCGGTGGGAGTGAGTGGCCACCAAATGGTGTTTTCGGATGATTGCGCAGTTTTCGCGCTGGCGAGGGTGGGTGGTGCTACGCTCGTCATCACAATCCGGGCATATTTTAGCACGTGGACCCCGGGCTCTCAGTCCCGGGGTCAATTATTTTGGGCAGTTGAAAGCGGTTGGTGTTTCAGCCCGTGCTTGCCAGATCGGCCCACAGGTGATCAGCCATACGATCAACCCGGGCTTCAATCGCGATGGCGGCGTCCACCGCCAAGTCCTCGCGCCAGCGCTGCGCCGCGACCTGAACGTTGATTGGCTGGCG
Organism: Ruegeria sp. CG8; assembly: GCF_056537165.1. Classification (NCBI taxonomy): domain Bacteria; kingdom Pseudomonadati; phylum Pseudomonadota; class Alphaproteobacteria; order Rhodobacterales; family Roseobacteraceae; genus Ruegeria; species Ruegeria sp. CG8. The sequence continues at coordinate 617,046 of NZ_JBQFRA010000002.1, read as the reverse complement.
CCCGCTCGGTAATTCGGCCAAACGCGCCGGAACGCAGGCGGCGGGCAGGCCCAGAAAGTTCATGGCATAGGAATAGACTGCACAGCCCAGCACTTCGTGCACGCCTTCCGAGCCTTCCGTATCACGGTCGGGTCTGAAAAAGGGCTGCGGCAGGAAAGGCGACAGCACCAGCGGGTAGTCCTCCAAGAACAGGGACCATTCCCGCGCATAGTGGCTGCGCTGGGCCAGTGCTCGGATCAGGTCCGGGCCTGTGATCGGTGGGAATTCCTTGAAGTAGGTGGCAAAGATGCGCTGGATGGTCTCGGACCCGGCCGCCTCGACATCGGCCTTCATCAGGGTCAGCACTTCGCCCATCAAGGCGCGATAACCCAGCCGTCCACATTCAAAAACGTTCGGAGGATCGATCTCGTCAACGGTGTACCCGGCATCAACCAGTGCATCACGGGCCGTGTCCAGCGCCTTGTCGACCTCGGGGTGGAGATCGTAGCCGAAAGTGTTCTTGGTGAAAGCCACCCGCGGCTGCTGGTCAGATTCGGCCGTGCGCCATGGCAGCGGGACATGAAACGGATCGCGCGGATCCGGCGCGATCAGGCTGGGCATGGCCAGGTGCAGGTCAGCCGCGCTGCGGGTGATCAGGCCTTGCACCGACATGGATTGCGCAAGCAGTCCACGTTCGGCGGTTTGGCTGGGGTTCCATGCGGGAACGCGCCCCAAGCCCGGCTTCACGGTCACCGCGCCAAGGGCCGCGGCCGGAAACCGCAGGCTGCCGCCGATGTCGTTGCCATGCGCCAGCGCCCCCATGCCCGTCATCACCGCCACACCGGCCCCGCCCGAGGAGCCCCCGGGAGAAATATGTCGGCCCCAAGGGTTGTGGGTGCGTCCATAAAGCGGGTTGTCGGTGTCGGCACGGAATGAGAACTCGGGCGTGTTGGTCCGGCCAATCACCACCGCCCCAGCCTTCAGCAGGTTCGACACGACGGGCGCATCGTCGGGGGCAATTACGTCTTTCAGAGCGGTCACACCGTTGGTCGTGGCATGGCCCTTCTGGTCGACATTGACTTTGATCGTGACGGGAACGCCGTGCAGCGGGCCGGTCGGTTCGCCGCGCGCCCGCGCGGCGTCCAGCGTCCGGGCGCGCTCCTGCGCCTCGGTGCTGAGGTCTTCGACGACGGCATTCAGCGCCGGGTTCAGCGCGTGCATCCGGTCGATTGCGCTTTGGATGGCTTCGGTCACGCTCAGGTCCCCGGAACGGGTCAGTTTTGCGAGTTCTGCGGCGCTCAGGCGCCAGATGTCGTCATTTGCCATGTGCCCTCCGTCAAGGGCACAGTAGGCGGTCTGCCAATGGTTGCAACCCCGCAGGGCAAGGCGGGCGGCCCAGGGCCGCCCGGTGCCCGGTTACTGGGCGTAACCGATTGATTTCAGGGCTTCGGTGATTTCGTCCAGAATGGCCGGGTCGTCGATCGTGGCAGGCATTTTGTAGTCTTTGCCATCGGCGATCGACACCATCGTTCCACGCAGGATCTTGCCAGACCGTGTCTTTGGCAGACGATCTACTACGACAGCAAGTTTGAATGCCGCAACGGGCCCGATTTTGTCGCGCACCATCTGCACGACCTCCTTCGCGATCTCGGCATGGTCACGATTGCAACCCGCGTTCAGGCACAGGAAGCCAACCGGGGCCTGACCCTTCAACTGGTCCGATACACCGATGACTGCGCATTCGGCCACATCGGGATGGGCTGCCAGAACCTCCTCCATCGCGCCGGTGGACAGGCGGTGGCCGGCCACGTTAATCACGTCATCGGTGCGGGCCATGATATACAGATACCCGTCCTCGTCGATCATGCCTGCATCGCCGGTTTCATAATAGCCCGGGAAATGCTCGAGATAGGATTTCTTGAACCGCTCCTCGGCATTCCACAGGGTCGGCAGCGTGCCCGGAGGCAGTGGCAGCTTGACCGCGATCGCGCCCAGCTCGCCCGGTTTCATCGGGTGGCCGCCTTCGTCTAGGATCTGCACGTCATAGCCGGGCATCGGCTTGGCGGGCGAGCCCAGCTTGATCGGCAGTTCCTCGATCCCCAGCGGGTTGCCGGCGATGGTCCAGCCGGTTTCGGTCTGCCACCAGTGGTCGACGACCGGAACCTTCAGCGCGTCCTGCGCCCAGGTGATCGTGTCCGGGTCGGCGCGTTCGCCGGCCAGGAACAGGGCCTTGAGGCAGGACAGATCGTATTTCGCCAGCATCTCGCCCTTGGGGTCCTCGCGCTTGACCGCGCGGATCGCCGTTGGGGCGGTGAAAAAGCTTTTGACCTTGTGTTCGGAAATCACCCGCCAGAAGGTGCCAGCATCGGGTGTGCCGACGGGTTTGCCCTCGAACACGATGGTGGTGTTGCCGTGGATCAGCGGGCCATAGCAGATGTAGGAATGCCCCACGACCCAGCCCACGTCCGAGGCCGCCCAGAACACGTCGCCGGGATCGACGTTGTAGATGTTCTTCATCGTCCAGTTCAGAGCCACAAGGTGCCCCGCCGTGGGCCGTACGACGCCCTTGGGCGCGCCCGTGGTGCCCGAGGTGTAGAGGATATAGGCCGGATCGTTGCCTTCGACCGGGACACATTCGGCCGGCTCAACGCCGTACTGGAAGCCGTGCCAGTTGTAGTCGCGCCCCTCGACCAGCTTGGCCACTTCCTGTTCGCGCTGGAAGATCACGCAGAAATCGGGCTTGTGTTCGGCCATGTCGATGGCGCCGTCCAGCAGCGGCTTGTAATGCACCACGCGACCGGGCTCCAACCCGCAGGACGCCGCGATGATCGCTTTGGGTTTGGCGTCGTCGATCCGCACCGCCAGTTCGTTGCTGGCAAACCCGCCAAAGACCACCGAATGCACCGCACCCAGCCGCGCGCAGGCCAGCATAGCCTCGAGCGCCTCGGGGATCATCGGCATGTAGATGATGACGCGGTCGCCCTTTTCGATCCCCTTGGCGCGCAGCGCGCCGGCCAGAGTCGCCACGCGATTGCGCAGCTCCATGTAGGAGATTTCGCGCTTGGTGTGGGTGATCGGGCTGTCATAGATGATGGCGGTTTGCTCGCCCCGGCCGTTTTCAACGTGGCGGTCCACGGCATTCCAGCAGGTGTTCACCTTGGCATCACAGAACCATTCATAGAGAGGGGCGATGTCGTCAAACAGGGCCTTGCTTGGCGGTTGGAACCAGTCGATCCCCTTGGCCGCGTCCATCCAGAAAGCCTCTGGGTCTTTTTGCCAGCTCTCGTAAACGTCCTGGTATGCCATGGGTCCTCCTCCCAAAAATTGCTCGCATTGTGTTAGGCGCGGACGGCTGACCGAGCAAGCGGCGCGCGTGACGGCGCGTCAGTTTATCGCGAAATATTTGCAGAACTGCCCCATTTGCCTTGCAAAGTTTTGCAAATGATCCTTGTTTTCGCGCTTGAGCGGGAAATTTTCTCAGAACTTGCAAATTTGCGAAGCGTCTGGTGCAAAAGTGGCTTTGCCAGATTCGGATCAGGTCGCCGTTCCGGCATATCGGGGCAGACTGTCTTGGATGTTCAGCCAATGCAGATGCTCGGCGTGAAAAACGTGAAACCGAGGCGCGGCATCCTCGGGGTTGTCCAAAGTGGCGGTGTAGAGATGAATGTTCACCCGGTCGCGGGCATTGCGGTATGCCATCGGCGTGCCGCAGGTCCCGCAGAACAGGCGTTCGACATTCTCAGACGAGTTGTACACGCCCGGCGCATCCCCCGACCACGTCACCGAACCGTGGGGCAGCCCGATGAACGCGGTGACCGGGGCGGCGCAGTTGCGCCTGCAATCCGCGCAGTGGCAGTAACAGCTCCAGGCGATCTCGGCATCGCTGGCCCATCGCACGGCGCCGCAGTGGCAGTGACCTTTCATGATGACCTCCCTAGGCAGGGCGGCCAGACGGTTCGGGCCGCCGTGGTCAACCGTAATGCGCGACGGGCGTTCCGGCAATTGCCGCCATGTTCAGCAGCCCGCGCGCCGTAATCGAGGGTGTCACGATATGCGCCTTGTTGCCCATGCCCATCAGGATGGGGCCGACCTCGATGCCGTCGGCCTTCATCTTCAGAATGTTGCGCACGCCGCTGGCCGCATCCGCATGGGCAAAGATCAGAACGTTGGCGGCCCCCTCCAGCCGCGAATTGGGGAAAATCCGCTCGCGCAGTTCGGGGTCCAGGGCCACGTCCAGGTTCATTTCGCCTTCATAGATGAAGTCGCGGGGCTTGCTGTCCAATATCGCGATGGCTTCGCGCAGGCGTTTGCCGGACCCCTCGGCCTGATTGCCGAACTGCGATTGCGAGCAGAACGCGATCTTGGGTTCGATCCCGAACCGCCGCACATGCCGCGCGGCGCCCACGGTGATCTCAGCCAGTTCTTCCGGGCTGGGCAATTGCCGGACATGAGTGTCGGCGATGAACAGCGGGCCGTCTTCAAGGATCATGAGGGACAATGCGCCATGCGGGCGAAGGTCGCCGTCATTCAGCACCTGCTCAACATAGTTCAGGTGCCACCGATACTCGCCGAAGGTGCCACAGATCATGCTGTCGGCTTCGCCCCTGTGCACCATGATTGCGCCGATCGCGGTGGAATTGGTCCGCATGATCGCCTTGGCCAGATCAGGCGTCACCCCCCGGCGCTGCATGATTTGGTGGTACGAGTTCCAATAGTCATAATAGCGCGGGTCGTTTTCCGGGTTTACGATCTGGAAGTCCTGCCCGGGGCGGACCGACAGGCCCAGTCGTTCACAGCGTGCCTCGATCACCTCGGGACGGCCGATCAGGATCGGGGTTTCGGTGGTTTCCTCAAGAATCGCCTGAGCGGCGCGCAGCACGCGTTCGTCTTCGCCTTCGGCAAAGACGATGCGGCGCGAGGCAGCGGCGGCGGCCTCGAAGACAGGGCGCATCAGTAGGGCGGACTTGAAGACCGTCTGGTTCAGCTTTTCCTTGTAGGCTTCAATGTCCTCGATCGGGCGTCTGGCCACGCCGCTTTCCATCGCGGCCCGGGCCACGGCCGAGGATACCACACCCACCAGTCGCGGATCGAACGGCTTGGGGATCAGGTAGTCGGGGCCGAAGGTCAGCTGCTCGCCCTTGTAGGCGGCTGCGGCCTCGGCGCTGGTGGTGGCGCGGGCCATTTCGGCGATGCCTTCAACGCAGGCGATCTGCATGGCATCGTTGATCTCGGTCGCACCCACGTCCAGCGCACCGCGGAAGATGAACGGGAAACACAGGACGTTGTTCACCTGGTTGGGAAAGTCGCTGCGCCCGGTGGCGATGATGGCGTCGGGGGCCACTTCACGCGCGGCGTCGGGCAGGATCTCCGGGGTCGGGTTCGCAAGCGCAAAGATGATCGGCTGTTTGGCCATGCGCGCGACCATCTCGGGCTTGAGCACGTTCGGCCCGCTGAGGCCCAGAAACAGGTCGGCCCCGTCGATCACCTGATCCAGCGTGCGCAGGTCGGTTTTCTGGGCGAATTGGTCCTTGTGCGGGTTCATGTCTTCGACGCGACCCTCATAGACCAGCCCGTGAATGTCGCAAAGCCAGATGTTCTCGCGCTTGACGCCCAGCTTGACCAGCATGTTCAGGCAGGCGATCCCAGCCGCACCGCCGCCGGTGGACACGACCTTGATGTCCTCGAACCGCTTGCCGGCCACGTGCAGCGCGTTGCGCGCCGCGGCCCCCACCACGATGGCGGTGCCGTGTTGGTCATCGTGGAAGACCGGAATGTTCATCCGCTCGCGGCACAGTTTCTCGACGACAAAGCAGTCGGGCGCCTTGATGTCCTCGAGGTTGATCGCGCCGAAGGTCGGCTCCAGCGCGCAAACGATATCGGCCAGCTTCTCGGGGTCGGGTTCGTTCAACTCGATGTCGAAACAGTCGATGCCGGCGAATTTCTTGAACAGGACGGCCTTGCCCTCCATCACCGGCTTAGAGGCCAGCGCGCCGATATTGCCCAGCCCCAGCACCGCGGTGCCATTCGAAACCACGGCCACCAGATTGCCGCGCGCGGTATACATCTCGGCGGTCGCCGGGTCGGCCTTGATCTCAAGGCTGGCCTCGGCCACGCCGGGCGAATAGGCGCGGGCAAGGTCGCGCCCGTTGGCCATGGGTTTGGTCGCCTTGATCTCCAGTTTCCCAGGCTTCGGATGCGCGTGGTAATCAAGTGCGGCCTGACGCAGGCTGGGTGTGTCGGACATGTCAAAACTTCCCGTTTGGAATTTAGTTTAGTGCTAAACTATTTCTTACGCAGGGGAAACCTCGAAATCGCATGACGGCGGATCCGACCCCGACTTGCAAATCCCCCAACGGCCCCTCACAGTCCCGCGCAGAGGAGACCAGCATGACCGATACCATAGCCGAATTCCGCATTCCGACCCAAGAACTGCGAAACGACATTCCGTTCTACACCAAGGTTCTGGGCATGCGGATGGACATGATCTATCCGGCGGATGACCCACGGGTTGCGGTGTTTTCGGGGCATGGCCTGCGACTGCGTGTGGAAAAGGACGCGCCCGAGGCGCCGGGCACCTTGCGTATCCTCACCGATGATCCGGACGGGTTTGCCGGCGGTCAGCGCAGCCTGGTCGCCCCCAACGGCACCCGCATCGAGATCGAAGAGCGCAACCCGCCCCTGGTGATGCCCGAGACGGTTCATTCCTTCGTCGTCCGCAGGCTCAAGGATCAGGCGCCCTGGATCATCGGGCGCGCGGGCATGCACTATCGTGACCTGGTGCCGGACCGACTGGGCGGGTCGATCATCGCCAGCCATATCCGCATTCCCGACGGCGGTCCGGTCCCGGACATGGTGCATTTTCACAAGGTCGGGTTCCAGCTGATCTTCTGCATCCACGGCTGGGTGGATGTGGTCTATGAGGATCAGGGCGACAAGATGCGCCTGACCGCTGGCGACTGTTTCATCCAGCCACCCGAGATCCGGCACCGCGTGCTCGAAGCGTCGGACAACGTTCAGGTGATCGAAATCGGCGTTCCGGCCGAGCATGTCACCGAGATCGACCACGAAATGCAGCTGCCCACGCCGCATTTCCGCCCCGAGCGGGAATGGCAGGGCCAGCGGTTCGTCTACAACCGGGCCGAAGGGGCAGCGTGGCAGCCGTTCCGCCTGCCGGGCTATCAATGCCGCGACACGACGATTGCTGAAAACACCAAGGGCGTGGCGGGCGTTCAGGTGGTGCGCCGGGGGCAGGGCGACCCGGTCTGGGCCAGCCATGATGCCGATATCCACTTTACCTTCGTGATGAACGGGGCCGTCACCCTGGAAGGTGAAGGACGTGATCCGTTTCGTCTGGAGCAGGGTGATGCCTTTGTCATCCCGCCCGGAATGCGCACGCGGCTGGCCGACCCCAGCGACGATGTCGAACTGCTCGAGGTCACGCTGCCGGGGTATTTCAAGACCGATCTGGGCTGACGCGCGGGCGCGCTGCGATTCCCGTACCGAGGGGGCTTCAATTCCCCCGCGGATTTCCAGTAGGGTATGGCATTCTGACCAGATGATCAAAAATCGGGGAATCGCCATGTCGTTGAAAGAAGCAGCCCTCAAGGTGCGTGAAAACGCCTATGCGCCCTATTCGAATTTCAAGGTGGGCGCCGCGGTCCGCACCCCGTCGGGCGAAGTGTTCGCGGGCTGCAACGTGGAAAACGTGGCCTATCCCGAAGGCACATGCGCCGAGGCCGGGGCGATCGCCGCGATGGTCGCCGCCGGAGAAAACAAGCTGGCCGAGGTCTATGTGGTGGCCTCCAGCCCGCAACCGGTGCCGCCCTGCGGCGGGTGCCGGCAGAAACTGGCCGAGTTCGGGGACAAGGACGTGGTGGTCACCATGGCGACGGTGGACGGGATTGAGACCCGCACGACCATCGGCGAGCTGCTGCCCGGCGCCTTCGACGCCTCGTTCATGTAAGGGCCGCGCCCATGGACGCCCGTTCGATCATCGCGAAACTGCGCCGCCGCGAGGTGCCGGATGCCGGCGAGCTGGCATGGTTCGCCCAGGGCCTGGCCGATGGAAGCGTCAGCGACGCCCAGGCCGGAGCCTTTGCCATGGCCGTCTGCATGGGCGGGCTTGGTCCCGAGGGCCGCGCGGCGCTGACGCTGGCCATGCGCGACAGCGGTGAGGTTCTGACCTGGGATCTGGACGGCCCGGTGATCGACAAGCATTCGACCGGCGGGGTGGGGGATTGCGTCAGCCTTGTGCTGGCCCCGGCGCTGGCGGAATGCGGGGCCTATGTGCCGATGATCTCGGGGCGCGGCCTGGGCCATACCGGCGGGACGCTCGACAAGCTCGAGGCGATCCCGGGCGTGTCGACCCAGATCAGCCAGGACCGGCTGGCCCAGATCCTGGCCGAGACCGGCGCCGCTATCGTTGGCGCGACGGCACAGATCGCTCCGGCGGACAAACGGCTCTATGCCATCCGCGACGTGACCGCCACGGTCGAAAGCCTCGACCTGATCACGGCCTCGATCCTGTCCAAGAAACTGGCGGCCAGCCCGGATGCGCTGGTGCTGGACGTCAAGGTGGGCAGTGGGGCCTTCATGAAAACGCTGGACGAGGCGCGCAAGCTGGCGCAGGCCCTGACCGAAACGGCCAATACGGCCGGGTGCCGGACCTCGGCCCTGATCACCGACATGAATCAACCGCTGGCGCCCGCCTTGGGCAACGCCCTGGAAATCGCTGAAGTGATGAAGGTTCTGACCGATGGGCAACCCTCGCCCCTGGCCGAGATTTCGGCCGAACTGGGCGGTGTTCTGCTGTCTGACGCAGGTATGGTCGGCGACGCGCGGGCCGGGCGGGACATGATCGCCGAGGTGATCCGCGATGGCCGTGCGGCCGAACGGTTCGGACGGATGATGGCCGCGGTAGGCGGGCCGCTGGGGCTGGTTGATGACTGGGCGCGCTATCTGCCCGAGGCCAGCGTGATTCTTGAGGTCACGGCCCAAGACGAAGGCTATGTCACCGCGATGGACGGCGAGGCTCTGGGCCTTGCTGTCGTGGCGCTGGGCGGTGGCCGGCAGGTGGAAAGCGACGCGATCGACCCGGCGGTGGGCCTGTCGGGGCTGGTGCGGCTGGGCGACAAGGTCTCGGCCGGGACGCCGCTGGCCGTGGTCCATGCCGCGCGCGAGGACGCCGCGCAGCGGGCCGCGCAAGCCGTGCGTGCCGCAATGACCCTCGGCCCGGCGCCCGTTCCGGTGCCGGAGCTGGTACAAGAAAGGATCCTCGCATGAGCCGCGCGTTCCTTGTGGTGATGGATTCGGTGGGTATCGGCGGTGCGCCGGATGCTAACCGGTTCTTCAACGGCGACGTGCCGGACACGGGCGCGAACACGGTGGCCCATATCGCGCAGGCCTGCGCCGAAGGGCGGGCCGAGGATGGCCGGTCCGGGCCGTTGCGCCTGCCCAACCTCGATGCGCTGGGGCTGGGGGCGGCGGTGCGACTGGCTTCGGGCCCGGTTGTGCCGGGGTTGGAGGCCGACCCGGCCGGACTGTGGGGTTGCGCGCGCGAGCATTCGCCGGGCAAGGACACACCTTCGGGCCATTGGGAACTGGCCGGGCTGCCGGTGCCGTGGGACTGGCACTATTTCCCCGACACGGTCCCCGCGTTCCCTGATGATTTGACCCGCGCCGCCGCGCAGGCCGCAGGTACCGAGGGCATTTTGGGCAATTGCCATGCCTCGGGCACCACGATCATTGCCGAACTGGGCGCTGAACATATGCGCACGGGTTGGCCGATCTGCTATACCTCGGCCGACAGCGTGTTCCAGATTGCCGCGCACGAGGAGACGTTCGGGCTGGAGCGTCTGTACCAGATGTGCCGGACCCTGGCCCCCATGCTGCACGAGATGAAGGTGGGCCGGGTGATCGCGCGCCCCTTCGTGGGATCGCCCGAACAGGGGTTTGTCCGCACCACCAACCGCAAGGATTTCGCCATCACGCCGCCCGCGCCGGTGCTGACCAACTGGGCGCAGGATGCCGGGCGCCGCGTGCATGGCGTGGGCAAGATCGGCGACATCTTCTCGATGCAGGGGATCGACACGCTGGACAAGGGCTCGGACGCCGATCTGATGGGTCACCTCTCGCGCCTTGTCGACAGCGCCGAGGACGGCAGCCTGACATTCGCCAACTTCGTCGAGTTTGACAGCCAGTACGGCCACCGGCGCGACATCTCGGGCTATGCCCGCGCGCTCGAGTGGTTCGACGCCGAGATCGGCCGGATCCTGCCCCGGCTGCGCCCGGGCGACCTGTTTCTGCTGACCGCCGATCACGGCAACGACCCCAGCTGGGTCGGCACCGACCACACCCGCGAACAGGTGCCGGTGCTGATCGCCGGCCTGGGGGCCGGACAGATCGGGCAGGTCAATTTCGCCGACGTGGCCGCCAGCATCGCACATCATCTGAACATTCCGGCGCAAGGGCCGGGAAGGACCTTTCTATGACCGTCGCAGACCTGCCCAAGATCGAACTGCACCTGCATCACGAAGGCGCGGCCCCGCCCGCCTTCATCCGCCAGCTGGCGCATGAAAAGAAGGTTGACCTGAGCGGCATCTTCAAGCCCGACGGCAGCTATGACTTCCGCGATTTCGCGCATTTCCTCAGCGTCTACGAGGCCGCCTGCGAGGTGTTGAAAACCCCCGAGGATTTCCGCCGCCTGACGCTGGCGATCCTGGAAGAAAGCGCGGCGAACGGGGTGGTCTATTCCGAAACCTTCCTCAGCCCCGATTTCTGCGGCGGGGGCGATCTGCATGCCTGGCGCGACTATCTGGCCGCCATTCAGGACGCTGCCGACGAGGCCGAGCGCAAGTTCGACATCACCCTGCGCGGTGTGGTGACCTGCGTGCGCCATTTCGGGCCCGACAAGGCCAAGCGCAGCGCGCTGTGCGCCGCCGAAACCGCGGGTGACTGGGTCACCGGGTTCGGTATGGGCGGGAACGAGGCCATGGGCCAGCAGGCCGATTTCAAATGGGCCTTCGACTGCGCGCGCGAGGCCGGATTGCGCCTGACCACCCATGCCGGCGAATTCGGCGGCCCCGAAAGCGTGCGCGATGCGGTGCGCGCGCTGGGAGTCGAACGGGTGGGCCACGGCGTGCGGGCCATCGAAGACCCCGATCTGGTGCATGAGCTGGCCGACCGGGGCACCACGCTCGAGGTCTGTCCGGGCTCGAACGTGGTGCTGGGCCTGTACCCGGATTTCGCCGCCCACCCGATCGCGCGGCTGCGCGAAGCGGGCGTGAAGGTCACGGTTTCCACCGATGACCCTCCGTTTTTCCATACCACCATGCGCCGCGAATATGAGATGCTGGCCCAGGCCTTCGGCTGGGACGCCGAGGACTTCGCCGCGCTGAACGACACCGCCCTGAACGCCGCATTCTGTGATGAAGAGACCCGCGCAAGGGTCAGGAAAAGACTGGAGAACACATGAGCGAACATCTGACCGTCGTCGACCACCCGCTGGTGCAGCACAAACTGACGCTCATGCGGGACAAGGGCACCTCGACCGCCTCGTTCCGGCAACTGCTGCGCGAGATCACGCTGCTGCTGGCCTATGAGGTGACCCGCGACCTGCCGCTGACCACGCGCCACATCGAGACCCCGATGGAGGAGATGGACGCGCCGATCCTGGCGGGCAAGAAACTGGCGCTGGTGTCGATCCTGCGTGCGGGCAACGGGATGCTGGATGGCGTTCTGGAATTGGTGCCCTCGGCCCGGGTCGGATTTGTGGGGCTGTATCGCGATGAAGAAACGCTACAGCCGGTGCAGTACTACTTCAAGGCCCCCGAAGGCCTAAAAGATCGGCTGGTGATTGCGGTTGACCCGATGCTGGCCACCGGCAACAGCTCGGCCGCTGCGATCGACCTTCTGAAACAGGCCGGTGCCACCGACATCCGGTTCCTGTGCCTGTTGGCCGCCCCCGAAGGTGTGGCGCGCATGAAAGAGGCGCATCCCGACGTCAAGATCGTTACTGCCGCACTGGACCGCGAGCTGAATTCCAAGGGCTACATCATGCCCGGTCTGGGCGATGCCGGAGACCGGATGTTCGGCACCAAATAGGCGCGCCTAGTCGCTGCAGATGTTCTGCAGCCGTACCCAGTCCCGGTCGGGCATAACCTGATCCAAAGGCTGACCCGCCATCGGGTCGGCCTCGATCAAACCCAGAACCGTTTCGCCGGTTATGTCAACCGCATAGGCATATGGGGTTGAGGGCAAATTGGCGGACGCAAACGCCTCCAGCAAGTCGTCTTCCGGAACTGCGGGGCGGGGTTCGGCCAGAACCTGTTCGGTATAGGTGTCCACGATCTGGGGTGTCAGTTCGCCCGTCGTCAGCAGGCGAAACGCTGCAGTGGGGCCAGTTTTGTCCAAGAGATCATCCAACGGATCATGCTGCCGGGCCCGCGTGCGTTCAGTTATCACGTAACCGGCGGCAACCGCGGGATCTTCACTGTCTTCAACCAGCGCCCGGTTCAGCAGCACGATCCCTCCGGGAAGTGACAGGCTTTCCTGCACCCCGGCCGGCAACACAACGATCCGTCGCACACCTGTTCTCTGGGCCAGCTTCTGCAGCGCCGGCTGCGCGTCCGCCGAGGCGCAGGCCCGGCCCGAGACCCGTTCAATCCGTTGCAGAATCGTGTTCCCGATGTCCTGCCGTTTGATCTCGGGCACGACCTTTTCGACATGGCTTTGCAGGGCGCCGGGCAGCCAGAACAGCAAGATCGCCGCGACAGCCGCAACCACGCCGCCGACACTGGCCCACCGCAACCGCCCGGGATGCGGGCGCGCCCGTTCGATGGCGCGTTGCAAGCGGTCGATTGCCTCGATCATGGTGGATTCGGACTGCTCCAGCTCCAGTGTCTCGTCCGGATCGCCGTCGGGGTTGAATATCGCGGGGAACTTGCCCGGGTTCTGCCTTTCAAGTGCGGCAAGCGACCAGTGCGTCAGCGCGCGATCGTTGAAATCGGTGATGGTCAACGTCGCTTCGCCGATCGAAACAACCACTTCGCGCCGCTGCTCGTCGGGCGACGGGCGCCACAGACCGGTAGCCTCGATCCGCTGGTATTGTTTCAGTGCCGTCATTTCGATGAGGTCTGCTCGTTTTTTCTTTTGTCGATTTCTAACACGGAGAGATTAATCCGCGCAAACCTGTTGCGTGGTGATTTGGAAATGTGCTCGATAACTGGGACGCGCAGTTTCGGCCAAAGGGCCCGGAGGCCAAGGCCACATGCAGACAGCACATCCTTCTTCACCGGTTCTTGCATCGGTTCTGATGGTCTCGGCCATGGCAATCATCGGCGTCGTGGACAATTTCGTCATTCGGCTGGCCGAAACGATCGGTCTGTGGCAATTCCACCTTAGCCGGGCCGTGATGATGCTGCCTCTTATCGTTGGACTGTCGTTTCTTGGGTTTGGAGGGCTGCGACCTCAGAGGTTTGGGGCGGTCCTGCTGCGCAGTGTTCTGATCACCCTGGCGATGTTGTTCTATTTCAGCTCACTGGCTTTGATGCCAATTGCTCAGGCCCTTGCGGGGCTGTTCACATCACCGATCTTCGTTCTGTTGATTTCCGCGCTGTTGCTGGACCAGAAGATCGGCCCCTGGCGGGTCTTGGCTGTGCTTATGGGGTTTGTCGGAATCCTCTGTGTTTTGCAGCCTGACCCCAATGCCTTTGATGCGACCAGCCTATTGCCGGTGGCAGGCGGCTTTTTCTATGCGCTCAGTGCGATCCTGACCCGAACGCATTGTGCAAACGAAAGCACCGTCGCTTTGCTGGCCGCGATGATTGTCACGCTTGGGCTGGCCGGCGCCCTTGGCCTCGCCGTGTTTTCGGTTTTGCCGGTTGTGGAGTCTGACGGCCCGGCCGGTTTTGTGACCCGGGGCTGGGTCTGGCCGATGGAGGCCGCTCTGCCGTGGGTCGCATTGCAGGCGGTTGGGTCCACGGCTGCGGTATTCATGCTGATCAAGGCCTACCAACTGGGCGAGCCGTCATATGTCGCGGTGTTCGAGTATTCGGTCATGATCTTCGGGCCGGTTTTTGCCTGGGTGGTGATGGGGCAGGGGATCGGACCGCTGCAGATTGCGGGCATCGCCCTGATCGCCGCGGCCGGCGCAGTGCTGGCGTGGCGGGCGAGCGTGGTTCCCCAACGGGAACCGGCGCAATGATTCTATCAACAGGGCGGACCTACATCTTCATACATATTCCCAAGACCGGGGGAACATCGCTGGCGCTGGCGCTCGAGCAGCGGGCCATGAAGGACGATATCCTGGTGGGCGACACCCCCAAGGCGCAGCGCAGAAACAAACGCAACAGGTCACTGAAGACGGCGGGAAGGCTGTGGAAACACTCCCGTCTGACCGATTTGCGGGGGCTTTTGCCCGACCAGCAGATGCAAGAGATGTTCGTGTTCACGCTGATCCGCAACCCGTGGGACCGGATGGTCAGCTATTACTACTGGCTGAGGGATCAGTCCTTTGATCACCCAGCAGTCCATCTGGCCGGGCGGCTGGATTTTGAGGCCTTTGTTCTGCACCCTAAAATCCAGCAGTCCTTTCGGGAAAACCCGTTCCCATCCTATGTCAGAGACGCCACCGGAACCGATCTTTGTCGCGCATACATTCGGATCGAAAGCTTTCAGCGGGATGCGGCCCCACTGTTCGATCATCTGGGGTTTCGTCTGGACCTTCCGCATGAAAACCGGTCAGCCCGGGGGGCGGAATACGCCAACTACTACTCGGTCCAGGCAAAAAAGGCTGTGTTTGACGCCTGTCGCGAAGACATAGAGAGATTCGAATATCGGTTCGAATAAGGCTGGTCGATTATTTCCCGAATTGCGCGAAACGCTGACAAATACAGGCTTTTGTTTATAAAAAAACGCGACTAATGGGGCGAAAAAGGCCCAAATTGGCCCTAAATATGGCAAAACTAAGTCACTCCCGAAAACTTCGTGCTAGCACAATGGGATAGTTTGAAAGTGCCAAAAGGGGGTAGGCACGTGTTGGAAGTAGTGAGTGTTTCGGGGTTTTCCGAAAATAATATCCAGACCGTACCGGGTGACGCCGTTTCGGTCAGGCGTGGCGGATTGCTGCACGGGACGAAGGTTGCCACCACCAGTGGCTGGAAACTGGCCGAGGCATTGGTTGCCGGCGATCTGGTCAGAACGATGGACAACGGGTTTCAGGAAGTGAAACGCGTGTCCCACGACAGAATAGCCGTACCGGCTGGCGAGGTTCGACCTGACTTTTTGCCCGTGCGCGTGCCGTCCCGCGCGGCATATAACGGTCGTGCGGTCTGGCTGATGCCCGAGCAGGGAATGGCCGTAGCCTTGTCTTCTGATTTCAACATAGACGAGGGGCTGGCGATCATTCCGGCGCGTCTGCTGAGCGGGCACTTCAGCTTTTCCTCTCAGACACCGGCAGAGGAGTTCCAGGTCACATCGCTGTTTTTTGACCAGGACGAAGTGGTCTTCATCGAGGGTGGCTTTCAAGCCTTCTGTTCCTCGTGCCGCATCCGTTCGCTGTCTGGCCCGTCCCGACGATCCTACGCGGTGCTGGAAGAATCCGAGGCGCGGAGCCTCGTAACATCTATCGCAGAGGCCGGCGAACTGTCGGCCCTTGCAAACCCGTTGGGTGCACTGCCTGCACCCATCCCGCAGGAACCGATCTTTCCGATACGTCCCCCATCGGGTGTGCGGCGTCCGGGACGTCCGGGGCGGCCCAACGTGCCGGCCTTGTTTCTGCGGCCTGAATGGCAGACCTGACCAAACACTCTAAGAAAGATGCTGGCGCATGGGATCATGCGCCAGCATCACTTGTTCAGGCAGCCTTGGCTTCGGGGGCGAAGCGGCCGTAGAAGGTCTGACCTTTTTCGGCCATCTCGCGCAGCAGCGGCGGGCAGGCGAAGCGGTCACCGTATTTCTCCGACAGCTGGTCACAACGCTCGGCCGCGTAGGGTGCACCGATGATATCAAGCCAGCTGAACGGACCACCTGACCACGGCGCAAAGCCCCAGGCCAGGATGGCGCCGACATCGCCTTCGCGGATGTCTTCCAGAACACCTTCTTCGAGCGCGCGCACGGCTTCGAGAACCTGTGCGAACATCAGGCGTTCCTGTACCTCGATCAAGTCGGGCTGCTGCTCGGCCAGCGGATACTTGTCCTGCAGACCTTTCCAGTAGCCGATGCGCTTGCCGTTTTCGTCATAATCGAAGAACCCGGCCTTGGACTTGCGGCCCAGGCGACCCTGTTCTTCCATCCAGAAGATCAGATCGTCCGCCGGGCTTTCCGGGTAGGCATCGCCCATTGCCGCCTTGGTCGCCCGGGCAATCTTGGCGCCCAGGTCGATCGAAGTTTCGTCGGTCAGCTGAACCGGACCAACCGGGAAGCCCAGTTGACGGGCGGCATTGTCGACCAGAACCGGACTGACGCCTTCGGTGATCATCCGCGCCCCTTCGTTGATGTAGGGGATGATGCAGCGGTTGCAGTAGAAGAACCGCGCGTCATTGACCACGATCGGCGTCTTGCGGATCTGGCGGACATAGTCCAGCGCCTTGGCCACGGCCCGGTCACCGGTTTCCTTGCCCTTGATGATCTCGACCAGGAACATCTTCTCGACCGGCGAGAAGAAGTGGATGCCGATGAACTGATCGGGCCGCTTGCTGGCCTTGGCCAGTTCGGTGATCGGCAGGGTCGAGGTGTTCGAGGCAAAGATGCAGTCCTCGGGGATGATCGCCTCGACCTTCTGGGTCATCTCGGCCTTGACCTTGGGATCCTCGAACACGGCTTCGATGATCAGATCGCAGCCCGCCAGCTTTTCGAGGTCCGGCGTGGCAGTGATGCGGGCCAGCATGGCCTCTTTCTTTTCGGCCGTGACCTTGCCACGCTTCATGCCCTTGTCCAGATAGGCTTCGGTATAGGCCTTGCCCTTGTCCGCGGCGGCCTGATCGCGGTCGATCAGCACGACCTCCATCCCGGCCTGCGCCGAGACCAACGAGATGCCCGCGCCCATCATGCCCGCACCCAGAACGCCGATTTTCTTGACCGACTGATCCGGAATGCCTTGCGGACGAACGGCGCCTTTTTCCAGCGCTTCCTTGTTCAGGAACAGCGAACGGATCATCGCGCCCGAGGACGGGTTCATCAGCACCGAGGTGAACCAGCGCGCCTCGATCTTCAGCGCGGTGTCGAAATCGACCAGTGCGCCCTCATAGACCGCGCTAAGAAGGGCCTTGGCCGCCGGGAAGGCGCCCTGGGTCTTGCCGTTCACCATGGCCGAGGCACCCACGAAGTTCATGAAGCCCGCCGGGTGATAGGGCGCGCCGCCGGGCATCTTGTAGCCCTTGGCGTCCCACGGCTTGACCAGATCGGCAGCCTTGGCGTTCAGCACCCATTCCTTGGCCGCTGCCAGCGGATCGGCTGCGATCTCGTCGATGTAGCCTGCGCCCTTGGCCTTTTTCACGTCCAGCATCTTGCCTTCCAGCAGCAGCGGAGCCGCCGCGATGGCGCCCACCTTGCGGACCATCCGGGTGGTGCCGCCCGCGCCGGGGAAGATGCCGACCATGATTTCCGGCAGGCCGTATTTGGCCTTGGGGTTCTCGGCGGCAAAAATGCGATGGGTCGCCAGCGGCAGCTCCATGCCGATGCCGGCGGCGGTGCCGGGCAGGGCGGCCGCGATCGGTTTGCCACCTTTCTTGGTCTTGGGGTCCATGCCGGCCAGCTCGATCTTGCGAAGCAGAGCGTGCATTTTCATCGTGCCTTCGAACAGGCCCTTGGCCGGGTCGTCGCCCGCCTGTTCCTTCATGACCGCCAGCAGATTCAGGTCCATGCCGCCAGCGAACGAGCCTTCCTTGCCGCTGGTGATCACGATTCCCTTGATCTCGTCATCGGCCAGGGCCTGATCGATGCAGTCGTTCAGTTCGGACAGGCCGTCGAACGACATCACGTTCATGGTCTTGCCGGGGACGTCCCAGGTGATGATGCCAACGCCGTCGGCGTCTTTGGTCAGTGTAAAATCAGCCATTTTTCTTCTCCTGAACCCCGCCGTTACACACGTTCGATGATGGTTGCCGCGCCCATGCCGGATGCGATGCACAAGGTGGCCAGACCGGTTTCCTTGTCCTGGCGCTCCAGCTCGTCCAACAGGGTGCCGATGATGATCGCGCCGGTGGCGCCCAGCGGGTGGCCCATGGCGATCGAACCGCCATTGACGTTGACCAGCGCCGGATCGACGTCAAACGCCTGCTGGAACCGCAGCACGACCGAGGCGAAGGCCTCGTTGACCTCGAACAGGTCCAGATCACTGATCTTCATGCCGGTTTCGGCCAGGATCTTTTCGGTCACCGGAACCGGGCCGGTCAGCATGATGGTCGGGTCGGTGCCGATCTTGGCGGTGGCCTTGATACGGGCGCGCGGCTTCAGGCCGTATTTCTCGCCGAATTCCTTGTTGCCGATCAAAACGGCCGCCGCGCCATCCACGATGCCCGAGCTATTTCCGGCGTGGTGGATGTGGTTGATCTTTTCCAGATGCGGGTATTTCAGCATCGCCACCTTGTCAAAACCGGGCATCTGCTCGCCCATCATCTGGAAGGACGGGTTCAGCGCGCCGAGGCTCTGCATGTCGGTGCCGGGGCGCATGTATTCGTCGCGGTCCAGGATGGTCAGACCGTTGCGGTCCTTCACTGAGATCACCGACTTGGCAAAGCGGTTCTCTTCCCACGCCTTGGCCGCGCGTTTCTGAGACTCGACGGCCAGCGCGTCGGCATCGTCGCGGCTGAAACCGTATTCGGTGGCGATGATGTCGGCCGAGATGCCCTGCGGGACGAAATAGGTCTCCATCGCCAGCGACGGATCGACCGCGATGGCGGCGCCGTCGCTGCCCATGGGCACGCGGCCCATCATCTCGACGCCACCGGCGATATAGGCCTCGCCCGCGCCGCCTTTGACCTGGTTGGCGGCCAGGTTCACGGCCTCCATCCCGGATGCGCAGAACCGGTTGATGGCCAGGCCAGGGATCGATTCATCCAGGTCCGAGGCCAGAACCGCGGACCGAGCCAGGCAGCCGCCCTGTTCCATCACCTGGGTCACGTTGCCCCAGATCACGTCCTCGACGGCGTGGCCTTCCAGGTTGTTGCGTTCCTTGATGGCGTTCAGGGCCACCGCCGACAGGCGCACCGAGGTCACCTCGTGCAGGCTGCCGTCCTTGCGGCCCTTGCCGCGCGGGGTGCGCAGGGCATCATAAATGTAAGCTTCGGTCATATTTCTCTCCTCAAGCTCGATCCGACGGATTGCCGGGCATCAGGTCATAGGGGTGTTTCCATCCGGGCTGCTCGGACAGGCGGGTCAGCCAGGCGTCGATATGGGGCCATTCGGCGCGGTCAAAGCCGAAGGGTTCGGGGTAATACAGGTAGCCGCAGCAGCTGAGATCGGCGTTGGTCACGCTGTCGCCGACGATCCAGTCGCGGCCCTCAAGATGCGCGTTCAGTACCTGATAGGCGGCCTTCAGGCGGCCCTGGTTGAAGGCGATCACATCCGGGTTGCGGTGCTGCTCAGGCAGAAAGTTGATCAGGAACCGGGTCATGCCAGCCATCGAGCTGAACTTGTGGTTATCCCACAGCACCCAGCGCAGGATGTCATAGTTCGCTTCCCGCGTCTTGCCGCCGAATTTCCCTGATTTTTCGGTGACATAGGCCTGAATCGCGCCCGACTGGCTGGTCCGGAAATCTCCGTCGATCAGCACCGGCGCTTCGCCCATTTCGTTGACTTCGGCGCGGTATTCGGGGGTTCGGGTCTGGCCGTTGAAGAAATCGACAAAGACCGGCTCCCATTCCAACCCCGACATCTCGAGCGCAAGGGCGGCCTTGTACGAGTTTCCGCTTTCTCCGAAGCAATGCAGTTTTATCGTCATGCACTCACCCCTCCCAAGGCGGTTTGTACGGTTTCGTCACGCACGTGTTTCGAGAAAGACCTGACCGCGGGCCGCAGCTGCGTTCGGACTTGTCTTGCTGAAAACACGCCGGGCCTGGGCCAGGCATTGGGGTCGTCTAGCGTTTGCGCGCCTCAAGCTCGGAATTGAAGATGCGCAGCCGGTGGGTCAGGTTCTCCTCGTCGATCACGCTGTTGAAGTTCTCGAACAGGAATGACAGCGCCTCTCCTTCGTCCAGCCCGGCCTCGCGGGCAAACCCCTTGAGTTTTCGATACCCGTCCTCAGTCATGGCGACGGGAAAGCGGCGGGTCAGGCGAAAGCGTTTGGGCATGTCATCTCCTCCATGAGCGCTGGTTCCGGGCGGGGTCGCCCGGAACCAGACTGGGATCAGAAGTTCGCCGCGTCCAGTGCCATCACCGTGTCGGCGCCGGTCTGGATCCGCGCCAGGTGCATGCCCGTGGCCGGCAGACGGCGCGCCATGTAGTAGCGGCCGGTGGCGATCTTGGTCTCGTAGAAGTCCTTGTCGGACGCACCGGCATCCAGTGCTTCCTGCGCGGCCTTGGCCATCTGCGCCCACATCAGGCCCAGGCAGACATGACCGAACATGTGCATGAAGTCATACGAGCCCGACAGAGCGTTGTTCGGGTTGGTCATGCCGTTCTGCATGAAATACATGCCGGCGGCCTGCAGGTCTTTCGAGGCGGCCTTGAGCGGTTCGATGAAGGCCTTGTCATAGGCTTCGTCCTTGCCGCTGTTTTCCTTGCAGAAGGTTTTGACCATGTCGAAGAAGGCCATGACATGCTTGCCGCCGTCCTGCGCCAGCTTGCGGCCGACCAGGTCCAGCGCCTGAACGCCGTTGGCTCCTTCGTAGATCATGGCGATGCGGGCGTCGCGGGTGTATTGCGACATGCCCCATTCCTCGATGTAGCCATGGCCGCCATAGACCTGCTGGGCCTGAACGGTCATGTCGTAACCTTCGTCGGTCAGGAAGCCCTTGATGACCGGGGTCATCAGCGAGATCAGCCCGTCGGCATCCTTGTCACCCGAACGGTGCGCCTTGTCGATCAGGGTCGCGCCCCACAGGATGAAGGCCCGCGCGCCTTCCACAAAGCTTTTCTGGTCCATCAGGCTGCGGCGGATGTCGGGATGTACGATCAGCGGATCGGCCGGGCCTTCGGGATTCTTGACGCCGGTCACGTCGCGGCCTTGCAGGCGGTCCTTGGCGTATTCCAGCGCGTTCTGATAGGCGGCCTCGGCCTGAGCCAGACCTTGCATGCCGACACCCAGACGCGCTTCGTTCATCATGGTGAACATGGCGCGCATGCCCTTGTGTTCCTGACCCAGCAGGTAACCGGTTGCGCCGTCATAGTTCATCACGCAGGTCGAGTTGCCGTGAATGCCCATCTTTTCTTCGATCTTGCCGACCGAAACGCCGTTGCGCTCGCCCAGGCTGCCGTCTTCGTTCACCAGGAACTTGGGGACGATGAACAGCGACACGCCCTTGATGCCCTCGGGGCCGCCGGGGATCTTGGCCAGCACCAGGTGGATGATGTTGTCGGCCATGTCGTGATCGCCGGACGAGATAAAGATCTTCTGGCCGGTGATCTTGTAGCTGCCATCACCCTGCGGCTCGGCCTTGGTGCGCATCAGGCCCAGATCGGTGCCGCAATGCGGCTCGGTCAGGTTCATGGTGCCGGTCCATTCACAGCTGACCATCTTGGGCAGATATGTGTCTTTCTGCGCGTCGGTGCCATGCGCCAGGATGGCCGAGGCCGCGCCGTGGGTCAGGCCCTGATACATGGTGAAGGCCTGGTTCGCGGCCGAGAACATCTCGCCCACGGCCGTGCCAAGAACATAAGGCATGTTCTGGCCGCCATATTCCTCGGGCATGTCCAGACCGGTCCAGCCGCCTTCCTTGACCTGCTCGAACGCGTCCTTGAACCCGGTCGGGGTGTAGACCACGCCGTTTTCCAGCCGGCAGCCTTCGGTGTCGCCGACCACGTTCAGCGGGTGCAGCAGGTTGACGGCGACCTTGCCGGCCTCTTCCAGAACGGCGCCCGTGAACTCGGGCTCCAGCTCATCGTAGCCCGGAATATCCGAGGCCGAGATTCTCAGAACGTCATGCAGAACGAATTGCGTGTCTTTGGTAGGCGCGTTGTAAACGGGCATTTGAAGCTCCCTTAATTCAGATGTCCGGGTGGCAGGCGGCGCGGAGTTACTCGGCCGCCTTCTTTTCCTGTTTCATCGAGGCGATGACCTTCTCGCCCCAGCGCAACTGCTCCTTCAGATCGTCAATGGCCTGAGTCAGTTCCTCGCGGCGGGCTTCCATGTCCGCCAGACGCTCGCACGCGATTTCATAGGTGCGGGTCATCTGGGTCAGTTGCTGGTCGCCGACATGGTACAGATCCAGAAGCTGTCGAATCTCTTCCAGGCTGAAACCAAAGCGTTTGCCGCGCAGGATCAGCTTGAGCCGCGCCCTGTCACGTTTGGTGAACAGCCGTTTTTGGCCCTCACGGATCGGAAACAGAAGCTCTTTGGCTTCGTAGAACCGCAAGGTCCGCGGCGTGACGTCATAGGTCTCGCACATCTCGCGGATGGTCATAAGATCTTCGGTCATTGGTCACCCTCTCGTCGCTGGCGTCATGAGAAAGTTGCGCAGTCGATGGCCGCTTTACAACATGAGATTGACGTTTACGTAATCCAGACGCTGCGTCACAAAGAAATTGACGTAACTTCCGGTCGCGTAAAGCGGCGGGTTGGCAATTTTCTTTCCGTTGGGTCAGCCAAATCCATTGTAACCGCGCGGTTCGAATCCGACGGGCAGGCAGCAGGGCTCCAGCCGAAAAATGCAGATTTCCGGTGTAATGAGGGATGGATTTGGGGGGGGGCTCGAACTGGCCGATTTAGGTCAGGGAGTTGGCCGTTTGATCGCGAAGGCGCTGCAACTCGTCCATGGCTTCGTCCAGTTGCTGACGCTGCTGACGCAGTTCTTCCATCTGGCGGTCGGCCATTTCGACAAAGGTGGCCATCTGGGCCTTGTTGCCTTGATCTTCGTAGATCAGCAACCACTGCCGGATTTCCTCAAGTGGGAAACCGAACTTTCGGCCACGCATGATCAGCTTCATCCGCGCACGCTCGCGCGGACCGTAAAACCGTGAACGTCCTTCCCGGTCTGGCTGCAGCAGCTCGATATACTCGTAGTAGCGCAGGGTGCGCGGAGTCACGTCGAACTCGGCGCACATCTCTTTGAATGACAAACGCTTGTCGGACATTCCTGTTCTCCTCGGTTGCAACCTAGGGCGTTGTGCGGACAAGCGCAACAGGCGGGCTTGCCCTTTGCGCGCAGAGCAGATCATAAAGGGGCAGGACAACAGGACTGAACCTCATGGTCGACAAAACAGTACTCGCCCGCCAGTTCATCGAGGCGATCCCCCATGCGCGGGCACTGGGCCTGACGCTGACCCATATCGGCGAGGGTGAGGCCGAGATCACCATGCCTTACAACGAGGATCTGATCGGCGATCCCCGCACGGGCGTGATTCACGGTGGGGCGGTGTCGGCCAGTCTGGATACCTGCTGCGGGGCTGCGGTCATGAGCCACCCGGCCGCGCCCGGCGGCACAGCCACCATCGACCTGCGCATCGACTACATGCGCGCCGCAACGCCCGGCCAGACGATCACCACCCGCGCGACCTGCTATCACATCACGCGCAATGTGGCCTTCGTGCGCGCAACTGCCATGGACGACGATCAGGATCGCCCGGTGGCCACCGCCTCGGGCGCCTTCACAGTCGAGGGGAAGTGAGATGGCAAGACCCCGTCCCGAACCGATGCAGGTGGTGAAACAGCGCCGCGACGCGGCCCTCAAGGCGCTGGTCGAGGGGGTTCCGTATATCCGGTTCCTCAATATCAGCTTCGACCGGCGCGGAGACGAACTGACCGGAATTCTGAATTTCGACGAAAAGCTGATCGGCAACCCGTTCCTGCCGGCGATTCATGGGGGCGTCACGGCGGCCTTTCTCGAGGTGACGGCGGTGATCACGCTCAGCTGGGAGCACCTGTTCCCGCGCATCGAAAGCGGTGAGATCGATGCCGAGGACATCATCTCCGATCACAGTATCCGCTTTCCCAAGACCATCGATTTCACGGTGGATTACCTGCGCTCGGGCCTGCCGCGCGATGCCTATGCACGCGCCTTCATCAGCCGGGCAGGGCGGCGGTATGCCTCGGTGCGCGTCGAGGCTTGGCAGGACAACCACGCCAAGCTGTTCGCACAGGCCACAGGGCATTTCCTGATGCCGCAAGAGCCTTCGGCCAAGGGCTGAGCAAAATGCGGGACGCCTCGGCACCCATCACGCACAGACGGGTGCTGAAGATCGCGGTGCCGATCGTGCTGTCCAACGCGACGGTGCCGATTCTGGGCGCGGTAGATACCGGCGTGGTCGGCCAGATGGGGCAGGCCGCCCCGATCGGCGCGGTTGGCATTGGCGCGGTCATTCTGGCCACGATCTACTGGGTGTTCGGCTTTCTGCGCATGGGCACGACCGGATTGGCGGCGCAGGCCCGAGGCGCGGGAGACACGGCCGAAACCGGTGCGCTGCTCATGCGCGGCCTGCTCTTGGGCGGCACGGCGGGGCTGTTCTTTATCGTGGCGCAGGCGGCGGTGTTCGCAGGGGCCTTCGCGCTGTCGCCCGCCAGCCGCGAGGTCGAGGCGCTGACGCGCAAATACCTCGAGATTCGCATCTGGGGCGCGCCCGCGACCATTGCGCTTTATGCCGTGACCGGCTGGCTGATCGCGGTCGAGCGCACGCGCGGCGTGTTCGTCCTGCAGGTTTGGATGAACGGGCTGAACATCCTGCTGGATCTGTGGTTCGTGCTGGGTCTAGGCTGGGGCGTCGAAGGTGTGGCGGTGGCCACGTTGATCGCCGAATGGACGGGTCTGGCGCTGGGCCTGTGGCTGTGCCGCGATGCGTTCGGGGGCAATCAATGGCGCGACTGGGCGCGGATCTTCGACCCCGCCCGCCTGCGCCGGATGATGCAGGTCAATGGCGACATCATGATCCGGTCGGTTTTGCTGACCGGGTCCTTCACCACCTTTCTGTTCGTGGGCGCCGATCTGGGTGACGTGACGCTGGCCGCCAACCAGGTTCTGCTGCAGTTCCTGGAAATCACCGCCTTTGCGCTGGACGGGTTCGCCTTTTCCGCCGAGGCGCTGGTGGGCAGCGCCGTCGGAGCCAAGGACCGATACCAGGTCCGGCGCGCCTCGGTCATGGCGTCGCAATGGGGCGTCGGTGGGGCTCTGGTGCTGGGGGTCACTTTCTTTTTGGCGGGGCCGGCCTTAATCGACCTGATGGCGACAGCGCCCGAGGTGCGGATCGCGGCGCGCGAATACCTGATCTGGGCGGCACTGGCCCCGGTGATCGGCGTTGCCAGCTGGATGTTCGACGGTATCTATATCGGCGCCACCTGGACCCGCGCTATGCGCACCGCCATGATCCAGTCGGTGGCAATCTATGTGGTGGCGCTGTTCCTGCTGGTGCCAAACTTCGGCAATCACGGGCTGTGGGCCGCGCTGATGGTGCTGAACTCCGCCCGCGCGGTGACGCTGGGCCTGCGCTATCCCCGGCTCGAGGCGCAGGTGGCCTAGAACAGGGTCAGCAGGTTCTCGGGCGGGCGACCGATGGCGGCCTTGTCGGCGGTGATCCCGACGGGGCGTTCTATGAGGATCGGGTTCTCGGCCATGGCCTGAACCAAGGCCTCTTCGGGTGTTTCCTGGCTCAACCCCAGTTCCTTGAACCGCGCCTCGCCCCTGCGCATCATCTGGATCACCGGGATGCCCAACCGGGACAGCACCGCACGCAGCTCATCCGCGCTGGGCGCGTCCTCGAGGTATTTGCGAACGGTGACTTCGGCGCCGCGGTCCTGCAGCAGGGCCAGCCCGGCGCGCGATTTTGAACACCGTGGGTTGTGCCAGTATTCGATCACAGCCAATCCTCTCGTTTGCTGCCGACAGCGTCGGCCACCGATTTGAACCCGTCCCGCGCCAGCAGGGCGTCCAGCCCCCGCGCGATCTCGGCCGCCAGCGACAGGCCGCCATAGACCATCGCGGTATAGAACTGCACGGCCGAGGCCCCGGCGCAGATTTTGGCATAGGCCTGTTCGGCCGTGCCGATGCCACCCACGCCGATCAGCGGGATCTGCCCGTCGGTCAACTGGCTCAGCCGAGCCAGAACGCGGGTCGATTTCTCGAACAGGGGCGCGCCCGACAATCCGCCGGCCTGATCCTTGTGCAGGCTGCGCAGCCCTTCGCGCGACAAGGTCGTGTTGGTGGCGATGACACCGTCGATGCCCGTGTCACGGGCGACATCGGCGATGTCCCGCAGTTCGTCATCCGTCAGGTCGGGGGCGATCTTCAGAAACACCGGGACCCGCCGCGCCAAGGCATCGCGGGTGTCCAGCACACCTGCCAGCAGGGCGCTCAGCGCTTCTTTCCCCTGCAGGTCGCGCAGCTTTTCGGTGTTGGGTGACGAGACATTCACCGTGGCGAAATCCAGCCATTGCCCGCAATGGGCCAGCACATGCGCAAAATCCCGCGCCCGGTCGGTGCTGTCTTTGTTGGCGCCCAGGTTCAGGCCGATCACCGCGTCCTTGGGGCGGTGCGCCAGACGCCGGGCCATCGCCTCTATTCCCTCGTTGTTGAAGCCGAACCGGTTGATGGCGGCGCGGTCCTCGGTCAGTCGGAACAGGCGCGGCTTGGGGTTGCCCGGCTGCGGGCGCGGGGTCACGGCGCCCACCTCAATGAATCCGAAGCCCGCGCGCGACAGCGGGCCCAGAACCTCGCCATTCTTGTCGAACCCGGCGGCCAGCCCCACCGGGTTGGGCAGGTCCAGCCCGGCAAGTTGCGTGCGCAAGCGCGTCGAGGTGACGGGACCGGGCGCCGGGGTCAAACCCGTTTTCAGCGCCTTGATCGACAGGCCGTGCGCGGTTTCTGGGTCCAGGCGATGTAGCGCGGCTAGGGCCAGTTTCTCGGTCAGTTTCATCCGAAGGACGCTCCGGTTGGGGTAGGGGCGGTGCGGATCAGACGCGAGTCGGCCACAGCCGCCTGCCGGTGAATGACCGCCGCGCGATAGGCCGGGTCGGTCACCATCTCCAGAAACGCATGGGCCGAGGGGTAACGGGCGATGAACATCTCGTCCCACGCCTCGCCCTGCGGGCCGATCAGCGTTGTTTTGAACGTGCCGCGCCAGATGATCGAGGCCCCCAGCCGCGCGATGATCGGGGCGGTTTCGGCTCCATACCGGCGATAGGCTTCTGCGCCGCTCAGCACCGCGCCGGCCAGTTCGTGGCCCGCGGGATAGACGGCCTTGGCGCGGAACCGCACAAGGTTCAGCATCTCGATCGGGTGATCGCGGTCCAGCGCTTTGAACGCCTCGAGCTGGGCGCGGTCGGGGTCGATATGGCCGGTCATTGCATCTCCTCGGGGAAGCGGTGCGCGCCGTTTTCCAGCGGCAGCGGTTTGGCCCAGACCACATCCGCCATGCGCATGTTGCGATAGAGATGCGGGAACAAGGCCCCGCCGCGCGAGACCTCCCATCTCAGATCATCGCCCATTTTCTGGGCATCGCAGGCCACGAGGGTCAGGTTTTCGACCCCGGCAAAGTGTTTAGCCGCGGTCTCGGCCGCCTGTTCTGCGGTGGAGAAATGCACAAACCCATCCGCCACATCGATGGGCGCGCCCCGGGTTTCGCCCTGTGCCTGCAGGGCCGCCCATTCCTCGGCCCGGAATATCTTGTAGATCAGCATGGCGCCGTGATGCCCCGCGCGCGGGGTAGAATCAAGCCGCATTTCCCCCTTTGACTCTTTGCCGCCCTCGGCGCACGATCCTGACAATCAATAACAGGGAGTTTCAAATGATTACCCGTTTCCTGACATCCGTCGCGGCCCTTGGCCTGACTGCAGGCATGGCGGCGGCCGACTACAAGCTGACCATTCTGCACACCAACGACTTCCATTCCCGGTTCGAGCCGATCAACAAATATGACAGCGGCTGTGGTGCCGAGGATAATGCCGAGGGCAAGTGCTTCGGCGGTTCGGCGCGACTGGTGACCGCGGTCAACGACGCCCGCGCACGGGCCGAAAACTCGATCCTCGTGGACGGCGGTGACCAGTTTCAGGGGTCGTTGTTTTATACCTATTACAAGGGCAAGGTCGCGGCCGAGTTCATGAACAAGCTGGGCTATGATGCGATGACCGTGGGCAACCACGAATTCGATGACGGCCCCGAGGTTCTGGCCGGTTTCGTCGATGCGGTCGAATTTCCGATTCTGATGTCGAATGCGAACATCGAGAACGAAGAACTTCTGACTGACCGGATCAAGAAATCGACCGTGATCGAAGTGGGTGGAGAGAAGATTGGCCTGATCGGCCTGACCCCCGAAGACACCGACGAGTTGGCTTCACCCGGGCCGAATGTCGTGTTCTCTGATCCTGTTCCGGCGGTTCAGGCCGAGGTGGACAAGCTGACGGGGGAAGGCATCAACAAGATCATCGTGCTCAGCCACTCGGGCTATGGTGTCGACCAGCGGGTCGCGCAGGAAACCACGGGTGTTGACGTGATCGTGGGCGGACATTCGAACACTTACCTTTCGAACACTTCGGACAAGGCCGCCGGGCCATATCCGACCGTTGTGAACGGGGTGCAGATCGTTCAGGCCTATGCCTACGGCAAGTTCCTGGGCGAGCTGAACGTGACCTTCGATGACGACGGCAACGTGGTCGAGGCGGTGGGTGAACCGCTGATCATGGACAACACCGTGACCGAGGATCCGGCTGCCCTTGATCGCATCGCTGAACTGGCCAAGCCGCTGGACGAGATCCGCAACAAGGTCGTGGCCAGCGCCGCGGCTCCGATCGAAGGTGACCGGTCGATCTGCCGCGTGCAGGAATGCGAGATGGGTAACCTGGTGGCCGATGCCATGCTGGCGCGGGTCGCCGATCAGGGCGTTCAGATCGCCATCGCCAACTCGGGTGGCCTGCGCGCCTCGATCGACGCGGGCGACGTGACCATGGGCGAGGTGCTGACCGTTCTGCCCTTCCAGAACACGCTTTCGACCTTCGAGATCAGCGGACAGGGCATCATCGATGCGCTGGAAAACGGCGTCAGCCAAGTGGAAGAGGTCAAGGGCCGTTTCCCGCAGGTGGCCGGGCTGAAGTTCACCTGGGATCCGTCGGTTTCCCCCAACGAAGGCCGCGTGACCGAGGTCATGGTGGCCGAGGGTGATGGCTATGTGCCAATCGATCCGGCCAAAACCTATCTGGTGGTGACCAACAACTATGTCCGCAACGGTGGAGACGGGTACAAGATGTTCTCTGGCGAGGATAAGAATGCCTATGACTTCGGTCCCGACCTTGCGGATGTGACCGCGGAATACCTTGCGGCCAATGCGCCATACACGCCCTATCTGGACGGACGTATTCAGCAGAAGTGATTGCTGACACAAAGAAAGAAAAGGCCGCATCCAAGGATGCGGCCTTTTTTGTTGGGTTTAGGCTTAATCGAATTCGTATTCGGGCCACAACTCGGGGTCGAAACCGTCCAACATGGGCCGGATATAGTCCGCAACCTGACGCCAGCCGCCAACCGATTTGGTCGAGATTTTGTTGCGCACCTGGTCGATACTGGCCGTACGTACCTGTTTCTTGTTTTCTTCCGGGTGCATCATGCTTTCGCGCCATTCGATCCCGCAGAATTCTGCAACCTGCTTGCTGTGGGTCTCGGGATCGGCCACCAGTTTTTCATAGGGCACCGTAAGGATGCGATCACCGAAGATGGCATCCCAATGCTGCATGTAGCGGCGATACATGTTGGCCGAGTGCGCGATCGAGTTCAGGTTCGATGCGTATCGCATTCCGCCCGCTGGAAAACGCCGGATCCATTTCGACAGGCCGACGTCCCGAGGGTCGCGCAGCATGTTGATGATCTTGGCGTTGGGGAAGGCTGCCAAAAGAAAACCAACACGCTGGTAGTTGTGCGGCATCTTGTCGACGAAAGCGATCGAACCCTCGGGGATCGGGGGCATCAACTCGCGGAAATGCTTGGCGAACTCAGCAGCTTCTGCGTCCGAGAATGCCTTCTTTTCGTTCGAGTATGGCGCCGAAAGGTCGGACCCGAGGTTCAGCTCTCCACATCCCGCGATGTCGGGGGCGGAACTCAGCATCATTTCCATCAAGGTGGTGCCCGACCGAGGCTGTCCGATCACGAAAATCGGCAAGGGCATTTCCTCGATCCCGGAACTTGGGACCGACGCGCTGTCAGGGAACAAGCCACAGATGCGGCGTAGTTTGCGCTCTTCTTCTTCGAAATCGTATGGGTTTTCGTCGTGCTGCACCCTGTTTGCGACTGCAAACTGCGCAAGGGCGGCCTCCAGCCCACCGATCTTCGATTGAAGCTGTGCCAGCGTGAATTCCAGAGTCGAATTGGGGTGTTTCCGCTTTGCGATCGCAGCCTCGACCCGAGGCAGCAATGCTTCGGCCTGTTCGGCGTCTACCATCGACGACAATTGGAACAACGCCGATGCGTGATACGGATCCTTGTCCAGCACGCGCCACAATAGGTCAGTACAGCCCTTTTTGTCGCCAGCCTGGTGCAGGTCCACCGCTCGGCGGAAGGCGATTTCGATGTTGTCGGGATCCAGCTCGTATGCACGCGCAATATCGGCCGAGGCCGCATCCACGAAGCCGACGCGCCCATAGGCCCTGCTGCGGGTGGACAGCAGCTTGGGGTTGTCCGGATCGGTCATCAGGCGCTTGGTGGCGTTCTCGATGATGCTGCGCCAGTTCTTGCCCTTGAGCGTGATTTCATCGATCACCCGGACGATCTCGCGGTTGCCGGGCATCTTTTCGGCCATGTTTTCGGCATAGGCCAACGCTCGCGCGATCTGGCCGGTCTGCATCAGGGCATTCGCAATGTTTTCGACGAATTGCGGGTCGTCCGGTTTCAGGCGGGCGGCTTCCTGGAAATGCGGCAGCGATTTCTTGTACTGCTTCATCTCGGTCAGAACGAACCCGGCAATCGCGTGGTAGTCCGCGTCTTTCGGGAATTTCTTGATGCCGAGGGTAGCTTTCTTCAGAGCCTGAGGAAGCTTGCCGGAGTCCAGATCCGCCACCGCCTTGGCCTTGAGGGAATTTGGTGCTTGATTTGTCATCTGACTGCGCGAGACCCTGTGCCTGATTGAAACTTTTGTTGTTGGTTCATTACCCATGTGCGGACGGTTTGCAATAACTCTTCCCAACGATGCCATGGCGCAGCTGTTCGTTGCGCGGCCTTCAAACGCATTGCCGGCGGTGCCCAACTACAACATCTGCCCGACAAATCAGGTGCATGTCGTGCGCGCCAGAGAGGGAGGGCGGCAGTTGGACCCGCTGCGGTGGGGTTTCTTGCCACATTGGTATAAAACCCAAAACGACGGTCCGCTGCTGATCAACGCGCGCGCCGAAACCCTGGCCCAGAAACCGGCATTTCGCGCAGCTTGCCGTGATCGGCGTTGCCTGATCGTGGCCACGGGTTTCTACGAATGGACCAAGACCCAAGACGGTGCGCGGCTGCCTTGGTACTTCCACCGCAGCGATGGTGCGCCCATCGCCTTTGCCGGCATCTGGCAGAACTGGGGCGAGGGTGAGGCGCGGCAGGCGACCTGCGCGATCGTCACGACCGCAGCCAACGACAATGTGCGTGCGGTTCATCACCGAATGCCGTTGATCATCGAACCGGCGGATTGGGCCTTGTGGCTGGGCGAGGTCGGCAAGGGGGCAGCCCTCCTGATGAAACCCGGCGCCGAGGATGTGTTGCAGTTTCACAGGGTCGGCACGGCCGTAAACTCCAACCGGGCCAGTGGGACGGACCTGATCGCGCCCGAAGCCGATGAATGACAGCGGCGGGGCCTTCTTTTCTTTTGCCATCCTGCGCGCTAAACCCCTGTCATGGCCCTGAAATTCTCAAACCTGCCGCAGCTGTACGCGCATCCGTTCGATACGATCATCGATGTGCGCAGCCCGGCCGAATTTGCCGAGGACCATCTGCCCGGCGCCATCAACCTCCCGGTTCTGGACAATGAGGAACGAGCACGTGTCGGCACGATCTACGTTCAGCAGAGCCCGTTTCTGGCGCGCAAGCTGGGGGCTGCCTTGGTATTTCGCAATGCCGCCACCCACATCGAGACGCAACTCAGCCACCACGAGGGCGGTTGGCGACCTCTGGTCTATTGCTGGCGCGGCGGTCAGCGGTCAGGATCCTTCACCTGGATGCTGCAGCAGATTGGCTGGCGAGCCGAGGTCATCGAGGGCGGATACCGCAGCTATCGGCGTTTGGTGAAGCAGTACCTCTACGATGACCCGCTGCCGTTCAAGCTGGTGGCGTTGGACGGCTACACCGGCACTGCAAAAACGGAACTTCTGGCCCAGTTGCAAACGCGCGGGGTGCAGGTTCTGGATCTCGAAGCGTTGGCCAATCACCGCGGTTCGCTGCTGGGCGAGCAACCGGGCGGACAACCCAGCCAGAAAGCGTTCGAATCTGCCTTGGCCTCGGCCATGTGTGCGCTTGATCCGGCACGGCCCGTGTTGGTCGAGGCCGAGTCGTCAAAAATCGGTTCGTTGATCCTGCCCCCAGCGGTCTGGCAGAGCCTGTGCCAAGCGCCGCGAATCCTTGTCACGGCAGATATCGAGGCGCGAACGGACTATCTGGTCGCTGCCTATGACGACATCCTGTCCGATGCCGAGCGTTTGCAGGACCGCCTGTCGCCGCTGCGGTTTCACCGGGGGCATGATGTCGTGGATGCGTGGATGGCTCAGATTGCCGAGGGCAACAAGAAAGCTCTGACGCGCGCCTTGATGGAGCAGCACTATGACCCGGCTTACGAAAAGTCGCGGAGAAACCACCAGTTTGATGTGATCGCGTGCGTTCATGCCGCGTCCTTGACCACGGACGGGCTGGATCAGGTCGCGTCGGAAATCGAAGGGATTGTGGCTCAGCTCTGAAGGCGCAGGCCGGGTGTGTCCCTCAATACACCGATGACTGCAGCCGGGTAACCAGCGGCACGCAAATGGTCGCAGATATTTCGTGCGTCGTCGGCTGAAACGGCAGCCAGCAACCCACCTGCGGTTTGAGGATCGAACAGCAGATCGGCTTTGCCGCCGATTGAAACTTCGGGCGCGATGGAACGATTGTCGTTGAACAAGCTGGACCGAACACCTTGCTGGCTAAGCTCGAGCGCGCCCTCCATGACCGGGACTGCGTCCAGGTTCAAGACTGCGCCACAGTTGGATGCCTCGCACAGGCCAACAAGATGCCCGGCCAGTCCGAACCCGGTGACGTCAGTCATGGCTTGGGCCTGGGCCAGAATGCGTGCGGCGTCACCCTGCGGCCGCGTCATGTGGTCATAGGCGGCCACTACCCACTCGCCGTTGGCTTGCCCTGCCATTTCCGCGGCCATCAGGACGCCGCTGCCAATCGGTTTGGTCAGGATCAACACATCACCGGGCCGCCCGCCGGACAGGGTGATCGGATCAGACTGGCACAAACCTGTGATGGTGAAGCCGATGGTAAGCTCATCGCCCATCGAGCTATGGCCGCCGACGATCTCAGCCCCGGCGCCGCGCATGACTTCGGTCGCGGTTTGCATGATTTCAGCCATGGTGCGGTGTTGCAGCTGGGAGGACATGCGCGGCAGGATCAGTGTGGCCGTCGCGGCCTGTGGGGTCGCACCCATCGCCCAGATGTCTCCCAGTGCGTGAATGGCCGCGATGCGGGTCATCAGAACAGGGTCCGGAACGAAGCTGCGCAAATGATCTGACGTCAGCACCTGCCGGACACCTTCAAAGGTCAGCATCGCTGCATCATCCCCGGGCAGGGGTATGATATCCGGACGGTCGGATCGCGGTACCGCGGACAGCGCGGCCTGCAAGGCGCCGCGACCCACCTTGGCGCCGCAACCGCCGCACATCGGCTTGTCGCCCAGAGCGTCGCGCAGTCCATCCGCATGGTGACGGGGAATTGCGGGGGCTGACATCTGGGGCAGCTCACGAAAGCGACGCATGAACTTCTGGTCGATATGGTTTTTCCACCGCCACATCACAGGTCCGCTGAATGACGTCCCAAAGCGCTCGGCCAGTGCCGAGCGTTCCCCCAACGAGACCAGCTTCAGGTAATCCTTCTGCGGCTTGTACCGGCGCATGGTTCCAGCCCCGAGGGCTGCGCGCAGGTTGTTGAAAAGAACAGGAGCCTCTCGCACGGCAAAGACACCGGCCTTGGGGCGCGGCGTGTCATCCAGATGAGCGCAGTCGCCGACTGCGAAGACCGATGGATCGCTGGACTGCAAATACCCGTTCACTCGGATAAAGCCGTCGTGCAGGTCCAGTCCGGTCTGGCCGATCCAGTCATAGGGACGGGCCCCCGCCGCGCCGGTTGTGAAATCAGCCGGGATGTGACGCTCATCGGTCAGTTGCACGCCTTCGGGTGTGATCTGCGCAATTTCGGCCTGTTCGATGCAGTCGATGCCAAGCTTTTCCATCGCCCGCCGAATGGTCTGGGCGGCTTTGGGGTTTATCGCTGTCAGGATATGCGCCTTGTCGATCAGAGTGACCGTTGCTTGCCGACCCTTGGCGCGCAGGGCATGAGCCATGGCCATCGCCAGTTCGACGCCCGCGACACCGCCGCCAATGACCGCCACCGAAGCAGGGTCGGTTGCCTCTAGATACTGGGCCCATTTTGAGGCAAAGGGACCAAGAGGTTTTGCCGGGATGGCATGTTCCGTGAACCCGGGCAAAGACGGCATGTCCGATGTTATTCCGACATTGATCGAGGCGACATCGAAAGCGACATCAGGGTGATCGGGCACATTCACCAGCCGCCGGTTCAGGTCCAGGCCGATCGCGGCACCCAGAATGATCCGGGCCCCCGCAAACCGCGCCAGCCGGATCAGATCGATGTCCAGGTCGCGGCGGGCATAGTGCCCCGCGACATATCCGGGCAACATCCCGGAATAGGGCGCGGTCGGGCCAGGATTGATCACGGTCAACCGCGCGCCGGGCAGGGGGTTCATCCCCCATTTCCGAAGGTAAAGCGCGTGCGTATGACCTCCGCCCACCAGAACCAGATCGCGGGTAAGTGGCAACGAAGGTGTTTTCATGAAGTCAGTTCGCGCTGTGATCCGGGACGTCTTCGACCTGCTCGACCGCGTGGGTGGCCCAAAGCTTGTCTTCGCCCGCGTCCGGCAGATCCTCGGGGGCTTCATGGCGGTGAATGTGCCACTTGGCAATGAACAGAGCCGTGATCGGAGCCGTCAGAAACAGGAACAGCGTGATCAGCAGTTCATGCATGGAAAGGCGCTGTTCGATCAGGATCGAATGAAAGATCGAGGCCAGCAACACACCGCCCACGCCCAGCGTGGTGGCTTTGGTCGGGGCGTGCAGCCGCGACATCGGATCCTTCAGCTTGATCATGCCGAATGACCCGACAAAGCCGAAAATCCCTGAAACGATCAGGAAAAATGCAATCAGAAGCTCGAAGATGAATTCCATGGCGGCCTCACTCGATGATGTTGCCGCGCAGCATAAAGCGCGCATAGGCCACGGTCGAAACAAAGCCCAGCATGGCAATGATCATGGCGGCTTCGAAAAAGATCTCGGTGCCCAGATGCAGGCCGTACAGGATCATCAGGGCGATGGTGTTGATCACCATCGTATCAAGGGCGAGCACTCG
Organism: Ruegeria sp. CG8; assembly: GCF_056537165.1. Classification (NCBI taxonomy): domain Bacteria; kingdom Pseudomonadati; phylum Pseudomonadota; class Alphaproteobacteria; order Rhodobacterales; family Roseobacteraceae; genus Ruegeria; species Ruegeria sp. CG8. The sequence goes on along the minus strand of NZ_JBQFRA010000002.1, from coordinate 581,356 downwards.
CGTTCCCACACCGTCGGCGGTGATGATCCGCCACAGGCACATCATGATCGCGGCCCCAAAGCAGGCAAAGGCAAAATAGATTGCATATTCGATCATTCGAAAATCTCCTTCAGGCGGCGCTCGTAACGCTGCTTGATCTGGTCTCGTACCGCGCCCGGATCCGGAGCGTCCAGGCAATGGACCAGCAGACAATGCCCTTGGGCCGAGAGGTCGCAACTGACGGTGCCCGGAGTCATGGTGATGGTTCCAGCCAGTACCGTGATCGCTTCGGGTGTGCGCAGTTCCAGCGGGATCGAGATCCAGTTCGGTTGTCTGTCCGCGTCGCGTTTGAACAGGATGATGCGGGCCACGGTCACGTTGGCCACCACGATGTCCCACAGAACCACGATCATGTACTCAACGACCATGGGCCAGTTCCGCAGGATGGGCCGGTCGGGCCAGTAGGGTTGGGTGATGAAGGGAATGATGATCCCCAGAAGCAATCCAAACACCAACGAGTTCAGCGAGGGCGCGTTGGCCAACAGCACCCAGACCAGAGTCAGCAGGAAGCTCAGATGCGGGTGGGGGAATATCCGGCGCAGCAGTTTCATCAGTCTTCCCTTCCCAATACGGCCGAGATGTACTGTTCCGGCGCGAACAGTTGCGCGGCGGTCTTGCGAGTGTAGTCCAGCGAGGGTCCGGCGAACAGGGTCAGCAGGACGAGGCCCAGAACCACTCCGAACACCGAGGTGAACGCCAGCCCCGGCTGCGGTTCAGGCGCGGGCCGGTGCGGGGGTTCATCATCGTTGGTGGCCTCGGTTTCGGGTTCCGGTTCGATCTGGGTGCTGGCGTCATAGCTTTTCCAGAAGATCAGGGATCCGGCGCGGGCCAGACCTACGATGGTGACGAAGGACCCGATCAGAACGACCGCCCAGACCGCAGTGGCATCCGGCGCAAACCAAGACGCATCCAGCACCAGAAGCTTGCCGATGAACCCCGACAAAGGCGGCATGCCCGCCATCGCTATGGCTCCAACGAAGAACAGCGCCGAGATCAGTCCGCTTTGCGGCATCGGCGTGCGGGGCGCAATGGCCCCTCCACGACGTTCCATCACCAGATCGGCCACCAGGAACAGCAGCGCGGTCGCCAAGGTTGAATGGTAGACGTAGTACAGAGCGGCGGCTGTGGCCGTCTCGGTGAACAAGGAAATAGCCACCAGCAGCGTTCCCATCGAGGCGATGGCGCAAAACGCAACCATGCGCGCGATGTGCCGCGTGCCCAGAATACCGATCGAGCCGATGGCAAGGGTCACCAGCGCGGCAGGTTGTAGCCAGTCACCAACCAGTCCTTCGGTGACGGCAACATCCGGGCCGAATGCCAAAGTATAGACCCGCAGGATCGAATAGGCCCCCACCTTGGTCATGATCGCAAACAGCGCGGCAACTGGCAGCGGCGCGTTGGCATAGCTGGCCGGCAGCCAGAAATGCAGCGGCAGGACAGCGGCCTTGATGCAGAAGACCAGCAGCAGAAGAACCGCACCCACGCGCAACAGGGCGGTGTCTTCGGCCGGAATTTCCGCGACGCGCACGGCGAGGTCGGCCATGTTCAGGGTACCGGTCACCGAATAGATCGTGCCCAATGCAAACAGGAACAGAGTTGACCCCAAGAGGTTGTAGGTGACGTATTGCACCCCGGCCTTCAGACGTACCGCGCCGCCGCCATGGGTCATCAGGCCGTAGGAGGCGATCAGCAATACCTCGAAAAACACGAACAGGTTGAAAGCGTCCCCGGTCAGGAAGGCGCCGCAGACACCCATAAGCTGGAATTGGAACAACGGGTGAAAGTGATTGCCGCGTTCGTCCCAACCGGACGCGATGGCGTACAGCACGACAGGCAAGGCTAGCAACGCCGTCAGCAGCACCATCATCGCGGACAGTCGGTCAAGGACTAAAACAATGCCAAACGGGGCTGGCCAATCGCCCAGTTCGTAGACATGAATCTCGCCGCCCGCCGCCTGCGCAGTGATGGTCAGCGCGATGCCGAGCAAGCCCACCACACCGGCGACTGAAAAGATACGCTGCAGGTCCAGATGGTACCGCAGAACCATGATGATGAAGGGGGCCAGGATCGCGGGCAGGACGATCGGCGCAACGATCCAGTGGTTCATGCGTCTTCTCCTGCGTCATCCACGCTGTCCTGCGCGGCCATGTCTATATGGTCATCCTTCGAAGACAGGTAGGCGCCCAGAGCGATCATCACGATCACAGCTGTCATCCCGAACGAGATCACAATCGCCGTCAGCACAAGGGCCTGCGGCAATGGATCAGTATAGGGAACCTCTTCGTATTTGTTCAGAACTGCAGGCGCGTTCACGGCCAGCCGTCCCGTGGCGAACAGGAACACGTTGACCGCATAGGTCAGCAGAGACAGGCCCAGGATGACCGGAAAGGTCCGACGGCGCAGGATCAGAAAGATCCCTGCGGCGGTCAGAACGCCAACGGCCGATGCGACGAGTGCTTCCATCAGCCCTGCTCCTTCGCTTTTTCTTGCTCTTCGGCCAGATCATCCCGCAACGGGTTGATGTCCATCGGGAATTCCTGCGCCATGCCCGGCCGCCACGCGAACCGCGACAGGCTGTCAAGAGCCAGCATTACGGCGCCCAGAACGGCCAGGAACACGCCTGTGTCGAACAGCATGGCCGTGGCCCATTCGAACTCTTCCAGCGGTGGCCAATGCAGATAGCCGAAATCGCTGGTCAGGAAGGGCCGCTCGTTGAACCAGGCGCCCAAACCCGTGGCTGCAGCGATCAAAACGCCCCAGCCGATTGTGCCATGGTAGTAGAACCGCTGCCGCTCGATCGCCCAGGTATAGCCACTGGCCATGTACTGCATCAGGAAGGCGATCGCGACCACCAGACCGGCGATGAACCCGCCTCCGGGCTGGTTGTGCCCCCGGAAGAAGATGTAGGCGCCCACCATAAGGGCGATCGGCATCATCACACGTGTGGCAACAACCATCATCAGCGGGTGTGAGTCACCTGACTGGGGCCAGTGCGGTTTGCGGTTCAGCAGGTAGGCGCGGACACTGGTGCCCAGCACGGCCTCGGTCAGGGCAAAGATGATCAAGGCCGCGATCCCCAGCACGATGATCTCGCCGAAGGTATCAAATCCCCGGAAGTCCACCAGGATCACGTTGACCACGTTGGTGCCTCCGCCACCCTTGTAGGAATTGGCCAGGTGGAACTCCGAAATCGTCGGGAAGGCGAAATCGCGCAGCATGAGCGCATAGATCAAGCCCCCGGCGCCGATACCGGCCACTACCGAAATGGCGGCATCACGCCAACGCCGTGCCGCGCTGCTGTCCCATGGGGTCTCGGTCGGCAGGAAATTCAGCGACAGCAGCAGCAGTATCATCGTGACGACTTCGACCGAGATCTGCGTCAGGGCTAGATCAGGCGCGGACAGATAGTTGAAGGCCATCGACACGATCAGGCCGACGACACCGATCAAAACAAGCGACAGCAAACGGTTCCGGTGGAACCACATGATGCCCATCGTCGCCACGATCAGGCACAGCCAGCCGATGATCGGAATGATTGGAGCCGGCAGCGGAACCCGCGTTTCCACGCCAATCGTGCCGGTCGAATAGGCATAGTATCCAAGGCCGACCGTAAAGGCGATCAGGATGATCGCATAGCGGCTGATGACACCGTTGTGCAGCTCGTCCGTGATCCACCGGCTGGCGGCGGTCAATCCGCCGATCACGGCGTCGAAGATGGTCTTGGCCTCGGGGCGGGGCAGGATATTCCAGACCTGCTCGCCGCGGCGGTGCAAAGCCAACAGGAAGAGGCCGCCAAAAGTTGCGACGATCGACATGTACAAGGCAGGCGTGAACCCGTGCCACAGCTTCAGTGAGTAATAGGGCAGCTTCTCGCCGCCGATCACCGCGGAAGACACAACCGCAACCAAGGGGCCGACGATGGCGGCCGAGTTCAGGCCGATCAGCACGACCAGCACGACCAGGAATGCCGGAGCCAGCCACAGCCCCACCGGCGGGTCATGCGGGTGCGCAGGGTAATCCTCGCGTTCAGGGCCCAGGAAGACGTGGGACACGAACCGGAAGGAATATGCGGCAGAGAAGATCGCGGCTACCAGGGCAAGGGCTGGCACCAGATAGTGCGAGTTTCGCCAGACCGTGTGCACGGTTTCTTCCAGCATCATTTCCTTCGACAGGAATCCGTTCAAAGGTGGAATCCCTGCCATGGACAATGCGGCGATTGTTCCAATCGAAAAGGTGATCGGCATCAAATGGCGCAGGCCGCCCAGGCGCTTGATGTCCCGGGTGCCGGTTTCGTGGTCCACGATCCCGGCGGTCATGAACAGGGCGGCCTTGAAGGTGGCGTGGTTGATGATGTGAAAGATGGCGGCCACGACCGCGATCTTGGTGCCAAAGCCCAGCAGCATCGTGACCAGCCCCAGATGCGACACCGTCGAAAACGCCAGCAACGCCTTGAGGTCATCCTTGAACAGCGCGATCACCGCGCCGATCAGCATGGTCACCAGGCCGGTGGTGGCGACGATGTAGAACCACGCCTCGGTTCCGGCCAGAACCGGCCACATGCGCGCCATCAGAAACAGGCCAGCCTTCACCATCGTGGCCGAGTGCAGATAGGCCGAAACCGGCGTTGGAGCGGCCATTGCATGCGGCAGCCAGAAATGGAACGGGAACTGGGCCGACTTGGTGAAACATCCCAGCAGGATCAGTATCAACGCCGGCAGGTAGTAGGGCGAAGACTGGATCAGCTCCCGGTTCTGCAAGATCACGCTCAGGTCATAGGACCCCACGATATTGCCCAGGATCAGCATTCCTGCGATCATCGCCAGCCCGCCGGACCCGGTGACCGCCAGCGCCATCCGCGCGCCCTGGCGACCTTCGGGCAGGTGTTTCCAATAGCCGATGAGCAAGAACGAACTGAGCGAGGTCAATTCCCAGAAAACCAGCAAAAGCAGTATGTTGTCGGACAGAACGATACCGACCATCGCGCCCTGGAACAGCAGGAGATAGGTATAGAATTGCCCCATTGGGTCTTCACGCGACAGGTAGAACCGCGCGTACAGGATGATCAGCAGACCAATGCCAAGGATCAGCAGCGCGAACAGAAATCCCAGCCCGTCCAGCATGAAATTGGCGTTCAACCCCAGCCCTGGAATCCAGTCGAACCGCGCGGTGACCACCGCGCCGTTCATGACGTCTGGGATATGAATCAGCAGCCCCATCAAGGCCAGAAACGTGGTCAATCCCGCTGCCGACGCGGCTGCGTTGCGCCCGGCGCGGATCAGCAGGGCGGGAAAGACAGCTCCGAGGAAGGGAAGGGCCGCGATAAGGAATAGGGACAAGTGCGATACTCCGGGCTGAGCGGTCAGGGTGCTGTTGATTTTGTAAGGATAATTTATTGACTGTCCAGCTATTGCAAGTTTTTCACCTTGCACTACTCCCCGCGATTTTTCAGCTAAAGCCTGCGCGAAAATGACGCGAACTTGATCTGCGCCCGGCTTTTCGGCGCAGCGCCGGAGGCGGACCCGTGATAAAACCGGCGTGGAAAAACCGGAGGGTGCACATTGGCGATCAAAACCATGCTCAGCCGCAGAGGCGTGTTCCTTGGGGGCGCAGCCGCTGTTCTCGCGGGTTTTGCGTTCCGTGAATACCGTCTGATCCCCGAAGACTTTTCTGGCGGTAAGTTGACCGTCGCTCAGGCGCATGAAAAGGCTGTTGCGGGGGAAATCCTGTTGCTCGACATCCGGACTCCGCGCGAATGGCGTGCCTCAGGCATCGGGCAGGGCGCTCAACCGCTGGACATGCGCCGTGAAGACTTTCTGGATGCGTTGGATCGCCTGTCCGGCGGTGACAAGGGGCGGCCGATTGCCGTGATCTGCGCCCGTGGTGTGCGGTCAGCGCGGCTTGGCAACAGGTTGACCGAGGCGGGCTACGGCAACATCCTTGACGTGCCCGAAGGGATGCTGGGGTCAGCCGCAGGTCCGGGCTGGGTGCGGGCCGGGCTGCCGGTGCAGGCGTATTCGGAGGGGGCGTGATGAGGCTCAGGGATCTGTTGGCCGTGTTGTTCGCAACGGCCGCAACTCCGGCATTGGCCGCGTGTGGGCAGGATCAGGGTGTTTGCGAGACGGACTCCGGAAGCTATCGCATCGAGTTGCCGGAAGCTTCCAACCCTCCATTGGTCGTGTTCCTGCATGGGTATGGCGGCAGCGCGCAGGGAACCATGAAAAACCGCGGTATGGTCGAACCCTTGCTGGCGCGGGGATATGCGGTCATGGCCCCCGAGGGGGCCGAGCGGAACGGTCGAAAAAGCTGGAACTTCTATCCGGGGTGGGACGGGCGAGACGAAGCCGCGTTCCTGAAGGAGGTTGTTGCGGATGCGGTCCAACGGTTCGGGGTCGATGACCATCGCGTGGTGCTGGGGGGATTCTCGGCCGGCGGCTTCATGGTGAACTATTTGGCCTGCGCCGATCCCGAGACATTCTCGGCCTACGTGCCGGTCTCAGGCGGATTCTGGCGTCCGCATCCCGAAAGCTGCGCGGGGCCCGTGCGCCTTTTTCACACACATGGCTGGACCGACAACGTGGTGCCGCTAGAGGGGCGCGCACTGGGCGGCGGTCGGTTCCTTCAGGGCGATATCTTCGCCGGGCTCGAGATCTGGCGGCAGGCCAACGAATGCGCCGACAACCGTCCGGACGGGTTTTCGACGACAGGCCAGTTCATGCGCCGCAAGTGGACCGCCTGTGCTGACGGCAGCGCATTGGAGTTCGCGCTGTTTCCCGGCGGTCATTCCGTCCCTCGGGGTTGGGCCGACATGATGGTGGATTGGTACGAAGGGTTGCCCGGCGGGTGATCATTCCGCCGGGGTCATGGTTCCCTTGCCCTCGATCAGGCGTTTCAACTCGTTGCGATGCGAACGTGCCGCCCGCGTGATGGCGGGCTCGTGGAAATCCTCGGGCATGCCGACCATGCGACGCGCCGCAGCGGCAGATACGCCGCTGAGAGCGGAGAGCGGTACCGCAAAGGTCAGGCTGATGGCGATTGGAGCCAGCCAGACCGAGACCAACCCGGCGAGGATACCCGCGCTCAGCGCGAGGCCGCTGATGGTTTCGAGCGCGTGACACACGATCAGCGTCCGCAGCCCATAGGTGCCGCCATCCCGTGCCTGCGGAGTCCAACCTTTTTGCACACCGAGAAGGGTGCGGAACACGGCGATCATCTGCTGCACCATAAGGATCGGTGCGTACAGGATCGACAGCACGACCTCGAACAGGAATGACGCAAGAAACCGGGTCCGGCCGCCGAAATCTTCATAGCGAACACCGCTGAGGGGCAATGCCAGGGCACCCAGAATCTTGGGGGCCAGCAGCATCGCGTACATGACAAGGATGATCAGAACATGCCGCGTTTCGGTCATTTCCGGCCACTGGGGGAACATCGGATTGTCCGGGCTGAAATAGTGCAGCACCGAAGCATCCTTGCCCTGACCGATCAACGCCCACATGACCAGCAGTGCGAACCACAAGGGTGACATCAGGTATCCGACGGCGCCGTGGAACAGATGAAACCGCGACACGGCCCGAAACCCGGTCGAGCCGAGCAGACGCAGATGCTGCAGATTGCCCTGGCACCAGCGGCGGTCGCGTAGGGCGTGGTCGATCAATGTCGGCGGTGTTTCCTCGTACGAGCCTCGGATGCGCGGCAGAAAGCGAACGCCCCAACCGGCGCGGCGCAGCAACCCGGCCTCGACGAAGTCGTGGCTCATGATCAGTTGTTCCTGGCCCGAGAGCGAGCGCAGCTTGGGCAGACCCGCACAGGTCGCAAAGGCCTTGGTACGGATGATGGCGTTGTGGCCCCAATAGTTGCCTTCCTGGCCACACCAACGGGACAGGCCCTCTGCAAATGCGATGCCGTATACACCATTGGCGAATTGCTGCATCCGGGCAAAGACGGACTGGGCACCGATCAGCTGCGGATAGCTTTGGATCAGGCCGGCGCCGGGATCGCGGGCCAGCGCGTCGGTCAGCCGCGCGATCGCGCGCCCGGTCATCAAGCTGTCGGCGTCCAGAACCAGCATTGCATCCCAAGCGCCACCCCAGCGGCTGACCCAATCAGCTATATTGCCGACCTTGCGGTCCGTATTCTGTTCCCTGCGTCGGTAATACAGCTCAAGACCCGGGGCCAGCGTGGTACGCAGCGCCTCGATGCTGGCCTGTTCCTGGGCCGCGATTTCCGGATCGCGGGTGTCGGACAGGATGAACATCGCATAGTGATGCTTGCCCCCTCGGGCGCGCAGTTCTTCGAGCATCGTGCGGGCATTGCCCAACACGTTCCACGGCACTTCGTTGTAGACGGGCATCAGCAAAGCGACCCGCAGTGGTTGCGCGCGACCCTGCCGTACCGGACGCTCTTGCCGGGCCAGAGAGACCATGCCCAGAAGGACGGTGCAGACCGTGAAGGAAATCCAGAAAAAATTGAACGAAATCAATGCCAACAGGATGGCTTCGACCACGTTTATCCCTTCGGCGTCGAACCAGTCCGCCATGACCCACAGCAAAGCAACCGAGGCGGCCATGGCAGGGGAAAACGCCAATGCGCGCCAAAGGCCAGCCGACGACCGGCGGGCATCCGCAGGTGCTTGGGCGTCCCGAAACCCGGCGCCAAAGTCCTGCTCCGGCATTGCCAGCGGTGCCTCGGGCGGCATGATTTTCAGGTCCGGGATTATGCTGTCCATCTGTACATCCAGACTTCCGAGGCGGGCTCGTCACCCAGCCTCAGTTGCGCGCGCAATTCGACGTGGTCGCGGTCGCCGGGCTGAAACGAGAAGGCCAGACGCAAACCGCCCGTATCCGGGTTGCGTTGCAGAACCCCGTCCGAAGTTTCCGCATGAGGCGACTGCACGAACACGCTGAGGACGTCCGGATCGTCGAACAACTCGCTGGCTTCGAAGTCGATCACCGCAAGCCGTCCTTCGCCGAAAGTGTTCTCGCCCATTGCGGTGTTGATCACCCGCGGCATGGCGGTCCGCTGAGGTTCCTCGCCCCAGATCAGGCGGTACGACAAGTCGAGCTGAGCACCGGCAGCGACCGGTTCCGCAGGACGCCAATAGGCGACAATGTTGTCGTAGATCTCCTGATCGGCCGGAATTTCGACCAGAGTGACCGTACCTTTACCCCAATCGCCCATCGGCTCGACCCAAAGCCCGGGGCGCTTGTGGTATTGCGCCTCGAGGTCGGCATAGTCGGAAAACGCGCGTTTGCGCTGCATCAGTCCGAACCCGCGCGGATTCATGTCGACGAATGAGGACACCTGCAATCGCTTGGGATTGGCGAGCGGGCGCCAAATCACTTCTCCCGCCCCGTTTCGGATCATCAGCCCGTCGCTGTCGTGCACGGCCGGACGGAAATCGTCGAACCGGTTGTGATTGGTCTGATCGAACAGGAACATCGACGTCCCCGGAGCGATCCCTACATGGGGAAGTTCTTCCCGAGCAAACAAGGTTGCCTGCACCTCCATGATGCAGTCAGCGCCGGCCGAGATATCGAACCGGTAGGCGCCGGTCACACTGGGGCTGTCCATCAGGGCGTGAACGATCATGTTGCGCTGGCCGGGCTTTGGGCGCTCCAGCCAAAATCGGATGAAATCCGGAAATTCTTCGCCCTCGGGATCCCCGGTTTTTAGTGCAAGACCACGGGCCGACAGACCATAGACCTCGTGCAGGCCGATGGCACGGAAATAGCTGGCTCCCTGAAAGACGCAGAACTCGTCCGTCTTGCCAGGGCGATGCATCTCGGTGCGCAGCCGGAAACCCGAAAAACCCAGCGTTTCGTCTACGGGCAGATCGGGGACATCCTCGGCCCGGTCGAACATCTCGAGGTCGAAGGCAACCGGCGCGGTCATCCCGTTCTCAACCGCCGAGACCTGAACGGTTCGCGGAAAGTAGAGGCCGGGGGTGAAGAAATCGACGTTGAACGGCGTATCGGTCCCGTACCAAAGCGCACGGTCCAGCCGGAATCGGATGGAGCGGTACTGTTCGTAGGTGAGGTCCTGCCACGCCTGCGGAACGGTTTCGCGCGCCTCGTAGGGGCGGCTGGCCAGATCGCGGGCAAGGGCGATGATGTCGGCCCGGTCGAATGGCACCCCGCCACCGGTGGCAAAGGTGGCCGGGGCGAAGGCCAGCGCCGTAGTCGACGCAAGGAATGCACGACGCGTGAACTTCATGACTTCGATTTCCATGGGTGTGATTTGAACCAAGCGGCCAGATAAGCCACGCCGATGATCAATGCAAATCCAATTAGATTTGCGGCCAGAACGGTGGCAAAATCCCGCCCAAATTCGTCGAGGAAAACGCCGATAAGTCGTGCTGCTGCCATGGAAAATACAAAAACCGCCAAGGACTGCTGGCCCACTTTGGTGATCTGCTTCAGGATCCATCGCCACAGCTGCGCGCCGATCGTGTTGCCGGTGGCGATCAGGCGATGCCCATGTTGCCCAGCAGCCACCCATCCCAGGTAGGCCAGCGACAGGAAATGCATGTACCGGAACAGGCCGAAATCTGTTTTTTCGCGCAGTTCGCTTGTCAGGGGCCAGACCTTTCGGATGTTTTCGGCAAGATCCGGTGCGGCCGCTTGGACCCACAAGAACACTTTCCACGATCCGAACGGGGCCGAGAGGACGAGGAACAATGCCGCGGCCCAGATCAGCGTCTTGGAAACCGGCGGCGCGGGAATCCAGCCTCGCATGAATGCAAAGCCAGTGAAAAACAGCAACTGCCATCCAAACGGGTTGAAGAACCACTGGCGGTCCGACCACGGTTCGGCCGGAAGCGCCAACATTCCGGTCTGCGCCACCAGCCAGATCGCGACCGAGACCAACCCGACCGCCCAGATGCTGAGGCGCGACAGCCCCATGAACATCGGCATCATTGCCAGAACGACTAGGTACATCGGCAGGATGTCGAAATAGTTCGGCACATAAGTCAGGGTGAACAGCCCCACCATCTGTGGCATCGGGTCGTTGAAGAAATGCTGCAGGTTCAATCCCGAGACATAGCTTTTGTCGAAGGCTCCGGACAGATCCAGCGCCGCCATGGACATGGCGACAAAGAAAAACAGGCAGATATGGGCCCAGTAGACTTGCCAGATGCGGAAGCTGACCCGGGCAGTCCCCATCCACCAGCCCTTGCGTTCGAACGCGCCGCCAAAGGCGATCGCCGAAGCCATGCCCGAGCAGAAAACAAAGATTTCAGTCGCGTCCGAGAATCCGAAACGGGCCGGGATCCATCTGGCCCAAGGGTCGTTCGGGATGTGCGCGATCAGGATGATGAACATCGCAATACCGCGATAGAAATCCAGCCGCGGGTCGCGGGTTGAGGCAGCGGGGGCGGAGGATGCCGCCACCGGCGCAAAATCAGAAGCGGGCGATGCGGTCGCCATTCGTTTCTCTGTCCTTTGTGGTCGTCTTGTTATTCAGCCGGTACGCTTTGCACACCGGATTGGTCGCGGGCCGAACTGATTAGAGCGCGGCGCGCGAGGGCGTAATTGTCTTCGGTGCCGGACCGTTTGGCCTTGCGGTCGTCCAAAATGCGCTCGACATCATCGAGGCGTCCGGCACGCAGGCCGGAATCGATTGTAATGCGTTCAAAAACATCCCTCTGGGCGTGACTGCCGCCGGCCAATTGCATCGAATTTCGCGCATTTGCAAGATGCTCGAAGGCTTGGAGATAATCGCCTTTTCCAAATGCCTCAAGGCCAATGGCGGCGGCCAAGCCCGGGTCGGCCATGCGACGTGCCGTGTCGGTTGCGGGCTGTTGGGAGTCCTTGTGAATGCGGGCCAATAACTTGGCGGTCGAGTCGGGCCTGTTGTCACCAGTCAGTGCCAGAAGGTAATGCAAATCGGCGAAAATCAGACAGCCGTCTTCGGTGCGGGCGGCGCTCAGGTCGGCCAGTTCTTCCCATCGGGTGCCAATGTCCACCCCTTCAAGCTCGAGCCGCGACAACAGCGAGGTCGCATTCGAAATATCGCGATAGTCATCTGTCTTGTCCTGGCGAATCTCGTGGTCGTACAGATCAAGCACCTGGTCGATCTGACCCAGATCCAGATGCATCAACGCTTTGTGCCACCACACATGATACCGGAAGTTGTTGCAGTGGGACCAGGCAGCCTCGCGCCCGGCCAGCCAGTCCAGACCGGATTGCGCATTGCCCGTCATTTCGTGCACGTGGGCGACTGCGTGTAGGCCCCACGCATCGTCCGAGACCATCCACAGAGCCTGCCGCCCTGCGATCTCGGCCTTTTCATAGGCACCGGTTTCTTCCAACGCAAACGAATGGCACCCAAGCAGGTATCCACGACCGGGGTGATCGGGCGCATAGGCTGGCAGAACCCGTTCGATCGAGCGTCGCATTCCTGCGGAGTCACCCAACACGAAACGGGTCGCGTGGCTGAGTTTCATGGCCAGCGTGTCCTCGGGGTGAGTGCGCAGAATTGCCTCGAAGATTTGCACGGCGCGGGTGGGCTGGCCTGCCAGCCAGTGATCCAGGGCCTCAAGATACAATGTCTCGCGGGCCGAAATCGGCTGCTCAGCGGCCGCATTCTTTGCGGCGGCGGCGGCCTGATGGGCGACCTCCATCATTTCCCTGCGACCCAACAGAACCATGAACAGCCCCTTGATGGCATGTCCAAGCGCAAAGCCCGGTTCAAGCTCAAGCACCTTGCCCAGATGCTGAGGTGTAACCGCTGCGTGCGCCATGAAACCAAGCAGAACACCATTCCACGCTTCGGCGTTGTCCGGGTGGGTCAGGGTGTTCATCTGTCCGAAAACATCTTGCTGCATGCTTGGGTCCAATCTGGTTGCAAAAACTCACACTCTTGGACTTAGCAGAGTGTGCAGACGGGACGTAACAGTATCGGGCCTGCTCTCGAATTGGTGAAAGCTTGTGTTCGCAAAAAGCGAAAAAAATCGCCGATTCAATGACATGTTTCAGCGACTTGCCGCCGAAAAAGGCAGAGTGTTTCAATTCTCGAAGGGGTTTTCCGCGTTCAGAACCGCTTGCGTGTCAGCGCCGAACTCGGGCGGAGCCGAGCGGTAGGTCACCGGGCTGCGGGACAACTTCAATGGATTCCCGATCAGACGCACCGGGCCGGGCCGGGCTGGCATTTCCACTTGCATCCCCCGCGCCGCCACCTGGTCCGAGGCAAAGACCTGATCCAGCGTCTGAACCGGCCCGACCGGCACTTTCAATGCCTCGAGGCCTTCGATGACGGCCTTGGTCTCCAGCCGCAGCAGCGCGGGCCGCAGAACGGCGTTCAATGCATTGCGGTGTTCCAGCCGGGCCGGGTTGGTGGCGAACCGCGCGTCGTCGGGCAGGTGGCTCAACTCCAGAAAACCGCAGAAGCGCTGGAACTGGCTGTCATTTCCCACGGCCAGAATGACGTGGCCATCAGCCGTTTCGTAGACATCGTAGGGCACGATGTTGGGGTGCCCATTGCCGCGCCGCTGTGGAACCTGGCCCGAGGTCAGATAGTTCACGCCCTCGTTGATCAGCCATGCGATCTGGCTGTCGACCAGTGCGATGTCGATCTGCTGGCCTTCGCCGGTCTGATCCCGGTGGCGCAGCGCCGCCAGTATGCCGACGGTCGCGTACATGCCACACATCACGTCGGCGATGCCAACGCCCACTTTCATAGGGGCTCCTTCCGGCTCGCCCGTCAGCGACATGATCCCGCCATAGCCCTGCGCCATCAGGTCATAGCCCGGCTTGGCCGCGTTCGGCCCGGTCTGGCCGTAGCCCGAGATCGAACAGTAGATCAGCCCCGGAAAGTCCCGCGAGAGGGTTTCATGGTCCAGCCCGTATTTGGCCAGCCCGCCGGGTTTGAAATTCTCGATGAGGATGTCAGCATGAGAGGCCAGCCGCCGGATCTGTGCCTGCCCCTCGGGCGTTGCGATGTCGATGGCGACGGACTTCTTGTTGCGGTTCGCAGCCATGAAATAGGCGCTCAGATCGGTCGGGTTGCCATCCGCGTCGGTGACATAGGGCGGCCCCCATTGGCGGGTATCGTCGCCCCCGGTGGCCGGGTTTTCCACCTTGATCACGCTGGCGCCCAGATCGCCCAGCAGCTGCGTGCAGGTCGGCCCGGCCAGAATGCGTGACAGATCCAGAACCTTGACGCCCTTCAGCGGCCCTTCAGATGCGGCCATCATAGCCTCCGCGGTCGATCTCGGCGGCGATCACGGTTAACGTGTCGGCGGCCATCGCGGCCTTCAGCGCAGCGCGCAGTTCGGCACGGTTGCGCACGGTGTGGCCGTTGCCGCCGAACGCCCGGCCCATCGCGGCATAGTCATGCCGGTCGAAATCGACGCCCCGGTTGCCCATCTGGCGCTGGCGCTGCTTCAGTTCGATCAGTGCCAGGCTGGCATCGACAAAGACCAGAAAGATCGGGTTTCCTCCCATTTCCGCGGCGGTCGACAACTCACCGGCCACCATCAGGAACCCGGCATCGCCGGAAAAGCTGATGACCGGGCGGTCGGGTTCGGCCAGTTTCAGGCCGATCGCCATCGGAACGGCGCAGCCCATCGTGCACAGCGCCGAAGACTGGATCAGGCCGCGCGGCTCCGGGCACTGCCACATCTGGCTGAGAAGGATGCGGTGCGCGCCGCTGTCTGCGGTGGCCAAGGTTTCGGGGGGCAGGGTATCGCGAGCCTCGGCGATCACGGCGGCGGCGCCCCAGTCGTCATCGGTCGGAAAGGCTGCGGCCAAGGCGGCCTTGGCCTGCGCCGGCTGGCCTTGGGGCCAGGTCGGGCGGGCGGGGTTGCCCTTGGCGATCGCCTCAAGCGTGGCGCCGGTATCGGCCACCAGGTTCAGCCCCGCCTGATGCATGTAGTGGTCATTCACCACGGCCGAGATGTCGATCACGCGTTTCTCGTCCGGGTCCCAGATCTCGCGCCAGCCGGGGCGCATTTCGATGGGGTCATAGCCCAGGCACAGGATCAGGTCGGCCTGTTCGACCAGCGGCACAAGCTGCGTGTCGGCCAAGGGCGACAGCCCCGCGCCCCCCAGGCACAGCGGGTGATCCTCGGGCACCACGCCCTTGGCCTTGTAGGTCGTGACGAACGGGATGCCGAAATGTTCCAAAAACGCCCGCACCACGCTGCGCGAGTCGTCATACAGCACGTCCAGCCCGATGATCGCCAGCGGACGCTCGGCCTCGGCCACCCAGCGGCGGGCCTTCTCCAGGCATGTGCCCTCGGGCGCGACGCGGGCGGCCCGGGTCAGCCGTCGGCGCTTGGCGATAGACACCCGGGTATCGGCGACCGAGATCGGTACGTCGATATGCACCGGCCCCGGTCGCGCCTGCGTGGCCAGCGACACCGCTTTGTCGGCGATGATGTCGGCGCCCTTGGCCGTCAGGGTGAACGTACCCTTTGTAATCGAGCGATAGACCTGCGCGTGATCCATGACCTGATGGGTGTAGGTCAGCGCCTCGTCGGCATCGACGCAGCCGGTCAGCACGATCATCGGCACCCGGTCCTGCAGCGCGTTGGCCACGACATTGATGCCGTTCATGGCCCCCGGACCTAGGGTCGCCACCAGAATCGCCGGCGCTCCATCGCGGTGATGCACCGCCTCGGCCATGAACCCGGCCGAGTTTTCGTGCTTGGTCAGGTGAAAGGTGATCCCGGCCTGTTCCAGCGCATCGACCAGGGTCAACACCTCGCCCCCGGGCATGCCGAATGCGTGGCGGCACCCGGCCTCGTACAGCCGTTGCGCCAGAAGGTCCGCAGCGCGGGGGGACAGGTCCTGCATCGAACAAGCTCCGTAAGTTCCGTTGCGCAGCAGATTGCGGAGGTTCCGGGCCGGTGCAAGCCGCATCACGTCAGTGTGACTATTTGACAGCCATCTGGGCGATGGCGGCGAATTTGGCGTCCAACTCTGCGGCAATCGCGGGCAAGGCGTCGGAGCCACCGTTGTAGGGGGCAAAGACCAAAGTGGGCGTTTTGTAGGACAGCGTCGCGGTCCCGTCCTCGTTTTCCGTGACGTACAGGCGGATCGGCGCCTCGATCATCGCGGGCACCGATTGTTCCAGAACCCGCACCGCATAGTCGTTGTTGAAGACCCCGATCACCCGGTTGCCCGGAATGGTGATGCCGCGCGCGGCGGCGGCCTTGGTCGGACCGGCCTGGGTGACCACGATCAGACCGTTTGCCTTGACCGCTGCGATCGTGTCGGCCACCAGCGCGTCATGGGTCTTGGTCGTCGGGTGGACGGCCCAACCCGGCCGCGGTTCGATATCGGCAGCAAGCGCGGGCAGCGCCAGCAGGCCGAGGAAAAACATAAGACGTTTCATCACGGGCTCTCCAGGTCGTAGTTGGCCCAAGTCTTCCCGAATTCCCGGGTGCGTACAGTCACAATATCGTGGGCGGCGGGCTTGCGCCGGGGGTGCGAAACCCGCACAAGCGACAGTGTGAAACGGAAAAGGCAGGCGAGGGGCATGCGTGTTTTGATCTGCAGCAGCTGCGCGGGCGAGCGCGACTTGCCGGCCGAGCGTCAGGCCGTATCTGGCGCTCTGCGCGCTGCGGGACTGGACGGGCAGGTCGAGGTTGCCGAGCATGCCTGTTTCAGCGGGTGCGAGGAGCCGACCGTGGTGGCGATGCAGGGGGAGAGCCTTGCGTCCTACGTGTTTTCGGGAATCAATCCGGTCGCCGATGCCGATGACATTGCGGCGACCTGTCGGACCATTCTGAACAGCCCGAATGGCTGGATCGAAGACGCCCGGCCGTGCGGGCGGCTTCGCTTGTGTCTGCGGGCGCGGATCCCCGCGTTTCAGTCCACCTGAACCGTGACCGAGGCGCTGACCGGCACCCCATCCACGGCCAGCGGGCTGTGGCTGTTGGCGTTCAGCGAGACCTCGATGGTGGTTTCGCCCTTGGGCAGGTCCGGGATGTGCATCCAGTTGCCATAAAGCCGTGCCAGCTTGACGCCGTTTACATAGACATGCGCATGGCCTTCGCCGGGCTTGTCGTCCAGCGAGGCGTGCTCCGGCGAGAAGCGGAAGTTTTTTGGCATCACATGCAGGTTCCAACCCGCCATCGGGTCGGGGGAGACGGCGATCTCCAGCCCCGGCGCGTCCGGTCCGGCGGGCAGGTTGATGGCGGTGCTATGGTCATGGGCCATGGCCTCGGCGTGATGGCCGCCATGTTGGGCGGGGTCGGCATGGTCGTGGCCATCGAAGGTGACGCCGTTGGCCGCGGCCAGCACGAACCCGGCACCCCCACCAAAGACCAGACCGATCGCGAAAAGAGCAAGCGAGCGTGTCATCATGTTTCCTTGAAAAGCAAATGACCCGCCGGTTGGGCGCCGGCGGGTCGTGGGATTTCGGGGATCAGGCCGCGGCTTCGACGCGCTTGCCCTCGCTTTGCCAGAAATACCCGGCAAACGAACCCAGCAGCACCCAGGCCACAAGGCCGACGCCAAAGGCGCGTGCTGCGAACAGGGCCCCGATCTCGGTCGGAACCGGCCCGGTGAACACGTCGGGTTCCGGCGCGCCGATCAGGTGCGGGGCCATCAACAGCACGGCCGCAACCAGATAGCTGACGATGTTGCCACCAAAGGCGATCAGCCACATGGCCACACCAGCAGCCGCGACGGTTGCCCACCACCAGATCTGCCGCGCGAACACATCGGCTGCGGCAACACCCGGAACCTCGGGGGCCAGGGTGAAGCCCGGCGCCAGGTGAAAGGCGATGAAACCGGCCAGGCCCCACAGCACGCCCGTGCGCCCGTCAACCGGGTGGCCTTGCGCTTCGGCCAGCGACATCAGGGCGACCAGAACCAGCGCATAGCCGGTATAGGTCAGCATGGTGAACACCACGCTCAGCCCGTCGCGGGTCAGGTCCGAGAACATGCCCGGCAGTTCGGGATGGGCCGAGACGGCTTCGGCTCCGAAATGCACCAGCTCTCCGGATTCATAGAGTTCAGCATGCAGCAACACGGGCTGCACGAATACCAACTGCAGCAGGGCGACGATCAACCCGGCTGCAGCACCAGCGAACAACGCGCTGGTCAGAATGCGACTGAACATTGGTTTAGTGGCAGGGGAAGCCGGTTGCGTGGCGCACGTCATGCGCGGCGTCATGCAGCGCCGATGCCTGAACGTGACCGGCCAGGGTGATGATCCCCAGGCCCAGGGCTGCCGCGAACACTGCCGAAAGAATGCCAGCGCGTGCCGTTGATGCGGTTTGCGTTTGTGTCGTCATTTTCTGTCCTCCTGTGCCGCCGCACCCGACGGCCGGTGTTTCATTGTTCGCCTGGCAGGTCTCCTGGCTTGCGGGTCAGCGCCTCTGTTCGCCTTCCCCCCGAACGGATCGGGAGTGGCTGGTTGAACAGGGCTCACCGCTTACAGTCGCGGGGGCGGCTTTGGATTTGACCTGCGCGCAGGCCGCACCAAATTCCCTCTTAGCATCCGGATGTCTCCGGCAGGACCAGACCCGTCCATTTAGACGTGAATGCCGCTGTGGCGCAATCGCCATTTGCGACGTTTCGCGTCAATTCCCGCGCTTTTTCAGAACATAGATATCCATGATCCACCCGTGCCGGCCGCGGGCCTCGGCGCGGGTGCGCAAAATCTTGTCGGCCACATCCGCCAGCGGACCTTTGATCAGGACCTGCTCGGGCATGCCCACGTAAGCCCCCCACCAGATGTCAAAATCGGCCATGTCCAGCGTCTGGAACGAACATTCGCCATCCAGCATCACCGCAACCGTATCGGCGTCGCTGGGCCAGCCCTCGTCGCGGATGCGCCGGCCGGTGGTGACCAGATAGGGCGCGCCGATCTCATTGATTGGCATGGCATGGGCCGCCGTCAGCGCCTGCAGCGCCGTGATGCCGGGGATCACCGTCGTGTTCGGCTGCGGGTCCAGCCGCGCCGCGATTCGCAGCGAGCTGTCATAGAGCGACGGGTCGCCCCAGATCAGCAGGGCGACCGTGCGCGCGTCGGGGTGCCGGGCCATCGCTTCCTGCCAGCGCAGGGCGATTGCGTCGTGCCATTCATCCACGCCGCGCAGGTAGCCATCCTGCGACCGGCGCTCGGGGATGTCGAAATAGGCGATTTGGGGCGGTGTGTCGGTGACCTTGCGGATGATTTCCTCGCGCACGCCGGCCAGATCGGCCTTGTTGGCGCCCTTGCGCGGGATCAGGATCATATCGGCCGCGCGGATCGCCTGCGCGCCCTGAAAGGTCACGTGGTCCGGGTTGCCGGTGCCGATCCCGATCAAGACCAGATCAATCATCGTCGTACTCCGCCAGCGGACCATAAAGGATCAGCGCCGGCGCGGTGCCGATCTCGGAGCCCAGACGCTCAGCCAGTGCGCCGACGGTGGACCGGTGCAGCGATTGCTCAGGCGTCGAAACCGACTCGGCCATCAGCGCTGGGGTGTCCAGCGGCAGCCCATGCGCGTGCAGCGCCTGCGCCAGCAGGGGAAAGGTGCGCTTGCCCATGAACACCACGGTCGTCGCGCCCGGGTCGGCCAGCGCGGGCAGGTTCAGATCCTCGGGCAGCTTGCCGCTGACATCGTGGCCGGTGACGAACTGCACCCGCCGCGCGGTCAGGCGCCGGGTCAGCGGGATGCCCGCCGCCGCAGCCGCCGCAATGGCCGAGGGGATGCCCGGAATGATCTCGTACGCGATCCCGGCAGCGCGCAGTGCCACCAGTTCCTCCTCGAGGCGTCCGAACAGGCCGCCATCGCCCGATTTCAGCCGCACGATCCGTTGGCCGGTCTGGGCGTATTCCACCAGTAGGCGGCTGACATGGTCCTGCTTGGGCGAGGGCCGCCCGGCGCGCTTGCCCACGCCCACAAGGTCGGCGTCCTTGCGCGCATGGCTCAGGATCGGCCCGCTGCTGAGATCGTCGAACAGAACCGCGTCGGCCTTCTGCAGCCGGTCCACGGCCTTGAGTGTCAACAACTCCGGGTCGCCGGGGCCGGACCCGATGAAGGAAACGAAACCGCTCATGCGCTGGCCTCTGCGATCAGATGGAAGAACGTACCGGTGACATGTCCGCGGCGCGATCCGGTCTGCGGGCCTTCGGCGCCTTCGGCGTCAAAAACCCGCGCCAGGGGCGCGTCGGGCTGCTCGACGATCGAGGAATAGTGGAACTCGTGCCCTCGCAGGGCGGTTCCGGCCGAGAACCCGGGCATGTCGACCAGCAACTCGGCCCGGCGATAGCCCAGGTTGAACTTGCGCTTCTCGTACGAGGTGACCAGGCCCAGCAGCCCGGCCATCCGGTGGCGGGTGCCGTCCTTGTCGATCAGCCCTTCGCCCAGGGCCATGTAGCCGCCGCATTCGCCATGTACGGGCCGCGTTTCGGCATGTTTGCGCAAGCAGGTCAGGAACCGTTCTGCCGCAGCCAGGGTTCCGGCGTGCAGTTCGGGGTACCCGCCGGGCAACCAGACCAGATCGGCATCCCGGGCCGGCGCCTCGTCCGCCAGCGGAGAAAACGGCACGATCTCGGCCCCGGCCGCCCGCCAGCCTTCCAGAAGATGCGGATAGGTAAAGGAAAACGCCGCGTCCCGAGCCAGCGCGATCCGTTGCGCCGGAGGGCGCGGCAGCGCGGCCGACGACGGCCCCATCGGGCCCGAGGAGGCCGCCCGCTTGATCGCCTCCAGATCCACATGCTCGCGCAGAAAGGCCGCGTATCCGGCAATCGCGCTTTCCAAGTCGGGGTGCTCGACCGCCTGGATCAGGCCAAGATGCCGCTCGGGCAGGGTCAGGTCGCCGCGCCGGGGCAATACGCCCAGAACCGGCAGGCCCGCGCGCTCCATCCCCAGACGGGTCAGGCGTTCGTGGCGCGGGCTGGCGCAGCGGTTCAGAATCACGCCGGCAAAGGGCAGGTCGGGGTTGTACATCCGGAACCCCAGCGCCGTAGCGGCGGCCGATTGCGCCTGACCGCCCACATCCAGCACCAGAACCACCGGCCAGCCCATGCGCAGCGCGGTCTCGGCGCTGGACCCGTGGCCCTGCTCGCCCGGCTTGGCGACACCGTCGAACAGGCCCATCGACCCTTCGGCCACCACGATGTCGGCACCTTTGGCCTGCGCCGCAATCGCGCCCAGCAACGGCGCGCCCATCGCCCAACTGTCCAGGTTGAACGAGGCCCGCCCCGCCGCCGCCCGGTGAAAGGCCGGGTCGATATAGTCGGGACCGCTCTTGAAGGGCTGCACGGTCAGCCCGTCCTCGGCCAGAGCGCGCAGCAGGCCTAGCATCACCGTGGTCTTGCCGGTCCCCGAGGATGGGGCCGAGATCAGCAGTCCGGGCGGGTTAGTCATCGCCGTGACTCCAACTCGACCACGGGCTGTCGGCGCTTTGCGGGCGATAGCGACGGTCATAGGTTTTGGAATACAGACAGCTTTCGTCGAAGCCTTCGCCGGCCAGCGCCGGCCCGACCAGGATCAGCGCGGTGCGCGAGATGCTCTCGTCCAGCGAGTCCTTCAACGTGCCCAGCGTGGCGCGGATGATCCGCTCGTCCGGCCAGCTGGCGCGGTACACCACGGCCACGGGGCAGTCGGCGCCATAGGCGGGGGTCAGGTCAGACACGACCTTGTCCAGATTGCCGATCGACAGGTGGATGGCCAACGTGGCGCCGGTGCGGGCGAAGTTTTCCAGCGTCTCGCCCACGGGCATGGACGAGGCGCGCCCCGGGGTCCGAGTCAGCACCACCGATTGCGCCAGCCCGGGCAGGGTCAGCTCGGTGCCCAACGCGGCTGCGGCGGCGGCAAAGGACGGAACGCCGGGCGTCACACTGACTGGAATGCCCATCTGTTTCAGGCGCCGGATCTGTTCGCCCATCGCCGACCAGACCGACAGGTCGCCCGAATGTAGGCGGGCCACGTCCTGCCCGGCGTCATGGGCGGTTTTGATTTCGGCCATGATCTGATCCAGATCCATCGGCGCGGTGTTCACGATGCGCGCGCCTTCGGGGCAGTGGGCCAGGATCTCTTCGGGCACAAGCGACCCGGCATACAGGCACACGGGGCAAGCGGCGATGATGTCGCGTCCGCGCAGGGTCAGAAGGTCGGCGGCGCCCGGTCCGGCGCCTATGAAATGAACGGTCATGTCTGTCCTCCGATGGCGACCGCGCAGGTGGCAAGCCGGTCGTCCGAGATCTGTCGGGGTGAAAGCAGCCGCGCGCCCGGTCCGGCGGCGGCGAGGGCGGAAGCTTCGGCCACGCTGCCGGTGCCATGGGTGGCGCGGCTGCGGGGCGAGCAGGTGAGCGTGCGTTGCCCGGCCAGATCGGCCGGGTCCGCGAAATGCAGGGGCAGGGCGCAGGCGGCGGCAAATTCGGCCAGCGCCGGATGGCCGGCCTTGTCGGCGGCGGTGGCCAGCGCGTCCACCGCGTGCCCGGCGGTGGCGCGGTCGAACGCGGCCCGCAGGCTGGCGCAGGTCGCGGTGGACGAAAATCCAAGCCCGGCCACGATCATAGGGTCACGCTCCACTGAACGACCGGATAGGCCGATTTCCAACCGCGCCGGGGGCCGAGGTCGCCGGCTTGCGCCAGCTCGATCCGCAGCAAGTCTCCGCCCAGCTTGGCGTGCCATTGGCTCAGCACCGCTTCGCTTTCCAGCGTCACGGCGTTGGCGACCAGCCGGGTGCCCGAGGGCAGGTTGGCCGCAAGCCAGCCCAGCAGCGCGTCGCTCAGCCCACCGCCGATGAACACCACGTCAGGCAAGGGCAGGCCGTCCAGCGCATCGGGTGCCCGGCCGTGGATGACCTGCAACCGATCCTGTCCCAGCGCGTCGGCATTGGCGCGGATTCGCGCGGCGCGGTCTGCGCGCGGCTCGATCGTGGTGGCCGTCAGGGACGGGTCGCACATCAGCCATTCGATGCCGATCGATCCGCTGCCGCCGCCGATGTCCCACAGATGCTCGCCCCGCGCAGGCGCCAGCGCCGACAGTGTCAGCGCGCGCACCGGCCGTTTGGTGATCTGCCCATCGGTTTCGAAAATCTCGTCGGGTTTGCCAGAGGCCAAGGGCAGCTCACGCCCGTCGCCCGAAACCTCGAGCGCAACGCAGACCGGATGCTCGAACGCGCCCAGCAAGGCTTCGGTCAGGGACATGCTGCGCGCGCGTTCCCGAGGGCCGCCGAGGGCCTCCATCACGTGCAGGGTCGTGTCGCCGAACCCGGTCTCGGTCAGATAGCGGGCCAGCTCGGCCACCGCGGCCCCGTCGCGCAGCAGGATGATGGCGCGCAGGCCGCGTGACAGATGCGGACGCAGGCGGGTCAGAGGGGCAGCGTGCAGGCCGAAGGTGGCAGTGCTTTCCAACGGCCAGCCCAACCGCGCGGCTGCCAGCGAGAAGGTCGACTGGCCCGGCCGTGCCGCCCACTCCCAAGGGGCGAAATTGCGCGCGATCACCGATCCGGCGCCAAACCAGAACGGATCGCCCGAGGCCAGCACCACCGTGCGCCGGCCCTTAAGCCCCTGCAGGATGGGTAGCCCGTCGGCGAACGGCACCGGCCATGCGATGCGTTCGGCTCCGGTTTCGGGAACCAGCGACAGGTGCCGCGGCGGGCCCATGATGACCTCGGCGCGCTCCAGCTCTTGACGGCTTGCGGCCGAGAGGCCATCCAGTCCATCCTCGCCCAGGCCCAGAATGGTCAGCCACGGAGTTTCAGACATGCCCAACCTCCTGATCCTTGGCGGCACGACCGAGGCCAACGCATTGGCCCGCGCCGTGGCGGATTTGGGTGTGGCGGCAACCTATTCCTATGCGGGCCGGGTCGACAACCCGCGGTCGCAACCGCTGCCGACGCGCGTGGGTGGCTTTGGCGGGGCCGAGGGTTTGGCGGGTTACATCCGAGACACCGGCGTGACCCATGTGATCGACGCCACCCATCCCTTTGCCGCGCAGATGAGCCGCAATGCCATCGCTGCCTGCCAACAGACGCAGACGCCGTTGGCCGCGCTGACCCGCGCAGAATGGACAGCCGTGCCCGGCGACCGGTGGCAACACGTGCCCGACATCGCCAGCGCCGTCGACGCGCTGGCCGGTCCGCCGCGTCGGGTGTTCCTTGCGGTGGGGCGCATGCATCTTGAGGATTTTGCGGCGCAGCCCCAGCACCACTATCTTCTGCGGCTGGTCGATGAGCCCGGCCCGCTGCCCTTCGCCGATTGCGACGTGGTCGTGTCGCGCGGGCCTTTTACGGTTGAAGACGATACGGCGCTGATGCGCCGGCACCGGACCGAACTGGTGGTGTCCAAGAACGCCGGCGGCACCGGCGCGCGCGCCAAGCTGGACGCCGCGCGAGCGTTGGACATCCCGGTGCTGATGATCGACCGGCCCAGGCTGCCCCGCCGGGTCGAGTTGACAAGCGTGCCGCAGGTTCTGGACTGGCTGGCTCATTCCGGCGTGGACCTTGGCGTATAGACGATGGGGCCGATGGGCCGCTCGATGACGCGGGTCAGGGATGAGCCGACGATCACCACCGTCTGCATGTCGGCCATGTCGGGCGTTGCCTCGGCCAGGGTCGCGATGCAGATCGCCTCGTCTGGGCGTGACACGGCGCGGGCGAACAGGATCAGACGCTCGGGTTCGCATTCCTGCCGCAGGATTTCCAGTGTCTTCACAAAGCCTTCGGGCCGCGACTTCGAGCGTGGATTGTAAAAGGCCATCGCGAAATCGGCCTGCGCGCCCAGCCGCAGGCGTTTCTCGATCAAAGCCCACGGCTTGAGGTTGTCGCTGAGATTGATGGCGCAGAAATCATGGCCCAGCGGCGCGCCCGCCCGGGCTGCCGCGGCCAGCATGGCGGTGATGCCGGGCAGAACCTCGACAGGGATCTCGCGCCAGGTGTCGGGGCCGTTTTCCAGCGCCTCGAACACGGCGGCGGCCATGGCAAACACGCCCGGGTCGCCCGACGAGACCACGACCACCCGCTTGCCCTCGGCCGCCATGCGCAGCGCGTGCTGCGAGCGGTCGATCTCGACTCGGTTGTCGCTGGCGTGCAGGGTCAGGCCCGGCCGTTTGGCCACCCGCGCGACGTAGGGAATATAGCCCACCACATCAGTCGCCTCGGCTAAGGCGGCGGTCACCTCGGAGGTCACCAGCGCCTCGTTTCCGGGGCCAAGCCCGGCGATCTTGACCCAGCCGCTCATGGCCGCCGCCCCTGTCCGTGCACGATGATGATCGAGAAATAGGGCGTGATCTCGGTGCAGGCGTCGCTCAGCTTGCGGACGGTCTGGTTGGGCATCTGCGCGTATTCCACGATCCAGGCCCGGTCGAACAGGCCCGCCGTTTTCAGCGCGCGTTTCACCTTGTCGATGTTGCGGCCGATCTTCATCACCACCAGCGCGTCGGTGCGCGCCATGCGGTCTGCCAGAACATCTTCGGGAAGGGTTCCCATCAGCACCGTGAGGATGTCGTCGCCCCAAGTGATCGGATCGCCCGAGGCCGTCCAAGCGCCTGACATGCCGGTGATCGCCGGCACCACCTCGACGGGCACGACGTCGCGCAGGCGGCTGTAGAGATGCATGAACGAGCCGTAAAAGAACGGATCTCCCTCGCACAGCACCACCACGTCCTCGCCCTGATCGGCCAGTTCTTTCAAGCGTGCGGTGCAGCGTTCGTAGAACTCGGCCAGCAGAGCGTTGTAGCGCGGATCGGTGACCGGGATCTCGGTCGTGACGGGGTATTCCATTGGGAACTCGACCGCATCGTCGCGGATCATCCCGTTGACGATCTTGCGCGCCTGCCCGGTTCGGCCGGGCTTGCGGAAATAGGCCACGTGTTTCGCGCAGCGCAACAGGCGGTCGGCCCGGACGCTCATCAAATCGGGATCGCCGGGGCCGAGGCCCACGCCATAGATCGTGCCCATGGTCATTCCGCCCGGCTTGCGATGGCGTTGATCGCGGCAACGGTGATGGCGCTGCCGCCCAGGCGGCCCTTGACGATGCAGCTGGGGACGGGCTGGGCCTCCCAGAGGGCGTCCTTGGATTCGACCGCACCGACAAAGCCCACGGGGCAGCCGATGATCGCGGCGGGGCGGGGGCAGTCGGGGTCCTCGAGCATGTTCAACAGGTGAAACAGCGCCGTGGGCGCATTGCCGATGGCCACCAGGGCACCCTCCAGATGCGGGCGCCACAGTTCCAGCGCGGCGGCGGATCGGGTGTTGCCCATCTTCTCGGCCAGCGGGCGCACGCGGTCGTCGTGCAGGGTGCAGATGACTTGGTTGTCGGCGGGCAGGCGAAAGCGGGTGACGCCTTCGGACACCATCCGCGCGTCGCACAGGATCGGCGCGCCGTTTTCCAGCGCGGTGCGGGCGGTGCGCACGAATCCGTCCGAGAAATGGATGAATTCTTCCAGCCCGACCATCCCGGCGGCATGGATCATGCGGACGGCGACCTGTTCTTCGTCGGGGTCGAAACGGGCCAGATCGGCCTCGGACCGGATCGTGGCGAAGGATTGCTTATAGATCGCCGCGCCGTCGGTTTCGTATTCATAGGGCATCAGGTCAGGTCCATGGTCTTCAGTGTTTCGGGGTCCAGCCCGCGCTGGACGGGCTCATCCCCCGCGCGGCCGTGTTTTACAAGATCAAATCGCCCGTCGCGGCCCACCAGCGTCAGATCGGCTGCGCCCATGCGCGCGCAGCCCTTGGCGCAGCCCGAGACATGCAGGCTGCCGGGCACGCGCGGAGCCAACGCGCGGGCGATGGCGCGGGTTTCGGCCTGCGCCTGCGGGCAGAATGGCGCGCCGGGGCAGGCGTCGGTGGATAGCAGCGGGTCGGCGCCGTCGGTCACGAAGGCCGGGGCCGGGATCGCCGCCCCGCCTTCCAGCAGGAACAGCCGCCAGGGCGTGACGCGCAGGGCGGCGGCGCCCGAGGCCCCGACCAGCCCGCGCAGCTCGGCGGCGGGCAGTTGCCCGAAGGCCGCGCCGTAGATCGGGCCGATTTCGCTGTTACCGGGTTGCAGCGCCGGTGCCGTGGGGCCGGGGGCGTGGCCTTGCCATTCTTCGGGCAGGGCCTGCGTCGCGATCAGGCGGGCCATGCGGCGGGTGTCAGAAGTGAAGCGCTCGGCGAACCACATGGCCAGATCGATCACGCGATCAATCGCCTCATCTTCGGTCACCAAACGGCCGGTCTCGGCCCCGTCGGCGCGCAGGATCAGGCCCGAAGCTCCCCGCTCCAGCCGGATATCGGCCGAGTCCCCGGCCAGCAGCCGTGCGGCGCCGGTATCCACCGCAAAGCCGAACTTGGCGGGCAGAGCGGGCAGATCGCCCAGCCGGTCGATCAATGCCTGTGTCAGGCGCGCGGTCAGGTCGCCGGGTTGGTACAGCGGTGACACAAGAATGTTGCGCCGGGTTTCGATGCCCGGCTCGGCATCCAGCAGGTTCAGCGCCGACAACTCGGCCAGCAGTGGCTGGTGATCGTCTTCGGCCACGCCGCGCAATTGCAGGTTGGCGCGGTTGGTCAGGTCGATGGTGCCGTTGCCAAACCGCAGGGCCAGGTCGCACAGCCCCAGCGTCTGCGCGGCGCTCAGCCGGGCCAGACGCGGGCGCACCCGCACCACCAATCCGTCGCCGGACATCATCGGGCGATGCGCGCCGGGGCACCAGCCCTGGACGACCGGGGCGCTCATCCCAACCCCTCCAGATCGGCGCGGATCGAGTTGCGGCGGGTGTTCCACAGCCCGGCCTCGTACAGCGCGCGGAACCGGTCCTGCATGGCCTGATGGGCCTGCGGATTGGCCTGCTGCAGGAACGCGTCCACCTCGGGGTTGCCCAGGGTCGCATCGTGATAGAGATCGAACAAATGCGGGGCGACGCTGCCTGACAGATGCGCGAATGACGCCATGTGATCCAGCGTCGCGGCGATCTCGGCCGCGCCGCGAAAGCCGTGGCGCTGCATCCCGGCGATCCAGTCGGGATTGGCGGCGCGCGCATGGACCACGCGACTTATTTCCTCGGGCAGGGTGCGGGCGCGGGGTGTTTCTGGCCGAGTATTGTCCAAATGGTACAATTGCGCCTGCCCGCCGGTCAGCTTTTTGGCGGCGGCAAATCCGGCCTCATGCGTGGCATAGTCATTGGCCAGCAGAAGGTCGGTCTCGGTCAGGTCCTGCAGGTGCACGAAGCTGTCGGCCTGCGCCACGCGCTGGGTGATCCCGTCGGGGTCATGGGCAATGTGCTCGCCCTCCAAGGCAAAGGCGCTGGCATCCAGCCAGGCCTGACCGGCCTGCGCGCGTGCATCGTCGGTATAGGTTTCCGACAGGTGGGTCATGTTCAGCCCATAGCTGCCCGGCGCCGGGCCATAGACCCGCGCGGCGGGCGGCTGGCCCGCATAGGGGTTCCAGTCGGGCGCCTCGTCGCGTTCTGACAGCGCGCGGACCGCCTGACCAAACAGCGCCGACAGGGTCGGAAACACGTCGCGGAACAGGCCCGAGACGCGCAGGGTCACGTCCAGCCGGGGGCGCTCCAGGTCGGTGATCGGCAGAACCTCGATGCCCGATACGCGCTCCGACCCCGGGTCCCAGATCGGTTTGACGCCCAGCAGGTGCAGCGCCATGGCGAATTCCTCGCCCGCCGTGCGCATCGTGGCCGAGCCCCACAGATCGACGATCAGGCCCTTGGGGTAGTCGCCTTCCTCCTGCAGGTGGCGGCGGACCAGTTCTTCGGCCAGTTTCACCCCCTGCGCATAAGCCGCGCGGGTGGGGACCGATCGCGGATCGGTGGTGAACAGGTTGCGCCCGGTGGGCAGCACGTCGGTGCGCCCGCGATACGGCGAGCCGGACGGGCCAGCCTCGATCCGTTTGCCGGCCAAGGCATCCAGCAGGGCCTGCCGTTCGGTCTGTGCTGACGCGGCAGTATCGAAATTGCCCGCAACCTGCGGCGCGCGGCCAAAGACGTGCAGCCCGTCGCCGAACTGGCTTTCCTTGATGTCACAGACGAAACGGTCGATGCGGGTGATCGCCTCGGCGGTGCTGGTGGCCTGATCCAGCCCCAGATCGGCCTCGAGCCCGATGGCCTGCGCCTCATCACGGATATCGGCCTGCAACCGGTCGCGCCGTTTGGGGTCCAGCCCGTCGGCGTTCGAGAACTCGTCCAGCAGCGATTCCAGCCGCACCATGCGGTCGGGCGTGCTGCTTTGCTTCATCGGCGGAGGAATGTGGCCCAGCGTCACCGCCCCGATCCGGCGCTTGGCCTGCGCGGCCTCGCCCGGGTCGTTCACGATGAACGGATAGATCACCGGCAGATCGCCGATCAGCGCCTCGGGCCAGCATTCCGCCGAGAGCGCCACCGATTTGCCCGGCAGCCATTCCAGTGTTCCGTGGGCGCCGATATGGATCAGCGCATCGGCGCCCAACCCGTGCCGCAGCCACAGGTAGAAGGCTACGTAGCCGTGCCGGGGCGTGCGCGACAGGTCGTGGTATTCGTCGTCGCGCAGTTCCGGAGTGCCGCGTTCGGGCTGTAACGCCACCAGCGCCTTGCCGCGCCGAAGCGCGGTGAAGTGGAAGGCCCCATCGGCGCAGGCCGGGTCGTCCTCGGGTGCGCCCCAGACGGTTTCCAGATCGGCGCGCAACGCCTCGGGCAGTTGCGCCAGCGCCGCGCGGTAGGCCGAGACCGGCCAGGAAATCCGGGCGTCCGGCAGGGTATCGGCAATCGGTTCGGCGGGGGCGGTGTCATAGCCGGCGCCCTGCAGGTCGGACAGGATCGCCTCGGCCGAGGCCAGCGCGTCCAGCCCCACCGCATGGGCCATCTGCCAGTCTTTGCCCGGATAGGTGGACAAGACCAGCGCGGGGACCTGTTGCGCCTTTGGCTTCTCGGCCAGGTCCACCCAGGCCATCGCCCGGTCGACGATGGCGGTGATCCGGTCGGGCTCGGGCCGGTGGGCGAAACGGGAATATTCCAGTTGCGGGTCGCGCTTGCCCGGCTCCTTGAACGAGGCGACACCGGCTGTGATACGCCCGTCTACCTCGGGCAGGACCACATGCATGGCCAGATCGGCGGGCGACATGCCGCGTTCGGCCTCGGCCCAGGCCTTGCGGCGCGAAGTGGCCAGCGCGACCTGAAATACCGGCACGCCCGCCACGTCCAAGGGCGATGTGCCCGACGCGCCCTTGCCTGAAAACGAGGTGGCATTGATGATCGCCGAGGGCGTCATCTCGGGGATAATCTCGGCCAGCCATTCCGCCGCCGCAGGCGCCTTCAGCGAGGGCGCGAACAGCCCTACCGCCTGATGACCCCGCGCGCGGATTTCTCGGATCAGGGCCGCGACCGGCGCGGTATCGGCCGCGGTCAGGTAGGCGCGGTAGAACGTCACGATGATGCGCCGACCTTCGCCCGCGAATGCGTCCTCGGGCGCAATCACGCCGCGATCCGGGCACCACGCGCCGCAGTCGGGCAGAGTCTTGGCCCCCATCACCGGCCCGGCATAGAGCCCCGCCGCCAGCGCCATCTGCGCCAGCGCCGCCTGCGCGGCCACCTCGCCGCCGGTGTCGCACAGATGCGCCAGCCGCCGCAGGGTCGAGACCGGCAGGGTGGAATAGTCGTCCAGCCGCGTATCCTCGCGCCCGTCGGCGGGCAGCACCGCCAGCGCGATGCCCTTGGCCTGCGCCAGCGCCAGCACCTGCTGCAACCCGTAGGACCAATAGGGCACTCCGCCGATCAGCCGGATCAGGATGCCCTTGGCACCCTCCAGCGTCTGCTCGACATAGGTATCGACCGACAATGGGTGCTTCAGCGCCGTCAGGCTGGCCAGCCGCAACGAGGGCATCCGCCCCTCGGGCCCGCCGCCGCGATGCCAGCCGGCCGCGAAAGCACCCAGGTCGCTGTCCGAAAAGGACAGCACCACCAGATCCGCCGGGCTCTGGCCCAGATCGGTCGGGGTCTCGGTTTCTTCGAGCCCGTGGCTTTCGCGGAAGACGACGTGCATCGGTGCTTACTCGGCGGCCTCGGTGACGCCCGTCAGGATGCCGCGGATCGCGGCCTCGTCGATGTCGTCATGCTCGGCGATGACCACAAGGCGCGAGCGGCGCTCTTCCTCGGGTTTCCACGGGCGGTCATACTGGTGCCGCACCCGCGCGCCGACCGCCTGGACCAGCAGGCGCATCGGCTTGCCCTGAACGGCGGCATAGCCCTTGACCCGCAGGATGTTCAGCTCGTTCGCCAGACGCTCGATATTGGCGACCAGCTGCGCCGGGTCGGTCTGTTCTGGCAGCTCGACCACAATGCTTTCGAAATCGTCATGTTCGTGGTCGTCATGGCCATCGTGATGCGAGGGGCGGGCGTCCATGTCGTCTTCGGCTGCGGCCTCCAGCCCCAGCACCACGCGCACGTCCACCGCACCCTCGGCCACTTCGACCACGGGCAGGGGGCGGGGCGCCTCGGCGGCGATGATCTCGCGCGCCTTGGCCACGCCTTCGGGGCCGGCCAGGTCAGGCTTGGTCAGCAGGATGATGTCGGCGCACGAGATCTGATCCTCGAACACCTCGGACAGGGGCGTTTCGTGGTCGATCGAGTCATCGGCCATGCGCTGGGCATCCACCGCCGCGACATTCGGGGCGAAGCGGCCTGCGGCCACGGCCTCGGCATCGGCCAGAGCGATCACGCCGTCCACGGTGATCTTGGAACGGATGTCGGGCCAGTCGAACGCCTTGAGCAGCGGTTTCGGCAGGGCCAGACCGCTGGTTTCGATCAGGATGTGATCGGGGCGCGGGTCGAGCGCCATCAGCGCCTCGATCGTGGGGATGAAGTCATCGGCCACGGTGCAGCAGATGCAGCCATTGGCCAGCT
This sequence comes from Ruegeria sp. CG8, assembly GCF_056537165.1. Taxonomy (NCBI): domain Bacteria; kingdom Pseudomonadati; phylum Pseudomonadota; class Alphaproteobacteria; order Rhodobacterales; family Roseobacteraceae; genus Ruegeria; species Ruegeria sp. CG8. Next base: position 549,555 of record NZ_JBQFRA010000002.1, on the reverse strand, counting down.
CCATGATGTTTTCCGCCGGGCAGTCGGGGATGGCGCAGCTTTTCAGGATCTCGCCATCGACGCCCACATCGCCGAATTCGTTGACCACCACGGCCAGCCGCTTGCCCTGCGGGTTCTGCATCAGATGGCGGATCAGCGTGGTCTTGCCCGAGCCGAGAAAGCCGGTGATGACGGTGACGGGAAGTTTTTCGAGGGTGCTCATGCTCAGGCTCCAATCGGGGGAATGCGGGCGGCGCAGTTCTTACGGAAATGTTCAGGGCGGTCGCGCCATTTCACAAGGCCATCATCGGCGGCCAGATATTTGGTGGCGCCTTCGACGATGATCTCGACATGGTCGGATTCGTTCAGGTTTTCATAGACGAAGGTCCAGCGCGACGGCCCGCCGCGCAGAACGATCGAGCAGCCCTGATCGCAGTTCGACAGGCATTCGACCGGCTTCAGGGTGATGCCCGCGGGCAGGTCGGCGGCGGCCAGCGCCTTGTGAAGCAGCGTGCCGGGGCGCTGGGCGTCATCCTCGATGGGCAGCCCGCGTCGGCAGGTGGTGCAGACCAGCAGTTCAACTGGTGTGGTCTCGGTCACGTATCTCATCCCCCCTCACTCGGTTGTCGGGGGACGGGGTATGCGCGGGCCACGTTGCGGACATGGGCCCGACACCGGAACACCCCGTCCGGTTTGTCTTCGGGCGTTGGCAGGTCTCCCGGCTTGCGGATGTCAGAGCGGCGCTCTGTCGGATGTCCCGCCTTCCCGGCCTGCGGCCAGTGGCATTTGGGCACCCTCTCCGGTCACGGTCGCGGGGGCGGCTGCGTTTGACGGAAAACCGCTGACGCATTCCCTTTTCATCTGTTTGCACAGACACCAACGCAAGCGACATGCGGCACGGGCAGGGGGGTTGTCAAGCGCGCGGGGCCAAGTGCCCTGCGTCGGATCGAAAAAGCGACCTGCCGGGGTCAATCCGCGGCATCACTGGCCAGCCTGTCGCGTAGCCAGGCTAGGAACAACTCGGCAGGGATGGACGGAGGCGCCGCGCTGACGCTGCGGATCAGATAGTGCGACTGGGCAAAGGGAATCGCCGGCCCCGCAACCCGGATCGGCGCGCCCTGGGCAATGGCGTTGCGCGCGAACCGCTCCAGAACGGTGGCGTAGCCCGCGCCGGCCATCACCAGTTGCAGCGCGGTGACGGTCGTATCCGCCGAATGGCGCGCGGGGCGGTCGGGCAGGTCGGTGTCCGTGGCCTCGAAGTACCGCGCCCAGTTGTCCTCGTACCCAAGAATGTGGATCAACGGGCCGTTTTGCAGGTCTGGCGCCGGGTCCTGCGCCCGGCAGACGGGCACCAGCCGTTCCGAGCACAGCCGTTCGGCCGCAACACCGGGCCAGTCGCCATGGCCCAGCCGTATTTCCACGTCCACATCCGCAGGCGCGGCCGAGTCGTTCCAGATATGCGACACCAGCCGCACCGGGACCTCGGGGTGCTGGGCGCTGAACGCGGGCAGATCAGCGGCGATCCAGTAGGTCATCGTCGATATCGCCGCCCGGATGGTTAACGCTTGCCGCGAGGCGGGGCCGAACAGGCTGTTGGTGGTCAGCGCGATATCTGACAACGCCCGACGCACGGTCAGCGCATAGGACTGGCCCAGCTCGGTCAGCGACAGGTGTCGGGCGTTGCGTACAAAAAGCGGCTGGCCGAGATCCGCCTCGAGCGAGCGGATATGCAGCGACACCGCCGTCTGGGTCAGGCCCAGTTCCTGCGCGGCGGTTGTGAAATTCAGATGGCGGGCGGCAGCCTCAAAGCTGCGCAACCAGGCCGGATTGGGCAGGCGGTCCATTCAGCACCAAAATATTTTGCATTTAGATTGACTTATTATTCGTTTCTTTTGTCGATGGGCAACGGAAATACTCGTGCCAACGAAATTGCGCCTGCGGGAGGGCAGAACATGAAGGTCGGTTTCATCGGTTTGGGCAATGTGGGGGGCAAGCTGTCGGGGTCGCTGCTGCGCAACGGTATCGACCTGACGGTACACGACCTGAACCCCGATCTTGTGGCGGAGTTCGCCGCCAAGGGAGCAAAAGCCGGTGAAAGCCCGGCCCAGATGATGCGCGATTGCGATGCGGTCATCACCTGCCTGCCGTCGCCCGCTGCCTCGGACGCAGTGATGCAGCAGATGCTGCCCGAGGTTACCCACGGTAAGATCTGGATGGAGATGTCCACCACCGACGAGGCCGAGGTCAAACGCCTGGGGGCCATGGTGATCGAACGCGGCGGGGCGGCGGTGGACTGCCCGGTTTCGGGCGGGTGCCACCGGGCGGCCACGGGCAATATCTCGATCTTCGCGGGCTGCGACCGGGCCACGTTCGAGCGTATCCTGCCGTTCCTTACGACCATGGGCCGGCGCATTCTGCATACCGGCGATCTGGGCACGGCCTCGGTTCTGAAGGTGCTGACCAACTATCTGGCAACTGCCAACCTGATCACCTGCGCCGAGGCGCTGGTGACCGCCAAGGCCGCCGGGATGGACCTGAACACCACCTACGAGGCGATCAAGATTTCGTCCGGTACCTCCTTCGTACATGAGACCGAAAGCCAGGTGATCCTGAACGGCTCGCGCGATATTTCCTTCACCACGGACCTGGTGAAAAAGGATATCGGCCTGTTCCAGGAGGTCGCCGACCGCGCCGGCGTGCCGTTGGAGATGAACCCGTTGATGATTAAGATCTTCGACGACGCCATCGCCCGCTATGGCGCGCGCGAGCTGTCGCCCAACGTCATTCGACGGCTCGAGGATGCAACCGGGCTGAGCATTACCGCGCCCGGTTTTCCGGCCGAGATGCAGGACGATGAACCGGAAGAGCCGGGGTATGAGGTGATTCCTCAAGGCCGAAGCACGGTTTGAGCCGACGGTCAGCGCAAGGCACGCCCTTTCCGCGGGGTTCTCGCATGTACCGACCGCGTCGCTGGTGACCCAGCGCGGACTAAATCCTTGCTCGGAAATTACTGGTTAGCTCGGCTGCGCTAACCATCTCCGCGCGTATTTTGGCGTTTCGTATCAACAAACTGGTCCAGGCGACAATCACAGGACCAGAGAACAGTGATGCAATGCGAGGCTGGAAAGTTGGAGGCGAGTACCGGAATCGAACCGGTGTACACGGATTTGCAATCCGCTGCGTCACCACTCCGCCAACTCGCCTTTTCAAGCAATTTCAATTACTTGACGTGGTGCAGACGCGGTTCTAGCAGCTTTCCCGAACAACGTCCAGAGGGTTGCTGAAAATTCCGCCGACCACGGCGTTGGATGGTCGGTCAGCGCAGTGGCAACTTTTGTCGCGGCCTGCAATTTTTGCCGGGCTGGCCGTTGCCGGGCGGGATCGGATGTGGCAAAAGCCGAGCAACCATGGGAAATATACGAGCGGTCACATGACGGATTTCGCAGCCCGACGCCACACGATGGTAGACACTCAGATCAGGCCCTCTGATGTCACCAAATTCCCGATCATCGATTCAATGCTGAAGGTCCAGCGTGAGAACTTCGTGCCGGATGCCAGTCGCGAAGTGGCCTATGCTGGCGACCTGATCGACCTGGGAAACGGGCGCTGCCTGCTGGAGCCGAGGACTCTGGCGAAGATGCTGGATGCATTGAATATTTCGAATGACGAGGTGGTTCTGGATATCGCCCCAGCGTTCGGATACTCGACCGCCGTGGCCGCGAACATGGCGCAGCTTGTGGTGGGCGTCGAGGATGACGAGGCCAACGCAGCCGACGCGCAGTCCCGCCTGATGGAGGCGGATATCGACAACGCTATCATTCATGTCGGACCTTTGGAGCAGGGGGCGGCCGAGCATGGCCCCTATGATGTCATTATCATCCAAGGCGGTGTGGAACGTCTGCCCGATGCCCTACTCGATCAACTGAAAGATCATGGCCGCATCGCCTGCCTGTTCGTCGAAGGCAATCTGGGCACCGTTCGCATTGGTCGAAAGTCCGATGGGCAGGTGACTTGGCGTCATGGCTTCAACGCAAACGCCCCGGTACTGCCGGCGTTTTCGGCCGAGTGTGCATTTTCGCTATAGTCGATCAGCGGTTTTCCGCGGTCCCTTGATTAGTTGAAAACAAAGGCGCAAACTGCCTGCGGGCTTGCGTTATTTTGATTTGAGAGGATTTGGGTATGCTTGGAACGGCTGGAGGGAAGCTGGTCAAGGCAGTCGCTCTGACGGCGGGAATCGCGCTGAGCGTGATGCCGGGGCGCTCGGTTTTGGCGGACAATCTGACCGACGCGTTCATCGGTGCATACAACACAAGCGGGCTGTTGGAACAGAACCGCGCCTTGCTGCGCGCTGCCGACGAAGACGTTGCAATCGCGTTGTCGGCCCTGCGCCCGATCATCAACTGGACCGTCCGTGTCAGCCAGGATTACGCCAAGACCCGCGCCGGAACTGTGGTGTCGACGGTCGAACCATCGCGCTTCTTCTCGGGGTTAACGCTGAGCCAGCTGGTCTATGACGGCGGTGCATCGATTCTCGGGAAACAGTCGGCTCAGGAAACAGTTCTGGCAACCCGCCAGGCATTGATCGATATTGAGCAACAGGTTCTGTTCCGCGCAACGACGGCTTATCTGAGTGTTCTGCTGCAGGAAGAAACGGTTCAGATTCGCCAGAACAACGTCAATCTCTCGGGCGAGGAACTGCGGGCCACGCAAGACCGTTTTGAAGTCGGTGAGGTCACCCGAACCGACGTCGCGCTGTCCGAAGCGCAGTTGGCAAGCTCGCAGGCTGATCTGGCCGATGCGCGAGGCGACCTGAGCACCGCCCAAGCGGAATACGTGAACGCCGTCGGCAAACAGCCTGGCCGTACAGCGGGCCAGCCGCGTCTGCCGAAGCTGCCCGGTTCATTGGCCGAGGCCATCAGCTTGGCACAAAGAAACCACCCGGCAATCCTTTCGGCGCAGCATCAGGTGCGTGCCTTGGATCTGACAGTGCAGCAGCAGCGCGCGGGTCTCGGTCCGAATGTCAGCTTGAACGCGGACGCGGGGATCACGGAAAGCTATGACAACGACGACTATACCAACGATGCGTCCATCTCGTTGAATTTCAATCAGCCCATCTATGCCGGTGGTCGATTGGCGGCCAACGTGCGCCGCGCAATGGCTCAGCGGGATGCATCGCGCGCCAACCTTCTGAATGTGCAGAAAGACATCACTCAGGGTGTGACGGACGCCTATGTGCGCTTTGAAACGGCCACTGCCAGCCTGCGGGCATCCGTCGAACGGGTACGCGCATCGCAGGTCGCCTTTGACGGGATTCGCGAAGAGGCCACGTTGGGGGCTCGGACCACGCTGGACGTTCTGACCGCTCAGCAGGATTTGCTTGACGCACAATTGGCCGAAGTTGCCTCGCGGACGGAACGGTCGCTGGCTGCCTATCAGTTGTTGCAGGCACAAGGTCTGTTGACCGCCGAGCGCCTTGGACTGGCGGTCCAAATTTATGACCCGACGCTCTACTATAACCTGGTCAAAAAAGCGCCAGCACAGATCAGCAAGCAAAGCCGCGACCTGGATCGAGTTCTCAAAGCTTTGCGGCGCGAGTGATCAGCCACACTATCTGTTGTTAGGTTCGACCGGATTGGATACACTAGTCCAAAAGGTCAGAGCGGTAGAGAACAATGACGGATAGCAGTGTCAAAGCAGGTGTCGAAGACGTATTGTCGTCGATCAAGCGTTTGGTCAGCGAAGAAGGGCGCAAGGTCCCGAACCTGATCAAAGCGACTGCGGCCCGCAAGCCGGGACGCCTGGTTTTGACGGATGCCCTGCGGGTTGGCACATCGGCCGAGGATCCAAAAGCACCTTTGAAACTGGCCCAAAAGATCTCGGCTGAGGCGGCCTCGCAGCATGCTGCGAATGTCGAGGCGGTGCGCCCGGCCAACGACCTGTCACAACCTATGCGGTTGCGGTCTTGCGATATCGTTCGTCCCGGAACCCCGGCAATCAACGACATTGGCGGCGAGTCTTCGGATGATCGCGAAGGCCGCAGGGATCTGGCCGGCAGCCTGAGCGCCAAGATCGCAGCTCTTGAGGCTGCGATTGCGCGGACCGAAGATCAGTGGGAGCCTGACGGTGAAAGCGACGACGCTTATTCCGGCACGCGCACCGACACGGTCAGTTGGGCCTCGGACACCGGGTTTTCGACGTCGAAGGATGCGGCTGCGTCCGAAGCTGAGATGGACGCTGACAGCGACGAGGAAACAACGCCTGCCACGTTTATCCGCGACAATCGGGATGCCTCAGAGGCCGAAGTAAAGCTGGATCAGGAAACGCCGGCGATGGCGACCGGCACGATGGATGAAGACGAATTGCGCGAGTTGATCGCAGACATCGTCCGTCAGGAACTGCAGGGCGCGCTGGGTGAACGTATCACCCGCAACATTCGCAAGCTGGTGCGGCGCGAGATCAACCGCGCTTTGGCCGCTCAGACTTTGGATTGACGCTCAGCCGAACCGAGGCTCGGCTGTCAGTGACAGCAGGGCATCAAGGTCCATATGCTGTTCAAGGTGATCGGCCAAAGACTCCAACGTTTGCTCAACACTGACTTCGTATGCCAGTTCCGACCTGGCTCCAAACCGCTGTAGAAACGACGCGCGGAAGGCGTCTGACGCGAAAATGCCGTGCAAATAGCTTCCCAGAACGCGCCCGTCTCTCGATGCGGCGCCTTCCGGGCGCCCTTCCACCTGCAACCACGCGCGGGCAGTATCCGGACCTTGGGTGCGCCCCATGTGGATTTCGTAGCCGGTGACAGGCTCGCCGCCGGGCAAGGCCTGCGCTGATCGCAGTTCGACCCGTTTTTCCCCGGACATAACCGTTTCCACGTCCAGCAAACCCAGCCCATCGACGCTGCCGGGTCTGCCGTCCACTCCATCGGGGTCGGCGATCACCCGGCCCAGCATCTGATACCCGCCGCAAAGGCCAAGAACATGGCCGCCCCGCCGAACGTGTGCATACAGGTCGATGTCCCAACCCTGTTTGCGGAAAAAGACCAAATCTCCGATCGTTGATTTGCTGCCCGGCAGAATCACCAGATCCGCGTCACCGGGAAGGGGGCGGCCAGCCGGAATGATCTCGACCGAAACACCCGGCTCGGCGGATAGCGGGTCCAAATCATCGAAATTCGCCATGCGCTCCAGTTGCGGCACCGCAACCTTGCAGGTGCCGCCGGCGTGCGAGCGGATATCCATCATGTCCTCGGCCGGTAGTTTCCAAGCATCGTCAAACCAGGGAACGACGCCCAGGCAAGGCCATCCGGTGCGTGCCGCAATGTCGTCGCGCCCGTCATCAAACAGGCTGACGTCTCCCTTGAAGCGATTGACTGCAAAGCCGCGGATCATTGCAAGATCGGCACTGTCCAGCACTGTGTGGGTACCGACGATCTGCGCTACGACGCCGCCCCGGTGAATGTCTCCCACCAGTATGACGGGCACATCTGCGGCGCAGGCAAAGCCCATGTTGGCGATGTCGCCTGCCCGCAGATTGGTTTCGGCCGGACTGCCGGCGCCCTCGACCAGCACAAGGTCGGCATCTTGGCAAAGTCTGGCAAAGCTCTCGAGCGCGGCGTTCAGAAGCTTGGATTTGTCCTTGCGATAGTCCTTGGCCCGCATCGTTCCCGCCCGCTTGCCCTGAACGATCACTTGCGCACCGGTATCGGTTTCCGGCTTCAGAAGGATTGGATTCATGTCCGTATGCGGCGGGCGCCCCGCCGCCCGGGCCTGCAGCGCCTGGGCGCGGCCAATCTCGCCTCCATTTGCCGCCACTGCGGCGTTGTTGGACATGTTCTGCGGTTTGAAGGGGGCAACCTTCAACCCTCGCCGCGCAAAGGCCCGGGCCAGCCCGGCCACAAGCATCGACTTGCCGACGTTGCTGCCGGTCCCCTGAATCATGATCGCGCGAACCATCTGAGCCTCCTGCGGATGTTGGCAGATGACCGCATTTATTCAGCCGACGAAAGCGTGGATCGGGCCATTTGCACGACGAATGCGACTATTCCGCTGCGTACAGGGCAAAAAAAAGCGCGCCGAAAGTACCGGCGCGCGTTTTTGGGTCGGGCAAAGCCTTAGGCGGCTTCGGCCTGCTGTGCAGCGTTGCGGCGTTCGCTTTCTTCGCGCGACAGGGCGACGGAGGTACGCACGCCACGGCCAACGAACTCCATCAGTCCGTGGACAACCCGTTCGTTCGGGTCGATGCCAGCGCAGGACAGCACTTCGCGCCCATCGCGCGAGCGTGCCCAGCGGGCGATTTGTTCCGGGCCATTGCCGTATTTCTTGTCATCGGCGATGGCATCATCGAGTGCAGCCAGCACAACGGCCGCGAAAAGTTTGCGGGCACGGTTGCCTTGCTCATTGTTAAAGGCGGTGCCGTCAACGAAATCTCTCATCTCGTTTTCCTTGTTGTTCTTGCTCTTGTAATTTTCGGCGTGGCGGTCCTTATGACCTATTTAGTGCGATTCGGATACACCTAATTTGCATAGTTGCGTTGCGTCATTTGCATGGCTCTCTGCAGGTGCAGCACTAGGTTTCGTTGTATTGCATGGATCGGTCCCGCCAGATATAGGGACGACAACTGACGCATCAACCATGTGTGAAGGAAATATGTCATGCCCAAGATCAATGGGAACGAAATTCGCCCGGGCAATGTGCTTGAGCATAACGGCGGTCTGTGGGCGGCGGTCAAGGTCGATCACGTCAAACCGGGCAAAGGCGGTGCCTTTGCACAGGTGGAATTGCGGAACCTGCGCAACGGTTCGAAACTGAACGAGCGGTTCCGTTCAGCGGACAAGGTCGAGCGTGTTCGGTTGGAGCAGAAAGACCAGCAGTTCCTGTATGAAAGCGACGGGATGCTGGTATTCATGGATGCCGAGACCTATGAACAGATTGAATTGCCTGCAGATTTGCTGGGTGACCGTCGTCCGTTCCTTCAGGACGGGATGACCATCGTGGTCGAATTCTATGAAAGCGAGGCGCTGAACGCGACGCTGCCTCAGAAAGTCGTCTGCAAGGTCGTCGAGACTGAACCGGTCGTTAAAGGTCAGACTGCGGCGAACTCGTTCAAGCCGGCGGTTCTGGACAACGGGGTCAAAGTCATGGTGCCGCCGTTCATCGCGCAGGACGAGATGATCGTCGTGAACACCGAGACCATGGAATATTCCGAGCGCGCGTAACGTCGCGTCATACTCGGAGAAAGACCAAGAAACCGCGCCGCTATTCGGCGCGGTTTTTTTCTTGCGAGGCGGCCCCGCCCCGGCGGTAGCGGGCGCGGTCCGGGCCGAACAGTTCCAGCAACAGCTCGAACTTGATGCGATTGGCGCTGACCTGTCGGTAAAAAGCGATGAGAAACCCGGTCGGCCCTTGGATCCGGGCCAGACCGCTGGTCGCGGCGACCACGGTTCCCACGTCGGTTTCTCCTTGCAGAACCAGCCATCCGCCCAGCATCAGAACACCGACGGTGCCTGCACCGTTGATCACGCTCAGCAGAAACTTGGCCGACAATTTCCACAGGAACATCCGCCGCCGGGTGTCGTAGATCGCGTCGAACTGGTCGTGCACCTCTTGAGTCACGGCCTCGATGTTTTCGATCGTCAGATGGTCGGTCGCGCTACGCAATATGCGGACGCGGTCCGCCACGAACACGTTCACCTTTCTCTGCGAGACGAGAACGATGAGGATCTGCGGCGCGATCATCGAAAGGGCGATCAGTCCCAGCCAGGGTTGCGTCGACGAGATGTAGCCAATCACGCTGACCAAGGTTCCGATCTGTACGACCGGGTCCGAGAACGCGCCTCCGGCGAATTTGCCCAGTTCTTCGGCTTCGGCAGAGATGGCCGTCGTCATGGTTCCCTTGCGGACATTCTGGCCGGACTCGTCCACGTCCACGGTGCGGGCCAGCAAAAGCTGACGGATCCGACGGATCATGTCTTCGCCCAATGTCCCCGCGCGATATCCCAGCACCCACTTCAGGGCGAGGCTCAGCAGGATCACCCCCATCATGCCGGCACCCAGCAGCAGGAGATGGGGCGCCTCGATATTGTCCGAGGTCAGATGGTTGATGATGTCCCGTTGAAACTCCAACGGGGCCGCGGCAAGAGCCGCGACCGACAAGGACAACAGGATCAGTATGACTTGCCGTCCGGCGCTGGCGCGCCAGATGGCTGAATACAGTTGGAGCATGCAGGCACCCGATCAGCCAAGTGCCTCAAGTCTTACCGTGTGGCCGGGCCGGATAAAACGTTTACAAAGCAGCCCGGTTAGTGGTCGTGCCGGTTGGGCAACAGGCTCAATCCAGCAGACGCAGGCGGGCGTCTCCGGCCAGCATGTCGTCGCCCGCCCGATCAAGGCGCAGATAGGCGATGGCCTGTCCGTTTGATTGGGTGAACAGCGTACCAGCTGGCTTTCCCGCCGAGAGGATTTCGGAGCCGACCGGAGCCGCACCGTCGATGGCGACAACCCGCAGCCCCTTGCGCAACTGGGTCTTGTGCTTCATGCGGGCGGTTACCTCTTGCCCGACATAGCAACCCTTTTTGAAATCGACGCCGTTGAGCGGCTCGAATCCGGCCTCGAGGATATACGTGTCCGGTGTCAGCTCGATCCCGGTTTCCGGGATGCAATAACGCACCCGAATTGCGTCCCAATCCGTTCCATCTTCGGCTTCGGGAGCGTCAGAATATGCGCGCCAGCCCATATCGGGGTGACGAGGATCGGGCAGGGCGCCTTCGGGCGCGGGCCCGGTTCCGCGTTGCAAGTGCAAGTTGGTTTCCTCGATACGCACGTCCGCCCGCAGCTTGTACATGTTCAGCCGCTTGATCAGTGCATCCGCCATCCCCTCAGCCACGTCCAGCAGCACCGAGTCGCCATCGCGTTTCAGAAAGAAATCGGCCAGGTACTTGCCCTGCGGGGTCAGGATGGCCGCGTAGACAAGACCATCGTCCAGCTTGCGGGTGTCATTGGTGACCAGACCTTGCAAGAAGCTGTCGGTATCCGTGCCGGTCAGGCGCAAAATGCGGCGGGTGCTCATCTTTGGGTCCTCGTCATTGCCCTGAGAGCGGTGATATAAGCGAACCCGTTGCCAAGACCAGAGGTTTCGAACGTGTCCGCCCCGATCAGCATCGTGATTCCGACATTCGATTCCCAAACCGAACTCGCGCGCTCGCTGATGACCCTGATGGAAGGTCTGCACGCCGGTCTGATCCGCGAACTTGTCATCGCCGATGGAGGGTCGACCGATCATACGTTGCGTATTGCCGATGAAGCAGGTGCCCGGATCGTTGCCGGGGCCGGGTCTCGTACCGCGCAGCTGCGCGTGGGATGCGACGCCGCGGTGGGCGACTGGTTGCTGATCATCCTTCCAGGGACCGAGCTTGAGCCCGGATGGACCGATGCGGTGGCCGAGCACCTTGTAACGCGGCGTCCGGGTGTGTTCCGCCTTGGGTTCCGGTCCTCAGGCCTGATGCCGAGTTTGACGGCAGGCTGGGCCAATCTGCGCAGCCGGGTCTTTGGACTGGCGTTTGGTGATCAGGGTCTGCTGCTGCCGGCGCAATTGTACAAGGCCGCCGGTGAATATCCGGATCAACCGGGGAAGGAGGGGGCGTTCATGCGCTCTCTGCCGCGCGCGACTCTTTTGCGGGCGCGTGCCATTACAGGTGCCGGGCGCCGTGGTCGGACGCGTCCTGAGGCGCCGCCTCAGTAACCCCGGTCGTAGATGCTTCAGGGGGTGGCTGCCGCGCCGGCGGCTCGGTGATGAGGTTGGACCGCAACTCGACAACAGATTTGCCCAACCGGAATGGTGCCGCAAAGCTGACAAGACACAGCGCGATGATCTGTAGCACGAGAATGTGGGCGTTTTCCTGGAGGTACTCCCACTCTCCTTTCAGTTTGGCGACCTGAGCGATCAGGTCATCATAGCTTTGCGCGAGGATCATATAGTCTCCGGCGATTGCCGGCACTTTCCGCCGCATGTTGTCGATCGCGGTCTGCGTTTCTTCGTCCAGCGTGGTGAATACCAGGAATTGCTCGATGTCGAAGGCATCGGCCTTGGCGGCCATGTCCTGAATGTCATCCATCTGGCCTCGGGACCGTGCGCCGAAGATGAAGTTCAGGCCCTGCAGCGGCGCAACTTCGTTGGTGACGGCGATGAACAGCGGCAGGTCGGCGTTGCTGGCGGTCGAGGCCGACAGGAACTCGACCTTGTCGCACAAAACCGCCGTGTCCGGGTCATAGGCCGGATCGCAGAACCGCAGTCGGAACCGCGCGGCGTCGCGGTCGAAGGCCAGTGTCGCCGCATAGGCAACGTCGATCTGCCTGTCCAGCCTTGAACTGTCGGATTTGTAGAGCCCCGCCATGACCGCCACCAGCGCGCCCAGCCCACCCAACACGACCCACACGAGGTCGGCCAGCTTCCATGCCCGGTGACCCGCTGGTTTGCGAAACAGGAACGCGGTGCCAATCGATCCGGCCAGAAAGAACAGCAACAGCAGGGGCAGCTGGTAGTCGGTGATGAAGCTCATGCACCCGAGTTAAAGTGGTCAGTCTTCCCACGCAACAGCGATCACGTGCAGTTGTAACGCGTGTCAGGATGCCCATACTCGGGTCAGGGACCGGAGGGAGAACGTGATGACCAAAGAGATTGTGCTGATCCACGGGGCGTTCGCCGGGCCGTGGTGCATGGCGGACTATGCGGGGTTCTTCCGCGCCCGTGGATGGACGGTGCACACTCCGGCGCTGAGGTTCCATGGCGGCGATCCTGCAGCCGAGCCCGATGCGGGTCTGACCGACACCAGCGTGCTGGATTATGCCAACGACATTGCAGAACTCGTCCAGGGGTTGGACAGCAAACCCGTGATCCTCGGGCATGCCATTGCGGGCGTTGTTGCCCAGCAGGTTGCGTCTCGCGGGCTGGCCAGCGCCATCGTGTTGATCAACCCGAACGCGGCCTGGGGCACCCTGCCGGAAACCGATGACGAACGCGCCGTGCCGCGCGCCTTGATGGAGGGCGGGGCGTTCTGGAAGCAGCCCATGCGCGTCGATTTCGACCTGATGGTCCCCTTCGCGCTGAACAAAATGCCTGAGGCCCAGCAACATGCCGTGTTCGATCGACTTGGCCCGGAAAGCGGGCGGGTGATGTTCGAAATGTTTTTCTGGATGTTCGACGATCACCACGCGATGAAGGTTGATATCGACAAGGTCGACTGCCCGGTTCTGATCGTTTCAGGCTCGGAGGACAGGGCGGTGAACCCCAACACCTGCCGTGCGTTGGCGAAACTCTATGGCGACCTCGCGACCTTTCTGTCCGCAGAAGGTCACGCGCATTTTCTGTTCATGGAGCCCGGTTGGGAAAAGCCAGCCGCACAGATTGCGGACTGGCTGGACCAGACGCTGGGCTAGGGGCCGTTCAGGGCTTATTTGCTGACCTGAAACGTGCTCTGCGGCCGCCAACGCAGCACGCCGTCGCTTTCACGGTAACAACGCAACAGGCGTTCCTGCACCGTGCTCACCGTGCTGGTGACGGTGTTGTCACCGACCATCAGCACAAAGGCGTCCTCGGAATAGGCCATACCTTCGTAATAGCAGAACCGGGTCTCGGCGCCGTCGGGGATGGGGGATGCGGTGCTGAGCATCTGCTGCGCGGGGGCTGCCGAGGCCATCAGGGTCAGGGCCAGCCCGAGGGTCAAAGTTTTCATGTCGTCCTCCCGTTCGGATATCCGTTTTTCAAATTGGGTCTTGGACGCTCGGAACCTCAAAGCTCGTTCTTGGATGACGGGTTGAGGGTTAGTGTGATCGGGATCAAAGGGTTAGGCAAGGGGGGTGCGATGTGCCGGGCTGAAGCCCGGCGTACGGGAGGGAGATGTGCCTTGCCGTCCCCGGATTACTTGATGCAGAGCCTTAAGTACGCGCCTGACCCGCCCCCACGTGCGGGCGCGAGGGTTGTGGCAAAGTAGGATGGGTGTGTATACCCATCGTAGTGTTGCAAAGAGGACCAAATGATGGGCGCATTCACCCATCCTACTCTTGTTGCGATTGCTATTTCAGCAGTATTTGGGATTTTTGTTTCACGACTTTAAAGTCGCGAAATGATGCTCTAGCGGTGCATATTTTGACGCCATCATAACCACTCAGTGCCTTCTGGAATTGAGAGGAGGTTAAATGCGACCTCGCACCGATAATGATTTCTTTCAGTCTTAGCCCTTCGTTAAATGACTCGAAGAACAAATTTGCTCCGCGAGCCTTCAATTCCTTCTGATGGCCGGTCAACTCGACGTAGCCTCTCCACTCATTTTCATATTCCCAATGTTTGCTTTTTGTTTTTTGAGAAAAATCCAGCAAAGTCTTCAGCTCGGCATCGTTTCCAAGAGCCCATCGGTCGAAATTTCTAAACCTATCGACATAATTAATAGGAACAACACCGCCCAAAACATCAAATCCGAGGCAAACACCTACGTGATTGCTAGCGTAATGACCCCACATCGTTGGGTGATTCCATTCACTGCTAAATGAGATAAAACCATAGTCCTGCGAAAACTGATCGATTGTATCACGCCATGCTTTTCGTATGTCTCGATTATCACCGAAATCAAACGGCATCATCTCGAATATATATCATTCACTTCGTTGGGGAAAGATAACTTCAATTGACGTCTTGCAACGATTTCTAGAGCAAAGTCTGGTCCCGTGTAGTAGTAGAGACGTTTTGTTTCACTCAAACATCCAACTCCTCCACGAACCGCGCGTTCTCCTGAATGTATTGGAACCGCAGTTCGGGCTTCTTGCCCATCAGGCGCTCGACAAGGTCTCCGGTCTCGCCGGGTTCGTCCTCGTCGATGGTGACGCGGATCAATTTGCGCGACTTGGGGTCCATCGTGGTTTCTTTCAGGTCCTTGGCGTCCATCTCGCCCAGACCCTTGAAGCGGCTGACGTCGATCTTGCCTTTGCCGCCCAGACCTTTTTCCAACCATTCGTCGCGCTCGGCTTCGTCCAGGCAGTAGACGCGCTTGGCGCCTTGGGTCAGGCGGTAGAGTGGCGGGCAGGCCAGGTACAGGTGGCCCGCGTCGATCATCGGGCGCATCTGGGTGAAGAAGAAGGTCATCAGCAGTGAGGCGATATGCGCGCCGTCCACGTCGGCGTCGGTCATGATGATGACCTTGTCATAGCGCAAGTCGTCGAGGTTGAACTTGGTGCCCAGCCCGACGCCAAGGGCCTGCGTCAGGTCGTTGATCTCGGCGTTGGTACCCAGTTTCGAGCTGGCCGCGCCCAGTACGTTCAGGATCTTGCCGCGCAGGGGCAGCAGGGCCTGTGTCTTGCGGTCGCGGGCCATCTTGGCCGAGCCGCCAGCCGAGTCGCCCTCGACGATGAATAATTCGGTGCCGTCACGTGTTGAACTACTACAGTCCACCAACTTGCCGGGAAGACGGAGTTTCTTAGTGGCGGACTTGCGTTGTGTTTCCTTCTCGGCCCGTCGGCGCAGGCGCTCCTCAGCCCGCAGGATGAGGAAGTCCAGAATGGCGCCGGCGGATTTGGTGTCGGCGGCCAGCCAGTTGTCGAAATGGTCGCGGACCGAGTTTTCGACCAGCCGCTGCGCCTCGACCGTGGCAAGACGGTCCTTGGTCTGGCCGACGAATTCGGGTTCACGGATGAAGCACGAGACCAGCGCGCAGCCCCCGGTGATCAGGTCATCGCGGGTGATCTGGGCGGCCTTCTTGTTGTTGATCAGTTCACCGTAGGCCTTGATGCCCTTGAGGATCGCGGCCCAGAAGCCCGCCACGTGGGTGCCGCCCTCGGGCGTCGGAACGGTGTTGCAGTAGGACTGGATGAAGCCATCGCGCGACGGCGTCCAGTTGATCGCCCATTCCACCTTGCCGGGGGTGCCGAATTTCTCGTTGAAATCGACGGTTCCAGCGAAGGGCTGTTCGGAATAGGTCGAGGAGCCGTTCATCGTCTCCTTGAGGTAGTCCGACAGGCCGCCGGGGAAGTGGAAGGTAGCCTCGGTGGGCGTCTCGCCGTCGTCGATTGCGGTTTTCCAGCGGATTTCAACGCCCGAGAACAGGTAGGCCTTGGAGCGGATCGATTTGAACAGGCGGGCGGGTTTGAACCTGTGGTGGCCGAAGATTTCGGGGTCGGCGTGGAAGGTGACGGTGGTGCCGCGCCGATTGGGAGCCGAGCCCACCTTTTCGACCGGACCCAGTGGGATGCCGCGCGAAAAGCGCTGTTCGTACAGCTCCTTATTGCGGGCCACCTGTACGACCATCGAATCCGACAGGGCGTTGACAACCGAGGCGCCCACGCCGTGCAGACCGCCCGAGGTCTGGTAGGCCTTGCCCGAGAACTTGCCGCCCGCGTGCAGGGTGCACAGGATCACCTCGAGCGCGGATTTATCGGGGAATTTCGGGTGCGGGTCGATCGGAATACCGCGGCCGTTGTCGCGCACAGTCAGGGCGTAATCGTCGTGCAGTTCCACCTCGATACGGTTGGCATGGCCGGCAACGGCCTCGTCCATCGAATTGTCGAGGATTTCGGCCACCATGTGGTGCAGTGCCCGTTCGTCGGTGCCGCCGATATACATGCCGGGGCGTTTGCGCACGGGCTCCAGACCTTCGAGGACCTCGATCGAGGAGGCGTCGTAGGTGGTGGCGGATTCGGGCGTCAACAGGTCGTCGGGCATGGGTGCTGCTCTTGTTTTTGGGTTTGGCCCATTATGGCAGGTGATGTGGGTCGGGGGAAGAGGGACGCGAGGTGTTGTATCAAACTTGCGGGCGGTGGCGGGTTGCAAAACGGGTAGTTTTCCCGCTGAGTTGCGGAAATCGTGGAGGAGCAGGTGATGAGCTGGATTAAGACGATACCATTCGACGAGGCCCGCGGTCGGTTGAAGACGCTGTATGACCGGGTCACGGGGCCTGGGAACAATGTGGACAACATCATGATGGTGCATTCCCTGCGTCCACATTCGATGGAAGGTCACATGGCGCTCTACAAGAACGTGCTGCACCATTCGGGAAACTCGGTTCCCAAGTGGTTTCTGGAAGTGCTCGGGGTCTGGGTCAGCTCGCTGAATCGCTGCGGCTATTGTGTCGAGCATCATTTCAGCGGGTTGCAGCGACTCTTGGGCGACGAGCAGCGCGGCTTGGCCATCCGCGCGGCGGTCGAGGCGGAAACACCCGAGACGGCGCCGTTGGACCCCGCACAGATGGCGGCGATGGAATATGCCCGAAAACTGACCGAGAACCCGGCTGGCCTAGCGGCGGCGGATATCGACGCGTTGCGATCTGTTGGTTGGGACGATGGTGAGATCCTGGAGATCAATCAGGTCTGCGCCTATTTCTCCTATGCCAACCGGACCGTTCTGGGGCTTGGCTGTTCGACCAAGGGCGACATTTTGGGGTTGTCTCCGAACAATTCGGACAATCCGGATGACTGGGGCCATCGGTGAAAGGCGCTGCCTCTTGCGTCCTTTAGTGCAGGGCGAAGAGTTGGCTTAGTTGTCCTGAACCCAATCGAGAATAGCGTCGGCCACCGCCTGAGGTTTCTGGTGATGCAGCCAATGGTCTGTACCGTCGATCTGCATGCGGGTCAGGTTGGGTGCGAACTCCTCCAGCCCATCGGTGCATTCGGGAAGCAAGGCTTTGTCCCGCGGCCCCCACAGAAGCAAATGCGGGCAGCGGACTCTCAATCTGTCAACGGGCAGTTCCGGAAGGTCCGTGCACGGCGCGCCCGGCTCAGCCACCACAAGGGGTGAGGCTCGGTACCAGTTCAGCATGGCGTCGAGCCGTCCCGGGCGGGCCCATTCGGTGCGATAGTCACCCATGCGCGCGTCGCTCATCCAGTCCAGCCCCATGCCGTGCCGGAAGAATTGTTCGAGCTTGGCGAAGTTGTCGGCCGAAAGAAATTCGGCTGCATCAGGCGCGCGCAGGCGGTTGATGTATTGCGAAGCCTCAGACTGTTTGCCTCCTGCCGCAAGTTCGCGCTGGAACGGGACAGGGTGAACACCGTTGGCGATGATCAGGCGGCTGACCAACTTGGGGTGGAACATGGCAATTCCGTAAGCCACCGAGGCGCCCCAATCATGTCCCAGCACAGTGACGGGGTCGCCAACCTGCTCGATCAGCACGGCCATGTCCGACACCAGCTTTGACAGCGCATAGTTCGAAATACCCTCGGGGGCCCAGCTTTGACCATAGCCACGCTGGTCCGGCGCGATGCAGTGAAAGCGGTCCGACAGGTGCGGGGCCAGGTCGGACCACGCGCCGCCATACTCCGGGAAACCGTGCAACATCAAAAGCGTAGGCAGGTTGGGATCGCCCCAGCGGCGGACGAAGAACGGGTGGCCGTTGAGGTCGAAGAATTCGCTGTCCATGCGGGATGCCCCTGACTGAGTTCACACCTGCAGAGTTTTCGGAGCCGTCGCCGAAGTCAACTTGATACGGATCAACGCGGAAAAGATGCAGATCTGCTAGGCGTTTCGGCGGACAGTGACACAGGAGAGAGCATATGGACGCAGTGATCCGAAAAAAGACGACCGCAGCCCCCGTGGCCGTCATGGCCAAACCGAACGCGGACACCGAAGCGCCCACCCGCGAAAAGATCCGGCAGGCCTTTGAAAGCGGGGAGTATCCGTATCGCTCGAAATTGTCCCGGGCGGCTTATGAAAAGCAGAAGGCCCAGTTGCAGGCCGAATTGTTGAAGGTGCAGTTGTGGGCGCAGGAGACCGGGCAGAAGTTCGTGCTGTTGTTCGAGGGTCGCGACGCCGCCGGCAAGGGCGGCACCATCAAGCGGTTCATGGAGCATCTGAACCCGCGTCAGGCACGGGTGGTGGCGCTGAACAAGCCGACCTGGGAGGAGAAGGGCCAGTGGTATTACCAGCGCTATATCCAGGAATTGCCCACCGTCGGCGAAATGGTCTTTTATGACCGGTCCTGGTACAACCGGGCCGGGGTCGAGCGGGTGATGGGGTTCTGCACCCCGAACGAATACCTCGAGTTCATGCGCCAGACGCCCGAGTTGGAGCGCATGATGGTTCGGTCGGGAATCCAGCTTTATAAATACTGGTTCTCGGTGACACGGGATGAGCAGCTGCGCCGTTTCAAAAGCCGCGAGACGGACCCGCTGAAGCAATGGAAACTGTCGCCCATCGACAAGGCCAGCTTGGACAAATGGGATGACTACACCGAGGCGAAAGAGGCGATGTTCTTCTATACCGACACCGCCGACGCGCCTTGGACCATCGTCAAGTCGAACGACAAGAAGCGCGCCCGGCTGAACTGCATGCGGCATTTCCTGTCGACGCTGGATTATCCGGACAAGGATCATGGCATCGTGGGCCAGCCCGATCCTCTGATCGTGGGGCAGGCACATCATGTGGTCCACCGGTCGGATCACATCCTTGGTACGGCGATCCATCCCGAGGCGCGCGTCACCTGATTGGCCCGACGGGCGTCACCGAGGTCTCGAAGTGAAATTTCAGAGATCTCCCCTTGCCCCGGCTCGGGGCCGCGCATATGGCTGGCGGGATGAGAAAGGTCATGACATATCCCGCCCATTTCCGGGCCATTGCTGTGCTGGGGCTGCCGTTGATCGGTGGTCATCTGGCGCAATTCGCCATTGGCCTGACGGATACGATCATGCTGGGCTGGTATGGCGTCGAGGCACTGGCCGCGGTGACGCTGGCCAGCAGCTTTTACTTTGTTCTGTTTCTTTTCGGAGGCGGATTTGGCCTGGCCGTCATGCCTATGGTCGCGACCGCGGCCGCCGAGGAGGATGAAACCAGCATTCGGCGCAGCACCCGAATGGGTCTGTGGCTGTCGCTGCTGTATGGCATGCTGGTCATGCCGCTGTTGTGGTGGTCCTACCCGATTCTGATCGCCACGGATCAGGATCCGCAAGTGGCGCAAACCGCGTCCGAGTATCTGCGGGTCGCGGGCTGGGGCCTGTTCCCGGCGCTGGTGGTCATGGTTCTAAAATCCTATCTGGCCGCTCTGGAGCGCACGCAGATCGTGCTGTGGATCACCGTCGCGGCGGCAGTGGTCAACGGACTTACGAATTATGCGCTGATCTTCGGCAACTGGGGCGCGCCGGAACTGGGCGTGATGGGGGCCGCGATTGCGTCGGTGGTCACGCAGAGCGTGTCGCTGGTGGCCGTGATCATTTACGCGGTGAAAGTCCTGCCGGAACATAACCTGTTCCAGCGGTTCTGGCGCCCGGATTGGGAAATGTTGCTGAGCGTCCTGAAGCTGGGTGTGCCCATCGGTCTGACCTTGTTGGCCGAAGTGTCTCTGTTCGCCATGTCCGCCTTCATGATGGGTTGGATCGGGCAGGTGCCGCTGGCGGCGCACGGGATTGCGCTGAACCTGGCGTCGGCGACGTTCATGGTGCATCTGGGCCTGTCGAATGCAGCAACGATCCGGGCCGGCAACGCGCTGGGCCGCAAGGATCGACCGCATCTCGAGAAAGGCGCAATTGCGGTCACTGGCATGTCCCTTGTGGTGTCAGTGCTGACAATCATCCTGTTCCTGACCTGCGCCGAGCCGCTCATCTCGGTATTTGTCGAACCGGACGACCCGCAGCGCCCCCAGATTCTGGCCATCGGGACCGGTCTGCTGGCCATGGCGGCCCTGTTCCAGTTGGTGGACGGCGCGCAGGTAATCGCTCTGGGCCTTCTGCGGGGGTTGCAAGACGCCAAGGTGCCCATGGTTATGGCGGGCCTCAGCTATTGGGTCGTGGGGATCCCCGCATCCTACTACTTTGGTTTCGTGCAAGGCATGGCCGGGATCGGAGTTTGGCTTGGCCTTGTTCTGGGCCTGGCCTGCGCGGCAGTCATGCTGATGGGACGGTTCTGGCTGCGATCCGTCCGCGTGGTTGGTGCGCCCGCCGCATAGCGACAACCGGCAGGCTCAGCCCTTGTCCAGCCGATCGGCCTTCTTGCGCACCAGTACCGTGCGCAGGTCGTGCATCGCCAGCAGCAACCGGTCCGTAATGTCTTCCAGCTGGGTATCGGTCGCCTTGGACTGGGCCCACTGCGTGGTCAGGTTCAGGTGATCGATCGTGCGGTGGATGTCGTCGACGTCGCGCCGCGCAAGCAGGGCTTTGCGTTCGTCCATCCAACGGGCGATTTCGACTTTGTCGGCTTCGGTCAGGGTACCCTGACCATGCGGCTTGACCTCGCCGTTGCGGATGTTGATCACCGCGATCTGGTCCATTTCGATCCGGCGCTGCCGGTTCTCCGTGTCGATCTTGAACACGACCGCGCCGTTCTCGCGGACGCGAAAGTAATATTCGGGCAGTGCTGCGGACATGACGAATCTCGGTCTTAGCTCAGGGACGCGCAAAACCGCTGGATGCGGGTGCAGGCCTCGGTCAAGGCTTCGTCCGAAGTCGCGTAGCTGACGCGGAAATTGGGGCTGAGGCCGAACGCCGCTCCAAACACTACGGCTACGTCGGCTTCCTCCAATAGGGCAGTCGCGAAGGCCTCGTCGGTGTCGATGACCGTGCCGGCCGGCGTGGTCTTGCCGATCAACCCGGCAATGGACGGATAGACGTAGAATGCGCCCTCGGGAGTGGGGCAGGTGATGCCGTCAATCTGGTTCAGCATCCCGACCACAAGATCGCGTCGGCGTTTGAAAGTTTCATTGTTCGGGGCAAGGAAGTCTTGGGTGCCGTTCAGGGCCTCGACCGCGGCCCACTGGCTGATCGAGCAAGGGTTCGACGTGGATTGCGACTGGATCTTGCGCATGGCCGCGATCAGCTCGACAGGGCCTGCGGCATAGCCGATACGCCAGCCGGTCATGGCATAGGCCTTGGAGACACCGTTGCACGTGAGCGTGCGATCATACAGCCCGGGTTCGACTTCGGCTGGCGTGCAGAACTCAAACCCGTCATAGGCCAGGTGTTCATACATGTCGTCCGACATGATCCAGACATGAGGATGCCGCATCAGAACATCGGTCAGAGCCTTGAGTTCGGCGCGGCTGTACCCGGCGCCGGTCGGGTTCGACGGCGAGTTGAAGATGAACCATTTGGTGTTTGGCGTGATTGCGGCTTCCAGCTGGTCTGGGGTCAGCTTGAAGCTGTTTTCCAGTGTGGTCTCAACCACGACAGGCGAACCGCCCGCAAGCAGCACCATGTCCGGATAGCTGACCCAGTAGGGGGCGGGAATGATCACTTCGTCGCCCGGGTTCATCGTCGCCATCAGCGCATTGTACAGCGTCTGCTTGCCACCTGTTCCGACCGAGATCTGTGCGGGCGTATAGTCCAGCCCGTGGTCACGTTTCATCTTGGCGCAAGCGGCCTGTTTCAGCTCGGGAATGCCGTCAGGCGCGGTGTATTTCGTTTTACCGGCGGCGATTGCGGCAACGGCTGCGTCCTTGATGTTCTGCGGCGTGTCGAAATCGGGCTCACCTGCGCTGAGGCCGATGACGTCCCGTCCGGCGGCCTTCAACTCGGCGGCTTTGGCCGTCATGGCAATGGTCGGCGAAGGTTTGACGCGCGACAGTGTCGCAGACAGAAAGCTCATGGCGGGCCCCGGTTTGTATGTTGCTCAGGACTGTCATAGGGTGCCGCCGAAACACGATCAAGCGATATGCTTTTGAAGAACTGGAGAGTTTGATGAGCGACGAAACCGACTGGTTCGGACCCGAGGCCGCGACATTCGGAGACCGCGTGGCCGGCGCGCGCGAAGCCGCCGGTATGACCCAGACCCAACTGGCCCGCCGGCTGGGTGTCAAGAAGTCCACTGTGGTGGCCTGGGAGAATGACCTGTCAGAACCGCGCGCCAACAAGCTGTCGATGATGGCAGGTATGTTGAACGTGTCGATCATGTGGCTGCTAACCGGTGAAGGCGAGGGCATGGATGCTCCGGATATCGCGGAAGCCGCGGATATGGAGCTGGCACCGCTGGTCGCGGAGTTGCGCGCCATCCGAGGTGAGATGCGCGCCAGTTCCGAGCGCCTTGCGCGGGTCGAGAAAACGCTGCGGCTGAAGCTGGAGAAAGGCGAATGAACGACATCCGGATCAAGCGGCTGAAGATGCGGTCGATGCGGCGCGGCATCAAGGAAATGGACATAATTCTGTCTGCCTATGCCGACCAGCGGCTTGAGCGGATGTCTGCGACCGAATTGGACCTGTACGAAGCTTTGTTGCACGAAAACGATCAGGACCTCTACCAATGGGTAACCGGGCAGGTCGCCGCCCCTGAACACTACGCGAGCATGATCTTCGATATCTCGCAAGTATTTCAAAAATAATGGCAAAACAGACTTAACAGATTCTTCGGGATTTCGCGTCAAAGTTTCCTGAACGGCGCGATTGAATCGGAGGATCGGATGAGTTTGGAATTGCAGGTCTCCGCACCCGGAACCAAAGGGTTCATGTCCAGCTATCTTGAGGCGCTGGCATTGGTTGAACGTCTGCATCGGTTGCTTCTGGACGTCATAAAGGACGAGTTCGAGCGGGTCGGCGTTCTGGAAATCAACGCGGTGCAGGCGCTGCTGCTGTTCAACATCGGTGACCACGAGGTGACTGCCGGTGAACTCAAAAGCCGCGGCTATTATCAAGGCAGCAATGTCAGTTACAACCTCAAGAAACTGGTCGAGATGGGGTTCATGCATCACCAGAGATGCGAGATTGACCGACGTTCGGTGCGGGTGCGTCTGACACCTCGGGGGCGGGAAATCCGTGACATCGTGGCCGATCTCTTCTCGCGGCACGCCGAAGGGCTACAGGCCAAAGGTGTCCTTGGCACCGAAGGGATCGAAGAGATTACCAGCGCTTTGCGCCGGGTTGAACGGTATTGGACGGATCAGATCCGGTACATCTACTGACTACCGCCGTTCAATGACAAAACTTGGGACAGGGTCAGCGAATCCAGCTCTCTGATCAGCTTGCGCGTCATCGCGTCTTCGTAGGCTTCAAATCCCAAAGCGGTTTCGACGAAGGCTCCGGGCCCCAGAATGACCCAAGCGTTGTAATAGGCCGACAACTCTCCGATTTGCACATACCGCTTGTCCCCGGTGCTGGGATCATCGGCTCCGATCACGAGCCCATTGATCGTGATGCCGGTTGCCTGCAGTTGGGCTTTAGCTTCTCTGGGATGGAGGCCGACATTGTGCTTGCCATCTCCTGAGAGGTCCAGCGTCCGCTTCAAGCAGGCGGCTTGGGCATCCAACAAATCAGCCCCGTACTGCATGGCAGACCCCACCGCTGTGCCCTGAGGTGCCGATGACCGACGCGTGGATTGCAGACGTTGCGCAATCCCGGACAAATCGGTCGGGGACCGAATGTCGGTCCAGCCGACCAACAGCCGCTGGAAACCTGCTTCGCTCCATTCGAAAACGGCGATCCGAACGGGGGCTTCGGGATTCGACAGGATCAGCCGTTCCACCTCCGGCCGTTGCAATGCAGCGGCCAAGCCGTCCAATTGAAGCCGGTATTCGTTGCTGTCGACTGAGCCGGAAACATCCAACCCAAGCGCCAGGGCTTGCCGGCATTGAGCAGCGGCCGGGCTGCCCAAGGCCAAACAACACAGAGCCAGCGCACGGGTAATCATTTTGCGTTGCGCCCCAACGCGCCGACCTGAAGGCTGGTCAATTCCCGTTCCAGCTTGCGTCGCATGGCGCGCTCAAAGTCTTCGAACCCTTGCGCGATTTCCAAAAAGGCGTTTGGCCCATGCAAGACGTTGTTCTCAAAAAACGGGATGAGGAACAGCTCCCCTTCGAAATCCGCCGCATTTATGACCAACCCATTCACGGTTATGCGGTCGAAGGGAAAGTGGCGATAGGCGATCTGCGGACCGTAGCCGTCATTGTTCGAGCCGTCCCCGGACAGGTCAATCGTTTGAAACAGGCATTGCGGAGCCTGCTCCATCAGCGAGGCCCCGAAAGCCAGAGCATATCCCATGGCGGTGGCCGAGCCGCTGTCAGATCTTTGGGACTCGCTCACCTGTGTCGCTGCAACAAGCAGATCAGCCTCGGTTTGGATCAGGCGCCAGGGAAGGACGATGTACTGGGCGTCGCGACCGCTCCACTCATAAACCGTCAGGGCCACGGGCAGTGGCGAGGAAAAGAACGCTTTCCGGACTTCCGGAGCGATCAAGGCTGAAGCCAGGCCCTGCCGCTGCAGGGCGTCTTCTTTGGCGTCGACCGAAACGGAGATGTCCAAGGCAAGCGCCAAGGCCAGCCGGCAGTTTTGGGCCTCAGCAGAGCTGGCCAGAACGGCCAGCCCCAATCCTGTCAGCCAGCGGATCACCAGTGGCCGGTGCTTTCCATGCTGGCCCAAGGTTCGGCCGGGGGCAGGGCATCGCCATTCTGCAGCAGTTCAACCGAAATGTTGTCAGGCGAGCGCACGAACGCCATGCGCCCATCGCGAGGAGGGCGGTTGATGACGACACCATTGTCGGCAAGGTGCTGACAGGTCTCGTAAATGTTGTCGACCCCATAGGCCAGGTGGCCGAAATGGCGGCTGTCGCTTGGCAAACCCTCATCGCCATCCCAGTTCCATGTCAGCTCGATCGGCCTGTCCTCCTGACCCGGAGGGGCCATGAAGATCAGCGAAAACCGCCCTTCCTCGCTGTCGTAACGGCGGGTTTCCTGGAGACCCAGCAGCTTGTAGAAGGCCATGGATTTTTCCAAATCCTTAACGCGCACCATGGTGTGGAGGTATCTCAGCCCCATCTCGGCGATCCTTTCGGTGTTGATGATTGTGTGCAGCTTAGCGCGCTGCAGGGGCGTGTCGAGGGGGCGGTCGCAGAGAAACCGAAAAATGCGCGACGCAGCACACATATGGCGGTTTTAGTGCTGATGTTGCCGATATATAGTGGTCGGCGACTCATTTCAAAAACGAGGTATGTCCATGCCGCTGTCCGCCGAACAACTGGCCGAGATCGAAGAGCAACGCGCACAAACGCAGTCGACCCGCCGTGTTGTGGCTCCGGGTATGGAACAGCACCTCTACACTGCGCATCCTGTTCTGGACCACGGATTCGTGCGGGTCATCGACTATATGGGCGATGATGCTGCGATCTGCCAGGCGGCCCGCGTGTCCTATGGCAAAGGTACGAAGTCCGTACAGAATGACGAGGGGTTGATCCGCTATCTGATGCGCCACTGGCATTCGACCCCTTTCGAGATGTGCGAAGTGAAACTGCACGTGAAACTGCCGGTCTTCGTGGCCCGTCAGTGGATCCGCCACCGGACGGCCAACGTGAACGAATACTCGGCCCGCTATTCGATCCTTGACCGGGAATTCTACATTCCCGCGCCGGATCAGCTTGCGGCGCAATCAGCGATCAACAATCAGGGGCGGGGCGAGGCGCTGCAGGGCGAAGAGGCTGCGCGCGTGCTGGACATTCTCAAGGCCGACAGCGCCCGCTGCTACGACAATTACGAAGCGATGATCGGCCAGGATGGCCAGCAGGGTCTGGCGCGCGAACTGGCGCGGATGAACCTGCCGGCGAACATCTACACGCAGTGGTATTGGAAGGTGGACCTGCACAATCTGTTCCACTTCCTGCGCCTGCGGGCAGATCCGCATGCGCAATACGAGATCCGCGTCTATGCCGAAACCATGTGCAAGATCGTGGCCGACTGGGTACCGTTCGCGTACAAGGCGTTCGAAGACTATCGCCTGGGTGCGGTCAACCTGTCGGCGCAGATGGTCGAAGCGCTGCGTCGGATGCTGAAGGGCGAGCAGGTGACGCAGGAAAACTCCGGCATGACCGCGCGCGAATGGCGCGAGTTCGAAGCGGTGATCCGCGAAGGCTGATCGCCACCTGTTCGAATTGTCATGATCCTGTTACACTTTGAGCATGACGTTCAGCTTTAAGTTTAGAACTGCGGCGATCGCTTTGTTGCTGGGCCAGCCGGCCTACGCAAAGTCGCCAATAGCTGAAGTGATCTGCGAGCCCACGGCGCGGATGCATGACAAACTGCGCCACCAATTCGGGGCGCAGCAGACCGCCTCTGGTGTTCGGGGACCCGAGCAGATCATGGAGGTGTGGACCAGCCGTCGCGGTGACTGGACCCTTGTCGTAACCTATGCGACCGGGACGTCCTGCATTGTGGCCATGGGCGATAACTGGACAAACCGCACCGAGGCCGACCCGACGCGAGGTTAGACTATCCGGGAAGAGGGTGGACAACGGCCTGTCAATTGGCCGTTGACCTTGTTTCGTCGCACCCGCCAGTTGGCGGGCCCTTTTACAATGGCTTCAAATCAGCCGCCATTTGGCGGCCGTCACGTCCGTCCTGCAACTCGTACGAGACTTTCTGATTGTCGGCGAGTCCGGTCAGGCCGGATCGTTCTACGGCCGAGATATGCACAAACACATCCTTACCCCCTTCATCGGGGGCAATAAAACCATAGCCTTTGGTCGTATTGAACCACTTCACGGTGCCGGTTGGCATTTCCCGTGTCTCCTTCTCCTTGCGCGTCACCCAGCAAATCGGCAGGGCATAGTCAAAGCGACCACAAACCCACGCAGTTCCGAACGAACGAGACGGCGTAAATTGTGTGTTTCGCCTTTTTCAACATTGCACGGTGAAGTAAAAAATCAAGGAATACTGGGTTAACCTATTCGTTTTGCCCGAAATTGCTGCAACGACCGGAGTAGATACATCATGCGCCTTTTTGGCCTGAAGACCTGCGATACCTGCCGTAAGGCATTGAAATCACTGCCTGATGCCGAATTCATTGATGTCCGAGGTGCGGGTGTTCCTTCGGAGGTGCTGGCCAAAGCGTTTGACCAGTTCGGCGAAGCCTTGCTCAACACCCGCTCGACAACTTGGCGTGGATTGGACGACGATCAACGCTCGCGACCACCGCTGGAACTGCTGGCGGATCATCCTGCCCTGATGAAGCGTCCGCTGATCGAACGTGACGGGCACTTGTTCCTGGGCTGGACCCCGCAAACCCGCGCAGCCCTTGGCATTGCTTGAATGGGTGACTATCTGAACCGGCGCAACAATCAGGAATACTTCATGCGAAACGCAGCGATGATATTGGGTGTCATTGCCGGTCTGGTCGGAATGATCGTCGGTTTTTTTGGGTACGGGTTTGTCGAGCTTGTGGATCGTTACGGCGAGATCGAGGGGCTGGCAGAGCAGGTGGAAAACCCCCACCTTATCAAGACAGCATCGATTCTGGCGCCGTTGCTGGCGATTGCCGGGGGGGCCATGGCGCATGCGCGTGCTCTGTTGGCCGGTGTGTTGTTGCTGATTTCCGCGGCGGGGATGTACTACGCTTTTGGCTTCGGCGTGTTCACCATGTTCCCGATTGCCTTCGCCGGCGTCGCGGGGCTGCTTGGGATCGCCGCGGGCAAGCCGGACGAACCCAAGGCGCATTTCTAGATCATTTCAGGCG
Source organism: Ruegeria sp. CG8 (assembly GCF_056537165.1). NCBI lineage: Bacteria > Pseudomonadati > Pseudomonadota > Alphaproteobacteria > Rhodobacterales > Roseobacteraceae > Ruegeria > Ruegeria sp. CG8. The sequence continues at coordinate 521,194 of NZ_JBQFRA010000002.1, read as the reverse complement.
CAGAACCCGGTCGAGCGAGAGCGGGCCCGCGCCGTTGATCACGATCACCACGAACAGGAAGGTCCACATAACCCGCTGATCCATCAGTGTGATGGTGTTGTCGAACAGACCACCCAGTTTGACCCCGTGCCCGATGACATCGGTGAAGGTCTGGACCCAGACGAACCCGATCATGCCCAGGGCAGCAAGGCGGGTCAGCAGCCCCACCAGAAGCAACGCAGGCAGGATGAATTCGGCCCAGGTTCCGGCGACGGCAACAGGCCAGGTAAAGAACCCTAGCTGCGAGCTGTCGTAGCCGACGGCCTCCATCGCCTTGGGGAAGATCTGGACATAGGCCCCATCCGAGGGGAAGAGAAACCCGAAAAACCCGCTGCCCAGCTTGGTCATGGCCGAGTTCCAGTAATAGACCAGAAGAACCGCTATGAAAGTCAGCCGCGCCACGGTCGGTGTCAGCCAGTTCGAGGCGTGGTCCAGCTTTCCAAGTGCGGAATTGTGCATAGAGATCAGGGCAGTCATGTTTCCGGCCTTTCGATAGTCACTGAAGTAATTGCACTGCCCTGCAACAGCAGTGCCAGGGTGGCACCCAGGTCGAACGCGGGCGTCCGAGTGGTGGTTGCCTCGAAGGCCTGACCAATGGTCTGGCCGGCCTGCATGGCGGTGATCCAGTCAAACCCGCCGGGGGGCAGCAAGTGCGGCGACGGGTCGAATTCGGGGCGCGTGATCATCACGTCCTGGGCACCGGGCTGGGGCTTGGGCGCGCCGTCTTCGGTGTTGAACCGCCAGATGGCGTGGATGGGCCAGTCAGACCGGACCAGCTGCATGGCCGGGGCAAAGCCCAGCCGGGCCTGCATAAGGTCTTCGGGCGGCAGGGCGGCCAGCGCGTCGGGCGCGATCGGTTGGCTGTCGGCGGCGTGGTAGGACCGGCGCAATGCCAACTCCAGCAGTGCCACGTCGGGCAGATAGCCAAGATGCGCCAGCTGCCCGGTGTCGGCGAGGAATTCGGGGAAGTTCTCGCCGTAAAACATCATCAGCGGAGAGGTCGGCGGGTGCTGACGCAGATAGATCCCGGCCAGACCGTCGATGTTCTGCGGACCCAGCAGCTTGGTGATGACCGGAAAGGCCTGGTGCATGGCTTCGGTCAGCGACACGGCCACGTTGTTGCGGTAGACGCTGAAACGGCGCCCGGCGGGGCGGGCCTGGTCGTCCAGCAGCCCCTCGGGCACGGGGGCTGCCGGGTCCAGCAGGGCCGCCCGGAATTCTGATTGCGAAACGCTCATGCCGGGATCCGGTCCAGCGCGGATTGCGCGCGCTCGGCCTCGGCGCGCAAGGTGGGCCAGTCGGGCACGTCATTGTCCCATTCGATCAGCACGGGTTTGGGGCCTGACTGGTCGAGCACATAATCCAGCAACGCCCAGACCGGATCGACGACGGCGCGGCCGTGGCTGTCGATCAGCAGGGGTTGGCCGTGATCGTCCTGATCCTCGTCATGGCCGCCAAGGTGGATCTCGCCGACCTTGTCCAGAGGGTAGGCGTCGATATAGGCCTGTGGGCTGTAATTCAGATTGGTGGCCGAGACGAACACGTTGTTGACGTCCAGCAGCAGGCCACATCCGGTCCGGCGCGCAACCTCGCGCAAGAAGTCGGGTTCAGACCACGTGCTTTCGGAAAAAGCGAGATAGCTGGAAGGGTTCTCCAGCAGCATCTGCCGGCCCACGGTCTCTTGCACCTGATCGATATGATCGCAGATGCGGGCCAGTGTGGCGTCGGTATAGGGCAGGGGCAGCAGATCGTTCAGGAACTGGCTGTCATGGGTGGACCATGCCAGATGCTCCGAAAAGCTGGCCGGGTTCAGCCAGCCCACAAGATGCTTCAGGCGGACCAGGTGCTCGGCGTCCAGCGGGCCTTCGCCACCGATGGACAGGCCCACGCCGTGCACGGAAATGGGAAACCGTTCGGACAGGTGGCGTAGCTGCGCCAGTGGTCGGCCGCCGTCGCCCATGTAGTTTTCGGCGTGAATTTCCAGCCAGCCGACCGGGCCGGGCTGGTCAAGGATCTGGGCATAGTGCTGCGGCTTGTAGCCGACCCCGGGCGCGGCGGGCAGCCGTTGCATTCTGCGGGCGTCATCCAACATCGCGTGATCCTTCTCAGCAAGAAACAGGGCGGGCTGTTTGGTTTAGCCCGCCCCTGACATTCCTTCCCGTGCCTTATGCCGGCAGATCGCGTTCCAGCGGCTCGAGCGAGCCTTTGCGGGGCGTTCCGTCCGCGGATTTGGGCAGCTCGATGTCGGCGCAGGTGCCCGCATCGACCAACGTCCAGGCGTTGCCTTGGTAGTCCACGGTCGAGGTGCCGGCACATGTGGTGCCCGGTCCGGCGGCGCAGTCGTTCTGGCCTGCCAGCGATACGCCATAGCATTTTTCTTTGGCCTGAGCGGCGGCGGTGGTTGCAGAGCCCGCAACGGCTGCGGCAACGGCGCTTGCGATTACGAGGGTTTTGGCGGTGTTCGACATCTCAGGTAATCCTTTTCGTGATTGCGTATGTCTGCTTGTGACAGTGACAAAGGTAACGGCTGACACTGCTGTGTTGAATTCACGAGCCCGTGTCTCACGGCTGTGTCAGGGAGCGTTAACGCCCCTTGCAAGTTAACACACTGTAATAAATTAGGAAATCCAGAAATGTTTCAATCCGGCCCCGTGCTGGGGGCCGGATTGGCGGCAAGACTGTGCCGATTGTTACAGAAGATCGGGGGGCGTTGCCGCGTGCGCCAGCTCTTTTGTTACAACGTCAAGCGGCTGGACCTGGGTCTGCTTCTCGCCCAGGCGGCGGACGCTGACGGTGCGCTCTTCGACCTCGCGGTGGCCGACGGCCAGGATCACCGGCACCTTGCCGACGGAATGTTCGCGGACCTTGTAGTTGATCTTCTCGTTGCGGATGTCGGCCTCGGCCCGGACACCGGCAGTCTTGAGCGTTTCGACCACTTCCAGAACATAGTCATCGGCCTCTGAGGTGATCGAGGCCACGACGACCTGGCGCGGCGCCAGCCAGAAAGGCAGTTTGCCGGCGTGTTCTTCGATCAGGATGCCGATGAACCGTTCGAACGACCCCAGGCAGGCGCGGTGCAGCATCACCGGACGGTGTTTGGCCCCATCGGCGCCGACATAGGTAGCATCCAGCCGTTCGGGCAGGACGAAATCCACCTGGAAGGTGCCGCACTGCCAGTCACGCCCGATCGCGTCGGTCAGGACGAATTCCAGCTTCGGCCCATAGAAAGCACCTTCGCCGGGGTTCAGTTCCGGCTCGACCCCTGCGGCGCGCGTGGCGGTCAGCAGGGCTTCTTCGGCCTTGTCCCAGACCTCGTCCGAGCCGGCGCGCTGTTCGGGGCGATCCGAGAATTTGACCTTGAAGCTGTCAAAGCCCAGATCTTTGTAGACATCGGTCAGAAACCCGATGAAGCGGGCACATTCGTCGCCGATCTGGTCCTCGGTCGAGAAGATATGCGCGTCGTCCTGGGCAAAGCCGCGGACCCGCATGATGCCATGCAGCGCGCCCGAGGGTTCGTAGCGCGCGCAGGATCCGAATTCGGCCATACGCAGCGGCAGGTCGCGATAGGATTTCAGGCCCTGTTTGAAGATTTCCACGTGGCACGGACAGTTCATCGGTTTGAGCGCGTTTACGGCCTTTTCGCGGGCGTGTTCCTCGTCAACTTCGACGATGAACATGTTCTCCTGATACTTGTCCCAGTGGCCCGAGCGTTCCCACAGCTTGCGATCGACCACCTGCGGGGTGTTGACCTCGACATAGCCGCCGCGGTGCTGAGCACGCCGCATATAGTCCTGAAGCTGGGTGTAGATGGTCCAGCCGTTGGGGTGCCAGAAGATCTGGCCCGGGGCCTCTTCCTGCATGTGGAACAGGTCCATCTCGCGGCCCAGCTTGCGGTGGTCGCGCTTGGCGGCCTCTTCCAGCATGTGCAGGTGCGCCTTGAGCTTTTCCTTGCCGGTGAAGGCAACGCCATAGATACGCTGCAGCATCGGGCGGTTGCTGTCGCCACGCCAGTAGGCGCCGGCGATGGACATCAGCTTGAACGCGTCGCCGGGCAGTTGGCCGGTATGCTGCAGGTGCGGGCCGCGGCACAGGTCCTGCCAATGGCCGTGCCAATACATGCGCACCGGCTCGTCACCCGGAATCGCCTCGATCAGCTCGACCTTGTAGGGCTCGTTGTTGGCCTTGTAGAACGCGATGGCACGCTCGCGGTCCCAGATCTCGGTGGTGACGGGATCGCGCTTGTTGATGATCTCTTTCATCTTTTTCTCGATGAGGCCGAGATCTTCGGGCGTGAAGGGTTCTGCGCGGTCGAAGTCGTAATACCAGCCGTTTTCGATGACCGGGCCGATGGTGACCTTGGTGTCAGGCCAGATTTCCTGCACCGCGCGGGCCATCACGTGGGCGAAGTCGTGGCGGATCAGCTCGTTGGCCTGGGCCTCGTCCTTCATCGTGTGAAGGGCGATTTCGGCATCCTGTTCGATGGGCCACTGCAGGTCCCAGTGCTGGCCTTTGACGGTGGCCGAGATGGCCTTTTTCGCCAGCGAGGTGGAGATGTCGGCAGCGACCTCGGCCGGCGTAACGCCTGCCGCGTAGGATCGGGAATTGCCATCGGGGAAGGTAAGAGAGACGGATTTTGAATCCAGGGCCATGGTCTGGCTCTCCTCGTCGGTTTGGCGCCCACTGAACGCCCGGTTGCGGGTTATGGTGTCGGGTCCGTTTGGCAGGTGGTGGTGGCTGTGTCAAGCGTTGGCGGGCAGAGGGCTCTGCTCCAAGCGTGCCGCGGGATATCTGCCTCCAGATGACGGAGGGGCGGGAATTGCACTTGGGCGCGGTGCGTGCATGATGCTGGAAAAGCAAGTGAGGGTTTCATGGCAGCGACGACATTTCTAGACACGCCGCAGGGGCGGCGGCTGGCCTATCACAAGAGCGAAGGGGCAGGGCCTACGGTCGTTTTTCTGGGTGGTCTCAAGTCGGACATGGAGGGCACCAAGGCGGTGCATCTTGAGGACTGGACGCGGGCACGTGGGCAGGCCTATCTGCGGTTCGACTATTCCGGGCATGGCGAAAGTTCCGGCCGGTTCGAGGAGGGCTGCATCGGGAATTGGCACGAGGATACGGTTGCGGCGGTTTCCGCGCTGACCGAGGGGCCGCTGATCGTGGTTGGTTCGTCTATGGGCGGCTGGCAGGCATTGCTGCTTGCGCGGGCCATGCCCGAGCGGATCGCGGGGATGGTCACCATCGCTGCGGCGCCGGATTTCACCGAGGACGGCTATTGGTCCTCGTTCAGCGACGAACAGAAACAGGCGCTGGAGACGGTCGGGCATGTTGAACTGCCCTCGGACTACATGGAGCCTTACATCATCACCAAGCGGATGATCGAGGATGGGCGGACGCGGCTGGTGTTGCGGTCGCCGTTGAACCTGCCGTTCCCGGTACGGTTCCTGCAAGGCACGGCGGATACGGCGGTTTCCACCGAGACGGCGGTACGGCTGCTCGACCATGCCAGCGGTCCGGACATGCGGCTGTTGTTGGTCAAGGATGCAGATCACCGGTTCTCGGACGGGCCGTGCCTGGGGCTGATCGAGGATGCGGTTCGCGACGTGATGGGGACAAACTGATGCGGCGGCTGGGGCGGTTTCTCGGGCGGGCCTTGCTGGCGTTGGTGGTGGTCGGCGGGCTGATCTACTGGTTCGGCCCGCGCGAAGAAGTGGATCTGCACCCGCGGTTTGATCCGCGCAAGTTCGGCGAGGGGGTTCAGGTCTATTTCGAAAGCATCGAGTCCGCCTATGACGATATCGTGCCCGGTGTCGAAAAGCGGGTGATCTGGCAGGACGGGTTCAAGGAACGTCGCACGCCATATTCGGTGCTCTATGTGCACGGGTTCTCGGCCTCGTCTGAGGAAATCCGCCCGGTGCCCGACAGGATCTCCGACGCGCTGGGGGCCAATCTGGTCTATTCGCGCCTGCAGGGGCACGGGCGCGATGGGCTGGCAATGGCCGACGGGACGGCCTCGGGCTGGATGCGGGACATGGCCGAAGGTCTGGCCGCCGCCCGCGCCGTGGGCGACAAGGTCATCGTGATCTCGACCTCGACCGGGGGAACCCTGGCGGCAGCAGCGGCGCTGGACCCCGAGCTGAGCAAGGATGTGGTCGGGATGGTGTTCATCTCGCCCAACTTCGGGGTGAAGGCGGCCGGATCCTGGATACCATCACTGCCTTGGGCACGCAGCTGGCTGCCGTTGCTGATGGGGGAAACCCGCGACGTGTCGGGCCCTGATCCGGAAAAGAACCTGTACTGGTCGTCCTCTTATCCGTGGGAGGCGGTGGTACCGATGTCTGTTCTGGTGGATACCGTCTACGCGCTGGATTTTTCGGGCGCACTGGTGCCGGCTCTGTTCTGGTTCTCGGATGACGATCAGGTGGTTCGGCCCGACCTGACGCACAAAGTTGCAGAAGACTGGCGGGCATCAGCGACCGTTCAGACCGTAGCCATGGGGCCGGGTGACGACCCGCAATCGCATGTTATTGCCGGACGGCTGATGTCGCCGGGGCAGACCGATGCGACGGTGGCGGGTATTCTGCAATGGCTGAACGGTTTGGGGGTAGAGTGATGGAGCAACGCGTCAGCCTGATCACGATCGGGGCCGAAGATCCCGAAGCCGCAGCCCGCTTTTATGAGGCGTTGGGCTGGCGCCGCACTGACAGCCCGGACGGGGTGATCGTTTTTGACCTGATCGGCCAGACGCTGGGTCTGTACCCATTGACCGCGCTGGCCGAAGAAATTGGGGTTGGCGTTGAAACCCTGGGTCGCGGCGCGATGACGCTCAGCCACAATTGCCGATCCAAGGAGGGTGTCGCCGAACTGTTGCAAGCTGCCGAGGCTGCAGGGGCCGAAATCCTGAAACCAGCCTCGGACGTATTCTGGGGCGGGCACCATGGGTACTTTCGGGCACCGGATGGTACGATCTGGGAAGTCGCGTTCAATCCGTACTCGGCTCTCGCGCCGGACGGGACCTTTCGCTGGAACGGGTACTGAATATGCGCAGACCAGGCAGCATGTGGAGCCTCGAGACCCTCGGCCGCGTGCGTCTGTCGCGCCATTTCTTCATGCGCGATTTCCTGTATTCCGAGATCGGGAACTTTCACGAAAAACAGAACCTGCCGGACAACCCGGATCTGGCCATCGAAACCGGCCGTGCATTCTGCGAAACCCTTCTGGATCCGTTGGAGGAAACATTCGGACGCGTTGCCGTCCGGTCTGGATACCGGTCACCCTCGCTGAACCGGTTTGGAAACGAGAACAAGTTGAACTGTGCGCGCAATGATCATCCCCTTGAATGCCACATCTGGGACCGGGGCACAGGCGAGGCGCGAATTGCCGGAGCCTCGATCGTGATCCCATGGTTTGCCGACCGTCACGCTCAAGGCAGGGACTGGCGCGATCTGGCCTGGTGGATGCACGATCATCTGGATTATTCCGAGATCTGGTTCTTTCCCAAACTTTGCGCCTTCAATCTGGTGTGGCGGCCCACCCCACTGCGCCGGATCGACAGCTACATTGCGCCGCGTGGCAGCCTGCTCCGGGCCGGCGCCGATCCGGATGAGACCCTGAGCGAACGCCGTCGGCGCTATGCGGACTTTCCCGAATTTCGCGCAATCCGCTATCCCTAAAGTTTTTCTTGCCCGTCTGCGCCGAAACTCTCATCCTGATCAACAAAACGGCCGAGCCGATCGGCCAGTACAAGGAGGCCCTGCGTGATCGAGCCGCTGGTCTTGTTGCCAGGATTGATGTGCGATGCACGGCTGTTTCAGCCGCAGACAACCCGGCTGTCTCAGACCAGGCCGGTGATGGTCGCGCCGATCGGCGGCGGTGATCGGATCGAAGAGATTGCCTCGTCGCTTTTGGACCAGTTGCCCCACCGCTTTGCGTTGGCTGGTCTGAGCATGGGGGGCATTGTCGCGCTGGAACTGGTGCGCCGGGCCCCGGAACGCGTGACCCGCCTTTGCCTCATGGCGACGGATGCGCAGGCCGATACCCCCCAGATCGCCGCTGACCGCGAAGAGCTGATCGTTGCGGCGCAGGCTGGCCGTCTTGAGGATGTCATGCGCAAGGTTCTGGGCTCGGACACGCTGGCCCCCGGACCGCAGCGGATCCCGATATTGAACGACATGCTGGAAATGGCGCTGGAGCTGGGGCCGGAACTGTTCGTGCGCCAAATGCGCGCTCTGCAGCGCCGTCCGGATCAGCAGGGCACCTTGCGGCGAATAAAGGTGCCGACCTTGGTTCTGTGCGGGGCACATGACACTTTGACGCCGGTCAGAAAACACAGCTTCATGGCCGAGTTGATCCCCGGGGCAGCCTTGCATGTGGTGGACATGGCGGGTCATCTTCCAACGCTTGAAGCGCCGGGTGAAACCACCGACGCGCTGTCCGATTGGTTGAACATACCCGTGCGGGTTTTCTAGTCGTACAGCGCCTTGCGTTCTTCAAGGCTGATGACATGCGGAGCCACAACCGGATTTCCGGTTGCGACGTCGAAGAACGGAGTTTGCTTCCAACGACCGGAAAGGCGCGCCGCAATGACTCTGCGGATCATGCCGAGAACAGCAGGAGCCACATTCTCGTGCTTCCATTTGCCATTCGCCTGCGGGACATGGGCGCGGGTCTTCACAGGCCCCAGAGGGGAGAGATCGGAAAATCGGGCGACATCAAATCCGGCAAAGGGGAATTTCATGCTGCTGGTGGTGGTAGCCACAGGCGCGTTGCAGCATTTGGCGTACCATCGAAACAGACCTTTGGGGCCCAGCCGCATCACGGCCAGGTTCTCGGCGCCTTTGGTGATGCGGATATATTCGGGCGACATCTGAAAAATGTCGACCGGCCCGGGTGCGGGGTCAGGTTGACCGAAATACAGCTGTCCGGCGCGGCAATCTGGGCAGAAACAGACGACATGGGTGCCACTGGACACCCCCTTGGCCGTGATCTCGCCGCCAAGCTCGCCGCAGTTGCAGGCGAACCGAAGGGCAGAGGCCGGGTCTGCGGACATCAAGCAACCTTGTTGCTGTTGGCCGCGCGGCGGCGCGGTTTGCGGCTGTTTTCGTTCATGAAATCTATGACCAGCGGGCGGATATTGTCACGCCAACTGCGTCCGGCGAAGATACCGTAATGGCCCGCGCCGGGTTCGACATGGCTGGCCTTCTTGCTGTCGGGCAGGCCGGTGCACAAGTCCAGCGCCGCGATACACTGACCGGGGGCCGAGATGTCGTCATTGGCGCCTTCGACCGTCTTGACCGCCACATCCGTGATTTTGCCGATGTCGACTTTGTGGCCAGCCACGATGAACTCATTCCGGGCGATCTCACGGTTCTTGAACACCCGCTCGACCGTCGAGAGGTAGAACTCTGCCGTCATGTCCATCACGGCCAGATATTCATCGTAGAAACGGTTGTGGGCGTCATGATCCGACGCCTCACCCCGCATGACGCGCTGGATCTGGTCGGAGAACGCCTTGCCATGGCGCTCGGCATTCATCGACATGAAGGAAGCCAATTGAAGAAGCCCGGGATAAACCATGCGTCCCACGCCCTTGTATTTGAAGCCCACCCGCTGAATCATCGTTTCCTCAAGCTGGCCCATGGTCACGCGGCGGCCGAAATCGGTGACTTCGGTCGGGGTTGCATCAGGGTCAACCGGGCCACCGATCAGCGTCAGCGTGCTGGGCTGCGCTTTGGGGTCGGTTTCGGCAAGGTACGCCGTCGCCGCAAGGGTCAGGGGCGCGGGCTGGCAGACAGCGACGACATGCGTGTCCGGCCCCAGCTCCTTCATGAAATCGACAAGGTAAAGGGTGTAGTCCTCGACATCGAACTTGCCTTCGGACACGGGGATGTCGCGCGCGTTATGCCAATCGGTCACATAGACTTCGCAATTGACCAGCAGGCTCTTGACGGTCGAGCGCAGCAGGGTGGCGTAGTGTCCGGACATCGGCGCAACCAACAGCACCTTGCGCGGTTGCTCTTTGCGGCCATTCACGCGAAAGTGGACCAGATCGCCAAACGGGCGTTCAAGCACGGAGGTGACATCCACCAGATGATCTTTGCCGTCTTCGCAGGTAAACGTTCGGATACCCCAATCGGGTTTCACGACCATGCGTTGAAACGTGCGTTCGGTTACTTCGCCCCACGCGGCCATCCAGTTGAATGCCGGGTTGGGGATCATGGAAAACTGGGGGTAGGACGCCATCGCGCTTGCGGTTGCACCAAGCCATTGGTTGGTGTTGCGCATGGTTTCCATCAGGTCGTAGGTCATCATGTAACGCACGGGAATGGCCTCCTAAATGTCAGCCTGAGAGTTCGGACCATTCGTCGCTTTGCCCCCCGGTGCCCACGACGATATTCTGCACAGCAGCGAGGTTAGGGGGGATTTGTTAAAATGACAACAAGTGAAGGCCACATGCCCGACTTAAGCGACGAACACGTTGAACGCCTTAAGGAAAATATGCTGAAAGTCGAAGATCTGTCCAAGCGGCTGATCGAGGTGATGGCGTCGAAAAAAGCTCATACACCCGCGCTGGACGGCCCGAATCAGGAACTTTTTGCAAAAGCAGCAACAGCTTATTGGGCTGAGGCTCTGCAGAACCCGGCCAAGTTGTTGGAACAACAGCTGGAATACTGGGGCAAGTCCGTCTTGAATTTTGCTGCGGCGCAGCAGGCCCTGCTGGCGGGTGAAGGCGAAGCGGACGAGGCTCCGACCAAGGACAAACGCTTCTCGAACCCGCTGTGGGACACGAACCCCTATTTCCGTCTCGTCCGACAGCAATACCTGACCAATGCCGAAGCCATCGCGAACGCAGTGGAGTCGGTCGAGGACTTGGACGCCAAGGACAAGCGGCGGCTGAAATACTTCTCGCAGCAGATTGTCGACATGATGTCGCCGACGAATTTCCTGCCGACCAACCCCGACGCTCTGCAGAAGGCGATCGAAACCGATGGCCAGTCGCTGATCCAAGGGCTGGAGAATCTTGTTGCCGATCTCGAAGCGAATGATGGCGAGTTGATCGTCAAGCTGGCGGATGAAAACGCGTTCAAGGTGGGCGGCAACCTGGCCACAACACCCGGAGAAGTCGTCTATCGAAATCGGATGATGGAACTGATCCAGTACAGTCCTGCGACTGAGACGGTTTATGAAACCCCCGTCGTTCTGTTCCCGCCCTGGATCAACAAGTTCTACATCCTGGATCTGAAGGCACAGAACAGCCTGATCAAGTGGATCACCGATCAGGGCTATACCTTGTTCGTCGTCAGCTGGGTCAATCCGGATGCCAGCTATGCCGAAACGGGAATGGAAGACTACGTTCAGGACGGATTCCTGACGGCGGTCGAAAAGGCCAAGAAGATCTGCAAGGTCAAACAAGTCAATGCGGTCGGGTACTGCATTGCCGGAACGACCTTGAGCCTCACTCTGTCGCTTTTGAAGCAGCGCGGTGACAAGTCGATCAAATCCGCCACGTTCTTTACGGCGCTGACCGATTTTTCGGATCAGGGCGAGTTTACCCCCTTCCTGCAGAATGATTTCATCGACGGGATCGAGGAAGAGGTGAACAAGGAAGGTGTGCTGCGGTCATGGATCATGGCGCGCACGATGTCGTTCCTTCGGTCTCGCGACCTGGTCTATGGACCGGCGATCCGCAGCTACATGCTGGGCGAGACGCCACCCGCCTTTGACCTGTTGTACTGGAATGGGGACGGCGCGAACCTGCCCGCGAAAATGGCTGTGCAGTATTTACGTGGCTTGTGTCAGCGCAACGAGTTCGCCTCGGACGGGTTCGAATTGATGGGCCACAAGCTGCATGTCCGCGACGTGGATGTGCCGTTGATGGCGATCACCTGCGAGACGGACCATATCGCCGCTTGGAAGGACTGCTATCGCGGTGTGCAGAAAATGGGTTCCCGCAGCAAAACCTTCATCGTTTCGGAATCGGGACATATTGCAGGCATCGTCAATCCGCCCAGCAAAAAGAAATACGGTCACTACACCAACCCCGATCTCAAGGCGGGTGCCGATACCTGGATGAAAGAGGCAAGCTTCCACGAAGGCTCGTGGTGGCCCCGCTGGGAGGCTTGGTTGAAGAAGCGGTCTGGCAAGCAGGTTCCGGCACGCGAACCGGGTGATTCGAGCCATCCACCGTTGGCTCCGGCGCCGGGAACCTATGTAGTCGCCAAACCAAAGTCTTGATTTCACATTGAAACTAAAAAATTCTGCGGTGCAGCAACAAAAAACTTGAAATGCTGCGCCGCAGCAATCATATTGTCCTCAAGCTGATGAAACCCGGGGTGGGCCCGGACCGGCTGAAAGGATTAGGACAATGGCAAAGACCCAAGACTTTACCGCGATCATGAAAGACATGATGGGCGCGTTCCCGGTGGACACCTCCGCCGTTGAAAATGCATTCAAATCGACCGCTTCGCTGAACGAAAAGCTGTCGGGTGTTGCTCTGGAAGCTGCCGAGAAATCGGCTGAAATCTCGAACAAATGGACCAAGGAAACTCTGGCCAAGCTGAGCGAGATGTCGAAAGCCAAAGCAGAGCCGGCCGACTACGCCAAAGCAGCAACCGATTTCGCCAGCGCTTCGGCTGAAGTTGCTGCCGAGAACCTGGCTGCTTTCGCTGAAATCGCCAAGAAAGTTCAGTCGGAAACTGTCGAGCTGCTGATGGCTGCTGGCAAAGAAGCTGCGGAAGAAACCACCGCGGCCGTCAAGAAAGCCACCAACGAAGTGACCGCTGCTGCCAAGAAAGCAACGGCTGCCAAGTAAGCAAGATCCGCGAAACGCACCCATCCCTCCCAAATTGGTGCAATCGCTAAGGGCAGGTCCATTGACCTGCCCTTTCTTTTTGTTCTGCAGTCGCATAACCTCTGCTGCAACGCATCATCCTTGGGGAGGGTAAACGGTGTCGGACAAAGATAAACCTCTGCTGATCAAGCGGTATGCCAGCCGTCGGCTGTATAACACCGAGACCAGCGACTACGTCACGCTCGAGGACATCGCTGGGTTCATCCGCGACGGGCGCGAGGTTCAGATCATCGACCTGAAAACCGGCGACGACCTGACACGACAGTATCTACTTCAAATCATTGCCGAACATGAAAGCCGGGGTGAGAACGTTCTGCCTGTGAACGTTCTGAATGACCTGGTGCGCAGCTACATGGTGCCGGGCGGGGGCATGATGCCTCAATTCCTGCAATCCAGCTTTGAGATGCTGCGCGAAAGCCAGGCCAAGATGATGGAAAACATGAATGCGATGAACCCCATGAGCAGCATGCCCGGGTTCGAAGCAATGCAGGCGCAGCAGCAGGCGTTCCTGAAGGCCATGACAGGCGGGCTGTCGGGTAATTGGTCCGGGCCGGACAAGGACGAAGAAGGCAAGTCCGAGTCCAAAGAAGACTTGGACGACATCAAGAAACAACTGGCTGAATTGCAGCAGAAGCTTTCCAAGCTCAGCTGAGACCAGACAGGCCCGGACAACCCGGGCTTTTACTTTCCTGTGTTGGGGTCAGGTGCCGAAGGCCACTTCGGGTGCGGTAACCTCGCCGACCGAGGCCAGGATGATGTCGGCGATTACATCCAGTTCCGCACGGGTCAGGCGCACCGGCAGACGCACGTCACAGGCCGACATCAGCATTGCGCGCGTTCGAGGCAACTCGACCTGCTCTGGCAGAAACTGCCAGTTCCAGAAGGCGCGGGCATTGTCCTCGTTCAGACCAAACACCTGCACCTTGACGCCACGGCCCTCGGCGGCAGCGGCAAATGCCTTGATCTGGTCTTTGTCCAGATCGACCAGGTTGAACTGGATCGAATCCGGCGCGCGTCGCTCCGGTGTCAACGGGTCGGGGACGTGGATATGCGGTGAGGAGTTCAGGCGCTGCGCGACATAATCGTGGTTGGCCAGCCCGTCCCGCACCCGCCGCGCCAGTTCGGGCAGTTGGGGGCGGATCACCGCGGCGCTGAGATTGCTCATACGCAGATTGTAGAGCGGCAACTTGTTCTGCCATCGCGCAAAAGCTTGCTCCAGATCAGGTGTATTCTGGCCGTGCGGGCCTTTGTGTTTCTTCCAATTGTGCTCGTAGGCGCCCGACATGATTACGGCGCGTGCGACTAGGTCGGCGTCGTCGGTGACAAGGATGCCCCCTTCGCCCGCGTTGATCATCTTGTAGGACTGGAACGAGAAACAGCCCACCTTGCCGATGGTGCCGATGTTGCGGCCATGCCAAGTGGTGCCCAGCGAATGGGCCGCGTCCTCGATCACCGGGATGTCGCGCGCGTCGCACAGCGCCATGATCGCGTCCATGTCCGAGGTATGGCCGCGCATGTGGCTGATGATCACCGCTTGAACGTCGTCGAGCTTGGCCGCGAAATCGTCGATGTCGATGCGGTAATTGTCGCCCACCTCGCACAGGACCGGAACGCAGTCTGCATGCACCACCGACGAGGGCACCGCCGCAAAGGTAAAGCCCGGGATCAGCACCCGCGCGTCCCGCGGCAGCCCCAGCGCCTTCAGCGACAGGAACAGCGCCGCCGAACAGGACGACACCGCCAGCGCGTATTTGCTGCCCAGCAACTCGGCGAACTCTGCCTCAAGCAAAGCAACCGGTGCGTCCTGCGGCGCGGTATAGCGGAACAGGTCCCCGGATTGCATCAGGGACTCGATCGCGTCTTTGGCAGCGGCGGGGATGGGTTCGGCGTCATGGACGTTGGGTGGCAGCGTCATATTTGATAATCCCAAATTCTATGTTTGGAAAAGATAAAATGAAAAGCTGAGCAAACCAAGCCTTCATTCGCCTGCTGGGCGAAATTTCACCGAACCGTCACAAGTGGTGGGTCAAAGGCCCAGCCTATCACGCAGGGCATACCAAGTCATCGCCAGCACCAGCAGAGGGCTGCGCAGGGCCGAGCCTCCGGGGAAGGGCATGGCAGGCACGCGGGCCATCGTGTCGAACCCTTCGGCCTGGCCCTGGATGGCCAGCGCCATCAACTGACCGGCATGGGTCGCAGTGCCGACCCCATGACCGGAATAGCCCGAGGCCGACAGGATGTTTGGCGCCAGACGCGTCAGGTACGGCATCCGCCGCATGGTGATGGCCAGCGTACCGCCCCAGGCATAGTCGATCCGAACATCGCGCAGATGCGGAAAGATCTCGGTCATCGGTTTGCGGACCTTGGCGGCGATGTCGGATGGAAAGCGATAGCCATAGCTCTCGCCACCGCCGAACAACAGCCGCCCATCGGCGCTGAGCCGGAAATAGTTCACCACGAATTTCGTGTCGGCAACGGCCACGTCCTGCGTCAGAACCTTTGCGGCCTCGGCGCCCAGCGGCTCGGTCGCGGCGATGAAATTGTTGATCGGCATGACCCGCGCAGCGACCTTGCGGTTCAGATTGCCTAGATAGCCATTGCAGGCCAGAACCAGATGGTCGGCCGTGACCGAACCCTGTTCGGTGCGAACGGTGACGCGCGGGCCTTCCTCGATGCCCAGAACCTCGGTGTTTTCGTGCAGCGTCAGGCCGGCGGCCAAGGCGGCCTCGGCCAGGCCAAGCGCATAGTTCAGCGGGTGCAGATGGGCCGCGCCCATGTCCAGATATCCGCCCGCATAGGCCGGCGAGGGGCAGAGCGCGCGCCCGGCTTCGGCATCCAGAAGCTCGATCTGGTCATAGCCATAGGCGGCTTTCAGGTGCTTGGCGTGAGCGTGCAATTCGGCGCGTTCGCCGTCGCTGAAGCCCAACGTGGCGATGCCCGGTTTCAAGTCGCAATCGATGCCCTGACGTTCGATCAGGGATTTGGTCAGCGTCTTTGCGTCTTCGGCCAGATCCCACAGCTTGGCCGCGTCGTCGCGCCCGACCAGTTTCTCCAGGTCTTCCTGATCCATGCGCTGGGCGCTGCCCAATTGGCCACCATTGCGCCCCGAGGCGCCGAAACCCACGCGATGCGCTTCAAGCAGGACTACCCTGAAACCGGCCTCGGCCAGGTGCAGCGCGGTCGAAAGACCCGTATACCCTCCACCCACGACACAAACGTCGGCAGTGACATCGCCGCGCAGCGGCTCGGTCGGGGTTCGCGGGTGCGCGGTGGCGGCATACCAGCTGGGCGGGTAGGTGCCGCGTTTGTCATTGCTGTACAGCAGGTTCATGGCGCACATGGCTCAGACGTTCAGCAGCAGGTGTTCACGCTCCCACGGCGAAATCACCTGCAGGAACTCCTCGTACTCGGCGCGTTTTACGATGCTGTAGACCCGTGCGAACTCGGGGCCCAGAACCTGATGCAAGGCTTCGGCCTCGTCGAACAGATCCAGCGCGTTGCCCATGACCTGCGGGATGTCGCCGTCACCTTCGTAGGCGTCGCCATAGAACTGACGGCGCGGCCGGTCCTGATTGACCAGGCCAAGATAGCCGCAGGCCAGCGACACGGCGATGCCCAGATAGGGGTTGCAATCCATCCCGGCGATGCGGTTTTCCACCCGGCGGCTGTCGGGGCCTGACAGTGGCACGCGGATGCCCGTGGTGCGGTTGTCGCGCGCCCATTCCAGGTTGATCGGGGCGGCGTGGTCCTTGACGTAGCGCCGGTACGAGTTGACGTAGGGCGCCATCACCGCCAGCCCGGCGGGCAGGTGCAGTTGCAGACCGGCGATGAAGTTGTAGAACGCGTCCGTCTCGCCGCCCTGAGGCCCCGAGAACAGGTTCTTGCCCGTCTCCATGTCGATGATCGAGTGATGGATGTGCATGGCCGATCCCGGTTCATCCTCGATCGGTTTGGCCATGAAGGTGGCAAAGCAGTTGTGGCGCAGCGCAGCCTCGCGGATCAGGCGTTTGAAATAAAACACCTCGTCGGCCAGCTTGACCGGGTCGCCATGGCGCAGGTTGATCTCAAGCTGACCGGCGCCGCCCTCCTGGGTGATGCCGTCGATCTCGAACCCTTGTGCCTCGGCGAAATCATAGATGTCGTCGATCACAGGGCCGAATTCATCCACGGCGGTCATGGAATAGGCCTGCCGCGCGGCAGCCGGACGGCCCGAGCGGCCCATCATCGGCTCGATCCCCTTGGCCGGGTCCACGTTGCGGGCAACCAGAAAGAACTCCATCTCGGGCGCGACAACCGGTTTCCACCCTTTGTCCTTGTACAGCTGGACCACGCGTTTGAGCACGTTGCGCGGGCTGAACGGAATCGGATCGCCGTCCCTGTCGTAGGCGTCATGGATCACCTGAAGGGTCCAGTCACCGGTCCACGGTGCCGCCGAGGCCGTGCTGAAATCGGGCTTGAGGATCATGTCGCGTTCGATGAACCCATCCTCACCCGCGGCCTCACCCCAGTCACCAGTGATGGTTTGGTAGAAAATGCTGTCGGGTAGATGGAAATAGGCCTGCTTGGCGAATTTCGATGCCGGAACTGCCTTGCCGCGGGCAATCCCCGGCAGGTCTGAGATGATGCATTCGACCTCGTCCAGCCGGTGCCCTTCGATGTAATCCCGTGCTGCTTGTGGAAGTTGGTCTGTCCAGTCGGCCATCAGGCCCTCTCTTTCTTCAGGAACTCTGCCATGAAACGCCCGATATTGGCGTTGTCATCCGGCGCGTTCCATCGGGTTTTTGCGTCGTCCATCAGGGCGTCGGGCACCACGCCTTTACCGCGTGTCTCCATGAGGCCCTGAATGAAATCGTTGGAGTATTCGGGATGTGCCTGCACCGTCCAGATCGTGTCCCCGTAGGCAACCATCGCGTTCTTGCAGAACGCGTTGCTGCCCAATAGCTGGGCGCCGTCGGGCAAGGCCGTCACCTGATCCTGGTGCCACGCGTTCAACGAAACCTTGCGCCCGTCATAGTCATACTCCGTGCGTCCGATCGCCCAACCCTTGCCGAACTTTTCAACCTTGCCGCCCAACGCCTGAGCGATGATCTGATGGCCGAAACAGACCCCGATCAACGGTTTCCGTGCCGCTTGGATCTCGCGGATCAATTGCTCGAGCTTGGGGATCCACGGATGATCTTCGTAGGCGCCATGACGCGAGCCGGTGATCACCCATCCATCGCAGTCGCTTGCGCTGTCGGGGAACACATCATCCACCACCGCATAAGTCACGAACTCGAAATCGTTGCCGTCCAGAAGCTGTTGAAACATCAGGTCGTAGTCGCCGAACGATCGTTCCAGCGGTTCGGGCGCGTGGCCGGTCTGCAGTATGCCGATTTTCATGAGTCACCAAATTTGATCAAATTCAATCTACCCGAGTCTCGATCCACGGGCAAGAGGATCATACGGACTCCAGGTAGCTCAACCAGTGACTGTCGGGGTCCATGTCGGCAAAGCGTGCGGATTCCTGCCTTTTCGTCATCACCATGTTGCGGATCAGATCCCCGGAGAAGATGCGCGCGATGATCGGGTCCGTCTCGAATGCCGAAATGGCCGAATCCCAGTCCCCTGCCAATTGCGGAAGCCCTTCGATCTCGTAGGCATTTCCCGTGATCGGGGGCGGGGGTTGAAGGCCGTCCTCGATGCCGATCAGAGCCGCGCCCAGAACCGCGGCCAGCATCAGATAGGGGTTGATGTCGCCGCCGGCCACGCGGTGCTCGATCCGGCGGGCGGCGGGCGCACCGCCCGGAATGCGGATCGCGGCGGTCCGGTTCTCATAGGCCCAAGCCGCGCCTGTGGGGGCATGGGCTCCGGGCACGAGCCGCGTGTACGAATTGCCATGCGGAGCAAAGATCAGCGTGCTGCCTGGCATGGCGGCCAGACAGCCGGCGACGGCAGAGCGCAGGATTTCGGTCCCTTCACGCCCGCCATTGTCAAAGACGTTGCGACCCTGGTCATCTAGCACCGAGAAGTGAACATGCATTCCGTTCCCCGCATCATCGGCATAGGGTTTGGCCATGAAGGTCGCGGTAAAGCCGTGCTTGCGGGCCAGCCCACGGGTCAATGCCTTGAAAAGCCACGTATCATCGGCGCAGCGCATGGCGTCCTGATGGTTCAGATTGATCTCGAACTGGCCGATGCCGCTTTCGGAAATCGCCGTCTGAGCCGGAATCCCCATTTCGGCGCACCCGTCATAGAGCTCGGTGAAGAAGGCGTCGAAGGCGTCCATTTCGGCCATCGACAACACCGCCTCGCCGCGCAGCCGACGACCGGTAACCGGGTTATGCGGGGGTTTTGGTTGCGCGTCCGAAGAGTCAAGCAGGGTGAATTCTAGTTCGGTCGCGGCAACAACTTTCCATCCGCGCTGGGCATAGCGCGACAGGACCGCGGCCAGCGCATGGCGGGGATCGCCGGCAAAGGGTGTGCCGTGATCGTCATACAGGCACATCGGCACCAGCGCCGTGGGTGTGGTCAGCCAGGGCATCGGCACGGGGCCGCGCTCGGTCGGGCGCAGCACGCCATCGGCGTCGCCGGTTTCGAACACCAGCGGGCTGCCCTCGATATCGGCGCCCCACAGATCGACGTTCAGCGCCGAAAACGGCATGCGCACCGCGCCGCTGTCCAGCTTGTCGGCGTAAGACGGGGGCACGCGTTTGCCGCGCATCTGGCCGTTCAGGTCACAGGCGGCGACGCGAAATGTATGCAGGGCGGCAAGGTCCATCTGGGGCTCCGTAGCTGTGCTGCGGCAAACCTAGTCGAGCTTTCTGCCCTTGTCACGATTTTTGATCAAATTATTCGGGTGACAATCTCGGGCGCGGCAGGAATAAACGAAACATCAGGATATGTACCCATTCCAGCACATGCATTGCACGGTTTTTTGCAACTTCAATCGGCCGGCTCGGATCAACACTCGGTTGCGTATTTGTGGGAATCGCGAGGGCTGGGTTACGCTTTGATCCGCAGTCAGGAAAGTTTTCACAAGAAAGGAATGTTCGGATGTCGGAAAGAGATGTTTACGTCGAAAAAGCCAAGGCCATGCTGGACCAGTGGAACGCCGAAATCGACAAGACCAAGGCCAAAATCGACGAAGCCGCGGCGGACAGTAAAACCCAGTACCAAAAGCAGTTGGAAGAGATGCGGGCGCAGCGGGACAAGGCCGAAGCCGAATTGAAGGAAATGCGCAAGGCCAGCGACGCGGCCTGGGCCGATATGAAAGCCGGATTCGACAAGGCATGGGACAACATGTCCGAGGCTTTTGACTCCGCGATGGCGCGCTTTAAGTGAACCGACAGTTGAAGGGCTTGGCGCCTTAGCGCGCCAAGTTCAGGCGGAACCGCATCTTGGCCTTGCGCGCCACCGGCAGGTGCCGGTTCAGCCGCTTGTTGATCAGGCCGAACACGCCCACGATCACCAGTGTCAGCAGGATGAAATAGAACGCCAGGATCGGGTAGGGAACGAACGGGTTGAACGTCTTGTCGGCGAAATAGCTGGCATAGTACAGCGCGTCCCCGCGTTGCTGCCAGGCCGGGAAGGCCGAGAAGAAGACCAGCGTTGTGGCATGGAACAGGAAAATCGCCTCGTTCGTGTAGGCGGGCCAGGCCAACCGCAGCATGGTGGGCCACACGATCCGGCGGAAGCGCGACCAACCCGACATGCCATAGGCATCGGCGGCCTCGATATCTCCCTTGGGGATCGACCGCAGCGCGCCATAGAAGATCTCGCCCGAATAGGCGGCGGTGTTCAGGAACAACACGATCAGCGCCCCCAGCCAAGCCGAGGTGAAGGCGTCGAACATCGGGTAGGTCTTCTTGAGCGACAGGAACAAGAAGTAGGCAAAGAAGAACTGGATGAACAGCGGCGAGCCGCGGAAGATGAAGATGAACCACTCGGACGGTTTGCGCAGCCACTTGCGGCTGGACGCCTTGCCCAGGGCCACGGCCGTGGCCAGGAAGAACCCGGTGGCCAGCGCCATCACGCCGAAATAGATGTTCCAGATCATCCCTGAACCGATCAGGGTGAACTGTTCGCACAGGGTGAAATCGCTGCGCGGGAGCAGGCGCTCGCCAAACCCGATCGAACGCAGGCCGTAATCCTGGATGGTCTGCAGGCAGCTCATGCGGTGGTCTCCTTGCGCAGCAGCTCTCCGCCCGATGTGGCCTGGCCATGCGACAGGCGGCGCATCAGCCGTTCGAGGCCGATCTCGGAAACGCGGGTCATGCCAAGGTAGAAAACCAGCAGGAACAGGAAGTACCACATGCGCCAGTCGCCATGCGGATAGGCGGTGAATTTCGAGGTCTTGGTGCCGCCCAGCTCGCGCGCCCAATAGACGATGTCTTCGACCCCCAGCAGGAACAGCAGCGGCGTGGCCTTGATCAGCACCATCCACAGGTTCGACAGGCCGGGCAGGGCATAGACCCACATCTGCGGCACGAGAATGCGCCAGAAGGTCTGGCGGCGGGTCATGCCATAGGCCTCGGCGGTTTCAAGCTGCGCCAGCGGCACGGCGCGCATGCCGCCGAACAGCACGTTGGCGGCGAAGGCACCAAACACGATCGAGAAGGTGATGACGGCCAGGAAAAAGCCGTAGGTTTCGTGCACCCATTCCGGTGCGGTGCCCAGCGGCAGCTTGGCCTGGGGGCAGACGAGGAAATCGTTGCCCTGGCGGATCGGATCGGTCCAGTCGGGACACAGCACCTGATGCCGCATCCACTCGAACCCCTGGTCCAGGGCGATCACGAAAAACAGGAAAAACGCAATGTCGGGCACACCGCGCACGATGGCGATATAGCCCTTGCCCAGCCAACCGAGTGGCGGGACATGCGACCGCGCCGCCATGGCCCCCGCAAAGCCGAAAGCCAACGCCACCGGGGCCGTCACCGCCAGCAAGGCCAGAACCTTGATGAACGACAGGTAGAACGACCAGTGCACGCCGTTGGTCAGATAGCATGAAAACCAGCGGAACGTGCCGAGCGTGTCGGGATCAGCGCAGAAGGAAAACATGGGGCGTCTTTCGAACGTCGGGTCCGGCGCGGGCCGGGGTGGGTTCGGCGCGTGTGGCGCCGAACCGCAGGACCGGATGCTTAGTTGGTGACGACCGAGCCGTCAGGTGCGTAGGTGGCGGTGTCTTCACCAAACCACTTTTTCAGCATCTCGTTCAGGGTGCCGTCCTCTTTCATCGAGGTGATGGCGGCATCGAACTTGCCGCGCAGTTCGGCATCGCTTTCGCGCAGGCCCATGCCAACGCCACCGCCCAGCGGAACCGGATCGCCTACAAAGACCAGTTCGCCATTCGATTCCTCGACCAGCGGCACCAGGTAGTCGCGGTCGGCCAGAACGGCATCAGCCTCACCGTTGCGCACGGCGGCGATGGTTTCCTCGGGCGTTGCGAATTCAACCAGCGTTGCGCCCGACTCGGCCACGTGGCCGGCCTGGATGGTGGCGGTCTGTGCGGCGACGACACCGCCGGTCACGTCTGCATCCGCCGAGGTTGCGACATAGGCCGACGCGGTAGGCGGATAGTAGTCCTGGGTGAAGTCGATGACCTCATCACGCTCGGCCGTGATCGACATGCCCGCGATGATGGTGTCGTAGTTGCCCGAGACCAGGTTCGGAATGATCGAATCCCAGTCGTTCTTGACCCATTCGCATTCCAGCTGGGCGCGTTTGCACAGCTCGTCGCCGACCTCACGCTCGAAGCCGTCGATCTCGCCGGCGTCGTTGATGAAGTTGTACGGAGGATAGGCGCCCTCGGTGCCCATGCGGACCGTGTCGGCCATGGCCATACCAGCGCCAAGCGCCAGCGCTGCAGTGGTCAGAATCAGGTTTTTCATTGGTAACTCCCCTGTTTGGTTCTGTCCTGATTTTACGCCGCCTTTGTGGCGGAGAGAAAGCCCCGAAGCCTTTCGGATTCGGCGGCAGTGAAAATATCTTCGGGCGAGCCTTCTTCTTCAATCAGGCCCTGGTGCAGAAACACCACGTGGCTTGAGATGTCGGCGGCCATCTGCATGTCGTGCGTGACAATGATCATGGTGCGGCCTTCGGCGGCCAGATCCTTGATCACCTTGATCACTTCCTGTTCCAGCTCGGGATCCAGCGCCGAGGTCGGCTCGTCGAACAGCAGCGCCTCGGGCTCCATGCACAGGCCTCGCGCGATCGCGGCGCGCTGTTGCTGGCCGCCCGACAGCTGCGCGGGATAGGCGTCGCATTTGTCGCCGATGCCAACCTTGTCCAGGTATTTGCGGGCGCTGTCCTCGACCTCGTGCCGGTCACGGCCCAACACGGTGATCGGGGCTTCCATCACGTTCTGCAGGATGGTCATGTGAGCCCAAAGGTTGAACTGCTGGAACACCATCGACAGGTTGGTACGGATGCGCAGCACCTGCTTGGGATCGGCGGGGCGGCGGTGATCGCGGGTTCCCGTCCAGCGCACCGGCTCACCTTTGAACAGGATCTCGCCCTCCTGGCTGTCTTCCAGCAAGTTGCAACAGCGCAGGAGGGTGGATTTGCCCGACCCCGATGACCCGATCAGCGACACCACGTCGCCGCGATGGGCGGTGATGTCCACTCCTTTGAGGACTTCGAGATTGCCAAAGCTTTTGTGCAGGTTCTTGATCTCGATGACGGGAGTGCTGTCTGTCACGGGTCGTCCTGGTGTTGTTGATTGCGTTGGTGCGGTACTAGGGCCGAAAAACAAGAGCAATGCAATGCGCAAATGACAAGTTCAAGTCCCGAAACCTCCGATTCGGCCACGGTCAGTGGTCAAATTGGTCAGCTTTCAGGCAGCAACGCCGCAGGCGATGGCGGGTTGGGAACGGCAAGGTAGAGATCGGCTGCAATGTCGATCAACCCGCGGATGTGTAGCGCTGCGCGATCTGCCGGGGAAAGGTCTGAGATCGCGGCGCGAACCGCGGTGGCGACCGGAGCCGGATCGCGCGTGATCGCGGTGATGTAGGGCAACGTCGGGGTGGGGCGTGTGCTTTCCACCGGGCGCAAACGCTTGCCCAGATCGGTATGCTCTTGCAGCAGCACCCATGTAAGCGCGTCCAGCGATGCGAAATCGGCATGTCCATCGGCCACGGCCTGCGCCGACAAAGCGTGTCCACCGGTTTCCAGCAGGCGCGCCGGAGCAAGGCCCAGTTCGGACAGATGCGTGACCGGCGCGGCCCAACCCGATTGGGACAGCGCCTCGTTAAAAGCAAAAAAACCGGCCGCCAGTTCAGGCAGATCGCGCGCGTCTTCAGCGCGGGCCACGAAAACCGAGCAGTAGTGTCCCCGCGGACAGCCCGGCAGGTCATAATCTGGAGTGCCGACCAGATGCACCTTGCCGTGCAGGCGCGTGCGATAAGGCATGCCGCAGGTCTGGGCAAAGACAAGGTCAGGGTCCTGCCAGATCTCCCAGAAATCGCGATCACGGGTCAGATGGTTCGGACCTTCGCCCAAATATGCGCGAATCAAACTCCAAAAGCGATCGTTGGCCGGTTGCAAAGCGGGCATGTCGTACATGCCCAGCATCGCCGTCACGATTTGGCGGCCTTCTGCCGGGCTAGAGCTGAATCCACGTCGCTGACGCCCAGGAGGCTGACGACCAGCCGCAGCAGCGAGTCCTCGTCCTGCGAGCGCTGACCGTCAGCCAGCGCCACCGACCACAGCGCCTGAACCACGCCGAGGCGATGGTCGTACGGCACCGCATCCTTGATGGCACGGGTAAAGCGGACGGTATCAGGGGCCTCGGCCTCCAGATCTTCGGCCTGGGCGCGCAGCCCTGCGGCCTCGAACGGGGACAGGCCGTAGCGCTCGGCCAGAACCTTGTCGATGCGCGACATCTCGGTATCGGCATAGTCATCATCGGACCGAGCGAGGCGAACCAGCAGGGCGGCCAAGGCCAGCCGGGCGTCGTCATCGGTCAGTGGGTCGGGCTGCGGCTGGGTCAGCCGGGACAGGAAGGCGTTGAACATGGCCTAGATATAGCGGCCACTCAGCCCGCGTCCAAGCGGCTTTGCACCCGTTCGCGCGCGGCCCGGCTGTCATTGTAGCTGAGGCCCATGGCGATACGCGCTTCTTCGACGATCTTGATCTCGCCCTCGTCCGAATTGCCGTCGGCCAGCACAACCTCCCAAAGGGCCTCCATCGCGGCCAGACGTTCGTGCAAATCCGTCGTTTCGCGGATCAGTTTGCCGAACGTATCCGTGTCGGGGGCTGCGGCGTGCAGCTTTTCGCAGGTGGCGCGGACCTTGGCGGCCTCGATCGCGTTGTGCTGATAGAGCCGCGCCAGGATGCGGTCGATCAGGCTGATTTCCTCGATCTTGTAGTCGCGGTCGGCCTGCGCAACACGTACCAGCAAAGCGCCAAGCGCCAGTTCCGCATCAGGGTCCGGCAGCGTGGTCTGCTGAGGAGGGCGCAAAGCCTGCAGGAAGTTCTTTAGCAGTGGCATTGGGGAATCCGTATTTCTGTCACCGTGTCCGTGCTAGGCGTCATACCCTTCGATGATCACCAGATCACCGGATGAAACAGGATCGCGCAAGGCTTTAGCCTTTTGGTACAGGTCGCTTTCATAGCAGGCCAGGGCGGCCTCGTAGCTGGGAAATTCGATAACGACGGTTCGCGCCCGCGCTGCGCCTTCCCGCACCTGACGATCTCCACCGCGGACCAGAAAACGGGCACCGTATTCGGCAAACGCCTCGCCATTGGCAGCGATGTAGGTCTTGTAGGTCTCCATGTCGTCTACATCGACATGGGCCACCCAGTATCCTTTGCTCACGCGGTCTGCTCCTTTTGTCCGTTCCGGCTCAAACTGAACCGGAACGCTTTGCAAAGCAAGACCAAGCCGTACAGTCCGCTTCAGACCAGACGCGACGTGTCCTTGGCCGCGCGAACGAAGTCGCGGAACAACGGGTGCGGATCGAAAGGTTTGGATTTCAGTTCCGGGTGGTACTGCACGCCGATGAACCACGGGTGATCCGACCATTCGACGATCTCGGGCAGGCGTCCGTCGGGTGACATCCCCGAGAAGTTCAAACCCGCTTTCTCAAGCTGTTCGCGATACTTGGTGTCCACCTCATAGCGGTGGCGGTGTCGTTCTTCGATCTGGGTGCTGCCATAGACCTCGGCCACTTTCGAGCCTTCGGTCAGAACCGCGTTGTAGGCACCCAGACGCATGGTGCCGCCCTTGTCGTCACCAACCTTGCGTTCGATCTTGGCGTTGCCCTGAACCCATTCCTTGAGGTGATAGACCACCGGTTCAAAGCGTTTTTTGCCGGCCTCGTGGTCGAATTCCTCGGACCCCGCGCCGGAAATGCCGGCCACGTTGCGCGCGGCCTCGATCACTGCCATCTGCATGCCCAGACAGATGCCCAGATACGGCACCTTGTGTTCGCGGGCATATTGCGCAGCCTTGATCTTGCCTTCGGTGCCGCGCTCGCCAAAACCGCCGGGCACCAGAATGGCGTGGAACCCTTCCAGATGCGGGCCGGGGTCTTCGGTGTCGAAGATCTCGGCATCGACCCACTCAACCTTGACCCGGACGCGATTGGCCATGCCGCCATGGGTCAGCGCCTCGGCGATGGACTTATAGGCGTCTTCCAGTTGGGTGTACTTTCCGACGATCGCGACCTTCACTTCGCCCTCGGCGTTGTGGATGCGGTCGCTGACGTCTTCCCACTTCGACAGGTCGGGCTTGGGCGCCGGGCTGATCTGGAATGCGTCAAGCACGGCCTGATCGAGACCTTCGCGGTGATAGGCCAGCGGCGCGTCGTAAATGGTCGAGAGATCTTGCGCGGCGATTACCGCGTCGGGGCGCACGTTGCAGAACAGGGCCAGCTTTTCGCGCTCTTTCTGCGGGATCGGTCCTTCGGAACGGCAGACCAGAATGTCGGGCGCCAGGCCGATTGAGCGCAGTTCCTTGACCGAGTGCTGGGTGGGCTTGGTCTTCAGCTCGCCAGAGGCCTTGATGTAAGGCAACAGGGTCAGGTGCATGAAAATGCACTGGCCGCGCGGTTTGTCCTGACTGAACTGACGGATGGCTTCAAAGAAGGGCAGGCCTTCGATGTCGCCCACGGTGCCGCCGATCTCGCACAGCATGAAATCGACCTCATCCTCGCCGATGGCGATGAAGTCCTTGATCTCGTTGGTCACGTGCGGGATCACCTGAATGGTCTTGCCCAGATAGTCGCCGCGGCGTTCCTTTTCCAGAACGTTTGAATAGATCCGCCCCGAACTGACCGAGTCGGTCTTTCGTGCGGCAACACCCGTGAAGCGCTCGTAGTGTCCCAGGTCCAGGTCGGTCTCGGCCCCGTCGTCGGTGACGAAAACTTCACCATGTTCGAACGGCGACATCGTGCCGGGATCGACATTCAGGTAGGGATCCAGCTTGCGCAGCCGAACCGAGTATCCCCGAGCCTGCAGAAGCGAACCCAGAGCAGCGGACGCCAGCCCTTTGCCCAAGGATGAAACAACACCACCAGTGATGAAAATAAATCGTGCCATGTTTCTTCGGCTGCCCCCGTGAGACGTCAACATCAACTGCCCGGCGGTTCGAAAAAACCGCAGCATCACGGGACTTCACGTATAAAGGATTCGCGCAAAAAGCGCAAGAGAACCGCAAGATGCTGTTGTGGTTCTCTTTCAGATTTCTAGGTTTTGTGGATCAGTCGGCCTGTGGGATCAGCGGCGCGTTGTCGCCCTGCGCCGGCGGCAGCAGGTCCTCGGCCGAGGGAACAGCAGGTGTGCTCTCTTCGGTCGCGTCCTGAGCCGGAACGCCAAGTCGGTCGATGACCGAGCTTCCAGCTGATTTTTCCGCGGCAAGAATCGTCAGCGTGATCGAGGTGACGATGAAGCAGGCTGCAAGGATCCAGGTCACCTTTGCCAGTGCCGTCGTTGCCGAACGTCCTGCAATGGCGCCACCGCCGCCGCCACCCATGCCCAGGCCACCGCCTTCGGACCGCTGCAGCAGAACAACGGCGATCAGGCCCAAAGCCAAAAGAAGGTGGATGATGAGAACGACGTTTTCCATGGTGTTCCTGTGCGGCGTGGCGTGTATCGCCGGGTACTTAAGCAAGTTTGAGGCCGGGGGCAAGCCACGAGTTGCCATCACCGCCGGGGATTGTGCCGAACAGGCCAAATGGGGCTGGACACCCGGCGGTGCCTGGCTCAGGCTGCGGCCATGCCACATGACGATCACGACCACCCGCACGCGTTGCTGCCCCCGGACCCCGCTTTGCGCGTCAAAGCGCTTGAGACGATCCTGACCCGCAAGGGTTTGATCGATCCGGCCGCTCTGGACAAGATCATCGACACCTATCAGAACCGGATCGGTCCGCAGAACGGTGCGAAGGTTGTTGCCAAAGCTTGGTCGGACCCGGAGTTCAAACGCGCCCTGCTCGACGACGCTACGCCTTCGCTCTCTGAGATGGGGTTTTATGGCCGGCAGGGCGAACATATGGTCGTGGTCGAGAATACTCCCCGGACGCACAACATGGTCGTCTGCACCTTGTGTAGCTGTTACCCATGGCCGCTGTTGGGTATCCCCCCGGGTTGGTACAAATCTGACGCATACCGCGCCCGAGCCGTGCGCGAGCCGCGCCGCGTCCTGGCTGAGTTCGGAGTTGAACTGCCCAAGGGTACCGCAGTTCGGGTCTGGGATTCGACCGCCGAAATACGGTATCTGGTCCTGCCCATGCGCCCGGAAGGCACTGACGGTCTGAGCGAGGAGGACCTGGCCGCGCTGGTCACGCGCGACAGCATGATCGGCACGGGTTTGCCGAAGGTGTCGGCATGACCCGTGTCCACGACATGGGCGGGCGGTTCGGCGACGGGCCGGTACGCCCCGAGCCTGAGGACGCGCCGGTTTTTGCCGAAGACTGGCACGCGCGGGCCCTTGCCGTGACGCTGGCTGCGGGCGCGTTGGGCCAATGGAACATCGACACGTCGCGCCATGCGCGGGAAAGGCTGTCCCCCAAGGACTATGCCCGGTTCAGCTATTACGAGAAATGGATTTCGGCCCTGGCCGACCTGTTGGTCGAGACCGGGGTTTTGCGGATCGAGGATCTGCGCGGGCAGGGCGTTGACGAGCCACATCCGCTTGCTCCGCGAAAACTGCCGGCAGATGCGGTGGCCAGAGTGCTGGCCAAAGGTGGACCGGCCGATCGCCCGTCGAACATCCCTGCCGCTTTTGAGGTCGGCCAGACCGTTCGCACGTTGCGCCCTTCTGCCAATCGTCTTGTTGAAGGGGGACACACGCGGCTGCCCGCTTACGGAGCCGGCGCGACCGGACGCATTTTGCGGTTTCACGGCACACATGTCTTGCCGGACTCCAGCGCGCATGGTCTGGGTGAAGCGCCCGAGCCGCTTTATGCCGTTGCTTTTCCCGCGTCGGAACTGTGGGCCAATCCCGAACACCCGGATGACGAGGTGATTCTGGATCTCTGGCAAAGCTATCTGGAACCCGCATGAGCATCTGTCCCGATCACAACGCCCCAAGACCGGTTTTTGAGAACCCCTGGCACGCTCAGGTGTTTGCGGTGACGGTGGCGTTGAACGAGGCCGGCCGGATTTCCTGGACCGATTGGGCCGCCCGGTTCTCCGAGACTTTGCGGCGCCACGGGCTGAACCGCGAGCTGGACGGGGGCGATGACTATTTCATGGCCTGGCTCGAAACGCTCGAGTCGGTTTTGGCAGAGCAGGAAACGGCATTGCCCGAAGAAATCCACGAAATGCGCGCAGCTTGGGAGGAGGCGTATCTGAAGACGCCTCACGGAATGCCGGTACGCCTGTAGCGCAAGTTGGCTTTCAAGGTGTTGCCCGTTCAGGGCCTTTTCCACGTGTGTTCCCGGCAAGATGAACAACGGCGCGGACTCCGTCCGGTGGCCATGATCCCCGACAAGAGCATTGCGCGTCGGCGCGATTGGTGGCTGCGGCGAATTACCGGTTTCCCTGTTGCCTGCGCCCCGCTATATGGGCCGGGTTTGGTAATTCAGCGCAAAAAGGACCGGATATGGCCAATGTGGTTGTTGTCGGCGCCCAATGGGGTGACGAAGGAAAAGGCAAGATCGTCGACTGGCTCAGCGAGCGGGCAGACGTGATCGCGCGTTTTCAGGGCGGACACAACGCCGGGCATACGCTGGTCGTCGATGGTGAGGTCTACAAGCTGCATGCACTGCCGTCTGGTGTGGTGCGTGGTGGCAAGCTGAGCGTCATCGGCAACGGGGTTGTCCTGGATCCCTGGCATCTGCTGAAAGAGATCGAAACGATCCGCGCGCAAGGCGTCGAGATCACACCTGAAACGCTGATGATTGCGGAAAACACACCCTTGATCCTGCCGATCCACGGCGAGCTGGACCGCGCGCGCGAGGAAGCAGCGAGCAAGGGCACCAAGATTGGCACGACTGGACGCGGGATCGGCCCGGCCTATGAAGACAAGGTTGGTCGCCGCTCGGTGCGTGTGGCCGATCTTGCGGATGAGGCGACTCTCGAGGCTCGGGTCGATAGGGCGTTGCAACACCACGACCCGCTGCGCAAGGGTTTGGGTATCGACGCCGTGGATCGTGACGCGCTGATCGCCCAATTGAAGGAAATCGCGCCGCAGATCCTGCCTTTTGCGGCCCCCGTCTGGAAAGTGCTGAATGAAAAGCGCAAAGCGGGCAAGCGCATCCTGTTCGAAGGCGCTCAGGGTGCACTGCTGGATATCGATTTCGGTACGTATCCGTTTGTGACCTCGTCGAACGTGATTGCAGGGCAAGCGGCGACGGGCGTGGGGATTGGTCCGGGGTCGATCGACTTCGTTCTGGGTATCGTGAAGGCCTACACTACCCGTGTTGGCGAAGGACCGTTCCCGACCGAACTGCACGACGCCGACGGGCAGCGACTGGGAGAGCGCGGACATGAATTCGGCACCACGACAGGCCGCAAGCGGCGCTGCGGCTGGTTTGACGCCTGCCTCGTGCGACAAACCTGCGCCACAAGTGGCGTCAACGGAATCTCTCTGACCAAGCTCGATGTTCTGGACGGGTTCGAGACACTGAAAATCTGTGTCGCTTACGAACTGGACGGCAAGCGTTTGGACTATTTGCCGACGGCTGCGGATCAGCAGGCGCGGTGCACACCGATCTATGAAGAAATGCCGGGCTGGAGCGAGTCCACCGAAGGCGCGCGCAGCTGGGCAGACTTGCCGGCAAACGCCATCAAATATGTCCGCCGGGTGGAAGAACTGATCGAATGCCCGGTGGCGCTGCTGTCCACCAGCCCGGAGCGGGACGACACCATCCTGGTGACCGACCCGTTTGCCGACTGATGGCAGGCGCGGACAAACCCGGCCTCAGCTACAAGGCCCGCAGACGGTGGTCGCTGGTTTTGTTGCTGGTGGGGCTGCCGCTGTACATTGTGGCGGTGGTCACCATCGTGAACTGGCTGGACCGACCATCAATCCTGGTCGAACTACTGGTCTATGTGGTTTTGGGTGTTCTGTGGGCACTGCCATTCAAATTTGTATTTCGTGGCGTTGGCAAAGAAGACCCGGATCAAGATCAGCAATAGACCAGACCGTTGTAAGAAACCTGCCGACGTGACAGGCTTGTCCGAAAAACAGTTTCGAAAAGCACAACTCGGCAGGTGGATCCTTGATGAAAAATGCTGTTTTGGTCACATTGACCAGCCTCTCAACCCTGAGTTCGGGTGCCGTCTGGGCTGATGATTGGGAATTCGTCATTGCCCCTTACCTCTGGGGGCCGGATTTCAGAACCTCTCTGGACATTGGGCCGAACCCTCCGGTTGATGGCAGCAAATCCATCTTCGACATTCTAAACAGTGCTTTCCTGATCGCGGGCGAGGCCCGGAAAGGGCGTTGGACGATCGGAGGCGAGTTCAACTATCTGAATCTGGGTGACACCGTTTCCATCGGACCATTCAGCAACGCCGCGAGCTGGGAGCTGGACGGGATCATGACCTCGCTCGCGGGCAGCTACGCGGTGGCAGAGGACAGCCAGTCCCGAATTGAGGTGCTGGGCGGGCTGCGCCATTGGGATCTTGATCTCTCGACAACCGTGGCCGGTTTCACGGCAAGCACTGACCAAAGCTGGACGGATCCAATCATTGGGGCACGATACTCTCGCGCGCTGAATGAGCGTTGGAAACTTGCGGCCATGGGCAACATCGGTGGTTTTGGCTATGGGTCGAAATTCCAGTGGGAAGCCCTCGTTCAAGCCAATTGGAGCTGGACCGAGACCATCGATGTTGCAGCCGGCTACCGTCATCTGAGCGTTGATTTTGAGGACGGCCGCAACGTTGTCGATCTTATACTGACCGGCCCGTACGTCGCGTTGGCGTTCAAGTTCTGAGCTTTTACGCAAAATGCAAAAAAGGCCGGAGAGGATCTCCGGCCTGTCTTGGGCAGTTGGGGGGTCTTGTCAGCCCGCGGCGCGCTTGTCGTCGGGGCGGAAGCCGATCTGGTTCGAGGCGGCAAAGCGCCCTCCGCCGGCTTTTTCGATCTTTCCATCGCGCAGAAGCTGGCCGAACGAACGCAAGCTTTCTTCGCGGTTGAACTCATCCTGCTTGAGTGACCGCACCTTGTTCATCAGCTGTGGACGCGAGAACTGCTCCTGACCTTCGATGAAAGACAGGTAGGCCGCCGCCGCCTCCAGCAGGTCGGGCAGGGATTGTGCGCCCTGCTCCTGAGCGAAATGGGCAAAGCCGCCTTCTTCGGATGCGTCGTCGTCTTGTGCTGCGGTCACGCGGCGTGGGGTGACCGGACCGGCGTCCGCGTCCTGCGTATCGATGCGCTGCTCGGCAACCAGCTTGAGCGGCGCGGCCGTATCCGACTCGGGGCGCATGCTGGTGACATGGATTTCGGGACGACGGGGGCTGACAACCGAGGCCAGGTCTCCACGATATTTCTGGTTTTCGTCCTCATCCGCATCGCGGGCCTTGCCGCCTTCAGCTTCGGTCGCTGCCACAGCTGTGCGCAGGTGGGAATAAGTTTCCCGCTTGTCCGAAGTGGCCGGGTCGTCCATTTGGGCGTCGGCCTTCTCCATCAGGCGCAACACGTCCGAGTCCATGTCCTGAGGCTTGCTTGCGTCGCGTTTCGAGCGCGCATCCATTTCCGCTTCGATTTCCGAGATCTCACCCAGGATGCTCTCTTCGTCTTCGGCAGTCAGGACGCCGTCTTCCGCGAGTTCAGAGACTTCCTCATCGGCATCTTCGGGCTGATCACCCAGAATGTTGAGGATGTCGTCAGCCTCGGGCTCCGAGTCGGTGTCCTCTTCAAGATCAGCAAAGAGAATCTCGGACGAGGCTTCTTCATCACTGGCGGCCTGGTCGTCTTCGGACGTTTCTTCCGCCGCGGCTTCCTCAGCCTCTTCCAGATCAGCTTCAACTTCCGGAGCATCCTCGGCGCCTTCATCAGCCTCCGCTTCGACTTCCGATGCTGCCGAGAATTCTTCTTCCGCTTCGAATTCGACCGCGGCCTGAGGTTCTTCCTCGGCCAGGTCGACAAACGGGTCCGTGGGCTGTTGTGTGGCTTCTACCGGAGCATCTTCCTGCATCACCTCTTCAGTTGCATCCAGATCTTCGGGGCTGAGCGCTCCGGCTTCGAATGCGGCCGAGATGGCGTCAATCTGGGGCTCGGGCGAGGCTAGAAAACCGCTGTCTTCGTCTTCGCTGTAGGCGGGGGGCGTCTGGTCATTATGCGAGACGACCGCGCGGATGCGCTGCAGCTTGGCGGCGATGCTGTCGGCGCCTTGGGGGGCTGCGGATTCGACTGGCTCGGCATCGGCAAAGAATGCGGCAGCACCAGCCGCCGGTGCTGTGTCGACCACGCTCAGGTCAGGGCTGGTGGGCGCCGGTGTGCTGGCTGCGGGTGCGGGTTGTTGCGGGGCCGCATCATGGGCTTCATCCGTGGCGCGCAGCAGCAGTCCGGTGTCGTTCTGCTTGGCTTCCACACGGCGCGAAGCGTCACGCTGAGCGATACGGGTCAACATTTCTGCGTCTGGTTGCGGAGGCTCGGAGCCGAAATACCTGTCATCCGCAGCAAGATCGCGGAAGTATTCGGCAATCGCCTTCATCGTCTCAAAGGAATCGTCAAAGCCTTCCAAAGTGCATGAGAAGGTTCCGTAGGAAACGGTCAATACCTTGTTGTTCTGTACCATCAGACGCACGTCCTCTACAAACTACACAGAGCCAACCCGCGCGACGCTGGGCGCGTCTGTCAGCTCGAACCTGTTCTAAAGAACCTATCATTTTGTGGTCTCAATGTGTCCAAAAGCGGGAAAAATGGTCAATCTTGGAAAAAACGGCGAAATTGTTCATTCCAAAAGACCAATTGCCCTGTTCGGAGGAGGGGAAATCGGCCCCGATGACCTGAATCTGGCGCTGAATCGCGTCAACGGCGCTGTTGCTGCGGATGGCGGGGCCGCCGCGTTGATCGAATCGGGGCGCGTTCCGGATGCGGTAATAGGCGACTTCGATTCGTTGGAACGCGCCTATCTTGCACGGATACCAGAGGACCGTTTGTTTCCGATCCGGGAACAGGACAGCACTGATTTCGACAAGGCCTTACGCAATATCCGCGCGCCGCTGGTCTTGGGCGTTGGGTTTCTCGGAGGTCGGCTGGACCACCAACTGGCGGTGCTCAATACGCTGGTTTGCCACCAAGACAGGCCGTGCGTCCTGCTGGGCGCACGCGAAGTGGTCTTTCACGCCCCGCCCAGCGTATCACTGTCTCTCACGCCGGGCGACACAGTGTCATTGTTTCCATTTCAGCGTGTAACCGGACGCAGTTCGGGGTTGGAGTGGCCGATCGACGGTCTGGTGCTTGAGCCGGACGGGCGAGCCGGAACATCGAACCGTGCGCTGGCTCAGGTTACCCTCGAGGTCGACGGACCCGGGTTGCTGGTCATGGTGCCGCGCGACGCTCTTGATGCTGTCATGCGGGCGTTTGCGTCGGCGCAGACCGGGCGCTGGCCCGCTCGCGCAGGATGACATAAAGCCCGGCCGCGATCGTGATGGCGATCCCGAGGGCCGCCAGGCCGTTTGGCAGGTCGTGAAAGATGAGCCAGCCGATCAACGTCGCCACCGGTATTTCCAGATACTGCATCGGCGCCAGCGTTGCTGAAGGCGCGAACCGCAGCGCCCATGTCATCAGCAGATGTGCCACGGTTCCGAGAACACCGATGGCCAACAGCAACCAATGAGCGTTGTCTTGCGGCAGGGTCAGTGCCAGATCCGGAAGACCTGTCAGGGCCCCGATCGCAAGCACTGGAGCCAGGACCGCGGTGGCCAGCAGCCCGGACACGGCCTGCAGGGCAATCGGATCGGTTTCTTTGGCAATCTGCCGGGTCACCAGCATGAACAGGGCAAAGACGACAGCCACGATCAGCGGCAAAAGGGCCGGAGCACCAACCTCGGCAAAGCTGGGCTGGATGACCAGCAACGTGCCAGCAAAGCCGACAATGCAGGCGATCAGACGACGATGCCCGACTTCTTCACCCAGCACATACTTGCCCAACAGTAGCATGATGAACGGCATGACAAAGGCGATGGCGACGGCATCGGCCAAAGGCAGATACTGCAGCGCACTGAACATCGCGGCTATTCCGACAATGTGCAGCAGAGTGCGCAGCACGGTCAGCCGCAGCACGCGCCCGCGCATCCGCCAGGTCCGACCCGTCAGCGCCACCAGCGGGATCAGGATGGCCGCCTGAACCGCAAAACGCACCAGCACAAGAACGCCAAGCGGAGTGGTTTCTCCCAACAGCTTGGCCAAGGCATCGCCCAGCGGTGCAAGCACGCAGAAACCAAGCATCAAAACGATGCCGAAGACGGGACGATCCTGTGTCATGGCCGCGACGCTAGACGTTTCCCGAAGAATGGGAAAGGCCCGTCGTCAGCCCTCGGGCAAGGGCTGCACCTTTGTGTAGTCCGGACCGAAGCAAGTGGGCAGCCCGTCGCCCAGTTCGAGCCACGTCAGTTTCTCTTCATAGGCGACATGCAGCGTTGGCCGCAGGGCTTCGGGGTTCTCCAGTGTCGCTACATAAAGGTGCAAAACGTCGGACATCGTAGTGGATCGGAACGAGATCGGCGTTCCGCAATGCGGGCAAAAGCTTCGCTCGACACCGGGGGAAGAGTTGAACCGCTTCGGTTCCTCTCCGGTCCAACGCCACTTACCGTCGCGGACCCCAAAATATGTGGCCATCGGCGCGGCACACTGGCGGCGGCAGCTGTTACAATGGCAGGAAACACAAGACAGGACCGGAGGGTCGACCTCGAACCCAATTCTGCCGCACAGGCAATGTCCACGCATTGAGCTGCCCTCCCTGTTTGTTCCCTCAGCAGTTTGGCACGTTGACGGCCAGTCCGCCCAGCGAGGTTTCCTTGTACTTTTCGTGCATGTCATGGCCGGTCTGGCGCATAGTCTCGATCACCGCGTCCAGCGGCACGAAATGCTGCCCGTCTCCGCGCAGGGCCAGCGACGCCGCCGAAACCGCCTTGATCGCGCCCAGCCCGTTGCGCTCGATGCAGGGAACCTGCACCAGCCCGGCGACCGGGTCGCAGGTCATGCCCAAGTGATGCTCCAGCGCGATCTCGGCGGCGTTTTCCACTTGTTCCGGTGTGCCGCCCATCACTGCGCAAAGACCCGCCGCGGCCATTGCGGCAGCGCTGCCGACCTCGGCCTGACAGCCAGCCTCGGCACCCGAGATCGACGCGTTGTACTTCACCAGACCGCCGATGGCGGCGGCGGTCAGCAGGAAATCCTCGATATGGCTTTCTGACGCGCCTGGAACGTGGTCGAGGTAATAGCGCAGCACCGCCGGCAGCACGCCCGCCGCCCCGTTGGTGGGGGCGGTGACGACCTGACCGCCGGCGGCGTTTTCCTCATTCACCGCCATCGCATAGACGCTCATCCAGTCGTTGATCGTGTGCGGCGCGTTCAGGTTCATGCCGCGCTCGGCCATCAGGGCATCGTGGATCGCCTTGGCCCGGCGCCGCACCTTGAGGCCGCCGGGCAGGATGCCGTCGGTGCTCAGCCCGCGCTCGATACAGGCGTTCATCACCTCCCACAATCGAGCGGTGCCCTTCGCGAAACTGTCGGCGCAGCCGCGCGCGATCTCGTTGGCGCGTTTCATCTCGGCGACCGTCTTGCCGCTGCTGCGCGCCATTTCCAGCATTTCGGCGGCGGTCTTGAACGGGAAGGGCACCGGCGGGCCGTCATTGGTGTCCTTGCCTTCGGCCAGTTCCTCTTCGGTCAGGACAAAGCCGCCGCCGACCGAGTAATAAACCTGCCGCAAGATCACGTCGCCCTGCGCGTCGGTGGCCATCAGGATCATACCGTTGGCATGGCCGGGTAGGGTATTGTCGTAGTCGAAGATCAGATCGGCCTTTGGGTCGAACCGCAGGGTCGGCAGACCCTCGGGTGTGACAGTGCCGGTTACGGCAATTGCAGCCAGTGCTGCTTCGGCATGATCGTGGTCATAGCTGTCGGGGACAAACCCAGCCAGCCCCAGGATCGTGGCGCGGTCCGTGGCGTGGCCGACGCCGGTGAAGGCCAAAGATCCATGCAGAGACGCGCGCAAGCCAGCGAATTCGAATGGCGATGCGCGCATCAGATCGAGGAACCGCGCGGCCGCCACCATCGGCCCCATCGTGTGGGACGAGGATGGGCCAACGCCCACTTTGAACATATCGAAGACGGATAGAAACATGTCTGGTCGCTGAGCCTTGTGGCGAGTTGGCGGCCGGGTCGTTTTGAACTGCCCGAACCGCTGGGAAACTGTATGCGCTTTATTTACACAACCGAGCCGACCACTGAAGATTTGATTGCGACGTTTCCGATGGGAAACGCGTATTCGTGTATCGATTATTGCGCCGGTCCCGCGGATTTTGGGCCTCGCAGTCGGGCAGGGCTTTCCGTATAAGTTCCCCAAAGAACTGAGGGGAAGCCGCAATGACAGCAGAGTTGTCACCCATCGACCGGGCCAAGAGCGTCGCCGCCTATCGCGCGGCCGAGATGGTCGAAGACGGGATGCGCGTGGGTCTGGGTACCGGATCGACCGCGGCATGGTTGGTGCGTCGTCTGGGAGAGCGGGTTCGGGACGAAGGTCTGCGGATCAAAGGCGTTCCAACGTCGACGGCTACGGCACAGCTTGCGCGCGAGGTCGGGATCGAGGTTGTTTCGCTGGATCAGGCGGGTTGGCTGGACGTGACGATCGATGGCGCCGACGAATTCGACGGCGAGCTGAACCTGATCAAGGGCGGCGGCGCGGCGTTGCTGCAGGAAAAGATCGCGGCAACGGCCAGCGACCAGATGATCGTGATCGCCGATGCAGGGAAAGAGGTCGAGGCGCTGGGCGCGTTCCCGCTGCCGGTCGAGGTCATTCCCTTTGGCTGGCAGACCACGCGCACGCTGATTGAGGAGTTGCTGGACACGATGGACGTGCTGGGTACTTCGGCGACCCTGCGGATGAACAGCGAGGCGCCGACCGTGACGGATGAGGGCAATCACATACTCGACCTGCACCTGCAACGCATCGGCAACCCGAGGCAACTGGCTTTGGTGCTGAACCAGATACCGGGTGTGGTCGAAAACGGGCTGTTCATCGACATCTGCGACAAGGTCGTGATCGGCCACGGCGACGGCCGGGTCGAGCTGCGCGATTTCAACAGCGGTACGATCGAGCTGGATCGGTTGGGCGACGAACACGACAACCTGTTTTCGGACCTGGCCGACTGAGCCAACCGCGCACCCGGCTTCACAGCGGTGTGCGATTTCCAGGCCAAGGGGTTGGCACGATCATTCACGCCCCCAAATACTCAGGGCAATTTCAGGCAGGCTGACAAAAGGAACGCGGCATGAGCTTTGACTATGATCTTTTCGTCATTGGAGGCGGCTCGGGCGGTGTCCGCGCGGCGCGTGTGGCGGCGGGCGAAAACGGCGCGAAGGTCGCGCTGGCCGAAGAGGACCGCTATGGCGGAACCTGCGTGATCCGTGGCTGCGTTCCCAAAAAGCTGATGGTGTTTGCCAGCGAATACGCGGGAATGGTCGAGGACGCTCGTGCCTATGGTTGGGATATTCAGCCAGGCGCTTTCGACTGGCCGCAGTTCCGCGGCAAGCTGCATGCCGAACTCGACCGGCTGGAAGGCATCTATCGCAATATCCTCAAGAACAACGGTGTCGAAACCTTTGACCAGCGCGCGAAACTGGTCGACCCGCATACGGTTGAACTGGCCGACGGCACTCGCAAGACGGCCAAGCACATCCTGATCGCCACCGGCGGGCGACCGGTGGTGCCGGAATTCCCCGGTTCAGATCTGGCCATCACCTCGAATGAAATCTTCCACCTTGAGAAGCTGCCCGAGACCATGCTGATCGTCGGCGGCGGCTATATCGCCTGTGAATTCGCCGGGATCATGAACGGCATGGGCGTCAAGACCACGCAATTTTATCGCGGCGCGCAAATCCTGCGGGGTTTCGACGACGAGGCGCGCGGGCTGATCTGTGAAGAGATGTGCCAAAACGGGGTCGACGTGCATCTGGGCACCAATGTGCTCGAGATGAAAAAGCAGGGCGACAAGATCTGGGTCAAGGCGACCAACGGGTCTGAACAGTTGTTCGACGTGGTGATGTATGCCACGGGCCGGGCGCCAAACGCGGATGATCTGGGCCTTGAGGCGCTGGGCGTCGAACGTGGCCGCAAGGGGCAGATCATCGTGGATGAATACAGCCAGACGGCGGTGCCTTCGATCTATGCCATCGGGGACGTGACCGACCGGGTGAACCTGACGCCGGTCGCCATCCGCGAGGGCATGGCCTTTGTCGAAACCGTATTCAAGGGCAATCCCACCCCAGTGGATCATGAGCTGATCCCGACCGCGATCTTCACCCAGCCCGAGATGGGAACCGTGGGCCTGAGCGAGGAGCAGGCCGCCGAGCAGGAGCCGATCGAGGTTTACGCGACCTCGTTCAAGCCGATGCAGAAGGCGTTCGCGGGCGGCACGCAACGGGTGTTGATGAAGCTGATCGTCAGCCAGGCCACCCGCAAGGTGCTGGGCTGTCACATTGTCGCCCCCGGCGCGGGCGAAATGATCCAGTTGGCGGGCATCGCGGTCAAAATGGGCGCGACAAAGGAAGATTTCGATCGCACGGTTGCGGTTCATCCGGTGATGGCCGAAGAACTGGTAACCATGCGGCAACCCGTGCGTACCGCTTGATTTGCAACCGCGCGCACACAGGTTACAAGTGATCCCGTAAGAACACGGGCCAAAACAAGGGAAATGAAACACATGGCGGGCAACAGCGGAGGCCCCTGGGGGGGCGGAGGCTCATCCGGTGGCGGAGGAAACCGGGGAAACAATGGGGACGGGCGACGCCCGCCCGAAGGCGACGGGCCGCAGATCCCCGAGATCGACGAGTTGATGAAAAAAGGCCAGGAGCAGCTGCGCGTGCTGATGGGCGGGCGCGGCGGCGGTGGCCGAGGTGGCAACGGATCCGGCCAGGGCGGCGGTGGCGGCCCGGCGATCACCAAAGGCACCATCCTGTTGGGCGGGGTTGCCGCCTTGGTTCTGTGGGGCTTTGCCAGCGCCTATACGGTCAAGCCCGAAGAGCAGTCGGTTGAGCTGCTGTTCGGTCGCTTTACCGGAATCGGCACCGAAGGTCTGAACTTTGCCCCGTGGCCTGTTGTCACGGCCGAAGTCATCCCGGTGAAGGTCGAACAGACCGAAACCATCGGATCTGGCGGTCGCGGTTCGGACGCCGGTCTGATGCTGACGGGCGACGA
Organism: Ruegeria sp. CG8; assembly: GCF_056537165.1. NCBI lineage: Bacteria > Pseudomonadati > Pseudomonadota > Alphaproteobacteria > Rhodobacterales > Roseobacteraceae > Ruegeria > Ruegeria sp. CG8. The sequence continues at coordinate 480,514 of NZ_JBQFRA010000002.1, read as the reverse complement.
AAATATCGTCGATATCGATTTCCAGGTGGTCTGGAATATCTCGAATCCTGCGGACTACCTGTTCAACCTGCGCGACCCGAAACAAACTATCCAGGCCGTGTCTGAGTCGGCCATGCGCGAGATCATCGCGCAGTCGGACCTCGCGCCGATCCTGAACCGCGACCGTGCTATCATCGCCGAACGGCTTGAGGAACTGATCCAGTCGACTCTGGACAGCTACAACTCGGGTATCAACATCGTCCGTGTGAACTTTGACGGCGCCGACCCACCGGAACCGGTAAAGGATGCCTTCCGCGAGGTTCAGTCGGCTGGACAGGAACGCGACCGGCTGGAGAAGCAGGCCGATGCCTATGCGAACCGGGTTTTGGCCGGCGCGCGTGGTGAAGCCGCGCAGGTGCTGGAAGAGGCCGAAGGCTATCGGGCACAGGTCGTGAACGAAGCTCAGGGTGAGGCCAGCCGGTTTGGCGCGGTTCTCGAAGAATACTCGAAAGCTCCGGATGTGACCCGCAAACGTCTGTACCTTGAACGGATGGAGCAGGTTCTGGGCGACGTGGACAAGATCATCTTGGATGACAGCGCAACAGGCCAGGGGCAGGGCGTCGTGCCTTATCTGCCGCTGAACGAACTGCGCCGCAACTCGGGTGAGGGGAACTAAGACATGCGTAAATCAACCTTTCTCCTACCTGCCATTTTCGTGGTTATTGTGATCGCCCTCTCAGCGATCTTCATCGTGGACGAGCGTGAAAAAGCGCTGGTTCTGCAATTCGGTCGCGTGATCGACGTCAAGGAAGACCCGGGCCTGGCCTTCAAGATTCCGGTCATTCAGGAGGTCGTGCGCTACGATGACCGTATTCTAAGCCGCGAGGTCGGGCCGCTGGAAGTCACGCCGCTGGATGACCGCCGCCTGGTGGTCGACGCCTTCGCGCGCTATCGGATCACCGATGTGCGGCAGTTCCGTGAGGCCGTGGGTGCCGGTGGCATCGACACAGCGGAGCAGCGTCTGGATTCGATCCTGCGCGCCAAAACCCGCGAGGTTCTGGGTTCGGTAAGCTCGAATGACATTCTCAGCTCGGACCGGGCGGCGCTGATGCTGCGCATTCGCAACGGCGCGATCGCCGAGGCCCGCGATCTGGGCCTTGAGGTGATCGACGTTCGCCTGAAACGTACCGACCTGCCGCAGGCCAACCTCGAAGCGACCTTTGCCCGGATGCGCGCCGAGCGGGAACGCGAGGCGGCCGACGAAGTGGCGCGCGGTGAAGAAGCTGCACAGCGGATCCGTGCCCAGGCTGACCGGACCGTGGTCGAACTGGTCTCCGAGGCCCGCCGTGAGGCGGAGATCGTTCGCGGTGAGGCTGATGCCGAACGGAACGCGATCTTTGCCGAAGCCTATGGCAAGGACCCGGAGTTCTTCGAGTTCTACCGCTCGCTTTCGGCCTATGAGAACGCTCTGAAAGGCGGCAACAGCTCGCTGGTGCTCAGCCCGGATTCCGAGTTCTTCAACTACCTCGGATCTCCGCAAGGCCGTTCGGCGCCCGCCGCGCCGGCCTCCCAATAATGGGTATGATCCTGCTGGCCTTCGGGCTGGTGTTGATTGTCGAGGGGCTGGCCTATGCGCTGGCCCCTTCGCTTGTCGAGCGGATGCTTGAGGCGTTGCGCAGCATCCCCGAACCGGCCCGCAGACTGGTCGGACTTCTGTGTGTGGTCAGTGGCTTCGTCCTGTTGTGGACGGCCAATCGGCTGGGGTTTTGATCGGTTGGAGTAAACTGGCAGTGAATTCCTCAACTTCCCGAGTTGCGGGCGGTCACAAACTGACTACATTGTTTCCCAGCAAGCTGCTCAGGCAGCCACCAACAGAACAATGTCGACAAGGAGAGACCAAGTGCAGGCAGTAGCACGCAGTGTATCCGTCCGCCGGGACGATGTGGTGACGATGGCGCGGCTTTTGTGGCTGGCTTTTGCCGCGGTTTCCCTTTTGTTGCTGCAGACGTTGGCTGCACAGGCCCGTCAGGAAAGCCTGGCGCCGCTGGTCAACCGGATCAGCCCGGCCGTGGTCAACATCACCACGACGACCCTGATCGAGGGGCAGTCGGGCGCGCAGGGGATCGTTCCCGAGGGTTCCCCGTTCGAGGACTTTTTCCGCGAGTTCCAGGACCGCAATGGCGACCAGGACAATCGCCCGCGCCGCAGCAATGCCTTGGGATCGGGGTTCGTGATTTCCGAGGATGGCTACATCGTCACCAACAATCACGTCATCGCAGAGGCGGATGAAATTCTGATCGAGTTCTTCCCCGGCGATGGTCAGCCCGTAAAGGAGCTGCCGGCCAAGGTTATCGGAACGGATGAGAAAACGGACATTGCGTTGCTCAAGGTCGAGGCGTCGGGTCCGCTGAAATACGTCACTTTCGGCGACAGCGACACAGCGCTTGTAGGGGACTGGGTGGTTGCCATGGGCAACCCGCTGGGCCAGGGGTTCTCGGTATCTGCCGGGATCGTGTCGGCGCGCAATCGCGAGCTCAGCGGTTCCTATGACGACTATATCCAGACGGATGCGGCCATCAACCGGGGCAACTCAGGCGGTCCTCTGTTCAACATGGACGGTCAGGTAATCGGTGTGAACACCGCGATCTTGTCGCCGAATGGCGGGTCGATCGGTATCGGGTTTTCGATGGCGTCGAACGTGGTGTCCAAGGTTGTCGATCAGTTGCGGGAATTCGGCGAAACCCGCCGCGGCTGGCTGGGTGTCCGCATTCAGGACGTGACCGAGGATATGGCCGAGGCGATGGGCCTGGACAAGCCGGGCGGCGCGCTGATCAGCGATGTGCCGGACGGCCCTGCCAAAGAAGCGGGTCTGCTCGCAGGGGATGTGATTCTCAGCTTTGATGGTGTCGAGGTGAAGGACACGCGCGGATTGGTGCGGCAGGTCGGTGAGACACCGGTCGGCAAGTCCGTGCGCGTGGTTGTTCAGCGGGACGGCAGCACTCAGACCGTGCTTGTCACTCTTGGGCGTCGCGAGGATGCCGAGCGTGCGGAAACCGGCGATGATGATGGTGCGGAAGAGGCGCCGCTGGACGAGAATGCAGACATCCTTGGCCTGACGATTTCGCCGCTGACCGACACGTTGCGCGAAGATCTGGGTCTGGACGCGGACGCAGATGGTCTGGTTGTGACGGATGTGGATGAGGCCTCCGAAGCCTACGCCAAGGGCCTGCGGGCAGGCGACCTGATCACCGAGGCTGGTCAGCAGAAAGTGTCGTCGATCTCCGATCTCGAGGATCGGATGGACGAGGCTCGGGAGGCAGGGCGCAAGTCGCTGCTGCTGCTGGTGCGCCGCGGTGGCGATCCGCGCTTCGTCGCGCTGAGCCTCGAAGAGTAGGGCAGCCAGTTTGGTCAACATGATCGGCCGGGGCAGATGCTCCGGCCGATTTTCGTTTTGGCTGCATGAATCAAAAGAGCCACACGCCGGGGAGGCGCGTGGCTCTGGTGCAGGGAGATGCCAGTGGACAGATATCGGGGATGATACTCTGGCACCCTACGGTAACAATTCATTACCTAATTGAAGCGAATCCCGTTGTATGTGAAGCGGATCACATCCGGGTCATTTTCCGGGCAGCAGGTCAGATCAGATCGGATTCGGCGAGTTGGCGCAGGGCGTCAAAGTCGTGGATCTGCAGCCCACCGCGTGAAGCCTCGACCACGTTCGAGCGTTTCCACGTCGAGATCGTCTTGGATACCGCCTCGCGCGTCGCGCCGACGAATTCCGCTAGCTCGCTCTGCGACAGGGCGATGCGTTCGGACGGCGCGTCCTGCTGGTTGGCCAGAAGCAGAAGCTTTCGCGCAAGTCGCACAGGCATCGGCAGGAATACCTGCTCGTTCAACTGCGCCCCCATCCAGCGCATGCGCAGTCCGGCCAGCCGGATCATGTCCTCGGCCAGTTCGGGGTGCTTGCGGATTTGTTCCATCAGATCCTTGCGGCGCACGCGCAGTACACGCGACGGCTCGGCTGCGGTGATTGTGGCGGTGCGCGGGCCGCTGTCAAAGAGTGCGATTTCGCCGAAAACCTCGCCCGGGCGCATCAGGCTGAGCGCCAACTTGCGCCCGCTCATGGCCAGGAAGGACACCTCCAAAGCGCCTTCCAGCAAAGCGTAGAGGGCGTCCCCCTCGTCGCCTTGTTCGAACAAGACCTCGCCGCGGTCCAGCGAGACAGAAGTGGCTAGCGCAGAGAGCATATCACGAAGCCGGTCTGAAGCTTCGGACAGGAACCCGCTGTTCGGAAAGGCGGTCATGGAAGACACGGTTCTCCGGATGAGTGGTGTGGGTGGTTTCCCAGCTTTCCACAGCTTTGAAGCTAAGCCAAGGATTTTATCCGGTTTTCCGAAGGTTTCCCCAAGGTCCGCCGGCCCGTATCAGGGACGCGTTACTGCTTGTCCGGATCGTCCATATAGCTTTGCAGGATGCTGAATTGCAGCATCAGGAACCCCATCAAAGCGATCGGAAAGCCAAAGGTTTCGATCTTGACCCAAAGATCGGTGGACAGGGTGCGCCAAACCAGTTCATTGGCCACCGCCAGCACGGCGAAACAGGCGCACAGGCGGCGGGTCAGGATCATCCAGCCCTCGTGGCGCATGGGCAGCATCTCGTCTAGCACATAGGCGAGGTAGGATTTGCCTTGCAGCAGGCCGATGCCCAGCATCAGCGAGAAGAACCCGTAGACCAGCGTGGTCTTCATCTTGAAGAACCGCTCGTCGTTGAACCAGGCGGTCAGGCCACCGAAGAAGATGACCATGATGGCGGTGAAGATCTGCATCCGGCTGAGCTTGCCGGTCAGATACCACAGGATGCCCATCGCCCCCAGCATCAGCGGAACGAAGATGATGGTGGCCACGATGAAGCCGGAATATTCGGTGCCGCCGATCAGAAAGCTGTCGTCGCGCAGGCGCAGGTAGATGAAGAAGAAGGCCAGCGGTGGTCCCAATTCCAGCACCTGTTTCAAAAACGGATTGATCTCTTTCTTGTCTGCCATGCCTGTCGTCCTGCTGTTCACCCGCCCATTTCAACTATTACCGCGCCCAATGCAATCAATGCCATCAGGATAATGCGCCGAGGCCCCACGGTCTCTTTCAGGGCCAGCCAGCCGATCAGCGCGGCAAAGACGGTCGAGGTTTCGCGCAGCACCGCGGCTTCGCCGACCTTGTCCAGCCGGGTGGCCAGCATGATCGCTCCGAAAGACATGGGGGCGATCAGCCCGCCTGCAAGCCCCCGCAGCATCAAAGGCCCGATTGCCGGGCGGTGAACCATCGCCCGCCAGCGCAGGAACGCGTAGATCGGCATTGTGGCCCCGTCGATCATGAAGAACCAGGCCAGAAAGGTGAACGGATCGGCCGTGGCGCGGATGCCGTAGGCGTCATAGGTGGTGTAGAGCGCCACGAAGAGGCCGGTTGCAACCGCAAGGGCCAATGCGATGCCCAAAGTCTCGCGGTTGGTTTCCAGGAAGCGGAAATTGTAGGCGGCCAACCCGAAGATGCCCGTCAACAGCACGGCGACGCCCAGCCATTGGGTCGGCGAGAAGGTTTCATTGAACAGAAGATAGGCGCCTATGACCGTGAACAGCGGGCCGGTGCCACGCACCACCGGGTAAACCACGGTGTAGGACCCTTTGGTATAGGCCATCGCCTGCAGTGTCTTGTAGGCGACATGGATCAGCCAGACGACGGCGAATATCGGCCACATGAAGGGTTCGGGCCAGGGCACGACGAAGAACGCAAAGGGCGCAGCCATCAGGCAATAACAGGCGTCAATCGCCCCTCGCGACAGCCAGGGGTCGTGCCGACCCTTCTGCAGCGCGCCGAACACCGCGTGCAGGAAGGCCGCCATCAGGGCGAGGCCAAGGGCCAGCCTGTGTCCGGCCTCGGTGCCTTCGAGGGAGATCAGCCAGTCGCTCACGCTGAGGGTCTTTCGCTGGTGGAGAGGCTGGGGGTTTTCCACCCCCAGACCCCCGAGGATATTTAGGGCCAGATGAAGGTCAGTTGCTGTCGAGCCCGGTCAGGGCGGCGGCGAATTCCTCGGGGTCGAAGGGGGCCAGATCGTCGATCTGTTCGCCGACGCCGATGGCGTGGATCGGCAGACCGAACTTGTCGGCCAGCGCCACCAGTACGCCGCCCTTGGCGGTGCCGTCGAGCTTGGTCATCACCAGGCCTGAGACATCGGCCAGCTTGCGGAAGGTTTCCACCTGGCTGAGCGCGTTCTGGCCGGTGGTGGCGTCGAGCACCAGCAGGGTGTTGTGGGGCGCGGTTTCGTCGATCTTGCGAATGACGCGGACGATCTTGGCCAGCTCCTCCATCAAATCGGCGCGGTTCTGAAGGCGGCCGGCGGTGTCGATCATCAGCAGGTCGGCGCCTTCGGCTTGCGCCTTGGTCAGGGCGTCGAAAGCCAGCGAGGCGGGGTCGGAGCCTTCGGGCGCGGTCAGGACTGGAACTCCGGCGCGGTCGCCCCAGACCTGCAGCTGTTCCACGGCGGCTGCGCGGAAGGTGTCGCCCGCTGCGATGACGACCTTTTTGCCTGCTGCCTTGAACTGGCTGGCAAGCTTGCCGATGGTCGTCGTCTTGCCAGAGCCGTTGACGCCCACCACCAGCACCACTTGCGGGCGCTTGGGGTAGAGGGGCATCGGTTTGGCGACCGGCTCCATTACGCGGGCGATTTCCTGCGCCAGCAGTTGCTTGATTTCCTGGGTCGAGAGTTTGCGGCCATAGCGCCCCTCGGCCATGTTGGCGGTGACGCGCAGGGCGGTGTCGACACCCATGTCCGAGGCGATCAGCAGTTCCTCGAGCTGTTCGAGCATGTCGTCGTCGAGCGTGCGGCGCACCACCGGCCCGGCATCGCCGCGACCGAAGAGACGCCCGATCAGGCCCTTGGACTGCGCCTGTTCCGGCAGTTCCGGCGGCGGCGGGGCGGGCGTTGGGTCGGCCGGCTCGGGCGACGGTGTCTCGACCGGTTGCGGTGTGGGTGCGGGTTCGGGGATTTCCGGGACGGGTTGCGGCTCGGGCTCAGGCTGGGGGATCACCGGGTCGGGGGCGGCGGTTTCTTCGCCGCCGTCCTCGACGATTGCGTCAAGCCCCTGTTCGAGGCGGGACGAGGATTTGAACAGCCGGTCCTTGAGCTTGGTAAAAAACGCCATCTTGGTCTCCGCAGGTGTTCCCTTCACCTAATGCGGAATGGCGGCAGTTGCAAAGGGTCAGGTGAAGGCCAGGAAAAAGCCGAACTGCGCGCCCCAGTAGAGCGGCCAGACCAGATAGGGGGTCAGCCGCAGGGCCGGGTGGCCGGACGGCAGCAGGAACCTTTCGGTTGCCAGGATCAGGTCCGAGGCGATGAAGGCCATCGCGGCCGGCAGCGCCCATCGCAGCGCTCCGGCCTCGGGCAGGGCCAGAACGGTGATGCCCATGCCCAGAATGATCGGGATATAGGCCAGGACCGGTCCGCGCAGATCACCGGCCCGCTGGGCCAGCAGCGTGGCCATCACGATCCCCAGAATGACCAACGACCAGGCGTATCCGGGTTTGTCCAGGATCAGGGCGGTGTCGCTTGTCGGATGGGTCAGGAACAGGGCGATGTATACCAGATGCCCGGCGGCGAATGCCCCGATGCCGGCCATGAAGGTGCCGTCGGTCTCACGCGACAGAAGGGCGTCGCCCAAGGCGCAGAGAGACAGCGCCAGGATCAGAAGCAGAGGGCCGGACTGCACCGCGGCCTCGACCGCCAACAGGGCGACGCTTGCGGTTTTCAGCGCCGTGCGTAGCAGGCTGGCCGGACGGGCCGTCAGGGCCAGGTAGGCCAGGGCACAGGCCAGCGCTGCGAGTACGAGTATCGTCATGTCCTGCCTTCCGATGGCTCCGATGCAATTCAGTGTCGCCGCGAACTGAGTTTACGCTCAACCCATAACGTTGGGGCAGGGCGTTCCAAGATTGGCGCGCGGCCGTGGCATCTGCCAGAATGAAACGATGTGGATACGTTCGTTGATTCTCGGATCTTTGCTGGCCCAGCCGGTCGTCGCGCAGACTTTGTCAGGGGCAGAATTCGATGCCTATACACGCGGCAAAACCCTGTTCTACGGCTTTGGTGGAACGACCTATGGCGTCGAACGGTATCTGCCCAACCGGCGCGTGGTCTGGTCGTTTCTGGATGGCGATTGCAAGGAGGGCATCTGGTATGAACAGAACGGCCAGATTTGCTTTGTTTACGAAGACCGCCCCGACCCGCAATGCTGGGTCTTTACCCGCTCGTCCCAGGGATTAATCGCGCAGTTCGAGGGCAACCCCGAAGCCACCGAACTGTACGAAGCAGCCGACGTCGACGAAGATATGATCTGTTACGGGCCCGAGGTCGGCGTCTGAACGTGGGCCTTCGTCAGAACAACGATCCTTGATCCGGGGCTGGTGGCTTGGACGGTTTCTTGGCGGTCGGGGTCGTCCCGGACAGCGGTGCGGTCTTCAATTTTCCATCGGCAAACTCGATGGTCAGTGCAGCGTGCTTGCTGGCTTGCGCCTTTGTGGTGACCACGCCGCTTTCGGAATGCACCACGGCGTAGCCGCGTTGAAGCGTGGCTTTGTAGCTGAGCGTCTCGCGCAACCGGTCAGTCGCATCCAGTTGCTGGCGGAGCCGGTCCACCCGCAGGGTCTGCGCGGCCGTCATGCGCTGGGCCAGTTGGTTGACTCGGTCGCGCTGCTGCTGGATGTCGCGTTGGATCGGGCGGATCGACAGGCGCGAGGACAGGTTGCGCAGCGTGTCGCGCCGCGCGGCCACGAGGTTGCGCAACGTTGACGGGCGCAGGTGCCCCGACAGTTCCACCACCTGCAGGCGGCGGTTCTGCACACCGCGTTGCAAGGCCGGGGCCAGACGATCGGCAATCAGGTCCAGTCGCTGGCGCGGCCCGTCCAGCAAGGTCTCGGGGCGCGGCAGGGCGCGCGACAGATCGCGCAGGCGTTGGGCTCGGCGTTGTACCGCGTCGGTGGCCGCGCGGGACAGACGCGCGCCCTGTTCGCCGGTCCAGGCCAGCAGTTCCATGCGCACGGGCACAGCCAGTTCGGCGGCGGCGGTGGGGGTGGGCGCGCGGCGGTCCGAGACATAGTCGATCAGGGTTGTGTCTGTTTCGTGCCCCACGGCCGAGATCAGCGGGATCTCGGACGCGGCGGCCGCGCGGGCCACGATTTCCTCGTTGAAGCCCCACAGATCTTCGATCGAGCCACCACCGCGGGCGACGATGATCAGGTCGGGGCGGGGCAGCGCGCCGCCGGGTGTCAGGCGGTTGAGGCCCTGGATCGCGTTGGCGACCTCGGACGCGCAATTGGCGCCCTGCACGGCCACGGGCCAGATCAGCACCTTGCGCGGGAAACGGTCACGCAGGCGATGCAGGATGTCGCGGATCACCGCGCCCGAGGGCGAGGTGACGACGCCGATGATCTGCGGCAGGAAGGGCAGGGGTTTCTTGCGCTCGGGCGCGAACAGCCCTTCGGATTCGAGCTGTTTCTTGCGTTTTTCCAGCAGCGCCATCAGCGCGCCTTGCCCGGCTACGGCCACCTCGTCGACGTTCAGGTTGTATTTCGACTGCGCGCCAAATGCGGTGAGGCGGCCCGTGACGACGACTTCGAGCCCCTCTTCCGGCACCACCGACAGGCCCGCGATCTGGCCTTTCCAGGTGGTGCAGGCCAGCACGTTCCGGTCGTCTTTGATGTCATAGTACAAGTGCCCCGAGCGCGCCTTGAACACGCGCCCGACCTCGCCCCGCACGCGGATTCGGCCAAATGTGCCTTCCAGCGTGCGTTTCACCTCGCCCGAGATCTCGGACACGGTGTATTCGGGGGTATTCTGGCCGGGAATCGGATCGTCAAGCAGGTCGGACATTTCAGCGCCTTGTTTCGATTGCCCGCGCAGCTTAGAACGCCGCGCAGGCAAGGCCAAGCAGATCGGAGACTTTCATGAACATCCTCATTCTCGGCAGCGGCGGGCGCGAACACAGCCTGGCCTGGGCGGTGATGCAGAACCCCAAATGCGACCGCCTGATCGTGGCGCCGGGCAATGCCGGGATCGCGCAGATCGCCGATTGTGCGGCGCTGGATATCGAGAATGGCGGTGCGGTGGTCAGCTTTGCCGAGGAAAACGCGATTGATTTCGTGATCGTTGGCCCCGAGGCGCCCTTGGCCGCCGGAGTGGCCGACCGGCTGCGCGAGGCGGGGATTCTGGTGTTCGGCCCCTCGGCCGAGGCCGCGCGGCTGGAGGCCTCGAAAAGCTTTACCAAGGAGATCTGCGATGCGGCCGGTGCGCCCACCGCCGCCTATGCCCGGTTCACCGAGGCCGAGCCGGCCAAGGCCTATATCCGCCAGCAGGGCGCGCCGATCGTGGTCAAGGCCGATGGCCTGGCCGCAGGCAAGGGCGTGATCGTGGCGATGGACGAGGCGACCGCGCTGGAGGCCGTGGACGACATGTTCGGCGGCGCCTTCGGCGGGGCCGGGGCCGAGGTGGTGATCGAGGAGTTCATGGACGGTGAAGAAGCCTCGCTGTTCGTGCTGTGTGACGGCGAGAACATCCTGTCGGTCGGCACCGCGCAGGACCACAAGCGCGTGGGCGAGGGCGATACCGGCCTGAACACCGGCGGCATGGGCGCCTATTCTCCGGCCCCGGTACTAAGTCCTGAGATTGAGGAGCGGGCGATGGATGAGATCGTGCGCCCGACGATGGCCGAGATGGCCCGGCGTGGCACGCCGTTTCAGGGGGTGCTGTATGCCGGGCTGATGATTAAGGATGGGCAACCGCGGCTGGTGGAATACAACGTGCGCTTTGGCGACCCGGAATGTCAGGTGCTGATGATGCGTCTGGGGGCGCAGGCGCTGGACCTGATGCATGCGGCGGCCGAAGGGCGGCTGGACGAGGCGCGGGTCAACTGGGCCGACGATCACGCCTTGACCGTGGTGATGGCCGCACAGGGTTATCCCGGGGCATATGAAAAAGGCAGCGTGATCAACGGACTGGATGACTTGCCCGAGGACAGCAGCCAAATGGTTTTTCACGCAGGCACCAAAGCGCAGGACGGGCAGATTGTGGCCTCAGGGGGCCGGGTTCTGAACGTGACGGCGCGCGGAGCAACACTGCAGGAGGCGCGGGACAACGCCTATGCGATGGTCGAGGCCATCGATTGGCCGGGCGGCTTCTATCGCCGCGATATCGGTTGGCGGGCGCTTTGACGTTTGACGGCCTGCAGGGAACGGGGGGCCTCGGCCGACGGCCTCACCTCGGGATTTCTTGGCCAGATGAACCCCGGATCAGCAGTTCAGCGCGCTCATAAGGGCTTGTCGGTTTTTCAACGGGCCAAGATCCTGGGTTTGCCAGCCGCCATCGTAGCGGACGGCAATGATCCGGCGCCAATCGGCGCTGGCGACGATCAACTCAGGCTGGCCGTCGCAGGAGCGAAGCCCGCCTGAAATGAAATCCTCTCCGATCCGGTGGTTGGTCAGGCCGGGGAGCGCGGCGATTTCCGTCAGTTGGCCGTCGGCAAAGCGCCAGATGCGCAGGATTTTTGCCAAGTGGGGGCGATCGACATAGGCGATTTCGACATGTCCGTCGCCGTCGAGGTCGGCGGCTCCGACCGGGGCAAGCCAACGGAAACGGGTGCCGATATGCGGTGTCGCCGTCATGCGGCCCTGCGGGCCGTAGATGGCAAGGCGCGCGCCCTGTCGTGCGTCACTCTCCACCGCGATGACTTCTGGAAGACCGTCGCCCGTGACGTCGAACACGCGGGGCGCGAGATCTTCGAACACCAGATGATCGGGCAGCGCGAAGCTGCGGCGCTTGCCATTTGAAAGCGTGAGTTCAATCGAACCCCATTCGATCTGGTCACCCAAGACGCCGTGGGGATAGCGGGTGGTCGGATCCGTGTAGCGGGCGGTCGCTATGGTTTCGGCGGCCAAGGCAGGACCCGCCAGCCACAGGCATGCAGCCATCAGCGCGCCGCGCACCCGGCATGGCCAAAAGCGCACCGCCGGACGCGGCGCTTTGAAGCCGCAGCGCATGCCGCCGGACGAGCGGGGCATGCGTCGTCGCATCAGATCTGCTTTTCCGGCATCTCGACGACCAGCCCGTCCAGTTCGTCAGTCACCTTGATCTGGCAGGTCAGTCGCGAACGGGCCGGGTCGGGCTCGTAGGCGAAGTCCAGCATGTCTTCTTCCATGTCGTCCTTGGCAGGCAGTTTCTCGACCCAATCGGGATGGATGTAGACGTGACAGGTCGAGCAGGCGCAAGCGCCGCCGCAATCGGCCTCGATGCCGGGAATGTTGTTGTCACGGGCGCCTTCCATGACGGTCAGGCCGTTGGCGACGTCGACTGTGTGTTCGTTGCCGCCATGCTCGACATAGGTGATCTTTGCCATTGCTCGCGTCTTCCTTCTGCGGTGTTCAGGTTCCTCATTAGTCAAGGGATTTAGGTCTTTCCAGTGCCATTTGCGACCAATCGGGGCGTGATCGGGCAAACGGTCCGTCATTGTCGCCCAAATTCCACGCGTTCGCGCCGCAACCGAGTGGTTTGACCGGTTTATTCCATCAAAGGTTGAGGCTCGGATAGCGGTTTCGATTGTTGCGTGCATGGATTTGTGTTCTGGTCGTGTGACCGTGATTTGATAAGGGAGTGAGCAGATGCCGTTGACGGTTCAGGACGCAAAGATTGTGGTTGGGATGAACGAGCGGGGCGATGCCGAGCATGACATTGCCGCGTGGTTTGGCGAAAGCCAGGCGAAAATCGTGGAGGTGATCGACGGGATCAGCCATGGTGCATTGGCAGCAGCGAATGACGATGAGCTTCATCCGGTCGGAGCACCGGGCCCCAAGGCTCTGCGGTTGCGCAGTGACGTTTTGCGGGCGCTGGATGCGTTGGACGGGGATGACCTGGCCAAGGCCAAGGCGGTTCTGCGGGAAGGTTTGGCCACGTTCAACGCGCATGACGCCAAGTGACCCTTGTCTGCGCTGCGGTCGCGCGTAGCGCATGACCTTTCTGGCTGTGGTTTCGGTCCCCTGCATCTGGACATTCAGGGCATTTGTTCTATTTTTGTTCTTATGCGTATCGCATCGACACCACAGCCCAGTTCGGGCCGCCCATGGCCCAGACCACCGGCTTGCCTTCCAGCCGACCGACTGGACGACCCGCCCGAGGGTGCGCGGGTTGCTGTGGCGGGATTGGTGATCCTGCGGCAGCGGCCTGGTACGGCCAAAGGGGTGATCTTCATCACGCTCGAAGACGAGACCGGCATCGTGAACGTGATTGTCTGGCGCAAGATCTATGAGCGGTTCCGCCGAGCGGTGATCTCGGGGCGGTTGCTGCGGGTAACCGGGCGGATGCAGCGGGCCCATGCGGTGACCCATGTGATCGCGGAAGAGATCGAGGACATATCGGGCATGCTGGACCTGCTGGTGCGGGGTGACGGGGCGGATGCCTACCGGCCCCAGCCGACTGCAGAGCACAATGAGTTCGCCAAAACGCGCAATTTCGGCTAGTCTTTTGCATCATGCGGTTGCCGGGGGGGGGAGCGCAGATGTCAACAAATTCGGCTGGTTTCGTGGGCAATATTCCAAGTCATTACGACGCGGGGTTGGGCCCGAATATTTTCACTGACTACGCAGACAGACTTGCCGCCCGTTGCGCCGAAGAGCCGGTGGCCAAGGCCATTGAACTGGCCGCGGGTACGGGGATCCTGAGCCGCAAGCTGTGCGATGTGCTGCCGAGCGAGGCCCAAGTTCTGATCTCGGACCTGAACGCGCCCATGCTGGAGGTTGCAAAGGCCAAATTCTCGGCGGCGGACAACGTCGAGTTCGCGGTCGTCAACGCGATGGATCTACCGTTCGAAGACGGCGCGTTCGACCTGATTACCTGCCAGTTCGGGGTCATGTTCTTTCCCGACAAACCCGCTTCGTTCCATGAGGCGGCGCGGGTGCTCAGACCGGGTGGGCGCTATGTTTTCAACGTGTGGAGCCCGATGTCCGAAAACCCGTTCTCGCAAGTCGCGCACGATGTGGGGGCGCATTTCTTTCCGCAGGATCCGCCGGGATTCTACAAGGTACCGTTTCACTATGGTGACCCCGAGGCTGTCCGGGCTGATCTGAGGGCCGCAAGCTGGACGGATATCGAACACGAAACGATCCGGTTGACGAAGACCATCGTCAACCCGGAAGCCTTTGCCCACGCTCTGGTTTTTGGCAACCCGTTGGTCGATGAAGTACGAGAGCGCGGCGGTGTGGAACCCGCGGACGTGGCGGCGCGGATGTTCTCTGAATTGAAGCGCGTCTTTGGTCCGCAGGGCATGACGATGCCACTGTCAGCGACCACGTTCGTCTGTCGAAGGACCTGACGGTAGGTCACGCACACTCCGACCAAGATCAGAAAATACCCAATGAAGATCAGGCCAACAGTGCTTGACCGTTCTTGAAGTGACGCGAAATCAGACCGCGCTGCTTGTGACCCTTTGGGATCAGGGCGGCTGGCCGCGGTTCAAAGCCGGGGTCCTTAAGCTCGGGGAACAGGGCCAATATCTCGTTGCGAGCCGCCTCGGGGATGGATTTCAGCGCTTCGGGACCGGCGAACAGGCTTTCGCTTGGGGTGTCGTTGGCAAAGATGACCTGATGCGCGTCGAAAAGAAGGTGGAAATAGCGAACGGATTCCGTGGCACAGACCCGGTCAATGCCGTCCAGCGGCAGCAGCGACTTGGCCGAAACCAGCACCTCGTTGGTGTTGAACATGCGTTGCGCGATCTTTGACCGCACCAGAATGCGGTGCTGGGGTGAAACGGTCAGGTCCTGCGTTGGCAGCCCTGCGCCGAGCGCGTCGGCGGAAATCCGGATGGGAACCAGTTTCGGATTGGCGGAGAAGTCGACGCTGTCCAGCTCACGGCGCCCGATCCAGCGGATCGGTTCATAGCTGCCGGCGTAGGTCAGAACCAGATCTCCGACCGACAAGTCTTCGATCCTTGTTGTCCCGTCCTTGGTGGTGATCAGTGTGCCGGCGGTAAAGCATGGGACATTCGAAATCGGCGATGCCTGACCATCACTGCTGCCGGCAACCTCATAGGTCGTACCGGGCGTTGGCAAGACAGGACCGCTGATGCCGACATTCACACCGTCGATGCGAATGACCCAGAACGTGTCGCCGGAAGTTGTCGTAAAACCGAACTCAAGCTCGACCTGATCGCCGGGCTGAAAGGTCTGTCCGTTGATCGTCACCGCCTGGCTCAATACCTGGTCGTTGTTGGCCGTACTGGGCGACGACCCGTCTCCGGGCGTGTCGATGTAACCGTCCGAAAACAGCTGGCTGGCCGTGCCGTCGTCATCCTCGACGTTTATGACGGTCAGCGCGGCACCAGCATTCAGGGAAAAGGTCGTTCCGACAGGATAGCCGACAGTGTTGTTCGTCGATGCGCCGGTCCATTGGTCGAACCCGTAAATCGGAACCGTGAAATTGAATGTCGCCAAACCTTAACTCCTTGTTACCGCTTGTAGTTACAGAGCGACAAACGCGCAATTCAACTGTCGTCGGGGTCTTGATGCAGAAAGAGGTGCGATTCCCTCCTAGTTGCCTGAAATTTCATCATTTTGTGAACGCTACCGTTTGAACAGAACGTTCTGCGCGTCTATGCTGCGATGATCTCCGCGCAGCTCGGCATGCAGGGCACGTCCCGCCTGAACTCCGGGACGGGCTCCCACTGTCTCCAGCCACCGGGCAAAGTGGGGCTTGTCCTCCAGCGTCTGCTGCTGACCCTCCCACAGGCTTGCCCAGCCCCAAATCGACATATCGGCGATCGAATAGAAGTCGCCGGCAACATACTCGTTGTCGGCAAGGCGCCTGTCCAGAACGCCGTACAGACGTGCAACCTCGGTGCGATAGCGGTCTTTGGCATAGGGCAGGTCCTGTGGCGGGTCCAACTGGGGTGCATATTTCAGAAAGTGGTGCGCCTGTCCCGCCATCGGTCCGACGCCACCCATCTGCCACATCAGCCATTCCTCGACCGCGATCCGGTCACGCTCGGTCGACCCGTAGAACCGGCCGGTCTTGCGGGCCAGATACATCAGGATCGCGCCGCTTTCGAAAACCGAGATCGGTGCGCCATCCGGGCCGTCTGGGTCGACGATCGCAGGCATCCGGTTGTTGGGCGAAATTTTCAGAAACTCGGGCGCGAACTGATCGCCTTTGCCGATGTTTATGAGGTGGGTCTGGTAGGGCAGCCCCATCTCTTCAAGGGCAATGGATACTTTCCAGCCATTTGGCGTGGGCCAGAAATACAGGTCGATCGGGTGTGTCATGGAGCCTCCGTGTTGCGGGACGATCATGAGCCATTCGCCGCAAAGGGCAAGTGCGCGGTGGATGTCGCGGCTTGACGCCCGCGCGCCCGAGGCGTATGCGCAATCCAGAAACCACGTGGCGATTTGTTACCGGATTGCGGGCCACGCTAAACAACACCGCTAAAAGGTCAGGATGAAAGACCCCTTTCGCTTGACCGCGTCTGGGGTTTTTTTGATTTGCCCTCGGGTTTCGGGGCCGAAAGGTAAAGACATGAGCGAAAGCTGGAACAAACGCACCCAAGCCGTCCACGGCGGTATCCGTCGCAGCCAGTACAACGAAGTCAGCGAGGCGATCTTCCTGACGCAGGGGTTCGTCTACGACACCGCCGAGCAGGCCGAAGCTCGGTTCATCGAGACTGGCCCGGACGAGTTCATCTATGCCCGCTATGGCAACCCGACGGTTGCGATGTTCGAGCAGCGCATCGCTGCGCTTGAGGGGGCCGAGGATGGTTTTGCGACGGCGTCCGGTATGGCGGCCGTGAACGGGGCGCTGACCTCGATGCTGAAGGCGGGCGATCACGTGGTTTCGGCCAAGGCCCTGTTCGGGTCGTGCCTGTACATTCTGGAGAATATTCTGACCCGCTATGGTGTCGAGGTGACCTTTGTCGACGGTACCGACCTGGATCAATGGAAGGCCGCGATCCGGCCCGACACCAAGGCCGTGTTCTTCGAATCCATGTCGAACCCCACGCTCGAAGTGATCGACATTCGCGCCGTGGCCGAACTGGCCCATGCGGTGGGGGCCACCGTGATCGTCGACAACGTGTTCTCGACCCCGGTGTTCTCGCAGGCGATCGCGCAGGGCGCGGATGTGGTGGTTTACTCGGCCACCAAGCATATCGACGGGCAGGGACGCGCGCTGGGCGGCGTGATCCTGGGCGCCAAGGAGTTCATTCGCGGAACGGTCGAGCCGTACCTCAAACACACGGGCGGCGCACTCAGCCCGTTCAACGCCTGGATCATGCTCAAGGGGCTGGAAACGTTGGCCCTGCGAGTCAATGCCCAGGCCGAGACGGCGCAGAAACTGGCCGACGCGCTGGAAGGCCATGAGACGCTGGAGCGGATCATGTATCCGGGCCTGAAATCTCATGCTCAGAACGCTCTGGTGCAGAGCCAACTGGGGGGCAAGGGCGGTACGGTCCTGTCGCTGGACATCAAGGGGGGCAAGGACGCGGCCTTCCGGTTCCTGAACGCGCTGACGATCCCGGTAATTTCGAACAATCTGGGCGATGCCAAGTCCATCGCAACCCATCCGGCAACGACCACGCACCAGCGGTTGAGCGATGCGCAGAAAGACGAATTGGGCATCACGCCCGGTTTGATCCGCTTTTCTGTCGGACTCGAAGATGCCGACGATCTGCTGGAGGATATCCGGCAGGCATTGTCGGCTGCTGCGGTGTGACGGCGGACACGCGCCGTTGAACACATCGGCAACCGCGCAATGTCGCCCGGGTAAAAGGGCGCAATCCGTTCGGAAATGGCGGTTTTGCGATGGTTTTTTCGATCCGGGCTGCTATCTCACCCGTATTGGGTTACACTGTGGTTTCCGCCGCAGTCAGACATGGCCTGACGACACACCGAGGATACGCAGCCAATGAACATTCATTCGCGCGACATTGACGAAAAACCTGATCGGGACGAGGCCGCTGAGGCTCTCAAGGTCTTGCGGAAATGGGCAAAGGGCGCCAGCGTGGCCGAGATCAGCCAGCTTGATCCGGCGGTTGCGCGCTTGGTGCCAGGGTTGATGCCGGACAACTACCCTGCGATGTCACGTGAATACCCCGAAGACTTCAAAGTTGACGAAGCCTACAAATGTGCGTTGCCCGATCTCCAGAACGGCCCGTCCAGCCTGATCCGCGGTGCGAAACAGCAGATCCAGCATGTGGGCATCTCGAATTTCCGCCTGCCGATCCGATTTCACAGCAAGAACGGTCCGGACCTGACGCTGGAAACCTCGGTTACGGGCACCGTCAGCCTCGAAGCCGAGAAAAAGGGCATCAACATGTCCCGGATCATGCGGTCCTTCTACAAACATGCCGAGCGTACGTTCAGTTTCGAGGTGATGGAATCTGCGCTGAGCGATTATCTGACCGACCTCGACAGTTTCGATGCAAGGCTTCAGATGCGCTTCTCCTATCCCGATCGGGTCAAAAGCCTGCGTTCGGGGCTTGAGGGATATCAGTATTACGACATCGCGCTTGAACTGGTCGAGCAAGGCGGCGTGCGTCAGAAGATCATGCATCTCGACTATGTCTATTCTTCGACCTGCCCATGCTCGCTGGAACTCAGCGAACACGCCCGGTCGGTGCGCGGACAGCTTGCGACGCCGCATTCGCAGCGTTCCGTGGCGCGCATTTCGGTCGTGGTCGATTGTGACGCCGATTGCCTGTGGTTCGAGGATCTGATCGCCCTGTGCCGCCGTGCCGTCCCCACCGAAACCCAGGTGATGGTCAAGCGCGAGGACGAACAGGCCTTTGCTGAGCTGAACGCCGCCAACCCCATCTTTGTCGAAGACGCCGCGCGTCTGTTCTGTGCCGAGCTGCTGGCCGATCATCACGTGGGTGACTTCCGCGTCATCGCCAGCCATCAGGAAAGTCTGCACAGCCACGATGCGGTATCGATTCTGACCGAGGGGCCGACTTTTGCATCCACCAGCCTGGACCCGCGCCTGTTCACGACGCTGTTCCACGTCGGCTGACCCGAAAAGCGCCGCGAAAACCGGCGTATATTGGGCGGTAGGCGCCTTTTTGCCGCAATGCAGCAGAAAATGCTGCATGCGCGCGATTATTTGCATACATTGAAGATGAATGCAGCTGTGGCGCGCCATGTCAGTTGTGGCGCACCACCCCGAAAGGAAGCCGGGACGTGTTACGCCTTGGACTGCAATACACCTTCGTCCGTCCGCGCGATCGGAACGGCAAGGGCTTTTCTACCTCGGAAATCGGGCTGCTTCATTGCTACAGGAGAGACTTGGAATGAATCCCATTGCCCAACAGCTTGAGCTGCAGGCCGCCGCAGTGCGTCTGGCCGGCTATGCCGTGACCAGCCAGATGAAAATGATGCAGGCATTTGCTCAAACCGTGTTCCCGATCCCGGTTGCGTCGGTCACCGAACCATCGAAGCCGGCCGTGAAGTCGGCCAAGAAACCGGTGGCGCGAACCACGGCCAAACCCGCCGCGAAGAAGGCGAAACCTGTGGTCCGGGCCAAGGCCAAGACGGTCGCAAAGCCGGCTCCGAAGCCGAAGGCACCCGCAAAAGCCGCACCGAAACCGGTCACGAAGGCCACAGCCAAGCCCAAAACGCCGCCTGCAACGGCTCAAAAACCGCCGCAGCCCGTCGCAACGGCCACTCCTGCACAGCGCGTCACTCCGGTCGCATCGGAGAAACCCGCAACGGCCGTGACGCCCAAGGCCAAGCCCACCGAGGCAAAACCTGCGGCTTCAACCGAAGAAGCCAAGGCCAAAAAGCCCGTAGCGGCTGCAACAACCAAACCCGCCGAGGCACCGAAACCGGCCACGCGCCGCACGCGTGCGCCGTCCAAGCCACCGGCCATGCCGCCCGTGGCTGAAAAAATGGACGACTGATCACAGATCATCTGCTTGACACTTTCGGGCCGGCGCGCCAACGCTGCCCGTCATGATGGATCTTCGCCCGGTCGGATATGTGATTGGCTTGCTGGTCGCCATACTTGGGGCGACCATGCTGTTGCCGATGCTTGCGGACATCATCGAGGGTCGGGGCGAGTGGAACGTTTTCTTTGAAAGCGGTGTCATCACGATCCTGACCGGCGTGGTTCTGGCCATGAGCTGCTCGAACGGTGTGGGCGAGGGGCTGACCATCCGTCAGACCTTTTTGCTGACCACTGGCGTCTGGGTCGCGCTGCCGCTGTTCGGGGCAATCCCCTTCGTGTTCGGTGAGACCGAGCTTCGATTTGTCGATGCCTATTTCGAAGCCATGTCCGGGCTGACCACCACCGGGTCGACCGTAATCTCCGGGTTGGATGATCTGCCGCGTGGCCTGCTTTTGTGGCGCGGTTTGCTGCAATGGCTGGGCGGGATCGGCATCATTGTCGTGGCCATGGTTTTCCTGCCCGAGCTCAAGGTCGGCGGCATGCAGATCTTCCGCTCGGAAGGGTTTGAAACCATGGGGAAAATCCTTCCTCGCGCGCAAGAGATCGCGGGCCAGATTTCGCTGATCTATGTATTCCTGACCGTAGCCTGCGCTCTGGTTTATGCCGGCTTGGGAATGAACTTTTTCGACGCGGTCGTTCACGCGTTCACAACCATGTCCACCGGAGGGTTCTCGAACTATGACGCCTCGTTCGGTACGTTCTCGGGGCCCGCGGAATACGCCGCGTCCATATTCATGATCCTGGCTGCGCTGCCGTTCGTGCGGTATGTGCAATTCGTCAACGGCCGGACAGGCTCGATCCTGGAAGACAGCCAGATCAGGGCCTTTCTGGCCACGATCGCCGTTCTGGTGGCGATCATGGCTGTCTTTCTTACATCGGTCTTTCCGCACCACTGGGAACAGGCGGTGCGCGAGTCGTTGTTCAATATCACCTCGATCATTTCCGGCACCGGCTACGCCAGTGTCGATTACATGACCTGGGGCAGTTTTCCGATCATGATGTTCTTCATGATCGGCCTGATCGGCGGTTGCGCCGGTTCTACGGCCTGCTCCATCAAAATCTTCCGCTATCAATTGCTGATTGCTTCCATCAAGGCTCAGATCAGTCGGATCCGGTCGCCGCACGGAGTGTTCGTGCCCAAATATGATGGCCGCGCCATCAGCCGCGATGTCCTGACATCGGTCATGAGCTTTTTCATGTTCTTCGCGCTGTCGCTGGGGGCGCTGTCCTGGGCGCTGGCGCTGACTGGTCTGGATTTCATCACAGCGGTATCCGGTGCAGCGACGGCGCTTGCAAATGTCGGCCCCGGTTTGGGTGATCAGATCGGCCCCGCAGGGAATTTTGCCGGGCTGAACGACACGGCCAAGTGGTTGTTGACCTTCGGAATGCTGACCGGCCGGCTGGAGCTGATGGCCGTGTATGTCCTGTTCACCATTCGGTTCTGGAGAGGCTGATGAAAAGACCATTGGGCGCCCAAATCTCGCACATGCTCAAGGATCGGGGGGTCGAAGTCATTTTCGGCATTCCCGGTGTGCACAATCAGGAAATGTACCGTGGAATCGAAGAAGCGGGCATTACTCATGTGCTGGCGCGGCATGAGCAGGGCGCGGGCTTCATGGCTGACGGTTATGCACGGGCGACGGGCAAGCCCGGCGTGGCCTACGTGATCACCGGTCCTGGCCTGTGCAACGTCATGACGCCGATGGGGCAGGGCTATACCGACTCGGTTCCGATGCTGGTTCTGTCCTCCTGTCTGAGCGAAACGCAGGCACAGCGCGGCCAGTTGCACCAGATGAAAGACCAGCGCGCGGCCGCTGAATGCGTGACCGACTGGTCCTGCCAGGCAAACGACGCGCAATCAGCCTATGGCCTGATCGAACGCGCCTTTGAGGAGTTCGCGCTGAAACGTCCGCGCCCCAAGCATATCCAGGTCCCGATCGCGCAGTTGGAGGCCGAGGCCGACCCCGCTCCTTTTCCGAACCAGGACGCGGTGCGGGTCAAGGCTCTGGCGCCGGACATTGCGCCGGTTCTGTCGCTGCTGAACATCGCACGGCGGCCGCTGTTCATATTGGGTGGTGGGTCGAGGTCTAACCTGTGGCGCCAGATTCTGTCTCAGCTCGGTGCGGCCTGTTTCACCACTTATGCGGGGCGTGGGTTGGTCGGCACCGGCTATACCCTGGATTTCGGCGCGACCTTGCCGCGACCCGGCAGTGCCGAGGTGATTGGGTCGGCCGATCTGGTCATCGCGGTCGGTGCCGAATTGGGTGAGGTCGACCTTTGGCGCGACCGGTTGGGCCACAAGGCGACCTTGGTGCGGGTTGACCTCGACCCCGAGGTTCTGGCCGACCGGCACCGGGCGGCGGTCAAGCTGCAGGCCGACGGCGAAAGTTTTGCCCATTCACTGTGGTCCGCGACCCAAGACTGCAAGCCGGCCACCGGCTGGTCGCCGGAAGAGGTGGCCGAAGCCCGAGCGCGCTGGCGCGCCGAGGTCGACGCGGAAAGACCGGGTATCGCGCCGGTTGCCGACGCCTTGCGTGCAGCGATGCCCGCCGACACCATGATCTATTCCGACATGACCCAGTTCGCCTATGTCGCGAAAGAAGTCTGGGACATGGCGCGCCCATACCACTGGCACCACCCGACCGGGTTCGGCACTCTGGGCTATGCACTGCCGGCCGGGATCGGCGGCGCGGTTGCGCGGCGCGGAAAGCCAACTGCCGTGATCGCGGGTGACTACGGGTTCCACTATACGATGCAGGAACTGGGTGCGGCGGTCGAGCTGGGGTTGTCGCTGCCCATCATCCTTTGGGACAACGGCAAGCTGAAAGAGATCGAGGACAGCATGGTCGGCAGCCAGATTGCTCCGAACGCGGTTGTCGCGCGCAACCCTGATTTCTGCAAGCTGGCCGAGGCTTTCGGTGCGCGGTCGGCCGCTCCAAACTCGCTACCTGAAATGCAGGCTGCCGTTCGCGCGGCCTTTGACGCGCCCGTGCCGACCCTTGTGCACGTCACGCCCGATATCTTGAAGGGATGAAAAAAGGCGCCGCAATGTCCTGCGGCGCCTTCAAATTCTGTTCGTGACTTTCGGTCAACCCCAGCAGTTCACCAGCACGGTCATGCCAGTCGCGCGGCGGTTCAACTCGTCGGGCGAAACCTGGCCGGTTTCCTGCGCTGTCTGAGCCGTTGCCCCGGCCTTTGACAGGATCTCGTGAAGGCGGTCGGCCGCGGCAGCCAGGCTGACATCGCGGGGCAGGGTGCGCCCCTCGGTCCGCGCAGGCAGCAGCATTCCGACCACGTTGCCGTGATCATCGAATACCGGGCCGCCGGCGTCTCCGGGTTGTGCGGTCAGGCTCAGGCGGGTCACACCGGCCTCTCCGTTCAGCCCGCGGATATCGGCGATCTTGCCGTAGGTCAGGGTCGGAGCCCCCAAAGCGCCCCCATATGAGTATCCCGCGACGGCCACTTCAGATTGCAGGCGTGGCTGGGCTTCGTTCAAGGCCGCAACGGCCATCGGTGCCAGCGTCTTGTTGGGGCGCAGGACCGCCACGCCCAGTTCGGGATCGCTCCACGCGGTTTGCAGTTCCTGACCGTCCTCAAGGGTGACGCGGGTGCAGTTCTGCACAGCCTCGGCCACGGTCAGGACCAGACCGTTGGGATCGGCAAAAAAGCCCGACCGAGATAACCGTGGCTTTCTGAGTTGGAGACCGGACATCAAGTCGATGCTTTGCTCGGCATTGGCGCCAGCCGCAGCATCAAGAACACCATCGGTGGTTTCAAAGCTGGCAGTCATTGCGGCCAGAACCCGGGCGCGGCGTGCGTCATCGCCTTCAGGCCAGACAAGGGTGAAGCCTTTGATCTTGCCGTCGCTCAGATTGGCCTGTGTATAGGATACGATCCCGTTGCCACGGCCTTCGATGGTAAACCTGTCGCCACGCAGCTCACGCGGGCCGTTCAGCGGCACGATCTCGAGCGATTGCATCGCCTCGAACAGCGCGCGCAAAGTGGTTTTGCTGCCCTCCTGGCTGATCAAAACGACCCGTGCGTCCAGATCACCGCTGGAATTGAAATGCGCGAACGGCGCCTCGTATCGGTCGAAGGCAACTACCCCAAGCGGCAGGTCGACGGAAATCCCGGCGCGATCATCGACGTGACGCGCCATGCCGACGCTGATCAGCGGGGCATTGTAGTCATCCATCAAAGCCTTGCGCTGTGCCGTCGTCAGGACACCGGTCGGTTCAAAGCCGTTGAACCGCTGCCATTCCGCCATCGACCGGCGTGTACCTTGGCCGAATGCCCCGTCAATGGTCGAACTGTAGAACCCGGCAGCCTGCAATGCGGTTTGCAGGTCTTTTCGTTCCTGTCCGCTCAGCAGCCGCTCGGACTGCAGGGCCTGTGATCTCGTCTCGTCCGAAGGTTGCGGTGTCAGACCGGCCTGAGGCTGCTCTGGCTGCGGCTCGGGCTGAACGGGCGCTGTGATTGCGCCGCGGTTCAGGACATTGGCGCCGATTGGCCAGAACTGCTGCCCCAGGGCGCCTGAAAATGTGATGAAACTGTCTGAGGGGATCTGCCGTTCGGCCCGGTAGACGCGCAGCACCTGCTCGGCGTCGGCCCGCAGGTAGGGGCCGATCACTATGGCGTACCAGCCGCTGTTCAGGCGGAACCCGTTCACGTCAGGCAGGGCATTGGCATAGACTTGCGCCCGGTCCTGTGCCTCGCGCAGCGATGGCTGCGCTTCGACCTGAACCCAGACGCCTGCGTCGGCCCCCTGTTGAGCATACGCAGCGCGCAGGCCGACTGTAATCATTAAAAGAATTGCAACGAATATGCGTGTCATTTTCTGCCCGTTTTATGCAGTGTTTTGGCTTTGCCTCAACTTACGCGATTCAGGGGTGAAAACGCTATGCCCACGATACGGGGAATTTCTGGTGTGGCGGCACAGTGACAGCAGGCGGGCATTGGCCCGTTGACGCCCCTTGGCCCCTTGCATAGGAAGGGCAAAACCGACCGGAACCGGGCAAATCCGCGCCCAAAGGGAATGTCATGACCGAACCGTCCAGCGCACCACGTTCATTTCAGGAAATCATCCTGCGGCTTCAGAACTACTGGGCCTCGAAGGGCTGTGCCATCCTGCAGCCATACGACATGGAGGTCGGTGCCGGTACGTTCCACCCTGCAACCACCCTGCGGGCTTTGGGGTCCAAACCCTGGGCTGCGGCCTACGTTCAACCGTCGCGCCGTCCGACCGATGGGCGCTATGGCGAGAACCCCAACCGCTTGCAGCATTACTATCAGTACCAGGTGCTGATCAAACCCAGCCCTCCGGACCTGCAAGAGCTGTATCTGGGGAGCCTTCAGGCCATCGGCATCGACATGGACCTGCACGACATCCGTTTCGTCGAGGATGACTGGGAAAGCCCGACCTTGGGCGCATGGGGCCTGGGCTGGGAGGTCTGGTGCGACGGCATGGAAGTCAGCCAGTTTACCTATTTCCAGCAGGTCGGCGGCCATGACTGCGCGCCGGTCTCGGGCGAGTTGACATATGGTCTGGAACGGCTGGCGATGTATGTTCTGGGCATCGACCACGTAATGGACATGCCCTTCAACGACCCGCAATCGCCCAGCCCGCTGACATATGGCGACATCTTCAAGCAAACCGAAGAGGAATACGCCCGTTGGAACTTTGATGTGGCCAACACCGAGGTTTTGCTGCGCCACTTCGAAGAGGCCGAGGAAGAATGCGCCGCGATCCTGAGCCAGGAAAACGTTGACCCCAAAACGGGCAAGCGGATCATCATGGCGCATCCTGCTTATGACCAGTGCATCAAGGCCAGCCATATCTTCAACCTCCTGGACGCGCGCGGCGTGATTTCGGTGACCGAGCGGCAGGCCTATATCGGGCGGGTGCGCGCGCTGGCCAAGCAATGCGCCGATGCTTTCGTGCAGACCGAGGCCGCGGGTTTCGAGGCCTGATGGCTCGTCGCACCCCACAGGAGGATCGCGCATGACCGGGAAAATGCTGGCAATTCTGTTGGTCGCTTGCGCCGTCATTGCTGGCGTCAGCATGTATTACCTGCAGGTCTACGGCTACTACTACGAGGTCGAACCCTCACCCGGTCAGGATGTTGTTCTGACCGAAACCGCGACCGGCCAACCGGTGCCAATTGCCTACAGCGCGTTTCAGGCGATCGACGCCGACAGCTCTCCGATCCGGTATCGGGCTTGTTTCCAGACAGATCTGAAGCCGGAACAACTGGCCGTCCGCTACATGAGCGCCGAAGAGGCCGAGCCGCTGACGGCCCCGGGTTGGTTCGACTGCTATGATGCGGCTACTCTGGCCGAGGCGTTGGCGAACGGATCCGCCCGCGCGTTCGTAGGGGTCAAGAACATCCACTACGGCGTTGATCGGATCGTAGCTGTAACGCAGGACGGTTCGGGCTTTGCCTGGCATGCCCTGAACAACTGCGGCGAAAAGGCCTATGACGGAACGGTTGTCGGTGAAGAGTGCCCGCCCCAACCGGAAAACTGAGTGGGTGGGATGGGGTTCATCGTGGAAATCCCCGGATTTCTGACGGCAACGCTGGGCTTTGCCGTCTACCTGATGGGCGCCGAGATCAACGCCCGCGCCGAGGTCCTGCGGCGGTTCAACATTCCCGAACCCGTGACCGGAGGTCTGTTGGCCTCGCTGGTGGTTCTGACGCTGTATCTGCTGTTCGGGATGGAACTGGAGTTCGACCTGACCGCGCGGGATTTCCTGCTGGTGCTGTTCTTTGCCGGGATCGGCCTGAACGCCCGGCTGTCCGATCTGATCGCGGGCGGAAAGCCTCTGGTGCTGCTGCTGATCCTGACGTTGCTGACGATCGTGGCGCAGAACCTGATCGGCGCGGCGGGGGCGGCGGCCTTCGGCTATCCGGCGCAGTCCGGCGTTCTGTTCGGCTCGGCTGCCCTGATCGGCGGCCACGGCACCGCCATCGCCTGGGCGCCCGAGGTGGCGCAGGTCACCGGGCTTGAGGGCGCGACCGAGCTGGGCGTTGCGGTTGCAACCCTGGGCCTTGTCCTGGCTGCGCTGGTCGGCGGCCCCATCGCGCGACTGTTGATCGAAGGGCGCGACCTGTCGCCAAACCGCCCGGACGAGGAACATACAATCGGCGTGCCCGACGAGCCGTCAGACGCGGCCGCGAAGATCGACCACCTGACGGTGATGCGGGTGCTGCTGTACCTGAACATGGCCATTATCGCAGGCTATGCTCTGTCCGAGGTGATCCTGGCCGCGGGTTTGAAACTGCCGCTGTTCGTGCCCTGCCTGATCATGGGTATCGTGATCGGCAACCTGCGCCCGCTGCTGGCCCCGCGCGCCGCGCCGGTGTCGCGCACGCCGTCGCTGGCGCTGATCTCGGAATTCGCGCTGGGCGCCTTTCTGGCCATGTCGCTGATGAGCCTGCAGCTGTGGACCATCGCCGATCTGGGCCTGTCGATCGTGGTGATCATGACGGCGCAGACATTGTTTGCGGTGGCTTTCGTGATCTGGGTTCTGTTCCCGGTCATGGGCGCCAACTACCGCGCGGCCGTGCTGGCGGCGGGGTTCGGCGGCTTCGCGCTGGGCGCGACACCGACCGCTATTGCCAATATGACTGCCGTAACCAAGCGATACGGGCCTTCGCCTATTGCCTTTATCGTGCTCCCCCTTGTATCCGCATTCTTCGTGGATATCGCCAATGCCATCGTCATCCAGACGATCGTCAATTTCTAAGGATCGAAAATGCCCGACCTGCTGATCGAACTGTTTTCCGAGGAAATCCCCGCGCGCATGCAGACCCGCGCCGGCGAGGATCTGAAAAAACGGATCACCGACGGTCTGGTCGAGGCCGGTCTGACCTATGCCCATGCGCACGCCCTGACCACTCCGCGCCGCCTGACGCTGGCGGTCGAGGGGCTGCTGGCCGAAAGCCCCACCATCCGCGAGGAGCGCAAGGGACCCAAGGTTGGCGCGCCCGAAAAAGCCATCGAAGGCTTCCTGCGGGGCGCAGGGATCAGCCGCGACCAGCTCGAGGAACGGGACACGCCCAAAGGTGCGGTCTATTTCGCCACCATCGAGAAGCCGGGCCGCCCGGCGGCCGGGATCGTGGCCGAGGTTTTGGCCGACACGGTCCGCAACTTCCCCTGGCCGAAATCCATGCGCTGGGGCAGCGGGCAGCTGCGCTGGGTGCGCCCGCTGCATTCGATCCTGTGCATCCTCAGCGATGAAGCCGGCGCGCAGGTCGTGCCGATGGAGATCGACGGGATCACCGCCGGTGACACCACCGAGGGCCATCGCTTCATGGCGCCGGGCCGGTTTGCCGTGACCGGGTTCGAGGATTACGCCGCCAAGCTGAAGCGCGGCTTCGTCGTGCTGTCGCCCGAGGAACGGGCCGAGCACATCTGGAACGACGCACAGAACATGGCCTTTGCCGCCGGTCTGGAGGTGGTCGAGGACAAGAGCTTGCTGGCCGAGGTGGCCGGGCTGGTCGAATGGCCGGTTGTGCTGATGGGGCAGATCGACGATGAATTCCTCGACCTGCCGCCCGAGGTGCTGCAGACCTCGATGAAAGAGCACCAAAAATTCTTCTCGGTCCGCAACCCCAAGACGGGGCGGATCGAACGGTTCATCACCGTGGCCAACCGCGAGACCACCGACAATGGCGCGACCATCCTGGCCGGCAACCAGAAGGTGCTGTCGGCGCGTCTGGCCGATGCGAAATTCTTCTGGGAGAACGACCTACGCGTCGCCAAATCGGACATTACGCAATGGACCCGCGCGCTGGAGAACGTGACCTTCCACAACAAGCTGGGCACCCAGGCGCAGCGGATCGAGCGCATTGCCGCACTGGCCCGCGAACTGGCCCCGCTGACCGGCGGCGACCCGGACCAGGCCGAAAAGGCCGCGCGGCTGGCAAAGGCCGATCTGAGTTCGGAAATGGTCTATGAATTCCCCGAACTTCAGGGGCTTATGGGGCGGTATTACATTGAGGCGGCTGGAGAAGACGCCGCCGTGGCCGCCGTGGCGCAGGAGCATTACTCGCCCCTGGGCCCGTCGGATGACGTGCCCACCGCGCCGCTGTCGGTGACCGTGGCGCTGGCCGACAAGCTGGACACGCTGACCGGGTTCTGGGCGATTGATGAAAAACCCACCGGCTCGAAGGACCCGTTCGCGCTGCGTCGGGCGGCGTTAGGGGTGACCCGATTGATCCTGAACAATGATCTGCGGCTGAAGCTCGACCGTTTCTTCGACGCGCAACTGGTTCGGGCCGAAGCGGCTTCGAACGAAGCTTTGCACGACGAGCATGTCGCAGAGCTGTTGGATGAAATCGCCGATCACGGTGTTTTCGGAGCGGCGTTCCGCACGGTGAAGGAGAAGCTTGCGGGCGACGAGGCCGGGAAACACCAAGTGACGGACTTTATGCATCTTGAACGGAAGGTGCCCGATACGTCGGAGGATCTGCTGACCTTCTTCCACGACCGCCTCAAGGTCTTCCTACGTGACGAGGGCATTCGCCACGACGTGATCGACGCCTGCATCGCGATGGACGGCAATGACGACCTGAACCTGCTGGTCAAACGCGCCCGCGCGTTGAATACGGTGATCGCGACCGAAGATGGCGAAAATCTGGTGCAGGGCTTCAAGCGCGCCAACAACATCCTGACCCAGGCCGAGGAGAAGGACGGGGTCGAATACTCGTTCGGTGCCGATCTGAAATTCGCCGAGACCGACAGCGAAAAGACCCTGTTCGCCGCGCTGGATCAGGCACAGGCCAAGATTGCTCCGGCACTCAAGGCCGAGGATTTCCCGGCGGCGATGGCTGCCATGGCCGCGCTGCGCGGGCCGATCGACGCGTTCTTCGAGGACGTCCAGGTCAATTCCGACAATGCCGTGCTGCGCCGCAACCGCCTGAATCTGCTGAGCCAGATCCGCCAGATCTGCTCCAGCGTCGCGGACCTGACCAAGATCGAAGGCTGACCTAGAGGGCGCGCTCTGGCGCGCCCACAAGGCCCTTGCGCGGAAGGCTGGGGCGCTTATGCTGCGGTGAAACCAAAAGGTGCCGCAGTGCAGAATAATCCGCATACCACGCTCATCACTCCTGATGCTCCCGTCGCCGCCGACACGCATGGCGGCCGGGCGAAATGTCTGCAGCGCCTTGTGCGGTTGGACCTTCCCGTACCGCGTACGGTGGCTCTGTCCTTCGATCAGGTGCGGCGGATCGCTGACGGCGATATCCCGGCAATCGAAGCCATACTTGAACAGTTCGACGCATCGGCGTTGCTGTGCGTTCGCCCCAGTTCCGAGGACCCTGACTGGGGTGGCCCCGGCGCGGTTCTGAACATCGGGATGAACGATGCCCGTTTCGTGGAATTGTCCGACAAGATGGGTCCCGAGGCCGCTGCCGCACTGTATCTGCGGTTCGTCCAAAGTTATGCGATCCACGTTGCGCGACTGGACGCGGACGTTTTCGACGACATCGAAGCCGATGGTCGCGAAGGCCTGCGCCAGACCCTGCGCGCCTATGAGGACGAAACGGACGAAGCGTTCCCGCAGGACCGGGGCGAGCAGTTGCTGGCGGTCCTGCGCTCGATGGCGCGGGCATGGGATGGTACGTCCGCCCGTCTGCTGCGGCAGGCCAAGGGCGCTCCGGCGGATGCCGGACTGGGCCTTGTCATTCAGGAGATGATCCCGGGCGTCGGTCAGGGCGAATGCGGATCGGGTGTGCTGCAGCTGGTGGATACCTCGACCGGCATGCCGCAGATCACAGGCCGCTACCTGAGCCAAAGCCAGGGGCGCGATGCGCTGGGCGAGGGGGTTGCGGCCCTCTACCTTGAAAAGGACCCGCGCGGGCAAGCGCTCGAGGATGTTGCGCCTCAGGCCTTTGCCGACCTCAAGGCCCATGCGGCGTTGATGCGGCGCAAATTGCGCGAAGAGATGCAGGTCGAATTCGTGATCGAAAACGGCAAGGTGCATATTCTGGACGGGGTCCGCGTTCAGCGCAGCGCCCGCGCCGCCATGCGGATAGCTGTTCGATTGGCCGAGGATGGCATCATCACCCCGCAGGAAGCCGTCATGCGGATCGACCCGCATTCTCTGAATGAGTTGCTGCACCGTCAGGTGCATCCCGAGGCCAAGCGTGACGTGCTGACCACGGGTATCGGGGCCAGTCCCGGGGCGGCCACCGGCCGGATCGTGTTCACTTCGGCCGAGGCACAGGCCAGCGCGGCGCGCGGCGAGCCCTGCGTTCTGGTGCGCCGTGAAACCTCGCCCGAGGATGTGCGCGGCATGCACGCCGCGGTCGCCGTACTGACCGAAAAGGGTGGCATGACCAGCCATGCGGCCGTGATCGGGCGCGGGCTGGGGCTGCCCTGTATCGTCGGCGCGTCCGAGATGCGGTTCCAGACCAAGAAAAAGCAGCTTACCGTTCCGGACGGCCGCGTTTTCACCACAGGCGACATTCTGACGATTGACGGAAGCTCGGGCCAGGTGTTGGCGGGCGAGCCGGCGATGCTCGAAGCTGCACTGGATGACTGTTTTCAGACCTTGATGAGCTGGGCCGACGCCGAGCGAGACATATCAATTCGTGCCAATGCCGACACTCCTGCCGACGCGCAGGCTGCGCGGAACTTCCAGGCGCAGGGGATCGGGTTGTGCCGAACCGAGCATATGTTTTTTGACCCCGGTCGTCTGATCGTGATGCGCGAGATGATTTTCGCTCAGACTTCATCCGGACGCGCGGCGGTTCTGGAACGGTTGCTTCCGATGCAACGCGATGATTTTGTGCAGCTTTTCCGGATCATGGAAGGGCAGCCCGTCTGCATCCGACTGTTCGATCCGCCTCTGCACGAGTTTCTGCCGACCACGCGCAGCGGGCAGCGCGAGTTGGCCGAGGCGCTGGACCTTCCTGTTTCGGATGTGGAGCGTCGGGTGGACGAAATGAGCGAATACAACCCCATGCTGGGGTTGCGGGGCGTACGCCTTGGAATAACGGTGCCCGAGATCTATGATATGCAAGCCCGCGCGATCTTCGAGGCGACGCTCGAAGCCAGCAAAAATGGCGCGCCGGTGGTGCCCGAGGTCATGATCCCTCTGGTTTCGGCCAAGCGCGAGGTCGAACTGATCAAGGCGCGTGTGGACACGGTTGCCGCAGCCGTCGCGGCCGAGCGTGGTCAGGAGTTTGAATACCGGTTGGGTGTGATGGTCGAAACGCCCCGGGCCTGTTTGCGCGCCGAGGAAATCGCTCCTCATGCCTCGTTCCTGAGTTTCGGCACCAACGACCTGACACAGATGACCTATGGCCTGTCGCGCGATGACGCGGGACGCTTCATGTCAGCCTATGTCCGGCAGGGGGTGTTCACCGAGGATCCGTTCCATGTTCTGGACGCCGATGGGGTCGGCGAACTGCTCAAGCTGGGCTCGGAGCGGGGGCGTACAGCCCGGCCCGATGTCACGCTTTCGGTCTGTGGTGAACATGGCGGCAACCCCGAATCAATCGCCCTTTGTCGGGATTTGGGGTTCGATTATGTGTCCTGTTCACCCTTCCGAGTCCCGGTCGCTCGGCTGGCTGCCGCTCAGTTGGCGATTTCGTCAAAACTTGGGGGTTGACAGGCCGTCAAAGCCCTAGGAATAGTGGTTTCGGGATGGACCTGTGGCTGATTAATTTTGGCCCCGCGGGCAAGATTTTTCTTGCTTTTTCCTCAGAACTGGACCTTTCGCGCCTTCTGCGTTAAGACCCCGTCGCGCCCGCCGGGGGAGGGTATGGCGCGTGAAGTGCCTGTGCGAGGTTATCTGATGCTACGATACATACTGGCTGTTGCCATTGCGGCGGCAACCGTGATGCCGAGTGCGTCCGTTGCCGAGAGGGAAGCCACCGAGACTGCCAAGCGCGAACTGGTGTCGCGCAACGAGGTGCCGGGACAAAGCTTTCGCGACTATCTGAAGCTGTTCCAACCTAGGAAAGAGGTCCAACCGGTTGAGGTTTCCTACACCAAGGCCTGGCTGGACCAACAGCCCAAAGCCAGCGGTGGCGAAGATCTGAAATGCTTGGCCGAGGCCCTGTATTTCGAAGCGCGCGGAGAGAGCGTGCGCGGCCAATTCGCGGTTGCCGAGGTGATTTTGAACCGGGTGGAAAGCACCCGTTTCCCGAACACCGTCTGCGGCGTGATCCGCCAGGGAACAGGCAAGAAATACCAGTGCCAGTTCACCTATACCTGTGACGGCCGCAAGGAAGTCATTCACGAGAAGAAAGCCTATGAGCGGGTGGCCAAAGTTGCCAAGGCCGCGATCGAGGGGGTCAGCGATCCGCTCACGTCGGGGGCCACGCATTACCACACCAAGGCGGTGCGCCCGTCGTGGTCGCGCGTTTACAAGGAAACTGCGCGCATCGGTGTGCATATCTTCTACCGCCACAACTACCGCACTGCGAGCAACTAGCGCGCATTGACGCACCCGCGCTGGAACGTTGATGGCGCGGGTGAAACCAGGGGCTATATTGCGGGCAAGGAGACCCGCAATGAATCTGAGCCGCCGAAGCCTTTTGAAATCTGCCGCCGCGCTTGCGGTGTTTCCAACGCTAGCGCGCTCCGCGCCGCTGACCCTGACTGCGCGCGAGGGCGCTCAGTTGATTGCCCCTCCGGGGTTTCCGGAAACCGCTATCTGGGGCTTTGATGGGCAGGTGCCGGGCAGCCCCATCCATCTGCGGCAAGGCGAGCGTGTTCAACGCCGCTTGGTGAACGAATTACCGAAAGCCACTTCGGTTCATTGGCACGGTATCCGCATCGACAACGCTATGGATGGCGTTCCGGGGCTGACTCAGGATGCGGTTCCAGGCGGCGCGACCTTCGACTATGATTTCATCGTGCCGGACGCCGGAACCTATTGGTACCATGCGCATAACAAGTCAGTCGAACAGGTGGCCCGTGGCCTGTATGGCCCTTTGATCGTGCACGAGTCCGAAGCGCCGGATGTGGAGCAAGATCTGGTGCTGATGCTCGATGACTGGCGACTTGATCCGGAAACGGCCCAGATTACCCAAGACTTCGACAACGGCCATGACCTCAGCCATGCTGGACGGTTGGGAAACCTCATCACGGTCAATGGTGCATTCGACCCATCCTTTCCTGTTCAACAAAACCAACGCCTGCGCCTGAGGTTGGTCAACGCCGCAAATGCGCGTGTCTTCACCGTTGGCCTGGACGGAATGACCGGATGGATCGTTGCGCTGGATGGAATGCCTTTGGCCGAGCCGATCCCGATTGAGGACACGTTCCCGCTGGGCCCGGCACAACGTGCGGATTTGTTGGTGGATGTGCTGGCTGCGAATGCGGAAACGGCAAGCCTGTTCAGTCAGGAACGTGACGGAGCCTTTGGTTTGGCGAGATTTGTGGTGGCAGGGCAGGCGGCTTCCACTCCCCGGTCGGGAGTTCGGCCATTGCCGCCGAACCCGCTTTCGGAATTGACGGACCTCAACAACGTACCGCGGCACGAGATGAGGCTGCAGGGCGGTGCCATGCGCTGGCTCGAAAGCGCGCGGATTGGCGAGACCGAGCTCTCGGGCCGGGAGCTGGCTCAGCTGGGGCGGTTCTGGGCGCTGAATGGCTACGCCGAGCGACCCGATGACCCGTTTCTGGACGCGCCCTTGGGAAGCGTCCACCGGATTGCCTTCGTGAACGAAACTGCATTCCCGCACGCGATGCACCTGCATGGCCACCACTTTCGGCTGATCTTGCCGGACGGGACCCTTGGCCCGTGGCGCGATACGGTTCTGGTCGAACGCGGCGAGACTCGCGAGATCGCGCTGGTCACCGACAACCCGGGCAACTGGCTGCTGCATTGCCATATGCTTGGACACGCCGCATCGGGTATGATGGGTTGGTACCGCGTCACCTGACGCCGCATTCGGCGGCTGGAATGGCGTTTGCTTGAATGCTATAGCCGCGCGGAACCACTAAATTGGGCAAACCTGTCCAAGCTGCCCGAAAAGGCCCGTGCCATGAGTACTGAAATCCGCCTTGCCTTTGCGCACCCGTCCGAACGGTCCGAGGCGACTGCGCCACGCGGGCCACTGGATCGTATCTCGTTGCGCGACCACATTGTCGAGGTCGAGATCGGCGCTTTTCAGGCCGAACGGGGCACCACCCAGCGCATCTGTTTCAACATCGTGGTCGAGGTGCGCCCGCTGACTGAAAACATCGACGATGATGTCGATCGCATCCTGTCCTATGACCGGGTGACCGAGGCCATCGCCTATGAACTGGCGGCCGAGCGTCTGAACTTGCTCGAGACACTGGCGGATCGAATAGCCGAGCGGATCCTGCTTGAACCTCAGGCGGTAAGAGCTTTTGTCCGCATTGAAAAACTGGATCGCGGTCCGGGTGCTTTGGGTGTCGAGATCGTTCGTGGCAAGGATGCGGTCCATCACGATGTCATCGAGGAAGAGCGCCCACATCCCCGGCTGGTCTTTCTGTCGAACGCAGCGATTGAGTCCGAAAATTTGTCGGGCTGGATCGACCAGTTGGAAAACCGACAGCGACCGCTGATTCTGTGCGTAGGCGCCTCCGATCTGCCGGTGCCGCAGACCGGCCATGCCATGACCCAGCGCCGGATCGACCTGTTGGCGATCGAGCAGAACGCTTGGGTGCTGGCCGCGCGTGATCATCGCTGTGTCGTCGTCTCTACCCGGACCGAACTGGACTGGGCCATGAAGAACGGCCAGATCTGTGTCTGGGCACCGTCCAAGATCGTGCTGGACGCGGTCGATGGACCTTCGGCGGCACCGTCCGACGCGGTGGCCTTGGCGGCCTGGTTTGCCGCCACCTTTGAGGCCAGCGAAATGCTGGTCATTGGCGGGGAACTGCCCGAGTCGCCCAAAACGCCGCTCCGGGCGGTTCCGGTGGAGCAGGCGCAACTGTGACCAGTTACTATCGCCCATTGGTGCAACACGGGCCTGTGCGCCCGGACGGGGCCTTGCCGCTGGCGGGGCAGGACCTGTGGTTCACCCATGCCGAATGTCTGCAGCGTGACGCGGCACCCCGGATCGTTGCGGCTGCCGATATCCCTGAAACGTGGCTCGACCGGCTGACGCAACCGCGCGCCGCGATTGCCGGGCTGGAGATGACGCAGCCGCAGATCATGGGCATCCTGAACGCCACGCCCGACAGTTTTTCCGACGGTGGCAAGCACAACACCCCCGACGCCGCGTGTGCAGCAGCCCGGGAAATGGTCGCGCACGGTGCGACCATTCTGGACATCGGCGGTGAATCCACGCGCCCCGGTGCGGATTTTGTGCCCGAGGACGAAGAGATCGCCCGCACCCAGCCCTTGATCCGCGCGATCCGGGCCGAGACACCGGCGCTGATCTCGATCGACACGCGCAAATCCGCCGTGGCCACGGCCGCGGTCGAGGCTGGGGCAGGGCTGATCAACGATGTTTCGGGCTTTACCTTCGATCCCGCGTTGGGCGCTTTCTGCGCCGAAATCAATGCGCCGGTCTGCGTGATGCACATGCAAGGCGACCCGGCCACGATGCAGGACAACCCGACCTATGACAACGTTCTGCTGGACGTCTACGATTTCCTGTCCGGGCAGGTGGCCCGACTGGAAGGCCTTGGGTTGGATCGGGGCCGGATCATCGTTGATCCAGGCATAGGCTTTGGCAAGACCGAGGACCACAACCTGACCCTGCTCCGCAATCTCAGCCTGTTTCACGGGTTGGGCTGCCCGATCCTGCTGGGTGTGTCACGCAAGGGCTTCATCGGCCGGATCGGCGCGGAACCGCGCAAGGATGCCCGCGCGCCGGGATCAATCGCCGTTGCGTTGGCAGGATTGTCGCAAGGTGTGCAGATCATCCGGGTGCATGACGTGGCCGAGACCGCTCAGGCCTTGCGCCTGTGGGCCGCTGTCCGGTAATCGGGTCGCAGGCAGGACTTTGTGGAGTAGCAGGTATGCGCAAGCTGTTCGGAACCGACGGGGTGCGGGGCACCGCCAACACCTATCCGATGACGGCCGAGATGGCCTTGCGGATCGGCGCGGCGGTGGGGCGGTACTTCCGCCGGGATGGCTCGGGCGTTCACCGGGTGGTGATCGGCAAGGATACGCGCCTGTCGGGCTATATGCTGGAAAACGCGCTGACGGCGGGTCTGACGTCGACCGGCATGAACGTGCTGCTGCTGGGGCCGGTGCCGACACCGGCAGTCGGGCTGATGACCCGGTCGATGCGGGCCGATCTGGGTGTAATGATCTCGGCCAGCCACAACCCGGCCGAGGACAACGGGATCAAGTTCTTCGGCCCCGATGGGTTCAAACTGTCCGATCAGGCCGAACTTGAAATCGAACAGCTGATCGAAGAGGGGGTCAAACCCGCGCAGGCGCAGAATATCGGGCGCGCCCGGCGCGTCGATGACGCGCGGTTCCGCTATGGCGAGCGGGTCAAGTCATCTCTGCCGCGCGAGCTGCGTCTGGATGGCCTCAAGGTGGTGATCGACTGCGCCAACGGCGCCGCGCACCGCACCGCGCCCGAGGTCCTGTGGGAGCTGGGGGCCGAAGTGATCCCGGTGGGAACGGCACCCAACGGCAAGAACATTAACCTGGGCTGCGGCTCGACCCAGCCGCGTGTGGCGGCCGAGGCCGTCGTGGCGCATGGGGCGGATGTGGGCATCTGCCTCGACGGTGATGCCGACCGGGTCGTGATCGTGGATGAAACCGGACAGGTCGCCGATGGCGATCAACTCATGGCCCTTCTGGCTACCGCCTGGGCCACTTCCGAACGGCTGAAAGGCGGCGCGCTTGTTGCGACCGTCATGTCGAACCTGGGTCTGGAACGGTTTCTGGGCGCGCGCGGGCTGCGGCTGGAACGGACGGCGGTCGGTGACCGCTATGTGGTCGAGCGTATGCGGGAAGGCGGGTTCAACCTTGGCGGTGAGCAATCCGGCCATATCGTCATGAGCGACTATGCCACCACGGGTGATGGCCTGATGGCGGGGCTGCATTTCCTGGCCGAGATGGTGAATTCGGGGCGCAAAGCCTCGGATCTGGCGCAGCAGTTCGAGACGGTGCCGCAACTGTTGAAGAACGTGCGCTATGGTGAGGGGCAGGCCCCGCTGGAAGCGGACACGGTAAAGGCCGCGATTGCCGATGCCGAGGCGCGGCTGAACGGGCAGGGGCGGCTGCTGATCCGCAAGTCGGGGACCGAGCCCCTGATCCGTGTGATGGCGGAATGCGAGGACGACGCCCTTTTGGCACAGGTCGTCGATGGGATCGTGGCCGAGGTCGAAGCCGCCGCGCGTCAGTAGCCCAACAGCATCCTGCGCAAACTGAACCATTGGCTAATCGCCATTCCGGTCAGGATCAGCGCCAGCGCGATGTAGAACCGCAGCGGCAGCGCCTCGGACAGGATCCATGCGCCGAAGATCATCGACCAGACCGGCACCTGATAGTTCACCAGCGTCATGAAGACCGACCCGGCGCTGCGAATGATCGACACCCGCAGCAACGTCGCAAAGGCCGTTGGCACAAGTCCCAGCACGATCAAGGCAAGGGTTGGGCGCAGACCCTGCGGGGCGGGCACGCCCTCGGTCGTCAACATGATCGGCAGCAGGATCACCGCGCCCACCACCAATGTCAGTGCGGCCAGTACCACCGGGTCGATCGGCGGGCAGCGCCGGGTCAGGATCGACGCCACCGAATAGCAGAACGCCGCCCCGATGCAGGCCAGTTGGGCCAGCGGCTCGGCCCCGCTGCCCAGTTGCGCAAGCCCCGGGCCGATAAGCACCAGCGCTCCGGTGAAGCCCAACGATACCCCCACAAAACGACGTGCGTTCAGGGGTTCATCCGAGAAGAAATGCGCCAGCGGAAGAACCATCAGCGGAATTGCGGCCATGGACAGCCCGGCAAAGGCCGAGGGTACATATTGCTGCCCCCAGCTGAGCAGCACGAAAGGCAGCGCGGTGGACAGGATGCCGATCAGGATCACCGACCACGCCAGACTTGGTGTCAGGCTGGGGATACGCCGCCCGGTCAGCCCCATCAAGGCCAACAGCATCACCGCGCCCAGCGTCGTCCGCGCAGTGGCCACCGTGATCGGGCCATAGTCTTCCAACGCCATCGCGACGACCATGAAGGTGCCGCCCCAGATCAGGCCCAGGGCAATGACGCCGCTCCAGTCGCGTATGTCGGGTTGAGGCACCATCGCTGCCTGTTCATCTGTTCTGCATGAAAAGGGCGGCCTCCGGGGCCGCCCTTGGGTTCAAGCCGTTCGGGCTTAGTTCTTTTCCTGATCGACCAGCTTGCCGGCCGAAATCCAGGGCATCATGCCCCGCAGCTTTTTGCCGACTTCTTCGATCTGGTGTTCGTCATTGGCACGGCGCGAGGCCTTGATCGTGGGCTGACCGACCTGGTTTTCCAGCATGAAGTCGCGCACGAACTTGCCCTGCTGGATGTCGTTCAGAACCTCTTTCATCGCCTTCTTGGTCTGCTCATAGGGCAGGATGCGCGGGCCGGTCACGTATTGACCGTATTCCGCGGTGTTCGAGATCGAGTAGTCCATGTTGGCGATGCCGCCTTCATAGATCAGGTCCACGATCAGCTTCACCTCGTGCAGACACTCGAAATAGGCCATCTCGGGCGCATAGCCGGCCTCGACCAGGGTTTCAAAGCCGCAGCGGATCAGTTCGACCAGACCGCCGCAAAGAACGGCCTGCTCGCCGAACAGGTCGGTTTCGCATTCCTCGCGGAAGTTGGTCTCGATGATGCCCGAACGGCCGCCGCCGATGGCCGAGCAGTAGGACAGGCCGATTTCCAGCGCCTTGCCGGTCGCGTCGGTGTGAACGGCCACCAGGCAGGGCACGCCGCCGCCTTTGACATATTCGCCGCGCACCGTGTGGCCGGGGCCTTTGGGGGCCATCATGATGACGTCCACGCCCTCTTTCGGCTCGATCAGGCCGAAATGCACGTTCAGGCCGTGGGCAAAGGCGA
Organism: Ruegeria sp. CG8; assembly: GCF_056537165.1. Taxonomy (NCBI): domain Bacteria; kingdom Pseudomonadati; phylum Pseudomonadota; class Alphaproteobacteria; order Rhodobacterales; family Roseobacteraceae; genus Ruegeria; species Ruegeria sp. CG8. The sequence continues at coordinate 440,538 of NZ_JBQFRA010000002.1, read as the reverse complement.
TGGCCGCGCCGGGCTTGATGTTGTCATGCACATATTTCTTGTAGGTCTCGGCCTGAAGCTCGTCGGGCATGGTGAACATGATGACGTCGCACCAGGCCGCGGCCTCGGCAATGCCCATCACCTGCAGGCCTTCGGCTTCGGCTTTCTTGGCCGAGGGCGAGCCTTCGCGTAGGGCGACGACCAGGTTCTTGGCGCCTGAGTCGCGCAGGTTCAGCGCGTGGGCGTGGCCTTGAGAGCCATAGCCCAGAATGGCCACTTTCTTGTCCTTGATCAGGTTGATGTCGCAATCGCGATCGTAATAGACGCGCATTTTGCCGGTCCTTTCTGTTTCGATTGCTGCGGTTCTATCTGCAGTGATTGCTATTGGCGAGAGCGATGGCATTGGATATTGACGACAGAAGCGAAGATTAATTCTTAGAAACCGGAAAACTTGAAAAAGTCATGCTTGACGACATCGACCGCCGTATCCTGCGCCATTTTCAGGTCGACCCGAGCCTGAGCACCGCCGAACTGGCCGAGCGGTGCCGGATCAGCAATGGCGTGTGCTGGCGGCGGATCGAGAAGATGCAGGCCGTCGGGATCATTCAGGGGCAGGAGGCCGTGATTGACTGGTCCGCTATGGGCTATGCGGTCGAGGTGTCGCTGCGGGTGACCCTGGACAAGACCCAGCCGCGCGCCTTCGACGAATTCACCGAAGCCGGCCGCAAGGTGCCCGAGGTGATCGAGATCCAGACCTTTCTGGGGAGGGTGGATGTCCGCCTGTCCGTCATCGCGCGGGACATGGCGCATTATCAGCAGGTCTATCGCGACCGTATCCTGACCCTGCCGCATATCGCCGATATCGAGGCCCTGATGCACATCGCGCGGGTCAAGCGGGACGAGGTGCTGCCGGTATGATCGAACTGGATGAACTGGACCGCAAACTGCTGCGCGCCTTGGCGCAGGACGCCACACAGAGCGCAGGTGCGCTGGGGCGGCGTTTCGGTCTGTCGCAGCCTGCCACCTGGCGCCGGATCCGGCGGCTGGAGCAGGCGGGCATCATCAAAGGGCGCAGGCTGCGCCTGAACGCCGAGGCACTGGGGTTCGGTGTCACCGTATTTCTGGGCGTCAAGCTGGCCCGCAAAGGGCAGGTCAGCCTCGAGGATTTCGAACGCGCCGTCAGCGCCATTCCCGAAGTCCAAACCGTGGAACACGTACTGGGCCTGTATGACTACCGACTGCGCGTGGTCGCGCGCGACCTGGCGGACTTTGAACGGGTCCTGCGTCGGCGCATCATAACCCTGCCGGGGGCCGGGGATGTCGAAGCAAATGTACTGCTGAGCGAAGAACGCCTGTCCGGGCCGATTGGGTAGCGGTCAGTAGCGGGTACGGATACAATAGCCTGGATGGTGGGTCAGGCGGGCAAACGAAACCGGCTGTCCGTCTTTCCATGTCGTGCGCTCAAGCTGAATCATCGCGGCCCCGGTCGTCGTTCCCATATAATCTGCCAAGTGGCTGTCGGCGGAAATGGCGTAGAGTGCAAGCTCGGCGTCAATGAAGGGGTTCGCATTCAACAGCCATTCATGCGGCCCGACCTCTTCCAGATTGGCATCTTCAACCTCGGGGACGGCCGAAATGTTGATCCAGCGTTCTTCGTGCTGAAACGGGCGGTTGTCGGCATAGTGCATGCACACCAGATGCAGGATCTGCGATTGCGGCGGCAGACCCAGTTGCGAGCTGAGCCAGCCCGGGCTCTTGTCGATGCTGCGCTCGACCAGGGCATAGCGGTAGGTCTGGTTCTGGTCTTCGACGATCTGACGGGCCAGCGACAGTTCCAGCTTGGCCTGTTTGCTGGGTGATTTCTTGACCCGCGTTCCGCTCTTGCGCTTGCGCTCGACGAACCCTTGCTCGGCCAGTTCGCGCAGCGCACGGTTGACGGTTGCGCGCGCGCAGTTGAACTCTTCGGCAAGCTGGGTTTCGGTCGGCAGCAAGGAACCTTGGGGCCAGACCCGTGTCTCGATCCGCCGCTTCACTTCGTCCCGAACGAATTGAAAACTGATCCGCTTTTGAACGTTCACGGTCTAAAATATCCTTTCAAGCTCAAGATGTGTGTATCTGTTCAGAAACACGTCAAGGTGTAAAGGGAGAGGTGACACTAATTGGCGTCAATTCGGCCTATCAGGCTATTGAATCGGGTGTGCAGCCAGGCTTCTGACCGTTGACTTAAGGGAAGCGAATGAGGGTCAATGAGCACTTTACCAACAGATGCAAAGCCTTCAGAAAGTGAGCAACCCAGAAAAGGAGACAGCATGCCTGCATTGTTGAATACAGTCGATCCGGACGGGCTCGAAGAATTCTCGGTCGTGTTCACCGACCGCTCGCTCAACCACATGTCGCAGGCATTCCAGCAGGTGATGCGCGACATCTCAGGGATGCTGCGTGAGGTCTATGGCGCGGACGGCGTGGCCGTGGTGCCGGGCGGGGGAACTTACGCGATGGAGGCTGTGGCCCGCCAGTTCGCCCGCGGTGCCAACGTGCTGGTGGTGCGCAACGGCTGGTTTTCGTATCGCTGGAGCCAGATCATCGAAACCGGAGGGCTGACGGCCTCGGCCACCGTGTTGAACGCCCGTCAAACGGGGAACTCCAGCCCGTCGCCCTTTGCGCCCGCGCCGATCGACGAGGTGGTCGAAACCATTCGCAGCCAACGACCCAGCGTGGTGTTCGCGCCACATGTGGAAACCTCGGCCGGGGTCATTCTGCCGGATGACTATGTCACCGCGATGGCTGCCGCAGCGCACGAGGTCGGCTCGTTGATGGTGCTCGACTGCATCGCCTCGGGCTGTGCCTGGATCGACATGAAGGCCACCGGCGTGGACGTTCTGATCTCGGCCCCGCAAAAGGGTTGGAGCGCTTCGCCCTGCGCCGGTCTGGTCATGCTGTCCGACCGCGCCGAAGAGCGGCTGGCCGAGACAACCTCGGACAGTTTCGCGCTGGACCTGAAGAAGTGGCGCCAGATCATGCAGGCCTATGAGGGCGGCGGCCATGCCTATCACGCCACCATGCCCACCGATGCGCTGCGGGCGTTCCGCGATACGATGCTGGAGACCCGTGACTATGGGTTCGAAAAGCTGCGCGATGCGCAATGGCGACTGGGAAATGCGGTGCGGGCAATGCTGCGCGACAAGGGGGTCGTTTCGGTCGCGGCCGAAGGCTTTGGCGCACCGGGGGTGGTGGTCAGCTACACCGAAGACCCCGAGGTGCAGAACGGCAAGAAATTCGCCGCGCTGGGCATGCAGATCGCCGCCGGCGTGCCGCTGCAATGTGACGAGCCCGAAGGGTTCAGCACCTTCCGCCTGGGCCTGTTCGGGCTGGACAAGCTGTATGATGTCGATGGCACGGTGGCCCGGCTGAAGCGGGTGCTGGATCAGGTGCTGTAGGCCGGAAAGGGCCTCAGCGCACGCCGAGGCCCATCTGCATCAGCGTCTTGCGCACCACCGGCATCGAATAAAGCGCGTTCAGCCCGGCAGCGCGTGCATCGCGCAACGGCCGTGCCTCGACCATCGAGGCGCGGTTCAGCAGGTCGATCCCCTTGACGCGCAGTTCGATCTCGGCATGGCGGGACTTGTGATAGGCATCGAGAATCTGGGCATCTCCCAGACCCTCGGGTCGGGCCTGGGCCAGGTCCAGCAGGCTGCGTAGATCCCCCAGTGACATGTTCAGCCCCTGCGCCCCGATCGGGGGCACCACATGGGCGGCCTCGGCCGTCAGGGCCACGCGCTGGGCCGACAGACGCTCGGCCGATTGGCTGATGATCGGCCAGATCGTCCGGCGCGAGGCCAGTTTCAGCGGTCCGAACAGGCCACAGGACCGCTCGGTCATTGCGGCCTCGAATTCTGCCTCTGGCAGGTTCAGCAGGTCGACTGCGCGCGGGCCGCGCTCCATCCACACGATCGCCGACGAGGGCTGGCCCTGCCAGTCGGGCAGGGGGACCAGCGTGAACGGCCCCCCGGACCGGTGGATCTCGGTCGAGACGTTTTCATGGGCGATTGGATGCGTCACCGCAAAGGCCACTGCCTTTTGCCCGTAACGCGTAGTGTGGACCTTGATCCCCGCAGCCTCGCGCATGGGCGAGTTGCGGCCATCGGCGGCGATCACCAGCTTCGTGCGGATGCGCGTGCCGTCGGACAGGCCCACCCGCGCCTCGGCGGTGCGCGTGAACAGGCTGACGGTGCCGGTGCCGGGGCGGAAATCGACATTCGGCAGTTCGTGCAGCCGGGCCACCATCTCGCGCCGCAGCAGCCAGTTGGGAAGGTTCCAGCCAAAGGGCTGATCCGAGATATCGGCGGCGTTGAAATCGCGCACCACGCGCGGCTCGGGGGTGTCGCCGCCCGCGTCCACGATGCGCATGATCTGCAGCGGCGCGGCGTGCGGTTCCAGCCGGTCCCACAACCCGCAGTGCTGCAGCAGGCCGTGGGCCGGTTGCAGAAACGCGGTGGTGCGCAGGTCGGACCCGTCGGCGTCGCGGTCGGTGACGGGCGGGGTCGGGTCCACGCAGATCACGTCGAACCCCGCGGCGCCGAATACGGCCGCCGCAGTCAGCCCGGCGATGCCGCCGCCGGAAATCAGGATGTCACAACTGTCGGTCATCGCGTCACTCTCCGTTGCTTGCGGACCCTAGTGCGGTTCTGGGGCCTGCGCCAAGTGACATCCTGTCCCGTGGTCTAGCCGCGTGAAATCAGGACCAGAATCAGGAACATCACCGGCACCATCGCCAGGGCCGGCAGATACAGGCCCGGCAGGCCGAACAACAGGGCCGAACAGCCCCACATGCTGACCAGCGCCGCAACGGTATAGCCCAGATCCTCGGGCTTGCCATTGGCCGCATCTCGGGCCAGCCAGCCAAACAGGGGAATTGCAAAAAGCAGGCGCTGCCAAAAAGGCAGGCGGCCGGGCATCTCGATCGCGGTCATCGGGCGTCTCCAGTTCTGTTCGTCGCTGAGCCTGATGTAAGAACGACTGTGCACCCGCAGAATGCGCGGATCGTCGCAGTTTCAGGCCGCGCGCAGGTGCATTTCGTCGCAGTCTCGGGTGGTTCAGATCAGGCGCGCGAGGAAGGCGGTCAGGTCATCGGTGTGGTGGTGGATGTGATCCGCGTCATGCGGATCGGGGGCCACATGCACGGTACGCATGCCCATGTCATGCGGGGCCTTCAGGTTGCGAGGCTCGTCTTCGAACATCGCAGCGCGGTCGGGGTGGATGCCGTCGCGGGAAAAGACCGTTTCAAACGCGGCCTTGTCCGGTTTGGGCCGATACCCCGCATGTTCGACCCCATAGATCGCGTCGAACAGCCCGTCCAATCCGCGTGACGCCAGAACCCGCTCGGCATAGGGCGCGCTGCCGTTGGTGTAGACGATGCGCCGTCCGGGCAGGGCCCGGATATGCGCGGCCAGCGCAGGGTCGGGTTCCATGTGGCTCAGGTCGACCTGATGAACCGCGTGCAGATAGGGCTCGGGGTCCAGATCATGTTCGGCCATCAGTCCGGCCAACGTGGTGCCGTGTTCGCGCCAATAGTGCTGGCGCAGCCGGTCAGCCTCGGCCCGGTCGACGCGCAGGGCTTCGACCACGTATTCCGTCATCAGCACCTCGATCTGATCGAACAGGCGCATGTGTGGCGGATACAGGGTGTTGTCCAGATCGAACACCCATTGTGTGACATGTGAAAATGCGGGCTTGACCATAGGCTTGGGTTTAGGCCGCGACCACCGGGTTTTCAATGGCGCACTTGATTGCAGACCCATGGCCCGGATAGACAGGTCCGAACGAGGAGAGACCCGACCCAATGAACCAGTCCCGACAGCCCCAGACCGATGCCTACAGCCTGATCCTCGAAGCGATCGACGTGGGGGTGTACAAACCCGGCGACCGGCTGGTGGAAAGCGAACTGGCCGAGCGGTTCGGCGTGTCGCGCACCCCGATCCGCGAAGCGCTGCAGCGGCTCGAGACGCAGTCGCTGCTGGAACGTGACGGGCGGTCGCTGATCGTGGCCTCGTTGGACCACAACCAGATGGCCGAGCTCTATGTCGTTCGACGTGAATTGGAAGGGCTGGCGGCCCGACTGGCCGCGCGCCACGCCACGGATGAGGAAATCAAAGTCCTGCAGGATATGGTCGAAGCCGATGACGCGCTTGTGGATGATCCAGTGGCTCTTTCCCGGGCCAACCGGCGGTTCCACGAGCAGATCCACCTTGCGTCGCACAACCGCTACCTTGTTCAGCAATTGGACCTTGTCCATCGCACCATGGCTCTGATGGCAACGACTTCATTGGCCGCGCAGGGCCGCGGTGAGATCGCTCAGAGTGAGCACAAGGGGATCGTCGAGGCAATCGCGGCTCATGACGAAGAAGCCGCCGACCGAGCTCTGAAGGAACATATCTCGGTCGCGTTCATGACCCGGCTGAAGCAGGATGCAATCCGGCGCGAGAAATAGCTTCCTCGTCTGGCTGCACTTCTTCGCTGGCCTGTCCGTGCTGGGTCTTGTCCCAGAAGAATGGTCTGACCGCCAGTTCCCACAGCGCCTTGTATGCTGCTGCCACGCCCAAGGGGTAGTAGAGTGCCATGGTCGGCACCCACGGCAGCAGGAAACGGCGACCGCCGGCCACCACGCCCAAGCCTCCAACTAGGATGTTCGCGGCCTCGGCGGTCAGGAACAGGTAGACACAGGCGTTCAAGATTTGCGGTGCCAATACAGCTTCAAATGGGTTCGTCAGCCCCATGAAGGTCAGCCAGAAGACCCACAGCACCGGGGCAAGCAGGAATTGTCCGACCGTCCCCAGGAAAAAGGCTTGGACACCCAGAAAGCGCCACATCCCCAGATCGCGCATCAATGCCAGGGGCGAGCGCATGTGGACAAGGTATGTGACCATGAACCCTTTGAGCCAGCGCGAGCGTTGCTTCACCCAAGGCCAGGCGCGGAAATTGGCCTCTTCATACGTGGCGGTTTTCACTATTTCGGTGCGATAGCCCGCGCGGCTGAGCCGAACCCCCAAATCCGCGTCCTCGGTCACGTTGTGAGCGTCCCAGCCTCCCAATTCCAACAGCTTGTCCCTGCGGAAGAAGAACGTCGTTCCACCCAGCGGCACCACAAGACCCAACCGCGCGATTCCGGGCAGGATCACGCGGAACCAACCGCTGTATTCGATGGTGAAGCAACGCGAGCGCCAGTTGGTGCGCGGGTTGTAGTAGTCCAGAACACCCTGCAGGCAGACCACATCATCGGGCGCGCGGGCGAATTGCTCCACCACGGTCTCGATTTGGTCTGGCAGAGGCGCATCCTCGGCGTCCCAGACGCCCAAAATCTCTCCTCGGCAGAAATCCAGCGCATAGTTCATCGCCCGTGGTTTGGTGGTCAGGTTGCCAAGATCGGGCACCTCCAGCGTTCGGATCCAGCTGGGCAGGGTGGTCTGCGCAAGCGCTGACCGGGTGACGTCATCATGCTCTTCCAAGACCAGGATCACGTCCAACAGCGCCTTTGGATAGGTCAGGCGTGTCAGCCGTTGGATCAGCGCACCGGCGATTTCCCGTTCCTTGTGCAGCGGCACCAGAATGGACACGCAGGGCAGGCGGTGTTGCGCAAGCAGACCGTCTGGTTTCTCGGCCTTTTTGGGGAAGAGATACGATATCAACCCGGCCAGCCGAAGAATCAGGAAAAGGATCAGCGTTGAAACTGCTGCCCAGAACAGCAGGGATAGCCCGGCATTCGGTTGCAGACCCAGGCCCGCAAGCGCGGCCAGCGCCAAGAGGGTCGGCAGGAGACGTGAACTCGCAGTCCATGAGCGGCAGCTTTGCGATAGCGGCGCCCGTGTTTCCGCCGCCTCAGCCAAAGATTTTGCGTAGTGTCGGGCAATGGCTTGGTCGATGTCATCGGGTGCGGCCAAAACCGGCAGGACGGTCTGGGCGCAATCTGCCAACCCGGGCCTTATTTCATCAAAGCGGTCTGGGTAGGCTGTCGCGACCAAGAGCACGGGCCCGACTCGCAGCCACGGAATGGCATTGTGCGTCAGCCAGAACTGCATCGGGCGCAGCGCGCAAAGGTCAGCGGGTGGCGGCGTGTTTTTCAGATCGGCGATCTGCAGCCCATGTTGTTGGCCCAGCGCCAACAACACATCGCCGCGCGAGGCCATATGCTCGCCAACCAGAATTTCGCCCAGAGGAGCGTTCTGCCGCTCCTGCAGTTTCAGGGCGTGATCCAGTTGAGCGGGGGTGATCACCCCCAAGTCGATCAGGCAAGTGCCCAAAGGTTTGCGGGGGCCAATGCCGAAAACCGGGGTCGCAGGCCCGTGACCCAGAAAATTCAATTCAACCATCATAGAACCCTGCCCGAAGTGTCGGGTCAGAGTTGCTCAATCAAGGTTAATTCCGGGTTAACGTTGACGCGGTCCGCAAACCTGCGGGATTAAGCGCGCACTTTTCGGTCTGCCATGGCCGCGGCAAACCGTTCAAACAGGTAAAAGCTGTCTTGCGGGCCGGGCGAGGCTTCGGGGTGATACTGAACCGAATACACCGGGCGATCGGACATGCGGATGCCGCAGTTCGAGCCATCGAACAGCGACCGGTGGGTTTCAACCACCCCGGCAGGCAACGATTGGGCGTCGACCGCAAAGCCATGGTTCATCGAGGTGATCTCGACCTTGCCGGTTTCCAGGTCCTTGACCGGGTGGTTGGCGCCGTGGTGTCCGTGGTTCATCTTGATGGTCTTGCCGCCCAAAGCCAATGCAAGCATCTGGTGACCAAGGCAGATCCCGAAAAGCGGCAGATCCGTGGTTTCAAGTATTTCCTTGATCATCGGCACCGCATAAGTGCCGGTGGCAGCCGGGTCTCCGGGACCGTTGGACAGAAATACGCCATCGGGGTCGTGCGCCAGCACCTCAGCCGCGGTTGCGGTTGCGGGCAGGACCGTCACGTCACAACCGGCCGAGGCCAGGCAACGCAGGATGTTCCGTTTTGCGCCGTAGTCCAGCGCGACGACCTTGTGCAACGGCGCTTCCTGACGCTGGTAGCCGTCCGGCCAGGCCCAGCGCATCTCGTCCCAGCGGTAGCTTTGGGCGCAGGTCACATCCTTGGCCAGATCCATGCCCTCCAGACCGGCGAAACCACGCGCCGCTGCTACCAGGGCTTCGATGTCGAAGTTGCCCTGCGGGTCATGGGCCAGCGCGACATGCGGAGCGCCTTGCTGGCGGATCGCACGGGTCAGCCGGCGGGTATCGACCCCACCGATGGCAATCCGGCCACGGCGTGCCAGCCAGTCGGTCAGCCGCTCGGCCGAGCGCCAGTTCGACGGCTCGGTCGGGTCCCACTTGACCACCATGCCCGCGGCCACCGGATCGGCGGTTTCGTCATCGTCGGGATTTACGCCGACATTGCCGATATGAGGGAAAGTGAAAGTCACGATCTGCCCGGCATAGGACGGGTCGGTCATGATTTCCTGATACCCGGTCATCGCGGTGTTGAAACACAGCTCGGCCTCGGTTTGCCCCGTGGCGCCGAACCCGGTTCCGAAGAAGAGCGTTCCGTCGGCCAGAGCCAGACATGCGGTGGGCTTGGACGTGGCTTGATGGGCCATGGCGCGACTCTCCTATCGGGTAAATCGGCGCATAACTAAGGGGGTTGGTGCCTCGGGTCAACCCTGTTCAAATTTTGGGCTATTGTTGTTTTTCAATGATTTAGCCTTATCTGTCTGCTGTTGTGCCTCGGATTTTGTTTAGATATGTTCGGGGTTCCGTTGCCATGGGGATGGACAGAACAGATGGATATGCGAACTCGGGTGACCACTGCCCTGAAGCAAGCAATGAAGGACAAGGATGCCGAGCGTCTGTCGACGCTGCGGCTGGTCAATGCCGCGATCAAGGATCGGGACATCGCGCTGCGCGCGGCCGGAAACGAAGAGGCCAAGGGCTGCGATGACGCGGATGTTCTTGAGATTCTTGGGAAAATGAGCAAGCAGCGCAAGGAAAGCGCGCGGGCCTATGAGGAAGGCGGTCGTTTGGACCTGGCCGAGCGCGAACTGCGCGAGGTGAAGATCATCGAGGAATTCCTGCCCAAGCAGTTGGATGATGATGAGGTCGCAAAGGCCATCCAGACGGCGATCACCGCGACCGGTGCCGGGTCGATCCGGGACATGGGCAAGGTCATGGGCGAGCTCAAGGCCAACTACACAGGCCAGATGGACTTTGGAAAGGTGGGGCCGCTGGTCAAAGACCACCTGTGCGCCGCGTCGAACGGCGACTGCTGACGCGCTTTATTCGGGTGCCGGTTCGCGCAGCCGTTTTACCAGATCATCATACAAGGCAATGCGTTCCTCCTCTGAGAGGAACGCGCCAATCTCGACCACCCGTCCTTCACCCGACAGGGTCACATAGTTCGGGACCGGTCCGCCGGCCTTGTGCATTTCCGGACGGGCCCAGTATCGATTGCAACTCCATTCCTGCTGGCCGGTCCGGGCACTGTGATGGATCAGGCGTGCTTGGGTTCCGGTAAGCGTCAGGACCTCAAACACGTTTCGGGACCGATAGTTTGCCTGGATCGCAAGCCATAGGCCTGCCACCGTCAACAGAAGGAACGGCAATAACCCCCACAGCAGAACCGATCCCAGAACTGCAAGCAGGGGGATCAGTCCAAACAGGAAAACCGATAGCACGACGGCCATCGCGCCGCGCGGTGGCAGGGAATTGTGCGGCCAAAGGCGCAATTCCTGTTCCGAGTTCGAGCTGACGTTCCAATGATAGGGCATATTGCAAAAATAGCGCCTGCTGATCCGGTGTCGATTGCCAATTTCAAACGACGTGTCCGACCCTCGCCCAGGACAGCGCGTCCTCAAGCCGGTCGTCGCCCCAGAACACTTCGCCCCGCGTGACAAAACTGGGCGCGCCGAATACGCCCAGGCCCACCGCCGTTTCGGTTTCAGCTTTCAAAGCGGTTTCGATTTCGGGGCTGCGCGCGCGGGCCATGACCGGCAGCGGGTCCAGCTGGCAACGGAACAGAGCCTCGGACATGGCGTTTTCACTGCCGGCTTCGATACCGTCCTCAAACCAGATCCTGTAAAGGTTTTGGGTAAAGCTCTTGCCCCATCCTTCCCGGAAACCCAGCAGCGCGACCTGGTTGGCCAATTCGAGGTTCGAAATCGGATAGGGGGCGGGCAGCTTGGCGTGGATATGGTACTTGGCTGCGCGGCGTTCGATGTCGCGCCACATGTAGGCCGACTTGACGGGTTTGCCCGCAAACGGAATGTTCTTCTGTTCAGACATGACCGCGCGCACGTCGAAAGGGCGCCAGTTAACCTGCGCCTGGTGTTCTGCGCACCAATCGTCCAGACGCATGATGGTCAGGAAACTGTAAGTGCTGCCGATGGAGTACCAGAAATCAATATCGGGCATGGTGACCTCGGAGATTGGCCGGACATGCGGCGCGCCAAGGATACCCGATTTTCAACGATATTGCGACCGCCCGCGGAATGCGATGGCCGATAGAGCGCGAACAGTAAAAGAAAAACCCCGCCGTGAAGGCGGGGTTTCCTGTTTTCGGGAAGGGATCAGTGCGCGTGGCCCTTGTCCCAGTCTTCCTGCTTGGGCAGCTGCTCGAACGTGTGCTCGGGCGGCGGCGAGGGCAGGGTCCATTCCAGCGTATCCGCGTATTCGTTCCACGGGTTCGGACGTGTTTCCTTGGCGCCACGGAACAGGGCGTAGAACACGATCCCGAAGAACAGCAGGAACGAAGCGAACGAGACGAACGCTCCGATCGACGACACGAAGTTCCACTGAGCGAAGGCTTCGGGATAGTCGATATACCGGCGCGGCATGCCCTGACGACCCAGGAAGTGCTGCGGGAAGAAGGTCAGGTTTGCACCGATGAAGAACATCCAGAAGTGTACCTTGCCCCAGAACTCCGAGTACTGACGGCCCGTCATCTTCGAGAAGTAGAAGTACACGCCTGCAAAGATCGCGAAGACTGCACCCAGGCTCATCACGTAGTGGAAGTGCGCGACGACATAGTAGGTGTCGTGGTAGGCACGGTCGATACCGGCCTGCGACAGAACCACACCGGTCACACCGCCGACGGTGAACAGGAACAGAAAGCCGAAGGCGAACAGCATCGGCGTCTTGAACTCGATCGAGCCGCCCCACATGGTGGCGATCCACGAGAACACCTTGACCCCCGTCGGAACCGCGATGACCATCGTGGCCAGCATGAAGTAGGCCTGCTGGCGCAGCGACATGCCGACGGTGTACATGTGGTGTGCCCACACGACGAAGCCCAGCGCGCCGATTGCGATGATCGCCCACACCATCGGCAGATAGCCGAAGATCGGCTTGCGCGAGAAGGTGGCGATGACGTGGCTGATGATGCCAAAACCGGGCAGGATCACGATGTACACTTCGGGGTGGCCGAAGAACCAAAGGATGTGCTGGTACAGGATCGGGTCACCGCCACCGGCCGGATCAAAGAAGGTGAAGCCGAAGTTGCGGTCCATCAACAGCATGGTGATCGCGCCCGCCAGAACCGGCAGCGACAGCAGAATCAGCCACGAGGTGACGAAGATCGACCAGCTGAACAGCGGCACCTTGAACAGGGTCATGCCCGGGGCACGCATGTTCAGGAAGGTGGTGATCATGTTGATCGCGCCGAGGATCGAGGAGGCGCCCGATACGTGCACGGCAAAGATCGCCAGGTCCATGGACATGCCGCCTTCGGTCGTCGACAGCGGCGGGTACAGAACCCAGCCCACGCCCGAGCCGGCCTGATCGTTGCCGCCGGGGGCCAGCAGCGACGCGATGCCCAGCGAGGTGCCGGCGACATACAGCCAGAAGGACAGGTTGTTCATCCGCGGGAACGCCATGTCCGGCGCACCGATCTGCAACGGCATGAAATAGTTGCCAAAACCGCCGAACAGGGCGGGAATGACCACAAAGAACATCATCAGGACACCGTGATAGGTGATCATCACGTTCCAAAGGTGTCCGTTGGGCGTGCAGGGGTCGGCCATGAAGCCTTCCAGGCACATGTACTGAACGCCCGGATGCATCAGTTCAAGCCGCATGTAGATGGTCATCGCGACCGAGATGAACCCGGCAAAGGCCGAGAAGATCAGGTAAAGGATCCCGATATCCTTGTGGTTGGTCGACATGAACCACCGGGTAAAGAACCCGCGCTGGTCTTCATGATCGTGACCATGAATGGCTGCGTCTGCCATTTAGGTGCCTCCTGTTGCAAATAGACCGCGCAGCCGGACCTCTCCGGCGCGCGGGATTCCTGCTGGTTTTAGAATGCAAGGGGGCGGCCTTCAATGGCCGAGTTTGATCTGGATCAAGAATAATTGTCGCGGGGCAGGAGGACACGCGCGCGATATCGGCCTTGGATGACCGGTATCTGGGGATGATCGGGCGAATTGCAAGGACAGGGGCTGTCCAAGGGCGGAATCACGCCTTGACCCGCTGCGGGCTTGGCCGCAGAACAGCACGCAGCCCCTTTGTCGGAGACCCACCATGACCGCTTATGATCCCGAAAACATCTTTGCCAAGATCCTGCGGGGCGAGATCCCCTCGACCCGCGTCTACGAGGATGAGGACACGCTGGCTTTCATGGATATCATGCCGCGTGCGGACGGGCACCTTCTGGTGATCCCGAAAACGCCTTGCCGCAACATGCTGGATGCCACACCCGAGCAATTGGCCGCAGTCATGACCACGGTTCAGAAACTGGCGCGTGCGGTCATGCGCGCCTTTGACGCCGAAGGGGTGACCATCCAGCAGTTCAACGAGGCGGCCGGAGGGCAGGAGGTGTTTCACCTGCATTTCCATGTCCTGCCCCGGCACGAGGGCGTCTCTCTGCGCCCGCCCGGAAAGATGGGCGATTTCGACGAGATCGCCAAACACGCCGAGCGCATCAGGGCTGCGCTGGCGTGACGGGTGGAGGCGCCTGATGCGTCCCTGAACAGGCATCGTGATCCCCAAACGCCTGCAAGACTGAGCAGACGTGGTCGTGCTGCCCGTCGCAGGCGGCCGCGATCCGGGCAAGCTCGGTCTCGAGCCGGCGCAGCTTTGCAATCCGATCCTGCAGGTCCGCCAGTTGCCGCTCGGCGATTTCGTGTGCCCGGTTCAGATCGGCGCCTTGGGCGCCTTCCAATGACAGCAGGGCCTCGACATCGGCCAGTGGCAGTCCAAGATCGCGCGTGTGTTTGACAAAGTGCAGCCGCTCGAGCGCGGCGCGGTCATAGCGCCTTTGGTTGCCAGCGCTCCGTTCCGGCGGTGGCAGCAGGCCCCTTTCTTCGTAAAACCGGATCGTGGCGACTTTGACGCCTGTGCGCCGTGACAAATCCCCGATCGAGAACATTTTCCGCAATCCCCCTTGAACCTCTAGTCACTAGAGGAATTAGGTATGGACCATGACCCAGACAAGGACACGACATCATGGCGCATGATCATTCCCACGCCGGACACAAACACCACGCCCAAATCGACGCCGATGCCGGAGACGCGCGGGTGGCATGGGCCATCGCGGTCAACATGTTTCTGACGCTGGCACAGGTGGTCGGCGGAATCTTTTCGGGGTCGCTGGCGCTCATCGCTGACGCGCTGCACAATTTTTCCGACGCGATTGCACTGATCATCGCGTTCTTTGCCCGCAAGATCGCGCGACGCCCAGCCGACCCGCGCATGAGCTTCGGATACGGTCGGGCCGAAGTGGTCGCGGCGCTGGTCAACTATACCACACTGATCGTCATCGCCGCGTACCTGATGTACGAAGGGGTGGCCCGGTTTTTTCAGCCCGAGCCGATTGACGGCTGGCTTGTGGTCTGGATAGCCATGCTGGCGTTGGTGGTGGATCTGATCACCGCGCTTTTGACCTATAGCATGGCCAAAACCAGCATGAATATCCGCGCGGCTTTTTTGCACAACGTTGCTGATGCGCTGGGATCGGTTGCAGTGATCGTGGCCGGGGTGGCTGTGATCCTGTTCAACTGGACCTGGGTCGACCCGGCCGTCACCATTCTGATTTCGCTGTACATCCTTTGGCATGTCCAAAGCGAAATCGGAGGAACGATCCGTGTTCTCATGCTTGGCGCGCCGCCCGATCTGGACCCCGAGGAGGTCGCTTTGGCCATTGAGGCAACGGACGGCGTGCGCGAGGTTCACCATGTCCACTTGTGGAGCATGCAGGAAAACCAGCCCGCTCTTACCGCGCATCTGGTGGTCGAAGACTGCGCCTGGTCGCAGGCTGAACAGGTGCGCGGTCTGGTGAAACAGGCAATGCGCGACAGTTTTGGGATCGGCCACCTGACGCTTGAGGTGGAAATGGCCGCTCGGTCCTGCCCAAAGACCATGCGGTTCGGCCATGCCGCGGACCAATCAGGCGAAAACTGAGGCCCCAAAAACGAGAATTGCCGTTCCGATATGGGGTCGGAACGGCAGACTCGTAACCAAACACTTGATCGATTTTCGCGGGCTGGCCGCGATCACCGGTTAACATACCACTCACTCTTGAACGGTATATTCATGATACCTCAAACTGCGGCTGTTGTGTGGAAGGAAGAAGGAGATTCCCTAAATTTTAAGGCAATTCGCGGCAATCTTCGGAAATTTGCGACCATATTGAGAAACAGAAGAACCCTGCATCGAGGATTGTCGTTCCGCAGGGTCAGATTCTGCGATTCGAGACCATGGTCGATGCGAGGGGGTCAGGCCGCCTCGGGGCCGAAAGCCTCAGTAAAGGTTTTGCGCAGAGCCACATCGACATCGGCCATTGTCACCGGCAATCCCAGATCCACCAACGAAGTCACGCCGAACTCCCGGATGCCGCAGGGAACGATGCCCGAAAAATGCTCCAGGTCCGGTTCCACGTTTATCGAGATGCCGTGGAAGCTGATCCATTTCCGCAAGCGGATGCCGATCGCAGCGATCTTGTCCTCGGCCGGTTCGCCACTGACGGTCAGCGGCTTGTCCTTGCGCGGCACCCACACACCGACACGGCCTTCGCGGATTTCTCCGTGGACGTTGAACTCGGCCAGTGCCGAGATCACCCAGGTTTCCAGCTGTTTGACAAAGCGGCGGACATCATGGCCGCGCTTTCCGACATCCAGCATGACATAGACGACCCGCTGGCCAGGTCCGTGATAGGTGTATTCGCCCCCGCGCTTGCTGGCATAGACCGGGAATCGATCCGGGTCGGTCAGGTCTTGGGGTTTGGCTGATGTTCCGGCCGTATAGAGCGGCGGATGCTCCAAGAACCAGATGCACTCGTCCGCGGTTCCGGCCGCAATCTCGGCCACCCGCGCCTCCATGAAGGCGACGGCGGTGTCATAGTCGGTCAGTCCGTCGGTGATCTTCCATTCCATGCGCGCCTCATAGCCGTCCTGCTGTCCAAGCGAAAGAGGTTAGGCGGCCTCGGCCCGGCATCGCTGCAGGACCTGAGCGTAGGTCTCGGTGCCCTGCGCACCCGCCAGCAGGTACTTGCCGCCAAAAACCATTGCCGGAACTCCGGTGATGCCTCGGCTGGTCCAGAATTGTTGCTTTTGCCTTACCGGGCCTGCATGCGCGCCCGATTCCAATGCCGCGCGGGCGGCGTCTGGGTCGAGGCCGGCGGTCTGAGCGGCATCCAGCAATACCTCAACTTTCGAAACATCCCGCTGATCTGTGAAATAGGCCTTGAACAAGGCCAGCTTCAGAGGGTGTTGCCTGCCTTGCGTTTCGGCCCAGTCCAGAAGTTGATGTGCAGTGAAGGTGTTCACTATGCGGCTGTCGTCATTGAAATTGAACGTGAAACCCAAATCCGCACCCAGCGCGGTCAGCCGGTCTCGGGCTTGCTGGCTCTGCTCGGCGGTCGAGCCGTACTTCTCCATGATGTGCTCTCGCAGGTTCTGGCCATCTGGCCCCATTGCGGGGTTCAACTCGAACGGGTGCCACCGGAGCTGCGCCAGCACGTTCTCCTGCTCCAGCGCCAGATCAAGCTGGCGAAACCCTACGATGCACCACGGGCATACGACATCGGATACGATGTCGACTTGGATGACGGGGCGGGGATCGGATGTGGGCATCGTGTGCTCCTGCTGCGATGTGGCATCGGGTTTCATGACCCCACAGATATGGTTGCGGGCCGGGAATTCCAATGCGGTTGCTTTTGCCTCTTCACATCCTTTTGCCAAGCGTCTATACGCCGCCTACCAAGTCACAGGCAGTGCGGCCGTGGCGGAATTGGTAGACGCGCAGCGTTGAGGTCGCTGTGGGGTAACACCCGTGGAAGTTCGAGTCTTCTCGGCCGCACCATTTTCTTCATTGTCAGTTCAACCGTCGTTCCGTTTTTGGCGAGGCGCAGCTTTGTGGCCAATCGCAAAATCTTGCCGGCGGTTTCAACGCGCCAAAAACGGGCACTTGATTTCGTCCATAATTCGAACATCCATGAATTATGGAAAAAGTGATTCCCGACCGCCTGTCCACCTTGGGTCATCCGTCTCGGTTGGCCGTTTTCCGGCTGTTGATGCGCCGATACCCCGATCGCATACCCGCGACCGAGATTGCCATGGCGTTGGACCTCAAGCCGAATACGCTGTCCAACTACGTAAACGCGCTGATGCAGGCCGGCCTTGTGACGCAGGAAAGGGTCGGGACGTCCTTGCGCTACTCGGTGGATATGGACGCCGTACGGCAGACGTTCGATTACCTTCTGCTGGACTGCTGCCGTGGGCGTCCGGTACTCTGCGCGCCCAGTCCGCTCAACGGCGTTGACGCGCATGCGGCCAAGACCGAGCGTGCCTACAACGTTTTGTTCATATGCACCGGGAATTCTGCGCGCTCGATTTTCGCCGAGGCCCTGTTGAAGCAGCTTGGCGGCGACCGGTTCAACGTGTTTTCCGCCGGTACCCGTCCGCAGTCCCAGTTGAACCCAGCGGCTCTTGAGGTGCTGCGGCAGAATGGGCACGACATCTCGGACCTGCGCGCCAAGAATATAGGCGAGTTCCAGGCCCCGGGCGCGTCGAAATTCGATTTCGTGTTCACCGTATGCAATCAGGCTGCGAACGAAGACTGCCCCGCCTGGCCCGGGCAGCCGGTCAGCGCGCATTGGGGTATGCCCGATCCGGTGAAGGCTGAGGGGACAGAGGCCCAAAAAAGCCTTGCCTTCCAGCAGGCCTACGGTGCGTTGCGCAACCGAATCCTGACCTTTTCCTCGCTGCCGTTCGAAACCCTTGACCGCATATCACTTCAGAAGGCCGTGGATGACATCGGCCAGATCCATACCGGAGAAACCGCATGACTGTTTATGCTCTCAACGGCCTTGGCCGCATCGGCAAGCTGGCCTTGAAACCCCTGCTTGAGAAAGGGGCGCAGATCGCTTGGATCAATGATGCGGTTGGGGACCCCGCGATGCACGCGCATCTGCTGGAATTCGACACCGTGCATGGCCGCTGGGCCGCCGAGTTTCGCCATGACGAAAGCTCGGTCACCATCGACGGCGTGCGGTTGCCTTTCATCGGAACCCGCAACCTGTCTGATCTGCCGCTTGAAGGCGTCGACGTCGTCATAGACTGCACCGGGGTCTTCAAGACCGAGGCAAAGCTGGCCCCTTACTTTGACGCCGTTGTGAAGAAGGTGGTGGTCTCGGCGCCTGTCAAAGATGGTGATGCGGCCAATATCGTCTTTGGCGTGAACGAAGGCACCTATGACCCGGCGCGCCACCGCATCGTGACCGCGGCCAGCTGCACCACGAACTGCCTGGCCCCGGTGGTCAAGGTCATCCACGAGAGCCTGGGCATCCGGCACGGCTCGATCACCACGATTCATGACGTCACCAACACGCAGACGATCGTGGACCGTCCGGCCAAGGACCTGCGCCGTGCCCGGTCGGCGCTGAACTCGCTGATCCCCACGACAACCGGCAGCGCCACGGCGATCACCCTTATCTATCCCGAACTGAAGGGGCGGCTGAACGGGCATGCGGTGCGGGTGCCGCTGCTGAATGCCTCGCTGACCGATTGCGTGTTTGAGGTGGAACGCGAAACCACCGCCGAAGAGGTGAACGCCCTGTTCAAGGCCGCGGCCGAAGGGCCCCTGGCCGGCGTTCTGGGCTATGAGGCACGCCCGTTGGTCTCGACCGACTATACCAATGACACCCGGTCCAGCATCGTGGATGCACCATCGACCATGGTGGTGAATGGAACGCAGGTAAAGGTCTATGCTTGGTACGACAACGAGATGGGCTACGCGCACCGGCTGGTGGATGCGGCGATGATGGTCGGGGCATCGCTTTGACAAGCGCCTCGCAACGTCCGGACGGGCTGTCGGCCTATATGGCCGTCACGGCTGCCTATTGGGCATTCATGCTGACCGACGGCGCCCTGCGGATGCTGGTGCTGCTGCATTTTCACACGCTGGGCTTTTCACCGGTTCAGCTGGCCTATCTGTTCGTGCTGTACGAGATCGCCGGGATGGCCACCAACCTGGCCGCCGGGTGGATCGCCGCGCGGTTCGGTCTGACCGCGACCTTGTACGCGGGGCTGACGATACAGGTGCTGGCCTTGCTGGCGCTGGCGCAGTTGGATCCGGGCTGGACCATCGGTGTGTCCGTCGCCTTCGTGATGGTCGTGCAGGGCGCCAGCGGGGTGGCCAAGGACCTGACCAAGATGTCGTCGAAATCGGCGGTCAAGCTGTTGGCCCCCGCCGAAGACGGAGGGCTGTTCCGCTGGGTCGCGGTGCTGACCGGGTCGAAGAATGCGGTGAAGGGGCTGGGGTTTCTGCTGGGGGCGGCCTTGTTGGCCGGGTTCGGCTTTACCGGCGCCGTGCTGGGCATGGCGGGGGTCTTGTTCCTGATCCTGGTGGCGGTGCTGCTGGCGATGCCGCCGGGGCTGCCCAAAGGCCGCAAAGGTGCGAAATTTTCCGAGGTCTTCTCAAAATCGGCCAATGTGAACTGGCTGTCCGCGGCGCGGGTCTTCCTGTTCGGTGCGCGCGACGTCTGGTTTGTTGTCGGCATCCCGATCTATTTCTACGCCGTGCTGTCGGATGGCAGCGAAGCGGGCAACCGCTCGGCCTTTTTTCTGATCGGCGGGTTCATGGCCTTGTGGATCATTCTGTACGGCATTGTTCAGGCCGCCGCCCCGCGTCTGCTGCGGGCAGGGGCGCGGGATGAGGCCGATCTGGTCGCAGCGGCGCGCAGCTGGGCCTGGGGGCTGGCCTGCGTGCCGGCCGTCCTGACGGTGGCCGCGCTGATGTCCACTGGACCCGCGCCGTGGCTGACGCTGACGCTGGTGGGTGGCCTGCTGGCCTTTGGCGCGGTCTTTGCGGTGAATTCCTCGCTGCATTCCTATCTGATCCTGGCCTTCACCCAGGCCGAGCGTGTGACGATGGATGTGGGCTTCTACTACATGGCCAATGCGGGCGGGCGGCTGTTGGGTACGCTGCTGTCTGGCCTGACCTATCAACGGGGCGGGTTGCCCTTGCTGCTGGGGACGGCGGCCGCCATGGTCGCGTTGTCCGCCTTGGCGGCGGGGCGCTTGCAGCCCCGGACAACTTCGGAGATCTCTGCATGAGCGTTTTTGAACGATACCTGTCCCTGTGGATCGCGCTGGCCATGGCCGCCGGGATCGCCATCGGCTCATTCGCGCCGGGTTTGGTCCAGGCCATCGCGGCGGCCGAGGTGGCCAGTGTCAACCTTGTGGTGGCGGTACTGATCTGGGCCATGGTCTATCCGATGATGGTGGGGGTGGACCCAAGCAGCCTGCGCGACGTGGTAAAACAACCCAAGGGGCTGGCGATCACCCTGGTGGTCAACTGGCTGATCAAGCCCTTCACCATGGCCGCGCTGGGCGTGCTGTTCTTCGAATACGTCTTCGCCGACCTGATCGCGCCCGCCGATGCCCAGCAATACATCGCGGGGCTGATCCTGCTGGGTGCCGCGCCCTGTACGGCAATGGTGTTCGTCTGGTCGCATCTGACCAAGGGGGACGAGAACTATACCCTGCTGCAGGTGTCGGTGAATGACATCGTCATGGTCTTCGCCTTTGCTCCGATCGTGGCTTTCCTGCTGGGCGTGACCGACATTTCGGTTCCGTGGCAGACGCTGGTCCTGTCGGTTGTCCTGTTCGTGGCGCTGCCCTTGGCGGCGGGTGTCTGGACGCGCAACCGGCTGGGCTCGGCCGAGCGGATCGAGGCGTTCCGCGACCGGGTCAAGCCTTGGGGCGTTGTCGGACTGATCACGACCGTCGTCATCCTGTTCGGCCTGCAGGGGCAAGTGATCTTGGACCGCCCGATGGTTATAGCGCTGATCGCCGTACCGATCCTGATCCAGTCTTACGGGATCTTTGCGGTGGCTTATGCGGCGGCCTTTGCCCTGCGCGTGCCGCACCGGATTGCGGCGCCCTGCGCACTGATCGGCACGTCGAACTTTTTTGAACTGGCGGTGGCCGTCGCCATCAGCCTGTTCGGCCTGAATTCGGGGGCGGCTCTGGCCACGGTGGTGGGTGTTCTGGTCGAGGTGCCGGTGATGCTGTCGCTGGTGGCTTTCGCCAACCGGACGCGCGGCAGTTTTGCCCAGCGTTCGGAACAATCTCCAACGGACGTCCGGGCCTAGCAATCCGACGGTGGAAATCTGGCGTCAAACAGTGGTAGACGCCTAGCGCGGACCCAGCTTGGCCGGTCGCCGCACTTTTGTCTGGGCCACAAAAAGGAACGTGCACTGATGGCTGGGTCTCAATCTCGGGCACTTGCTGATCGCAGCGAAGTCACTCGCGCTGCGCGCTTGTCGGTTGCGCCGATGATGGATTGGACCGATCGGCACTGTCGGTATCTGCACCGTTTGCTCAGTGCTGAAACGCTTTTGTACACGGAAATGGTGACGGCCCCTGCTCTGGTACGGGGTGGAGCGCTGCATCTTCTGGACCATAGCCCCGAGGAACATTCCGTCGCTCTGCAATTGGGCGGATCTGACCCGCAGGAGCTGGCTCAGGCGGCCGCATTGGGGGCTGAGGCCGGATATGACGAGATCAACCTGAACTGCGGCTGCCCGTCGGATCGGGTTCAATCAGGAACGTTTGGGGCCGTCTTGATGAAAGAGGCGGGCCGGGTCGCCGATTGCGTGGCCTCCATGCGGGATGCTGTTGACGTCGATGTCACGGTCAAATGTCGGATCGGCGTGGATGACCAAAACCCCGAGGACGTATTGCCCGATTTTCTGGATCGGATTCGCGCTGCCGGCTGTCAGCGCGTGACGATCCACGCCCGCAAAGCGTGGCTTCAGGGGCTTAGCCCCAAAGAAAACAGGGACATACCGCCGCTGGACTACGATCTGGTTCACCGGATGAAGGCCGGTTTTCCGGATCTCCACATCTCGATCAACGGAGGCATCACGACACTGGCCGAAGCCCAGGTGCATCTGGACGCCGGACTGGACGGGGTGATGATCGGCCGGGCTGCTTATCATCAGCCAACCGATATTCTGGCCGATGCCGACCCGCTGATCTACGGGTCGGGGCAAAAGGCGGATCCGGTTGAAGTCGTGATGAAAATGCTGCCCTATATCGATCGGCATCTTGCCGGCGGGGGGCGGTTGCACCAGATCACCCGACATATGCTGGGATTGTTCGCAGGACGCCCGGGTGCTCGTGGTTGGAGGCGCGCTTTGTCCGAAGGCGCGGTCAAAGACCATGCCGGACCCGAGGTGGTTCTGGGCGCGCTGTCCCGCGTGACACCGGATGCCGAGGCGGCGCAGGTAGTTTAAGACGGCCCAAGGGCCGGGGACCAAGGGGGACGGATGCCCGATACGATGTTGCTGGCCCAGATGCTGGGCCTTTTGCTTGTGATCGGCGCGCTGGCCGGTGTTTTGGCTGGCCTTTTGGGAGTCGGTGGCGGGATCGTTCTGGTGCCGGCCTTCTTCTACGCTTTTCAAACGCTGGGATATGGTGGCCCGCAGCTGATGCAGCTGTGTCTTGCGACGTCACTTGCCACGATCATCGTGACTTCGGTTCGTTCGGTGCTGAGTCACAACAAGAAAGGCGCCGTCGATTGGGATATTCTACGCGGTTGGGGTCCGGGTATCGCAGTCGGTGCGATTGTTGGCGTACTGGTCGCCTCGGCCCTGCGCACGGAAGCGTTGCAGGCGCTGTTCGGTATCCTTGGAATGGTGATTGGCGCTTATCTGGGACTTGGCAAGTCCGAATGGCGATTGGGTGATGCCATGCCCGGCGGGCTGAAGCGGTTGGTGATTTCGCCGTTGGTCGGGTTTCTGTCGGTGCTGATGGGAATTGGCGGCGGCAGCTTTGGGGTGCCTCTGATGAGCCTCTACAACACACCGATCCATCGGGCCGTTGCGACGGCCGCGGGGTTTGGCGTGATCATCGCCGTACCCTCGGTACTGGGCTTTCTGTTTCTGCCGATCGCGGCTGAACACCGTCCGCCGCTGACAATCGGCGCCGTCAATCTTGTGGCCTTTGGTGTGGTTGTTGCGATGACCATGATCACCGCGCCCTGGGGGGTGAAACTGGCCCATGCGATGGACCCCAAGCCGCTCAAACGGGTGTTTGCCGTTTTCCTCACGCTGGTGGCCCTGAATATGCTGCGCAAGGCAGTAGGGTGGTAAGGCCTTTCTGGTCGCGGGGTTGGGAAGTATTCCCCTACGACCAGCGCATAGCCGACTGGGTGGCCCACGCCCTGCCACTGGCGCAGCACGCCGCCAGTGACCCAACCCACCGGCAGTGGTTGGATTGCGAAGGCACCTGGTTCATCGGCGTCGATGCTCTGCCCAATGACGGGGCAGGGCGTGTCGGCGCCTCAGCCCCGTTGAGCGGGCAGGCTGTCGCGTTTCTGGTTGAACACTATGGTTCGATCGAATTGCACAAGGGGCAGGTCTCGGTCGTCTATCCCTGCTATCCGCGCCCGCGCAGGGGCGAGAACGAGGCGGCGGCCCGATACCGGGCCAAGCGCGACGCGGCGCATGTGGATGGCCTGAAACCCGGCGGCCCGGACCGTCGACGCAAGATCGACGAACCTCACGCATGGGTCCTGGGTATCCCACTGACACAGGCGAGCGCAGATGCCGCGCCTCTGGTCGTTTGGGATGGCAGCCACAGGATCATGCGCGCGGCATTTCGAGCTGCGTTGGCCGGTGTTCCGCGCACCCGTTGGGCGCAGGCCGATATCACCGAGGCCTATCAGGCCGCTCGTCGCGAAGTGTTCGAAACCTGTCCGCGTATCGAAGTGTCGGCCTCGCCCGGCGAAACCTACGTGTTGCATCGCCATTGTCTGCATGGGGTCGCGCCTTGGGGGGCGGGGGCAACGGCGGGGCCGGACGGACGGATGATTGCCTATTTCCGGCCCGAGCTGCCGGGCGGTGTGGCCGAATGGATCGAATCCCCGTAACCTTCTGCCATTCTTTGGCTTTGGAGGCTTAAAATGATTACGGTCCACAAGAATTCCGACGGTGCATTGATCGAAATCGAATTGTCCGGCGAAGTAACAAGCGCCGATTACACAAACACTCTGGTTCCCGCAATCGAGGCTGCGCTGGCGGAACATGACGCCGTCCGCCTGCTGGTTATCGTCGGCCCCGAGTTCAAAGGCTACGATTTGGGCGCTGCTTGGGAAGATACCAAGCTGGGCCTAAGCCATTGGCGCGGGTTCGATCGCGCCGCGGTCGTCGCAGACAAGGGCTGGGTCCAGACCAGCGTGCGTCTGGCTGCGCCGCTGATGCCCTGTCCGGTGCAGGTGTTCGAGCTGGCCGAGCTGGAAGAAGCGCGCCGCTGGATCCGTGAATCTCTGGGCGCGATCCACATTGTGGATTTAGGCGGGCCATGCGTGCAGGTCAGCCTGATGGGTAAGCTGGACCCCGAAGAATACGAAAAGGCCGAAGCCGATTTGGATGCCATCCTGGGTGACCGGGATGCGTTCCGGTTGCTAATTGATCTTAGGGAGTTCGATGGCTGGCAAGGGCTGACCGCTCTGGCCGCGCATTTCCGTCTGGCCCGCGGTCACGTGGGAATGCTGGATCGGGCAGCCATCGTCGGCGACAAGGCCTGGCAGAACATCGCGCAGCGCGTGGGGGGTCACATTCTGGGTACACGTACCCAGTTTTTCCCGTCCGAAGAGATTGAAAACGCCAAGGCGTGGCTGGCTGCCGGATGACGATGGCGCGCGGCCCGAATGATTGGGCCGCGCTGCGCGTCCGGGGGCAAATCCTGGATTGACACATGACGCTGTCGCGGGCCGGTCCAACTTGTTACGTTACGTCCTTTTCGCCCAACCGCGAGGCGCGAAGGCATTGTAACTGTTGAGTCTCTCCGGCTAATTTGTCTAATTGGTAAAAAAATTGAAGCGCGACGGCAGGTTTTCCCCCTTTCTCAAAAGCCTGACTCCGGTATGCGCAAATCGTCGCTGCGGGCCGCCACTCACTCACGCATAGTCATACGGCTCGATCCCCCTTTTCCCGAGCTCTCGACCGGCCCGCAGCGACGCAGATTTATTCAGGAAGGCTCGTATGCGGCTGATCAAGTTTTTGAAAAGAAAATCCATGACCAGTGCGGCTGTCGAAGTTGATTTCCACGATTCTACTCTTCGACGCGCGCAGACCAGCAAGTCGGAAATCACCCGTTTGTTCCGCAGTGAATTGAAGGCCGGGAAACGGTCCGGTGTGAAGACATGCGCAGACACTGCGAAAGATGAAAAAGACGGTCGGAAGACCGACAAAGCCCTTTGAAAGTCAGGATTTGTCCAGACGGGCCGCGCGACCACCCCGTCTCTTGGCCAAGCGAGGCTTGCGGGCAGGCAGGTCATTCATGATTTCGGCGCGTTCCGAGCTGTCCATTTTCGACCAGCGCGTGATTTCGTCGATGGTGCGATAGCAGCCGGTGCAGATACGCTCGGTCGGATGCACGACGCAGATCTGGACACAGGGGCTTTCGACCTCGTTCCTTTTCCAAATCATGTTCGTCATCGCCGGTCTCCGGGCTCGTTAAAGAAAGCGCAGCCTGTCCAGCGCTCCTTGCAGGATATAACCCGCCGCGACGTGGTCGATAACCTGTCCGCGACGTTTTCGTGTCGTATCCGCCTCCAAAAGTGCCTTTTCTGCCGCAACTGTGCTCAGACGCTCGTCCCAGAACCCGATCGGGATGTCGGTCAGTTGGGACAGGTTGCGGGCAAACGCGCGGGTTGATTGGCACCTTGGACCCTCGGATCCGTCCATATTCATGGGCAGGCCAAGAACGATCCCTCCGATCTCGCGGTCGGCAGCGATTTCCAGAATCCGGGCAGAGTCCAGCTTGAATTTCTTGCGGCGCACGGTCTCAAGTGGGCTGGCTACGCCGCGCATGCGGTCGGAAACAGCCACGCCGATCGTCTTTTCGCCCAGATCCAGACCCATCAACGCCTGCATCGGGGGCAGTGCGGCTGCGAAATCATCGAACACGTCCTGGATCATTGCGACAGGCCAGCCTGCTGCGCGGCCGAGTTGATCAGTTCAAGCGCGGCAGGGTCTTCGGCAAACTTGGTCGCGGCTTCATCGCGGATCGCGGCGGCCTGCTCGGTTTCTCCCAGCACCCCCAACGCCGAGATCAATCGGGCCCATTCCTGCGGAGAACCACCTTCGGTCGCCAGCCTGTCCGACAATCCGTCAACCATGCCGCGGATCATCTCCTGACGCTCCTCGGGCGTCAATTCCGCCGCTGCTTCCATATCCGACTGGCTGGGGCCCGGACCCGCCGGAGCAGCTGCGATTTCGGGCGCGTTGAACACGCCGGCGCGCCAGGCAAGTTCGTCGATCTGGGCGCGAATGGCGTTGGCCCAAGGCGCGCCCGGCGGCGAAGTGCGCAGCGTGTCCATCCAGACGCGATAAGCCTGGTCCGGCCGTCCGATCTGCAGCAGCATCTGTCCCCAGTAATAGCGCGCCGGTCCCGATTGCGGGTCGCGTTCCAGTGCCTGACGCAAGGCCGCTTCGGCTTCGGGCGAGACATAGCCCCCTGCCGCCAGGATCAGCATTTCTGCCAGGTTAGAATAGGCGTCCGCCGGGGCCTCATCCCCCATCAACTCGATTGCACGGCGCTGGGCTTCATAACCGGCCTGAAAATTGCCCGCGTTGGTTTCGTGCTGCGCCAATAGAATGTGACCCTGAAGATCGTCCGGTCGGTCGGCCACGGTCGTGCGCAGCTGGTTAAGAAGGTTGGCATAGCTGTCTTCAAGCTGAGGCGCTTCGACGGGCGGGGCCATCTGCTCGGCCTCTTCCTGGCCGGGTCTGTTCTCACGCAGTTCGGCGGCCATCTCCATGCGCGCTGAAAGCGGCTGATCAGGGTATCCGGCAGCGCCCAGTTGGCGGTACAAAGCAAACGCTCCGCCGATCAGAACCAGGGCAACGAACCCGATGGCGGCTAACCGAACAGTGGTCGACGGCCCGGTCGTCGCGTCACCGGTACGGATTTGCGCGTCGGCGGCCAGGATACGGCGCGAAATCTCGGTCCGAACCCGCTCGGCGTCGGCTTTGGCGATCACTCCGCGGGCCAGATCGCGATCAACGCTGGCCAGCTGTTCCTTGTAGACCCGCAAATCGTAGGCCGCCGGATGTTCCTGTCGCCGGCGGGTTCGGGTCAGGCCAAAGGCCAGGAATGCGGTGATCGACAGCGCAAAGAGCAGAAGCAGAACCCAGAATGTCATGATCTCTCCGGAATTGTTGCCCTCACTTAGACCTGCGCGCGCCCGGAAAAAAGGGACAAATGGCCGCGAATGGCCTACATGTCGCAATAGTGCGATATTGCGGCGCTGTACGGCAGGGGTAATCTGTCGCCGCACGGCATATCTTCGGCCAATCACGAACCGGACGGATTCGCTCATGAAACACTATTCAGCCTTTGCCGTAGCGCGAGAGGCGCTGCGCTATCACACCGGATGGGAGCGCGCCTGGCGTTCGCCAGAACCCAAGAAACGGTATGACGTGATCATCGTCGGTGCCGGCGGGCACGGTTTGGCGACGGCGTATTATCTGGGCAAGAATTACGGTATCCAGAACGTCGCGGTGATCGAAAAGGGCTGGCTGGGCGGCGGCAATACCGGGCGGAACACGACCATCATCCGCTCTAACTATCTGCAGGACCCGTCGGCTGCGATCTACGAAAAATCGCGCGGCCTGTACGAGGATCTGAGCCAGGATCTGAACTACAACGTGATGTTCAGCCCGCGCGGCGTGATGATGCTGGCGCAAACCCAGCACGAGGTGCGCGGCTATCAGCGTACGGCACATGCCAACGCGCTTCAGGGGGTCAAGACCGAATGGATCGAGCCCGAGCGCGTAAAGCAGCTGGTCCCGATCATCAACATCGACGGCCCGCGCTATCCGGTCCTTGGTGCGCTGTGGCAAGAGCGCGGCGGCACCGCACGCCACGATGCGGTGGCTTGGGGCTATGCGCGTGCCTGTTCGAATATGGGTATGGACATCATCCAGCAGTGTGAGGTTACGGGCGTCCGGTCTGAAAACGGTCGCGTCACAGGGGTCGAGACGACCAAGGGCGCCATCGAGTGCGACAAGCTGGGCATCGTGGTCGCGGGCCATTCGGGCCAACTGGCCGAGATGGCGGGCTTCCGTCTGCCGGTCGAGGCGCTGGCCCTGCAGGCGCTGGTGTCCGAGCCGATCAAACCCTGCATGGACGTGGTGGTGATGGCCAACACCGTACACGGCTACATGTCGCAATCCGACAAGGGCGAAATGGTGATCGGCGGCGGCACCGACGGGTTCAACAACTACACCCAGCGCGGCAGCTTCCACCATATCGAGGAAACCGTCCGGGCCCTGGTCGAGACCTTTCCGATGATCTCGCGGCTCAAGATGCTGCGGCAATGGGGCGGGATCGTCGACATGACCGGCGACCGGTCGCCCATCCTGTCCAAGACGCCGCTGGGCGGTTGCTTCATCAACTGCGGTTGGGGCACCGGCGGGTTCAAGGCCATCCCCGGTTCGGGCTGGGGCATGGCGCAGCTGATGGCCACCGGGCATTCCCCGCTGACCGAGGCGTTCTCGCTGGACCGGTTCAAAGAGGGCCGCTTCATCGACGAAAGCGTCGCCGCCGGGGTGGCACACTGATGTCAGTCGCCCCAATGCGCCCCGTGAATGGTTTCGGAACTGTTCGCCCTGTCGGATCTTGGTTTGATCGTTTTCCTTTCTTCCGATCGGAAAATGACGAAGGCGATCAGTCCAAAAACGGCAAGCGTGCCAGCTACGGTCAAAACAATGGTCAAAATATCCATGCGCTAAACCTGGGCGTGTGGTCCCTATTTTTCAAGCGAGGAGTGGCATCATGCTGATCCTGAGTTGCCCCTATTGCGGCGTCGACGCCGAAGAGACCGAACTGACTGCCGGCGGCGAAGCGCATATGAAACGCTTCGGTCCCGGCTCGTCGGACGAAGAGTTCCATGACTATCTGTTCATGCGCGAAAACCCCAAGGGCGTGCACTTCGAACGCTGGCGGCACAGCAACGGCTGCGGCAAGTGGTTTCATGCCGCGCGGTGCACCGCGACGCTTGAGGTGTTCGGCACCTATTCGGCCCAGGTCACCGAGCCGCCAAAGGAAATCCGCGATGCGATTTCGGCCAGACGGCCGGGTTGGACGTGGAGAGAGTTCTCCTGATGCTTCGTCTTTTCAAGAACACATCTGCCGGAGGCCCTGACGCCTCCACTTGCGAAAGGTCCGCAAAATGAGCACCCGTCTCGCAGATCAAGGTCGCCTGATCGACAGGTCGAAACCGGTCACGTTTTCATTCAACGGTACCTCTATGCAGGGCTATCAGGGCGACACGCTGGCCTCAGCCCTGCTGGCTAACGACCAGTTGATGGTCGGCCGGTCGTTCAAATACCACCGTCCGCGCGGCGTCGTGGCCAGCGGCGCCGAAGAGCCCAACGCGCTGGTGGGTCTGGGGCAGGGCAACCGGTTCGAACCGAACCAGCGTGCCACCACGACCGAGCTGTTCAACGGCCTGACCGCGATCTCGCAGAACCACTGGCCCAGCCTGGAATATGACATCGGCGCGGTGAACACGGCTCTGGCGCGGTTCCTGCCGGCGGGCTTCTACTACAAGACGTTCATCCACCCCAAGCCGTTCTGGAAACATGTGTACGAGCCGTTCATCCGCCAATCGGCCGGTCTGGGCAAGGCGCCCGACAAGGACAGCCGCGACGCGGATACGTACGAACACTTCTATGCCTTCACCGACATATTGGTGATCGGCGGCGGTGTTGCGGGCCTGCAGGCGGCCAAAGCCGCGGCGCAATCGGGCGCCAAGGTCATGCTGATCGAACAGACCGCCCATTGGGGTGGCCGCGCGCCTGTCGATGGCGGCACCGTCAACGACGAGCCTGTGGATAAGTTCGTGGAACAATTGGTTTCCGAACTCGAAACAATGGATAACGTCACCATGCGGTCGCGCTGCATGGGGGCTGGGGTCTATGACCACGGTTACGTGCTGGGATACGAGCGTCTGACAGACCACAAACCGGGGACCCAAGGCCCGCGCCACCGCCTGTGGCGCATCCGCGCCAAGCAGGTCGTTACGGCCACCGGCGCGATCGAGCGCCCGCTGTCCTTTGCCGGCAATGACGTGCCGGGGGTGATGCTGGCCTCGGCCATGCGCGACTATGTCGTGAACTGGGGCGTGACCCCGGGCGAGCGCGTGATCGTCGCTACCAACAATGACGACGCCTATCGCACTGCGATCATCCTGAAGCAGGCGGGCGTGGATGTGTTGCGCGTCGTCGATGCCCGTCCCTCGGCCGGGCCGCTGGCGGACGAGGCGCGCAGCCTCGGCATCCGGGTCGATCCCGGCAAGGCCATCGCCAAGGTCAAGGGCGGCAAACGGGTCAAGAAGGTCGCGATCTGCAACCAGGAAGGCATCGGTGGCGCTCGGGAAGAGGTCGAATGCGATGCGGTTGCCATGTCGGGCGGCTGGTCTCCGGTGGTGCACCTGTGGTCCCATTGCGGTGGCAGGCTGATCTGGAACGAAGCCAACGCCCATTTCCGCCCCGATCCTGACCGTCCGCCGCTGGGCGCGAATGGCGCAGGCTTTGTTGTGGCCGCGGGCTCGGCAAGCGGGCCGCTGGCGCTGGGCGAGGTGCTGGCCGATGCCCACGCCGCGGGCAAGGCCGCGGCCAAGGCCGCCGGGTTCAAGCCGAAGAACACCAAGGCACCGCAGGGCGAGGCCGAGACCGAAGCGCCCATGCAGGCCGTTTGGCTGATGCCCGCCAAGGCCGAGGTGCAGCTGCGCATGAAGTCGTGGCTGGACTTCCAGAACGACGTGAAGGTCTCGGATGTGCAATTGGCCGCGCGCGAAGGCTATGAAAGCGTCGAGCACACCAAGCGTTATACCACGCTGGGCATGGCGACGGATCAAGGTAAGCTGAGCAATATCAACGGTCTGGC
Organism: Ruegeria sp. CG8; assembly: GCF_056537165.1. Classification (NCBI taxonomy): domain Bacteria; kingdom Pseudomonadati; phylum Pseudomonadota; class Alphaproteobacteria; order Rhodobacterales; family Roseobacteraceae; genus Ruegeria; species Ruegeria sp. CG8. The sequence continues at coordinate 409,142 of NZ_JBQFRA010000002.1, read as the reverse complement.
GATCCTTGCTGATGCGCTGGAGTCGGAGATTCCCAAGGTCGGCACCACCACTTTCCGCCCGCCTTATACGCCCATCTCGATGGGAGCCATTGCGGGCGAGGCGCGCGGCGAGGTGTTCCAGCCGATCCGCCGCACGCCCATGCATGACTGGCATGACCGGAATGGTGCCGATTGGGAGCCGGTGGGCCACTGGCGTCGCCCTTACGCCTATGTCCGAGCCGGGGAATCCGTGCATGACGCGGTGAACCGCGAGGTCAAGAACACCCGTGAAAACCTCGGGCTGTTGGATGCCTCGACCCTGGGCAAGCTGATCGTCAAGGGCCCGGACGCGGGCAAGTTTCTGGACATGATGTACACCAACATGATGTCCACGCTGAAGGTCGGCAAATGCCGCTATGGCCTGATGTGCTCGGAAAACGGCTTCCTGATCGACGACGGCGTCGTGGCCCGCATCGACGAGGACACCTGGCTGTGCCACACCACCACCGGCGGAGCCGAACGCATCCATGCCCATATGGAGGAGTGGCTGCAGACCGAGTGGTGGGACTGGAAGGTCTATGTCGCCAACGTGACCGAGCAATACGCCCAGGTCGCCGTGGTGGGCCCAAACGCCCGCAAGGTGCTGGAGAAGCTGGGCGGCATGGATGTCAGCCGCGAGGCGCTGCCCTTCATGGAATGGCGCGACGGCCAGATCGGCGGCTTCGACTGCCGGGCCTACCGCATCTCGTTCTCGGGCGAGCTGTCCTATGAAATCGCGGTTCCCGCCAGCCAGGGGCAGGCCTTCTGGGATGCCCTGATGGAGGCCGGGAAAGAGTTCGGCGTGATGCCTTATGGCACGGAATGTCTGCACATTCTGCGGGCCGAGAAGGGCTTCATCATGATCGGCGACGAGACCGACGGCACCGTGATCCCGCAGGATCTGGGGCTGCACTGGGCGATCTCGAAGAAGAAAGAGGATTTCCTGGGCAAACGCGCGCAGGAACGCTCTCACATGACCGACCCGGACCGCTGGAAACTGGTGGGTCTGGAGACTGTGGATGGATCGGTTCTGCCCGACGGTGCCTACGCGGTGGGCGAGGGCGTGAACGCCAACGGTCAGCGCAACGTGATCGGGCGCGTGACCTCGACCTATTACTCGGCCAATTTGGGCCGGGGCATCGCCATGGGGCTGGTCAAGAACGGGCCGAACCGCATGGGAGAAGTGATCGAATTCCCGGGCACCGACGACAAAATCTACAAGGCCAAGATCGTGGACCCGGTGTTCTACGACAAGGACGGGGAGAAGCAGAATGTCTGAACCCATCAGCGCACTGAACCACGCCAGCTTTGACGGCATCGCCCGGATCGAGGAATGCGGCCTGCAGGGGATGATCACCCTGCGCGGCGATCTGTCCGACAAGCTGGTGACCAAGGCGGTCAAGGATGCCACCGGCCAGAAGATGCCCGGCCAGCGCGAGGCTTTCGTTGATGGCGAGACCGGCGTCTGCTGGATGTCGCCGGACGAGCTGCTGGTGCTTGTTCCCTACGCCGAGGTCGAGGCCAAACTGGCCGCCATGCAGGACGCGCTGAGCGGTGTGCATGCATTGGCGGTCAATGTCTCGGACGCGCGGGCGGTGTTCCGGGTCTCGGGACCGACCGCGCGTGAGGTGCTGGGCAAGGTTGCGCCCGTCGATTTCTCGTCCGATGTCTTCCAGCCCGGTCAGATCCGGCGCACGCGCCTGGCGCAGGTTGCGGGGGCGTTCTGGATGGACGACGAGGAAGCCTTTCGCGTGGTGTGCTTCCGATCAGTTGCGGATTACGTGTTCAAGCTGCTGAAGGTTGCGGCGCAGCCCGGCAGCGAGGTCGGACACTACTGAACCCGACCCCACCTTGGCAGAAAGAACCAGCCCCGGACATCACCGGGGCTTTTCATTATTTGACGACCTCGCATCTGCCGGTTCCGTAAGGTTTGTTCGATGCCCCGACATTCACGAAACTGCCGCTCACCTTCAGCCCACCGTCTGTTGCAAGATTCGCCTGATAGCGCATGCGAATGGCCTGACCTTCGGTACTCTTGAGCGTCACGTTCCAGATCAGCCGATAGCCTTTGGCCCCACGATCCCGAAGCTGCGCGTTGGTCCAGTCATGGTAGTTGCTGGCGGCTTGGGCCGTGCCGGCCTCGGGGTCGATTTGAAAGGCATATTCGGGCGCGATCCAGCCGTGGCTATCCTTTTTCGTGATCGTGCACTTGTAAGCCATGGGGGATGCGGCAGCCGCCTGTGCCGTCAGGGCCGCGGCGAGGAATAGAATAAGTCGCAAGTCAATTTTCCTGTAACTTCAATGGTCAATTCAGGAAAATGAACACCGCGTCGTCGAGTGTACAAGGGCAAACTCTCGTTTGAGTAGAGTTTCCGTGACGGAACTCTATTCCGTGAACAGGACGCTGCGGTACTGGGTCAAAGCGCTCGGGCCCAGCAAGTCCTGGGCTGAGATTGGGCGCCCGGTTTCATCGTGCATGTTCGAGTAGAAAGACAACGTCGCAAGCAGGGCTTCGACCCGTTCGGCGCGGTTGTTTTCGTCCAGCAGGGGCGCGTGCAGAGACAGATACAGGGCTGGCTTCTGCTCCTGCAGCCAGTCGGCGAGCGTCGGCAGAACCGCAAACTCCGCTCCTTCGATATCCATCTTGACCAGCGAAGTGCCTGTCAGGTCCGTCGCTGTGGCGAACTGGTCCCAGGCGATGGTCAGGGCGTCGGTTCCATGCGCGCCGTCATGCAGCAGCGAACTGGTCGAGTCGCCACGCTCGCCTCTGACTGAAGCCATGCGCGCCACGCCAAACCGGTCGGACAGCGCGACACCGAAGGCCGAGACATTGCGGATGTCGTTCAGGTCGAGGTTCCAGGCCAGATGGCGAAAGGCGGTGGGGTCGGGTTCGAAACACCAGACATGCCGGGCTTTGCGCGCGCCATACAGAACTGTCGGGCCGATCCACGCGCCGATGTCCAGATAGTCGCGGTCGGGCGACAGGTGCTGGTCCAGCACCGCGAATGTCTCGGGCTCCCAGTCGCCGGCCGAGGCCTTGCGCCAGAATTTCGAATGGTATGGGTCCAGCCGGAAAGCCTCGCCATTCAGGTTGCCTGCATAATGACCGCGGGCGCGGTAGAACATCTTGCGCGCCTGCGTCAGCATCGCGGACCTCCGGGTTTTCTGCGCTCGGGCCTTGACCTGCGGCGGTTGCCAAAGCATTTAACCTTGGGAACGCAACACAAATTTACAGGGGGCCGAGATGGCTTTTGAACTTCCTGATCTTCCTTATGCACATGACGCGCTGGCAGCCAAGGGCATGTCGGCGGAAACGCTGGAATATCACCATGATCTGCACCACAAGGCCTATGTCGACAACGGCAACAAGCTGATCGCCGGGACCGAGTGGGACGGCAAGTCGCTGGAAGAGATCATCGTCGGCACTTATGACAAGTCGGCCGTCGCACAGAACGGTATCTTCAACAACATCAGCCAGCTTTGGAACCACAACCAGTTTTGGGAAATGATGGGGCCGGGCGAGTCGAAGATGCCGGGCGAGCTGGAAAAGGCGTTGGTTGAAAGCTTCGGTTCGGTCGAGGAATTCAAATCGCAGTTCAGCGCGGCCGGTGCCGGTCAGTTCGGTTCGGGCTGGGCGTGGCTGGTCAAGAATGCCGACGGCTCGCTGGCGGTTGCAAAAACCGAAAACGGCGTGAACCCGCTGTGCTTCGGCCAGACGGCGCTGCTGGGTTGCGACGTATGGGAACACTCCTACTACATTGACTTCCGCAACAAGCGTCCGGCCTACCTGTCGAACTTCCTCGACAACCTCGTGAACTGGGAAAACGTTGCATCGCGGATGTAACTCTTGACCCGACGAGGGTTCATCAAGGGCCTGCTGGCGGTGACGCTGGCAGGCCTTGTTGTTTCGCTGTACGGGTTCTTTATTGAACCGGCTATGCGGCTGCGGGTTCGCAAATGGAAGCTTAAGCGCGCGGACTGGACGGCGCCTCCGCTGCGGATCGCGGTCATCGCCGACCTTCATGCCGGCGAGCCATTCGTTACCCTAAAGCGTATCAGGCAGGTCGTAAGGCGCACAAATGCGCTGGATGCCGATCTGGTCTTGCTGCTGGGGGATTTAACCGCCAGCCACAGAATGGTTTCGAAGCCGGTCGCGATGGCGGACATCACCCCGGTTCTTGCCGGACTGACCGCGCGCCATGGGGTTTTCGCGGTGCTGGGAAACCATGACTGGTGGGATGATACGGCCGCTCAACGCCGGGGCGGTGGGCCCAACTTGTATGCCGATGCGTTGGCCGCGAGTGGCATCCCGGTCCTATCCAATTCTGCGCAGAAACTGGATGGTCCGGGAATCTGGCTGGCGGGCCTCGAAGACCAACTGGCCATCGTGGAGGGCAATGGGCGATACCGCGGCCTGGACGATCTGTCCGGCACGTTGCGGCAGATTACCGATGACGCGCCCGTCATCCTGATGGCGCATGAACCGGATATATTTTCCCAAGTGCCAGATCGCGTTGCCTTGACGCTGTCCGGTCACACGCATGGTGGGCAAATCAGACTGTTTGGGTGGTCGCCCGTGGTGCCCTCGCGGTTTGGCAATCGCTATGCCTACGGCCCGGTGCGCGAAGGTGGAAAGGATCTGGTAGTTTCCGGCGGCATTGGGTGCTCGATCCTTCCGGTCCGGTTTGGTGTTACACCCGAGATTACGCTTGTCGAAATTTCGGCCTGATCTGCGCTTCGGGTGGAAACTTGCCGATACGTCAACTTTTGCACGCATGCGCCGTTGCAAGACGCCAAAGAGTGATTAGCTGTTAGTTGCGGGAGGAGAGAACCGCCAAAACCAAAACAATGAGGGAATAGCTGCCAAATTGTGCCGTGGGTGCAAGATGTTGGCTGTTCTTGTTCGGGCGGGGGACGGCCACGAAAACCACGACGGGAGATCGCAATGGTCGCACTTGCACAGGGTACTTGGGTCATCATCGCCGACGGGGAAAAAGCACTGTTCACTGAAAACGTGACGGATGCCGAGAACCCCAATCTGGTGGTCGTATCGGTTGAGGAACATGATCATCTCGCCGCGCGGAGCAAGCCTTCGGATCGGGCGGGACGGCGAAATGATACCGGGCCGAACCAGAAATCTGCGGTGGAAGAAGACACCTGGCGCACTCACGCCAAATCCCTGTTCGTCCAGGATGTGGCCAACCTGCTCAACAAAAAAGGGCTGAAGGGCGCGTACAAGCGGCTTGTTCTGGTTGCCAGCCCACAGGTCCTGGGCCTGCTGCGCCGGCGCCTTCACAGCGAAGTTCTGGCCAAAGTCGTAGCCGAAGTCGACAAGACCCTGACCAATCATCCACTGCACAAGGTCGAAAAGGTGCTGCAACGCCAACTGCGCACCTCGACCGCCTGATCTAGCTAGTTCGGGACTCACGGGCGGGGAAGCCGCCCGTGACGCCCATTATTTCAATAACTTGCGCAACTGATCCATTGCGGACTCGGCGTCGTCTACCCAGGTAATAAAACGGGCCAAGGAGGAATCCGCAAAACCTGCGTCGATTACCTGATCCAAAAGCGTGTGAAGCGCGTCCCAGTATCCGTCCACATTCATCACCAGAATGGGTTTGTCATGCAGGCCCAACTGGCGCCAGGTCAGCGCCTCGAACAACTCGTCCAACGACCCGGGTCCGCCGGGCAGCACGACCACGGCATCCGCATTCATGATCATGACTTTCTTGCGCTCGTGCATCGTTTCGGTGACCACGAAACGCGTCAGATCTGTTTTTCCCACTTCCCGCCGGAGCAGATGAACCGGTATCACGCCGAAGGTTTCTCCTCCGGCCGCTTGCGTAGCCCGGGCGACTTCGCCCATCAGACCCACGTCTCCCGCACCGTAGACTAGTCGCCAGCCTTTGGCGGCCAGCAGCCGCCCAAAGGTGCCTGCGGCCTTTGTGTAGGCCGAATTCGCGCCATTGCGTGACCCGCAATACACACAGATCGATTTCTGGGACATCAAACAGCGACTCCGGGGTTGTGTCAGAGGTTTTGACCCGTGATAGCGGGATTGATAAATTGGCTCAACCGTTCGGCGGAAAGCTTTTGAGTGAAGGCATTTGCGCTGCGGAGTAAAGGAAAAAACATGGACGCCAAATCGGGAAGCGGTAGGTCGGGTGCATTCGTCTGGGGTATCCTTGCGGGTATCTTGGCTGTGATTGGCGCCGGTGGCTTGTATCTTTCGGGTGTCTTCGGTCCTGCGCCACAGTCTGAACAGTCCACTACGAAAGAGGCCGTCGCCGCAAGCGCCAGCGAAGTGACGACTGAGCCAGCCGCCGCACCGGCACCAAGCCCGGATGCAGAGGACTCGCAGGTCGTTGCGGAACCTGACAACGCGGACGAGGTTCAGACCTCGACCGAGACCGAAGAAGCAACCGCGGCGGAAGCCGAAGAGACAACTGCGACCGACGAGCAGACTGCGCAGGACGCGACGGTTGAAGAACAGCCGGCAGAGGCTACTCCCACACCCGAGGCTAACGCGGCCCCAATTGCTCCGACGCTCGACCAGATATTCGTGGAGCCCGACGGCAATGCGCTGCTGTCCGGCAAAGGCGACCCGGGCAGTCAAATTCGTATCCTGCTGGATGGAGAGCCGATCCACAGCTTCACGGTCGATGGCAGCGGCCAGTTCGCCGAGTTCGTCACCATCCCCTTCAGCGAGGCCGCGCGAGGTCTGGTTCTTGAAGCCGGTGACGGTACCCGGTCTGCGCAATCGGATGACTATCTGATTGCCGCGTTGCCCAAGCCGCCTGCGCCACCCGCTACGGACGAGCAAGTCGCCAGCACGGACACCGAAGCGCAGGACGAAACGGCGGAACAGCCATCTGCGGCAGCATCGGTAGAAGACACCGAGGTTACGCAAACGGACGAGACCGTTACCGGGGCGCAGGACGAAGAAGCAACCTCACCCGAGGCCACGACCGAGACTCAATCCAGCGAAAGCCAGCAGGTGGCCGTTTTGCGGTCCGGTGAGGAAGGGGTTGAGCTGGTCCAGTCGCCGTCGTCCGAAGACGCGACGCCCGAGCAGGTTGCGCTTGATACGATCGGCTATTCCGACGCTGGCGATGTCCAATTGTCCGGCCGTGTGTCCGAGGGTGCTGCGGTTCGGCTCTATCTGAACAACAAGCTGGTGGCCGACATCACGCCAGAGCAGGACGGTGATTGGCGCGGGGAAATCCAGGAAGTCGATCCTGGTGTCTATACCCTGCGCGTTGACGAAGTCGACACGGACGGAACGGTGCTGAGCCGTCTGGAAACGCCATTCAAGCGCGAACCGGTTGAAGTTTTGCAGGCGGCCGAGGCGCAGGATGCGGTGCCGGGCGCCGACCAGAGCACGCCGATCCGGTCCGTTACCGTGCAAAAGGGCGATACCCTGTGGGCGATCTCGCGAGAGCGTTTTGGCGACGGTGTTCTGTATGTCCGCCTGTTCGATGCGAACCGCGACCTGATCCGCGACCCCGACCTGATTTATCCGGGCCAGGTCTTCACCATCCCGGAATAAAGGCTTAGGTCTTGCGGGGCCGGGTTTTCGCCCGGCCTCGAAGCTTTCCGGGTCAGACATGAGAAGACTTGCGCCTATGCATTCCGCAGACATGCCACAGATGGACGAACGCAAGTCGGGTTGGCTGACTATCCGAAAAGTGGCTCCGTACCTATGGCCCGAAGATGAGCCGTGGGTCAAACGGCGGGTGGTCTTCGCGATGGCCATGCTGGTTCTGGCGAAGTTGATCGCGGTCTACACGCCGATCCTGTACAAAGGCGCGGTTGACGCGTTGGCGGGCGAGGGCGTGCCGCCTTTGGCGCTGGGCGCCGTAGGGCTGACCGTGGCCTATGGTGTGGCGCGGATGATGACGGTGGGGTTCCAGCAGTTGCGCGATGCGCTGTTCGCGCCGGTGGGGCAACGCGCGCTGCGGGCGCTGGCGCTGGAAACCTTCCAGCACATCCACCAGCTCTCGATGCGCTATCATGTGACCCGCCGGACGGGCGGCCTCAGCCGGATCATCGAGCGCGGGGTCAAGGGCGTGGAGTTCCTGCTGCGCTTTCTCCTGTTTTCGATCGGCCCTCTGATCCTTGAACTGCTGCTGGTGGCGGTGGTTCTGATGTGGCTGTTCGACGTCTGGTACCTGGTTGTGGTGGCCGTCACCATCGCGCTGTACATCTGGTTCACCTTCACGGTCACCGAATGGCGCGTGAAGCTGCGGCGCGAGATGAATGACCAGGATACCGAGGCCAACCAGCGCGCCATCGACAGCCTGCTGAATTTCGAAACCGTCAAGTATTTCAACGCCGAACGGCGCGAAGCTGAACGATATGACGTGTCGATGAAGGCCTATGCGCAGGCCGCGTTGAAAACGGCATACTCGCTGGCCTTCCTGAATTTTGGTCAGTCCTTCCTGATCACTTGTGGCCTGATCGGAGTGATGGTTCTGGCCGCGATCGGCGTTCAGAACGGGCAGTTGACGGTGGGCGATTTCGTGATGGTCAACGCCTACATGATCCAGATCACCGTGCCGTTGAACTTTCTGGGCACCGTCTATCGCGAGATCCGGCAGGCCTTGGTTGATATGGGCCAGATGTTCCAGCTGCTGGAGCAGCCGGCCGAGGTAGTGGACAAGCCAGACGCCAAACCGCTGCAGATTACCGAAGGCCGGGTCGAACTGGACGATGTGCATTTCGGCTATGACCCGGACCGCGAGATCCTGCGCGGCGTCTCTCTGGTGGTGCCGGGGGGGCAGACCGTGGCCATCGTGGGCGCGACCGGCTCGGGCAAATCCACCATCGGTCGGTTGCTGTTCCGGTTCTACGACGTGACCCAGGGCGCGTTGCGGATCGACGGGCAGGATGTGCGCGACGTGACGCAGGAAAGCCTGCACGCCGCCATCGGCGTGGTGCCGCAGGATACAGTGCTGTTCAACGATACGATCCGGTACAACATCGCCTATGGCCGCGAGGGGGCCTCGCAGGCCGAGATCGAAGCCGCCGCAAAAGCCGCCCAAATCCACGACTTCATCATCTCTCTGCCCGAGGGGTACGAGACCAAGGTGGGAGAGCGTGGCCTGAAGCTCTCTGGCGGCGAGAAGCAGCGCGTGGGCATTGCGCGGACGCTGTTGAAGAACCCGCCGATCCTTCTGTTGGACGAGGCCACCAGCGCGCTCGATACCGACACCGAGCAGGACATCAAGGATGCCCTGGCCCGCGCCGGCGAGGGGCGTACGGTGATCACCATCGCCCACCGCCTGAGCACGATTGCCGAGTCCGATCAGATCGTCGTTCTGGAAAAGGGCGAAATCATCGAGCAGGGCACCCACGACGAACTGCTGCGCCGTGAAGGGCGTTATGCCCAGCTGTGGAACCGCCAGCAATCGGATACGCAGGCGGCCTGAATCCGATTCAGCTAGGGTTTCAAATGAAAACGGGCCGGCTGTACCGGCCCGTTTTTTTTTGTTACTCCGCCGCTTTGAGCGGATGCCCCGGTGTGTCGCCCAGGCTTTCCTCGGCATCTGCAGCCTCATCCTCGGTCCAGACGATTTCCGTCGCCTGCATCCGGCGGGCCGAGTCTCCGATCGCCATATCCTGCGCGATCTGGCTGGAACGGCCGGCGGTCACGCGGGCCAACAGTTTGCCCAGCCATATGGCATAGGTGGTCACCCACACCCGCAACGCCAGGAACGAGGGCGTCACGATCAGCGTCAGAACCGTGGCGATCCCCAGGCCAAACACCACTGCCGTCGCCAGCTGCTTCCACCACAGAGCGGTGGGGCTGTCGATGGAATAGCCGCCATTGATGAAGTCCAGCGACAGGCCGAACATCATCGGTGTCAGGCCGGCCATCGTGGTCAGGGTGGTCAGCAGAACCGGACGGATCCGCGCCTCGGCCGTGCGCACGATGGCGTCGATCCGGGGCATGTAGCGGCTGTATTCCTGATAGGTGTCGATCAGAACGATGTTGTTGTTCACCACGATCCCCGCCAGCGCAACGATGCCCGTCCCGGTCATGATGATCGAGAAGGGTTGTTGCATCACCATCATCCCGATCAGCACGCCAGTGGTGGACAGAACCACCGCCAGCAGCACCAGCACCGAGTTGTAGAACGAGTTGAACTGCGCCAGCAGGATCACGAACATCAGACCCAGCGCGGCCAGGAAGGCGCTGGAGAGGAAGGCCTGGCTCTCGGCTTGGTCCTCCTGGTCTCCGGTCCATTCCCAAGTGATCGTGTTAGCAAAGGGCTGAGTGTCCAGCCACTCGGTCAGTACCGCGATCCGCTCGTTCGGGTTGATCAGAGTCAGGCGGGCGTCGCCGTCATCAATAGCGGCCTGCACCTCCTGGAGGGTTTCGGCGCCGGTCAACTGAACCAGAGAATAGGCCGTACCATCGGCACCGTTGACCGTCGCACCTTCAGGTTCCGAGCCTTCGGTCACTTCGCGCACCACGGCCAGCCGCTGTTCTCCGTCCGGGGTGGCGATCACCACTTTGCTCAGGCTGGGTTCCACATCGGCCTTGACGTCGTAATAGCGCTCTTGATCCACGCGGTTGATTTCGGCCAGCTTTGCCACCGGTTTGCGGGTGATGAAGTTCGACAAGGGCACTAACCCGTCCGGTGTACGCACCTTGAGCGTATCCAACGTGGACAGGACCCGATCCTGATCGGGCAGGCGGACGCGGATCTCGATCTCTTCATCCACGCTTTCGGGGCGCATTTCGCCCAGCAGGATGCCACGGGTCACCAACTGCACCATCGCGCCCACGGTTGCCACGTCGGCCCCGAACCGGCCGGCCTTGGCCACGTCGACGTCGATCTGCCAATCGATGCCCGGCAAGGGCAGGGTGTCCTCGATCTTGATCAGGCCCGGGGTGTTTTCGAACACTTCGCGCGCGGTCAGCGTGGCGCCGGTCAGGTCGTCCCAGTTGTCGCCCTTGATCCGCAGGTGCACGGGCTTGGCCGAGGCCGGACCTTGTTCCAGCGGCAGGATCTCGACAACGAAACCCGGCAGCTTGGCAAGCTCGGCGTTCAACTGCTCGATCACGAAGTCGCCGTCATACTCGGGCGCGACGGTGTGCTTATCGAACAATCCGCCTGCGACAGGTTCTGACACGTTCGGGCGATCCTCCCACGGGATGATCTCGAACTGCACGCGGCCCACCGTGTCCGCCGGAGCCTGCGCCCCACCGTTGTTCTGGTTCAGGCCGCCTTCACCGGCGAACGAGAACACGTTGATCACTGCCGGATGCTGGCTGATCACCTGTTCGGCCTCGAAAACCAGCGCGTCCTTTTCGGCCAGCGACAGGTTGCCCCGTGCGCGGACATAGGCGGTGGCCTGTTCCGGCTCGCTTTCGACGAAGAATTCAACACCGCGGTTGTTCTGACCGTACATGGTCATCACCGTCATCACCGCAAAGCCTACTGCCACGATCGAGACGATCGGCATGATCGGATTGCCGACCAAGAACTTGATGACATAACCGAAGGGCGTATGTTCCTTGGCCGTGTGGACACGTTCGTCCGGCTTGCGCTCGAGCCGGGCTGCGCTCAGCGTGACCGATCCGGCGAAGGCGCCGAACAGGAACAGAACCGCGCCCAGCAAGAACCCACCGCCTGCGCCTTCCGGCAGCAGATACGTGGGGTTCAGCAGCTGCATTGCGCCCAGGAAGATCATGTAGACCGACGGCGGAACCATGACGGCACGCACCCACCACGGCGTCCGCGCGCGCAACCAATCCGAGCTGCGGTCGAACACGCGGCTTAACCGGCCCGAGACACCGCCCATCACCGGCAGGTAGATCAGCGCCACGATCAGCGAGGCCGACAGAACGAAGATCAGCGTGACCGGCAGCATCCCCATGAATTCACCCGGAATGCCCGGCCAGAACAGCATGGGCAGAAAGGCGCACAGCGTCGTAGCGGTTGACGAGACGATGGGCCAGAACATCCGCTGGGCTGCCTCGACATAGGCGTGCATCGGGCCGACGCCTTCCTTGATGCGTTTGTCGGCATACTCCACGACCACGATGGCGCCATCGACCAGCATCCCCACGGCCAGGATCAGGCCGAACATGACGATGTTCGAGATGCTGACCCCCATGATGGCCAGGAATGCGAAACACAGCAGGAACGAGGTCGGAATCGCGAAGCCCACCAGGAGTGCCGCACGTGTACCCAGCGAAGCCAGTACCACGATCATCACAAGCGCGATGGCTGTCAGGACCGAACCTTCCAGCTGGCTGACCATCGAGCCGACGATGCGGCTCTGGTCATTCGACGTGCCGACATTCACGGCAGCCTGCAGCTCGGCCGGCCACTTGGTCTCGGCCTTGGCGACGGTCTCTTTAACCTGCGCCACGGTGTCGATCAGGTTGAAACCCTTGCGTTTGACGACCTGCAGCGCCACGGTCGGTTCGCCGTTGAACCGGGCGGTCCCTTCGCGGTCTTCGAAGGTGTAGTTGATCTCGGCCAGTTCGCCCAAGGTCACGACCCGGTCGCCATTGACCTTGATCGGCAGTCCGTAGACATCCTGTGCGGTCTTGAAGGACGAAGGAATCTTGACCGAAAACGCACCCTGTTCGGTCTCGACCTCACCGGCGGCGATCAGCTGGTTGTTGTTCTGCACGACGTTGATCAGCTCGGCCGCGGTGACGTTGTACGCCTCAAGCCGCAGCGGATCGATGACCACTTCCAGCATTTCATCGCGATTGCCGGCGATCCCGGCCTCAAGGACCGAATCCAGCGCCTCGAGCTCATCCTGGAGGTCCTTGGCGACCCGCGCCATCGTGCGCTCAGGCACGGCACCCGACAGGTTCACGATGACGATCGGGAATTCCGAGAAGTTGATCTCGGTCAGCGTGTATTGCTCGGCGCCTTCGGGAAAGTCGGCCTGTGCACTGTTCATCGCGTCGCGCACGTCAGCGGTAATGGCTGTCTTGTCCCAGCCAAAGTCGAACTCAAGCGCGATACCCGCATAGCCCTCGGCGGCGGTGGCGGTCATCTCTTTCAGGCCGTCCAGATCCGCAAGCTCGGTTTCCATCGGCTTGATCAGCAGGTTTTCACTGTCTTCGGCCGAAATGCCCGGAAACTGAACCGACACGAACAGGGCCGGAATCTCGATGTCCGGCTCGCCTTCTTTGGGCAGGCTGACATAGGCAAACCCGCCGATGATCAGCGAGATGGCAATGAATGCCAGAACCATTCGGGCCCTGTCGGCGGCCCAGCTGACTATGCCAGTCATTGGGAAACGTCCTTGTAGGTGGGCGCTACGACCACACCGGCGGTCACGAACTCTTGTCCGACCACGATGATGTCTACGGTTTCCGCAAGACCGCCGACCCATACACCGTCGGCCGTGTCACGCAACAGGCGGATGGGTACGAAATCGACGACATTACCGGCTCCGACCGTCCGAACGCCCAGCTGACCTTCATTGTTCAGCGTCAACGCCGATTGCGGCAGCAAGTGAGCCTTGGCGCCTTCGGCCGCGATGCGGATACTTGCGGTCTGCCCGTCCCGGATCAGAAGCTCGGGGTTGGGAACGGTGATTTCCACCTCGAACGTGCGGGTGGTGTCGTCCGCCGAACGGCTGAGGAAGGTCACGCGGCCCTCGACCTGCAATCCGGTCACCAATTGTGCCTGCGCCGGAGCGCCGACGGTGACACGGTTCACTTCGGTTTCGGGAACAAAGCCAACCAGCTTGATCGGATCAAGCTGGATCACGGTCGCGCACAACGATCCGGGCTGCATCAGACTGCCCAATTCGGCGGCATCGCTTTCCAGAAGGCCCTGAAACGGGGCCTCGATGGTGATGCGACCCAATTCCAGTTCGGCAGCCGCAACCGCCGCTTCAGCAGCCTCGATGCCCGCCTCCGTAGCCTTCAACTCGGCCTCGGCCGCCTTGATACCGGCCTTTGCGGTACTCATCTCGGCCTCGGCCGCGATCCGCCGGGTTTCGGAGCCGAAGCCAGTTTCCGAAAGTTTGCGGGCTGCAATCAGGTTTATTTCGGCCTCGGCAACGCGCGCATGCGCTTCTTCCAGCCGTGCTTCGGCTTCGGGCACACGGCTTTCCGCCTCTAGCTTGGCCGCCTTGGCTTGGGCAAGCTGTGCCGGGCGTGAGCCGGGATCCAATTCGCACAGCAGATCGCCGGCCTCGACGAAGGTGCCCTTACGCTTGGGTTCCGAAATGACGGTTGACGTGGTTTCCGCCAAAACTTCGACCTGACGGATTGCTTTGGTTTCACCGCGCAGCAAAACGGCGCTGTCGATTTCGCGCGCAGTGGAGCGCAACGCAACAACCCCAACGGCCTGCACGGCCGAGGCGTCGTTTGCCTCAGCGCCAGCGTCAGACTGGCTCGCAGCATCTTCGCGACCGGCAAATGCAAACAGGGCATCGCGCTCGAAAACCACGAAATACAATGCAACGATAACCAATGCGGCGTTGACGAGGGATATCAATCGCATGCCGTCATTCTCCTTAAAATATTATGTCCGCACAAATGCCGGTGGGCACGCAATGACATGGGGGCGTGCGTGCGCGAAGTCCATACTGAACTGAATAGTTTGGTTTGATTTTTTTCGCAAGAGCGCCCTGACGCTGAGCAATTGTGCATTTCGGGTACTTGGCTTGCTGATGGCGCCGGGGTATGACATGGCGCCAGAAAGCTGAATGCAACGCCCGGGGGCAGGAATGAGCGACGTCGACAGTTTCATTGATGAGGTCACCGAAGAGGTGCGCCGCGACCGGCTTTACCTGCAGCTGCGTCGATGGGGCTGGGTCGGTGTTCTGGCCGTTGTTCTGATCGTGGGCGGTGCGGCTTTCAATGAATACCGCAAGGCGCGCGACGCCAGTCAGGCCCAGAAGCTGGGCGACGATATTCTGGCCGCGATGCAGCTGAACGACGCTTCCGCACGTGCGGATGCGTTGGCGCAGGTCACGGCCAATTCGGCCGGCGAGCAGGCTGTTTTGGGCTTTCTCCTCTCGGGCGCATTGTCCGAGTCGGGATCGGCCGAAGAGGCGGTTGAACAGCTGAATGCGATTGCAGTTCAGGGTGACCTGCCGGAAATCTACCGCTCGATCGCTGCCTTCAAGGCCCTGTTGTTGCAGTCCGAAACCATGCCCGCCGCCGAGCGCCGGCAACAGTTCGAGGCGCTGGCCGCTCCGGGCGCGCCGCTGCGTCTGCTGGCAGAAGAACAACTGGCCCTGATCGACCTCACCGATGGCGACACTCAGGCCGCGCTGGAACGTCTGCAGGCCATCCGTCAGGATGCAGAGGTCAGTGCCGACATCCAGCAGCGTGCAACCCAATTGATCGTCGCGCTGGGCGGAACGCCCGAACCGATCACCGCACAGCAGGGTTGATACGCGGCCCATTTCAGTGAACCAATACAGGCGAGTTCGGAGTTTCATGGCAAAAAGACTATTTTCCCGATTTGGTTTGCCGGTCGCAGCCCTGGCGCTGACGGCGCTGAGCGCCTGCGAGGAACCCGAAGTGATCCTGCCGGGCGAGCGTGAAGACATCCGCCCGGCCCAGGATCTGGAAACCGTTCAGACAACCGGTGCCAAACCGATCAGCCTGCCGGCCGCAAAGCGCAATGCCGAATGGTCACAAAGCCCGGGCACCGCGGCTTTCCGTACCACCAACGCGGCGCTCAGCCCCGCGCCGCAGCGCATCTGGTCAACCTCGATCGGGGCCGGCGACGGGCGCAAGCAAAGGATCACCGCTGATCCGGTTGTCGCAGGTGGCCTGATCTACACCCTGGACGCGGCGGCAACCGTTTCCGCGGTTTCTCCTCAGGGGCAACTGGTCTGGAGCACAAACCTGGTCCCTGCCACGGATGGCGAAGAGCAGGCGACCGGGGGCGGCATCGCCTATGCAGACAATACCTTGTACGTTTCGTCCGGTTTCGGCCGTCTGACCGCTCTGGATGCGCGCACCGGTGGTATTCGCTGGCAAAAGAAACTGAACGCGACCGGTAGCGGAGCACCGCTGGTTTCTGGCGGCCTGCTTTACCTTGTGGCGGGGGATCAGACCGGCTGGGCGGTTGATGCAAAGGACGGGCGCATTGCCTGGCAGATCGAGGGCACGCCCAGCGTCGGCAATGTCCTGGGGGCTCCGGCGCCGGTATTGGCGAACGAGTTCGCAGTCTTTGCGTTTGGGTCCGGTGATGTGGCGGCCGCTTTCCGAAAAGGCGGAATCCGTCGCTGGAACGCGTCGGTCGCCGGCGGCCGCAGGGGGCGGGCCGCAGCGCAGATCGTGGATGTGACGGGCGGCCCGATCGTATCCGGAAACTCGATCTACATCGGCAACCACTCAGGACGCACGGTCGCCTTCGACGCCAGCTCGGGCGAACGGATCTGGACCGCTTTCGAAGGCGCGGTCGATACCGTCTGGCCGGTCGGCAACAGCGTATTCCTGATCAGCGACCGCAGCCAGTTGGTGCGGTTGGACGTGTCAGACGGGTCTGTGGTCTGGGCCATCGACCTGCCGGGCTTCGTCAAGGACAAGCCCAACCGTCGCGGACCGATCTTTGCGCATTACGGCCCCATCATGGCGGGTGGACGCATCGTCATCGGCTCGAACGACGGTTATCTGCGGTTCTACAACCCCGTGGACGGCACGCTTGTGCATCAGGTCGAGGTTCCGGGCGGGGCGACAACGGCACCGGTGGTTGCGAACCAGACGCTCTACGTGGTTTCGACCAAAGGGCAACTGCACGCTTTCCGTTGACGACAAGATGCGTTAAACGGCGCGTCTGAGTCTTGAAAGTTGAGTATCATGTCTTTGACCCTCGCCATCGTGGGGCGCCCCAATGTGGGCAAATCCACCCTGTTCAATCGCCTTGTGGGCAAGCGCCTTGCGCTGGTGGACGACCAGCCCGGCGTTACCCGCGATCTGCGTGAGGGCGAAGGGCGGCTGGGTGACCTGCGCTTTACCGTGATCGACACGGCCGGGCTGGAGGATGCCACCGACGACAGCCTGCAGGGCCGGATGCGGCGCCTGACCGAGCGTGCCGTAGACATGGCCGATGTCTGCCTGTTCATGATCGACGCCCGTGTGGGCCTGACCCCGACCGACGAGATGTTTGCCGAGATTCTGCGCAAGCGCTCCAAGCATGTGATCCTGGCGGCCAACAAGGCCGAGGGGGCGGCGGCGGATGCCGGTGTTCTCGAGGCCTACAACCTGGGTCTGGGCGAGCCGATCCGTCTGTCGGGCGAGCATGGCGAAGGCATGACCGACCTTTACGCGGCGTTGATGCCTTTGGCTGACGCCATGGAAGAAAAGCAGCCAGAGGACGTTCCGCAAACGGATATCGATCTGGACGAGGATGGGGAAACCGAGGGCGAAACCCCTGCAATTACGCCGGACAAGCCGTTGCAGGTGGCCGTTGTTGGGCGTCCGAATGCGGGCAAGTCCACACTGATCAACAAGATCCTGGGTGAAGATCGACTTCTGACCGGTCCCGAGGCCGGCATTACCCGTGACGCCATCAGTCTGAAGTTGGACTGGGGTGGCACCCCCATGCGCATCTTTGACACCGCCGGTATGCGCAAGAAGGCCAAGGTACAGGAAAAGCTCGAGAAACTCTCGGTGTCGGACGGCCTGCGCGCCGTCAAGTTCGCCGAAGTCGTGGTTGTCCTGCTGGATGCGGCGGTCCCGTTCGAGCAGCAGGACCTGCGCATTGCCGATCTGGCCGAGCGTGAAGGACGTGCCGTGGTGATCGCGGTGAACAAGTGGGATGTCGAGGATAACAAGCAGGAGAAACTGCGCGAGCTCAAGACCTCGTTCGAACGCCTGCTTCCCCAACTGCGCGGCGCGCCTCTTGTGACCGTGTCGGCCAAGACGGGCAGGGGGTTGGAGCGGCTGCGTGATGCGATCCTGCGCGCCCACGATGTGTGGAACCGTCGGGTTCCCACCGCGGCCTTGAACCGCTGGCTGACCGCCATGTTGGAGCAGCACCCACCGCCAGCCCCCCAGGGGCGCAGGATCAAGCTGCGCTATATGACTCAAGCAAAGACGCGCCCGCCGGGTTTTGTCGTCATGTGCTCGCACCCGGACAAGATGCCGGAAAGCTACTCGCGGTATCTGGTCAACGGTCTGCGCGAGGATTTCGACATGCCCGGAACCCCGATCCGGCTGACGCTGCGCGGGCAGGGGGACAAGAACCCCTACAAGGGGCGCCGCAAGAAAAACGCGGGTGCGCTGGCCAAACATCTCAAGGGCAAGGCGTAACTGCGCCAATTTTCAGCATTTTCGGGCTTGGGGCGTGACAGCCCCCAAGCATCGCGCTAGCATTCGCATGCGTGCATTCATTTCGCGCGCGATTTGCGCGTGCCTGTGACGTGCAAAATTTCGCAAGGACTATTGAACCGGACCATCGTGGGGAGCGGGCTGGATGGACCTGAGAGAATATACGAGACAGTACGCGGTGCAGGACAATCGGCTGGCCGCGCTCAGCTATTTCGGGACGTTCGTGGTGTATTTCGCATCGCTGACGCTGGCGATCGTCTATGTGGATCAGTGGTTCATCATGATCCCGGCCGGGATCGTGTTCGCCTTTTCGGCAGTGCGTCTCTATGTTCTGCAGCATGATTGCGGTCATCATTCTCTGTTCGAAACCCGACGGCAGAATGAGTGGGCTGGCCACGTGCTGTCGCCGTTCACCTTCGCTCCGTTCGAAGTGATGAAACAGAACCACAATCTGCATCACGCGGGCATCGGCAATCTCGAACATCGGGAGACCGGGGAAATCAACACGATGACCTTGCGGGAATGGAATGAAGCGGATTGGAAAACCCGTCTGTTCTACAGGCTTTACCGCAATCCCTTCATCTTGGTGCCGGTCGGGGCCCTGTTCACGTATTTCATCCGCTATCGCTGGCCCAAAAACACGGTGCGGTTCGGCGTCCGTGGGGTCGTGCTGCACAACCTGTCCATCGTGGTTTTCCTCGGGTTGTTGTATTGGATTGCTGGCATGACAGGCATACTCGTCTGGCTGGCCTTCTCGTTTCTCGGCGGAATGCTGGGTGTGTTTCTGGTGTATCTTCAGCACAATTTCGAGGACACCTACTGGGATCGCCGCCCGGATCTGGACCCGCAACTGGCGGCGCTTCAGGGTTCGTCAGCGCTGGATTTCGGATGGTGGTTTGACAATGCGGTCGCCTGCATCACGCTGCATGACATCCACCATTTCAATGCGCGCATCCCGTCCTACCGGCTGCGCGCCTGTCACTACAACCTGCCACCCGAATACACACCCCGCCGGATCAAGTTTCCCGAGGCGGTGGCCGCGCTGAACCTGAAGCTGTGGGATGAAGATGCCAAGCGGCTGGTTCCCTTTCCGCGGCAGGGTGAAACCGGTGAGCTGGCCCGGGGCAGTTAAGGACGGTTTTCCAAAGGTTGTGCAGACCGAAGCCTTGTCTTGCGGCCTGTCGGACGTAGTTTTTAAGTTGGATCGTTTAGGAGTTTTGGAATGACAGCGGTGACCAAGGTTCGCGGTATCGGAGAAGCACTTGGCCGCGCTCTCAACGACAATGGCATCAAGACGGCCGAGGAACTGGCCAAGGCCAAGCCGGCTGCGCTGGTCGCCGTTCCCGGTATTGGAGCGCGCCGGGCGCCCGGATTGATCGCCGCCGCCAAACAGGCCACCTCCGGCGCTGCGCCCGTCGCCAAAACCCGCTCGCAGAAGGCCCCTGCGCGGAAGGCGGCGCAACCTCGGACCTCAGCTGCTGCGCGCAAGGCCGACGCAGAAGCCAAGGTGGCAGCCGAGAAAGCCGAAGCAGAGGCCAAGGCCCGGAAGAAGGCCAAGGCCAAAGCCAAGGCCGAAAAGGCAGCGAAGAAAAAGAAAGAGATGGAAGCGGCGATCTCGAAGGCGAAGGAAAAGATAAAATCCAAGGCCAAGTCGAAAAAAGACAAGAAATCCAAGAAGGAAAAAGAGAAGGCCGGCGGTAAGTCCAACAAAGACAAAAAGGACAAGAAGGCCAAGAAAAAGGCAAAGAAGTAGTCACTTCTTTGCCTTGATCCGAAGCAATGCGGTCGCGGCTGGCGTGACCGCTAAAAGTTACGCCAGCGTGCCGTCAGCCTGCAGGGTCAGCTTGCCGCCAAGATACGGCGAAAGAACCTCGGGCAAGGTCACGGTGCCATCGGCGTTCTGGCCGTTTTCCAGAACCGCGATCAAGCAGCGCCCCACCGCCAGGCCCGATCCGTTCAGCGTGTGCACGAATTCAGGTTTGCCACCGCCCTCAGGCCGGAAGCGCGCATTCATGCGACGGGCCTGGAAATCTCCGCAGGTCGAAACCGAGCTGATCTCGCGATAGGTGTTCTGGCCGGGCAGCCAAGCCTCGATGTCGAAAGTCCGGCGCGCGCCAAACCCCATGTCGCCGGTGCACAAGACGACGGTACGGTAGGGAATGCCCAGCTTTTCCAGGATGCCTTCGGCACAGCGCAGCATGCGCTGCTGTTCGTCGTCCGATTTGTCGGGATGCGTGACCGAGACCATCTCGACCTTTTCGAACTGGTGTTGTCGCAACATACCGCGCGTGTCCTTGCCGGCCGAACCCGCTTCGGAGCGGAAGCACAGCGAATGCGCCGTGTAGCGGCGCGGCAGATAGCTTTCCTCGATGACGCAATTGTTGACGATGTTGGTCAGCGACACCTCGGAGGTCGGGATCAGCCACCACCCCTCGCGGGTTTGGTAGCTGTCCTCGCCGAACTTCGGCAGCTGGCCGGTGCCCTGCATCATCTCGGAGAGCACCAGAACCGGGCCGTTCACTTCGGTCAGACCGTTCTCGTTGGTATGCGTATCCAGCATGAACTGCGCGAGCGCCCGGTGAATGCGCGCCACACCGCCCGACAGCAGCACGAAACGAGATCCTGCCAGTTTGGCCGCGGTTTCGAAATCCATGCCGTTCTGAACCGAGGCGATCTCGAAGTGTTCTTTCGGTTCAAAGTCATAGTCCCGCGGCGTGCCCCAGCGTTTAACTTCGACATTGTCATTCTCGTCTTTGCCGTCGGGTACGTCCTCGGCCGGCAGGTTCGGGATGCGAACCAACTGGTCAGTCAGAAGGGCGTCGATATCCTTGGCCTCGGTCTGCATACGGGCGATTTCGGCCTTTTTCTCGGCCACAAGTGCCCGAAGACGCTCGAACTCGGCTTCGTCGCCGCGCGCCTTGGCTGCGCCGACTTCCTTGCTGGCCTTGTTCTGTTCGGCCTGGGCCGTTTCGGCTGCCAGGATCTTTGCCCGGCGGCTTTCATCCAGGCGCAGCAGGTCTGACGATACCGGAGCTTCCCCCCGGCGCTCGAGCGCGGCGTCGAAAGCTGCTGGGTTTTCGCGAATTGCGCGGATGTCGTGCATAGGTCAGATCCTTGGCAAATGAATCACTAGGGCCGCTTATGCACCATCTGACGGGCAGGGTGTAGCACCGGGTTGGAAAAACGGCCTAGTTGTCCGTGTCTTCAACCGTGTCATGTGCCAGTCGACCGTCCCATGGATGGGTCGGGATCTTCGGCTCGGGAGGGTCGGCAACGTAGGACGGCGTCATGATCTGAACACCGTTCTCGTTGAACACGTCAACGATGTTGCGGTGCAGGTCGGACTTGATCCGCGGGATCGAGTTGCCACGGGTCGTGTAGGCGTTGATCTGGTAATTGATCGCGTAATCGGCCAGCGCGGTCCACAGGACAAAGGGCTCGGGGCGGGCGCGAAGCCCATCGGTGCGACGGGCTGCCTCGATCAGCATCGCTTCGACCTTTTCGGGGGGCTCTTCATAGCCGATCCCAACGGTCGTGTGCAAAAGCAGGCCCTTGCCGTCGGTCTGCTTGGAAAAATTGACCACATCCGAGTTCATCAATTGGGCGTTGGGGATCGAGATCAGCTCGTTCTTGATGGACTTCAGGTGGGTTTCCATGAGTTTGATCTGCACCACATCACCGATGTGGTCACCGATCTGGATGCGGTCACCGATCGAGGTAGAGCGGCGATAGATTACGAACAGTCCAGCCAGCATGTTGCTGACAACCGAGTTCGCGCCAAGAGAGAGCATTGCACCAACCAGGATGGTCAGACCCTGAAAGGCCGCCGAGTCCGAGCCTGGAATGTAGGGAACTGCAAAGACAAGAGCGATCAGGATTACCACGACGCGCGCGATGTTGAACGTGGGATTGACCCAGTGTTTCTCGAAATCGCCCATGTCGAAAGTGCCGGCCTCGACCGCGTCGAAGAACACCCGCATGCCTTTGATGATGTACATCGTCACCCAGGCGATCAACGCCAGCATGATCATGTTCGGGATGTAGCTGAGAATACCCCGGAAGATCAGCAGAACCGGTTCGGTCAGGTAGGTCAGCAGCAGCTGCGCAAAGTACCGTGACTCGGCAAATGCCAGCAGGACGAACGACAGATAGTAATAGAAACCCAGAAAGAAGATGATCAGCAGGCCAAAATTCAGCCCGTATCGGATCAGTGCGGCAATCGCCTCGGCCTGTACACTTTTCGCGGTGGCTTCCTCCACGTCCCTAAGGTATCGCCGGACAAAGATCAGCGTGCGTCGCCGAATGCGCCTGTGCAGCCACAGGATCACCAGGACGAAGACGATGAACCCCAACGTCCACGCCGCCGCTTCGATCGCACCTGACACACGCGCCTCGTCCGTGCGGTTTGCCCGGTAAGCCATGATCGCGTCCCGGATGGCGTCGCCATGCAAGACCGTCAGGACGCTCAGTTCCATTTGCTCCAGCTCGGCATCGGCCTCGGTGACGATGGTGACCATCTGACCGTCCGCCAGAATGCGGGTGCCTATCTCGGTGTCCTGATAGGTGATGTCGACATCCGTGGCATCCGAGGATTCGGCGACCTTGATGATCGCGTCCTGAATGTTCTCGGCCCTTTCCGGCGCGGGCAGGGCGCTGGAGCCTCGAATGTGGAACAAGGTGTCGCCGTCAACGATGACCGGAGCCATGAAGGTCTCGGCGGCGGCGCTGTCGGCTTCGGGTCCGTCCTGCGGGGCATCCTGCGCCATGACAGGCACCGAAAAGGCCCAAGCCGCAAACAGCATGGACAGCAAAACACCCAATGGAAATGAGGCCTTGACGATACTCCGCATGGGTCCTCCCTGACTTTGACTATACCCAAAGCCCCGCACCATCCTAGTGGATATCTGCGGCGTAATTCATCATCTTCGGGGATCGTGACACTGTTGCACGGCATGCCAAGTCGGCCATCGCTTGCAAAGGTTGATTTCAAGGCATAGTTTCCCGGCAAATTCGCGGTGCTCACTCCGCGACCTCAAGAAAAAAGGAATGTCCCATGGAAGGTGGCGCAATCGCCCAGTTTCTCCCGCTCATCCTGATCTTCGCGATCATGTACTTCCTGCTGATCCGTCCGCAGCAGAAGAAGATGAAGGAACATCAGGCCATGGTCGAGGCAGTGCGCCGCGGCGATCAGGTCGTCACTCAGGGTGGCCTCATCGGCAAAGTGTCGAAGGTCAAGGAAGGCGAAAACGAGATCGAGGTCGAGATCGCGGACGGCGTCCGGGTTCGTGTGGTCAAGTCGACCATCGCTCAGGTGCTGAACAAGACCGAACCGGCGAAGTAACTTCGCGTCGCAACTTCCTGAAAAGGCAGGGTAATGCTGCAAATTGATACCTGGAAACGGGTCCTGATCTGGCTGGTCTGCGTGGTTGGCCTGCTGATGGCCCTGCCGAACGCGTTTTACACGCGGGTCGAACAATCGAACGACGCCAAGGCCGCCATCGAACTGGGCATCGACACGCCCGAGATGCAGGCGCAAGCGGGGCAATGGCCCGATTGGCTGCCGTCGTCATTGGTCAACCTGGGGCTTGATCTTCGCGGTGGGGCGCATCTGTTGGCCGAAGTTCAGGTTGGCGATGTCTACGAGACGCGGATGGAGGCCATGTGGCCCGAAGTTCGTGATGCCCTGCGGGACGAACGGGCGACGGTCGGAACGATCCGCCGTCAACCCTCGGCCCCGGATGAGATTCGCGTTCGTATCAGCCAGCCGGACGGAATGCCAAGCGCTCTGGAAGCGGTGCGCGGGCTGGCCCGTCAGGTGCAGACGCTGACCGGGGTTGGCGCCACGGATATCGAAGTCAGCGCCGACGGCGACACCCTGATCGTAAAACTGTCCGAGGCGGAGAAACTGGCCTCGAATGATCGAACGGTGCGTCAGGCACTTGAAATCGTGCGCCGCCGGATCGACGAGGTTGGCACTCGTGAGCCGACGATCCAGCGTCAGGGCACCGACAGGATACTGATTCAGGTGCCCGGGATCGGCAGTGCCAGCGAGTTGAAGGACATCATCGGTACCACGGCACAACTGACCTTCAATCCGGTCGTGGCTCGCGGCACCGATCCGGACGTCGTGCCCGGCGTCGGTGAAGAGGTCGTGCCGTCGATCGACGAAAACGGCGTGTACTACACCATCGAATCCGCACCCGTCGTGACGGGCGAGGAATTGGTCGACGCACAGCCTTCATTCGATCAGAACGGACGCCCGGCGGTCAGCTTCCGGTTCAACACATCCGGCGCCCGCAAATTCGGCGATTACACCCGTGACAATATCGGTGCTCCGTTTGCGATCGTGCTGGATGACGAGGTGATCTCGGCTCCGGTGATCCAAAGCCATATCCCCGGCGGTTCCGGCATCATCACCGGCAACTTCACCGTCGAAGAAAGCACGAACCTTGCTGTTCTGCTGCGTGCAGGCGCGCTGCCGGCGGGACTTGAGTTCCTCGAAGAACGTACGATCGGCCCCGAACTGGGCCAGGACAGCATCGACGCGGGTAAGGTCGCCACCACAGTCGCTTTTGCAGCGGTCTTGATCTTCATGGCGCTCAGCTATGGTCTTTTCGGCATCTTCGCCAACATCGCTTTGCTTATTAACGTCGGGCTGATCTTTGGGCTGTTGTCACTGATTGGCGCGACACTGACGTTGCCGGGCATTGCCGGGATCGTGTTGACGGTCGGTATGGCGGTGGATGCCAATGTGCTGATCTTCGAACGTATTCGAGAAGAGCTGAAATCGGCCAAAGGCCCCGCTCGGGCAATCGACCTGGGCTATGAAAAGGCCCTGTCGGCCATTCTGGATGCCAACATCACGACCTTCATCACCGCCGTTATCCTGTTCGCCATCGGCAGTGGCCCGGTTCGCGGCTTTGCCATCACGCTTGGCCTGGGCATTTTGACGTCGGTCTTCACCGCGATCTTCGTGACGCGACTGATGATCATCATGTGGTTCGAACGGCGCCGCCCGAAAACGATCGAGGTTTGACATGAGACTGAAACTCGTACCCGAAAACACCTCGTTCGATTTCTTCAGCCGCTGGAAGGTCTGGCTGGGCATTTCGGGCCTGATGATGGTCATCGCATTCGCTTCGTTCATGCTCCAAGGTTTGAACTTCGGGATCGACTTCCGGGGCGGTACCACGATCCGGACCCAGAGCACGCAGGAGCTGGATGTCGGTGTTTACCGCGACGCCATTGCGCCGCTGGGCCTCGGGGATGTCACCATCACCGAAATCTTCGACCCGACATTCGGGCCTGATGAGAACGTGGCAATGATCCGCATTCAAGCGCAGGACGGTGCCGAATCTGTCACGGCCGAAACCATCGCGGCAGTCGAAGGCGCCTTGCAGGCTGTAATCCCAGATATCCAGTTCGTTTCGGTGGAATCCGTGGGCCCGAAAGTCTCGGGCGAGCTGATCCAAACCGCCGTGATTGCCGTGGTTTTGGCGATCGGAGCGGTGTTGGTCTACATCTGGCTGCGGTTCGAATGGCAGTTCGCGTTGGGGGCGGTCGCCGCGCTGGTGCATGACGTGTTGCTGACGATCGGTATTTTTTCCGAGCTGCAGATCCGCTTCGACCTCGCGATTATCGCCGCGCTTCTGACAATCGTCGGTTACTCGCTGAACGATACCGTGGTCGTATTCGACCGGGTGCGTGAGAACCTGCGTAAATACAAGAAGAAGGACCTGAAAGAGGTGCTGAACCTCTCGATCAATGAAACGCTCAGCCGAACCGTCATGACCTCGGTCACCACGTTGCTGGCGCTTGTCTCGCTGTATGTGCTCGGCGGTGACGTGATCCGCGGGTTCGTCTTCGCGATGATCTGGGGCGTGATCGTAGGGACCTATTCGTCGGTTTTCGTGGCCTCGACCATCCTGCTGTGGCTGGGGGTCAAACGCGATTGGTCCAAGCCATCGAACACGGCCGGCAACCAGTTTGCCAATATTGATGCCTGATGTGTTCGGCCAATCCCCAACGGGATTGGCCGTCATCATTTTTGCAGCCCTCGCGGGTGGAATCGTTCGAGGGTTTTCCGGGTTCGGCACCGCGCTGATCTTTCTGCCGCTGTCGACGCCTTATCTTGGTCCGTTCGGGGCTTTGATCGCGTTGACCTGCATGGATGTCTTCGGGCCACTTCCCAATCTGCGCCGCGCCTGGGTTGATGTCGACAAACGCGATCTCGTGCGACTTGTCGTCGGGTGTGCACTTTTGCTGCCGGTCGGACTGTCGATATTGACCCGAGTCCAGCCTGAGGTTTTTCGCTACGCCGTCAGCCTCGTGACCCTGTTCATGCTGGTCGTGCTGATTTCGGGGCTGCGGTACAACGGCGAAGTCCGGCGCAACATGGTAACTGCCATCGGCGCTGCGGCCGGCTTTTTGGGGGGCGTTGCAGGCATCCCGGGTCCGGCGGTAATCCTGTTCTACATGTCTCGCCCGTTGCCTGTGGCAGTTGTTCGGGCCACGATCCTGCTGTTCCTTCTGGCCTTTGATTTTCTGATCTTCGGATATCTCGCTGCGTTCGGGCAATTGACCTGGTCAACGGTTGGGTTGGGGCTGGCGCTTGCCGTTCCGAATCTGGCAGGAAATTGGCTGGGCGGCTGGATGTTTCAGCCTGCCAGGGAACGGGTCTACCGCGTGATCGCGTATGCAGTCATCGCTGCTGCGGCCTTGTCGGGCTTGCCGCTTTGGGGATAGAAGATCACATGCGTCTGAACGAGATCACATATACCAATGCAGTTCCGATTGATGGCTATGGGCCGGGATTTTTTCGGATAGGCGGCGAGGTTCACGAAGGCAGTGTTCTGACAGGCCCCGGAGGGACCGGACCTTGGGGCGGTTTTGCGGACAGCGAGAGCCTTCTAGGGCTGGCCAATCAGGTTGACGTTCTGTTCATCGGCACCGGCGCTGATCTTTCTCACATACCATCTGATTTGCGGTCGACCCTCGAAGAGGCCGGCATCGGGGTCGAGATCATGAACTCGCCCGCCGCCTGCCGCACCTACAACGTGCTTTTGTCCGAGGGGCGCCGTATAGCTCTGGCCCTGTTGCCGGTCTGACCGCTTCATCTGGCCCCTCACATCCCACCCCGCCAAAAGGCCCTGCGGCAAATCCGTCCTTTTTCCCCCGCAACCAATCGGATAAGCGGGTCTCATGACACTGACCGTGACCGACCTTGCCATCGCCCGAGGGGGTGTGCCCGTGCTCGAAGGCCTCAGTTTCGCGCTGCCCCCGGGCAAGGCGCTGATCCTGCGCGGCCCGAACGGGATCGGCAAGACCACCCTTCTGCGCACGCTGGCCGGTCTGCAACCGCCGCTCTCGGGCCGGATCGAGGGGGCCGAGGACCGGATCGCCTATGCCGCCCATTCCGACGGGCTGAAACCCACCCTGACCGTAACCGAGAACCTGACCTTCTGGGCCTCGGTCTTTGGCACGCGCGACATCCAGTCCGCGCTGGAGGCCTTCGCCCTGAACGAACTGGCCGATCGTCACGCAGGCAACCTGTCGGCGGGCCAGAAACGCCGGCTGGGTCTGGCGCGGATGCTGGTGACCGGCCGACCGATCTGGATGCTGGACGAACCCACCGTGTCACTGGACAAGACCGCCGTGGCAATGTTCGCCGATGCAGTGCGGGCGCATCTGGGGCAGGGCGGCTCGGCCCTGATTGCCACCCATATCGACCTGGGTCTCGATGGTGAGGTCCTAGATGTCGGCCCCAACAAGGCGCGCCCGAAGGCGCTGGATGACTTCGACGGAGGCTTTCTGTGATCGCCCTGCTGTTGCGCGACCTGAAACTGTCCTTCCGCGCGGGCGGAGGGTTCGGCCTCGGGCTGGCCTTCTTCCTGATCGTCACCGTTCTGGTGCCGTTTTCGGTGGGTCCGCAATCCTCGCTGTTGGCGACAATCGCGCCGGGGGTGCTGTGGCTGGGCGCATTGCTGGCCTGCCTGCTGTCGCTGGATCGCCTGCTGGCACTGGATTGGGAGGACGGGTCGCTCGATCTGCTGGCCACCGCGCCGCTGCCGTTGGAATCGGTGGTCACGATCAAGGCGCTGGCGCATTGGATCACCACCGGCCTGCCGCTGGTGCTGGCCGCGCCGGTGCTGGGTGTGCTGCTGAACCTGCCCGGCCCCGGTTTTGGCTGGCTGGTCGTCTCGCTGCTGATCGGCACGCCCGCGCTCAGCGTGATCGGCACCTTTGGCGCAGCCCTGACCGTGGGGCTCAAGCGCGGCGGCCTGCTGCTGTCGCTGCTGGTGCTGCCGCTATACGTGCCAACGCTGATCTTCGGGGCCGAGGTCGCGCGCCGTGGTGCCACCGGGATGGAGGTCCAGACCCCGCTGCTGATGCTGGCCGGGATCACCGCCGCCACGGTCGCCCTTCTGCCTTTTGCCAGCGCGGCGGTGCTGCGCATCAACCTCAGATGATTGGGGCACGTTGACCAATGTCAATTGAGAACGCCCCCGACTCGGACTAGATAGAGCCCATGTCGATAGCAGCCAAAGCCAACGCCCTGTGGGAATACGCCAACCCGCGCAAGTTCCTCGCCACCAGCGAGCGGGTCCTGCCGTTCTTCTGGATCAGCTCGGCCCTGTTTCTGGTCGTCGGGCTGGTGTGGGGGTTCTTCTTCACGCCGGATGACTACAAGCAGGGGTCGACCGTCAAGATCATCTATCTACACGTGCCATCGGCGCTGATGGCCATCAATTGCTGGCTGATGATGCTGATCACCTCGCTGGTCTGGCTGGTGCGCAGGCACCATGTCAGTGCCCTTGCCGCACGCGCCGCAGCGCCGATCGGCATCGTGATGACCCTGATCGCGCTGGCCACCGGCGCCATCTGGGGGCAGCCCATGTGGGGCACCTGGTGGGCCTGGGATCCGCGCCTGACCTCGTTCCTGATCCTGTTCCTGTTCTATCTGGGCTACATCGCCCTCTGGGAGGCGATCGAAGACCCCGACACGGCGGCGGACTTGACCTCGGTCCTGTGCATCGTGGGGTCGGTCTTTGCAATCCTCAGCCGCTATGCGGTGAATTTCTGGAACCAGGGTCTGCATCAGGGCGCATCGGTGATGCGCGCAGGGGCGATCACCGGCACGGACACCACCGAGAAGGTCAGCAACGTGTTCTTCTACCCGCTGCTGACCTGCATCATCGGCTTCGTGCTGCTGTTCATCGCGCTGGTCCTGTACCGGACCGGCACCGAAATTCGCGCGCGGCGCATCAAGGCGCTGCTGGCACGGGAAAGGGTAAACGGATGATGCCTGATCTGGGAAAATACGCCGAAACGGTTCTGTCCTCCTACGCGGCCTCGATCGCCCTGCTGGTGGCGCTGGTGGTTTTCAGCATCCTGCGTGGCCGCAAGGTCCGGGCCGAGATGGAAAAGATCGAACAGAGGATGTCGCGCAATGGCTAAGATCTCGCCGTTGATGATTGCTCCGCCGCTGATCTTCGGTGCCTTCGCCGTGCTGGCGGCCATCGGCATGTTCCGCGAAGACCCCAACGCGTTGCCCTCGGCCCGCGAAGGCCAGCCCGCGCCGCCCGTTGTCCTGGCCGAGTTTCCAGGCAAACAGGGGTTCGACGACGCAACCCTGCGCGACGGCCAGGTCAAGCTGGTGAACTATTGGGCCAGCTGGTGTGCTCCCTGCCGCGCCGAGCATCCGAACCTCGAGAAACTGGCGCAGGAAGGTATTCCGGTCTACGGCATCAACTACAAAGACAAACTGGCCAACGCCGACGCTTTCCTTAGCGAACTGGGTGATCCTTATGCCGCCATCGGGCGCGATGAAAATGGCCGCATGGGATTGGATTGGGGCGTCTACGGCGTGCCCGAGACCTATGTGATCGATGGTGACGGCACGATCATCCTGCGGTTTGCCGGTCCGATCACCCAGCGCGTGATCGAGAGCACTATCCGACCCGCATTGGAAGAAGCCGCCGCGCAGTAACGCCGGGGTTAAAGGCGATACCCGCCAGAGACGGTCAGCACCTCTCCGGTGATGAAGGACGCGTCTTCGGATGCGAGAAAGCGAACTGCGCGCGCTATGTCCTCGGGTATCCCAACACGCCCCAGCGCCGTGTTCTGAACGAATAGGTCGGTCAGATCGTCGGGTCTTGGGGCTTCGGGGATGTTGATCGCTCCGGGTGCCACCGCGTTGACGCGAATGCCGTCTGGGCCAAGTTCTTTCGCCATGGCGCGGGTCCACAGGTTCAGCGCGGCCTTGCTGGCCCCATAGGTAGCGGCGTCGCGTGGCGGGAGTTCGGCGTTGACTGACGAGATACTGACGATCGACGCTCCCCGCTGCAGGTGAGGCAACGCGGCGGCCAGCAGCGCGGCCGGTACCAGCAGGTTGAGATCAAGAATAGCCCTGTGGTCCTTTTGGCTAAAGCTGTCCTTCGGCGTGGCCTGAACCAACCCGGCATTGTTGATGATCACATCCAGCCGGCCGAACCTGTCGATGACGCGGCGCACCACGTCTTCGGGCTGACCTTCTTGCGTGAGATCGCTTTGCAGGGTCAGGGCCGGTCGGTCATCGGGCAAGGGCTGCGGTTCGGTCTTGTGCCACGTCAGGGCGAGGCGATGATCCACGGCCAGATCAACCGCGATGGCCCGGCCAATTCCGCGAGCACCACCAGTTATCAAGGCAACTTTTTCCATGCCCCCAGCAGACCGCTTATCTGCACGGAACACAACGCGATAGTGGCCAGACCTGAAACGAAAAAGGGCGCCCGTTCGGGGCGCCCTTGCGTTCTTGGCTTTGTGCCGGCTTAGCTGGCCTTGGCCAGGTTCCGCAGCACATAGTGCAGCACGCCGCCGTTTTCGATGTATTCGATCTCGGGCGCGGTATCGATGCGGCACTTGAGCGTAATGGTCTTCTCGGTCCCGTCTGCGTAGGTGATGGTGCAGGGCACCTCTTGCAGCGGCTGGATCGTGTCCAGACCGTGGATCGAGAAGGTCTCGTCGCCTTTCAAGCCCAGCGTCTTGCGGTTGTCGCCCGCGGTGAACTCGAACGGGATGACGCCCATGCCCACCAGGTTCGAGCGGTGGATACGCTCGAAGCTTTCTGCGATCACGGCTTTGACGCCCAGCAGCGCGGTGCCCTTGGCCGCCCAGTCCCGCGAGGAACCGGCGCCGTACTGTTCGCCACCGATCACGACCAGCGGAGTGCCTTCTGCCTGATAGGCCATCGATGCGTCATAGATCGAGGTCTGCTGACCATCCGGGCCTTTGGTGTAACCACCCTCGACGCCGTCCAGCATCTCGTTCTTGATGCGGATGTTGGCGAAGGTGCCGCGCATCATGACCTCGTGGTTGCCACGGCGCGATCCGTACGAGTTGAACTCGCGCGGTTGCACCTGGCGCTCCAGCAGGTATTTGCCCGCGGGGCTGGTGGTTGCAAACGAACCAGCCGGCGAGATGTGGTCGGTGGTGACCATGTCGCCCAGAATGGCCAGAACCTTGGCGCCTTCGATGTTCGAGATGGTGCCCGGCTGTGCCCCCATACCCTGGAAGTAGGGCGGGTTCTGGATGTAGGTCGACGTCGGCGGCCAGTCATAGGTCTCGGCATCGGTGGTTTCGACCGATTGCCATTTCTCGTCGCCCTTGAAGACATCAGCATATTTTGACTGGAATGCCTCGCGGGTTACGGTTGCCTCGACCAGTTCGGCAATCTCTTTCTGGGTCGGCCAGACGTCCTTCATGTAGACGTCGTTGCCGTCCTTGTCCTGACCGATCGGTTCCGAGGTCAGGTCGATGTCCAGCGTACCGGCCAGTGCATAGACCACCACCAGCGGCGGCGAAGCCAGGTAGTTGGCGCGCACGTCGGGCGAGATCCGGCCTTCGAAGTTGCGGTTGCCCGACAGGACCGAGGTCGCCACCAGGTCGCCCTCGGCGATGGCCTCCGAGATCTCTTTCTGGATCGGGCCCGAGTTGCCGATGCAGGTGGTGCAGCCGTAACCAACGAGGTTGAAGCCGACCTTGTCCAGATCTTCCTGCAGGCCAGCGGCCTCAAGATATGCGGACACGACCTGCGATCCCGGCGCCAGCGAGGTTTTGACCCACGGTTTGCGGTCCAGGCCCAAAGCCGCCGCCTTGCGTGCGACAAGGCCCGCACCGATCATCACATAGGGGTTCGAGGTGTTGGTGCACGACGTAATCGAAGCGATCACGACCTTGCCCGATTCCATGGTGTAGTCTTCGCCTTTGACCGGCACTTCCTTGCCCATCGGGCGCTTGAAAGTGTTTTCCATCTCCTGGCGGAAAGCGGCCTTGGCGTTGGTCAGCGGCACATAATCCTGCGGACGCTTGGGGCCCGAGATCGCGGGAACGATCGTGCTCATGTCCAGGGACAGCGTGTCGGTGTAGACCGGAGCATAGTCCGCCCCACGCCAGAACCCGTTTTCCTTGGCATAGGCTTCGACCAGCGCGATGCGGTCCTCGTCACGGCCGGTGTTGCGCAGGTAGCGCAGGGTTTCGTTGTCGATCGGGAAGAAGCCGCAGGTCGCGCCGTATTCCGGCGCCATGTTGGCGATGGTTGCGCGGTCGGCCAGCGGCAGGCGGTCCAAGCCTTCGCCGTAGAATTCGACGAACTTGCCCACCACGCCCTTGGCGCGCAGCATCTCCACGACCTTCAGAACCAGGTCGGTGCCGGTGGTGCCTTCGACCATCTCGCCGGTCAGTTCGAACCCGATCACTTCGGGGATCAGCATCGAGATCGGCTGACCCAGCATCGCGGCCTCGGCCTCGATCCCGCCAACGCCCCAGCCCAGAACGGCCATGCCGTTGACCATGGTGGTGTGGCTGTCGGTGCCGACCAGCGTGTCGGGATAGGCGACTTCTTCACCGTTCTGGTCGGTGTCGGTCCAGACGGTCTGGGCCAGGTATTCCAGGTTCACCTGGTGGCAGATGCCGGTGCCCGGCGGTACCACGCGGAAGTTGTTGAACGCGCTCTGGCCCCATTTCAGGAACTGGTAGCGCTCCATGTTGCGTTCATATTCGCGGTCCACGTTCATCTGGAAGGCGCGCGGGTTGCCGAATTCGTCGATCATGACCGAGTGGTCGATGACCAGGTCTACGGGGTTCAGCGGGTTGATCTTCTGCGGATCGCCCCCCAGCGCCTTGATGCCGTCGCGCATCGCGGCCAGGTCGACAACGGCCGGAACGCCGGTGAAGTCCTGCATCAGCACGCGAGCAGGGCGGTAAGCGATCTCGCGCGGGTTCTTCCCGTTGTTGGCGCCCCATTCGGCAAAGGCCTTGATGTCATCGACGGAAACCGAAAAACCGCCGTCCTCGAACCGCAGCATGTTTTCCAGCACCACTTTCAGCGCGGCGGGAAGCTTGGAGAAATCGCCCAGACCGGCCTCTTGCGCGGCGGGGATCGAGTAATACGAGATGGACTTGCCATTCACGCTCAGGCTGCGGCGTGTCTTGGCGGTATCCTGTCCGACTTTGATGGGCATCTGTGGCCTCCCTCTCAAATGACGTGGAATTGGGATTCGCTGAGCGGTATCTGCATCACCATGGCCTGCGGTTCAAGGTCCAACAGGGCGAGTGCGGCAATTTTTGTATACCATTGCACACATTTTTGCGAATTGCCGCCGAAACCTGTCTCAAGAAACCTTGATTGGCGCTTGATCCGGTGGCGGAGTACACCGGTGCTTGCAGGCTCCTCAAACAGAGAGTGAAATGAAAAGATCAGCCCTGACCACAGTTCTTGCGTCCGTATTCCTGTCGGCGTCTTCGGCCTGGGCGGACAGCCCGGTGGTGGTCGAATTGTTTACCTCGCAGGGGTGTTCGTCCTGCCCGCCGGCAGATGCGATCATGCACGATCTCGCCAAGCGCGACGACGTGATCGGCTTGGCGCTGCACGTGGACTATTGGGACTACATCGGTTGGAAGGACGAGTATGCCGATCCGGCGCATACGGACCGTCAACGAGCGTATGCGCGGCGCGGCGGCCGTTCGATGATCTATACCCCTCAGATGGTGATCAACGGACAGCAGGATGTCGTTGGTGCCAAATCCCGTGACTTGAACCGATTGATCGACGCGCATTTGACTGCTGCGCCCACCGCGTCGGTTTCGGCGCAGAGGTCCGGGAACACGGTTACGGTCCGCGTTGCCCCGGTCGACCTCGTCGACGCGAAAAACTATGACGTCGTGGTCGTGCAATACACGCCCTTGCGCCACGCGTCGATTCGACGGGGCGAGCTGGCCGGACACGATCTGGACTACGCGAATGTCGTTGAGGAATGGCACGAAGCGGGCCGATGGAACGGGTCGGCTGAACAGGATTTTCAGATCGAACTGTCTTCGGACCTGCCCGCGGTGGTTCTGATTCAGGGCACCGGCAGTGGCCCGATCATCGCCTCAACAAGGGTGAAGTAGAGGGCGGCTCAGGGCATGTCCTGAGGCTGCACACCCAGCCCATTCCAGGCTTTCCACCGTCGGTGAATCCAGAACCATTGGCCCATGTGTTTCCGCACCATGCCTTCGAGGTCATCGTTGATGAATTGGGTCATGGTCTTGGGGTCCGTATGCGGCACCGGATCATGCAAAACGATCTCGAAATCGATACCGTTGGCTTGGCGCACCGCGTAACAAGGAATGAGAACGGCATCGTATTTCATCGCCAATTCCGCGTTCAAAACCGACGTGACTGCGGGTTTGCCAAAAAACGTCAATTCTTCACCGCCATGGGCGTGCAGGTCCGATACGATGGCGATGATGCCGCCCTTTTTCAGGGACCGAACCATTTCCACCATGCCGCGCCGACCTTGTTCGAACATCGGCTCGCCGGTTTTGTGGAAGGCGTCGACATACATCTCGTTGAAATACGGATTGGCCATGCGGCGGTACAGGCAGCCAATCGGCTTGCCGCTGCGCGCCTGCAAAGCGATCCGCGCAGCAAGGTAGTGGCCGAAATGTGCGGTGATCATCATCACCGGCCGACCTTCGGCCACCGCTTGTTCAAAGGCGGCGATTCCTGAACCTGATACTTTTGCGTTCTTCTGCCGTTCAGTGAAATCCTCGGGCGAGAAGTGTTCCATGATCGCGCGGCCTGCGTTGTCGGGCACCGCACGGCAAATGCGTTTGACTTCGGCTTCAGGCAGGTCAGGGCAGGTCAGTTTCAGGTTGCTTCGCACACGTTTGGTGAACCCAACCGCCGGGGCCAACCCGCGCACGATCGCCCCCATCGTCGCAATGCGCCGTTCATAGGGCAAAAGGCGCATTGCGCCGATCATGCCTTTCAGGAACAGGTTGGCGACATAGTATTGACCAAGCTCAAAGCGGCTCAGTTCCGACTTTTCGACGGGCATCGGGGGATCTCACCGGGTGTTGTGAATTGCGGATTCAGACATACAGCCGGCGCGCAACAACCACAAGCATTGTCCCGAGCCCTGGTTCCGCGGCATCCGAGCCGACGACGACCAGCCCTTAGTCGTCGTTGCCATCGGCGTCCGCTTCGACCAAGGTGATTGTGCCTGCGTCCACGAGTGTGCGGATCGCACCGACAATCTGGGTCATGGCCTCCTCTGCTTCGGCCTGCTTGACCTTGCCGCGTTCAGCAATTTCCTCGCGCAGGTTGTCGGCCATCCGTGCGGATATGTTGGACAGCAGATAGTCGACCGAGGCCTTGTCATCCTCGGTTCTTGCGCCAGCCAGAGCAGTTATCAAAACCGGCTGATCGACTTCGCGCAGGATGGCAGGCACATCCCGTGCAGCTATACGCGTGGCGATGTGCGCAAAGGTGAAGATGGACTTTCGAACAGCGCTGGCGAACTCAGTATCCTCCTCATCGAGCGCGTCCAGCAGTCCGTCACGCGTGGATGGGGGGGATTGGTTCAAGATCGCCCCGACGCGCGT
Source organism: Ruegeria sp. CG8 (assembly GCF_056537165.1). Classification (NCBI taxonomy): domain Bacteria; kingdom Pseudomonadati; phylum Pseudomonadota; class Alphaproteobacteria; order Rhodobacterales; family Roseobacteraceae; genus Ruegeria; species Ruegeria sp. CG8. The sequence goes on along the minus strand of NZ_JBQFRA010000002.1, from coordinate 372,937 downwards.
GTCGGGTGAATCGGTGAAGGCCGGAACTGGGCGTTGATCGAGTTGCGCGGCCAGGGACCAGCCGATCCGCTCCACCGCCTCGGGCGTCACGTTGGCGGTTTTTGAAACGGCATAGGTAATCCGTCTGGCCACCGGCCCGGGCAATTGCGCCAACAACTGTGCTGCCTTCGCCGTTTCGAGCTTGGATAGCATGACGGCCGCAACTTCGATGCTTTCGGCCTGAGCCATACGCGCAAGGTCTTCGGCAGGGGTGTCACGCAGGCGCAGCCATGGATCGCCGACCTGGCGCACACCCGCGACCTTGCGCAGCCGGGCGGCGGTCGCCGGGGCAATCTTGCCATTTACCGCGTCCAGCGCCCCGGCCAAGCCGTGCGGAAAGGCAAGTCCGACGCTGTCCAGCGCATCTGCGAATTCTTGCGCGACCGCAGCGAGGGTCACGCGGTCTACCAGCCCCATCCGGCCCAGTTGGAGGGTCAGCCGTTCCTGCAGTTCGTCGGGCAACTCCTCCAACGGAAGATCGGCCCCCTCGTTCAACAGCAGGCGTACGATGATGGCGGCCTTCTGGCCGGGCGTGAGTTGGGGAGGTACGACGCGAGGGGCGTCATCCGTCTGTTTCTCGGCCGGAGCAGAATTACCCGGTGCGGTCTGTACCAAAGCATGTGAATCTTGCATCTGCCTGCGGTGTCAATTTTTGTTCCGCAGGCAGATTAGCGAGAGTCGAGTAAAGAAAGACTGAACCTAGTAGCTGTAAGTCAGCCCCGTGCGGATCGCTTCGCGCAGAGACGCTTCGGCCCAGGTGCCTTCGCCTCCGCGTGCCTTGATCTCGCGCCATTGCGCGATGGCCAGTTCGGTTTTCCCTTCGGTGACATATCCCTGACCCATGTAGCTGCGGGCCAGAATGTTGTCAGGATTGGTTTTGATTGCGCGTTGGTAATAGGTGTTGGCCAGCTCGGCTTCGCCCATTTTGCGGTAGGTGAAGCCCCAATACGTCAAAACGCGATCATCGTCTTGATCCATGACCCGCAACACGTTCTGCGCATTTTCGAACTGGCCGTCATAAGCAAGCTCGCGCACGGCCTGATACAATTGCTCTTCGCTGAAATTGGTCTTGTTCGGTTTGACGCACCGGCCGGCTGCTTCGTCATAGACGCGGCCGAACAGGCATTTCTTGGTGGTATTCGTCGGTTTTGGGGGGCTGCTGTCACCGCCGGCGGCACTGACCGCGGGGGCAAAGGCAAAGGTCTGAAGGGCTAGTGCCGTGGCCATCAAAAGGCGCATTATCCTACTCCGTTCCAAGGGCTGCTCGCAAGAAGCATAGTGCGTTCTTCAAAAAAGCTAACAGCCAATGGCTCGCTTTTATTCACAAGTAGGACAAGAAATCAGCTGCTGGCGTTTTTCACGCAGCTTTCCGAGGCCGAATCCCAAGTCGTACCGGGCGCACAGGATTGCGATTGCTTGCTGTGGCCTTGGCATGCGAAAGCGGACGAGGCGGACAGAGCAAGGGCCAGTGCGCAGAGGGTCGTGCGGATCATGATGGGCTCTCCTTGAACGGAAATTGCCAATCCAGCATAGCCGATTTCGGACGTTTCCGCAAAAGACAGGGGCCCGGATCGCGCAGCGCGCCCCGGGCCCCGGCAAAAGCCGTTCCTGCGTCGAGGGTTACTCGCCGAACACCCGCTCGAAGATCGTGTCGACATGTTTGGTGTGATAACCAAGGTCGAATTTTTCTTCGATCTCTTCCTTGCTCAGCGCTGCGGTCACGTCCGGGTCGGCCAGCAGTTCAGTCTTGAAGTCCTTGCCTTCTTCCCAGACCTTCATCGCGTTGCGCTGCACCAGGCGATAGGCGTCTTCGCGGCTGACGCCGGCCTGGGTCAGGGCCAGCAGCACGCGTTGGCTCATGACCAGACCGCGGAACTTGTTCATGTTGGCCAGCATGTTGTCCGGATAGACCACCAGCTTGTCGATCACCCCGGTCAGGCGCGACAGGGCGAAGTCCAGCGTTACGGTTGCGTCAGGGCCGATATTGCGCTCGACCGAGCTGTGGCTGATGTCGCGCTCGTGCCACAGCGCCACGTTCTCCATCGCCGGGATCACGGTCATGCGCACCAGCCGAGCCAGGCCGGTCAGGTTTTCGGTCAGCACCGGGTTGCGCTTGTGCGGCATCGCCGACGAGCCCTTCTGGCCTTTGGAAAAGAACTCCTCGGCCTCCAGAACCTCGGTGCGCTGCATGTGGCGGACTTCGATGGCGATGTTCTCGATGCTGCTGGCGATCACGCCCAGCGTGGCAAAGAAGGCCGCGTGGCGGTCGCGCGGGATGACCTGCGTGCTGATCGGCTCGGGCACCAGACCCAGCTTTTCGCAGACATGCTCTTCGACGCGCGGGTCGATATTGGCGAAGGTGCCGACCGCGCCGCTGATGGCGCCAGTGGCGATCTCGGCGCGGGCGTCGCGCATGCGCGACAGGTTGCGGTCCATCTCGGCGTAGAAGCGCGCGAAGGTCAGGCCCATGGTGGTGGGTTCGGCATGAATGCCGTGGCTGCGGCCGATGCGGACTGTGTCCTTGTGCTCGTAGGCGCGGCGCTTGAGCGCGGCCAGCAGGCCTTCGAGATCGGCGATCAGGATGTCGGCGGCGCGGGTCAGCTGCACGTTGAAGCAGGTGTCCAGAACGTCCGAGCTGGTCATGCCCTGGTGGACGAAACGGGCCTCATCGCTGCCGACATGCTCGGCCAGATGGGTCAGAAAGGCGATGACGTCATGCTTGGTGACGGCCTCGATCTCGTCGATGCGGGCCACGTCGAATTCCACGTCCTTGGCCTTCCAGACGGCCTCGGCGTTTTCGCGCGGGATGACGCCCAGGCCGGCCATCGCGTCGCAGGCATGGGCCTCGATCTCGTACCAGATGCGGAACTTGGTCTCGGGCGACCAGACGGCAACCATTTCGGGGCGGGAATAGCGGGGAATCATGGGCGGCGGCACCTTTTTCGGTTGGCAATGGGTGTTGGCGCGGGTGATAGACTCGCCGGACCGTTGGGACAAGGCAGGAGACGCGGGATGAGACGGTTTGCCCTGATTTTGTTGGTTTGGCCCGAAATTCTGGCGGCCGACACGTTCCGACCGCTGACGGGCGCGCAGATTCTCCACGCCTTGTCAGGCCGGACGCTGTCCTATGACAACGGAGCTACACAGGTCTTCGAGCCGTCTATGGCCACGCAGTATTTCTCGGGTCGACCCAGCTCGGGGCGCTGGGCCGTGCGGGATGACAGATATTGTTCGATCTGGCCACCGTCTGACTTTTGGGCCTGTTACGATGTTCAGTCGGACGGTACGCGGATCCGATTTGTGGGAGAGGCCGGCGATGCGACAGTCGGCGTATATGCAGATTAGGCGGCAATGCAGGTCGGGCGGGCCCCTGAGCAAAACTCTTTAAAAACTGGACAAGCGCGGGTTGCATCGCTCATCCTCGGGACGATGACACCAACAAATAGAGATATCAGCTTGTTTAAGAAAAACCTTTTTGCCATCGGCGCGGCTTTTTGGGTCGGGATGGCAGGTGCGGGGCTGAGCGATACGCCGGTCACCTACACCGAAGGGGGGCGTGCGCTGTTTCAGTTCGATGTCCCGGATTTCTGGATGCTGCGCACGGGCGGCCCACGCGATCTCGAGGATACACAACTGGGCGATACCCGGTCCGTAAGCCGGGTGATGGCTGCGCGCCCGGTCACAGATGACTCGGTCTGGATCGGATTCGTGTCGCCGTTCGGCGTTGCCAGCATCGAGGACGGGGTCCGTTACTTGCAGGATGTCGACAAGTTTCTGGTCAAAAACCCAGAGGTGACAAGTGATGCGAACATGCGCATCGGCGGTTTGCCGGCCCGGGTCATTCGCGGCACCGGCACCCGTGACGGGCGCGGGATCAACTTCACCGCGACGGTGATCGACCTGCCGCGCAACCGTGTTGCGGTTGTGGTGACCATCCTGCGCGACGGTGCAGATCCTGGCTATGTCGAGGATCTGAATGCCATCTTCGCGTCATTCCGGTCAGTACAGTGAGGGCGTGACAATGGCAGGAACATTTTTGAAGCGATCCGTCATCGTTCTGACGCTTGGGGCCGGGGGATTCACCCTCTCGGGCTGTGAAGGCGTCACGGTCGGCGTAGGATACGGATACGACCCGTTCTATGACTCGATGCTGTGGAACGACTATTACCGCAACGTGAATGTCGACATAGACGTGGACCGCCCTCCGCCGCCAGGCAAACCGCCGGGTGGAAAACCGCCGCCCAAACCCAAGCCGCCAATTGCGAAACCGCCTGCGCGGCCCAAACCTCCGATCGCCAAGCCGCCGGCGCGTCCTCGACCGCCCGTGGCCCGCCCACCAGCGGCACGGCCCCCGATCCACAGGCCTGCGCCTCGGCGATAGGCCATCCGGACCGGATATCGGTTCACGCCGGAGCCGCAACAGGTTCCGGCGGCAGCAGTTCGGTGGTGATATGCGCCGAATTTTCAAGCGTGCGGTGCACCGGGCATTTGTCGGCAATCTCATGAAGCTTGGTCCGCTGGTCATTGTCCAGCGGTCCGTCCAGTCGGATCTTGCGGCGGAACTGGTCGACCTTTCCATCCCCCGCCAACCCCGCGTCCTGCGCGTGCACCTTGTTGTGACAGACATCCACGCTGATCCCGGTCAGGGGCCATTGCTTGCGTCGCGCATACATTCGGATGGTCATCGAAGTGCACGCCCCAAGCCCGGCAGAAACGAAGCCATAAGGCGACATGCCGCGATCGGTCCCGCCGTAAGAGGCCGGCTCATCCGCCACGGCATGATGGCTGGGACCTGATTGAATGTCCTGAAGAAATCCGCCCGGGTCCACTTCGGTCACGCGCACCACGCCTTCGGGCGCGCCCGGCGGCGGGGCGGGCGGCGACAGCGGGACATAGCGCGATACCCAGGCCGCGATGACGTCCGCGGCGTATTCTGCATCCTTTGGACGGGTGATCAGGTGGTCTGCGTCGTCCAGCGTTACAAAGCTTTTAGGGTGCTTGGCGGCCAGAAAGATCGTGCTGGCATTGTCGATGCTGACTGTTTCGTCACGCGGCGCGTGCAGGATCAGCAGCGCGGCCTTCAACTCGGCGATCGAGGGCGTCAGTTCGGATTCAGAGATGTCGCGCACAAACTCTCGGCCGATGCGGATGGGGCGCCCACCCAGCAGAACTTCGGCGCTGCCATCCTGTTCGATCTGGCCCCGCGCGTCTTCAAAGTGATGAGCCACATGGCCGGGATCGGCCGGGGCGCCGATCGTGACCACCGCCTTTACCGAGGGTATACCGGCCCGCGCCCGTAAGACCGCAGCCCCGCCCAAAGAATGCCCGACAAGCAGGTCAGGCGCCATGTTCCGACCCGCAAGAAACTGCGCAGCGGCGATCAGATCCTCAACGTTCGAACTGAACGTCGTGTTGGCGAACTCGCCTTCGGAATGGCCCAGCCCGGTGAAGTCGAACCGCAGAACGGCAAATCCCATCGCGGCCAGCCGCGCGCTGATGCGCCGGGCCGCGGGAATGTCCTTGGAGCAGGTAAAGCAATGCGCAAAAAGCGCAGTTGCCAGCACCGGACCATCGGGGAGATCCAGCCGAGCAGCCAGCTTGCCACCATCGTGACCGGAAAATGTGACGCGTTCTGTGGGCATGTCGGGTCCTCAGGCTGTGATGCTAGGCGCAATACTGTGAACAAGGCAGTGCAGTCTCAACCCTTGTGACAGGACCGTCACGGGAAGGTGAGGGCGCAGGCGGTGATCGTGAGCCACCCTTTGTCAGGGCGTTGATCACAATTTGTGAAGTCTAGGCGAACAACAATTGGTTTTGATAATGATTCAGAAGCTCCCATGTTCGGCCTAACCGAAACCAAAAGATCAAGGAGCGCGGAGATGACACATTCGACAGACGCAGCGCATTTCGAAGTTGCACAGGTCGGTAAGGCGGTTGCCGTTTTTCTGGCCACGGCCATCGGATTTGCCGCCGGACTGCACTGGCCCCAAGACACGTTTTCGCCGGGCGCATCGGCAGAGCCGGTGCTTGAGGATTGGCACGGAAATGTGCGTCGCTCTCACTGGGCGGATTGAGGCCTAGTCGAGCCCCATAAGCGCGGAATCGAACGGATAGCGGGTCAGGTTCTCAAAGCCGTCTTCGGTAATCAGAACCTGATCTTCCAGCTTGATCGAGAAGTCGCCGCCGACTTCGCCCACGGCGGCCTCGACGCACAGCACCATGCCCGGTTCCAGCGGATAATCATATGAGCCTGACACTGCCTTGTCGGGATAAGCCACCAACGGCCATTCGTCGCACAGGCCCACGCCATGCATCAGGCAGCCGTACTTCTGTGCTTGGAACTTGTCGTCCAGCCTGTGGCAGTTGGCGGTCAGGTCGGGGATCATCACGCCGGGCTTCAGCATCTCCATGTTGGTCATGATGTGCTCGTGCGCGTGCTGCATGGCATAGATCATGTCGGGGCGGGGTTTTTCATCCCCGATCCACCAGGTGCGCGAGATGTCGACGCAAATGCCGTAGCTGCCGATCAGATCGGTATCAAAGGCGATGATTTCATTCTTCTGAGTAATCCGCGGCCCGCATTCCTGAAACCACGGGTTGGTACGCTGGCCTGAGGCCAGCAGACGGGTTTCGATCCACTCGCCGCCGCGCTTGATGTTCTCGGCGTGCAGAACGGCCCAGATGTCATCTTCGGAGGTCTTGCCGTCGCCCACATGGGCGCGGGCGAACTTCTCCATCTCGGCCACGGCGGTTTCACAGGCGTGGCTGGCGCAGCGCATGGCCAGGATCTCGTCAGGGCCCTTGATGGCGCGGGTCTTTTCGGTGACCTCTTCGCCCTCCATGATCTCGAAACCCTGCGCCTCGAGCGCGCGGAGGCCGTGCAGCATGATCTTGTCCACCGCCAGCCGGGTGTGGCCGGGGGCGTGGTCCTGCATCAGCCCGCGCACCTCGTTGGCGAACACGTCCGCCTGTACGTCCACCTTGTCGCCCCGGTCGAAATAGAACAGGTCCGCGCCCGAGCGCTGCTCACGCACCAGCGGGTTGAATTTCGACAGGAAGGGCGAGTTCTTGTAGTCCCAGATCACCATGTAGCCATCGGCGCACAGCAGCACCGCCCGGAACGGGTTGTGCGTGTTCCACAGCTGCATGTTGGTGCTGTCGGTCGCATAGCGGATGTTGAGCGGGTCGAACATCAGCAGCCCGCCATAGCCCCGATCGACGATCGCCTGGGTCAACCGCTTCCAGCGATATTCGCGCATCCGGTCCAGGTTGGGCAACTGCAAACCGGCGGCGGCCCATTCGTTGAATGCAAGTTGGGTGGGGCCGATCTCGATCCGGTCATTGTCGTTCGGCGTGCCGTCGCCCAGCGTCGCGCCGCGGCTGGGGTCGATCTTGCGGGTGTCTCGGTAGTGGTGGTTCACGGCGCGCCTCCCTGCTTGCCGGTTCAGCCTGACGGGGCAGGGCGGCCCCGTCTGGGTGAATTGCGACGATTTGCCAGTCGCTTTTTGACCGACATGGCCTGTTTTGAGTGCTAACCCAACGCCATGACAGTCATTCTGCAACAGACACTGCCCTACGATCCGACCCAACAGCGCCCGCTGCCGGGGATCGCGCCGACCACGATGGAGGACTGGCTGCATCGCGATGATGCCTTTGCCGCGCAGATGCGCCACCGCCAACAACTGCTTGAAACCCGCCGGGGCGACGTTCTGGCGCTGGACGCGCAGGCGCACCCGGCCGCCGTCGAACTGCTGGATCTGGTCTTGGCGCAGGCCTATCCCGAGGCGACCGACACCGCGCAGCGCCCGGACGGGGTCGCTGTGCCGATTGACCGCGACACCCCTTTGGATACGCTTTGCCTTCTGGCGCAGGAGGATTTCTGCATCCTGCAGAAACAGGGCGACGAGCATGTACTGACCGGTGCCATCCTGTGCTTTCCCGCCAGCTGGCGTCTGTCCGAGAAATTCATGCGCCCGCTGATTGCCATTCACGAGCCGGTCGACAGCTATGACCCCAACATCGCGCGCCGGGTTCAGCGCCTGTTCGACGGGATTCAGGTCGACCGGCCTTTGTGGCGCTTCAACGCGCTGTGGTACGACGACCCCGAGTTGCACCAGCCCCGCAGCGCCAGCGCCCCGCGCGAGATCCGTGACCGTGGTACCACCCGGTATCTGCGCAGCGAGCGGCAAACGCTTTTGCGGTTGCCCGAGACACGGGCCGTGGTGTTCTCGATCCACACCTATGTCGTGCCGGTCGAGCACCTGCCAGAAATGGAAAACCCCGCCTGATGGCGGGGCCTCCAAGGAGGGTCTTCTGGTAATTCAGTTACAGTCCGATCGCATTGGCGACATCGGCAAAGGCGCCACTTGAGTTCAGCGACACGATGGCGACCGTATAGGCCAGGACCTGAGTGTTCAGGCGAAAGTCTTCGCCCCGGATGAGGTTCACAGCGGCCATCGACAGAGCGATCGGCGCCGACAGGCTGGCCACGGCACCGGTCAGGGCCCAGCTGGTCAGTCGCAACGCGTCACTGGGCCGGTCTTCATCGCCATCCGTCGCGGCCGGTGCATCGGAAACGGGTGCGTCGGCCTCGTCGGAACGGAAGGCGATGCTGAGCAATTGCTCATCGGTCAATTGAATCGGGCGCGGCGGCTTTGCCGGCGATTTGACGGCCTCCTGGTCATCAGTTGCAGCGGGCTCAAGGCCCGCGAAAGGTCCGCTGACCGCCTCGAACGCCTCGCGGCGGTTCCGCTGCTTGCGTGGCATCAACGAGTCAAACGCGCCCATGAACTGTTCGATCGTCAAAACGGTTTTCGGCGACAGCCATTCCACTCGTTGCGTCGAGCAGATGTCGACCATCCGATACAGCATGACGACAAGCATCAACTCGGAGATCTCGGGGTCATCCACCAGGCCGGAAACAGGCGAGACCGAGATCACCAATCGGTTGCGCGGTCGTGCAGCCGATGGGCGCACCATGGTCTTCAGACCAACCGTACGGTCCAGACGCCCATAGCGGTCGCTGGTCTCCCTGGGTTCGGACTCGAGGGTCAAACGAACAAGGTACTGGCTGGACACGATGGTTGCCTCGGTCTGGCTCAGCAGGGTCTTGCGTTCCACAAGATGCCCGTAGTCCTCAAGAGTTGCCACCACGATATGGCCGAACCGCTCCAACGCGCCGTTCGTGTCGCCGTTGAATTGCAGGCCACCGTGGTATCTGTGCTTCGTGGTCACAGTCTTGCCCTCTGCCGTACGAATACTGAACCAACACTCTAGTTGGTGATGAGGGTTAAATTTTGACCATATTGCAAAAAAATGAATTTTTGCGACGATTGATTACGCTTTGGAAACCAAGAAATTAGAGCTTTCCGCCCGACACTGTGGCAGCAATGTGGCGGAATTGAGTGCGGCGGTCAGGTTGCTGACAAAGCCTCAGTTGTCGATTCGAGCGGCCATGATCGCAATTGATTTTTGGTAAACCGATGCGGCATTCCATTGCTGGATCACCGCAAAATTCGGTTCGCCGGGTTGATAGCCCCGGCCGGGTTTCCACCCTTTCTGCCGAAGAAAATTTGCGGTTGAGGCCAACGCATCCGTCATGTTGTAGAAGTCCACGCGCCCGTCACCTGTGGCGTCCACGCCATAGGTCAGAGCATTGCCGGGCAGAAACTGGGTGTGGCCCAACTCGCCATGTTTTGCCCCTTTTGTTGCCACCGTGATCGCCCCCTGATCGACCAGTTTCAGCGCTCCGATGGCATGGGGAACAAAGAAGTCGGATCGGCGACAATCGTAGGCCAATGTTGTGATTGCGGAAACAACCTGGCTGTCGCCCATGAAGTTTCCGAACCCGGTTTCCATGCCGTGAATGGCAATCAGAACGCCGGCCGGGACACCGTACTGACGCTCCAGCGCCGCGTAGAATTCCGGGTTTCTGGCTTTGCGCTTGCGGCCCTGGGCCACGATCGTATCCGCCCCTCGAACCTTCATGAACTTGTCGAGGGAGTATTTGAAGCTTTTCTGCCCCCGATCCGCGGCGATGGTTCGCGTGGCGTATTGGGTTTGCGCCAGAGCCTGCAGCCCTTTTTTCTTTACTCCGGCTTTGCGCGCCTGCTTGGCAAAATCGGCCTTCCAGGCTTCAAAACCAGCGCCTGTGTTCCCGCAGGGAGCGGACTGCGCCGCCATGGGTGCACTCAGTGCAATAAAAACGGACAGGGCCGTAAGGCGCATGGGGACCTCCTGGAAATCAGGGCAGGGTGGGTGCGATAACGTACAGGGCTTTCAGGGCCTCGCTGGGTTCAATCCCGGGCAGCGCGTTGCGAAAGATTTCCTCCATCGTGCCTTGGGCATACATCTGCGACAGGATCTCATCGACCATCAGGCGAAAGTCATCATCGCCGCGTGCAAGGGCCAGGCCCTGTTTTTCAATCGTCAGAATCTCCTGCGAGATTTTGAAGTCGTCCTTCAATCCGGCTGCCAAATAGTTGACCAAAAGAATGGATTGGTCGGCGAAATAGGCGTCGATCTCTCCGTCCCTCAAAGCCTTGATACCGTCGGGATGAGAGGCGAACCGAACGAGCTTTGCCTCGATCCCCGCTGATCCGAACGAGTTGAACACGGCTTCTTCGGTGGTCGTGCTGCTGCGCATGCCGACTTTCTTGCCGGAAAGCGACGCCATCGTGACTTCCGCATCTATCGGCAGCAAAACGGATGTTCCGTCTACAAAGATCGGGATCGAGAAATCAACGGTTTCCCGCCGCGACAGGGTGATTGTCGCCGCGCCGCACAACAGGTCGATCTGGCCAGAGGCGACCATGTCAAAGCGTGTATCCGACTGCACCGGAATGAACTGTGCGGTGAGGTCATCCGCACCCAGTCGGCTGGCGATGGCTCGGGCAACCTGATCGCAGACCATCACGGACAACCCGTCGGGTCGCTCCTGGTCGTTGATGTAAGAAAGCGGGGCGGCATCTGTCCGAAACCCAAATCGGATTTCGCGGGTTTCTTTGATCCGGTCGATCGTCTGCGCCGCAGCGCCTGAAACAAGAAGTGCAGCAGAGAGGGTCAGGGCGAGAAGGCGCATGAAAAATCCTGATAATTGAATTGATCTTCAGCCTAGCGGCAAAGGCGCCTGTCACAAAGGGAAATATCGGGGCCTTGCACCACTGAAAAGGGGCGTCCGACAGGACGCCCCCAAGGTCTTTTGATTGGACTTCCGACCGGGGTCAGCAGCTGTAGTACATGCCGTATTCGACCGGGTGCGGAGTGTGCTCGTAGGTTTCGACCTCTTCCATCTTCAGTGCGATGTAGCCGTCGATCTGGTCTTTGGTGAACACGTCGCCCTGCAGCAGGAAGTCGTGATCGGCCGCCAGACATTCCAGCGCCTCGCGCAGGCTGCCGCAGACGGTCGGGATACCGGCCAGTTCTTCGGCGGGCAGATCGTACAGGTTCTTGTCCATGGCTTCGCCCGGATCGATCTTGTTCTTGATGCCGTCCAGGCCGGCCATCAGCAGTGCCGCAAACGCCAGGTAGGGGTTTGCCGACGGATCGGGGAAGCGGGCCTCGACGCGCTTGGCCTTCGGCGATTCAGTCCACGGGATACGGACGCAACCCGAACGGTTGCGGGCCGAGTAGGCGCGCAGAACGGGGGCTTCGAAGCCCGGGATCAGGCGCTTGTAGCTGTTGGTCGACGGGTTGGTGAAAGCGTTCAGGGTCTTGGCGTGCTTGAGGATACCGCCAATGAACCACAGGGCTTCGTCCGACAGATCGGCATATTTGTCGCCTGCAAACAGCGGCTTGCCGTCCTTCCAGATCGACATGTTGACGTGCATACCGGTGCCATTGTCGCCTGCGATCGGCTTCGGCATGAAAGTGGCCGACTTGCCGTAGGCGTGCGCGACGTTGTGGATGACGTACTTGTATTTCTGCAGCTCGTCGGCCTGCTTGGTCAGGCTGTCGAAGATCAGGCCCAGCTCGTGCTGGCACGAGGCCACTTCGTGGTGGTGCTTGTCGACCTTCATGCCCAGACGCTTCATGGTCGACAGCATTTCCGAACGCAGGTCCTGTGCCTCGTCGATCGGGTTGACCGGGAAGTAGCCGCCCTTGACGCCCGGACGATGGCCCATGTTGCCCATCTCGTATTCGGTGTCGGTGTTCCAGGACGCATCGGTTGCATCAACTTCGTAGGATACCTTGTTGATGCTGTTCGAGAAGCGCACGTCGTCGAACAGGAAGAACTCGGCCTCGGGGCCCATGTAAGCCACGTCGCCAACGCCCGAAGACTTCAGGTAGGCTTCGGCCTTCTGCGCGGTGCCGCGAGGGTCACGCTCATAGGCTTCGCCGGTATCGGGTTCCACGACCGAGCAGTGCAGGCAGATAGTCTTTTCCGCATAGAAGGGATCGACATAAGCGCTTTCGGTATCGGGCATCAGTTTCATGTCCGATGCTTCGATCGACTTCCAGCCGGCGATGGACGAACCGTCGAACATGAAGCCTTCCTCAAGGAAGTCTTCGTCGACCTGGTCGGCCATGACGGTCACGTGCTGAAGCTTGCCACGCGGATCGGTGAAGCGGATGTCGACATACTCGGCACCCTCGTCTTTGATCAGCTGAAGAACTGCGTCCTTGCTCATTACTATGTTCCTCTAGATTGCAGAATTGGTTTTACAGCGCGTCCGAGCCGGTCTCGCCGGTCCGGATGCGAATGGCTTGTTCAACGGACGAGACAAAGATCTTGCCGTCCCCGATCTTGTCGGTCTTGGCGGCCGACACGATGGCTTCGATGGCCGCATCGACCTGATCGGCATCCAGAACGACCTCGACTTTGACCTTGGGCAGAAAGTCCACCACATATTCCGCGCCGCGGTACAGTTCGGTGTGTCCTTTCTGGCGTCCGAAGCCCTTGACTTCGATCACGCTGAGGCCCTGGACACCAACGTCCTGCAGGGCCTCTTTCACTTCGTCCAATTTGAACGGCTTGATGATCGCTTCGATCTTTTTCATCCGGGCTCACCTCGCATGGTTGTCAGAATGGCAGTGATCACGTCTAAGATCGGGCGGCAATGCGATTGCCGAATTGACCGTCTGCTGGTGAAGGGATTCTGGGCGGCGGGCCAATTTTTAGGCAAGTTGCACAAAAAGTAATCAGATTTGAATCGTGCGAGGGTTTCGGATGCCAAAACTGCTGACTTCGTCCCAGATGAGGGCGGCTGAACGCGCCGCAATCGAATCCGGGTTTGTCACCGGCCTTGAGCTGATGGAGAGCGCAGGCCGCGGGGTGGTCGAGGCCGTCTTTGAAACCTGGCCTGACCTGGCGGCGGGGTCAGGGCGGGCCGTTGTGTTGTGCGGGCCGGGCAACAACGGCGGCGACGGTTTTGTAGTTGCGCGCATTCTGAAAGAGTGGGGGTGGGTCGTGGACCTCTTCCTGTTGGGCGACCCCGAGAAGTTGCCTGCAGACGCGCGGTCGAATTATGAGCGCTGGTGCGCGATGGGTTCGTGCCATGCGCTGTCCGATGACGCGCTTGATGCCTACGCCGCGGCCCGTTCGGATACTGTTCTGGCGGTAGATGCCTTGTTCGGAACCGGGCTGACGAGACCGGTAGCCGGGCTGCCACGGACAATCTGTAAATTGGGCCAGTGGAAAGCGTCACAGTCGGAAGTTGGTTACCCACGTGTCGTTTGTGTGGACATTCCCAGCGGCCTATGTGCGGACAGTGGTCGACGTTTGGTGTCAGAGGGATTTGCCCCCGAAGATTGCGCCGCTTCGGCCAACCTGACGGTGACGTTTCATACCGCAAAGCCGGGCCATTATCTGGCCGAGGGACCAGAATGCTGTGGTAGGGTGTCCGTTGTCGATATCGGTCTGCCGGCTCTGTCAGTTGAAGAAACACCAGATGGCCGGCCGAGCGTGTTGCTGGACCCGGAAAACCTGCCTGATCTGCAGAAATCGGCTTTCGATCACAAATACGGTCACGGTCATGCGCTGATCCTGACGGGCGAAACTGGAAAAACAGGCGCTGCGCGATTGGCTGCGCGCGGAGCGTTGCGCGTAGGTGCTGGTCTTATCACGCTGGGTGTCCCTCCCGCCGCATTGCAGGAAGTCGCCAGCCAAGTCACCGCGGTCATGATTGAGCAGATCGAAGGCGCGGATGGGCTGGCCATTGCATTGCGGGACCAACGCCTGAACGCGCTGTGCCTCGGGCCCGGATTGGGCCTGGACAGGGCCCGATCGCTGGTCCCCGTGGCATTGGAGTCCGGAAGGGCAACCGTGCTGGATGCCGACGCTCTTTCGGCATTTGCCGAGGATCCGGCGTCACTGATGAAGATCCTGCATCAAAACTGCGTCCTGACACCTCACGGCGGTGAATTCGCCCGTCTGTTCCCCGATATCTCGGCCAAGCTTGCCTTGCACCCCAAGGATGGACCAGCTTTCTCAAAGGTTGATGCCGTGCGCGAGGCGGCCGGCAGGGCAGGTTGCGTGGTACTTTTGAAGGGACCGGACACTGTGATTGCGGGTCCGGACGGTCGGTGCTCGATCCATTCAGCCCACTATGATCGGGCCGCGCCGTGGCTGGCGACCGCAGGAGCGGGCGACGTGTTGGCGGGTTTTTTGACCGGGCTGCTGGCACGTGGATTGCACCCGCTGAATGCCGCCGAAACCGCCGTCTGGCTTCACGTGGAATGCGCGCGCGCTTTTGGCCCGGGATTGATCGCGGAAGACCTTCCCGAGCAACTGCCCGGTGTGCTCAAACGTCTTCAGATATGAAGTTCTTGCGTGTTCCCAAGGCGCAAGGCTAGAATATCGGCAGGATTTTGCTGTCAAGACTGCGCAAATGCATAGCGAGTGTTTGCCAAACGCATGGCCGGATGGCAGAATTCTCTTGCGGGCCGTCTGAAGCCTGCAAGCGTTTGTTGTTAAAATATTGATAACAAGGAAATTTTGCTTTGCTGCCACTCTGTCTTTGTGGCGGATTTGCAATGATCGAGCTGAATGGCGTAGGGGCCTCTGGAACCGGACAGTTCCACTGAACATCTGGGCAGTACCTGAAACCCGAACCTTTCATGGTGAGTGCTATGACATTGAATATCAAACTCTCCTCAGTCGCCGCTGTTCTTGCGGCCACCACGGCCATCCCCGCCGCGGCAGAGCTGAAATACGAGAACAACAGCGGTGGCTATGTTCTGCTATATGGGCAGTTCAACCCTGCAATCATTTCGGTTGACGACGGCCAAGAGACCGATACCCGCCTGCTGGACAACGACCTGTCCAACAGCCGCGTCGGCCTGAGCCTGATGCAGCCGTTTGGCCAGAACGAATTCACCTTCCGCTTTGAAACCGCGCTGGGTCTGCCGAACTCCAGTGAGTGGAACCAGCTGGGTACCGATTTCAGCGGCTGGACCCGGGAAGACATTCGTCACGTGGATTTTGCGCTGAAAGGTGGTTGGGGTAAATTCTCGGCCGGTCAGGGCAGCATGGCGTCTGACGGTGCCGCGGAAACTGACCTGTCTTATGTCGGCACCGCGCTGTATTCGTTCACCAACGATGAAAACTCGGGCTTCTTCTACCGCGGAACCGACGGAACCCTCAGCGACATCACCGTTGGCGACTCCAGCAGCAACTTTGACGGCGCGCGTCGTGGCCGCGTGCGGTATGACACGCCGGATTTCAGCGGCTTTTCGGCAAGCTTCGCCTATGGTCAGAACATCCTGTCCAGCAGTGATGACGACGACTATTACGACGTTGCTCTGAACTACAACAACACCTTTGCCGGTGGAGTCGAGTTCGCGGCAAGCGTGGCCTATGCAGTGCGTGATTTCGACGATGGTTCCGGCGACCGTGAAGACACGATCGGCTCGGCGTCGGTACTGCTGCCCAGCGGCTTCAGCTTCACCGCTGCTGCCGGTACCCGAAACAACGTGTCGGGCGAAAGCGATCCCAACTTCTGGTACACCAAGATCGCCTACGAGGATAATTGGGTGTCCTGGGGCAAGACCGGTATCGGCATCGACTACTATGATGGTTCCGATTTCAACACGGACGGGTCCAGCACCGAGTCCTGGGGTATCGCAGTGGTGCAGCGCATCGACAGCATCAACACCGATGCCTACCTGAAATATCGCAACCACGACTTCAACGACGGAACGTCGTTTGACAAGAACGAAGCTTGGGTCCTGGGGGCCCGCTGGAAGTTCTGATCCAGTTGTTGTTGTGAATTCATGGCGCCCCGGCTCTGTCCGGGGCGTTTTTTGTGGGGCAGGGTGGCAAAACAAGGCCAATCTGGCACCTAGCCCCTTGCCCTTCGGCGGCTAGGCAAATAGAAGGCGTCAAATTTGCCCGGCGCGCCCGTTTTGCGCGCCCCGAATCCTATGGGGACTACCAGAATGCAGGTTACCGAGACGCTGAACGAGGGTCTGAAACGCGGCTACAACATCGTTGTCACCGCCGCCGAGCTGGACGAGAAGGTCAATGAGAAACTGATCGAAGCTCAGCCGGAAATCGAGATGAAAGGCTTCCGCAAGGGCAAGGTTCCCATGGCACTGCTGAAAAAGCAGTTTGGCCAGCGCCTGTTGGGCGAAGCAATGCAGGAAACCATCGATGGTGCGATGAACAAGCACTTCGAAGACAGTGGTGATCGTCCGGCGCTTCAGCCTCAGGTCAAAATGACCAACGAAGACTGGAAAGAAGGCGACGACGTTCACGTCGAAATGTCCTATGAAGCCCTGCCGGAAATCCCCGAAGTTGATCTGAAATCGGTCGAGCTGGAAAAGCTGGTCGTCAAGGCGGACGACGCAGCCGTGGAAGAAGCCCTGCAGAACCTGGCTGAAACCGCTCAGGATTTCAAAGCCCGCCGCAAGGGATCAAAGGCGAAGGAAGGCGATCAGGTCGTCATCGATTTCGTCGGCAAGGTTGACGGCGAGGCCTTCGAAGGCGGTTCGGCCGAGGATTACCCGCTGGTGCTGGGCTCGAACAGCTTCATCCCCGGTTTCGAGGATCAGCTGGTTGGTGTGAAGGCCGAGGAAGTCAAAGACGTCACCGTTACCTTCCCCGAAGAATACGGTGCCGAGCACCTGGCCGGCAAAGAGGCCGTGTTTACCTGCACCATCAAAGAGGTAAAGGAACCTGTTGCCGCCGAGATCAACGACGAACTGGCACAGAAGTTTGGCGCTGAGGATCTGGCTGCTTTGAAGGCACAGATTGCCGAGCGTCTGGAAGCTGAGTACGCGGGTGCGTCGCGCGCGGTGATGAAGCGCGCTCTGCTGGACGCGCTGGACGAGAAAGTGTCGTTCGACCTGCCGCCGACCCTGGTCGAAGCCGAAGCCAAGCAGATCGCACATCAGCTGTGGCACGAAGAAAACCCCGAGGTGACCGATCACAACCACGATGAGATCGAGCCGACCGAAGAGCACAACAAACTGGCTGAGCGCCGCGTGCGTCTGGGCCTGTTGCTGGCCGAGCTGGGCCAGAAGGCTGAAGTCGAAGTCACCGACGCCGAGATGACCCAGGCGATCATGAACCAGGCTCGCCAGTACCCGGGTCAGGAGCGTCAGTTCTTCGAGTTCGTTCAGCAGAACGCTCAGATGCAGCAGCAGCTGCGCGCGCCGATCTTTGAGGACAAGGTTGTAGACTACGTGGTCGAGCTGGCCAAAGTGACCGAAAAGGAAGTCAGCAAGGAAGAGCTGCAGAAGGCAATCGAAGCCCTCGAAGAGGAATAAGCCGCGTTTTCAGGTCGGTCCGGGTGCCGCCGCACCCGGCCGGTCAAACGGCGATTGTCCGGACAGAATGAAATGAAAACAGGCCCTCTGCGGAGGGCCTTTTTTGTTGCCGCCGAGAACCGGAACGTATGGCGTCAGCGGCGGATCGGTTGCAAAAATTAGAGCGGAGCCGCCTGGAATGGGACGGCTCCGCATGGGTGGCTTTTGGACTTATGAGGTGAGGGGGTCAGGCCTCATGAGCAAAAGCACGGGGGGTTTGCAACAGAGCGGTTTTCTGCTCTGGGGTGAAGCGGTCCGACAGGCTCTCGATCAATTTGAGTACGGCCTGGACTTCTTCTTTCGTCGTCGCAGCGTGCATCTGCTCGACGAAGTATTTCTCAAGATCGGTCAGTGGCTGGTGGTCAAGATTGGCGGCACCGGCCTGTGCAAGCTTGGCTTGCTGACCCGAATTGAACAGTTCGAGCGCCTGATCGTCGGTCAGGAACACGTCGTAGTCGATGCTCGAATACTCGCGGATCGATTGGATACGCTCGTCCGAACAATCCATCAGGGCGGCCATTGCGACCACTTTGCCCATCGGCTTGGCCGTTCCGACATAGTCGTACGGAGCATTTCCGGACCGTTGCAACACCCGGTTCATAACCGGATCAATGACCGCGACCGAGTCGAGCACGCCAGCTTCCTGGGCGTATTCGAATGACCCAATCATGACCTCACTGGTCACGTAGGATACGGAATTCTTGCCACGTCCCCGGCCGAGCCTTTTCGTGTCAACACAGAACCGCGTGGCTTCCCAGACTTGGGCGCTGCGGATTGGCGGCTCGTCATCAAGGATCGAGCTGAACACATCGGCCAGCATGTGCGGGCCGGTCGTCTGCAAGAGGCGCATGCACCCAACGACGTCCCCCTCGTCGTTGATGCTGACCACGTGTGCAGGATTGAGCGAGTCGAATTGATCGAATTCGCGCCCGTCCTGGATGTTCACTTCCCAGCCCAAGCGATCCCCGAACACGCGTGCTCGCAGCTTGAACATCTCATCCAAGACGTCTTTGAACTTATGCTGGTTGATGCCATCAATAACGATGATCATTCCATCCCCCTACAGTTTGGTTACCGTAAGGAGCAGATTAACCAAGTTTCGAAACAAGACTATTGGGGATATCCCGTATTTTTCTGCCTTAATTGTTAACCGGGGTAAATTAACCCCAGACCAATGGCACGGCCGATCGCCTGGGCGGTCGTTAGTGCGCCCAGTTTCTCTCGCCCGGAACGCATGTGTACCTCGACCGTCCGGTGCGAAATGCACAGAATGTCCCCGATATCCTGCTGGGACTTGCCCTCGGCGACCCATTGCAGGATTTCTTTTTCGCGCGAGGATAGGGTCGGAAGGTATAGCGCCTTGGCCAGAAGGCCAGATTGCATGACGGTGTCATGTGCGTGAACCGCGGCCATTTGCAGGTCGCCCATCACGTGCTTTTTTAGCTTTTTCCATTCCTCGTCCGTGCAATCCTTGGTCACGCTGAGCAAGCCAGTTTCGCCATAAGGCCCCCGAACCGGAACCGTCAGGCCACGGTCGGTGATCCCGAAATCATGAGCGTCACGGAACACCGCGTTGAATTTGTCGTCGTGATTGAAGCGGCCCCAGTCCACCGGCGCGATGCTGAGCGCCGACTGGTACAGGGTGGGATCAAGGTGATGGTAGCCTTGCGTGGCGTAGTGGATCTTCCACTCGTCCGGGTAGTTCGCGTAACCTTGGACGTCACCATTCACGGGATGGGTCGTCGCATAGGAGGCATAGTCGAACCCGAGTTCGTTGCAGACAGAATTGATGATGTCGTAAGCCGACCGTTCATCATGATCAATTGTGGCCAAGTCAATAAGTTTCACTCGTCCAACCTTTGTCCCATCGGCATTTCCCCCGAAAAATGCCGTATCTGTCCCTATCACAGCCTACGTTGCGTCAATCTGAACAGATTGCGCAACCCATTTGTACATATCACATGGAGTTATTGAGTGCTAATGGCAACAGACAACCTCCGGATTATTTCATCCTGTGAGGTATTCTCGGTCAAATTTAACACTGTCTAGACCGGTGTCGATTGCCCCTTTCACGCTATTCGGACCGCAAGCCGGTTTCAACCAGCATTCCGCGAGCCTTGGCTTCGGGGTAGTACCCCTTTGCATAGAGGAAGATCGCGCGCTGCTGGTCGCCGTCGGCCAGCATCCAGGCCCCGCGAAGATACTTGCCCGCATATTCCAGATTGGTATCCGCATCCAGAAGCCCCTTGGCGTCGCCCTTGTAGCCCATCGAACGAGCGGTGGCGGGAAGGATCTGCAGCAGGCCGTAATATGGCCGGTTTGTCGCCCAGGGGCGATGCGTGCTTTCGCGGATTGCCAACTTGTGGACCAGTTCCCGCGGCAGTTCATAGTGATCAGCCCATTTGTTGATCGACTCGCGCAATTCGGGCGTTTCGTTTGGGTAGAGCGGCGGCTCGAATGCCTGTTCCTTCGTCGCTTTGCCAGACGGGTCGCTGCAGGCGGCAATCGGGGCAGCCAGAAGCACTGAAAGCAATATTCGACGCAGGACCTTTGCCATGCAACTTCTCCGGGTTGTTACGCGGCTGGATGATACGAAAGTGGCCCCGGGTCGCAAGTCCGGCGCGCTGCGGCGGCCAAAAATTGCCAGTAAAAAGAAAAAGGCCGCGCAATGCAGCGCGGCCTTTAAGATCAACAGACCTGATTGGATCAGGCTTTGGGTTCGTCTTCTTCGGTCGAAGCATCGGCGGCAACCAATTCTTCGTCTTCCGAAGCGGCCGAGCCGATGTCGTCGAACAGCTCCGCGATTTCAAAATCTGCGGCAGCCTCTTCTTCAGCGGCCAGTTCCTGGATCGACTTGCCCGATGCCTGAAGTTCGGCTTCTTCTTCCGAGCGGGCAACGTTCAGTTTGATTTCGACCTCGACTTCGGGGTGCAGCTTGACGGAAACCGTGTGCAGACCCAGCTCTTTGATCGGCGAGACCAGAACGACCTGCTTCTTGTCAACGGTGAAGCCAGCAGCGGTTGCGGCATCGGCTGCGTCACGCGGGGTGACCGAGCCATACAGCGCGCCAGCGTCCGATGCCGAGCGAATCACGATGAACTGCTGACCGTCCAGCTTTTCAGCCAGAGCTTCAGCTTCTTTCTTGGTTTCCAGGTTGCGGGCTTCCAGCTGTGCTTTCTGGGCTTCGAACGAGGCGATGTTGGCCTCGGACGCGCTCAGCGCTTTGCCTTGCGGCAGCAGGAAATTGCGGGCGTAGCCGGGCTTGACGTCGACGACATCGCCCATCTGACCCAGTTTCGCAACGCGTTCCAGAAGGATAACTTGCATATCAGTCTCTCCTTACTTCACGGCGTAGGGCAGCAGGGCGAGGAAGCGGGCGCGCTTGATGGCGCGGGCCAGTTCACGCTGCTTCTTTGCCGAAACGGCGGTGATGCGCGAAGGCACGATCTTGCCACGCTCGGAAATATAGCGCTGCAGCAGACGGGTGTCTTTGTAGTCGATCTTCGGCGCGTTCTCGCCCGAGAACGGGCAGACCTTGCGGCGGCGGAAAAACGGTTTTGCGGCCATGGTTTGGTGTCCTTTCCTCAGGCGTTGATCAACGGCGCTCGCGGCGGCCATCGCGCTCATCGCGCTTCTGCATCTGGACCGAGGGGCCCTCGGGATGTTCGTCGACCTTGATGGTCAGAACGCGCATCACGTCTTCATGCAGGCGCATCAGGCGCTCCATTTCCTGAACGGCGCCCGACGGTGCGTCGGTCTTCAGGAAGGCATAGTGGCCCTTGCGGTTTTTGTTGATCTTGTAGGCCATCGTTTTGACGCCCCAGTACTCGCTGTCGACGATCTTGCCGCCGTTGTCAGCCAGTACGGTGCCAAAGTGTTCGATCAGGCCCTCGGCCTGCGCGTTGGACAGATCCTGACGCGCGATCATTACATGCTCATACAGTGGCATGTTCACTCCTGTTTATATCAAGGCGCATTTCATAGGCGGGGCCAGCAACCCTTCGCGACCCTGCCACGAGAGGCTGCGCGGTTCATGCGTATTGCGAAGGATGGCCCCGTATACACGTTTCTGGATGGGGGGCAAGCCCTGCCATGAATGCCTTTCTCACGCCGCCCAATTACCTTTGGGCTGCCCAAATCCTGACGCTTTTCGGCTTGAGGTTGTTTGCAAGCCCGGCGTTACCCGGGGGGTCTCAAGAAACTTGGACAGGGCAAAAGCGATGGCCGTCATGAACACGAACACATTTCAACAGTCCGCAGCCGGCGCAGCATACGACAAATCCGTGCCCGTGCTTATTTCCTTTGCACCGAATTGGAAGGCCCGGTTGGTCCTGTTCCGTGTGCTGGGTGCATTTCTGATCGTATCGGCCTTTTCGATGTGGCTGATGCCGGGTTCGGTCATCGGGGCCGACGTCTGGACCATCAAGCTGGCCGCGTCTCTGATGTTCCTGATCCTCGGGGTGAGCCTGCTGACCATCGAGGTTCTGGATCCGCGCCCCGACGCATATTTCGACCCGATCCGCCGCGAGGTTCGGGTGCTGCAGAAGAACGAAAACGGGCGTCCGCAGACCGTACTGCGCCGCAGCTACGATACTTTGGGCGGAGCCCGGTTCGTGGACGACCAGGTTGAACTCTTTGAAGTCGATGGCAGCCTTCTGATGAAGCTGCCGCTGGAATCGGCGGATGTCAGCCGAGCGCTGAAAGGGCAACTCAGCGGAAGCGTAACAATTTTCGCCTGAATTTTATTCTGTTCATTGAGGAACAGAATTTGTGAGAGAATGAAGGTTGTGTGCCGCCCATGGGCGGCACATCTTTGTTTTGGAGCAACCCAACCGGTTTGCGCTTTGAAAACTTTCGGAGATTGTCATGAAATCCACCCTTATTGCAGCAGCACTTGCCACGGCGGCGACCTCGGCCATCGCGGCCCCGGAAAAATACGTTCTGGACCCGAGCCACAGCCAGGTTGTTTTCAGCTACAACCATCTTGGCTTTTCGACCACCACCGGCATGTTCTCGGGTTTCGAGGGCGAAATCATGTTTGATCAGGAAGATCCTGCAGCGTCGAGCGTGACGGTTTCGATGCCCGTGGTCGAGATGATCACCGGCTGGAAGCCCCGTGAAGATCATTTCATGTCCGAAGATTTCTTCGCGGCGACCGCCGAGGAAATGGTGACATTTACCTCGACCTCGATCGAGGTGACGGGTGAGAACACCGCAAAGATCACCGGGGACCTGACCTTGAATGGTGTGACCAAGCCAGTGGTTCTGGACGCCAAGCTGAATCAGGTCGGCGAGCATCCGATGGCGGGCAAGCCTTGGGCCGGGTTCGATGCCACCACCACCCTGGTACGCAGCGATTTTGAACTGGGCAAGTTCGCGCCTTTCGTCGGAGACGAAGTTGCCATCGCGATTTCGATCGAGGCGCAGAAGGCCGACTGAGCCGGACTTCAGCAATAGAGAAACCGCCGGTGGCCGATGCCCCGGCGGTTTTTTCGTGTCGTCGGCTTACTGAGCGTTGCGTGTTGCCGTCAACTCGACCGAAACGGTGACGGCGAAGGCCAGCGAATCCTCTTTCGGCATCGATTGGCCAACCCCGAAGTCGAGGCGGTTGAGGTCCACCGTGCCGGACATTTTGGCAGTCTCGCCTTGGATGTCCAAAGAGAAGGGCAATACAACGTCCAGTGTTTGATCGCGGATGGTCAGCGGTCCCCTTGCTTCATACCCCGTTTCGGTTTTGTAGATCTCGGCATCGAACTTGGCCGTCGGGAATTGCGCCTTGTCGAAGAAATCAGCCCCCATGGCCTGATCGGTCACGGTACCCAGGCTCAAAGATCCGATGGAGACCGTGACCTCTACCGACCCGGCCGGACCGGGTTCGACGGGGTCGTCAAAGGTGATTGCGGCGGTCCAGTCTGAAAACTGACCGGTAACCGGGTTGCCCAGTTGTGTGATCGTGATGGCAAGCGTGCCTTCTTCCACCTGCCAATCCGATTGAACGGCCGCCAACTCGGCCGTTGCAACCTCGGCATCAGGCTTGTCTGAAAAACTGCCGGTCAGCAGGCCGGCTGACAGAACGCCAACCCATACAAGCCCAGCAGCTGCGGCGGGAATCATCGAGTGCTTCTGTTCCGGCGGAACCGGCGCAGCGGACGCCCCGGGCAACATTCGCCGCAGGGTGCTGTCCTTGTCGATGACGTGGTGTTTCAATGCTCCGGCGATGTGCAGGGCCAAAGCTGCGACGAGAACCAGCATGAAAAGCCAGTGCAGCGTTGCCATCACCTCGGCCAGATGCTCGGACTTCGGCACCAGTGGCAGGTTCTGCCCAAATGGCCAAAGGATGGGCGCGAAGCCTTCGGTAGCAGCGTGGTCGATCCAACCCGACAGAGGAACCAGAACCAAGGACCCGTACAGCAGCCAATGGACCGTTTCAGCCGCAAAGGCCTCGGGCTTGTTGTCGGCGTTCAGCAGTCCGGGCTTGGTTTGGGTGAGCGACCAGAGAATGCGTGCCAGCGCAACGAAGAAGACGGTGATCCCAACGGTTTTGTGCAGGGAAAACAGCCGTGCGGCTTGGGCAAGATCGGCCTCGGTGGTGGGGATGGTCGGGTCATAGATTGCATGGGCGAGGTTGTTGGCGAACCACCCCAACGG
The DNA here is from genome assembly GCF_056537165.1 of Ruegeria sp. CG8. Classification (NCBI taxonomy): domain Bacteria; kingdom Pseudomonadati; phylum Pseudomonadota; class Alphaproteobacteria; order Rhodobacterales; family Roseobacteraceae; genus Ruegeria; species Ruegeria sp. CG8. The sequence continues at coordinate 348,502 of NZ_JBQFRA010000002.1, read as the reverse complement.
CAAGGCGGTGAAGATCAACAATGCGGTCAGCCAGTGGAATGTCTTGGTCACGCTGCCATAGCTGACATTGGTGTTGGTTAGGGACATTGATCTTGCGCTCCGGGTTTTCTGCTGTGGCCAAGGTAACCGTGTGACGCACATAGACAATAGCGTGTGGCGCACAGACCCGGTGCCGTCACGCAGAGTGCAGGCAGTGCTTGTGCCGGACCCTCACTCGGTTTACACCCCGGCGCAACCTAACGTCATCCAAGAGGTTGCAATGACACTTGCGTTCGTTTTTCCGGGGCAGGGCGCCCAGACCATCGGCATGGGCAAGGCGCTGGCCGACGCTTTTCCGGCCGCCAAGGCCGTGTTTGACGAGGTGGACGAAGCGCTGGGCGAAAGCCTCAGCAGCCTGATCTGGGATGGCGATATCGAGACCCTGACTTTGACGCAGAACGCGCAGCCGGCGTTGATGGCCACATCGATGGCGGCGATGCGCGCGCTTGAGGCCGATGGGGTCGATGTGACACGGGCCGCCTTCGTGGCCGGTCATTCGCTGGGCGAATACTCGGCCCTTGCCGCAGCCGGCGCGCTGAGCGTGGCCGATACGGCCCGCCTGCTACGCACTCGCGGTCAAGCCATGCAGAGCGCCGTTCCAGTGGGCGAGGGCGCGATGGCCGCGATCCTGGGACTGGACCTCGACGCCGTTCGCGCCGTGGCCGAAGAGGCCGCTCAGGGCGAGGTGTGCCAGGCTGCCAATGACAATGACCCTACGCAGGTCGTGGTTTCGGGTTCCAAAGCCGCCGTTGAACGCGCCGCTGAAATCGCCAAGGAAAAGGGCGCGAAGCGCGCCGTGATGCTGCCGGTCAGCGCTCCGTTCCATTGTGCCCTGATGCAGCCTGCCGCCGACGTGATGGCCGAAGCTCTGGCGGGTGTCGAAATCAAGGCGCCGGCGGTTCCACTGGTTGCCAATGTCCGCGCCGAGGCGGTGACCGATCCCGACCTGATCCGGCAATTGCTGGTCGAACAGGTCACCGGTTCGGTCCGGTGGCGCGAATCCGTTCAGTACATGGTGGCGCAGGGTGTGACCGAAGCGTGGGAGATCGGTGCGGGTAAGGCTCTGTCGGGCATGATCCGCAAGATCGACCGAGCCGTGGCCTGCTCCGCCGTTGGTACGCCGGAAGACGTTCAAAAAGCGCTGCAGGCAGGCGATTAACTCAAAGCTGGTCCGACAGGACACTCGAAAAGGATACCGGTATGTTTGATTTGACTGGAAAATGCGCCCTTATCACCGGGGCTTCGGGCGGGATCGGAGGCGAGATTGCACGCACCTTGCACGCCGCAGGGGCTACTGTTGGTCTGTCCGGCACGCGCGTCGAACCGCTGCAAAAGCTGGCGGATGAACTGGGCGAGCGCGCTCATGTCCTGCCGTGCAATCTGAGTGATCCCGAGGCCGTGGCCGCGTTGCCGAAACAGGCCGCCGATGCCATGGGGTCCGTTGATATTCTGGTCAACAATGCAGGCATCACCCGCGACAACATCTTCATGCGCATGTCCGACGAGGAATGGCAGAGCGTGATCGACGTGAACCTGACCGCTACCGCCAAGCTGTGCAAGGGCGTTCTGCGGGGCATGATGAAGGCGCGCTGGGGCCGCATCATCAACATCTCGTCCGTTGTTGGTGCAACCGGCAACCCGGGTCAGGTGAACTATGCCGCGTCCAAGGCGGGCATGGTCGGCATGACCAAGTCGCTGGCCTACGAGGTCGCGAGCCGTGGCATCACCGCCAATGCCGTCGCGCCGGGTTTCATTACGACCGCGATGACCGACAAGCTGACCGATGAGCAGAAATCCGGCATCCTGACGCAAGTTCCCGCCGGTCGGATGGGCGAGCCATCTGAAATTGCGGCGGCCGTTCTGTACCTTGCAAGCCCCGAAGCGGGCTATGTTACCGGAACCACCTTGCATGTGAACGGCGGCATGGCCATGTTGTAGGCGCAGCCAGGGGCAGATGCGAAAGCGTTTGCCTCTTGCGTCGTCTGTGCTATAGGCGGCGCATGTAATCAGGGGCCGGTCGTTCAGGTCGGCCTTCTACTTTCCCGGAGACCCGGGACCCAAACCGCCCGGATCGGGCAAACCAAGGCCACCCCGAGCGGGCAAGGGCAGAACCGGGCAGACCGCCCTGAAATGGAATGAGGAATAGACATGAGCGACGTCGCAGATCGCGTTAAAAAGATCGTTGTTGAGCACCTGGGTGTTGAAGAGGACAAAGTCACCGAGAACGCGTCCTTCATCGACGATCTGGGCGCGGACAGCCTGGACACCGTTGAGCTGGTCATGGCTTTCGAAGAAGAGTTCGGCATCGAGATCCCCGATGATGCAGCCGAGACCATCCAAACCTTCGGCGACGCCGTGAAGTTCATCAGCGAAGCTTCCTGATCGCTTTGAATTTGACCGAAAACGGCGCTTCCGGGCAACGGAAGCGCCGTTTTTTTTTGCCCGCTCGAATTCCCGCTTGCCTCGTGGAAAATCGGTTTGCACTGTTTGCGATGAGGCAACAAAACACCGGGTAAGGGCATGAAAAGATCCGCCCCGATGATCAACACCGCGCGCCTGATGATGTGCGCAATGCGTCCCGAGGACTTTGAAAGGTTCGCGGAGATTTGGCGCGACCCCTGCGTGGTGCGTCATATCGGCGGCAAACCCCGTACCCGTGGCGAGGCGTGGGACGCGTTCCTGCGCAATGCGGGACACTGGCAGATGGCTGGATTCGGGCAATGGGCCGTGTTCTTGCAGGCGAATCGCAAATTGATAGGTCAGGCCGGGTTCTTTTATGGCAACCGCTGTCTGGGCGAAGATTTCGACACCTTCCCCGAGGCCGGTTGGGTGTTGGCGCCCGAGGCGCATGGCCTGGGATACGGGCACGAAGCCGTTCAGGCCGCGCATGACTGGTTCGACCGGATCATGCCCGGGCCCTTGGTGTCGATGATTGACGCGGATCATGAGGCCTCGCAAAAGTTGGCGGCCAAGCTTGGATATGAATTGTTGCGCGAGACAGAGTATCGGGACAGCCCGGTGAAACTGTTTCGACGCGACGGCCCTCCGGCCCGGAATTGAAACGCTTCTTTTTTCGCGGTGACGCAAACGGATCGTCGTTTGCCGAAACTGAGAAACGCGAACCTGCGCGCGACCAGTATGCTATTGTGGATATCCGGAACGATTGAGCGGAGGAGTGTGCTCATGAGGGTTTATCCTACAATGGAATTGCAGAACGGCCGCTGTGTCACGCTGGACAAGGGCCGTCTGGACGAACCGATGATCTGGCATGTCGATCCGGTGGAAACGGCCCAAGGCTGGGCCGCCGCAGGTGCCGAGTGGATGCACCTGACCGATTTCGATGCGATCGAGGGGCGGGACACGAACTCTGCGCTGGTCGAACAGATCATCCGCAGCGCCGAGCTGCCTGTCCAACTGGCGGGCGGGTTCCGCTCGCGCGAGCAGGTCGAGCGTTGGATCGACAAAGGGGCGGGCCGCATCGTGATCGGCACCCTGGCGGCGCGTGATCCTCATCTGTTCAAAGAGTTGGCCAAGCTATACCCAGACCAGATCGTGTTGGCCGTGGACGTGTGGCAGGGCTACGTGATGACGGACGGCTGGCGCACCCAAAGCGCGTTCACCCCGGAGGCTTTCATCGAAGCGTTTGCCGATGCGCCACTGGCTGCCATTCTGGTCACCGATATCGATAGCGACATGGTGGACGTCGAGGCGCAGCTGGGCCTGATTTCGGGGCTGGCCGCGCATTCGCGCACACCGGTGATCGCCAGCGGCGTCGTGCGCAGCAGCGACGACATCTCGCGTCTGGCGTATATTCCCAATATCTCGGGTGCGTTGGTCGGACGGGCGCTGTTCCGCAAGACGGTCGACCTGTCCGAGGCATTGGCAGTGGCCAAAACCGCCCATGAACCAGTGGCACAGTTCCAGTAACGCAGCCTGATCCGTCCGAGCCGCCCCTGACAGGTCGTCGGGGGCGGCTCGTGTGATTCTGCTCTGGCCGGGCGCGGCGTGCGGCGCGGAGGCAGGCGGCAAGCTGCCGGTGCGGAATACGCTGTTGCTCTTGCCCCCGGACCCCGGGCCGGGGTATGAGCGTTTCTCAAACAGGAAGCAGGCAAGAGGCATTTCATGCGCAGAGTCGTTGTAACCGGTCTGGGATTGGTCACTCCACTGGCCAGCGGGGTCGAGGAAACCTGGTCGCGGCTGCTGGCCGGAGAGTCGGGTGCCGGCCCGATCACCTTGTTCGATGCCGAAGCTGCAGGGGTCACCACGACCTATGCCTGCGAGGTGCCTCGCGGTGACGGGACCAACGGGACTTTCAACCCCGATGACTGGATGCCGCCCAAGGAACAGCGCAAGATCGAGGACTTCATCCTGTATTCGATCGCCGCAGCCGAGATGGCCTGCAAGGACGCGAACTGGCTGCCCGAGGACGAGGAAGAACGTCTGCGCACCGGCGTTCTGATCGGGTCGGGCATCGGTGGTCTGGGCTCAATCGCGGAAACCGCCAACCTGATCCGCGACAAGGGTCCGCGCCGCGTTTCGCCGTTCTTCATCCCGGGCGCGCTGATCAACCTGGCGTCGGGTCAGGTCTCGATCCGCTTTGGCTTCAAAGGTCCGAACCACTCCGTGGTGACCGCCTGTTCGACCGGTGCTCACGCGATCGGCGATGCCAGCCGGATCATACGGTCGGGCGATGCCGACGTGATGATCGCCGGTGGCGGCGAGGGCTGCATCTGCGAGATCGGGATTGCCGGTTTCAACGCCTGCAAGGCGCTGTCGACCAAATATGCCGACAACCCAAAGGCCGCGAGCCGCCCCTATGACGTCGACCGCGACGGTTTCGTGATGGGCGAGGGCGCTGGGATCGTGGTTCTGGAGGAATACGAGCACGCCGTGGCCCGCGGCGCCAAGATCTATGCCGAGGTTCTGGGCTATGGCATGTCGGGCGATGCCTATCACATCACAGCGCCGGCCGAGGATGGCGACGGGGCGGAACGCTCGATGAAGGCGGCACTGCGCAGCGCAGGGCTCGAGCCGAAGGATCTGGACTATATCAACGCGCATGGCACATCGACCATGGCCGACACGATCGAGCTGGGGGCCGTTGAACGGCTGCTGGGCGAACATGCCAGCAAGGCGACGATGAGTTCGACCAAATCGGCCACAGGACACCTGCTGGGGGCCGCGGGCGCGATCGAGGCGATCTTCTCGATCCTTGCGATCCGCGATCAGGTGGCCCCGCCGACGATCAACCTAGACAACCCGGCGGTGGAAACGCCGATCGACCTTGCGCCGAATGCCAAGCGCGAGCGGGAAATCAACGTGGCGCTGTCGAATTCATTCGGCTTCGGTGGCACCAATGCCAGCGTGATTTTCGGGAAAGCATCGTAAATGTGGCGGGCTCTGGCATCCAATGCGCTGACCTTTCTTGTGGTCGCCATGTTTCTTCTTGGCGGTCTGATCCTTTGGGGGCAGTCGCAGTACAAGGCCGAGGGCCCGCTCGATACCGCCATTTGCCTTCGGGTGAAGGGTGGTTCGAACATGAACAAAGTCAGCCGTGATCTTGAAGATCAGGGCGCGATCAGCAGCGCAACCATCTTCCGTATGGCGGCAGACTACACCGACAAGTCGCAGCAGCTGAAAGCGGGTAGTTTCCTGATCCCCGAAGGCGCTTCGATGGCGGAAATCATCGACGAAGTCACCCGCAGCGGCGCCAGCACATGCGGAACCGAGGTCGAGTACCGCATCGGTGTGACCCGCACTCAGACGCGGGTTCGCGAGCTGGACCCTGCAACATTGAATTTCGTCGAAGTCGCGTCATTTGTCGTTGGTGAGGACGAAGTCCCTGAAGTCTATCAGGAAAAGCGTAACCAAGCCGATACGCGATACCGCGTGTCCTTGGCCGAAGGTGTCACCAGTTGGCAGGTCGTTGAGGGGCTGAAGGCGGTGGATGCCCTGACCGGAGAGGTCTCGGAAATTCCGCCTGAAGGCATGTTGGCCCCGGACAGCTACGAAATCTCACCGGGTGATGAGCGAACGGCTTTGCTGCAAAAGATGCAGGACCGACAGCAAGAGCGGATTGCGCGGGTTTGGGAGACGCGTCAAGACGGTTTGCCCCTGTCCAGCCCCGAAGAAATGCTGATCCTCGCCTCGATCATCGAGAAGGAGACAGGCATTCCGGAAGAGCGCGGTCAGGTTGCCAGCGTCTTTGTGAACCGCCTGAAGCAAGGCATGAAGCTGCAGACAGATCCCACGGTGATCTACGGCGTGACCAAGGGTCAGGGCACGCTGGGCCGAGGCCTTCGCCGCAGCGAGCTTCGGCGGAATACGCCGTGGAACACGTATTTGATCGATGGGTTGCCGCCCACACCGATTGCCAACCCGGGTCTGGCCAGCTTGCAAGCTGCCGTGGCGCCAGACGAGACCGATTTCGTGTTCTTCGTCGCAGATGGAACCGGCGGCCATGCCTTCGCCAAGACGCTGCAGGAACACAACCGAAACGTTGCCAAATGGCGTGAGATCGAAGCCGAGCGGAACAATTCGGGTAACTGATCCGCTCGCTGGTCGAGAGCAGAGCCGGCATAAATCAGGCGGACAACCCGCCTGAGAAATAAAAAGTCAAAATCCTGGAAAAAAACTGCGCGCATGGAGACATGCGCGCAGTTTTTTTATGCGGCCGATTTGCGGCGCGGACGGCGCCGACGGTTGGCGGGGCCATTTGTGCCCTGCGGTTTCGGGCCACGGCGTCGATTGCGCTGGCGATTGCCGGGCTTGGCGGCCTCTGCGGCTTCGGGTGCCGCTCCGCTGGCGACCGGGATCTCGATCTTCATCAATTTCTGAATCTGACGCAGCAGATCAAATTCATCTGGTGCACAGAAGGCGATGGCTTCGCCTTCGCGGCCGGCCCGAGCGGTGCGGCCAATGCGGTGCACATAGTTGTCAGGAACGTCCGGCAGGTCATAGTTGATGACATAGGCCACCCCGGGAATGTCGATGCCACGGGCTGCCACGTCGGTGGCAACCAGAACTGTGATCTCGCCGGCGCGGAAGGCCTTGATGGCGCGATCCCGCTGGCCCTGGCTCTTGTTGCCATGGATCGATGCTGCGTTGTAGCCGTCGGCCACCAACCCTTTCATCAGCTTTTCCGCACCATGCTTGGTCCGGGAGAACACAAGCGTCAGGGCGTCGGTATCACGCGAAAGGATCCCGCGCAGCTTGGCGGGTTTTCCCGGCTTTTCAACGAAATGCACCGACTGGGTGATCTTGTCGGCCGCCTTGCCCGGAGGCGAGACCTGTACCCGTTGCGGGTTGGTCAGGTAGGCGCGGCTGAGTTCCTCCATCTGCTTCGGCATGGTGGCCGAGAACAGCATGGTCTGGCGCGGAGTGCCCAGTTGCGGCGCGATTTTGCGCAGAGCGTGGATGAAGCCGAGGTCCAGCATCTGGTCGGCCTCATCCAGAACTAGGTGCCGAACCGAGCCGAGATCGACCGCGCCACGTTCCATCAGGTCGATCAAACGACCGGGGGTCGCGACAAGAATATCGGTCCCACGCGACAGGAACATGATCTGTTTGTTGATCGACTGTCCGCCAACAACTGTGGCCACGCGCAGTTTCGTCTTTTTGGTAAGCGTGCGGAGGCTTTCAGCGATCTGGTTCACCAGTTCGCGGGTTGGGGCGAGGATCAGGGCCTTGGCAGTCTTCGGCGCCGGTTTGCCGGGCTGCGCCAGAAGGTGGTCGATCAGCGGCAGGCCAAAGGCCAGCGTCTTGCCGGTGCCGGTCTGGGCAAGGCCCAGAATGTCATGTCCTTCCAAGGCCAACGGGATGGCCTGGTTCTGGATCGGTGTGGGTTGAGTGAAATTTGCGCGCTCGAGCGCGTCGTTCAGTGCCGGCGCGAGGCCGAGCATGTCGAAATCGAACAAGTCGTCTTCCTTTGTGATCCGCGTCGGCATTGGCCGTGCGCGAAAAAGAATAGCTGGCCGTGCGGATTGCACGACCGGCAGGGAGTGTGCGCAGCCTCAGGATTTGCGGGCGAGTCCCGCAACATCCGGCTTTTGCGTCAAGAACCCTGCGTGAATGGGAACTGGGAAAATTGGGCGCTATCTCGGACCTCGGTTCGGTCCGCGTGCTCACGCGGCAGCGCTGTGGCGTAGATGAGCGCTGCTGAGGCGAATGTCAAGCCGACACCGGCAGTCAAGGCTGCCGGTGTCCTATTCGTTGCAAATGGATGGTCAACCACGGGGCGGCGGGGCGGCGGCCGCCAGCGCTTTTTCGACTGCCTGTGCGGTGGAGGGGTGACCGGCCTTGGACAGGCACGAAGCAATTAAACCCGCGTCAGTGCGCTCGGGGCGCTTGCCGGGCTTGGGACGATCGCCCAAGCAGTTTTGGAGCGCAGATTGCGGAACGCCAATCTCGCTGGCGATCTTGCCAAGATCAGGTCCGCGGTGCCCTGTCTGAGCCTGCGCCACTGTGCCGAAGAGCATCAGGCCTCCCAAACAGATTACCGAGACATAGCTGAGGGGATGGTACATTTTTTGTCCTTCAGTAATTTTCCGTATGCTTGCGGTTCTTGGCGTTGATGCAGATTGCGTGTGCAATCAGTTTTTGAAACGCACGACGGGAGTTACTCCGTCGCGGAAGTCTTGCCGATCAGAGAATTGGTTGCTATTCCTGAGCTGGATTAGGATTTTGTTAACATTGACAGTGCGTTACTTGTTGCGCGCTGTTGCGTCGGAGCTTGACTGAGCGCCCAATTTCGCGTATAAGTTGTGTCATGCTAGAAGAAGTGGGCGACGGCCCCGGGGCGACCCGGCGGCCGTTTTTCATTTCTCTCGTGCGGAGATCACTCACGCATGAGGTCACAGGCAAACATGACTTTGATTACCCCGGAAGAGCGGATGTCCCGGACGGCCGAGCTGTTGCAATCGTTGGAGGTGTCCATTCGCGGTTTGCGGCAAGCGGCAGAAGACCTGCGCAAGCGGATCGAGACCGGGGAGGATGCAGACCTGGCGAGTTCAGCCAGACAACTCGGGCAGCTAGAGGGGCTGATCCGAAGTTGCCAGAAAGTGGAGACAAGCTTTGTCGAACAATGTCACAGACAGGCGGGAATTGCCCAAGGGGGGTATGCGCTCGACTTGGAGCGGGCCCGATCTGAGATCGGGTGCCGATTGGCTCGCCTCCGCGCCTGCTGCGGTGCGGGACAGATTCCTGAGTGAGATCGGGGAGGGGGGGCTGTGTGCCCTCCCTTTCCTGTTCGAGTTCTGGGCGCTGCCGCATCAACTGCCGCCCGAGGGTGATTGGAGGTCCTGGGCCATTATGGGCGGGCGCGGCGCGGGCAAGACGCGGGCCGGGGCCGAGTGGGTGCGGTCGATGGTCGAAGGGGCCAAGCCGTTTGATAAGGGCGAGGCCCGGCGCGTGGCGCTGGTGGGCGAGACCTTTGACCAGGTGCGCGACGTGATGATCTTTGGCGACAGCGGGATCATGCAGTGCTCGCCGCCTGACCGGCGGCCGAAGTGGAAGGCATCGGAACGCAAGCTGGTCTGGCCCAACGGGGCCGAGGCGCAGGCCTTTTCGGCGCATGACCCCGAGGGGCTGCGGGGGCCGCAGTTCGATGCGGCTTGGGTGGATGAGCTGGCCAAGTGGAAAAAGGCAGGCGAGACCTGGGACATGCTGCAATTCGCGTTGCGGCTGGGCGAGCGGCCGCGGGTCTGTGTGACCACGACGCCGCGCAACGTGAAGGCACTGAGGGATCTGCTGGCGGCGCCGTCAACGGTGATGACCCATGCGCCGACGGAGGCGAACCGGGCCAACCTGGCGGAGTCATTTCTGGAGGAGGTGCGCGCGCTTTATGCGGGCACACGGCTGGGGCGGCAGGAGTTGGACGGGGTGCTGCTGGCCGATGCCGAGGGGGCACTGTGGACCGGTTCGATGCTGGATGCGGCGCGGGTCAAGGCGGTGCCCGAACTGGACCGCGTGGTAGTAGCGCTGGACCCGGCGGTGACGGGCGGGTCGGGCGCGGATGCCTGCGGGATCGTGGTGGTCGGCGCACAGCTGCAGGGGCCGCCCGAGGACTGGCGCGCCTATGTGCTGGCCGACCGGACTGTGCAGGGCGCTGGCCCAGCGGGCTGGGCGCGGGCGGCGATCGAGGCGATGGATGAATTTGGGGCCGAGCGGCTGGTGGCCGAGGTCAACCAAGGCGGGCAGTTGGTGGAGGAGGTGGTGCGGCAGGTGGACCCTCTGGTCCCGTTCCGGGCGGTGCGGGCCTCGCGCGGGAAGGTGGCGCGGGCCGAGCCGGTTGCGGCGCTGTATGAGCAGGGGCGGGTGCGCCATGTGGCCGGGCTGGAGGCGCTTGAGGAGCAGATGTGCCAGATGACCGCGCGCGGGTATGAGGGGCAGGGCTCGCCGGACCGGGTCGATGCGCTGGTCTGGGCGTTGCATGAGCTGGTGGTGGGGCCGGCGGCGGCATATCGGAGGCCGAGGGTGCGGGTTCTGTGATCAGCCCTCGGGCTTTTCGAACTTTGCGAAGGCCTCGGCATAGTCGGGGTGCCATCGCGAGAGGGCGGGGCGGTTGTGGATGATGTCCTCGGCAGCCCATTGAACCCGGCGGCGGTCGCGTTCCGCATCGACGTCGTTGTCGGGGCAGAGGATGTAGAAATCGCCCTGGGCCATGCGGTCGAGGAAATAGTCAACGGTCTGCTCGCTGGTCCAGGCGGCGGCCGGTTTTTCGGGCAGGAATGACGCGACCATGCCGGTATAGGTAAAGCCCGGAACGAAGAGATGCGCGGTGATCGGTGCGCCGGCCTCGCGCAGCTCGTGCGCGAGCTGTTCGGTCAGCGTTTTGACGGCGGCCTTGGACACGTTGTAGCCGGGGTTGCCCGGCGGGGAGGTGATCCCCTGTTTTGACCCGGTGTTGATGACGACGGCCGGGCGGTCAACCTCGATCATGCGAGGCAGGAAGGCGTGGATGCCGCGCAGGACCCCCAGAAAGTTCACGTCGAGAAGCTTCCGCCAGTTGTCGAATGACTCCCATGTTTTCGTCGGCAGGCTGATCCCTGCATTGTTCATCAAGACGGCAACCTGCCCGGCGGCAAAAGCTGTGTCGGCCAGGTTTTCCATGTCGGCTTGCGAGGTGACATCCGTCGGCACCGCGGTGATGTTTACTGCGTCAAGACCTGCCTTCAGGTCTTCCGTTGTTGCGTCGAGCGCCTGTCCCGGAAGATCGGCCAGTATGACGTTTAGCCCGGCTTGGGCAAAACGCTGTGCCGCGACGCGACCGACTCCGCTGGCGGCGCCGGTCACGACAGCGATCCCTCCGGTCTTCACTGCGCTTTCATACATGGCTGGTCCCTCGTGATGCTCAAATGCAGAGGATAGCGCATTTCCGTCGGATGCCGAGGTTTATCCTGCGGGCACACGTTCCAAAGCCGTTGCGCAACCGCCGTACGCCCCATTCCCGAGGCTTAAAGATCTTTCCGTCATAACTCCTTTCAACAAGCCGGGCAGAGCGGCGGCAGAAAGGAGCATCTGGACATGGTATTCGATTTCTTGCGTCGTGGATCGGCTGAGAAAGCCCCCGAGGCAAAAGCAAGCGCAGCCGGGCCGGTGGTGGCCTGGCAGACCGGTGGGCGCGTAGCCTGGAGCCCGCGGGACACCGTCTCGCTGACGCGCACGGGGTTCTCGGGCAACCCGGTGGGGTTCCGGTCGGTCAAGCTGATTGCCGAGGCCGCGGCGGCGCTGCCCCTGGTTCTGCAGGATGATGCGCAGCGGTACGAGACGCACCCGGTTCTGCGCCTGATGCGCCGTCCGAACGCGGCGCAGGGCAAGGCCGAGCTGCTGGAGGCGCTGTTCGGGCAGCTGCTGCTGTCGGGCAACGCCTATGTCGAGGCGGTGCAGGCCGAGGGTGTGCTGCCGGTTGAGCTGCATGTGCCGCGCTCGGACCGGATGAGCGTGGTGCCGGGGGCGGATGGCTGGCCCAGGGCCTATGACTACACCGCCGGGGGCAAGACGCACCGGTTCCCGGCCGAAGCCATCTGCCACATCAAGTCGTTCCATCCGCAGGATGACCATTACGGCTTCTCGCCCTTGCAGGCGGCGGCGATGGCGATCGACGTGCACAACAGCGCCTCGCGCTGGTCGAAATCGCTGTTGGACAATGCCGCGCGGCCCTCGGGGGCGCTGGTGTGGAAGGGCGGCGACGGGCAGGGCGCGATGGCCGAGGAACAGTTCCGCCGCCTGAGCGACGAGATCGAGGCGAACTATCGCGGGGCGCGCAACGCCGGGCGTCCGATGGTTCTGGAAGGGGGGCTGGATTGGAAGCCGATGGGCTTTTCCCCCTCGGACATGGAGTTTCAGAAGACCAAGGAAGCCGCCGCCCGCGAGATCGCGCTGGCCTTCGGTGTCCCGCCGATGCTGCTGGGGATCCAGGGGGACGCGACCTATTCGAACTATCAGGAGGCCAACCGGGCGTTCTATCGCCTGACCGTTCTGCCCCTGGTGACGCGGGTGGCGGCGGCGTTGTCGGACTGGTTGTCGGGCTTTACCGGCGAAGATCTGGTGCTGAAGCCCGATCTGGACCAGGTGCCGGCGCTGGCGACGGAGCGTGACGCGCAATGGGCGCGGGTGGCCAATGCCGATTTCCTGACGGATGCCGAAAAGCGTGCTCTGCTGGGCCTGCCGGCGCTGGCGGAGACGGCGGATGGCTGACACGCCGGGATACCCGCCCTTTGACTGCGCGCCGGGCCTGCGTCTGGCCGCGCACGAGAGGGTGGCCGAGATCCAGCATGCGCATCTGTGCAGGCGACTGGATCAGATCGAGGAAATGATGGAACGGCTGGAGCGGCGGTTGTGGCTGACGGTCTATGGCGTGGCGGCGGTGATCCTGGCGCAGGCGTTCCAGTCTTTCCTGACGGTGGCGCCATGAATTCAGTGGCTTACGAGGAGTTGTTCATGGATTTGGAACGCAAGTTCGCGCGGTTCGGCGATGGGCTGTCGGTGACCGAAGACGCGGTGATCGAGGGCTATGCCAGCCTGTTCGGCCAGGTCGATCAGGGCCGCGACGTGGTGCAGAAAGGTGCCTATGCCGCGTCGCTGGCCGGGCTTAAGGCGGCCGGTCAGCGGGTCAAGATGTTGTGGCAGCACGACCCGGCCCAGCCCATCGGCGTGTGGGACGAGGTGCGCGAGGATGAGCGCGGCCTGTGGGTCAAGGGGCGGTTGCTGGAGAGCACCCAGAAGGGGCGCGAAGCGGCCGAGCTGATCCGCGCGGGTGCGCTGGACGGGCTGTCGATCGGCTATCGCACCAAGCGGGCCGTGAAGGATGACAAGGGCCGGCGGCTCTTGACGGAACTGGAGCTGTGGGAGGTGTCGCTGGTGACCTTCCCGATGCTGCCCAGTGCGCGGGTGGCGGCAAAGGGGACGGACCCCGATGCCGAGGACACCTGGCGCAGTATTGCCGAGGTGTTCGAGAACGCCCGGCAGGAGCTGGCGCGACCCTAGCGCGCCTCAACCCCCACCCAGAAAGGAAGTGCTGATGAGCAAGACCGAGACCGCGGCCTTGACCGGAGAGGGTGTGCCCCTGGTTCAGGAGGTGAAGCAGGCGATGGCTGGCTTCGCAAGAGAATTCAAGGGCCTGAAGGCTGAAGTTCAACACAAACTGCAACAGACAGAAGAGCGACTGACCATGCTGGATCGTAAATCAACCATCGCGGCGCGCCCGCATCTTGCGGCCTCGACCCTGGAGGAGGCGCCGCACCAGAAGGCCTTTGATGCTTATGTGCGCTCGGGCGATGACGATGCCCTGCGCGGGCTGGAGATCGAGGCCAAGTCGCTGTCGACGGCCGTCAACAGCGATGGCGGCTACCTTGTCGATCCGCAGACCGCCGAGATGATCAAGTCGGTGCTGAAATCCACCGCGTCGATCCGTTCGATCGCGTCGGTCGTGAATGTCGAGGCGAATTCGTTCGACGTGCTGATCGATCATACCGATGTGGGCGCAGGCTGGGCTGCCGAGAACGCCACCGCCGCCGAGACCGGCACCCCGTCGATCGACCGCATCTCGATCCCGCTGCACGAGCTAAGCGCGCTGCCCAAGGCCTCGCAGCGGCTGCTGGATGACAGCGCATTCGACGTCGAGGGCTGGCTGGCCGGCCGTATCGCTGACAAGTTCGCCCGCGCCGAGGCGGCGGCTTTCATCAACGGTGACGGCATCGACAAGCCCAAGGGCATCCTGAGCCATCCGGCGGTGGACAATGATGTCTGGACCTGGGGCAACCTGGGCTACGTGCCCACCGGTGTCGCGGGCGGCATCGACGCGGATGCGATCGTGGACGTGGTCTATGCGCTGGGCGCGCAGTACCGCGTGAACGGCACCTTCGTGATGAACTCAAAAACCGCCGGCGTGATCCGCAAGCTGAAGGATGCCGACGGCCGCTTCCTGTGGTCGGACGGCCTAGCCGCGGGTGAGCCCGCGCGCCTGATGGGCTATGCCGTGCTGATCGCCGAGGACATGCCCGATCCGGGCACCGACAGCTTCTCGATCGCCTTCGGTGACTTCTCGGCCGGCTACACCATCGCCGAGCGCCCCGACCTGCGCGTGCTGCGCGACCCGTTCAGCGCCAAGCCGCATGTCCTGTTCTATGCCACCAAGCGCGTGGGCGGCGACATCAGCGACTTTGCCGCGATCAAGCTGGTGAAACTCGGCACCGCCTAAGCGGTGACGGATCCGGGGGGCCGGTGGGCCGGCCCCTCGGGCGGCGGGCGCGGGCCGGGGTGAGATCCCCCGCGTTGTCTAGCTGCTCCCCTCCGTCCGAGCAACGTGGGGCGGCACGTGCCCGCCATTTTCCAAGGATGCGGCCCCCGGAGGGGTCCGAGATTGCGGAGTGAATGGATGATGTTGATCGAAGAAACCGCCATCGCGGATGCGGCGCTGCCTGTGGATCAGTTCAAGGCGCATCTGCGGCTGGGCACGGGATTTGCCGAGACCAGCCTGCAGGATGACGTGTTGAAAGGGTTCCTGAGGGCGGCGATGGCCGCGATCGAGGCGCGCACGGGCAAGGTGCTGATATCGCGCAGTTTCACCTGGACGCTGAGCCGCTGGCGCAACGACGCGGGCGAGGTTCTGCCGGTCGCGCCGGTGACGCGCATCGACGCGGTGACGCTGACCGACGCGCAGGGCGCCCAGCAGGTGGTGGCGCCTGGGACCTATCGCCTGGAGCGCGACAACCAGCGCCCTTGCCTGCGGCCGATGGGGGCTTGCCTGCCCGCCATTCCCACCGGCGGAGAGGTGACCATCGCGCTGACGGCCGGGATGGCGGCGGATTGGGGCGGGCTGCCGGCGGATCTGGGGCAGGCGGTGTTGCTGCTGGCGGCGCATTACTATGAGTATCGCGACGAGACCAGCCTGAGCGACGGCTGCATGCCCTTCGGCGTGACCAGCCTGATCCAGCGCTATCGCATGGTGCGCTTCGGCGCGGGGGTGATGCAATGAGCGCGCCCCGTCTGAACCGGCAGCTGGTGCTGGAGGCCCCGGTGCGGGTGGCCGACGGCGCGGGCGGCTATGCTGAGACATGGGCCTCTCTGGGCGAGCTGTGGGCCGCGGTGACCGCCCGGACCGGCACCGAGCGCGCGATCGCAAATGTGGCGGTGTCGCGCGTGAGTTACCGCATCGTGGTGCGCGGCGCGCCCGAGGGGTCGTCGATGCGCCCGGCACCCGATCAGAGGTTTCGCGAGGGCAATCGGCGCTTCGTGATCCGCGCGGTGGCCGAATACGACGCGGCCGGGCGCTATCTGACCTGTTTCGCGGATGAGGAGGTGGCGGCATGAGCTATGGCGTTTCGGCGGCGCTGCAGGCGGCGGTGTTCCAGCAATTGGTGGCGGATGCCCAGGTGGGCGCGCTGAGCGGCGGCGCGATCTATGACGCGGTGCCTTCGGGGACGGTTCCGCAGACCTACGTGACGCTTGGCCCCGAGGAGGTGCGCGAGGCCTCGGACAAGACGGGGCAAGGCACTTTGCATCGCTTCACGGTGTCGGTGGTGTCCGAGGCGGCCGGGTTCGGCGCGGCCAAGACGCTGGCCGGGGCCGTGTGCGACGCGCTGGACGGGGCCGCGCTGACGCTGGATCGGGGGCGGTTGGTGGGGCTGTGGTTCGAGCGGGCCTCGGCCCGGCGCACCGGGACCGGCGGCGCGATCCGGCAGATCGACCTGAAATTACGCGCCCGCGTGGAAGACAACTAAGCAATCAATGGAGAGAGCATATGGGTGCCCAGAACGGTAAGGACCTGCTGGTCAAGGTGGACATGAACGGCACAGGCCTGTTCCAGACCATCGCGGGGCTGCGGGCCACGCGGATCAGCTTCAACGCGGAAAGCGTGGATGTCACGACGCTGGAAAGCCAGGGCGGCTGGCGCGAGTTGCTGTCGGGGGCGGGGGTCAAGTCGGCCTCGATTTCCGGATCGGGCGTGTTCAAGGACGCCGGCACGGATGAACGCGCGCGGCAGTTGTTCTTTGACGGCGAAACGCCCGCCTTTCAGGTGATCATCCCCGATTTCGGCATCGTCGAAGGACCGTTCCAAGTGACCGGGATCGAGTATGCCGGCTCGCATAATGGCGAAGCGACCTATGAGATGAGCCTGGCCAGCGCCGGTGCTCTGACCTTCGTGGCGTTGTGATGGTCAATCCGTGGGCGGGAGAAGTGGCGCTGGTGGTCGATGGCCAGCGCCGGGTGCTGAAGCTGACGCTGGGCGCGTTGGCCGAGCTGGAGCAGGAGCTGGGCGCAGGGTCTTTGGTGGAACTGGTGCAGCGGTTCGAGAGCGGCGCCTATTCCAGCGGTGACGTGCTGGCGCTGATCTTGGCGGGGTTGCGCGGTGGCGGGACGGATGTGACCCGCGCCGACATGTTGCGGGCCGAGATAGAGGGCGGCCCGATGGCGGCGGCGCGGGCGGCGGCCGAGCTGCTGGCGCGGGCCTTCATGGTGCCGGGTGAGTCATGAGCGGCTTTGACTGGCCCGGCCTGATGCGTGCCGGGCTGCACGAGCTGCGGCTGACGCCGGATCAGTTCTGGCGTCTGACCCCGGCCGAACTGCGGCTGATGCTGGGGCAGGGCCGCGGGATGCCGGCGATGAACCGGGCGCGGCTGGACAGGTTGCTGGCCGCCTGGCCCGACAAGATACAAGGAGAGCGTGATGACGGATCGGGACGGGTTTGACGACCTGCAGGAGCGCGGCGAGGCGCTGGGCGATGCCCTGGGCGATGCCGCCACGATGGCGGCGGCCTTCGATGCCCAGATGAAGCGGATCAGCGCCGCTTTCGAAGAGACCGGGAAGGATGTCGCCACCCTGGAGCGGGGCATGTCGAGCGGGCTGCGCAAGGCCTTCGACGGCGTGGTTCTGGACGGAATGAACCTGTCGGACGCGCTGGACGTGCTGAAGAACTCCATGATCCGCACGGCCTATTCGGCGGCGATCAAGCCGGTGACGGATCATTTCGGCGGCCTGCTGGCCAATACGGTCGGCGGCCTGGTGCAGGGGCTGCTGCCCTTTGCCGACGGCGGCAGTTTCGCCCAAGGACGCGTCATGCCTTTTGCCAATGGCGGAGTGGTCACCGGGCCGACCACCTTTCCGATGCGCGGTGCGACCGGGTTGATGGGCGAGGCCGGCCCCGAGGCGATCATGCCGCTGGCGCGCGGACCCGACGGCAAACTGGGGGTGCGCAACTCGGGCGGCGGACGGGCGGTGAACGTGGTGATGAACATCACCACACCCGACGTTCAGGGCTTTCGCCGCAGCCAGGGCCAGATCGCAGCCCAGATGAGCCGTGCCCTGGGGCGCGGAAATCGCAACCGGTAGTTTAGGGAGCAGGACATGAATTTCCACGAAGTCAGATTTCCCGCCAGCCTGAGTTTCGGCTCGGTCGGCGGCCCCGAGCGGCGCACGGATGTCGTGACGCTGGCCAACGGGTTCGAAGAACGCAACACGCCCTGGGCGCATTCGCGGCGGCGTTATGACGCCGGTTTGGGGATGCGGTCGCTGGACGACATCCAGACGCTGATCGCCTTTTTCGAAGCGCGTCAGGGTCAGATGTACGGGTTCCGCTGGAAGGACTGGTCGGACTACAAGTCCTGCGCCGCCACTGCCGAGTTCGACAAGGGCGACCAGGTGATCGGGCAAGGCGACGGGGTCACGACCGAGTTCCAGTTGGTCAAGATCTATGCCTCGGGCGGGGTCAGCTATGTCAGGCCCATCGTCAAGCCGGTACTGGGTACGGTCAAGATTGGGCTGGATCAGGATGAGGCCCGAGAAGGCGTCGATTTCGAGGTGGACCTGAATAGCGGTCTGATCCAATTCGTCGTCCCGCCATCCGAGGGGGTCGACGTGACCGCCGGGTTTGAATTCGATGTGCCGGTGCGGTTTGACACCGACAGGATCCAAGTCAGCGTGGCCAGCTTTCAGGCAGGCGACGTACCCAATGTTCCGGTGGTGGAGGTGCGGGTCTGATGAGCGGCGACAAGCAGGCATTGCTGACCCATCTTCAGTCCGGCATGACTACGGTCTGCCGCTGTTGGGCGATCACCCGAACCGATGGCATGTCCTTCGGGTTCACCGACCATGACCGCGAACTGGCCTTTGACGGGCTGGTTTTCAAGGCAAGCACCGGTCTCACAGCCTCGGCCATCGAACAGGCGACGGGCCTGTCGATCGACAATTCCGAGGCCATGGGGGCGCTGTCTGATGCGGCCGTGCGCGACGAGGATATCGAAGACGGCCGCTTTGACGGTGCCGATGTCCGAGCATGGCTGGTCAACTGGGCCGCGCCGGAACAGCGCATGTTGCAGTTCCGTGGCTCAATCGGCGAGCTGCGCCGCGCAGGGGGCGCGTTTCACGCCGAATTGCGCGGGCTGACCGATCTGCTGAACCGACCCTTGGGGCGGATCTACCAAAAGCCCTGTACGGCCGTTTTGGGTGTCAAAGCCTGCGGCTTCGACAGGTTGACGCCCGGCTACTGGGCCGAGGCCGAGATTGCCGAGATCGACGAGGGTCCGATCCTCAGACTGCAGGGGGCGGAGGCGTTTGAGGACGGCTGGTTCGAACGTGGCCGCGTTGATGTGCTGACCGGCCGCTCTCAGGGTCTTTGGGCTTCGGTGAAGACGGACCGAAGCATCAAGATCGGGCGGGAATTGCACCTTTGGACCGCTATGGGCTCGGGTCTGGCCGCCGGTGACCGTGTGCGGGTGCTGGCGGGCTGCGACAAGCGGATGGAGACCTGTCGGTTGAAATTCAACAACATCATAAATTTCCAGGGTTTTCCGGATCTGCCGAGCGAAGACTGGGTGATGGCCGTGCCGAAACAGGGCAACGCGAACAATGGAGGCAGCAGGCGGTGATGGTGACGGCGCAGGATATCGTGGACGAAGCGCGAGGCTGGCTGGGAACGCCCTATGTGCATCAGGCCTCGGTCAAGGGAGCGGGAACCGATTGCTTGGGATTGCTGCGCGGCGTCTGGCGATCCGTCATCGGCCACGAGCCTGAGGCGGTGCCTACCTACAGCATGGACTGGTCCGAACCGCAGGGCGAAGAGCGCATGTGGGCGGCTGCGCGGCGCAATCTGGTCGAACGTCCGCGCAACTTTCTGGCCCCTGCATGCGTGCTGCTGTTCCGGATGCGCGATGCCGGTGTGGCCAAACACCTTGGTATCGTGAGTGATGCGGGCGCCGTGCCACGCTTCATCCATGCCTATTCCGGACATGGCGTTGTCGAAAACGCACTGAGCGACCCCTGGCGCCGCCGGGTGGTCGCCTGCTTTGAATTTCCTTTGGAGGGCAACTGATGGCGACGATAGTTTTATCTGCGGCGGGGGCTGCGCTGGGCGGGTCCATCGGTGGAACCGTTGCTGGGCTGTCAACGGCCATCGTGGGCCGGGCAGTCGGCGCGACGCTCGGGCGGGTTATCGACCAGCGATTGATGAGCCAGTCGGTCATGGGTGCCGGAAGCGAGGTGGTCGAGTCTGGCCGGCTGGACCGGTTCAGACTTACGGAAACAGGCGAGGGCGCGCCGTTGTCCACCGTGTTCGGCCGAATGCGGGTCGGTGGGCAGGTGATCTGGGCGTCGGATTTCCTTGAGACCCGCAAAACCACGACGTCTACGCAGTCTGCTGGCGGCAAAGGAACGCCAAAACCAGCCGAAGTCACCACGACCACCCATAGCTACAGCTACTCGATATCACTGGCGATTGCTGTCGGCGTCGGAGAGATCGCGGTCATCGCGCGGATATGGGCCGATGGGGAAGAGCTTGAGCGCAACAGTCTGAACATGCGGGTTTATACCGGTAGCCAGGATCAGCTGCCGGATCCATTGATCGAAACGATCGAAAGTGCCGGAACGGTTCCGGCCTATCGCGGCACTGCGTATGTTGTGATTGAAGACCTGCCGCTGGCGCAATTTGGCAATCGCGTTCCCCAGTTCTCTTTCGAGGTTGTTCGGCCTGATCAGAAATCCGCACCAGACTACGAATCCGAATTGCAACAGATTGTCCGGGCCGTGGCCCTGATGCCTGGCACCGGGGAATACACGCTGGCCAGCACGCAGGTAAACTATTCCAAAGGGTCGGGCCAAAGCTGGGCCGCCAACGTCAATTCGCCCTCGGGCGAGCCCGATCTGGTGGCCTCGGTGCGTGCCCTGAACAAAGAACTTCCGGGCTGCAAGGCTGCGTCGCTGGTGGTCTCTTGGTTCGGAGATGACTTGCGTTGCGGCGCTTGCAGCGTTCGACCCAAGGTGATCCGCGACGACGTGGACGGCGCCAACATGCCGTGGAAAGTCTCTGGGCTAAAGCGCAAATCGGCCCAGGTCGTGCAACACGTGGACGGGCGACCCGTCTATGGCGGTACCCCGGCCGATGCGTCGGTGGTTCAGGCCATTCAACACCTCAAGGGCTCCGGCAGCCGGGTAATGTTCTATCCTTTCATCCTGATGGATCAGATGCAGGGTAATGGTCTTCCAGACCCATGGTCGGATGCCGGCGATCAGCCGCATCTGCCGTGGCGCGGCCGGATCACGCTGGACGTGGCTCCGGGGCGCCCCGGGTCCTTGGACGGAACCGCAGGTGCGGACGCTCAGGTGGCAAACTTTTTTGGTGCAGCCCAAGCCTCGGATTTCATCATCGGTAATGGCACTGTCACCTATACCGGACCGGAAGAATGGAGCATGCGCCGTTTCATTCTTCACTACGCGGCGTTGTGCAAGGCAGCAGGCGGGGTCGAGGCGTTCTGCATCGGCTCGGAAATGCGTGGCCTTACCCAGATACGCGGCGCGTCCGGGTTCGCGGCCGTTGCTCAGCTGAAGGCATTGGCGGCAGAAGCGCGGCAGATACTGGGGCCAGACACCAAAATAGGCTACGCCGCGGATTGGACAGAGTATTTCGGGTACCAGCCTGCCGATGGCAGCGGTGACCGATACTTCCACCTGGACCCTCTGTGGGCAGACGAAAACATCGATTTCGTCGGGATCGACAACTACATGCCGGTCTCGGACTGGCGGGATGGTGACGAGCATCTGGATGCGCTGGATGGTGCCCGGTCAATCTACAACCTGGATTATTTGCGCGGCAACATCGAAGGCGGTGAAGGATACGACTGGTACTATCCAACACCCGAAGAACAGGACGCGCAGATAAGGTATCCGATCGAGGACGGCGAACATGCAGAGCCATGGGTGTGGCGATACAAAGACATCCGCAACTGGTGGTCGAACTTGCACCACGAACGGATCGGAGGAGTGCGCAAAGCTGACCCGACCGATTGGGTTCCGGGATCAAAGCCGATCTGGTTCACGGAATTGGGTTGTGCGGCCATAGACAAGGGAACGAACCAGCCCAACAAGTTTTTGGATCCGAAATCCTCGGAATCCGATCTGCCCAAATACTCGAACGGTCAACGCGACGATTTCATTCAGGTTCAGTATTTGAAGGCAGTTCTTGGATATTGGGCCGATCCGCAGATCAACCCGGTTTCGGACATCTACGATGGTCCGATGGTGGACGTTTCGAACGCCTATGTATGGGCGTGGGACGCGAGACCTTACCCGACATTCCCGAACCTGCGTTCGCAGTGGAGCGACGGCGAAAACTACGCCCGTGGTCATTGGTTGAACGGACGTTCTGGTGCCAGGACACTGGCCTCGGTGGTGGCCGAGATTTGTCAGGCTGCAGGCGTCTCCGATTTTGATGTGTCTGCGCTGGACGGAGTTGTCCGTGGATACGTGATCGAAGATGTTTCGGACGCGCGGGCGGCCCTTCAGCCACTGATGCTGCGCTACGGATTTGATGCGATCGAGCGGGACGGTGTCCTGACATTCCGCATGAGGGCCGGGCGCCAGGCATTTGATCTGTCGCTGGATCAGGTCGCGGAAAGCCCCGAGGTCGATGGCAGGGTCCAGTACCAGCGCGAAGCCGAGGCCGAAATGGCCGGCCGCGTGCGTCTGCGCTTTGTTCAGTCGGATGCGGACCACGATGTGGTAGCGGAGGAGGCCGTGCTGCCCGATGATCGGACCCATTCTGTAGCCGTGAACGAAATGCCTCTGTCGATGACCCGCGCCGAAGGACGGCAGACGGTCGAACGGTGGCTGGCCGAGGCCCGCGTCGCGCGCAATACCGCGCGCTTCGCGCTGCCGCCGTCGCAGATGCATCTGGGCGCCGGCGACATTGTTCGACTTCCATCCTGGAATGGGGGAGCCGGTGCGCTGTATCGCATAGACAGGTTGGAACAGGCTGACATCCAGCTGGCAGATGCCGTGCGGATCGAGCCCGGGGTCTATTCGCCGTCCGATATGGCGGATGATGGGTTTGTCTCTCAACCCTTTGTGGCCCCAGTCCCGGTTCTTCCGATTTTTCTGGATCTGCCACTCATTACCGGCGCCGAGGAGCCGCACGCGCCTTATCTGGCCGTCACGGCCGATCCCTGGCAAGGCAGCGTCGCCGTCTATTCTTCGGACGCCGACGAGGGCTACGCGTTGCGCGATCTGGTGACTGGTCAGGCTGTGATCGGGTTCACCGAATCCGCCTTGCCGTCCGCGAGCGCAGGGGTATGGGATGAAGGTGCGCCGCTGCGCGTGCGCATTGTCGATGGCGTCTTGCAGTCGCGGTCGCGTGACTCGCTTCTGACCGGCGCCAACTTGGCGGCGATCGGAGACGGCACGCGCGGAAATTGGGAAGTGTTTCAATTCGCGGATGCCGCCCTGCAGGAACCCGGTGTTTATGCCCTGTCTGGCCGCCTGCGCGGTCAATTGGGTACGGACGCAATCATGCCCGAAATCTGGCCGGAGGGTTCCGTGTTCGTGTTGCTCGACGAGAGGGTTCTTCAGACCAGCCTGCTGCGGACCGAACGCCGAATTGCGCGGCACTACCGGATCGGGCCTGCAACCCGCGGATACGACGACGATTCTTTTGTCCATAAGGTCGAGGCGTTTGATGGAAACGGTCTGCGCCCCTACGCGCCAGTTCATCTGAAGGTCAAAAGACACGGGGGCGATGACCTGTTCACCTGGGTACGCCGAACCCGGATCGACGGCGACGATTGGGACGTGCTGGACGTGCCGCTGGGCGAGGAGTCCGAAACTTATCTGATCCGGATTCGGTCAGGTGGCGCCCTTGTTCGGGAAGAGATCGCCACGACGCCAATTTGGACCTATTCCGCGGCGGCACAGTCTTCGGACGGCGTCGCGGGCCTCTACGAGGTCGAGGTGGCGCAGGTTTCGGCCAGCTACGGGCCGGGCGCGGTCGCGAGTCTGAGTGTGGGGTAGAGGGATCATGCGCCCTGTTTTGCACGGCGATGTCAGTTCTGCGGCGCGGGTTTTGCTGACCGTGCCGCAAGCCCAGCGTGAGCGGCTGTGCGCGCGCATGATCGCCGAGGCCGAGTTGGCTGACCGTCACGTGGCCGCGACGGGTCGTTTGCATCCTGTTTACGGGAACGGAGCATTGATGGCAGCTGCACGCAGCCGCCCGCTGGCAGACGAGCCAAGTTTCAGCGACACCGAGTATTGCCGGTGTTTCGAGACGGTACTGCGCCATCTTATCCGGTTTCAACTCAACCGGCCGCGCAGCTGACGCACTTGCTGGCGGCCGGGTCCAGGTCCAGCCGTCTGCGCGGAATGTCGTCACCGCAATCCTCGCAATACCCGAATTCGCCCTCGGCCATCCGGTCGAGGGCGGCTCTCAGCCTTCGGGCTTCGAGATCTCGTCGCGTTTGTTGCGCCTTGGCCATGGCCTGATTCTGCAACGCATCCATTCGGCTGAGCCGCCCGACCGCCTGCTGGTCAAGCTCGACCACGGATTGAGCGTCCTGACCGGCGAGGGAATTGCGTTCCAATTCCTCCAGCCGGGACAGGATAAGTGTTTCAAATTCCCTGAGTTCGAACCGGTTCATTTTCTGTTGTGTTGCACATCAAGGGTTTGCGTTTGGCCTTTTTGGGCCTAGATGGCTATTCTAGGCGCAGCAGAGGATCAAAAGCCATGTTTGAAACGCGCACCCAAGTTACGTCAGTTGACCCCGTCTGGGACCGGATCACGGCCGAAGCACAGGCCGCCGTCGAAAAAGAGCCTTTGATGGGCGGACTGGTGCATGCCTGTATCCTGCACCACAAGTCTTTGGAACGTGCGTTGTCCTATAGGATCTCGGCCAAGCTTTGCTCGAACGAGATGTCGATGATGGTTCTGCGTGAAATCGTCGAAGAGGCCTATGCCGATGACAAGGCGCTGATGAATGCCGCCCGCGCGGACCTTATGGCCGTGTACGAGCGCGACCCGGCCTGCCATCGTCTGCTACAGCCGATCCTGTATTTCAAAGGCTACCAGGCCATGCAGGCCTATCGTGTGGCTCACTGGCTTTGGCAGAAGGGCCGGCACGATCTGGCCTATTTCTTCCAGATGCGCAGTTCGGAAATCTTCGGGATCGACATTCACCCCGCCGCGAAGATCGGCAAGGGCATCATGATCGACCACGCGCATTCCATCGTGATTGGCGAAACTGCGGTTGTGGGCGACAACGTTTCGATGCTGCATTCGGTGACCCTGGGCGGGACCGGCAAGGAAGAAGAGGACCGCCATCCCAAGATTGA
Organism: Ruegeria sp. CG8; assembly: GCF_056537165.1. Taxonomy (NCBI): domain Bacteria; kingdom Pseudomonadati; phylum Pseudomonadota; class Alphaproteobacteria; order Rhodobacterales; family Roseobacteraceae; genus Ruegeria; species Ruegeria sp. CG8. Next base: position 323,377 of record NZ_JBQFRA010000002.1, on the reverse strand, counting down.
GGATGGCGTTCTGATCGGGGCTGGGGCCAAGGTTCTTGGCAACATCCGCGTGGGTCATTGCAGCCGCATCGCCGCCGGTTCGGTGGTGCTGCAGGACGTGCCGCCCTGCAAGACCGTGGCGGGTATCCCCGCCAAGATCGTGGGTGAGGCGGGATGCGACCAGCCCTCGATCTCGATGGATCACATGCTGGGCAAGGATCAGTAAGCCTGTTCTCAGGTACGAAAAAGGCCGCCTCGGGGTCCGAGGCGGCTTTTTGATTCTTGTGGCGTGGATCAGGCCAGCATGACCATCGGATTTTCCAGGTTGTCCACGATGGCCTGCAGGAGCTGTGCTCCAAGCGCGCCGTCGATCACGCGGTGATCCACCGACATGGTGACCGACATCACGGTCGCCACGGTCAGCTTGCCATCCTCGCCCACGACCGGCTTCTTGGCGCCGGTACCGACGGCCAGGATGCCTGCGTGCGGCGGGTTCACGATGGCGTCGAAATTGTCGATGCCAAACATGCCCAGGTTCGAAACCGCGAAGGTGCCGCCCTGATACTCATGCGGGGCCAGCTTGCGTTCGCGCGCACGCGCGGCCAGGTCCTTCATCTCGGTCGAAAGGGCCGACAAAGATTTGGTGTCGGCGTCCTGCAGGACCGGGGTGAACAACCCGCCTTCGATCGCCACGGCCACGGCCACGTCCGAAGGTTTCAACTGCAGAACCCGGTCGCCCGCCCATACGGCGTTGCACTCGGGCACCTGCTGCAGCGCGTTGGCGACGGCCTTGATGATGAAGTCGTTGACGCTCAGCTTAACGCCGCGGGCTTCCAACTGCTTGTTCAGCTGGCTGCGGAATTTCAGCAGCGCGTCCAGCTTGATGTCGCGGCGCAGGTAGAAATGCGGGATGGTCTGCTTGGCCTCGGCCAGACGGGCGGCGATGGTCTTGCGCATGCCGTCCAGCTTGACCTCCTGGTACTCGCGGCCTTCGTACATGCGGGCCACCATGTCGGCCGAGGGGCCCGCAGGAGCAGCGGCAGGGGCCGGCGCCGCGCTTGCCAAAGCAGCCGGTGCCGCTGCAGGAGCGGTTGCGCCTTCGACATCCGCTTTGACGATGCGGCCATGCGGGCCCGAGCCCTTGATCTGCGCCAGGTCCAGACCCTTTTGGGCGGCAATGCGACGGGCCAGCGGCGAGGCAAAGATGCGACCGCCATCGGCCTTGACCGGAGCCGCCGGAGCCGGGGCCGAGGCGGGCTCCTCGGATGCCACAGGGGCGGCAGCCTCGTTGCCCGCGTCGGCTGCGGGCGCAGCCTCGGGTGCTTTGGTCGGGGCCGCGGCGATGTCATCGGCGCTTTCGCCTTCTTCCAGAAGCACGGCGATGGGGGTGTTCACCTTGACCCCCTCGGTGCCTTCAGGAACCAGGATTTTGCCGACGACGCCTTCGTCGACAGCTTCGAATTCCATCGTGGCCTTGTCGGTTTCGATCTCGGCCAGCAGGTCGCCGGAGGAGACAGTGTCGCCTTCCTTGACCAGCCATTTGGCGAGCGTGCCTTCCTCCATGGTCGGCGAAAGGGCGGGCATCAGAATTTCGGTGGGCATCTGTCAGTCGCTCCTTACCGATAGGTCACTTGTTTGACGGCGGCGATCACCTCGTCGGTGGTAATCAGCGCCAGCTTTTCCAGGTTCGCCGCATAGGGCATGGGCACGTCCTTGCCGGTCAGCGTGATGACGGGCGCGTCGAGATAGTCGAACGCTTCCTGCATGACCACGGAACTGATGTAGCTGCCGACCGAGCCTTGCGGCCAGCCTTCTTCCACTGTGACCAGCCGGTTGGTTTTCATCACCGAGTTGATGATCGCACCGGTGTCCATCGGGCGGATGGTGCGCAGGTCGATCACTTCGGCGCTGATGCCATCCTCAGCCAGCTTGTCGGCGGCTTCCAATGCGTATTGCATACCGATCCCAAAGCTGACGATGGTCACATCGGTGCCTTCGCGCCAGATGCGGGCCTTGCCCAGCGGCACGGTCAGATCATCGACCTGCGGCACGTCGAACGAGCGGCCATAGAGGATTTCGTTTTCCAGGAACACGACCGGGTTGGGATCGCGGATGGCCGATTTCAGCAGACCTTTGGCATCGGCTGCCGAATAGGGCATCACCACCTTCAGGCCCGGGATCTGCATGTACCAGGCGGCATAATCCTGGCTGTGTTGTGCGGCCACGCGCGCGGCAGCGCCGTTGGGGCCGCGGAACACGATCGGACAGCCCATCTGACCGCCGGACATATACAGCGTTTTGGCAGCCGAGTTGATGATCTGGTCGATCGCCTGCATGGCAAAGTTGAATGTCATGAACTCGACGATCGGCTTCAGGCCGCCAAAGGCGGAACCCACGGCAATGCCGGTAAAGCCATGCTCGGTGATCGGCGTGTCGATCACGCGTTTTGCGCCGAATTCGTCCAGCAGGCCCTGGCTCACCTTGTAGGCGCCTTGGTATTCACCGACTTCTTCGCCCATCAGGTAGACGTCTTCGTCCGAGCGCATTTCCTCGGCCATCGCGTCGCGCAGAGCCTCACGGACCGTCATCGATTTCTTCTCGGCATCTGCTGGCCAGTCCGGCGACAGGTCCACGGTAGGCGCGGCCGGTGCAGCAGGGGCAGGAGCGGGGGCCTCAACCGCCGCCGGGGCGGCTTCGGCCTCCGCTGCGGCTGCGGGGGCAGCCGCGGTCACGGCCGAGGCGTCTTCTCCCTCTTCCACCAGGATCGCGATCGGCGTGTTGACCTTCACGCCTTCGGTGCCTTCGGCAATCAGGATTTTGCCGACGATGCCTTCATCGACGGCTTCGAACTCCATCGTGGCCTTGTCGGTTTCGATCTCTGCCAGAATGTCGCCAGAGCTTACGGTGTCGCCTTCCTTGACCAGCCACTTGGCCAGTGTGCCTTCCTCCATGGTCGGCGAAAGGGCGGGCATGAGAATTTCGGTTGCCATGTCTTATTCGTCCTCTCAGGCGTAAATGTCGGTCCAGAGCTCGTCCAGCGACGGCTCGGGGCTTTCCTTGGCGAACTCGGCGGCCTGGTTGACGACCTCCTTGATTTCCTTGTCGATCGCCTTCAGGTCATCCTCGGTGGCGTGCTTGCCGGTCAGAAGCAGCTCGCGCACGTGTTCGATCGGGTCGCTCTGCTCGCGCACCTTCTGAACCTCTTCCCGGGTGCGGTACTTGGCGGGATCCGACATCGAGTGGCCGCGATAGCGGTAGGTCTTGACCTCGAGGATGTACGGGCCCTTCCCGGCCCGGCAGTGCGCCACGGCCTTTTCGCCGGCCTCTTTCACCGCCAGCACGTCCATTCCGTTGACGATTTCGCCCGGGATGCCGAACGCCTCACCGCGGTGATAGATGTCCTTGGTCGAGGTTGAGCGCGCTTGCGCCGTGCCCATCGCGTACTGGTTGTTCTCGATCACGAAGACCACCGGCAATTGCCAAATGGCCGCCATGTTGAAGGTTTCATAGACTTGACCCTGGTTCGCTGCGCCGTCACCGAAATAGGTAAAGGTCACGCGACCGTTGTCTTTGTACTTGTCTGCAAAGGCAAGGCCGGCACCCAGCGGAACCTGTGCGCCGACGATCCCATGGCCACCGTAGAAATGCTTTTCTTTCGAGAACATGTGCATCGAGCCGCCCTTGCCCTTGGACAAGCCGCCTTCGCGTCCGGTCAATTCAGCCATGACGCCGCCCGGATCCATCCCGCAGGCCAGCATGTGGCCGTGGTCGCGGTAGGAGGTGATGCGCTTGTCGCCATCCTCGGCCGCAGCTTCGAGCCCCACGACGACGGCTTCCTGACCGATGTACAGGTGGCAAAAGCCGCCGATCAGACCCATGCCGTACAGTTGACCTGCCTTTTCCTCGAATCGGCGGATCAACAGCATCTCGCGGTAGTAGGTTTTGAGTTCTTCCGCAGAAACATTTGGTTTCTTTGTGGTTTTTCGCGCAGCCATCGTGGCGACCTCTCCCTTCCGGCAAGATAGTTTAGCGTTAAACTATCTCATAAAGCATTTCGCGCTTTCTGGCGAGCGGAAATGTGACGCAGCGTCCTGGACGGGGTGGGGGTATCTGTTTCTACCCGATATCCGGCAGGTTTTCGCCTTTTGGTTCGCCCTATGCACGGTTAGTATGCTTCCATTGGCAGGCAATTTTGAACAGGCGCCGGAGACAGATTGGCATGATGATCCTCAGAGAGCCGAAGCTGGTTTTCATCAAAACGAAGAAAACCGCCGGATCATCCATCGAAATTGCACTGAGCGCGAAACTGCAGGACGGAGATTTCGCAACACCGTTCGGCAAGGAAGCCGAACTTCAACGTCCGGGGAAGCAATACATCGTCCGCCGGTCGGTCCAGCTTTTGCGGGAAAGAGCCAAAGGCGAAGTGCAGGCTCGGTATCCCCACAATGGGATCGGCGTGGTCAATCGGTATCTGTCTGATATTGCGGAGGGCTGCAGCAGCATTTGCGTTGAGAGAAACCCTTGGGACAAGGCTGTCTCAGCGTTCTATTTCTGGATGCATCAGCGCGGAACACAGATCAACGACGCAAGCGCACTGTTCCTGAGCTTTTGCCGGACTCGCCTGAAGTTCTTCTCTGACTTCCATCTGTATTCTGAGGGCGGGGAGATCGCGGTTGATCGGGTGTTGCGATACGAAAGCCTGGACAGCGATTTGGCGCAGGTGTTGGATGACTTCGGCCTTGGCGATGTCAGTCTCGGCGACAAGCGTTTGAATTCCGGCATTCGGAAATCAAAGCAGTTCGATGTCTTCTACGGTGAAAACTGGGACGGCGAAGCCGTGGACCTGGTGGCTGACCTGTTCCGAAGGGAAATCGATGCTTTCGGGTATCAGTTGCCAACTGCAGAGGAACCCGGGGCGGTCGGGCAAACAGCTAGTTAGCGGATGACGATTTCATCAGCCCGGATCATTCCCAAAACGGTTCGGGCCTGCTGATCCAGCAGGTCGAGGTCCAGGTAGGTGTCTGAAAGGCGCCGGGTCAGGTTTTCCATCCGAGCGATGTCGGCGTTCAGCGCCGCAAGGTCGCGTGACAGAGCGTCCCGTTCCGCTGAAATCTCGATCCGTCGGAACAGGCCGTAGTCGCCCTGAACGGCAGCAAAGGTGAAATAGACACCCAGCATGAAGGCCACCGAGAAGAATGCGACTGCGCCCAGACCGGGCCGATTGGAACGGGACACTCTGTTGACCGCCGTATGAATACTGCCTCAAAAACGTGCCCTTTGCGGGCATCTGTCAGCACTATGTCACAGGTGATTCGGGTTGTGAATCCCCCGATTCGCACTTTTTGAAATTCGACGAAAAAAGTGATGCTCGAAGAGCCATGACCGCGTAGGTATCCGCTCAACGCAAAGCGGACAGTTCCTGATTTCGATTCAGGGTCTGTTCTTCCATGCAAGACCAATAGAACATTTGCGCGGCACTGCCATCGCTTTTGAGTTCGGGGTCACAAGTTGCGTCCCTGCGTTTCAACCAAGCGCGCTGTTCGTTCAACAAAGCCTCACCGTTTCCGCGCCTGTCCGCCGCTGATTTGACCTCTTTCCAGAGGCGGTTCAGTTCTTTATCAGCGATTTCCCATTTCTCTTTGGCACAGAAAGTGGCGTCGATCTGAGTTTGCCCGGCGCAATGGGACTGCGCGCCAGAAACACTGGGCAGGAGGATCACAGCGAACGTGGCAACGGCTTTCATGGCCCATCTCCCGGTCTGTGAGAGAATACCACGAATGCAGATCACCAACTAGAATGGGGTTATTGGGCCAGCGCTGCCACACCGGGCAGGGTTTTGCCCTCCATCCATTCCAGGAACGCACCGCCGGCGGTCGAGATGTAGGTGAAGTCCTGCGCGGCACCCGAGGCGTTGAGGGCTGCAACCGTATCGCCGCCACCGGCGACCGACACAAGTTTGCCCGCCCGCGTCAGTTCTGCGGCTTTCAATGCAGCGGCATTTGTCGCCGCGTCGAAGGGTTCCAGTTCGAATGCCCCCAATGGGCCGTTCCAGATCAGAGTCTTGCTCTGTTCGAAGATGGTGCAGATTGCGGCGACGCTGTCCGGCCCGGCGTCCAGGATCATCGAATCTGCGGGGCACTTGTTCGCGGGGACGACCTTGTGTGGGGCGTGTGCTTCGAATTTCTCTGCAACGACAACATCGCTGGGCAGGACGATCCGGCAGCCTGCCTTGTCTGCTTTTGCCATGATTTCGGCTGCAGTATCGGTCATCGCGTGCTCGGCCAACGATTTGCCAACGTCCAGCCCTTTGGCCAGCAGAAAGGTGTTGGCCATGCCGCCGCCGATGATCAGGTTGTCGACCTTCTCGATCAGGTTGCCCAGCAGATCCAGCTTGGTTGATACCTTGGCCCCACCGACCACGGCGGTCACCGGACGCTGAGGGTTGCCCAGAGCGGCTTCGAGTGCGCTGAGCTCTGCCTGCATCAGGCGCCCGGCGCAGGAGGGCAGAAGGCGCGCCAGTGCCTCGGTCGAACTATGCGCCCGATGAGCCGCCGAGAAAGCGTCATTGCAGTAGATGTCTCCCATCTTGGCCATACCTTCGGCCAAGGTCATGCTGTTCTGTGTCTCTTCGGCGTGAAAGCGGGTGTTCTCCAGCAGCAAGACCTCGCCGTCACCCTGGTTTGCGGCAGCGATTTCAGCCTCGTATCCGACGCAATCCTCTCCGAAGCGGACCTTGGTTCCAAAGGCGGCTTCCAGCGCGGGCACCAGCTGTTTCAGCGACAGGTTCTGTCGACGCTCACCGCCGGGCCGGCCGAAATGGGCCAGCAGGATGGGTTTGCCGCCAGCGGCCAGAATGTCGCGCACCGTGGGCACGATCCGCTGGATCCGGGTGTCATCGGTCACGGCGCCATCCAGAACCGGGACGTTGATGTCCACGCGCACAAGAACGCGTTTGCCCTGCAAATCCATGTCGTCCAGAGTTTTCCAGCCCATCGTGTCATCCTCGCCGTTGTCACCACGCGTCAGCGGTTCTTTTCCTGCATTTTGCCCTCAGGTCAATGCGTCACTTGGCTTTCGCGCGTCCGGCGCATAGGTATTTGCGCAAATCAATTCCACAGGAGGGCCCCATGGCCGAGATCAAGGATCCCGAAAACACCATCATCATCGAGCTGAAGGACGGTAACGTCGTCATCGAACTGCTGCCGGACGTGGCGCCTCAGCACAGCGAGCGCATGAAGGAACTGGCGCGCGCGGGCGAGTATGACAACGTGGCCTTTCACCGGGTGATCGACGGCTTCATGGCGCAGACCGGCGACGTGCAGCACGGCGACATGGAAGACGGCTTCAACATCCGCATGGCAGGCACTGGCGGGTCGTCCTTGCCGAACCTTCCGGCCGAGTTTTCCAAGTTGCCGCATGACCGGGGCACCCTGGGTGCCGCTCGTTCGGCCAACCCGAACTCGGCCAACTCGCAGTTCTTCATCAACTTCAAGGACAACCACTTCCTCAACGGTCAATACACCGTTTACGGCCGCGTGATCGAGGGGATGGAGCATGTCGATGCCATCACCCGCGGCGAGCCGCCTGCGAACCCCGACCGCATGATCAGCGTCAAGGTGGCCGCCGATGTATAAGCTGGCCGCCGTTTTTACCTTGTTGGCCAGCCCCGCGCTGGCCGCAGGCCTGCAGATCGAAGTCGAGGGCGAGGCCAACGGCACGATCACCATCGACCTGTTCGAGGACGTCGCGCCCAAGCATGTCGAGCAGATCACCGCTCTGGCCGCCGAAGGCAAGTATGACGGGGTGGTGTTCCACCGCGTGATCGAGGGGTTCATGGCACAGACCGGGGACGTGGAATACGGTAAACTGGGCAGCGACATGCGTCGTGCCGGCACCGGCGGTTCAAGCCGTCCGGACCTACCAGCCGAGTTTTCCGAAGTCCCTTACGAGCGCGGCATTGTCGGAATGGCTCGCGCAAGCAATCCGAACAGCGCAAATTCGCAGTTCTTCATCATGTTCGAACCGGCCCCGACCCTGAATGGCCAGTACACGGTGGTGGGCAAGGTGACCGACGGCATGGATGTTGTTGATGCGATCAAACGCGGCACAGGCCCGAACGGCGCGGTGGTCGGCCAACCGGACGTCATGACCAAGGTGACCGTCACCGAATGATCCCTAGACCCGGCGCGGATTGCGCGCCGGGTTGTCCGCGCACGGCGCTTCACGTCCCTGTGTAAGGGGCTTGGCCTGGCCGCACTGCCTGACGCACGATGGCAGCTAGCCAAAGGTGCCTCATGCGATGCCGTCTGTTTGCCCTACTGCTGTTCTGCGCAACCGCGGTGTCCGCGGACCCGAACCTGTGGCGCGACGAATGGCCCAAAACCGATTTTTCGGTCACCTCGATCGGTGACTGGTCTGAAGTCCGGTCCGGCGGACCGCCGAAAGACGGCATCCCGGCCATCGACAAGCCCGAGTTTGTCCCAGCTACGGCGGAAACCGGGCTGGGGCTGACCGAGGCCGTGATCACGGTGGAACTGCCCGGTACGCGCCCGCGCGCCTATCCCCTGCGTTACCTGATCTGGCATGAAATCGTGAATGATCGGATCGGTAACCGTCCAGTCGCGGTTACCTATTGTCCACTGTGCAATTCGGGGCTGGTTTTTGATCGGCGTATCCCGGGACGGGTTCTCAGTTTCGGCGTGTCCGGCAAGCTGCGAAATTCGGACATGATCATGTATGACCGCGAAACCGAAAGCTGGTGGCAGCAAGCCACCGGCGAGGCGATTGTGGGCCAGTTGACCGGTGCTCAGTTGACAGCGCTGCCAGCGTGGATGGAAGGGTGGGATCAGTTCCGCAAGCGCAATCCCGACGGTCTGGTGATGGCCGAGCCGAATTTTGCGCGGGACTACGGGCGCAACCCTTATCGCGGGTATGACAGCGCGCGCAGACCGTTCCTGTATGACGGCGCGCTGCCTCCGCATGGTATTCAACCGCTCGAGCGGGTGGTGCGTGTCGGTGAGCGGGCCTGGCCTCTGACGCGATTGCGTGCGGCTGGGCGATTGTTAGAAGCAGGCGTTGTCATCGATTGGTCGGCGGGGCAGGCTTCGGCTCTGGACGCCGGGCGCGTCGACAAGGGACGCGACATAGGATCGATCCGCGTCACGGATGGTGCCGGACGGGATGTCGTGCATGATGTGATGTTCGCGTTTGCCTTCCACGCCTTCTGGCCCGACGGTATCTGGATGACAGGGCGCTGACCCGCGCGCCGCGCGATCAATTCACCTGTCTGGCAACGCTCCGGGTCCAGCCACCTAGGCCGCGTCGGATGCGGGCCAGAAGACCGTATTGGTTCACGTGATTTTTGTAGGCTCGGTAGGAGGGCGCGCGTGACAGGCAGCGTTCTTCGTGCCAGGCCCGCGCGAAATAGATCAGGTTCACACCCAGCAGGGCCAGACAGTTGGCCAGGCCTGCCCAGAAGTCGACCGCGATGAACGGGATCGAAATCATCCACCAGGTGATGTTCTTGCTGATGTAGGATGGATGTTTGCTGATGTTGTAGGGAAAGTCGCAGGCCAGCCCGCGATAGGTCAGGTTCGAGAACCGCAGACCCATGCGCGCGGCGGTCAGACAATAGACCGCCAGGAAGAACAGGATGGTGCCACCCCACAATCCGTAAAGGACAGGGTAATCCCACAGCCAGACACCCCAGGCGAAGCCATCCTCGACATAGTTGAAATAGCTGCGCGACAGCAGTTGCCAGAACGGGGCATAGCAGATCACGCAGACCAGCCATCCGCTCACCGTCGTCTCGGTCCAGCGGATGTGAGAGGTCAGAAGCCGTGTGGCGGTGGCATAGCCGATGGTGACGATTGTCAGGTCCAGAAAGAAGGCAAAGCGGTAGAGATATGCATAGACCTGCTGAAAGTCCTGCGCATCCCACAGCGAACGGGTCTGCAGAAAGCTCCAGTCATAAACCAGATAGCAGAACATCAGTGGCAGAAAGAACCCTTTGACGCCCAGCCCAAGAAGGAAGGATTTCAACTCGCGGGCCCCGGTGGATTGGCGACCAAAAGACAAAACCACACGTCCCAGATGCCACATGCCGTCGCGAGGATGCCGCATCGAGAAATGAACCGCCGTGACAACGGAAAGGACAATCGCAAGGATCAGCGGCCAGTAGTCGCCGAACAGCGAAAAGAACGGCTGATACCATTCATCCCGGTAGAGGTCGGCGGTGGAGTAGAACAGCGCAAGCAGCGCAAGACTGGCCGACAGACCAATAAGTTTGATCCAGAAATCAGCCAGATACGCCGGGTTTTTGAAGTTTTCCGGGTTGTAGACCAAACCGCTGCCCGGCTTGCGATGGATTCTGGCGATGAAAATCTCGGATAGGGCCAGAATGGCAAAGATCGTCAGAGCAAACAGAACAGTCTGATCCCGATCAGAGACCGCGCCGAGGTCTGGCCAGAAATAATGAACCAGCGGAATACTGGCCATCGCAATCCATGCGGTGGATGCGGGAATTGCGGAAGCGGGGCGCCGGAACTTTGGCCAGGAAATCATGATCAGGTCTTTCACAGAGTTCTGCGAATTCTGGCGGTTCGTTCCGGAAATTCAACCACCCTGATCCGACCGGTCGAATTCTTGCCGCGGGTGTGGCCCACGCAACCGTACAACAGAGTCACCTCCCGGCGTAGGCCGGGAGGGGGTTTGCATTAGTAGGACGGGTTTCTATTCGTCCGAGGCCATCATTTTCCAGATCGCGGCTCCCAAAGCGCCACCGATCAGCGGGGCGACCCAGAACAGCCACAGCTGCGCCAAGGCGGGGCCATCGGCAAACAGCGCCACCCCTGTCGAGCGGGCCGGGTTCACCGACGTATTGGTGACCGGGATCGAAATCAGGTGGATCAGCGTCAGCCCAAGACCGATGGCAATGGGCGCGAACCCGGCCGGAGCCTTTTCGGATGTCGCGCCCAGAATGATGATAAGGAAGAAGGCGGTCAAAACGATCTCGATCACCAGCGCCGACATCATCGAGTATCCTTCGGGCGAGGCCTCGCCATACCCGTTCGAGGCAAAGCTGCCAACGCCTTCGAAGCCGGGTGCGCCGCTGACGATCACGTACAGAACGGCTGCGGCCAGTATCGCTCCAAGCACCTGCGCAGCCCAGTAGGGCAGCAGATCCTTGGACGGGAAACGCCCACCGATCATCAGCCCGAGGCTGACGGCGGGGTTGAAGTGACCACCCGATATGTGTCCGACCGCAAAGGCCATGGTCAGGACCGTCAGGCCGAAGGCGAACGACACGCCCAGCCATCCGATGCCCACATCGGCAACTCCGGCAGCCAGCACCGCGCTGCCACAACCGCCGAGAACCAGCCAGAACGTGCCGAAGAATTCGGCCATCAGTTTTGCTCGCATGATAAAACCTCCCAATTTCAACGAGGTGAAGTTTAATTCAAAAAACACCTTTTGTGAAAATGTATCGCGCGTGCAGGGCTTTGCGGTCTTGATAGGGGGACGGATTGTTGCCTGATGGGCATAGAAAAACGCCGCGGACAGTGGCCGCGGCGTTCTTGGAACTCGGTACTTGGAGCGGTTTACTGGCTGACTTCAGCCGCCGGATTGGCTCCGGTTTTGCCGCTGCGTCCTGGGTTCAGCGGATCGTCCTGACGCTGAACCGAGCCTTCGAAATGCGCGCCGCTTTCGATGGCGATGGTCTTGTGGATGATGTCGCCCTCAACCCGGGCGGTCGAGGTCAGACGTACTTTCAGACCCCGTACACGACCCACGATGCGGCCGTTCACAACCACGTCGTCCGCGGTCACTTCGCCTTTGATGGTCGCGGTTTCGCCGATAGTCAGCAGATGCGCGCGGATGTCGCCTTCGACGGTTCCTTCGACCTGGATGTCACCGGTGGTCTTGATGTTGCCGGTGATATGCAGGTCCGACGACAGAACCGATGCCGGCGGCTTGGGCTTGGGCGCGGTGCTTGCGGCCTTCTGTTCGGTCGGGGCAGGGGTCGCCTGAGGCGCCGGGGCTGCCGGCTTGGCCGTTTCGGATGCCTTGGGTGCGGGCTCGTTGATTTTGCTTTTAGAAAACATTGTTCGCAGCCTTGATGAAGTCCATTGGGTTTACAGGTTTTCCGTTCACGCGCACCTCGTAGTGCAGATGCGTTCCGGTCGACCGTCCGGAATTACCCATATCAGCAATGTGATCCCCGCGCGAGACCCTTTGGCCGACCTTCACGCGGATCTTCGAGTTATGGGCATAAAGTGTCTCAACCCCGAAGGCGTGCTTTATCTTGATCAGACGGCCATAGCCGGATTGCCAGCCCGCATGGGCCACGACACCGTCGGCGGTGGCGAAGATATCCGTGCCCGTCGGGGCCGCAAAGTCGGTGCCCTTGTGCATCCGGCGCCCGCCGGTTTTGGGGTCGCGGCGATAACCATATCCGCTGGTGAACCGGAACGCCGATTTGACCGGTGTGGCAAACGGGGCCTTTTCGGCCGCTATGCGATACAGATTCAGCTGGTCCATCTGCTGCAGAAGCTGATTTGCGCGCACCTCATCTGCCGAAAGCTCTTCGCCGCGGGTGCTGAAGGAAATCGGCGTCAGCGGGCCGCCCATGCCGCTGTAGCCGCGCCGCACTTCGTCAAGCATCCGGTCGGTGGGCATTCCGGCCTCGCGGAACATCTTGTCCAGCGGTTCAACCGAGATCACCATGGCTTCTTCCAACTGGCGGAAGATCTCGTCATTGCGCTCCTGCATCAGCAGGATTTCCAGCTCAAGCTCATCGCGCTGGTCCAGTGCCGCCTGTGCATCAGTTGCGATCTGGTCCCGCTGCTGTGCTGTCCGGGTCAGGGCGTCGGCCATGAATTCGATCTGTGCCGGAGCGGCAGAGGCGAACATCGCAACCGATGCGCCATCGGATTTCTCCTGAAGCTCGGCGAGTTGCGCCCGGGCTTCCTCACGTTGCTTCATGGTCGACCGCAGGGTGGTCTGAATGACCTCGATGCCGGTTTCCAGCTCGCGTCGACGGTTTTCGGATTCCAGCAGTTCCGACTGCATCGCCGAGATCTGCTGAAGCGCCGAGTTGAACCGGGCGTGCGCGGCCAGTGCTTCCTGGGCCCGCGCGTCGCGTTCCTGCGACAGGATGTTCAGCCGTTCCTGATAGGTCGCCTGATCGCGCTTGGCCTGTTCACGGAAGTTGCCCGACCCGATGCTGTCCATCAGCAGGATCGCCGTGGCGACCGCCGTCCAGCCGACCATGATCGAAACGCCAAGCGCTGCCACGATCTGCGTCTCCGAGCTGAGCCGGATGAAGCGTGTGTCATTGTCGGATTTCAGGAAGACCCGGCGTTCCGGGAAGTGCCGTTCGAGCAGTGAGTGTAGTTTGATTGCCAGACGGGTTCTCACGCGCCTTACCTCTCATCCCCAATGTCGGGACCGGTCGTGAGTGGATCGCCGCCCCTTGGGCCGATTGCTTAAAGGGCCGGTCCCGGTTGGGCAAGTTTGTTAACCGATTGGTCGACAATTACGGTGTTTTCCCGCACGTCATCGGCAGAAAATTGCCGAAAGCGGCGCGATTCCGTCAGCGTTTCGCGTCTCCCGGGGGCGGCAGATCCTCGGTCAAAGGCCAGTAGAAATCGGGCGGCAGGCCGGCTTCGGCCCGCTTTTCCTCGTTGAAGGGCGGCTTGAGCGCGCCATGAAAATAGCGCCGGACCAGTTGGTGGAACACGTCCTTGGGGTCGGCATTCTCGCGGCCGCACAGAAAGTGGAACCATTTCGAGCCATAGGCTACATGCCCGACTTCTTCGGCATAGATCACTTCAAGCGCGGCCACGGCCTGATCGGCCTTGGCCTTGCGGAAGATGTCGATCATGCCCGGTGTCACGTCGAGGCCGCGCGCCTCGAGCACCATCGGCACCACCGCCAACCGCCCCATCAGGTCTTCGGCGGTGTCCTCGGCCGCGCGCCACATCCCGGCATGGGCGGGCAGGGCGCCGTAGTGGCTGCCCATCGCTTCCAGGCAGTCGCAGACCATCTCGAAATGGCGCGACTCCTCCTCGGCGCATTTGACCCAGTCGTCGTAGAATCCGATCGGCATCGGCACATGCCCGAACCGGGCGATGATGTCCCAGTGCAGGTCTACTGCGTTCAACTCGATATGGGCCACAGCGTGCAGCAGCGCGATGCGCCCAGCCTCTGAGCCGGGGCGACGGCGCGGCACGTCGCGCGGCGACAGCAGCTTGGGCTTGTCAGGACGCGACGGATGCAACGGTGGCGTGGCTGTTCCGACTTCGATCGCGGGGGCGTCGCCGTTGCGCGCTGCAAACCATTCGGCGGCATAGCGTTTGGAAAGGGCGGTCTTGGACCGCCCATCCGCAGTGGTCAGAACCTCGGTTGCCATCTGGGTCAGGGTTTTGGCCACGGTAATCCTCGGGTTGGATGAAAACTGCCGCCTCTTAGACCGGATGGCCCGCAGCGTCAAAGCGCGCGTACGGCCTCCAGCACCTCATCCACATGGCCGGGAACTTTGACCTTGCGCCAGACGCGGGCGATCTTTCCGTCGGCGTCGATCAGGAAGGTCGAGCGCTCGATCCCCATCGACTTCTTGCCATACATGTTTTTTTCGACCCAGATGCCGTAATCCTCGCACACGGTCGAACCTTCGTCGGACAGCAGCGGAGTGGTCAGCCCGTGCTTGGCGACGAACTTGTCGTGTTTGGCAACGCTGTCGCGAGAGATGCCGAAAACCTGTGCGCCGGCGTCTGCAAAGGATTGAAGCTGCTCCGAGAAACCGATGGATTCCTTGGTGCAGCCCGGCGTATCATCGCGGGGATAAAAGAACAGAACAACGGGACGACCGCGCAGGTCCGACAGGGTAACCGTGCCGCCGCCATCGCGGGGCAAGGTGAAATCGGGGGCGATGTCTGCAACGTCAGGCATTTTGAACTCCGGTCAGGATTTGTAGGTGATGCCGCGTATCATAGGGCGGCTCGGGCAGGTTGAAAGACGTGGACGGCAAATTGGCGCAAGACGAACAGGACGAGGCTGAGAAGGGCGGGAAACCGCCGCGCCCCCGATCCCGTCGGCGGACAGCCGGGCTGTGGGCATTGCGCGGGGTGTTCCTGCTGGTGTTTCTGGCCGTCCTGTCCGGGGTCATGGTGTTTGGCCATCGGATCCACGCGCCGGAATGGCTGCGCGACCGGGTCGAAACGCGGCTGGAAAACGCTTTGGGCGGCCTGCAGATCCGGTTCGGCGATGTCAGCTTTATCATCAACAAGGAATGGCGCCCGCGTCTGCGGCTCAGCGATGTTTCGATCAGCGACGCCGAGGGGCGCCAGATCGCACAGGTCTCGAGCATGCAGGCCAGCCTGGCGATGCGTCCGCTGCTGCGCGGCCATGTCCGGCCCAAGCGGATCACCCTCAACGGCGCGCAGATCGCATTGACCCGAGCCGAGGACGGATCGCTCTCGCTGACCGTCGGCTCCGGCAGCGCGCCCGTGCAGAATGCGCCAACCTTGGCCGAATTGATCGAACAGTCCGATCAGGTGTTCCTGTCACCGGTCCTGTCGTCCCTGACCTCGGTCGAGCTTGACGCCATTACGCTGGATTATCGGGACCTGCGCCTTGGGCGGTCCTGGGTTCTGGACGGCGGGCATATTCTGGCGACGAGGAGCGAAGGCGCCCTGCGCCTGGCGACCGGGTTCTCGGTGCTGGCGGGCCGTGACTATGTCAGCATGATCGAAGCGAACTACACCAGCACGCTCGGCTCACCCGAGGCGCAGTTCGGGATTTCGATCACCGATCTTCCAGCGACCGACGTCGCGGCGCAATCGCCTGCGCTGGCCTGGTTGCAGGTGTTGGACACGCCGATCTCGGGCGCATTGCGCGGCAGTATCGACGGGGCGGGGGCGCTCGGGCCTGTATTTGCAACCTTGAACCTTGGGGCAGGGGCTGTTCAGCCCAACCCCGAGACCCGACCGGTTCCGTTCGACTCCGCCCGCACGTATTTCACCTATGATCCGGCGCAGCAGGTTCTGGATTTCAACGAGGTTTCCGTGGTGTCGGGCTGGGGTAGCGTACAGGGCGAGGGCAAAGCTTATCTGAAGGGTGTAGAGGCCGGCACGCTGGAAAGCATGGCGGTGCAGTTCCGTCTGAACGGTATCCGGGTGAACCCGGCCGACCTGTTCGTTGATGCGCTTGAGGTCAAGCAGGCCGATCTGGACTTCCAAGTGCGCCTGAACCCCTTCCGGCTGCAACTGGGGCAGGTCGTGGTCGAAGATGGCGAAGACCTGTTGCGCGCTTCGGGCGAGCTTGTGGGCCTGCCGGAGGGGTGGAGCGTGGATCTGAACGCGCGGCTGGGGCACATGGCATCGGACAAGCTGCTGCATTACTGGCCGCCCCGATTGGCCCCGAAGCCGCGCAAATGGGTGACCGAAAACCTGTACGAAGGCAATCTGTCGGACATGGACTTTGTTCTGAGGTTGCGGCCCGGAGACTCCAAGCCCGAACTGTATCTTGATTTCGATTTCGATGATGCGCTGGTTCGGTTTGCCAAGACCTTGCCGCCGATCCAAGGCGGGCGTGGGCAGGCCACGCTGATTGGCCGTCGGTTCACGGTAACCGCCCGCAAGGGCGTCGTGATCGCCGATGACGGTGGCGCGGTTGATGCCTCTGGGACGTCGTTCATCATCCCAGATACCGACATCAAAAAGAACACACCGGGCATCGTGCGTGTTCAGGCCAGTGGCAGTGTGACCTCGGCCTTGTCGTTGCTTGACCGGGCGCCGCTGCAATTGCTGACCAAGGCAAACCTTCCGGTCGATCTGGCTTCGGGCAGCGTGCGACTGGGCGGCACTCTGTCTCTGCCCTTGATCAAGGGGCTGAAATTCGAGGACACGCAATTTCACGTTCTGGGTGAATTGATTGATCTGGATACGGAAAAACTGGTTCCGGGCTTTCGCATCAGCGCCGCCAAACTGCGCCTGAGCGGGGATCAGACCCAGGTGGCCATAGACGGAGACGGTCTGTTCGGAGAGGTGCCGATACAGGCGACTTGGCGACAGCCGATCGGCGGCAAGACAGCGCAACGCAGCACGCTCAGCGGGCAGATCGAACTGTCCCCGCGGCTGATGGATGAACTGAAGGCCGGATTGCCGTCCGGTATGCTGACCGGGCAAGGCGTGGCGGAGATCAGTCTTGGAATTGGAGGGGGAGAGCCGACAAAGCTGACCGCGACCTCTGATCTGGTCGGCGTCGGAATGGGAATTCCCGAACTGGGTTGGCAAAAATCCGCAGCCACTGCCGGCACGTTGGCCACCGAGGCGACGCTGGGCGATCAACTGCGAGTGGACAGCCTGCGGATTGATGCCGCCGGATTGCGCGCGGTGGCTTCGATCTCGATCGCGAATGGCGCTTTGGATCGGGTTCAGTTCAGTTCTTTTGAACTGGGCGATTGGTTGGCTGTTCCGGCCGAGTTGATCGGCCGTGGCGCCGCGGCGCCGGATATCCGCGTTCTGGGGGGCGTTCTAAACCTGGGCAAAGCGACGTTCGGCAGTAGCAGCGGCGGCGGCGCGTCATCCGGTCGAGGCCCGAACCTTGACGTGGCGCTGGACCGGCTGCAGGTGACCGAGGAAGTAGCCCTGACCGGTTTGAAGGGCAATTTCGAAACGACCGGAGGTTTGAAGGGTGGATTTTCCGCTCAGGTCAACGGAGGCGCCCCGGTCCAGGGTCAGGTCGTGCCCAGCGGATCACGCAGTGCGGTTAGCCTGCAGTCCGTGGACGCCGGTGCGGTGCTGCGGTCTGCCGGTTTGTTGACCCAGGCCAGAGGGGGAAAGCTGCAACTCCGGTTGAATCCGGTGGCTGGCCCGGGCAACTACGATCTGACACTGAAAATCACGGACACGCGGATCCAGGATGCTCCGGCCATGGCGGCGTTGCTGAATGCCATCAGCCTTGTGGGTTTGCTGACCGAGATGGCCGGGCAGGGGATCTACTTCTCATCAATCGACAGCGAGATGCGGATCACGCCGACCGAGGTCAAGATTCTCAGCGGCAGTGCGGTCGGGCCGTCGATGGGGCTGTCCTTCGACGGGACGGTGGATACCGAACGAAAGTTCCTGAACCTGCGCGGCGCGATCTCTCCGATCTATATGGTGAACGCGATTGGCAGCGTCCTGACCAAGAAGGGCGAGGGCGTTTTCGCGTTCAACTATACGCTGGTGGGCCCGATCTCGGCCCCGCAAGTGTCCGTGAACCCGCTGTCCGGTCTTGCGCCACTGTTTCTGCGCAACCTGCTGCGAGAACCTGCCCCAACAGTTTCCGACGGCCCCAACGCAACGCCGGTTGCACCGGACGGACCCAGCCCTTCGGTGGGTAGCCGGGGCGAGGACCGCTGACGCAGAGTGTGGCCGAATCTGTTCGGGCGATGTATGGCGCGGCCATGAAGCTGAGTGATTTCGATTTCGACCTGCCTGATGACCTGATTGCCACGCGGCCCGCCAGTCCGCGGTCTTCGGCGCGCCTGCTGGTGGCACAGGGTGATGCGATCTCGGATGATCGGGTGTTCAACCTGCCCGACTGGCTTCGCCCCGGTGATCGGCTGGTGCTGAACGACACGCGCGTCATCCCGGCCCGACTGAGCGGCCGGCGTCACCGTGACAGCGCCCAGGGTCCGGTCTCGGCTGCGATCGAGGCCACCTTGCTGGAGCCACGCGCCGACGGCACCTGGGGCGCATTGCTGAAACCGCTCAAGAAGATCCGGGTGGGCGAAGAGATCGTGTTCTCCGACGACCTCAGCGCGGTTCTGGAAGGGGTCGCCGACGGCCAGGCCCATCTGCGCTTCAATCTGAAGGGCGATGATTTCGACCGGGCGCTCGAGCAGGCCGGAGCAATGCCTTTGCCCCCCTACATCGCGGCCAAACGGCCGGCGGACGAGCGTGACAAGACCGATTACCAGACCGTTTGGGCACGGCAGGCCGGGGCCGTGGCGGCACCGACCGCCTCTCTGCACTTTGACGAGCCATTGTTGCGGGCCCTTGCGGATCGAGGTGTCGAGTTCACCCATGTTACCCTGCACGTCGGGGCCGGAACGTTCCTGCCGGTCAAGGTCGAGGATGTGACGACCCACAAGATGCACGCCGAATGGGGACAGGTCAGCCCGCAGGCCGCAGCCGAGATTCAGGCGACCAAAGCCTCGGGTGGTCGCGTCATCCCGGTTGGCACCACGGCCTTGCGACTGATCGAAAGTGCCGCGCGCGATGGATCGATCCAGCCTTGGGAGGGGGAGACCGACATCTTCATCTACCCCGGCTTCCAGTTTCAGGTCACCGACGCGCTGATGACCAATTTCCATCTACCGAAATCGACGCTTCTGATGCTGGTTTCGGCGCTGATGGGACGGGACAGGATGCTGAGGGTCTATGATCATGCGATCAAAAGTGGTTATCGCTTCTTTTCCTATGGTGACGCGTCGCTTTTGATCCCTTAGAGGGCGGGATCGCGGGATCGAATCTGGTGAATGTCGTAGACAAGCGCGACCGGGACATCGTTTGATCCTTTAACGAAAGCCATTGTTCAGCGGATTTGGAGTGCAAACATGCTTCAGGTACTTGCCAGCGCGTGGGCGCTTCTACTCGGAATGGGTCTGCTGATGATCGGCAACGGCCTGCAGGGCACCCTGTTGGGTGTCCGGGGCGAGATCGAAGGGTTTTCGACCCTGCAGATGTCATTTGTCATGTCCGCGTATTTCGTGGGCTTTCTGGGCGGATCGCGTCTTGCACCCGAGATGATACGGCGGGTCGGGCACGTGCGGGTCTTCGCGGCGCTGGCGTCCTTCATCTCTGCCGTGATGATCAGCTATCCGATGCTGACCGATCCGATCGCGTGGTCGCTGGGCCGTGTGGTGATCGGGTTCTGCTTTTCCGGCGTTTACGTGACCGCCGAAAGCTGGCTGAACAACGCCGCGAGCAACGAAAACCGTGGCCAGGCTTTGTCGCTTTACATGATCGTCCAGATGATCGGCATTGTCAGCGCTCAGGCACTGATGCTTGCGGGTGACCCGGCCGGGTACGAAACCTTTGTGATTGCCTCGATCCTGGTTTCCGTTTCCTTTGCACCGATCCTGTTGTCGATTTCTCCGACCCCGGCGTTTGATACGACCAAGCCGATGACGCTCAGGCAGTTGATGGACACGTCGCCCTTGGGCTGTGTCGGCATGTTCCTGTTGGGTGGCATCTTCTCGGCTCAGTTCGGCATGGCCGCGGTTTATGGCGCGCGGGCAGGGCTGACGCTGGTCGAGATTTCAACCTTCGTGGCGTCATTCTACATTGGCGCTTTGGTTCTGCAGTACCCGTTGGGCTGGTTTTCGGACCGTATGGACCGGCGCCTGTTGATCCTGCTGGTGTCGGTCGTGGGCGGCATCAGTGCGGCGGTGGGCATGGTTTTCGGGGTCGACTTCCCGGTTTTGCTGGCTGCGGCCTTTGTCATCGGCGGCATGTCCAATCCGCTGTATTCCCTGCTGATCGCCTACACCAACGACTACCTCGAGCACGAAGATATGGCGGCCGCGTCCGGCGGGCTGATTTTCATCAACGGGCTCGGCGCAATTGCCGGCCCGCTGATCACCGGTTGGTTGATGGGGGATGCCGTGTTCGGGCCGTCCGGCTTCTTCCTGTTCATTGCCGCACTACTGTTTGCCATGGCGGTCTATGCGGTCTACCGGATGACCCAGCGGGCCTCGGTGCCCGTGGACGAGACTGGCACCATGTCGCCGCTGTACCCGACGGCATCGCCGGTCGCACTGGAAGTTGCGCAAGAAGTCGCGATCGAAGCCGCGCAGGACGAAGAGGAAGAACACCAACCTGCCTGACCGCCGGATTTATGTCGTCAATGTTGCAATATGTTACTGTAACAAGTCTGTAAAACCGACTTATATGACGTTACGTCCCTCGGGGGGGAACAGACGGAGTCAAGGGCAATGGTTGGTCCTGAAGAAGTACTGAGTTTCTGGTTGGATGAAGTAGGCCCCGAGGGGTGGTACCGCGAAGATGAAGCGCTGGATGCGCAGATACGGGACCGCTTCCTTGAGACATGGCAAGCCGCGTGCGAGGGTAAGTTCTCTCTGTGGTTGACATATCCCAGCGGATCTCTGGCCTATATCATCCTCATGGACCAGTTTCCGCGCAACATGTTCCGAGGCAGCGGCAAAGCCTTCTCATCCGACAAGGCGGCACTGGCAGCAGCGAAATGTGCCGTCGACAAGGAATGGGATCTGAAGATCGACGAGCCAGCCCGACAGTTCTTCTACCTGCCGATGATGCACTCAGAGAACCTGTGCGATCAGGAGCGCTGTGTGCGCCTGATGTGCCAGCGCATGCCGGAACATGGTGCAAGCAATCTGCTGCATGCCCGCGCCCATCGCGAGGTGATCCGCAAGTTCGGGCGTTTCCCGTACCGCAACGCCGCGCTTGCCCGTGAGACGACGGCACCCGAAGCCGCATATGTCAGCGGCGGTGGATACGGCACAACGGTGCGTGAGTTGCAGGCGGCGGGTTAGGCCGCCTCTCCACATCCGCGCAATTCGATCAGCCTGGTCGTTGTGGCATCGACGGCCGTGGTGATTGCGTAATCAATCAGTAGCTGAGGGTTTTCGACCAGTTCGTTGAGGCGAGCCTGCGTGGTTTCCAGCTTGGCCTGGACCTCGTCCAATCGCACCAGCGCCTGCTGAAGTTTCTGCTTCAACTCGGGCTCATCATCTCCCAGGATGCGAATACCGGACAGATCAGCGCGCAGACTTGCAAGATCCTCTCGGACGCCCTGCGCCTGTTCACGCAGCGGCTGAACGATTTGCAGGCTTTCTCTGAAGTTGTCCTGAATATTCTCGACGCTTCGCGCCAGCTTCCAACCAAGGAACAGACACAGAGCCACAAGGATCAGTGTGGCGTTCAAAAGGGCAAGCAACAAGTCTTTGAGAGTCTTGGCCATGATTGGTTTCCCTAAAATCTGCAGATCCGAAATTCGAACATGGTCGCAGGTCTTTTCTAGCCTTCGACGGACGCGGGGTATAGGCTGAATACCGCGCGCTCTTGTTTTGATGACCCTGCGTCACATATGTCGCGGGGCAGCATATTGATGCGTTCAAAAAAATAGTTTAACGGTAAACTAGTTTTCAATCGACCTGCGCCGAGAGGTAAACATGGCTGCACAATCCTTTGATCTGATCGTAATCGGTGCGGGCCCCGGCGGCTATGTGGCTGCCATTCGTGCGGCCCAACTGGGCCTCAAGACCGCCGTGGTCGAGCGCGAGCATTTGGGCGGCATCTGCCTGAACTGGGGCTGCATCCCGACCAAGGCCTTGCTGCGGTCGGCCGAAGTGTTCCACCTGATGGAGCGCGCCAAGGATTTCGGTCTGAGTGCGGACAAGATCGGTTACGATCTGGACGCGGTCGTCAAACGCTCGCGCGGGGTTGCCAAGCAGCTGACCAGCGGCGTCGGTCATCTGCTGAAAAAGAACAAAGTCACCGTCGTGATGGGCGAGGCGACAATCCCGTCGAAAGGCAAGGTGACGGTCAAGACCGACAAGGGCACCGAGGAGCTGACGGCGAAGAACATCATCTTGGCCACCGGTGCCCGGGCGCGCGAGTTGCCGGGCCTGGAGGCAGACGGCGATCTGGTCTGGACCTACAAACATGCGCTGCAACCGGCCCGGATGCCGAAAAAGCTGCTTGTTATCGGGTCCGGAGCGATCGGGATCGAGTTTGCCAGCTTCTACAATACGTTGGGCGCAGACACGACCGTGGTCGAAGTGATGGATCGGGTCTTGCCGGTCGAAGATGCCGAGATCAGCGCGTTCGCGAAGAAATCCTTTGTCAAACAGGGCATGAAGATCATGGAGAAATCCATGGTCAAGCAGCTGGATCGCGGCAAAGGCAAGGTGACGGCTCATATCGAAACCGGCGGCAAGGTCGAAAAGCACGACTTCGATACTGTCATCTCCGCCGTTGGGATCGTCGGAAATGTCGAGAACCTCGGGCTTGAGGCGCTGGGCGTCAAAATTGACCGCACCCATGTGGTGACGGATGCATACTGCCGGACCGGGGTCGATGGCCTCTATGCAATCGGCGACATCGCCGGGGCGCCTTGGCTTGCGCACAAGGCCAGCCACGAAGGCGTGATGGTCGCAGAACTCATCGCTGGCAAACATGCCCATCCCGTGAAACCGGAGAGCATCGCTGGATGTACCTATTGTCATCCCCAGGTCGCGTCGGTTGGCTATACCGAGGCCAAGGCCAAGGAGCTTGGCTTTGATGTCAAGGTGGGCCGCTTCCCGTTCATCGGCAATGGCAAGGCAATTGCATTGGGCGAGCCGGAAGGCATGATAAAAACCGTATTCGACGCGAAAACCGGCGAGTTGCTGGGCGCCCATATGGTTGGTGCGGAAGTGACCGAACTGATTCAGGGCTATGTCGTCGGTCGCCAGTTGGAGACTACCGAAGAAGACCTGATGAATACAGTCTTCCCGCACCCGACCTTGTCGGAAATGATGCATGAATCGGTTTTGGACGCCTACGGGCGCGTGATCCACATGTAAAACGGTCTGTCCGCGGGCTGCGGCTTATGGGGGCGGTGCCCCCGGCCGCGTTGCCCGCGACACGCCGGGATACCGCCGGCCGGATGAAGTTCGCATCCGCGCTTCACCCGGCTCGGAGTATCCCGGAGCGCAAGGCAGCGCCTTGCGATATTCGCGGCTATCGGCTCAGAGCGTCCAGAATTCGGGTCCACGAGCGGATCCCTTTGTGAAAGCTCTTCACGTCGTATTTTTCATTGGGCGAATGGATTGCGTCATCGTCGTTGGCATAGCCGACCAACATTGAATCCAGACCCAGGACCGTATTGAAATACCCCACCACCGGGATCGATCCTCCCATGCCGGTGAAAACGGCTTCGCGCCCCCATTCGTCGGACAGTGCGGCGCGTGCCGCTTCGAATTCCGGGCGATCCAGGTTCATCACGGATGCGGGGGAGCCTTCGAGATCATCGTCCCAGACGACTTTGGCGTCAGGCGAGAGCCGGTCTTCAACATGCTTCCGGATCTTGTCGCGCAGTTTGTCCGGGTCCATTTCACCGACCAGGCGACAGGTGATCTTGCAGTGCGCCTGGCTGGGGATCACCGTTTTCGAACCGGCGCCGTTGTAGCCGCCCCACAACCCGTTGATCTCCAGCGTCGGGCGCGCCCATTGCTGTTCCAGGGTCGAGTACCCTTTCTCACCATGAGGTTGCGTGTAACCCACCGAGTTGAGGTATTCGGCCTCGTCGAAACCACAGTTCTCCCACTGGCGCAGCTGCTCGGCGGGGACTTCGTGGACCCCTTCGTAGAAACCTTCCACTGCGACCCGTCCGGTTTCCTCATCGTAGAACGAGGCAACGATCCGCGAGATTTCCCGCAGCGGGTTCAAGCCGGGGCCGCCGTAATGGCCGGAATGCAGGTCGATGCGCGGACCGATGATGGTGAATTCGTCCTTGAGCATGCCGCGCAGTTGCGATGCGATCGAGGGCACACCGCGTGAGACCATGGACGTGTCGCAGACCAGCGCCAGATCGGCCTTCAGCTCTTCCTTGTTGGCCTCGAGAAATGGGACCAGCGAAGGTGAACCGGACTCCTCTTCGCCTTCGAAGAAAAATGTGATGCGGCAAGGCAGCTTGCCGTTGACCGCCTTCCAGGCGCGGCAAGCTTCGACAAATGTCATCAACTGGCCCTTGTCATCCGAAGAGCCCCGTCCGCGGATGACCTGACCGTGTTCTGTTTCTTCCAGCGCCGGGTCGAACGGGTCACGGTTCCACAGGTCCAAGGGATCAACGGGCTGCACATCGTAATGGCCGTAGAATAACACGTGCGGGGCGTCCGCATCGTCGCCGACATGGCCTACGACCATCGGGTGGCCCGGGGTCGGGTGCTTTTTCGCATCGATCCCGATGCTTTTGAGATCGTCGACCAACCAGTCGGCCGCCTTGTCCACGTCTTTCTTGAAGGCCGGATCGGTGGAAATCGACGGGATTCGCAGAAACTCCATCAGCCGCTCGATGGAGGCTGAGAGGTCAGAGTCGATTTTGCTCAGAGTGGCGTCAAGCGACATGGGTGTACTCCTGAATGGATGAGTTATTGCGGCGGACCCTAACAGCGCTGGCAGCGCCGTCCAGCCCGTAGCGACGGGAAAACGCGCGTCTGATCGGAAACCTTCTGCGCGAAACGGGACGTAACCTGCGTCGTTTCCTCGCGCCTTATGGTCTCAACTTTACTTGTCGCTGCGGGTTCAAGGCGATAATTGATGCAAATCAAAGTTGCGACCCCTGTCTGGGCGTTAGGCAGGAAACCTGAAAATAGGCGCGGATGCGGCCGAAAATTCGGTTATGATACGCATCGGAACACAGCCTTGCCGTGCAATCACCCTGCGGCGGGGTCACGAAGGAGGGTCCTTTGGACTACACTGCTCAGCTCGACTCAGCGATTGCCAGGCTGCACGACGAAGGCCGTTACCGGACCTTCATCGACATCGAACGCCGCAACGGACATTTCCCCCATGCCGTGCGTACGCGTCCGGACGGGTCACAGCAGAACATCACCGTCTGGTGCGGCAACGACTACCTTGGCATGGGGCAGCACCCCGTCGTGCTGGAGGCGATGCACGAGGCGATCGACGCAGCCGGAGCGGGCTCTGGCGGGACGCGCAACATCTCGGGTACGACCGTCTACCACAAGCGGCTCGAGGCCGAGCTGGCCGACCTGCACGGCAAGGAAGCGGCCCTGCTGTTCACAAGCGCTTATATTGCAAATGACGCCACGCTCAGCACGCTGCCCAAGTTGTTTCCCGGGCTGATCATCTATTCCGACGAACTGAACCACGCGTCGATGATCGAAGGGGTCCGCCGCAATGGCGGGGCCAAGCGGATCTTCCGTCATAATGACGTTGAGCACCTGCGCGAGCTGCTGCAAGCCGACGATCCGGCGGCGCCGAAGCTGATCGCGTTCGAGTCGGTCTACTCGATGGATGGCGACTTCGGTCCGATCGAACAGATCTGCGACCTGGCCGACGAATTCGGCGCGCTGACCTATATCGACGAAGTGCACGCAGTTGGCATGTATGGCCCGCGCGGTGGCGGTGTGACCGAGCGGGACCGCTTGGCGCACCGGATCGACATCATCAATGGCACTTTGGCCAAAGCCTACGGCGTGATGGGGGGGTATATCGCAGCAAGCGCGAAGATGTGCGATGCTGTCCGCTCGTATGCGCCGGGCTTCATCTTCACCACCTCGCTGCCACCATCGGTCGCGGCCGGTGCTGCGGCCTCGGTGGCGTATCTCAAGACAGCGCCCGAACTGCGTGAGCAGCATCAGACCCAGGCCAAAATACTCAAGCTGCGACTGAAGGGTCTGGGCTTGCCGCTGATCGATCACGGCAGCCACATCGTTCCGGTGATCGTTGGCAACCCGGTGCACACCAAAAAGCTCAGCGACATGCTGCTGGACGACTACGGGATCTACGTGCAGCCGATCAATTTCCCGACCGTTCCGCGGGGGACGGAACGGCTGCGCTTTACGCCTTCGCCGGTCCATGGACCCAATGAGATGAACCGCTTGGTCCAGGCCATGGACGAACTTTGGTCACATTGTGCGCTAAATCGCGCCGAACTTGCTGGTTAACCTAACGCCGACATGTGCAACTTGTTTGCCGCGTGTTAAGCTTACGCTAACAAAAGTAGCGGACGAATCGTTATGGGGACGATTCGCCGTTAGCGTGAAACACGCGATGGGCAGAATGGGGCAGCAGGAATGATTGGGCGCAGGACACAGCGCAATTCCGAAGAAGGCGTGGACGTCAGGCCCAAGGGGTTCGACGACTACGAAGTACGGCTTGGCGACGTGATGCGCGGTGAGCGCGCGACGATGGGCAAGTCTCTTCTCGACGTACAGCGCGAACTGCGGATCAAGGCCAACTACATCGCTGCCATCGAGAATGCCGATCCCGACGCATTCGACACACCCGGCTTCATTGCCGGGTATGTGCGTTCTTACGCCCGCTATCTGGGGATGAACCCTGACGACACTTTTGCCGCGTTCTGCAAGGAAAGCGGGTTCGAAGTGGCCCATGGAATGTCCGCACAGGCATCGGTCGTCAAGAAATCGGTCGGGGACCTTCCGAACCGTGGCCCGATGGGGCGCGATCCGTTCATTTCGCCGAACACGCCCTACATTCCCGGCCGCGAGTCCGTGTTTAGCCAGATCGAGCCGCGCGCCGTAGGCTCGTCGCTTGTCCTCCTCGCGCTGATTGCCGGGATCGGATATGGCGGCTGGTCGGTTCTGAACAAGATCCAGCAGGTTCAGGTCTCGCCCGTCGAACAGGCCCCGGTCGTGCTGTCCGATCTTGACCCGCTGTCGGCCATCCGGACCGAGTCTGGAACGACCGAGGTTGCGGCCGCTGAAATTCCCAGCCCCGAAGCGCTGGACCGTCTTTACCGCCCCCAAGCACTGGATGTACCGGTGATGGTTGCGCGGGATGCCCCGATTTCCACCCTCGATCCGCGGACCGTTGGAACGTTCCGTCCGCCGGAAGTTCCGGAAATCGCGCTGGCTGAGATTCATACCGTCGAAAGAACTGCCGCGACCCTTCCGCAGGTGGTCGAGAAGGTCGACACGTCGCTGAAAATCGTCGCGGTCGAACCGGCCTGGATGCGGGTCACCGCAGCGGATGGCAGCGTGATCTTCGAAGGTACGTTGGGAACCGTAGAAAACGGCAAGAGCTTTGAAGTTCCCCTGACGGAAGAGCCGCCGCAATTGCGGGCTGGAGCGTCGGGCAACGTGTATTTCTCGATGAACGGCGAGCTCTATGGGCCGGCCGGTGCACCGGGAACCGTCGCCAAGGGTGTGGTTCTGTCCAAGGACGCTGTGGCCGAGACCTATGCCGTGGCGGATCTTGAGGCTGAACAAAACATTGCGCTCAAACAGCTGGTGGCCGAGCTTCAGACACAATCCGCCGAGGTGTCGGCAGAGTGATCTTGCCATTGCGGCGGGCTTGCCCCCGGACTATCTAAAGGCCAGACTCCAGGCTGACGCGGATCCGTTTTCATGTCTCTGAACCATGTGCGCCCTTGGCGCGACATCTATCGCCGCAAATCCCGCCAGATCATGGTCGGCAACGTTCCGGTGGGCGACGACGCGCCGATTGCCGTTCAGACCATGACCAACACGCTGACGACCGATGTTGCCGCAACCGTGGCGCAGGTACAAGCTGCGGCAGAGGCGGGGGCTGATATCGTGCGCGTCTCTGTTCCTGATGAGGCGTCGTCGAAGGCGTTGAAGGAGATTGTGCGCGAAAGCCCGGTGCCGATTGTGGCCGACATTCATTTCCACTACCGCCGCGGCATCGAGGCCGCCGAGGCTGGTGCCGCCTGCCTGCGCATCAATCCCGGCAATATCGGTGACGAGGCGCGGGTGAAAGAGGTCATCAAGGCCGCACGCGACCACAATTGCTCGATCCGCATCGGCGTGAACGCGGGAAGTCTGGAAAAGCACCTTCTGGAGAAATACGGTGAGCCGTGCCCCGAAGCGATGGTGGAAAGCGGGCTGGAACATATCCGTATCCTGCAGGACAACGATTTCCACGAATTCAAGATCAGCGTGAAGGCCAGCGACGTGTTCCTGTCGGCTGCGGCCTATCAGGGCATCGCCGAGGCCACCGACGCCCCGATCCATCTGGGCATCACCGAGGCCGGAGGGCTGGTCAGCGGCACGATCAAATCGGCCATCGGGCTGGGCAACCTTTTGTGGATGGGCATCGGCGACACGATCCGCGTCAGCCTGTCCGCCGATCCGGTCGAAGAGGTGAAGGTCGGGTTCGAGATCCTCAAGTCTCTTGGCCTGCGCCACCGCGGCGTGAACATCATCTCGTGCCCGTCCTGCGCACGTCAGGGGTTCGACGTGATCAAGACGGTCGAGACGCTGGAGCGGCGCTTGGAGCACATCAAAACACCGATGAGCCTGTCGATCATCGGCTGCGTCGTGAACGGCCCCGGTGAGGCGCTGATGACCGATGTCGGTTTTACCGGCGGCGGCGCAGGATCGGGCATGGTGTATCTGGCGGGCAAGGCCAGCCACAAGATGTCGAACGAACAGATGATCGACCACATCGTCGAGCAGGTGGAAAACAAGGCGGCTGAGCTGGACGCTGCTGCAGAAGCTGCGGAGTAGTACTTTAACTTCGATCCGGAACTAATTCTTCATAAGCCATTTTTAGGACCATTTTCTCGGTATCAATCGCGATGCCAACTGACATGGACCGGAGTTCGATTCTTTGAAACCAATGCCTTTCGTGACGGCGTTTGCTGTCGTCCTTCTTTCTGCGTGCAGCAGCCCCTCTACCGGGTCGGACAAACGCCCAGGTTTCTTTAGTGTTCCAGTTCCGCAGTCTGCACCGGGGACGCAACTTGGGTATATGTCGGTGCATGTGTCCGGTTTCGGAAATGACGGAGTGACGACTCGCGCAGACGTCCGGCTCAGCCCGGGTGGAACCGGCAAGCCGCGGGGCCGTTTGACCCCGATCATGAATGTCGACCCGCAGCTGGCGTCTCGGGTCGCGGTATCTTTCAAAACCGGTCAGGATGCCCAGGCGGCCTATGATTTGGCAAAACAGATCGCCCGGGCGACCTACTGCCCAACCGGCCCAATTTCTGAAAACACCGGTATTCGCAAATACGACAATCCCCAGGACCTGCAGGCAATTCTGGCTGAAAGCAAACGGCAGGGGCGTGACGTCATTCCATCAGGCATTCGTGGCAAATCCGTGCCGGCGACCCAATTCAGAAAAACTGGAACTCCGACTTGGGTCGTGTCGATGAAATGCGACGCCCCGTATCCATACGACTAGGGCGTCGTTTCAACGGGGCGGCGATCAGGCCGCCCCAGCTGCTTCAGCCGCGTTCAGCCCGCACACCGTCAGCGATCTGTTTCATCTGATCTGCAGGCAGGAAGCCCCGCAGCATCTCGGTGCCCAGAACAAAGGATGGGGTGCCCGAAATCCGCATGCGCTGTGCCAGTGCCCGCGTCTTGGCAATTTCTTCGGTCACTTCGTCGCTGTCCATCGCCGCAAGGATGGCGTCACTGTCCAGTCCCAGCCCGTCCGAGATACGGCGCAGCGTCACCTCGGAAGGCTCGCCCGTGAATTCCAGCAGGGCGTCATGGACTTGCTTGTACGCGTCATCCCCGGCGACCTGCTTGGTGGCGATGGCAAAGCGCGACGAAAGAACAGACGCATCGCCCAGAATTGGGAATTCCTTAATGATCAGGCGGATGTTGCCATCCTCGGCCAGCAGCGCGTCCACTTCGGGGACCGCGCGGCGGCAGTATCCGCAGCGGTAGTCCATGAACTCGACCAGGGTGATGTCGCCGTCCGGGTTGCCACCGACCCAGCTATAGCCGTCATTGAACAGCTCGTCGGCGTTTTCTGCGATCAATTGCTGGTCGGCCTGTGCTTCGGCGGCAGCGTTGCGCTGCTCCAGTATGTTGATCGCCTCGAGAATGACTTCGGGATTTTCCAAGAGGTATTCCCGCACTTGCGCTCCGAACTCTGCTCTTTCGGATTCGGTCATCGAGGACAGATCCAGCGCATTGGCCGGACCGGCAATCAGGGAAAGCCCCAGAAGGGCAGGTGCTGCGTGTCTGAGGATCATTTCCGGTTCCTTTTCGATTTCTCAGCTTGTTCTGCGGCAATCAGCACATCCTGTGCCCGTTGCCAACCCGTCGAGCCTTCGGGCAACTGACCGATGGCTCGTCTTGCGTGAATTCCGGCATCCAGCAGACGCCCCTCAAGAGCGAAACGTTCGGCAGTGACGGCGGATGCCATACCGTTGTTGCCGACCTTTGAATAGGCCATTCCCAGATCCTGCATCAGGCGGCCGTTCCGGTAGTCGCGGGCGCGTGCGCTTTCCAACACCTGCAGGGCCTTTTTCGTCTGTCCGTCAGCAAGCAGCGCGCGCCCGTAGCCTGCCATGATCAATGCGTCGGTCGGAGCCAGCTCGGACGCCTTGGCATAGGCCGTGACCGCCTCCGAGACCCGAAGGTTCTCCAAAAGGATCTGCCCCTTCAGTTCGTGATAGAACGGATCGTCAGGGCGGATCGCCAGCGCACCATCAATGGCCGCCCGCGCAGCCGAAAGGTTGCGGTTCTGATGATGGGCGGCGGCCTCGCGCATCAGGCGAATATCCTGCGCCGTTTCTTCCTTGGCCCGCCGCAGGGTCCAGCCGGGAGAGCGCAGAAACGCGGACAGCTTGCCCTTGACTCGCGCAAACCAGTAGTCGGCATTCGGGTTAGACTTCGCCCGATCCCCGAACTGGTACAGAAATTCCTCGGCAGCGCGCAGGCGTTCACGGCTGGTCGGGTGCGAGCGCATATAGGGGTCCTGATTGATCTCGCTCAGCAATTCCTGGCCTGCGAATTTGCGGTGCAATTCGACCATGCCGATGGGAGAAATCTCGGCCCAACGCAGGTAGCTGGCGGCGCTGCGATCCGCCGAGGATTCTTCGGCCCGCGTGTGGCCCAGAAAACTGCGGATTGCGGCCCCTTGGGTGCCGGCGGCAATGCCCGCGGCGGCCTCTCCGCCGCCCGCAGCGGCGGCAATCAGAGCCAGCGCGGTGCCAAAACCGGCCGCGCGTTGAGCCGCCCGAAGGTTCTCGGCCCGGCGGGCAAGGTGCCCGTTGGCAATATGGGCCGCCTCATGCGCGATCACGGCCTGCAGCATCTCGGGGCTGTCGACCGTCAGGATCAGTCCGTGGTTCAGGTAGATCGTGTTGTAGTCGATGACGAACGCGTTGAACGTCCCGTCCTTGACGACCATCACCCGCACGCGGTTGGTGTTCAGGCCGGCGGCGCGCAAGATCGGAAAGGCCAGTTCGCGCAGCCCGTGTTCGATATCGGGGTCGCGGATCAGGCTTTGCGCGTGGCTCTGCGCGGTCGACGCCATCCACAGCGTCACCGCCAGCAGAATTGCCGGGATTGACGCCAGCCTGGATCCGCGTTCAAAAGCCATGGTCGCAACATGGGAGATGGGCATGCGAAACTCAACCCGGTCGGGCGTTGATCCCTTCATCGTGATGGACGTGATGGAGGCCGCGCGCCGTGCTGAAGAGGCCGGGCGCCACATCATCCACATGGAGGTCGGCCAACCCGGAACCGGCGCCCCGCAAGGCGCGCTGGATGCGCTGGCCAAGGCGATGCGGCAAGGTCCGCTGGGCTATACGGTCGCGCTGGGTCTGCCGGCGCTGCGGCAACGCATCGCACGGATGTACGGCGAGTGGTACGACGTTGATCTGAACCCCGAACGGGTGGTCATCACTCCCGGATCTTCGGGCGGATTCCTGCTGGCCTTCACCGCGCTGTTCGACAGCGGTGACCGTGTGGGGATCGGCGCGCCGGGCTATCCGTCCTATCGTCAGATCCTCCGGGCGCTGGGTCTGGTGCCGGTCGATCTGCCGACTGCGCCGGAAAACCGCCTGCAACCCGTGCCACAGGACTTTGCCGGGCTCGACCTGCAGGGGCTGATGGTGGCCTCGCCCGCAAACCCGACCGGAACCATGCTGGATCACGCCGCCATGGGCGCGCTGATCGAGGCTGCGCAAGGGCAGGGGGCCTCGTTCATCAGCGACGAGATCTATCACGGGCTGGAATACGAGGCCAAGGCCGTGACCGCGCTGGAGCTGACCAACGAGTGCTATGTCATCAACTCGTTTTCCAAGTATTTCTCGATGACCGGCTGGCGCGTCGGCTGGATGGTGGTGCCCGAGGATCAGGTGCGGGTGGTCGAGCGTATCGCCCAGAACATGTTCATCTGTGCGCCCCATGCCAGCCAGGTCGCCGCGCTGGCCGCGATGGATTGCGATGAGGAACTGCAGGGCAACCTGGCCGTCTATCGCCGCAACCGCGACCTGATGCTGAAGGGCCTGCCCGAGGCCGGGTTCACCAACATCGCGCCCCCGGACGGGGCGTTCTATGTCTATGCCGATGTCTCGGACCTGACCCAGGACAGCCGCGCCTTTGCCGCCGAGATCTTGGACAAAGCCGGCGTCGCCGTGACGCCGGGGCTGGATTTCGACCCGGCGCGCGGCCACACGACCCTGCGCTTTTCCTACGCCCAGTCGACCGAAGACATCGAGCAGGGCCTGGAACGGCTGCGCAGCTTTATGGCGGATCGCCGGACGGCGCAGAAGTCGACCTGAGGCGTTCACAAAGCGGCCACGCTGCGATAGGCTCCTGCCAAACGATCTCGGGAAAACTTGAGGCCATGAGCAGGATCTTCTTCGTATGTGCGCTGATTTGGGCGCTGGCCGGAGCCGTTTGGGCGCAGGAATTCAACGCCTTGGCGCGGGTCCTGCCCGAGCAGAGCCGGATCACTGACGGCAAGGGTGCGGGGGTGACGCTTGAGCTGGGGCTCAGTCAGGGCGTCCCGTATCGCGTTTTCACGCTTCAAGACCCTTACCGTATGGTCATCGATTTCCAGGAGGTCGACTGGAGCGGCCTTGATCGGGCCAAGCTGTTGCAGACCCGTCGGATCAGCGGGGTCCAGTTCGGCGCCTATGTGCCCGGATGGTCCCGGATGGTGCTGGATTTGGGGGCGCCCTTGGCCGTCGATAAGGCGGCCATGCGCGTGGACCCCGACAGCGGGGCCGCGGTTCTGACGCTGAATCTGAAAGGT
This sequence comes from Ruegeria sp. CG8, assembly GCF_056537165.1. Taxonomy (NCBI): domain Bacteria; kingdom Pseudomonadati; phylum Pseudomonadota; class Alphaproteobacteria; order Rhodobacterales; family Roseobacteraceae; genus Ruegeria; species Ruegeria sp. CG8. The sequence goes on along the minus strand of NZ_JBQFRA010000002.1, from coordinate 289,652 downwards.
ACGGATTTCGACAATTTTGCCGCCAGCGCGGGTGCGCCGCGCAATCCGGGCTGGGATTTGCCTGCGCCTGCCGTCACGCCCCCGGTCGTGCCGCGAGATGGCGAAAGACCGCTGCGCGTGATGTTGGACCCGGGGCATGGTGGCATCGACCCCGGCGCGGAATCGGGTGGCGTTAACGAAAAAACCCTGATGCTCACGTTTGCGCGCGAACTGCGGGAACACTTGCTGCGCGCTGGCGGATACGAGGTCGTGATGACCCGGGTGGACGATCACTTCGTGTCGCTCGAACGCCGAATATCTCTGGCCCATCGGGCCAGCGCCGATGTGTTCATTTCGTTGCACGCGGATGCATTGTCCGAAGGGCAGGCTCATGGGGCCACTGTCTATTTCCTCTCCGATGAGGCCTCGGACGTGGCCAGCCAGAAACTGGCAGAACGGCACGACCGCAGCGACCTGATCGCGGGTATCGACCTGAGCGGCTCGGACGACCAGATTGCTGACGTTTTGCTGGACATGGCACGGCAGGAGACCCAGCCGCGCTCGGAAGCTTTGGCCCATGCGCTTGCGCACGGCATGGGGCAGCAGGGCGGCCCCATGAATCGGCGCCCGATCCGCAGTGCGTCGTTTTCCGTCCTCAAGGCTGCCGACATTCCCTCGGTTCTGGTCGAGATCGGATTCATCTCCAGCCCCAGAGACTTGAAAAACCTCGTAAATCCCGAGTGGCGCATCGGAATGGCGCAAGGAATTCACCAAGGTCTTGAAGCCTGGCGCCAGCAGGATCTGATCCGCCGCGGCTTGATTGGGCAGTGACCCTGCGGCGCAAAGTGGCTAGAATGCGCCCGTGTGTTTTGACCCTTGGGTGCAGCGACACTATATAGGCGTCACCGCGAACAAAAGGCAGCAACGTGATCCGGTTCATTCTTTCGATTTTCGGGGCGGTTTTCAGCCTCGTCACCTTGGGTATTTTCATGGTCGCGCTGGTGATTGGCGCGGTCTTCTGGATGTATGGCCGCGACCTGCCCAGCCACGAGTCGCTGGCCCAGTACAAACCGCCCACCATCAGCCGTATCTATTCGGGCAAGGGTCAACTGATCGACGAATTCGCGCAGGAGCGCCGCCTGTTCACCCCGTCCGAAGAAATCCCGGACCTCGTGAAGCACGCGTTTATCTCGGCGGAAGACAAGAACTTCTATTCGCATCAGGGGTACGACCCGCGCGGGATCATCGCAGCCGGGATCGAGGCGGTCCAATCCAAGGGTGAGACGCTGCGCGGCGCGTCGACCATCACCCAGCAGGTGATGAAGAACTTCCTGCTGTCCGGCGACCGGCGGGTCGAACGCAAGATTCAGGAAATCATCCTCGCGACCAGATTGGAAAAAACGCTGAACAAGGAACAGATCCTTGAGCTGTATCTCAACGAGATCTTCCTTGGCCAAAACTCCTACGGCGTGACCGCCGCTGCGCAGACGTATTTCAACAAGACTTTGCAGGAACTGGCCCCGCATGAGGCCGCGACGCTGGCTGCGATGCCCAAGGCGCCTTCGGACTATCACCCGGTGCGCCAGAAACAGCGTCTGTTGGATCGCCGCAACTACGTGCTGCGCGAGATGTATCAGAACGGATATATCGATCAGGCAACCTATGAGACTGAAGTGGCGCAACCGCTGCGTTCGGTTCAGAACGGTGATTTCGAAAGCTTCCGCACCGCACTGCCACCGCGCGACTATTTCACCGACGAAATCCGCCGCCAGCTGAGCGAGGACTTCGGCGAGGGTGAGTTCTTTACCGGTGGTTTCACCGTCCGGGCCTCGGTTGACGAGGAGATGCAGGTTGAAGCCGCACGCGCCCTGCGCGAGGCGCTTCAGAAATATGACCAGTCGCGCGGCAAGTGGCGCGGCACGGGTGAAACCATCCCCGAGGAAAAACTGGCAGACGAAGCGCAGTGGCGCGAAGCTCTGGCGATCATGGAAATTCCGCGGGACGTGGTGCTGCCCACGCAATGGTACCCCGCGGTGGTGCTGGATGTGGCCGATCAGCAGTTGACGGTAGGGATCGAGAACGGTCCGGCTGACGGCATCATCCCGCGCAGCGACATCAAATGGATGCAGGGTGACTTCAAGGCAAACTTCAAACGCGGCGACGTGATCCTGGTCGTTGCCGGGGAAGAGGGCCAGTGGTCCGCCCGTCAAGTTCCCGAGGTCCAAGGCGGCTTCGTGGCGATGGATGTGAACTCGGGCCGCGTTCTGGCGATGCAGGGCGGGTTCTCGTACCAGGACTCGGTGTTCAACCGGGCAACCCAGGCGCAGCGCCAACCGGGATCGGCCTTCAAGCCTTTCGTCTATGCGGCAGCACTGGACAGTGGCTACAGCCCAGCGACCATCGTCGTAGACGCCCCGATCGAGGTGAACACACCGCAGGGCTTGTGGACCCCGAAGAACTCGACCAACAAATTCTACGGGCCGACGCCCCTGCGCACCGGGATCGAGCAGTCGCGAAACCTGATGACCATCCGACTGGCGCAAGAGGTTTCGATGCCGGTGGTTGCGGGATACGCGGAGCGGTTCGGTGTGTATGACAACATGGGTCCCTACCTGGCCAATGCGCTGGGGGCCGAGGAGACGACGCTCTACAAGATGGTGGCGGCCTATGCGATGTTCGCCAACGGCGGCGAGCGGGTCGAACCGACTCTGGTCGACCGGATCCAGGACCGGTTCGGCAAAACGATCTATCGGCATGATGACCGGCAGTGCCTGGATTGCAACTCCAGCTGGCTGGAGCCCGACGCCTCACCCACGATCGTGACCGACCGAGAGCAGGTGATGGATGCAATCACGGCATATCAGCTGACGTCGATGATGAAGGGCGTGGTTGATCGCGGCACCGCGTCTCGTGTGGTCAATCTGCCGGTTCCGACGGCTGGCAAGACCGGTACGACCAACGAATCCAAGGACGCCTGGTTCATCGGCTTCACCTCGAACATCGTTGCCGGGTGCTACATCGGGTATGATCGCCCGCGCCCGATGGGGCGGGGTGCTTACGGCGGCACGCTGTGCGGTCCGGTCTTCCAGAGCTTTATGGAAAAGGCCGTCGAGAAATACGGCGGCGGTCCGTTCGAAGTGCCGCCGGGTGGGCACTTCATCAAGATCGACCGTTTCAGCGGTGCCCGTCTGCCGGATGACGCATCGGGTGACTATGTGGTGGCCGAGTATTTCCGTGATGGCGTCGACGGGTTCATCGACCGTGTCTATGACGGTGGTTTTGCGATGGGGTCCGATCTGCCTTTGTTCGAAGAAGTGACCAATGGCGGGCGCCAGGTCCAGACCTCGACCGGGCAGACCATCATCGTGGGGCCCAAGGCCAGCCAGGGCGATCTTCAGGGCGGCGGACTTTACTGATCTGCAGCGCTTAGAAACAGGCGCAGCAGATCGGCCTCCGGGTCACTCTCGACCGATCCGCCGGACCGCCAGCATATGGACAGGGCGCATTTGGCCGCCGCCCATCGGGCCAGACGCGTCCGCGAAACATTCATCGCCGCGGCGTATAGATCCAGGCACGCGGAAATCTGCCCGACTTCGCGCACAAGGTCCGGCATGCCTTTTGGGTGCCGCAGCGCATTTGCCAGTTCGAACGCCGGATCCCCGACATAACCCTTGGCATCGATCACGCGCGGGCCGGACGCAGTCAAGATGACATTGTCGGGGTGCAGGTCTCCATGCAGGGGGAGATGCACGGGTTGCGTCTGCAGCAAATCCTGAGCCAAAGCTATGGCGCGCCTCATATCGGTTTTCAGGGGCCGCGTACATTGATCGGCAAATCCGACGTCAAAAAGCGGGGCGAACACTTGCTCCAAAGGCCTCAGCCCGCTCACTTCGACCATCGGATCAGCCTGCAGGTTCCGCGCCGTTTCAGCCAGTAGTGTCAGGGCGTCGGCCACGTTGCCCGCCCGTGCATGATCGCCGAGGGTCGGACCCTCGAGCCACTCCATCATGACCGCCCGGCGGTCTTCGGCCAGTATCGCGACGGCGCCCCGGTTGCGCCAGGCAGCCAGCAGGCGGCATCCCGGCGCCTCGTTGCCGCGATCGGCGCGGCGATAGAGTTTGAGCGCAACTTCAGACCCGTCCTCACGTTTGGCCCGCCAGACACGCGCCGCGCCGGTATCCACCACCAGCCGCGGGTCGGCCAGATGCCATTTCTTCAGGAACTGCTCCGGTCCGTGCTGCATTTGCCTTTCGGGTCATCTTGTGGTGGCCTGAACCTCTTGCTATCACGCAGGCCTGATTGAGCAAGTTGGGACCTGACCATGCGCGCCGAAATCCAGAACATCGTGGCCGAGATCCAAAAATCGCTGGAGCTGCTGGCCCAGCGTATGGACTATGAAACCGCGCCGCACCGGCTGGAGGAATTCAACGCCCGCGTCGAGGACCCCAACCTGTGGGACAACCCCGAAAACGCGCAGAAGCTGATGCGCGAACGGCAGGTTCTGGTCGATGCGATCGAGACCTACGAGTCGATCAAGACTGATCTGAACGACAACATCGAACTGATCGAACTGGGCGAGATGGAGGGCGACGAAGAGGTCGTCAAGGATGCCGAAGAGGCCCTTAAGAAGCTGCGCGACAAGGCGGCCGAAAAAGAGCTCGAGGCGCTACTGGACGGCGAGGCCGATGCCAATGACACCTTCCTTGAAATCAACGCGGGCGCCGGGGGCACAGAAAGCTGCGACTGGGCCTCGATGCTGGCGCGGATGTATGTCCGCTGGGCCGAGAAGAAGGGCTACAAGGTCGAGCTGCAGTCGGAAACCCCGGGCGAAGAGGCGGGGATCAAGTCGGCGGCCTACAAGATCTCGGGCCATAACGCCTATGGCTGGCTGAAGTCCGAAAGCGGCGTGCACCGGCTGGTGCGGATTTCGCCCTATGACTCGGCGGCCAAACGGCATACTTCGTTCAGCTCGGTCTGGGTCTATCCGGTGGTGGACGACAATATCGAGATCGAAGTGAACCCGGCCGATATCCGCGTCGATACCTACCGGTCCTCGGGGGCGGGCGGTCAGCACGTCAACACCACCGACTCGGCGGTGCGGATCACCCACATCCCGACCGGCATCGTGGTGACCAGTTCGGAAAAATCGCAGCACCAGAACCGCGACATCGCCATGAAGGCGCTGAAATCGCGCCTGTACCAGATGGAACTGGACCGCCGCAACGCCGAGATCAACGCCGCGCACGAAGCCAAGGGCGATGCCGGCTGGGGCAACCAGATCCGGTCCTATGTTCTGCAGCCCTATCAGATGGTCAAAGACTTGCGCACCAGCTACGAGACGTCGGACACAAAAGGGGTTCTGGACGGTGATCTGGATGCATTCATGGCGGCCACTCTGGCTCTCAAGGTCTCGGGTAAAAGCCGGGCCGAGGCGCAGTCGGACGACTGATGCCGCGCGGTTGATCTGCGTGGAAAAGATATATCCAAAACACCGGGTTTAAATGCACACATGGGGTCGCTAGGCTGAGCGCAAGCAAAGCTCGGACGTAACCCCATGAACCTAAGCGATACTTCAGCCGCTGATCTTCTCGAGAAACTCGCGACAGGGCATTTGTCAGCCGTCGAGTTGATGCGCGCGACGCTCGACCGGATTGCCCAGGTGAACGGGCAGGTCAATGCTATCGTCGCGCTGCAGGACGAGGATGTGCTTATGGCACAAGCCCGGGACGCCGACGACAAGTCGGGCCGCGGGCCTCTTCATGGGCTTCCGATTGCCGTCAAAGACCTGGTCAATGTAGCTGGCATCGCGTCGACCCAGGGGTCGCCGGTTTTTCGCAATCACGTCCCAGCCGTCGACGACCTGATCGCAGCACGGTTGCGGGCTGCCGGGGCTATCCTGATCGGAAAGACGAACACACCGGAGTTCGGGTTGGGCTCGCACACCTTCAATCCGGTCTATGGCGCAACCCGGAACCCATACGATCCGGCCCGGTCCTGCGGTGGGTCGTCGGGTGGCGCAGCGGTGGCCTTGGCCACCGGGATGGTCGCGCTGGCGGATGGGTCGGACATGATGGGCAGCCTGCGCAATCCGGCCGCGTGGAACAACGTGTACGGCTTCAGGCCCAGTTGGGGCAGGGTTCCGTCGGAACCACAGGGTGATTTGTTCCTGCACCAGCTCTCGACCTTGGGGCCGATGGCCCGCAGCCCGCAGGATATCGGACTATTGCTGGATGTGATCTCTGGCCCCGATCCGAGGCAGCCTTTGAGCGTTCCCTGCGAACCCGTCACCCCATTGTCTGTCGAAAGCCTGGACGGGATGCGGATCGGATGGCTGGGCGATTGGGGCGGCGCATTCCCGACTGAGGAAGGGATTCTGACCCAATGCAGCAACGAGTTGGCGATTTTTGAGGGACTCGGCGCAACCGTCGAGGACGTACCGCCGCCCTTCGATGCCGAGCGCCTGTGGAACAGCTGGATCACCCTGCGGTCGTGGAACGTAGCAGCAAGTCTGCTGCCCTTGGCCGACCGAAAAGACGCCCTGAAGGACACCGCGCAATGGGAGCTGGAGCGAGGTCTGGCCCTGACGGCGATGGAGGTCCATGCAGCCAGCGTCACCCGTTCGGATTGGTACCGTCGGGCGGTCGAACTGTTTGCCGAGTATGATGCGCTGGTGTTGCCGGCGGCTCAGGTGTGGCCGTTCCCTGTGGATCAGCCGTATCCGCGCAGCATTGGTGGGGTCGCGATGGACACCTATCATCGTTGGATGCAGGTGGTCACGCCGGTCAGCCTGATTGGTCTGCCCTGCCTTTCGATACCGGCGGGGTTTGGCCCCGGAGGACTGCCGATGGGAATGCAACTGTTCGGGCCGCGCGGCAGCGACGCGCAACTGCTGGCTTTGGGGGCCGCCTATCACGCCGTGACGCATTGGCCGCAAAAACGCCCGGCCATGGCCTGAGGGCAAGGGGAGGAGAAACGTAACATGGAAAAGCCATTCGGAGTGCCAACGCTGAAACCGGCGGATATCGGCATGTTGCGCACGGCGCTGCATCGCGCCTGGCAGGATTATCGCCGCGCACCGGTCTTTGGCCTGCTGTTCGGCGGCTTCTACGTTCTGGTCGGGTGGTTGATGGCCTGGGTAACCGTGCAAACGGGCACCTCGTTCTGGCTGGTGCTGGCTGCCATCGGCTTTCCTCTGATCGGGCCATTCGCCGCCGTGGGTTTGTACGAGGTATCGCACCGGCTCGAGCGGAATGAGCCTTTGGACTATGGCGCCATCTTCGGTGTCGTGATCCAGCAGAGCCGCCGTCAGTTGCCGTCGATCTGCGCGATCATCGTCGTGATGTTTCTGTTCTGGTTCTTTCTCGGCCACATGATCTTTGCGCTGTTCATGGGGCTGTCGACAATGACAAACGTGTCGTCATCGCTTGAGGTATTTCTGACACCCAACGGTCTGGCCATGCTGGCTGTCGGCACTGCTGTAGGCGCGATCTTTGCCATCCTTCTTTACATGATCACCGTGTTGTCGATCCCGATGCTGCTGGACCGGGAACTCGACTTCGTCACTGCCATGATCTCGAGCTATGCCTATGTCAGCGTGAACAAGCGGGTCATGTTGGGCTGGGGTGCCTTCATTGCGGTCACGACCTTTGTCGCCATGGTGCCATGGTTTTTGGGATTGCTGATCGTGTTGCCTCTGTTCGGCCATGCCAGCTGGCACCTGTATCGGCAAATCACCGAAGAGGACGCAGCGGCGGAGCCGGTCGCCGAACCGGCCCAAGCCTAGGTTCACGGGGTCAGGAATCGGGCACTTCGCGGCCCATGTCGACCAGCATCTCACGCAGACGTCCTGCGCTGGGCAGGTTGGCTTCAAGCGCATGGACATAGGCGTGGGTCAGAAAAAAGCTCCGGGCGTCGTCGTCTTGCTGGCTGGCGGCGGCCAGTTCGTACAATTCAGCCAAAGCCGCGATGTCACCCGCCGCATGCGCCTGCAGAAGGCGGGTGTGCAGGTCGGTCATTCAGCGGCCAAATCGGTGCGATGTGCCATCAGACGCTGCGCCACCCAGTCGTGGAACAGATGCGTCGGCCCGTCCATCGCCGGCGAGAAATGTCCGCCGTCAAACCCCGGCGCCGCGCGGCCACGCTGCATCCCTTCGACGACGAACACATCCTCTTCAAAGACCACTTTCCACTGCTCGGCATTGCGGGCGCGCAGATCCGCATCGGTATCCGGCGCCGAATAGAACAGGTGGATGTGCTCCGAGGTCCGGTTCTGGGCCTCGGGCCGCAGAATGATGGCGAAGGCGTGGTCCCGGTGCACGCCCAGTAGCACGTTGGGGAAGGCAGCAATGTATTCGGCTGCGGTGTCCCATTTCTGGCTGAGACCCTCGAAATCGGGAAAAACCCGACCGTCCTCAGTTTTCAGTTGCCGATAGACCAAGGTTCCCTGACCGGAGTAGAGGCCGGGCTCCTGGATGTGATAGTGATCCTCAAGCCGCGAGTAACTGTTCAACCCGGGATGCACCCACGGTAGGTGATAGCTTTCGCAGTAGTTCTCGACCGCCAGCTTCCAGTTGCAATTGACGTCCAACCGAAAGGAACTTTCCGGGCCGCCGTGGTACAGCGGTTTGTCGAACTCGGCCCAACGCTCGATCAGCCTGGCGTTGGCATCCTCGAACGCCGGCGCGTCGCCCGAGACGTTGATCCACACCACGTCGCGCCAGATATGGCTGCGCACCTCGATCAGGCCGAGGTCCGATTTGCTGACCGCATCATGTGCGTTCTGGCCCGGGCCGCCCACATGCGGCGTGGCAACCAGCCGGCCTTCGGTGGAATAGCACCAGCTGTGATAGGGGCAGCGAATGGCGCCTTCGATCTTGCGGGGCTCTTCGACCAGGATCATGCCGCGGTGACGGCAGATATTCTGAAACACACGGACCGTACCGGAACGGTCACGCAGCAACAGGAGCGGAATACCCATGAACTCCAGCGGAACCGCGTCACCTGGCTCGGGGACATCGGCGGTGACCGCGAGACCGGCCCAGCCATCCAGCAGCAGGGCTCGAGTTTCTTCGGCGTGCAGGGCAGGGTCGGTATAATGTGCATTGGGCAGACCCAGAGCGGTTTCAATGCTCTGACGAACAGCCGACAGATCGGTTGGGGTGCTGGCCATCTGGTTCTCCTCGCTTCCCCACCAGCCTAGGCATCCGGGACCGGCCCTCGCTTACACTTCTGCGACTTCGGCTTTTCTCACAACGACATGCGCGGGAGTTTGGGCGGTTTCCTATGTTCGGCGCGCCAGTCTTGCTGCCTCCAGCGTTGCCCGGAAATCGTGGCCCAGATGGCGGATTTCCAATCTGTAGATGTGCGGAGTAGCCGAAGAGTGCTCCATGCACGAACCGATCCAGACGCCGTTGCCATCGGTCATGTCCTTGCGGATCACGATCGTCTTGCTGTCACGACCAGCCTCGCGCGACAACACTGCGTAGATATTGGGTCCGGCGCAGGCGGCGAAGCCACGAAGTTCACGGCCTGTGGCGGAACGCGTGCCGGCCATGGCCGGCGGCAGGAAGCCGCGCAGGACAGCACACTGATGCAGGTGCCGGGTTTGAACCAGCCAATGATGGGCGCGTGGATCGCCTTCGCCGCCATGTTGCGTCACAAGATAGACGCCGCTTGGAAACGCGTCCTCGGTCAAGGCTGCCAGTCCGGGCCGAAGGAACTGAACCACGCTTTCGGGCAGGTCACAGCGCCGGGGCGCGGGGATTTCCTCAAGCGGTTTCAGCAGAATGCGGGCGTCCACGTCAAAGAACCGGCAGATCCGGTCCAGAACGTCCGGGCGTGGAAAACTCTCGCCAGAAAGATACCGGTTGAACTGCGTGCGGTTGACGCCCAGCTGTCTGCACAGTTCGGCGACCGAAGGATAGCGGTCGGCAAGTTGCCTGAGATTCGCCCCTAGCATGCTGCGCAGCTCGGCGGGCGTGCGAGTGTCTACGGCCATGTCTCACTCTGGTTTGCAACGGTTCGGGAAACACGACCGGAGCGGCCAGAAAGGCCGATCGCCAGTCAAGAAATCGTAAAATTGACCCCATGGAACACGCAGTTTGCGTGTTCTGGTCGAAGCGTAACGCGCTCAGGCGCGAACGCAATAGGCATTAAGCCCATTTGTATGGTCTTTTTCCTGTCAGTGCTCAGTTGTGCACCTGTGGAAACGATCTGACAACGCAAAACGCCCCGTCGATCGGGGTGACGGGGCGTTTTGATGGGTTCGCGAAAAATCAGTTGCCGCGCAGCAGGGCCGCGACGCCTGTCCGTGCAACCTCGACAGAGCCCAGCGGGCGCATCAGATCGGCAAATGCATCGATCTTGTCCGGCGCGCCGGTGATTTCGAAGATGAACGAATTCAACGTGCTGTCCACGACATTGGCCCGGAAAATGTCGGCAAGACGCAACGCCTCGACCCGCTTGTCGCCTTCGCCGACGACCTTGATGATCGCCAGTTCCCGCTCGACCGAAGGGCCTTCGACTGTCAGGTCATGCACGTCATGCACCGGGACGATGCGGCCCAGCTGAGCCTTGATCTGTTCGATCACCTGCGGGGTACCAGTGGTGACGATCGTGATGCGGCTGAGGTGTCCGGTATGGTCGACCTCGGCCACGGTCAGGCTTTCGATGTTGTAGCCGCGCCCCGAGAACAGCCCGATGACCCGGGCTAGAACCCCCGGTTCGTTTTCGACCAGAACAGCAATCGTGTGGCGTTCCTGCACGTCCGAGAAGGTCGGGCGCAGGTTGTAGGCCGAGTGGCGGGTGGAACCTTTTCGGATCTTGAGTGCAGTCATTGGAAGACCTCATCGTTGGCAGAGGAATAGTCTGGCGCCCGTAGCCGTTGAACAACGGCGCCGATACAGACCAGACAGGAAAGATACAAAAGCGGTGCAAAAAGCAGGCGGATCGAGATGTCGGCTTCGCCGCGGAACAGAAAGGCGAAGAAAGCGGGGGCGGCACCCAGCCACATCGCTCCGGCCAGCGCCAGGCCCCATGGGCTGTTCGTCAATACACCTGCGCGCAAAAGGAATAGTCCCGCAGCGGAGATCAGAGCAGATTCGTAGAACCACAGGTATGGGGTGGACAGCATGACCGCCAGCGCCAGCACCGCGGCACGCAGGTCAAAACCGATCCGGGGGCTGCGCCAGGTGATCGTGACCATGATGGCCGCGCAGGCTGTGATCGTCCACTGAACGGCCAAGGCGACGGGCTCGGGCAGCCCAAAGCTGGCGAGCGTCGAATAGGGGCTGAGCATCAGATTGTTTTCGACGATGGTTTCACGCACCACCGAAAAGTGGACCGCCATCATGTTGCGCATTTCCAGCCAGTATTCCGGACCGTAGAGCGCGGTCGCCAATCCCGAGATAACCAGGGTCGTGACGCCGGCCGAAATGATGGTCGGCCACGCCCGGCACGCCAGCAAAGCAAAGGGAATCAGGATGCCCAGCTGAGGTTTGAGCGTCAGAAAGCCGATAAAAAAGCCGGCAAGAACCAAACGTTGGTTCTTGAGCGCTGCAAGTGCCGCCAGCAAACCGGCCATCCACAGGGCTGCGGTCTGCCCCATGAACAGGGTCGGCAATATCGCGGGTGGCAGCGCAAATGCGAACCAGACCGGTGTGATGCCTTCCGCGAACGGCCGGGCGGCGAATATCATCGCGACGATCGACGCGATCGAGAAGACCAGCCAGGCAATGGGGAAGGGAAGGGCGCCCAAGGGTTGAAGCGTTGCAAGAAACGCGGGCGGGTAAGACCAGGGCATCCAGTCATCTTCCTTGATGACGTTGTGCATGGCGGTCAGGCTGTCGACACTGAAAGCCGACAGAGGCTCACCCAGATGGGCCAGACGTCCGGCGGCCCAGAAGACCCGAAAGTCGATCGGAAAGCCGGCGCTGCCATTGGCCGCGATCTCGCTCCAGCTGAGGCCGAGCCAGATGACAAAGACCCCAAGCACCAGCGCAGGGACAAGAATGCCCAACTGCCAGCCGCGACGCCCCGCAAAAATCTGCAGGTTCTCGCGTGGAGATGTCTGAGTGGGGATGCCGGGCATGTTCCGTCCTGTCCTGTGTGCGTCCATCAGGGCCAACAGCATGGCCCTGTGTCCGCAAGCAATATCAAACCAGCACCGCGCCGCCAGCCTGAATGACACCCTTCGTTTCGGCCTCGCCCAGCAGCATCTCGTTATGGGCCTTGCCCGACGGGATCATGGGGAAGCAGTTCTCGTGCTTTTCGACGAGGCAGTCAAAGATCACCGGACCGTCGTAATTGATCATCTCCATGATCGCGTCATCCAGATCGGCCGGGTCTTTGCAGATGATCCCCTTGGCCCCGAAGGCCTCGGCCAGCTTGACGAAATCGGGCAGGGCCTCGGACCACGAATGCGAGTAGCGTTCGCCATGCAGCAGTTCCTGCCACTGGCGCACCATGCCCAGGCGTTCGTTATTCAGGATGAACTGCTTCACCGGCAGGCGGTATTGGACGGCGGTGCCCATCTCCTGCATGTTCATCAGCCAGCTGGCCTCGCCCGCAACGTTGATCACCAGTGCGTCCGGATGTGCCATCTGCACACCGATCGAAGCCGGGAAGCCATAGCCCATGGTGCCCAGCCCGCCCGAGGTCATCCAGCGGTTGGGGTCTTCGAACCCAAGGAATTGCGCGGCCCACATCTGGTGCTGGCCCACCTCGGTACAGACATAGCGATCGTGATCCTTGGTCAGCGCCTCGAGCCGTTCCAGCGCGTATTGGGGTTTGATAGCCTTTTCGCTGTTGGTGTAGGCAAGGCAGTTGACCTTGCGCCAGTCCGTGATCTGGGCCTGCCACTTGGCGATCGCTTCGGTGTTGGTTTTGCGACCACGCGCCTTCCAGACCTTCAGCACGTCTTCCAGAACATGCGCCACGTCCCCCACGATGGGGATGTCCACCCGGATCACCTTGTTGATCGAGGACGGATCGATGTCGATATGCGCCTTTTTCGACTTGGGCGAAAAGGCGTCGATACGCCCCGTGATCCGATCGTCGAACCTGGCGCCGACATTGATCATCAGATCACAGTCATGCATGGCCATGTTCGCCTCGTACAGACCGTGCATGCCCAGCATCCCGACCCAGTTCTTGCCCGATGCCGGATAGGCGCCCAGGCCCATCAGGGTCGAAGTGATGGGGAACCCGGTCGCGTCCACCAGCTCGCGCAGCAGTTGGCTGGCGGCAGGACCCGAATTGATCACGCCGCCGCCGGTATAGAACACCGGCCGCTTGGCGGTTTCGATGGCGGCGACCAGTTCGGTGATCTCTTCGATGTCGCCCTTGAGCGCCGGTTGATAATGCGAGGTCGATGGTTTCGGCGCGTTGTATTTGCCGGTGGCAAACTGAACGTCTTTGGGGATGTCGATCAACACAGGACCGGGACGGCCCGCGGTGGCGACATGAAACGCCTCGTGCATGGTTTCCGCCAACGAGTTGGTGTCTTTGACCAGCCAATTGTGCTTGGTGCAGGGCCGGGTGATGCCCACCGTGTCCGCCTCTTGGAACGCATCCGAGCCGATCATGAACGTCGGCACCTGACCGGTCAGAACCACGATCGGGATCGAATCCAGAAGCGCGTCGGTCAGGCCGGTCACCGCGTTGGTCGCGCCGGGCCCCGAGGTCACCAGTGCGACACCGGGTTTGCCGGTTGAACGGGCATAGCCCTCGGCGGCATGTATCGCGCCCTGTTCATGCCGCACCAGGATGTGACGGATGTCATTTTGCAGAAAGATCTCGTCATAGATCGGTAGCACGGCGCCGCCGGGGTATCCGAATACCGTGTCCACGCCCTGATCCTTGAGGGCCTGGACCACCATCTTTGCGCCGGTCATCTCACGTGTCATCTGCTTTGCTCCGTTCGCGACATGTGTCTTGCGTTTGACAAAAAAAAGCCCCCGAAGTTTCGGAGGCGCATGGGTTCGATTATGGTTTACCGTTACCGGCCCATGCGCGTGGTTCCTACGATTACGACTAGCGTTCTCATCGCCAGAGGCTCCTTTTTGCGTGGGGCAGACATTATGGGCGGCGCGAAGGGGCGTCAACAGGCAATCTGGCCAATTTCCTGACTCTGGTGTCGAATTTTGCGACATTTTGTTGCGCAGATTGCCGCATGTGGGGAAATTTCCGGAAATACTGGCCGAGTTTTGCCGAGTTCCGAGCGGTGGTCGAGGTCAGAATGCGTCAGAGCGATGTCTGAAACGGGCATGATGCGGGGGCCGGGCTGGGTCAGGCTGGGGCTGCGAACAAGTCAGGGAGGACGGCATGCTGATGGATCTGGTGGACCTCGGGCGCTATCCGATAGATCGTCCGAATTCGGCGGCCTATGATCGGTTGATCGATGACATTCGTCGTGACCTCGACAAAGATGGTTGCGCAGTTTTACCCGGATTTGTCCACGAAGACGGGTTGGGTCAGTTGCTGACCGAAGCCGAAGCCGTCGCGCCGAGTGCGCATCGCAGTTTCAACCGGACCAACGCCTATTTCACCAAGGACGATCCCCGCTTTGGTATCGCCCACCCGATCCGTCGGTTCTATGACCGGTCGAACGCCTTTGTTCCGGCCGACAATTTCCCGTCTACCGGTCCCCTGCGCAGAATCTACGAGTTCGAAGGATTTCTGCCCTTCATCCGCGAAGCGCTGAATGAACCCGCGGATCGGTTCTTTCGCTACGATGATCCATTGGCGGATGTGATCATCAACGTGGTCGAAGAGGGGCAGGGCTTTCCTTGGCATTTCGATACGAACAACTACACGGTTACTCTGGCGATCCAGAATGGCGAGCAAGGCGGCGCCTTTGAATACGCGCCGAACCTGCGCACCGCTGAGGAGGAGAACTTTGACAAGGTGGCGATGGTTCTAGACGGCAATATGGGAATGGTACGCCAGTTGGAGCTCAATCCCGGTGATCTGCAGATCTTTAGGGGGCGCTATTCCTTGCATCGCGTGGCGCCGGTGTCGGGTGCACGGCCGCGCTACGTGGGGATATTCTCCTTTGTCGAGGCCGAAGGCATGTGTGGCGGGGTCGAGCGTACCCGGCAGCTCTATGGCCGTGTGCTGCCGTGTCATCACGACAGGGAGGGGTTGCGAAACGATGAGCTTCTGGACTGACCCGTGCTAGGGTGGAGCAGTCAAATCCTGCCAGGGAGTGCAAGGTGCCACGTATTCTTCAGCTGACCCCTTTTGTCCTGTGTTCCTCGCTGAGCCGGCAAATTGCATTCTACTGCGATCGTCTGGGTTTCGCGTGTGGGTTCACGCAAGACAACTATGCTTTTCTCAGGCTTGGCCCGGTTGCAATTCGCCTGCTGGAATGCCCGCCGCGCGCGGATGGCCTGCCGCTGGGCCACGAGCAATCCTTCTATGTCGATGTCGAGGATATAGACGATTTGTACGAAAGCCTGCGTCCCAAACTCGAAGATCTCCCCGAAGGGCGGGTCCGTGCGCCATTCGATCAGCCATATCAACAGCGAGAGTTTCACGTTCTGGATGAGGACGGCACGCTGGTCTTTTTCGGCGAGGGAATCCGCTGAAGCGCGGAAGCTGCGCTGATGGCGCAGACGTCAGAAGGCCACGCCGGTTCCTTGCAAAACGCCATGTTCCAGCGCGTATCGGGTCAGGCCGGCAGTTGATGAGATGCCCAGCTTGCGCTTGATGTTTTTGCGATGGGTTTCGACCGTGCGAACCGAAATATCCAGCGCCAGCGCGACTTCCTTGTTCGACTTGCCCTGCGCCAGTTCCAGGAGGATCGTCTGCTCACGCCCGGTGAGCGCTTCGCGCGCCGCATCCTCTTTCGGTTCCAGCGATCCGATCGCCCCGGTGCACAAATAGCGCTCTCCACGCATGACCGCGTCTATGGCCTGCTTGATTTCGTCCGTCGGCACATCCTTGAGAACGTAGCCCTTGGCCCCATGGCTCAATGCGGTCGAGATGTATTCCGGGCTGTCATGCATCGACAGAATGAGAATGCGGGTATCGGGCAACCGTTCGAGGATCAGTTCAGTGGCGCTGAGCCCCCCGAGCCCCGGCATGTTCAGATCCATCAGGATGACTTCGGGCTGCAGGCGCGCGGCTTGATCCACCGCGTCGCGGCCATTGCCCAACGTGCCGACCACCTTGATGTCGTCAAAGCTCTCGAGGATCGACTGGATGCCCTCGGCGACCATGGGGTGATCGTCGACGATAAGGACTCGGATCGTTTCGGTCATCAGGAACCGGCCTTTCCTTTGGGTGTCGCGTCTTCCTGCGGCGGCAACAGGTGGCTCAGCGGCAGGCTGACTTCGATCACCGTACCACTTTGTGCGCCGCGTGATGACAGGATACGCAGGGATCCGTCAAGCTGTTCTATGCGCTCTTGCATGTTGCGCAGCCCGATCCCGGTGCTGACCCGGCCCGGTCGTGACCGAAGGCCACGGCCGTTGTCGGTGATGCGCATGGTCGCGCCCTTCTTGTGGCCGCGCAGGTCGATCGTGACGCGGGTTGCGCCAGAATGGCGTTCGATATTCGTCAGCGCCTCTTGCGCGATACGGTAGAGGGCGATCTTGCTGTCCTGGTCCAGACGATTGCGGAACACGACGGTCGAGAACTCGGTCTCGATCCCGGTCCGTTCGCGGAAATCATCGGTCAGCGCCTTCAGGGCCGGGCCAAGGCCCAAGTCATCCAATACGCCGGGCCGCAGGTCGCGACTGATGCGACGCACTTCGGTAATCGCGGTGCCCAGGTTGTCGATGCCCTTGTCCAGCGGCGCACGTGCGCCGTCATGATCGCCCTTGGACAGGCGCCGCCGGGCATTGTCCAGTGCATAGCGCACCCCGACCAGGATCTGGCTGATCCCGTCATGCAGTTCACGCGCCACGCGGCCGCGCTCTTCCTCCTGCGCGTCGATGACCCGCTTGGTCAGTTCCTTCAGCTTGGCATCCGCAAGCCGGCGTTCGCGGATGTTCAACAGCATCCCCGAGGCGAAGACGATCAGAACCGCCGCCAGAACGATACCGCCGATATACAGGAACGTGCGTTGCACCCGCGCTTCGACCTCGGCGCGGGCATTGGCTACGGTGGCCACGATGTCGTCGATGAATACACCGGTTCCCACGGCCCAACGCCAATCCTGCAGGCCGACGACATAGGCGATCATCATGGCCTCTTCGCCGGTCGAGGGCTTCTGCCACATGAAACTGTGCCATCCGGCACCCTGCCGGGCCAGGCGGATGAACTCGTCGACGACCGGAACACCCTCGCTGTCCGTCAGGCCCTCCCAGTTCTGATTGATGAACTCGGTCTGGCGCGGGCTAACAAGGTTGTTGCCGTCATAATCATATACGAAGAAGAACCCGTCCTTTCCGTAAATCATCGCCGACAGGATCTGGGTCACCAGATTCTGGGCAACCTTGTCATCCGGAGACGCGCGTCCGTAGATATAAGCGAAGCCGTTTCGGGCCTGTGTCACGTAATTGCGCAGCTCTTCCTTCTTGGCCTCGATCAGCCGACGCTCCAACGCCTTGATCTCGCGTTCAGCCGTCGCGCGGGCTTCGTAGGCCACCATGACCGCGATCGCGGCCACGGCCACGACCAGCGGAATGGCCGCAACCAGCGACAGCTTCTGAGCGTAGGTCAGTGAAAGCAGAGCGCGGAGTTTCCCCATGGTCGAATCGATACGCAAGCGGGGGTGAAATTGCAAAGAGATTGGGCATTCCGGCGCTCGAAACGCCCAGGACTCGCGGTTTGCGGGTCAAAATGAGCCCCTCATTTGCGCGTTCCGCAGAAAAAACCATCCGATCTACGTAGTAATAGGTATTCCTTTTCAAACGGCCTTCATTAGGGTGACGCTACCGTAAACGACTGGCTCGGGCGCTGCCCGAGTCGTGACTATGAAGGGGAGGATTACTCTTATGGATCGTCGTAAGTTTCTAAAGACGTCGGCACTGGGCGGCTCGGCCGCAGCGGCAACCGCATTGGCGGCACCCGCCTATGCGCAGGGCAAGCGCACGCTGACCATGGTTACCTCGTGGGGCCGCGGTCTGGCTGGCGTGTTCGACAGCGCGCAGCGTTGCGCCGACAGCATCACCGCAATGTCCGACGGCAACCTGACGGTTGACATCAAGGCAGCGGGCGAACTGGTGGGCGCGTTCGAAGTGTTCGACGCCGTCTCGTCGGGTCAGGCTGACATGTACCATGCCGCCGACTATTACTTTGTCGGTCAGCACCCGGGCTACGCGTTCTTCACGGCCGTTCCGTTCGGTATGACCGCGCAGGAACTGGTGAACTGGTACTATTTCGATGGCGGCATGGAGCTGCATGACGAACTGGGCCAGATCTTCGGCCTGAAATCGTTCCTGGCAGGCAACACCGGTGCGCAGGCCGGCGGCTGGTACTCGAAAGAGATCAATAGCCCCGAAGACTTCAACGGCCTGAAGTTCCGTATGCCGGGTCTGGGCGGCAAGGCGCTGGGCAAGCTGGGCGCATCGGTTCAGAACATTCCGGGTTCGGAAGTGTATCAGGCGCTGTCCTCGGGTGCCATCGACGGCACCGAGTGGATCGGTCCCTGGGCCGACGAAAAGGCCGGTTTCCAGGAGATCACCAAGATCTACTACACCGCCGGTTTCCACGAGCCGGGCGCAGGCCTGTCGCTGGCCACCAACCGCGACGTGTTCGAAAGCCTCTCGCCGGCGCACCAGAAGATCATCGAAATCGCTGCCGGCGAAGCGCACCAGTGGAACCTGGCACAGTTCCTGGCCAACAACGGCGCGGCGCTGCAGCGTCTGCAGGCCGGTGGCGTGAAGGTCATGGAATTCCCCGACAGTGTCTGGGATGCCTTCGGACAAGCCAGCCAGGAAGTTCTGGCCGAGAACATGAGCGACGAGCTGTTCAAGAAGATCCACGACAGCGCGATGGCATCGATGAAGGCCTCGTCGTCGTGGCTGAACATGTCGTCGGGCGTCTACACCGCGCAGCGCGACCGCGTTCTGGGCTAACTGGCCGTCTGGCAATCAAACGGTTTCCCCGCCCCGCGCGGGGAAGCCTTTCCTGTTGCAGATGCGCGGATCGCACGGTTTTCCGCTATAATCAGCGTCGCAACCAACGGGACCTGGGGACATTATGCAGGACGAAAACGGTATCTCGTTCTTCGGCGCCCTGTGGAACGGACTGGTCTGGTTCGTTCAGAGCATCGCCGAAGCCTTCTATAATTTCGGATACGCCATCACGCATCCGCAGCTGTGGCTGAACTGGTCGGACAAAGAAGCAATCATGCGCTTTGTCTACTACGGCGGGTCGGTCGAGTTCTTTTTCGTGGTCTTCACGATCTTCCTCGTGCTGACCGCGATCGGGCTTTATTTCCGCGGCTTCATGTGGGGCATGGTGCGCGTTTTGGAAGGGTTCGCCAACACGACCGGGCGTTTCTTTGCCTGGGCGGGCCTGCTGATGGTGATCCAGCAAATCGTCATCGTATTCATGCAGCGCGTATTCGCGCGGCCTGACATGGCGTTTGGTCTGGGTATCCCGTTTCAGATGGATATCAGCTGGTACGCCGAAGAGCTGAAGCTGTACAACGCGCTCGTCGTCTGCCTGTGCTGCACCTATACCTTCGTGCAGGGCGGCCACGTCCGCGTGGACCTCGTATATGCCGGCATCTCGCACCGGGCCAAGCGCGTGGTCGACATGCTGGGCTCGATCCTGTTCATGATGCCCATCGCCGTGCTGACCTGGATGTATGGCTGGTACTTCATGTGGCGTCACCTGATCGTGCCGAAGCCCTCGGCCAGCGACACGCTGGATCGGCTGGTGATGAAATCCCGCGCGCTGCGCTGGAACGTCGAAACCATCGGCTTCAGCCCCAACGGTTTCAATGCCTACTTCCTGTTCAAGATCCTGCTTGTGGCCTTTGCCGCGATGGTGTTCCTGCACGCGATCGCGTTCTTCTACCGGTCCTATCTCGAATATGTCGAAGGCCCGGAAAGCGCTGGAAAATACCTCGACAAGGATAGCCTTGGCGATGGTGAAGAAGCCTACGAAGGCACACATTAAGGACGGAGACCAAGACAATGCTATTCGGACTTGATGGCGTCGAGATAGGCCTCATTATCGTATTCCTCTGCCTGTTTGGTGGAATTCTCAGCGGCTTTCCGGTGGCGTTTGCCATCGGCGGGGCCGGCATCATCTCTTTCGGGATCATCGCCGCGCTGGACAGCGCCGGATTGTTGATCCACCAGGCGATCGACACAAGCTCGCAAGCCTATCGGGACATCGTGAACTCGGGTGTGAAACCCGATGTGATATCCGTGTTCCGATACCCGGACCTGCCAAGGATCGCCGAGCCGGTCTTTGTTCAGGGTTGGGAAACCGCGTTGGACCGCAACGTGTCCTTCATCGTGAACCGTATCAACGAACGAGTTCTGGCCGGTCAGTCGATCGAGACTCTGCTGGCGGTGCTGATGTTCGTGCTGATGGGCATCACGCTGGAACGCTCGAAAATCGCCAACGATCTGCTGACCACGATGGCGCGCGTCTTTGGCCCGCTGCCGGGTGGTCTGGCGGTGTCGATCGTGGTTGTGGGGGCATTCCTTGCAGCTTCGACCGGGATTGTGGGCGCGACCGTGGTGACGATGGGCTTGCTGGCCTTGCCAACCATGCTGCGCAACAACTACTCGCCAGAGCTGGCGACGGGTGTGATCGCGGCCTCGGGCACGCTGGGGCAGATCATACCGCCCTCGATCGTGATCGTTCTGCTGGGCACGCTGGCGGGTGACCTGTATTCGACGGCGCAGGAGACCCGCGCAGTCGAAGCGGGCTGTACCGACGCGCTGACCTATCTGGGCGAGCCGGCCGTGGTTTCGGTGGGGACGCTCTTCCAGGCGGCGCTGCTGCCGGGGATCATGCTGGCGCTGCTCTATGCGCTTTATGCCTTTGGCTACGCGCTGCTCAACCCGCACAAGGCACCTGCGGTCGAACTGTCAGGCGGCAGCGGCGAGACCATCACCCGCTCGGAAGGCCTGACCTGGCTGCTGGGTGCCCCGGTCGCACTGATCGTGGGCGCAGTTCTGCTGGGAAGCGCCGGTGTCATTGGCAGCCAGAATATCACGGTTTCCGGCTTCTCGGACATCGGTGAGGCAGCCTCGCTGCGCACCAACGTGTCCGAGGAGTGCAAGGCCTCGATGATCGACCTGCACGGCCAGGCGGCCTGGGACAAGGCCGTGGCCGAGCAGGAAGCCATCGATGCTGCCGGTGGCGCAACCGAAGCGCAACGGCTGAGCGAAGAAGAACTGGCCTCGGCCCGTGAAGCCAAGATTGCGGCTGCCGCCCCGATCGGCACCGGTGTTGCGGTCATGGTCGTACTGCTGGGTCTGACGCTGGTTCTGGGTCGCGGCATCGCGCCCTCGCGATCGCCGCAGCCGCTGATCGTGGGTGCAATCGGGCTGATCCTGATGCTGCTGGTCGATGTGCTGCTGATTGCGCCGACCACCTCGTCGGGGGCCACCTTCCTGCTGCTGGCGCTGCCTTTCGGGCTTGCCATGTATGGCTGCAAGGAAGCGGCGGCGCGCTGTGCGACCAATGATCTGATCCGCGTGGTATTCCCGCCGCTGGTTCTGATCATCGCGGTACTTGGATCGATCCTGGGTGGTGTGACCAACCCGACTCCGGCAGCAGCGCTGGGGGCAGGCGGGGCCATCATGCTGGCGGCCTATCGCAAACTGCAGGATCAGGGACGGTCGGGCAAAGTGATCATCTGGTCCACCTTCGCTGTCATCATCTGCCTTCTGCTGGGTGTCAACTTTGACCTCCGCGTGAACCAAGGCGATGTAAGCGTCGAGACCTGGATTGCGTTCATCCTGGCCTATGCCACCTACCTCTATGCGCTGTTCGGCCTGCTGTTCGCCTGCTGGGTGCTGTATGCCAGCGGTGTTCTGACACCGGTGGTGCGGGAAACCGCCAAGGTGACCTCGATGGTCTTCACCATCCTGATCGGATCGCAGCTGCTGAACCTGGTGGTGATCTCGTTCGGCGGGGAACACTATATCCAGCAGTTCCTCAAGAGCTTTGACAACGAGTTCACGGTCTTCCTGATCGTGATGCTGGTGCTGTTCATCCTGGGCTTCGTGCTGGACTTCCTCGAGATCATCTACATCGTGATCCCGATCGTGGGTCCGGTGATCTATGGCGGGTCGTTCGACCCGAAATGGGTGACGATCATGGTGGCGGTGAACCTGCAGACCTCGTTCTTGACGCCGCCATTTGGCTTCGCGCTGTTCTATCTGCGCGGCGTGGCGCCGAAAGAGGTAACGACGGGCCATATCTACCGCGGGATCATCCCCTTCGTGCTGATCCAGGTGGTTGGCATCGGAATCCTGTGGTTCTTCCCGTCGATCGTGACGATCGTGCCGGACCTGATCCCGAACTGATCGGTGATGGCGTTGTCAAACTGAAAAGGGGGCCGCGAGGCCCCCTTTGCTTTGGTCCCGGCTGACGCCGGTTGTCAGGTGAACTGGATCAGGTCCCAACGGTTCCCGAACGGATCCTGCCAGACGGCAACGATGCCATAGGGTTCGTGGCGGGGCTCTTCCTCGAACCGGACCCCGTTGGCCAGCATGTCTGCGTGATCGCGGGCGAAATCATCGGTTCTGAGGAAAAACCCGACACGACCTCCGGTCTGATTACCGATTGCGGCCCGTTGGCTGTCTCCGTCAGCCTTGGCCAACAGCAGAGCTGCCCCATCGCTGCCGGGGGGCGTAACCAAAACCCATCGTTTGCCTTCGCCCAGATCGATTTCCTGGGTCAGCCGGAACCGAAGCGTCTTGGTGTAGAACGCGATCGCGTCATCATAGTCCGGCACCACCAAGGTGACGGCGTGCAAACCTTGCTGCATCGGAATTCAACCTTTGGTAGGGTGGCGATCGGGAAGTTGGATATTCGCGACCTGCTCGGCAATCGGAGCAGTCGAAAGCGGGTGATGCGTTGAGTCGGTGAACGCCTCCGGGTCGTCCACACGCTGCCACCCGCCTTTGACATAGACCTCGAGCCCGGCGAATTTCACCTTGTAGCCCATCTTGGGGCTGCCGGGGACCCAATAGCCCAGATAAACATAGGGCAGCCCGGCCTCGCGCGCGATGTCGATATGATCGAGGATCATATAGGTTCCCAGTGAGCTTTGCGGCTGGTTCGGATCATAGAAGGAATAGACCATGCTCAACCCGTCATCCAGAACATCGGTCAGGCTGACGGCGATCAGGTTTCCGGTCTTGGGGTCGGCATATTCAACGACGCGGCTGCGGATCGGAGTCTCCTCGATCATCGCTGCGAATTCGAACACGTCCATATCCGCCATGCCGCCATCAGCGTGCCGTGTGTCCAGGTACCGCCGAAACAGCTCGTACTGGTCGTCGGTGGCCCAAGGTGAGGTCGCGCGTCGCTGAAGATGCGCATTGCGCCGCGCCGCGCGTTTCTGGCTTTTGGTCGGAGAAAATGCCGAGACGTCGATCCGGGCCGACAGGCAGGCCGCACAATCGGTGCAGGAAGGCCTATAAAGTACGTTTTGAGACCGGCGAAAACCCTGCTGCGACAGAGAGTTGTTCAGCTGATCCGCGCCTTCGCCCTGAAGGGCGGTGAACAGCTTACGCTCGATCCTGCCCTCGAGATAAGGGCAGGGCTGTGGTGCAGTCACATAGAACTGCGGCGCAATCGGCAGCGTGTGTCGCATGAAGGCCCCGTGTTTCCTCGGGGCCGATGATAGCAACCGTTTCTGGGGTCGCCAAGTCCCAGAAACGGGCCGTGTCAGGCGCGCTGGTTCAGCATTACGGTGCCGAGGAAGGCATCGGTCAGGCCCTGGTTGCGGGCACTGGTCAGCATCATGATGACCGAGATGATCTGCAGGATCGGAAACGCCATGCTGACAAAGTAACCGGCTGTATGCGCGACGGCCTTGCCGGTATCCATACGTTCGCCAAATGCGTCGCGCAGCTCAATCCCCATAAAGCGCATGCCCAGCGTGGCAGACCCGTTTGCGATGGTGACGACTCGGTAGATGAAACTGACGACCGCATAGATCAGCGCGATGACGAACAGGCCCATGCCGAAGGTCAGCAGAATGGCAACCGTGCACAGCAGCGAAATAAAGGCGATATCGAACAGCCACGCGAAGAAGCGTTTGATCGCAACGGATTTGTAGAAGTCCGGCTGACGATCCGGGTCGGGCAGATGAGACATGAAGGAATTTCCAGTCGGTTGTTGAGGTTTGCCCTGTCCCGCAGAGAGGGGCAGGGCGGTAGGGTATCAGGCGGTTTCGTCCTTGTCGTCCGCCGTATTCTCCTGAGCGCGTTCGTTCATGAACTGGTCGAACTCGGCCTTGTCCTTGGCTTCGCGCAGGCGGTGCAGGAAGGCTTCGAAATCCTGTTGTTCCCGTTCCAGGCGGGCCAGCGTGTCGGCCTTGTAGGCGTCGAATGCGCTGTTGCCCGAGGGCTTCATCGCGCTCATGTGGCTGTGCCAGGAATGGCGGCGGCTGCAGGATTTGCTGAACATGCGTTTGCTCCAGATCATATAGGCCAGAAGGGCCAGGCCGACGGGCCAGAAGAAGATGAAACCAAGGACCATGGCAGCGATCCAGGCGCCTTTGCCCTTGTCGTCAAGCCAGGCCTCTGCACGGTGCAACCATCCCGGGTTGCGGGGGACGGCGTGTTCGGACAATGCGGTCATTTGGGCTCTCCAGGTTGATGTAAATTGTGTTCACATTGATCTAGATGGGGTGGCCCGGCCCGGATGCAAGGGGTGATGTGAAAAAGATTTACATTAAGTGCCCCGGTTGACGGCAGTTCTGATCCTGCGCAACGTGCGGGCATGAACACGCACAACGACAAGCCCGCCCCGACGCTTGAAGAAATCCTGAACCTGGAGCAACAGGTCTGGACCGCTTTGGTCGAGGGTGATGCGCAGGCGGACCGGGCGTTGCTGAGCGCCGATTTTCTGGGCGTATACCCATCCGGTTTCGCCAATCGTGACGATCATGTGGGTCAGTTCGCAGACAGCCCGACCATGGAGTCATATGAGTTGAGCGCGGCGCAACTGCGCGTTTTGACATCGGATATCGTCCTGTTGTCCTACCGGGCGGACTATCAGCGGCCGGGTGCGTCCGCGCGCGAGGCGATGCTGATCTCATCGTTGTGGGAACGCCGGGATGATGGCTGGATCAATACCTTCAGCCAGGACACTCCAGTCGACGTTAACTGACCGGAATTCGCCCATGACCGACAATCTTACCATCCAACGCGTCCCGCGTCCCTACGACCCCGAATTGGGGCGAGAAGCCTGCGCCGCAGTGCCGGATCTGACCGCTGATCAGTCCGAGCTGGTGACCGGTGCCGCAGGCAGCAGCCCGTACCTCAAGAGCTTGATCGACCGTGAGCGCAATTGGCTGGCCCCGGCGCTGGATCGGCCGCAGCACGGCTTTGCGCAGATCATGGACGACGCACGCGCGCTGGCTCCTGACCAGTTGAAACCGGGCCTGAGGCAGGCCAAGCATCGGCTTGCCTTGCTGACGGCCCTGGCCGACCTTTCCGGAGCTTGGAACCTCGAGCAGGTCACGACGGCACTGACCGACTTTGCGGCGCTTGCCGTGGACATCGCGGCCAAGGCCGAGATCGCGGCGCTGATCCGGCGCAAGAAGCTGCCCGGCATGACCGAAGACGACGTCGAAACCGCCGCGGGGATGGTGATCCTGGCGATGGGCAAGATGGGTGCGCACGAACTGAACTACAGCTCGGATATCGACCTGATCGTGCTGTTCGACGAAACCCGGTACGATCCCGACGATTTCTATGAGGCGCGGCAGGGCATGGTGCGGGCCACGCGCAATTTCTGCGCTACGCTCAGCGACAAGACGGCCGATGGGTACGTGTTCCGCACCGATCTGCGCCTGCGCCCCGATCCTGCGGTCACCCCCGTCTGCATGGCGACCGAGGCGGCCGAGCGCTATTACGAAAGCCTAGGCCGCACATGGGAGCGTGCAGCCTATATCAAGGCCCGCCCTTGCGCCGGTGACATCGCCGCCGGGCAGCGGTTTCTGGAGACCCTGCGGCCCTTTGTCTGGCGCCGCCATCTGGATTTCGCCGCCATCCAGGACGCTCACGACATGCGCCTGCGCATCCGCGAGAACAAGGGCACCGGGGGGGCTCTGACGATCCCCGGCCATGACATGAAGCTGGGGCAGGGCGGCATTCGCGAAATCGAGTTCTTTACCCAGACGCGGCAGTTGATTGCCGGGGGCCGCGACCCCGACCTGCGCGTGCGCGGCACGGTGCCGGGACTGGCCGCGCTGGCAGCCAAGGACTGGGTGCCGCAGGACGTGGCCGACAAGTTGACCGACCATTACCGCGCACATCGCGAGGTCGAGCACCGCATCCAGATGGTGCATGACGCGCAGACCCACAAGGTGCCGCAGTCGTCCGACGGGATCGAGCGCATCGCCTGCCTGATGGGCACCACCAGCGCCGACCTGACAGCCGATCTGACACGCCGCCTGACCGAGGTGCACGAGCTGACCGAGGGCTTTTTCGCGCCCGGCGCCGGCCCCGCGCCGACCGCAGCGCCCCCGGTTGAGTTCGACGCCGGCGTTCTGGCCCGGTGGACAACCTATCCCGCGCTGCGTTCGCAACGGGGCGCGCGCATTTTCGAGCGGCTCAAACCCGAATTGCTGGCCCGGCTGGCCAAGACCGCCCGTCCCGACGAGGCGCTGCTGGCGCTGGATGGGTTTCTGGCCGGATTGCCCGCTGGTGTGCAGCTGTTTTCGCTGTTCGAAGCCAACCCGCATCTGATCGACCTGCTGGTCGACATCGTCGGAACCTCGCATGCACTGGCCGCGCACCTGTCGCGCAATGCGCAGGTGTTCGACGCGGTGATCGGTGGCAGCTTCTTTGCCGATTGGCCCGGTCAGTCCGCCTTGCAGGCTGAACTGTCCCACGCGCTGGCGGCTGAGTCGGACTATGAAACGCAGCTGGATCTGGCGCGGCGCTGGTGCAAGGAATGGCATTTCCGTATCGGTGTGCACCACCTGCGCGGTCTGATCGACGGATTGCAGGCCGGGCGGCAATACGCGGACCTCGCGCAGGTTGTCATCGCCGCGATCTTACCCTGCGTAGAGCGGCAGTTTGCGCAGAAGCACGGCTCCCCCCCAGGGCGTGGCGCTGTGGTGCTGGGCATGGGGTCGTTGGGGGCCGCTCGGCTGAACTCGCAATCCGATCTGGACATGATCGTGATCTACGACCCGCAAGCGGTGGACATGTCCGACGGCCCCAAGCCACTGGCCACGCGAACCTACTATGCGCGCTTTACACAGGCGCTGATTACCGCCCTGTCGGCACCGATGGCGCAAGGACGGTTGTACGAGGTCGACATGCGACTGCGGCCGTCCGGCAATCAGGGGCCAGTCGCCACAAGCTGGGCCAGCTTCACTCATTACCAACAAGAGGAAGCCTGGGTTTGGGAGCATCTGGCCTTGACCCGCGCGCGTGCAGTCGCAGGCAACACGGATCTGGCAGACGATTTCGAAGCTTTCCGCACGCAATTCCTGTCTCGCCCGCGCGACAAGGATCAGGTCCTGCGCGAAGTGTCCGACATGCGCGCACGCCTCGCGGCCGCGAAATCGCCCGCCGGTGTCTGGGATGTCAAGAACGGCCCCGGCCGTCTGCTGGATATCGAACTGATGGCCGAAACCGGCGCACTGTTGTCCGGAGCGCCACAGCGCGACGTCGACTCGGGCTTGGACGGAGCGGTCGCTGCGGGTCTCTTGGATGTCGCTCAGGCGCAGGTGTTGAAGGACGCATATGACCTATGCTGGTCGGTGCAATGCGCGGCGCGGCTACTGTCGGGCAAGGTGATCGAGGCCGACAAGATCGGGCAGGGGGGCACGGCCTTTCTGTGTCGGGCGACCGGATTCGAGCAGGTCGAGCAGTTACAGTCCACCTTGCAAGACAGCTATGCTGCCGCAGCCGAAGTGATCGGCGCGGTGATCGAGGAGAGTGCGGATGGCGCGCAGTGACGACCCGAACGACCCCAAGGGCCTGATCCGCGAGGCCTATCGCATCGACGGAATCACGCTGCCCGAGTGTCGCAGCATCTTTTTGGACTGGGCGCTCAGCCTTCCGGACGGGCGCGACCAGAAGCAGACGCTGACCGAGTTGCATGCTGTCTATACCGCACAGGATGCCGACCATCCCATGACACAGGTTCTGCGCGAAGGGCTGGACACCGCGCAGGCTCCGCGCAGGCGCGGCGGCTGGCGGGCGCGCCAACGCTGACGGATCGCCAGAGGGGCTTTTCTGCCCGCGCAATCGCGACTATGAGGGCGCCATGACCCAAGCCGACATGCCCGACCGCCCCAGAATCCGTTTGAAACCCAAAGCCAACGCGCGCGGTCTGCGCCACGGCTTTCCCTGGGTCTATGCCAATGACATCGTCACCGACCGGCGCACCCGCAAGATCGCGCCTGGTGTGCTGGCCGTGCTTGAGGATGACAAACGCGCCCCGATCGCGTTGGTGGCAGTGAACCCGGATTCCAAGATCATGTGCCGGGTGTTGGATCGCGACCTGTCGGCGCAGCTGGATGCCGGGTGGTTCGAAACCCGCCTGCGCCGCGCGCTCGACCTGCGCGAACGGCTGTTCGATGCGCCCTTCTACCGGCTGGTCCATGCCGAGGCCGACGGTTTTCCCGGTGTCATCATTGACCGGTTCGGAGACGCCTGCGTGATCCAGCCCAACGCCGCCTGGGCCGAAGCGCACCTGGACCTTCTGACCGACGCGCTGGTATCGGTGACGGGGGTGACGACCGTGCTCAAGAACGCCTCGGGCCGCACCCGCGGGCTGGAAGGTCTGGATGACGTGAGCCAGACCCTGCGCGGCACCGCGCCCGATGCCCCGCTGCCCGTTCCGATGAACGGCGCAACTTACATGGCCGACCTGACCGGGGGCCAGAAAACCGGGCTGTTCTACGACCAGCGCCCCAACCACGCCTTTGCTGCCCGGCTGGCGGGCCCCGGTGCGCATGTGCTGGACGTGTTCAGCCACGTGGGCGGGTTTGGCCTGGCCATGCTGGCCGGTGGGGCCGACCACGCGCTGTCAGTCGATGGCTCGGCTGCTGCGCTAACCCTAGCCGAGCAGGGTGCCGCCGCATCGGGCTTCGGTGACCGCTTTGAAACCCGACAGGGCGATGCTTTCGACGTTCTGACCCAGCTGGGTGAGGACGGTGCGCAGTTCGACGTGGTCATCTGCGATCCGCCGGCCTTTGCGCCGTCGAGACAGGCGCTGGATGCCGGGCTGCGGGCCTATGAGCGGATCGCCCGTCTGGCCGCGCCGCTTGTCAAACCGGGGGGGTATCTGGGCCTGTGTTCCTGCTCGCATGCCGCCGACCTGACCCGTTTTCGCGAGGCCTGCGCCCGCGGCATCGGCCGGGCCGGGCGTCAGGCGCAGATGATCCACACCGGCTTTGCCGGACCAGACCATCCGCAACTGCCGCAACTGGCCGAGAGCGGCTATCTGAAATCCGTGTTCTACCGGCTGTGAAGGCGGTTCTCGACACCTGCGTCATCTACCCGACGGTGATGCGCGAGATGCTGCTGGGCGTAGCCGCGCGGGGCCATTTCACCCCGCTCTGGTCGGCTCGCATCCTCGAAGAATGGGCCCGCGCCGCCCGCAAACTCGGCCCCGAGGGCGAGGCACAGGCCCGGGCCGAAATCGCTTTGGTGCAGGCACATTGGCCACAGGCCGAACGCCCCGAGGCACCCGGCCTCGAACAGCGCCTCTGGCTTCCCGATCCGGCCGACACGCATGTGCTGGCCACCGCGGTCGCCGCTTCGGCCGATACGATCATCACCGTGAATGCCAAAGACTTTCCAAGGAATATTTTGGCGGAAGAGGGCCTTGCACGTATCGATCCCGACAGCTTCCTTCACGGCATCTGGCAGAATGATCCGACCAGTGTCGAACGGGTGGCTCAATCGGTTCTGACCGAAGCCAACCGCCTGTCGGGCGACAGATGGACTCTGCGCGCATTGATGAAAAAAGCCCGCCTGCCGCGTCTCGGCAAGGCTTTGGCGGCCTGACTCTTCCCCTGGCTCCAAATATCGCGAGAGGGTGGCCTCCGCATCCTGCTTCTCAGCCACGCTCCCAACGCTGCTCAAGGGCCTCCAGCGCGGCGATCCGCTCGTCCGTCTTGGGATGGCTCATCAGCCAGGCCGGAACCACGCCCGCCCGCTGCTGGGTGAGATCCTCTAACTTGTGAAACAGGGATATCTGCGGCCCGATCCCGATTCCGGCCTTGGTCAGCAGGGCGGCTGCGTATTCGTCCGCCTCGTACTCGTCCGCCCGCGACAGGCGCGAGGCCAGCAGCGCGGTCAGCGCATTTGCGATCCACGCGCCGATGAAGGGAATGAACCGGTTGAGCAGCATCATCAGCGCCGCCCGCATCGCGTTCTGACCGGAAAAATCGATCATCCGCCGCCGGGCGTGGCCCAGCGCCACATGGCCCAGTTCATGCGCGATGACGCTGGCCATCTCCTCGGCCGAAACCTCGCCGTTGCGGAACTTGCGATAGAATCCACGGGTGATGAAGATGCGCCCGTCCGGCGCGGCCAGCCCGTTCACCGGGTCGATTTCGTAGATATAGACCGGCACGCGCGCCACATCCAAGGCGGCGGCCAGGCGGTCGGTCATCCGCTTTAACTCGGGATCGGCCAGCTCGGTCGACTTCGCATCCAGCTCGCGATGGGTGCGCCAGACGGAAATCCGATACATCACAATGGCATAGGCGATCGCCAGCAGAATTGGGGTCAGACGCAACATATCTCAGATATGGGCGGATCGGGATGCGGGGGCAAGTCGTTCCTCATCACTTTCGGGCAACATGGGTGACTTGGGGCAGTTCGTGAGACGGAAATCGCGCGGCGTCAGATCGCAGTTTTCATATTTCAAAGGTTGAAATGAAGGTAAAAGCCTTCTAGGGCACGGCGCACGCTGTGCGAGCGCGCGCTATGCAAGAGGGACAAATGGCCAACAATGATTTAGAAGCCCGGCACCTTGAAACACTGGATCGTGACCTGCGGAGGTTTTCCCGCCTCGAGGTTGCAACGGCGCAGGTCGGGCGGCCGTTCGTCGGATCGGGCATCGCCTTCGTGTTCATTGTGATCGCCGGGATCACGGCTGCATTGTTGTTCGGACAGGCCAGCAACACGATGATCGTCGTGATCGCGGCCATGTTCGGAGCCTACATGGCGCTCAACATCGGGGCGAACGATGTGGCCAACAACATGGCCCCGGCGGTGGGCGCGAACACCCTGACCATGGGCGGCGCCATCGCGATTGCAGCAATTTTCGAAAGCGCCGGCGCCCTGATCGCGGGTGGCGACGTGGTCTCGACCATCGCTAAGGGCATCATCAATACCGAAAGCATGGGAACGGCAACCGTCTTCATCTGGGCCATGATGGCCGCGCTGTTGTCTGCTGCGCTTTGGATCAACCTGGCCACCTGGGTCGGCGCTCCGGTCTCGACCACGCATTCGGTCGTGGGGGGCGTCATGGGGGCAGGGATCGCGGCGGCGGGGTTCGGCGCGGTCAGCTGGGTCAAGATGAGCCAGATCGCTGCAAGCTGGGTCATCTCGCCGCTTCTGGGCGGCATCATCGCCGCCGGGTTCCTGTGGTTCATCAAGGCGCGGATCATCTACCAGGACGACAAGATCGCCGCTGCGCGCAAATGGGTTCCGGTTCTGGTCGGCATCATGGCCGGGGCGTTTGCCTCGTACCTTGCGCTGAAGGGCCTGAAACATCTGTTCAAGATCAACCTGCAGACGGCTCTTGTGATCGGTCTGGTCAGCGGAGTGCTGATCTGGATGGTGACGATCCCGGTCATTCGCCGTCAGGCCGAGGGGCTGGAGAACCGCAACAAGTCGCTGAAGATCCTGTTCGGCATCCCGCTGATCATTTCAGCGGCGCTGCTCAGCTTTGCGCATGGGGCCAATGACGTGGCCAATGCCGTCGGGCCTCTGGCCGCCATCGTTCAGGCTTCGGCAATGGGTGATTTCACCCATGCGGTGAGCATTCCGCCCTGGGTCATGATCATCGGCGCCTTCGGTATCTCGTTCGGCCTGTTCCTGTTCGGGCCCAAGCTGATCCGGGTTGTCGGCAGCCAGATCACCAAGCTGAACCCGATGCGCGCCTATTGCGTGGCGCTGTCGGCGGCGATCACCGTGATCGTGGCCAGCTGGCTTGGCCTGCCGGTCAGTTCGACCCACATCGCCGTGGGCGCAGTGTTCGGTGTCGGGTTCTTCCGGGAATGGGACGCCGAGCGACGCCTGATCAAGGCACGCGGCGCCGTGCCGGAACGCCCGGTGCTTGCCCCCGAAGAGCGCCGCCGCCGCAAGCTGGTGCGTCGGTCGCACTTCCTGACGATCATCGCGGCCTGGGTGATCACCGTGCCTGCAGCGGCCCTGCTTTCGGGTCTACTGTTCTTGGGGATTCAGGCAATCGCCGGATAAAAACAAAACCGGGCTGGCGCTATCGCGTCAGCTCGCGCATGCCGCGTTCCAACCCGGCCAGCGTCATCGGCACCATCCGGTCTTCGAAGATCTCGCGGATCATGCCGATGGAATGGGTGTATTCCCAGTATTTCTCGGGCACCGGGTTGATCCACAGGTTTGACGTCCACTGTTCGCGCGCGCGCTGCAGCCAGACCTGACCGGCCTCGGCGTTCCAGTGCTCGTTTGCGCCGCCGGGATAGGCGATCTCGTAAGGCGACATCGACGCGTCACCTACGAAGATGCACTTGTAGTCGGGGCCGTAGGTCCGCAGCACCTCATGCGTGGGGGTCTGCGCATCCCACCGGCGGCGATTGTCGCGCCAGACGCCTTCGTACAGGCAGTTGTGGAAATAGAAATATTCCAGGTGCTTGAACTCGGACCGCGCGGCCGAGAACAATTCCTCGACCACCTTGATATGCGGGTCCATCGAGCCGCCCACATCGAGAAACAGCAGCACCTTGACCGCATTGTGCCGTTCGGGCCGGGTCTTGACGTCCAGGTATCCGTGCTCGGCCGTGGCGCGGATGGTGCCGTCGAGGTCCAGTTCTTCGGCGGCGCCCTCACGGGCCCAGCGGCGCAGGCGTTTCAGCGCGACCTTGATGTTGCGGGTGCCAAGTTCGACCGTGTCGTCCAGATTGCGGAACTCGCGCTTATCCCAGACCTTGACCGCACGCTGGTGGCGGCTTTCCTTCTGGCCGATGCGCACGCCCTCGGGATTGTAGCCGTAAGCGCCGAAGGGCGAGGTGCCCGCCGTTCCGATCCACTTGTTGCCGCCCTGGTGGCGGCCTTGCTGATCCTTCAGCCGCTCGCGCAGCGTCTCCATCAGCTTGTCGAAACCGCCAAGCGCCTCGATCTCAGCCTTTTCCTCGTCTGACAGGTGCTTCTCGGTCATCTTGGCCAGCCACTCGGCCGGGATGTCCACGGCCTCGAGCACCTGATCGAAGGTGATCTCGGACAGCCCTTCGAAGCTGGCGGCAAAGGCGCGATCGAACTTGTCGATGTTGCGCTCGTCCTTCACCATCGAGACACGGGCGAGGTAATAGAACGCCTCAATGTCGTAGGTGGCCAGCCCCTTTTTCATCCCCTCGAGAAACGTCAGATATTCCCGCAACGAAACGGGGATACCGGCTTTTCTGAGGTTTTCGAAAAAGGGGATGAACATCGGCTCAGCCTATCACCCGCACCAGAACAAGCGAAATGGCCAGTCCCGCCAATGCAAATGCAATGCCGTAGCCGGCTGCATATTGGGCGATGTCCGCGCCGCTGCCTTTGCGTTTTCGTGCCGTCAGCGCGCCCAGAGCCGCCCCGAGGACCGCCATTCCCACAACCACTAGCATGTGTTCGTCATCCGCCTTTTGCGATGTTACGGGGCCCCCAGCGCGACGTCCTGCATCAACGAGCTGACCACCAATTCCGAGCCAAACCCGTAGCGCGCCCACCCCAGACTGTCCAGTCTGACGGAGCGTGCCTGTTCGGGTTTGCCGGCCTGCTTCAGGGCCTCGGCCTTCAGCAGCAGCAGCGTCGCCAACATCGAGGCGTTTTCGGCCCGCGTCATCGTCGCGATGGCCCGGTCGAGGTCCGGCAGGGCTTCGGGGCCGCGCCCCTGGGTCAGGGCATAGGCCGCCGTCTGAACCGTGATATGCGCGCGCTGAAGCTCGGTTCCGGGGGTCGCGCGCAGGTATTGCAGGGCTATGGCGTATTCGCGCTGCGCTTCCTCAGGGGCGTCGAATTCACCCAAACGGGCCTTCAGATAATGGGGGTACGCCCGGCGGTGATCGGTCCAACCTTGCTCTCGGCCGATCCGCATCGCGCGGTCGATGGCCCGCATTTGCCGCGGCGAGGCCCGGCCCTTGCCGACCGCCAGTTGCACGGCGTCGATCCATTCGCGCGGGGTCTCCGAGATTGGCTGGACGGGCAAATTGGCACCGCGCGGATTCAGGCGGGCGATGACCCCGGGTATGACCTGCGCCACCTGTTCCCGGGTCATTCCGGTCTGTAGTTCCGGCGCATAGGTCGCGCGCAGGATCAGCATGTCGAACCCGGTCAGGACAGTGTGGAAATTATCGTCGTTGAAGACCGAATCCGGCAGGCGGTACATGTCGTTCAGAGGCCCGATCGCCTGTGCAAGTTCTTCGTGAAGGCAATCCCGCATTTCCTGGGGGCTGACATCGTTGGGAATGAAGATCGCCAGCCGCTCGCGGCTGCGCAGTGCGCGCCAACTGCTTTTGGTCTTGCGCTTGTCTCGGTTGTATTCCTCGAGGCTGGACGCGTTGGGTACAACGAAACACGCGGCTTGCGGCAGAAGCCGCTGGATCTGGCGTTGGGTCACTGCTTCGATCGTGATGTTGGCCTGCCCATCGTTGACCTGGCGGATGTCGATCCGGGCTTCGCGCTGCAGTCTGGTCAGCAGACGCGTCAGGTCGGACCGCATCGTGGGGGCAGGGGCGCCCGTCAGCCGAACTGTGATCGGACCCTCGAACCGTGTGAACACCGGCAGGGCAGTGCCGCTTTCCAGCGAGAAATGCAGGTCCACGAAATCCGCCGCGATGTTCGTATTCGACCGGGCCGGCGGGAAAGGACGTGGCGTGCCGAAAGCCTGAGTCACCGGTGCCGCGGCCTCGGTCATCTTGATTTCATCGGGCAACTCAATCCGGTCGACCGAACTGCATCCGGCAAGGACAAAGCCAAGAAATATGCCGGCCAGACGTTTCATGGACGCCGATACTTGAGGAAAGGCGTCAGTTGGCCGACGCGGTCATAAAGCTGGCGCGCCGTATGGTTGAACTCCTGCGTCAGCCAGTAGACATCGGGCGCGCCTTTTCGATCGGCTTCGGCATAGACGGCCTCGATCAACGCCCGACCGACACCGGTGCCGCGTACATGCGGGCTGGCATAGAGATCCTGCAGATAGCAGACGTTTTCGATCTTCCAGGCATGGCGATGAAACAGGAAGTGGGTCAGCCCGATCAATTCGCCGTCCAACTCGGCCACAAGGCATGAAAAGTCCTGCGGATCATCCCCCAGCAGGCGCGCAAACGTGCTGTCGTAGACCTCGTCGGGCAAGGCCGTTTCGTAGAATTCAAGATATGCCCGCCACAACAAGTCCCAGCTCGGCCGGTCTTCGGGCTTGAGGGGGCGAATGCGCGGCGCTTGGGTCAATTGGGGTGGTCCTGCTCTACAGCGTGCTCGGTGTCGTGTTCTTTGATATTTGTTGCAGCAATGCTGGCATCAGGCTTGCCGCAAGGCAAGCCGTGATCACCAAGTATTCATGAATGGGCGGGCTTCAGCGCTTGGCGCGCGCCATGAAGGCCAGCCGTTCGAACAGATGCACGTCCTGCTCGTTCTTAAGCAATGCCCCGTGCAGCTTGGGCAGGGCATTTACCCCGTCGCGTTTCAGGTCTTCGGCATCCAGATCCTCAGCCAGCAGCAGTTTCAGCCAGTCCAACACCTCGGAGGTCGAGGGTTTTTTCTTCAGCCCCTGCGTCTCGCGGATTTCGTAGAACTGGGTCAGGGCGGTGGTCAGCAGTGCCTCTTTGATGCCGGGGTGATGCACTTCGACGATGCGGCGCATCGTGGCTTCGTCGGGGAAGCGGATGTAGTGGAAGAAACAGCGGCGCAGGAATGCGTCTGGCAGTTCCTTTTCATTGTTCGAGGTGATGATCACGATGGGGCGGTGTTTGGCCCGGATCGTTTCGCCGGTCTCGTAGACATGGAACTCCATCTTGTCGAGTTCCTGCAGCAGGTCGTTGGGGAACTCGATATCGGCTTTGTCGATCTCGTCGATCAGCAGCACGACCTTTTCATCGGCGTCGAAGGCCTGCCACAGCTTGCCTTTGCGGATATAGTTCGACACGTCGTGCACACGTTCGTCGCCTAGCTGGCTGTCGCGCAGACGGCTGACTGCGTCATATTCGTAAAGACCCTGCTGCGCGCGGGTGGTCGACTTGACGTTCCACTCGATCATTCTGAGACCCAGTGCGCCGGCGACCTGTTTGGCCAGTTCGGTTTTGCCGGTGCCGGGTTCACCCTTGACCAGCAGTGGTCGTTCCAGCGTGACGGCTGCGTTTACGGCAATGGTCAGGTCGTCGGTGGCAACGTATTCGGCTGTGCCTTTGAAACGTGCGGTCATGGGGCCCTCGTATGATGGTCGCAGCAACAGGAGACGGGAACCGGGTTACCTAGGGCGGGGCCGAATGACAAGCCGGGCCGCAGCGTCGCGGGCTGCCAACGACGGGCGCGAGGGACGAATCGCACCGATTCCATCATCCGCTCAAGGGTGTTCTGCCGCAAAATGGTCCTTTCGCTTTCACAGAATGGCGACGATTTGGTGTCCAAAGTCTCATATTTATACCGGTTCTCATAACGGCGCGTCGGGGTTGCGTTTGGATAGTGACATTCCCCGTCCCGTCAGTTAAACGCTGCGCAGAAGGGGGTGCCAAATGTCAGGCGACACGACCGCAAAAGACGTTTCTGGCCATACCGAGGGAGCCAATATGAAGCAGGAAGTTTTTCTGCCGGAGGACTATCGTCCGGCCGAAGATGAACCTTTCATGAATGAACGCCAGCTTGAGTATTTCCGCCGCAAGCTGCTGAACTGGAAACACGAACTTTTGGCAGGCAGCCGGGATACGATCGAGGGGCTGCAGGACAGCACCCGTAATATTCCCGACGTTGCAGACCGCGCCAGCGAGGAAACCGACCGTGCGCTGGAACTGCGCACCCGGGACCGGCAGCGCAAACTGGTTGCCAAGATCGACGCCGCTCTGCGCCGGATCGACGAGGGCGAATACGGTTACTGCGAAAAGACCGGTGACCCGATCTCGCTCAAGCGTCTGGATGCGCGTCCGATCGCGACCATGACGCTGGAAGCGCAAGAGCGTCACGAGCGTCGCGAAAAAGTTCACCGCGACGATTGATCGCTGGGTTCTTTCAAAAAAGACAAGCGCCGGGGCCTGTGGCTCCGGCCTTTTTGCGTTAGGCCCGTGTCATGAAGATCGACGGTTTGCAAATCTGTGTCATCGGCGGCGGGATCGGCGGAATGGCCGCTGCGCTGGCCTTGCAGCAACGCGGTGCACGGGTGACCGTGCTCGAGCAGGCCGAGGCCTTGACCGAGGTTGGGGCCGGCCTGCAAATCAGCGCCAACGGCATGGCGGTCCTGCGTGCGCTGGGTGTCGTGGATGATCCCGGTCGGGTCGCACAACTCTCTCACGGCACTGTTCTGCGCGATTATCGGCGGGGCCGCGTCGTCAGCCGTCTTCCGGCACCCTCGGCCGGACCCACGTGGTATTTCCACCGTGCTGACCTTCTGGAAGTGCTGCAAAAGGCGGCCGAGCGCGCAGGGGTGTCGATCAGGCTGGATGCCCGTGTCACCAATGTTCGGAAGCATCCGGCCGAAGCCGAGGTTGCGCTGCAGGATGGCACCCGGCTGCGCGCGGAATTCGCCGTTGCAGCGGATGGCGGGCGCAGCGGTATCCGGCCCATCCTGAACGGAACCGAAGCGCCCGCGTTCACGCATCAGGTGGCTTGGCGGGCAACGGTGCCCTGGATCAACCACGAAGCCGAGCCCATGGCATCGCTGACGATGGGCCCCGGGCGTCATGTCGTGACCTATCCGCTGCGAAAGCAGTCCATGTTGAACATCGTGGCGGTCGAAGAGCGGTCCGACTGGCGGGAGGAGGGCTGGCGTCTGCGCGGTGACCCCGAGGACCTGCGGGCGCGTTTTGCCGATTTCGGCGGTCCTGCAGGTGCCGCGCTTTCGCAGGTGCAAGATGTTCACCTGTGGGCTTTGTTTCTGCGCCCGGTGGCACAGAAATGGCAGAATGGTCGCGTTGCCCTTTTGGGGGACGCCGCGCATCCCACATTGCCGTTTATGGCTCAAGGGGCGTGCCTGGCTCTAGAGGATGCTTGGATCCTGGCCCGATCTTTTGACGAACAGTCGGGTGTCCGCCGCGCACTCGAAGCCTATGAAATCACGAGAAAAACCCGCGCGCGCAAGGTGGTCGCAGCTGCCGGTGCCAACGCGCGGAACTTTCATTTGCGCGGTCCCGCACGACTGGCCGCGCAGGCGGCCTTGGCCCTGATCGGTCCGCGCCTGACGCGTCGATACGACTGGATCTACGATTACGACCCGACGGCCTGACGAGTCAGATGTCGAGGTCCACCCAAACAGGGACGTGATCGGACGGTTTTTCATGTCCGCGCACTGCGGCGTCGATCTGGCAATCGCGCATCAGGTCCGCCGCTTGTGGTGTCAGAAGGAAATGGTCAATGCGAATGCCGTCATTCCGGTTCCACGCGCCGGCCTGATAATCCCAGAACGAATAGTGGCCCGGGCCTTGTGTCCGCGCGCGGAACGCTTCGGTGAAGCCAAGGTTCAGCACCTTGCGAAACGCCGCGCGGCTTTCCGGCCGAAACAGGGCGTCTTCGCGCCAGGCCTCCGGGCGTTTCGCGTCCTCGGCTTGCGGAATGATGTTGTAGTCCCCGGCCATGAGGGCCGGCTCTTCCGTGGCTAGAAGATCACGGGCGCGCTCGTACAGCCGCTCCATCCACGCAAGCTTGTAGTCGAATTTCGGCCCCGGAGCAGGGTTCCCGTTGGGAAGATAAAGCCCGCAAATCCGCAGCGCCCGCTTGCCGATGACGGTTGCCTCGATCCATCGCGCCTGCTCGTCCTCTTCATCCCCGGGCAGCCCGCGCGAGACGTCTTCCAGCGGATATTTCGAAAGTATCGCCACGCCGTTGAAGCTTTTCTGGCCATGGGTTTCGACGTTGTACCCGCGTTCCTCAAAGATCTCGCGGGGAAAGTTTTCGTCGACGGATTTGATTTCCTGCAGCAGGACTACATCGGGCTGGGCTTCGTCCAACCAGCGGGGCAGAGCCTCGGCCCGCGCCTTGATGCCGTTGATGTTGAATGTTGCGATTTTCATCCCGGTCCCTCCGAAGCTCTGCCGAAACCTATCGCCCAGAACGGAGGCCATCACAAGGTGTCAGTCAGGCCTGCCGCGGGCACCGGGGGCGTTTGGGGACGGATGACGCGATGACGAACTGGCCCAGTGGGCGCGGGACCAAAAACGGTCAACCGCGCCCTAAGGCCTGATCGCGGGACAGCGGGCGCTCCTGCAGATCATAGAGATATTCAGAGGACGGGGGCGCAACGCCCCCACGATTGATCACATCGAAAAAGACGTGCCGCACCCACAGGAAGAGGTTGCGTTGGGGTTGTCGATCACGAACCGGGCGCCGATCAGTTCCTGAGTGAAATCAATCGTCGCATTTTCCAGGAACGGCAAAGATATTTCGTCGACGACAACCTTCTGGCCTTTGCCTTCCAGTACCAGATCATCGTCCTTGGGCTCGTCCAATGCGATTTCGTACTGAAAGCCTGAACACCCTCCGCCTTCAACGGCGATGCGCAGGGCCTTGCCGTTGTCGGCGGCACCTATCTCGGCAAGCCTCTCGAAGGCGCGTTCTGTGACTCTCGGAGGCAGATTCATGCCATGCTCCAAAGGTTTATTTCCTCGTCGGTCTACAATATAGAAACCCCGGAGACAGGCGACAAGGACAAGACCATTGGAGCGAGCAGGATTTGCTGCCGATCCGGGCCGGGCGCGCGGGCGGCTGGTGCCAGAGGAAGAAAGCAGTTTCCGGTCGTGCTTTCAGCGGGACCGGGACAGGATCATACACGCCAGCGCGTTCCGACGTCTGAAGCACAAGACACAAGTTTTTGTCGAGCATGAAGGCGACAGCTATCGCACGCGCCTGACCCAT
This sequence comes from Ruegeria sp. CG8, assembly GCF_056537165.1. Taxonomy (NCBI): domain Bacteria; kingdom Pseudomonadati; phylum Pseudomonadota; class Alphaproteobacteria; order Rhodobacterales; family Roseobacteraceae; genus Ruegeria; species Ruegeria sp. CG8. The sequence continues at coordinate 249,309 of NZ_JBQFRA010000002.1, read as the reverse complement.
TCGATCGAGGTGGCGCAGGTCGCGCGCACGATCTCGGGGGCATTGGGGCTGAACCCCGAACTGACCGAGGCCGTGGCCCTGGCGCATGATCTGGGCCACACGCCGTTTGGCCATACCGGCGAGGACGCTCTTCACGCGCTGATGGCGCCCTACGGGGGCTTCGACCACAACGCTCAGGCGATCCGCATCGTCACCAAGCTGGAACGGCATTACGCGGATTTCGACGGGTGCAACCTGACATGGGAATGCCTTGAGGGCATCGCCAAGCACAACGGCCCGGTTACGGGCGAGCTGCCCTGGGCGCTGGCCGAGTGCAATGCCGATTTTGACCTTGAACTGCACACCCATGCCAGCGCAGAGGCGCAGGTTGCGGCACTGTCCGACGACATCGCCTACAACAATCATGACCTGTTCGACGGCCTGCGGGCCGGACTTTTTAACGACGACGAGATCGCCCAATTGCCGATTGTCCGGGAGTGTTATGCCGAGGTGGATCGCAAGTATCCCGGGTTGGATTTCTACCGGCGTCGTCACGAGGCGCTGAGGCGGGTGTTCGGCGTGATGGTTTCGGATGTAATCGACACCTCGCGCGAGGTTCTGGAGAGATCGGGTGCGCAAACAGTCGAGGATGTCCGTCACCTCGGGGCTCCTGTCATCCGCTTCTCGGATGATCTTTGGGCGCAGCTCAACGATATTCGGGCGTTTCTGTTCACCCGCATGTACCGGGCGCCCAGCGTCATGGAGGTGCGCGCCAAGGTCAGTCGCGTAGTCGAGGAGCTGTTCCCGATCTATCTGAGCGACCCGCGCCAGATGCCTCGGCATTGGCATTCGGATATCGAAGCGGCGCCGGACGAGACCGCGCTGGCCCGGATCGTATCAGACTATATTGCGGGCATGACCGATCGGTTTGCCTTGCAGGATCATGCCCGCCTGACCGGCGCACAGCCCCCTCAGGTTTAGGGCTGCATGCTGCGAAAGCTGGTTTGGACCGCTCGCCTGCATTGACCTTGCCGCCTTGCGTGGTAAACCGCTGCGCAAGCAAAAGGACATCCGAAATGAACCTGTTCTCCGAGATCCGCGGCCTTGTTCTGGACGCGCTGACGCAGATGCAGTCCGAAGGCGCGCTGCCCGAGGGGCTGAGCTTTGACAACGTTGCGGTCGAACCCCCGCGCGACGCCGCCCATGGAGACATGGCGACCAATGCCGCGATGGTGTTGGCCAAGCCGGCCAAGATGAAGCCGCGTGACATTGCCGATGCGCTCGCCGCGAAACTGGCCGCCGATGAGCGGATCACGAGTGCCGAGGTTGCAGGTCCGGGCTTTCTCAACCTGCGGCTCGCTCCGTCGGTCTGGCAGGGCGTTCTGGGTGCGGTGTTGGAACAGGGCACGGATTATGGTCGCTCGACCATGGGGCAGGGGCTGAAGGTGAACGTGGAATACGTCTCGGCCAACCCCACGGGACCGCTGCATGTGGGCCACACGCGTGGCGCAGTGTTCGGCGACGCGCTGGCCAGCCTGTTGGCCTATTCCGGCCACGACGTGACCCGTGAATACTACATCAACGATGGCGGTGCGCAGGTGGATGTGCTGGCCCGGTCCGCGTTCGAGCGGTACCGCGAGGCCAACGGCCTGAGCCCGGAGATCGCCGAAGGCCTTTACCCGGGCGACTACCTGATCCCGATCGGTGAGGCGCTGAAGGAAAAATACGGCGACAGCTTGCTGGACAAGCCTGAAAGCGAATGGCTGGCCGAGGTCCGCGTTTTCGCAACCGATGCGATGATGGATCTGATCCGCGCCGATCTGAAGGCGCTGGGCGTCGAGATGGACGTGTTCTTCTCGGAGAAGTCGCTGTACGGAACCGGCAAGATTGAGGCCGCACTGAAGTCGCTCAGCGACAAGGGTCTTATCTATGAAGGCGTTCTTGAGCCGCCCAAGGGCAAAACCCCCGAAGACTGGGAACCGCGCGAGCAGACCCTGTTCAAGTCTACCGCGCATGGCGACGATGTGGATCGCCCTGTCAAGAAATCCGATGGCAGCTGGACTTATTTTGCTCCGGACATCGCTTATCACTACGACAAGGTGAGCCGCGGATTTGACGCTCTGATCGACGTGTTCGGCGCAGATCACGGTGGTTACGTCAAGCGGATGAAGGCCGCCGTTTCGGCCTTGTCGGACGGCAAGGTGCCGCTGGACATCAAGCTGACCCAGTTGGTGAAACTGTGGAAAAACGGTGAGCCGTTCAAGATGTCCAAGCGGGCCGGCAATTTCGTCACTCTGCGTGATGTGGTTGACCAGGTTGGCCCGGACGTCACCCGGTTCGTGATGCTGACCCGCAAGAACGATGCGCCGCTGGACTTCGATTTCGACAAGGTGCTTGAGCAAAGCCGCGAGAACCCCGTGTTCTACGTGCAATACGCCCATGCCCGGGTCATGAGCGTTCTGCGCCGGGCCGCCGAAGCGGGCATTGCCGCGGACGACGCGACCCTCAAGGCTGCCGATCTGAGCAAGATCGACCACGCGGCCGAGTTGGTTGTTGCCAAAAAGCTGGCCGAATGGCCACGGCTGGTCGAGATCGCTGCGCGTACCAACGAACCGCATCGCGTTGCCTTCTATCTGTATGAACTTGCAGGGGATTTCCACGCATTGTGGAACAAGGGCAACGAAGAAATGTCGCTGCGCTTCCTGCAAGATGGTGACGCGGCAACAAGCCAGGCAAAAATCGCGCTGGCCCGGGCCGTTTCTGTTGTGATTTCAGCAGGCTTGGGTATTCTTGGTGTCACGCCGGCGCAGGAGATGCGGTAACCAACACTGCCCGAACCGCCGGCCCGAGGTAGGCAAGAAATGACCCGCGCGCCCCAATTTCAGGCGCGAAACGGGCAGTGAGGCGGATATGACCAGTTACGATTTCTCGGGGCAGACCAGCCCCGAGCACGCGCATTACTCGAATCAGTTCCACCCCGAAGATGGGTATGAATATCCCGACGACATGATGGACCAGGCTGAGGGCGCGCCGGCGGGCGTGGGCCTCGGGCGGGTCGTCAACCTGCTGGGTGCTGCCGCGTCTCTGGCGCTTGTCGCTGGCGTCGCGATCTGGGGGTACAAGCTGGTCATGCGCGATGTGAGCGGCGTGCCGGTCGTACGCGCGGCCGAGGGGCCGATGCGGGTGCAGCCGGAAACTCCCGGGGGCACACCCGCCGATCACCAGGGTCTTGCGGTCAATGCAGTTGCGGCGGTTGGAACCGCGGCGCCTCCGGCCGACCGGCTGATCCTTGCGCCGCGACCCGTTTCCCTGACGGATGAAGACGTGGCGATGGGCGAGCTGAAGCCGACCCCCGCCGTGCATGTTGTCGAACAAGAAATCTCGAACCAGGAAGCGGCCGAACTGCGTCAAGGCGCAGTTGACGCCGTGGTGGCCGAACTGCCCGGCGCGCCTGCCGTTGAGACACCGCAGACCGAAGCGGGTGTGCAGCTTGCATCCCTGAACTTGGCCGATGACGAGCCAGCCATTGATCCGGCCGATCTCGCCGCTCAGTTGCCGGATCCCGAAATCGCGGCCCTGCCGGGCGTGCGCCGGTCCCTGCGTCCGCTCCGCCGCCCGGCGCGCGCGGCTTCCGCTGTGCGCCCTGCGGTCAACGAAGACGCGATCAACGCCGCGGTCAAGGCTGCTGTAGGGTTGGATGTCGACCCGAACACCTTGACTAAGGGTACCCGGCTGGCGCAGCTGGGTGCGTTTGAAAGCCCCGAGGTCGCGCAGGCCGAATGGGACAGGCTGTATCGTCGGTTTGGCGAATATATGGATGGAAAGCAGAGGGTTATCCAGAAAACCTCAAGCGGAGGCCGCACGTTTTACCGTCTGCGGGTCCTGGGGTTCGATGACCTGAGCGACTCGCGCCAGTTCTGCGCCGCCCTTGTCGCACAGGACGCTGACTGTATCCCGGTTGCCGTGCGGTGAGGTTTGGCGCCACGATCACGGATGCGGCGGGGCTGCGATTGACACCCGAAGAAAAGGCGTTGTTTCGCCAAATGAACCCGTTCGGGTTCATCCTGTTTGCCCGCAACATCGAAACCGCGGATCAGGTCCGTGCCTTGTGTGGCGACTTTCGCGAGGCTGTCGGCCGAAACTGTCCGATCACCATCGATCAAGAAGGCGGACGGGTCCAACGTTTGCGCGCGCCACTTGCCCGGCAATGGATGCCCCCATTGGATCATGCGGAACGTGCCGGCGACCATGCCGAGCGGGCCATGTACCTGCGGTACCGCCTGATCGCGCATGAACTGTATTCCATGGGGATCGACAGCAACTGCGCACCGATGGTGGATCTGGCGCGTCCAGACACCCACGCGTTTTTACGCAACCGGTGCTACGGTGGCGATGCTGCTACGGTCGCAAAAATCGGCCGGGCCGTTGCGCAGGGTCATTTGGACGGTGGCGTGTTGCCCATCGTCAAGCATATTCCCGGCCACGGGCGGGCGACCTTGGACAGCCATTTCGATCTGCCACACGTCAATGCGCCGTTGGTCGATCTGTTGCAGACCGATTTTGCCCCGTTTCGCGCCTTGAACGACCTGCCGATGGGCATGACAGCCCATTTGGTCTTTGAGCAGCTCGATGAACGACCGGCAACGATCTCTCCGCAGATGATGGCTGTGATCCGGGATCAGATCGGGTTTGATGGCCTGATCATGACCGACGACATCTCGATGAAGGCGCTCAGCGGGTCTTTGGCCGACCTGTCACGTCAGGCGCTGGCCGCAGGATGCGATGTTGTGCTGCACTGCAACGGCTCGCTTGCCGACAGGGCGACGGTCATGGAAGCTGCGGGCGAGATGTCCGAGGCGGCACAAGCCCGCGCAGACAAGGCGCTGGCACAGCGGCAATCGCCCGAGGAACTTGACATCCGTGCCGCCGAGACGGAACTATCCCGTCTGATGGGCGGGCAGGTATATGACGGATAACCTTTTCAGCGAAGACCCGGTTTCGGTCGCCGATCGGCTGGCCGCCGAGGCGCTGATCGTGGACGTCGACGGGTTTGAAGGCCCGCTGGACGTGCTGCTGACCCTGTCGCGGACGCAAAAGGTCGATCTGCGCAAGATTTCGGTTCTGGCGCTGGCGCAGCAATATCTGGCCTTTGTCGAGCGGGCCCGCGCCCTGCGGATCGAACTGGCAGCCGATTACCTCGTGATGGCTGCGTGGCTGGCCTTTCTGAAATCCCGGCTGTTGCTGCCGCCCGACCCCGACGAAGAGGGGCCGACGGGCGAGGAACTGGCCGCTCACCTGGCCTTTCAGCTGGAACGCCTGCAGGCGATGCGCGACGCGGCGGCGCGCCTGATGGCGCGCGACCAACTCGGGCGCGATTTCTTCAGGCGCGGGCAGGGCGAGGATGTCACCCGCATCCGCACGGTCACTTATTCCGCGACCTTGCTGGACCTGATGCAGGGCTATGCCCGCATCCGCACCCGCGACGAGTTCCGGCCCTTCGTGATGGACCGCGACGCCGTTTTCACGATGGAACAGGCGCTGGAACGCATGCGCCCGCTGATCGGTTTTGCCGGAACCTGGACCGACATGGAAACCTACCTGCCCGACGGATGGGACGTTGACCCGGTGCGGCGGCGCTCGGCCACGGCGGCGACGTTTGCGGCCTCGCTGGAACTGGTCAAGGAAGGACATATGGAGATCAAGCAAAGCGAGACCTTTGCTCAAATCCAACTGCGCAGAAGGACTGACAAACGTGACTGACGCCCCCGAAGACGACGGCACCGGCACCCTGTTCGAAGCGCCTCCACTGGCTGAGCAGGAGCGTATGGTCGAGGCGGTACTGTTCGCCAGCGCTGAGCCGGTGACAGTGGCCGATCTTGAGGCGCGGATGCCGCATGGCTGCGACGCCGCGCAAGCGCTGGAACTGCTGCAGAAACGTTATGAAGGGCGCGGAGTCCGCGTGGTCAAAGTGGGCGAGGCGTGGGCCATTCGCACGGCCCCCGATCTGGGCTTCCTGATGCAGAAGGAAACGGTCGAGACCCGCAAGCTGAGCCGCGCCGCCATCGAAACCCTGGCGATCGTGGCCTATCATCAGCCCTGCACCCGCGCCGAGATCGAAGAAATCCGCGGCGTGTCCGTGTCGCGGGGCACCATCGACCAGCTGCTGGAGATGGAGTGGATTCGGCTGGGCCGTCGCCGCATGACGCCGGGCCGCCCGGTGACCTTTGTCGTAACGCCTCAGTTCCTGGACCATTTCGGTCTGGAAAGCGCGCGTGACTTGCCGGGCCTTAAGGAACTGCGCGCTGCTGGCTTGCTGGAAAACCGGCCACCGCCGGGGGCGATGCCGATCGGCGAGGCCAACGAAGATGAAACGGGTGACGAAGACCAGTCCGAACTGTTCGAGGAAGATTGATTGCGTCGCCCATTTGTCGGCGCATATCGCCGTTAGGTTCGGCGCAGAGGAACGGAGACCGAAATGAACGCAAACCGCATCATCGACATGATCGTTCGGCAAGTCATGCGCAGGCTGGTCACGCGTGGTGTCGACAAAGGTTTTGACCTTGCCGATCGTGCGACCCGCAAGCCGGGCCAACAGAGCCAGGCGCGCGATCCTCAGACCGACCGGCGCATGGCGCAAAGTGCAGGCGGACAGAGCCCGAGCATGAAACAGGCCAAGCAGCTGACCCGCCAGATGCGGCGGTTCATGCGGTTCTGAGGTTTACTGTGCGGACTTGAAATGCTTCGATAATTTCAGGCCTTGGCCCTGATAGTTCGAAGCAATTCCTGCGCCGTACAGCTGTGTCGGCATCTCGGCCATACGCTCATAGACCAGCCGCCCGACGACCTGTCCATGCTCCAGTACGAAGGGCGCTTCGTGACAGCGAACTTCCAGAACTCCACGTGACCCGGCGCCTCCGGCTTCGGCATGACCGAAGCCCGGATCGAAAAAGCCCGCGTAGTGCACCCGGAATTCGCCCACCATCGCCAGGTAGGGCGCCATTTCGGCCGCGTACATCGGTGGGATGTGAACCGCCTCTCGGCTGACCAGGATATAGAATGCGCCCGGATCCAGAATGATCCGCCCGTCCTTGGTACGCACCTCTTCCCAGTATTCCTGTGGGTCGTATTCGCCGATCCGGTCAAGGTCGATCACGCCGGTATGCGGTTTCGCGCGATAGCCAACAAGGTCAGTGTTGGGCAGGCGCAGGTCGACCGAAAACCCCAGACCGTCCTGAATGACGGCCGGACCATCGACCAATGGTGATTCCGCATGCAGAGCGGTCAGGTCTGCATCGGGCAAAACCGCCTGGCCTTGCCGGAAACGGATCTGGTTCAGCCGCATCCCCGGACGCACCAGAACAGAAAAGGACCGCGGGCAGATTTCGGCGTAGAGGGGCCCCGAATAGCCTGCGGGCACCCGGTCGAACTCGGTTCCGCCGTCGGTGATGGTACGGGTCAGAAGGTCCAGACGCCCGGTCGAGCTTTTGGCGTTGGCGACAGCAGTCACGTCACCGGGCAGGGACAACGCTTCCATCAGGGGCACAAGGTAGACGCAACCTTTTTCGAGAACGGCGCCGTCGGTGATGTCGATCCGGTGCATTTCGAACTCGGCCAGCCGTTCGGACACCGAACGGCCTTCGCCCGCCAGAAATGACGCGCGGACGCGGTAAGCGACTGTTCCCAAACGAAGATCAAGGCTGGCGGGCTGGATCTGAGCGGGCAGAATGGCCGGCTCGGCGGTGATCTCACCGCGCGCGATCATCGCCTCGATTTGCTGGTTCGGGCATACACCTGTCATTCCGATCCCCCCTGGTGCCAGAGCGGGATCTGGCCTGTCTGCCATAAACGTCGGTGTGATTTGGTCGGGCTAGCAGGACTCGAACCTGCGACCTTCCGTCCCCCAGACGGACGCGCTACCAGGCTGCGCCATAGCCCGACGTTGGGCTGTTCATAATGATTTTCCCGGCAGGGGCAAGAGGAAAACATTGCCTTTCTTCTTATCCCGCCTTTTGACCTTCGACCCGGCTGAGCCATGCCCTGAGGTCCCTCGCGATCGGGGCGATCTGGCGCAGTGCCTCAGCGTCAAAATTTGTAGTCTGCCAAGCTTTGGAGGCGATGCCGCCAAACAGCGGGGCAGGGCTGATGCCGTCGTCCCCGTTGACCGCAGCGGGCGCGGGTGTCGGCTCGGGGTGTGGCGAACTGGGTGTTACCTGAGGCTCTGGCGATCCGGGACCATCAGTGTCGGCCTGTAGATCGAGGTCGATTTGCTGGCCGGTCGATTTGGGCGGAAAAGACACCACCACGTCCTGTGGCGTCTGTGGTGATTCTGCGCTGACATCGATGTCGGGTGACAGCGCCGCCACGTGGGCCACGCCCTGTTCCCTCAGGATGCGTTGAACGCCTTTTATCGTGATGCCGTCCTCGTGCAGCAGCTTCTTGATGCCGCCCAGCAGGCGCATGTCGTTGGGGCGGTAGTAACGGCGACCGCCAGCCCGTTTAACCGGTTTGACCTGTGCAAACCGGCTTTCCCAGAATCGCAGGACATGGGCCTGAACACCGAGCCAATCCGCAACTTCACTGATGGTGCGAAACGCGTCGGGTGACTTGCTCATATCCTCCTGGCCCCGGGTTTACTTGCGATTCCCGGCGGCGACGCGATCCTTCATCAGATGCGACGGGCGGAAAGTCAGCACGCGGCGCGGCTGGATCGGAACCTCTTCACCGGTTTTCGGGTTGCGTCCAATACGGGCTGATTTGTCACGAACGCTGAAAGTGCCAAAGGACGAAATCTTGACCTGTTCGCCACGCACCAGCGCGTCCGACATGTGGTTCAGAATGCTTTCGACAAGCTGTGCACTTTCGTTGCGTGACAGCCCAACTTCGCGAAACACGGCTTCGCTCAGATCCATTCGCGTCAGTGTATTATCGCCCATGACATTTCCCCTATTGATTTTCGAGCATAGGGGTAGCGCAAATTCGCTGTCAATATCAATGAATTGCGGGCGGCTGTGTAAGCCGGATTGCGCCGGTTACCAGCGCAGGACCACCGAGCCCCATGCCAAACCGCCGCCAATCGCCTCGGTCACGATCAAATCACCTTGCTTGATCTGGCCCCGTTCCTTGCCCACCGACAGGGCCAGGGGAATCGAGGCGGCCGATGTGTTTCCGTGGTCCTGAACGGTCACCACAACGTGATCCATGGGCAGGCCCATCTTCTTTGCGGTGCCCTGAATGATGCGGATATTGGCCTGATGCGGCACGATCCAGTCGACGTCCTGGCTGTTCAGTCCGGCGCGTTCCAGGGCGGTTTCGGCCGTGGCGGTGAGCTTTTCGACCGCATGGCGGAACACCTGGTTGCCCTGCATCCGAAGATGGCCCGTCGATTGCGTCGACACCCCGCCGTCCACGTACAGAAGGTCCTTGTAACGTCCATCCGAATGCAGATCCGTGGACAGGATACCTCGATCATCGCTTGTTCCGGCACCGTCCTGGGCCTCGAGCACGAGAGCACCGGCCCCATCCCCGAACAACACGCAAGTCGATCTGTCGGTCCAGTCCATGATCCGCGAAAAAGTTTCGGCGCCGATCACCAGCACCCGCTTGGCCTGACCCGAAAGGATCAGGGCGTTGGCGTTGCTCAGCGCAAACACGAAACCGGCGCAGACGGCCTGAACATCAAAGGCAAACCCCCGGGTCATGCCCAGATTGGCTTGAACCATGGTTGCGGCCGACGGGAACGTCAGATCCGCGGTCGAGGTCGCCAGTACGATTGCGTCAATGTCATCAGCTGTAAGGCCGGCGTCCTGCAAAGCGGCTTTGGCCGCATAGGTTGCCAGATCGGACGTGGTTTCATCTTCGGCCGCAAAGTGCCGACGTTCGATACCGGAACGGGTGCGAATCCATTCATCGGTCGTATCAAGCGTCTTTTCGAATTCGGAGTTCGGAACCACCCGCTTGGGCAGGTAATGCCCGACACCTACAACGACTGAACGGCCTGCCATCTGGGGTACTGCCTTCTTTGTTCTTATTTGGTCTGCAGCGCAGATTGCGCTGCATCTTGTTCAAGCTCAGCCGTGGATGCAACCCGTGCTGCCAATTTTTCCGCAAAGCCGGACTTGGCCAGGGTGAAAGCCAGCTTGATCGCGGCGGACACGCCGGTGGCGTCGGCGCCTCCGTGGGATTTGATGACAGTGCCGTTCAGGCCAAGAAAGACCCCGCCGTTCACGCGGCGCGGGTCGATGCGTTTTTTCAATCGCTGCAGCGAGGTGATGGCCAGAACCGAGGCCAGGCGCGATAGGGGGGAATACTTGAAGGCCTCGCGCAGCAGGTCGCCGATCAGGCTGGCGGTGCCTTCGCCGGTCTTGATGGCGACGTTTCCGGTAAACCCATCCGTAACAATGACATCCGCCTTGTCGCCTGGAATGTCGCTGCCTTCCACGAAGCCCACGAAATCAAAGTTTGCCTGATCCGCGAATTCGGTGATCAGGGCATGGGCTTCCTTGAGTTCGGCGCGGCCCTTGTGCTCTTCGGTGCCGACGTTCAGCAGCCCGATACGCGGGCGGGTCAGTTCCATGCCGTTGCGTGCATAAGAAGCGCCCATCAGTGCAAACTGCAGCAGATCCTTGGCGTCGGCCCGCACATCCGCGCCCACGTCCAGCATGACGTTGAAGCCCTGAGGGTTGCGGGATGGCCACAGAATCGCGATGGCGGGGCGGTTCACCCCGGGCAGTTTGCGCAGCCGCATCATCGACAGCGCCATCAGCGCGCCGGTATTGCCGCAGGACACGGCACCATGGGCCTCGCCCTGACGCACCGATTCCAGCGCCGACCACATCGAGGTGTTCTTGCCGCTGCGCACCACCTGGCTGGGCTTGTCCTGCATCGTGACCACGTCGGGGCAATCACGAAAAACGACGCGTCCGTCGAGGACACGCCGTTTTGATACAAGCTTGCTCAGCACATCTTCCGGGCCGTGCAGAAGAAATCCGATCTCGGGGTTCTTCTTTGCTGACTTTGCGATTCCAGCCACGACCACGCCGGGACCTGAATCCCCGCCCATTGCGTCAACCGAGATGATGATCTTTCCGGTCTGCGTGGGCTGCGCTGTCATGCCAGAACCTGCGTTCAATCAGGCTTAGGCCGCGTCTTCGTCCAGGTCGATGTCGTCGGCCTGAGCGACGACTTCACGGTCGTCATAGTGGCCGCAGGCTGCACAAACGTGGTGCGGGCGCTTCAGCTCGCCGCAGTTGGCGCATTCGTTCGGGTTTGCAGCAACCAGAGCGTCGTGTGCGCGGCGGTTGTTGCGACGCGACTTGGAAACTTTGTTCTGTTGGACGGCCATGGTCTCAACCTTTGTCTACTAAGGGCCAGCAGATTCGCTGCAGGCCGGGTTTCATTCTTCGTTTTCTCGTGGTGTGACGTGCGTTTAGGGAACAAGCCCCGCGATGTCCAACCCAAATTCCGATGAGCGCGCGAAAATACTGCGATTCTCGACATGTTCAAGCGATTTTTCTGAGCGCCTGCTATGACAGGAAATCGATCCCCTGTCACTCGTCTTTTTTCAGTGCGTCACGCAGGGACGCCAGCCCGGCAAAGGGTTTGGCTTCCTCGTCGGTCATCGCCTGTTTGCCCGGTTCGGTATAGTTCGCGTCGCCCAAATGTGCACCGTCTTTCCGGGGGTATTGGGGCAACGCAAGGGACAATGCCTCGCGCATCACCTGGTCCAGATCGATTTCCGGGCCCAAGGCTTCGGTCTCGTCATCTTCGGGCATTTCGAATTCGGGTTCGTCGGGTTCGGTCCAATTGGCCAGGAAAACGCGCCGCACCGGAGCCTCGATCCGGGTCGTGACCGGGTCCAGCGTCACCACGCAGGGCTGAATGACGGTTGCGCCCAGCTTGGCGGTCAACACCCAATCACGCTTGCCCTTCGCGCGCAGCTCGCCGACAAAACTCAGCTTGCGCAGCCCGAGCAGGCCCAACGCTTCACGAATTTCCTCGAGTTGCCGGGCAGGGGGGCGCAATTCGAACGCGGTCGGGCTGTTTTGCGGCAGATCGGCGACGCGCAATGTTGAGAGGTCGGACATTGTGACCCTTTCCTGTGTTGAACCGGGGCATGGGTTTCTGTAATCGGATAGAAGCCGCAAGGGACCAAGGCAAGAGGGTGAACATGTTGAAAGTACTGAACAGGCTGAAACCGGCGTCCAGGGCGGTTGCCTGCACGCTTGTTCTGGCCACCGCTGTTGCCTGTACCCCGGTCTACAAGAAACATGGCTATATCCCCACACCGGAAGAGCTGGCCGAGATCAAGGTTGGCGTCGATACCCGCGACACGGTTCTGGAAAAGGCTGGCGCGCCCAGCTCGTCAGGTGTGTTGAAGGATTCGGGTTTCTATTATGTGGCGTCGCGCGTTCGCCACTATGGCCCCAAACGCCCCGAGGTCGTCTCGCGCGAATTGGTGGCGATCAGCTTTGACCAGCGTGGCGTCGTCCGCAATATCGAGAAATTCGGTCTCGAAGACGGCTATGTCATCGTGCTGGATCGCCGTGTGACGGACTCCAGTGTTCAGGACAAAGGCTTCCTGCGGCAGCTGCTGGGCAACATCGGCCAATTCAGCCCGTCGAACATCCCAGGGGCCAGCTAATTTCCGGCCGCCGGTTGAAAGCTTCACACGGCGGTCACACTATTGGTGCATGGGATCAGGCAGATCGCAATCGGTGAGAAACCGTGGAGGATGCGACCATGGCCGATGATATTTTGCTGGACAAGGGCCGCTACCGCGCGCGCCTGGCGCGGTGTCCCGAGGACGTGCGGGCGGCCCAGAATCTTCGTACACTTGCATTCCGAACATCCGAGACGGATCAGGACGACTTCGACGTTACCTGCGCACATGTTCTGGTCGAGGATTCGCAGGCAGGTGGCCAGTTGGTCTGCTGTTTCCGGATGCTGGTCATGGACAGCGGCAGCGAAATCAGTCGCAGTTATTCGGCCCAGTTCTATGACCTTTCCGCTTTGCAGAGCTTTGATGGACGCATGGTGGAAATGGGGCGGTTCTGCATCCATCCCGATTGGACGGATCCAGATATCCTGAGGGTGGCCTGGGGCGCGATGACGTCCTTCGTCGACCGCAACGGCGTCCAGTTGCTGTTTGGATGCTCGTCCTTCGCAGGGACTGAGACTGCGGAATACCTGGATGCCTTCGCGATGCTCAAACATCGCCACCTTGCGCCCAAGCGCTGGTTGCCGCGGGTCAAGGCGCCGGACGTGTTTCGCTTTGCCGCGCGGCTGCGGCGACGCCCGGATGCCAAAAAGGCCATGCTGCGAATGCCGCCGCTGCTGCGCACCTATCTGATGATGGGCGGTTGGGTCAGCGACCATGCGGTGGTGGATCGCCAGTTGAACACGCTGCATGTGTTCACCGGCGTCGAGATCGGTGCGATTCCCGCGGCGCGGAAACGCCTCTTGCGGATGATCGCGGGCTGAAGCCGCGCTGCTTTCAAAAGGTGAGGCTGGGGCGTTGACGCCCAATGTCTGCCGGTTTAGCTGGCGCTCATGGCACGTATTCCTTTGTTGCAGATGTCCGGTATCTCGCTGACCTTCGGGGGCGAGCCGGTGTTTTCCGACCTGGACCTGGTGGTTCAGCCTGGCGACCGCGTTGCGCTGGTCGGGCGGAACGGCTCGGGTAAATCCACCCTGATGAAGGTTATGGCCGGTCTGGTCGAACCGGACCGGGGCGAGATCGTGGTGCCGCCCGGCAAATCCGTCGGCTACATGGAGCAGGACCCGACGATGGAGGGTTTTGCCACGCTGGGCGACTATGCGGCCAGCGGGCTTGAACCCGGCGAGTTGTACAAGGTGGAACGGGCCGGGGAAGGGTTGAAATTCGACCCCTCGCGCGCGGTTCAGACCGCCTCGGGCGGTGAAAGGCGGCGCGCGGCGCTGGCCAAGCTGATGGCCGAGGCCCCCGACCTGATGCTGCTGGACGAGCCGACCAACCATCTGGACATCGAGGCCATCGGCTGGCTTGAACGTGAACTGGGCGCGACACGGGCGGCCTTTGTCCTGATCTCGCATGACCGCGCGTTCCTGCGGGCGCTGACCCGGGCAACACTGTGGATCGACCGCGGTGAGGTGCGCCGGCAGGAGCAGGGGTTCGAGGCCTTCGAGGCCTGGCGCGACAAGATCTGGGAAGAGGAAGATCAGCAACGCCACAAGCTGGACCGGCTGATCAAGTCCGAATCCCGCTGGGCTGTCGAAGGGATCAGCGCCCGCCGCAAGCGCAACCAGGGCCGGGTGCGGGCGCTGCAGGCCTTGCGGGCCGAACGCGCCGCGCAGATCAAGCGTCAGGGGTCGGCGGCCATGTCCTTGGACTCCGGTCCGAAATCGGGGCGCAAGGTGATCGAGGCACGCGGTCTCAGCAAGGCATTCGACGGCAAGCCCATCGTGCGCAACCTGGACCTGCTGGTACAGCGCGGCGACCGGGTGGCCTTTGTCGGTCCGAACGGCGTTGGCAAGACTACCGTTCTGAAGATGCTGCTGGGCGAGGTCGCGCCGGATGAAGGCACCGTGAGCCTGGGCACCAATCTGGAAATCGCGGTCTTCGACCAGACCCGCGCGCAGCTGGACCACGAGATGACCCTGTGGGACAGCCTGACCGGCGACCCCGAGATGCGCGTCTCGGGCAAGGCCGATCAGGTGATGGTGCGCGGCCAGCCCAAGCATGTCGTGGGTTACCTCAAGGAATTCCTGTTCGACGAGCGGCAGGCACGAGCGGCCGTCAAGTCCTTGTCAGGCGGGGAAAAAGCGCGGTTGCTGCTGGCGAAGCTGATGGCGAAACCGTCGAACCTGCTGGTGCTGGACGAACCGACCAACGACCTGGATGTCGAGACGCTGGACCTGTTGCAGGAGTTGCTGGACGACTATGACGGCACCGTGCTGCTGGTCAGCCACGACCGCGATTTCCTGGATCGTGTGGCGACCACGACCATCGCCATGGAGGGCAACGGCCGCGCGACGGTCTATGCAGGCGGCTGGTCGGACTATGTCGCGCAGCGCGGCGATATGGTCGAGAAAAAGACTGAGAAATCAAAAGAGAACAAGCCGAAGGTCAAGCAGGAAGCCAAGCCGAAAGCCGGCCTGTCCTTTTCCGAAAAGCACCGGCTCGAGAAGCTGCCCGCCGAGATCGCGCGGCTGGAAGCCGAGATCGCCAAGCTGGAGGAGCTGATGTCGGACCCCGAGCTGTTCACCCGCGAGCCGGTGAAGTTCCAGAAGGCGACCGAAGCCCTTGTCGAGCGGCAGGAGAAGCTGGCCGCCGCCGAGGAGGAATGGCTGGAACTGGAAGAAAAGGCCGAGGCCGGGGCCTAGCCAGGCTCGACCCGAGGCGCGGGCAGATCGGCTCTGCCCACGCCATGCGGTCATGTCAGCGCATGCGCAGGGCGCCGTCGATGCGGATGACGTCGCCGTTCAGATAGCCCATCTCGACGATGAATCCGGCCAGCCGGCCATATTCGCGCGGGTCGCCCAGACGGGCGGGGTTGGGCACGTCGGCGGCCAGCTGCTGCTGCACCTCTTCGGGCAGACCGGCCAGCATCGGCGTCATGAAGATGCCGGGCGCGATGGTCATCACCCGGATCCCGGTCGAGGCCAGATCGCGCGCCATCGGCAGTGTCATGCCCACGACACCGCCCTTGGACGCTGCATAGGCCGCCTGACCTTTCTGTCCGTCAAACGCGGCAATCGAGGCGGTGTTGATGATCACGCCACGCGCGCCATCCGACTCGGGCGCGTTCTTGGCCATCTCGGCGGCGGCCAGACGCGACACGTTGAAAGTGCCCACAAGGTTGATGTCGATGGTGCGCTGGAAGGCGTCCAGCGGGTGCGGGCCGTCCTTGCCGACGGTCTTGATGCCATAGGCGATGCCGGCACAGTTCACGCAGGCGGTGATCTTGCCCATCTTCTCAATCGCCAACGCAATGGCCGCGGCCACCGAGTTCTCGTCCGTCACGTCGGTCTGGGCGAAATGTCCGCCGATCTCGGTCGCGACCTGCGTGCCACGCTCGGCATCGCGGTCAAGGATGGTGACCTGCGCGCCGTTCTCGGCAAAGTAACGGGCAGTGGCCTCTCCGAGGCCCGATGCGCCGCCGGTGATGACGGCGGCGGTGGTGGACAATTGCATGGCGGGCTCCTCCCCAGTGATCTGAACGTTCGTTCAAATAATCCGAGTTGGCCCGTCCTGTCCAGTCGGCAGTGACTCAGTCCAGCCGGCTGCGCTGCTGCATCGGGGTGACGCCGAAGGCGGCGCGGTACACGCGTGAGAAATGACCCGGGCTTTCAAAGCCGCAGGCAAAGGCCACGTCGGTGACCGAAGATTCGGTCTGCAACAGCAGGTTTCGCGCGCGGTCCAGCCGCAGCTCCATGAAGTATTTCTTGGGCGAAGCGTTGAGGTATTTGCCGAAGAGCCGCTCGAGCTGGCGGGTCGAGATGCCGATCTGTTCGGCGATCACCGCCGGCGAGATCGGGTCGTTGATGCGGTCGGCCATGATCTGGATCGCTTTGGCCAGATGCGCGTTGCGCATGCCGTTGCGCGACTGCAGCGACACACGCTGATCGGCGGTGGCGTTGCGCACGGCGTTGCAGACCATCTGGTCGGCCACCGCGATCGACAGGTCCTGCCCGTGGTCGCGCTCGATCAGGTGCAGCATCAGGTCGGCCGTTGCGGTGCCGCCCGAGGCGGTCATGTGCTTTTCATCGGCCACGAAGACGCTGCGCACCAGGTTCACGTCCGGGAAAGCTTCCATGAAGGCGTCGTGATATTCCCAATGGATCGCCGCCTGCATCCCGTTCAGGAACCCGGCCTCGGCCAGCAGCCACGCGCCCGAACACAGCGCCCCGATGGCCGTGCCGCGTGCCCGTTCGCGGCGCAGCGCGGCCAGCAGGGGGCGGCTGACGTGATCGCGCATGTGGATGCCTGACAAAACGAAGATCTGGTCGCATTTCGGCAGGTCCGTCAGCCCACCATGCACCAGCGTCACGGACCCGTTGGAACACACCGCCTGCGCGCCGTCCTCCGAGGCGAAGGACCAGCGGTACAGCTCCTCGCCGCTGACCCAGTTGGCGATACGCAGCGGCTCGACCGCGCAGGAGAAGGCCAGGTGCGAGAACTCGGGAACGAGGATGAAACAGAAATGTTGCGGGCGGGTCATGCGCTCAGTCTATCACGGGCGGTCAGGCTGATTGTGTACAAGGTGCATTTTATCGGGCAAGAGCAGGGGCGACATCCTGGGTGTCGCGATTCGACCAAAGCGAAGGTTGGGGATGAAAGACGGCACGAAAAGCCGCAAGGCGGCGCTGGCCGCGCATCTGAAGGCGGCGGTGATGACGCTGAAACTGCGCCCCGGCGATGACCTGGACGAGGCGCAGCTGTCCGAGGCGTTCGGCTTGTCGCGCACGCCCCTGCGCGAGGTGTTCCGGCATCTGGCCGGGCAGGGCTATCTTGAACTGCGTGAAAACCGGGGCGCGCGGGTGTCGCAGATGTCCTATGCCACGTTGCGCGATTTCTTCTTGGTGGCGCCGATGATCTATGGCGCGGTGCTGCGGCTGGCGGCGCAGAACGCCACAGGTGACCAGATCGACCGGTTGAAGGCGGCGCAGGCGGCTTTTCGGGAAACGCTGCGGAAGGGCTCGGCCGAAGATCGCGCGCTGGCCAACAACCAGTTCCACGAGATCACTGGCGAGATGGCGGCGAATGTGTACCTGCTGCCGTCGTTTCAGCGGCTGCTGATCGACCATGCGCGTATTGGCATGACCTTCTACCGCCCGGGTCAGGCCGGGATGGGCGAAAGCCTGGCTCTGGCCTGCGACCAGCATGACGCCATCATTGCCGCGATCGAGGCGCGCGACGAGGCGGCGGCGGGGCAGCTGGCGGCCGATCACTGGGCGCTGTCGCGCGATCAGATCGAGCTGTTCGTGACGCCGGCCGGTCTGGACCTGCCGCTGGGCTCGGTCGAACGCGGATAGAAAAACGGCCGCCCGAAGGCGGCCGTCGTGTTCGGGGGCAGGCGGTTCAGCCCAGCTGCACCAGCGCGTGCCGCTTCTTACCCGCGCTCAGCTTGATGGGCGAGGAAAGCGCCGCTGCGTCGATCATGAGCCCCGCATCGGTCAGCGGTGCGTCGTCCAGACGGGCGCCGTTTTCGGAGATCAGGCGCTTGGCCTCTTTGCCCGATTTCGCCAGGCCCGACTTCACGATCAGCTGCACGATCGATATGCCGTCGCCCAGATCTTCGGCGGTCAGAGTCAGGGTAGGCAGGTCGCCGCCCACACCGCCCTTTTCGAACACTTCGCGCGCGGTGGCCTCGGCCTTGGCCGCGGCCTCGGGCCCGTGCAGCAGTGTCGTCACCTCGTTGGCCAGACGAATCTTGGCCTCGTTGATCTCGGACCCTTGCAGCGCGCCCATGCGGTCGCATTCGTCCACCGGAAGTTCGGTGAAGATCTTCAGGAAGCGGCCCACGTCGGCGTCAGTAGTGTTGCGCCAGAACTGCCAGAACTCGTAGGGCGACAGCATGTCGCCGTTCAGCCAGATGGCGCCGCCCTGGCTTTTGCCCATCTTGCGCCCGTCGCTGGTGGTCAGCAGGGGCGTGGTCAGGCCATAGATCTCATGATCCAGCACGCGTCGGGTCAGGTCGATGCCATTGACGATGTTGCCCCACTGGTCCGATCCACCCATCTGCAGGATGCAGCTGTAACGACGGTTCAGCTCCAGAAAGTCATAGGCCTGCAGGATCATGTAGTTGAACTCGAGGAACGACAGGGATTGCTCCCGGTCCAGCCGCGATTTCACCGATTCAAAGGATAGCATCCGGTTGACCGAGAAATGCCGCCCGATGTCCCGCAGGAAATCGAGGTAGTTCAGGTCGTCCAGCCATTCGGCATTGTTCAGCATCAGCGCGCCGGTGCCGCTGTCGTCATAAGACAGGTACTTGTCGAACACCTTCTGCATGCCGGCGATGTTGGCGTCGATTTGCTCGGGGCCCAGCAGGGGGCGTTCGTCCGAGCGGAAAGACGGATCGCCCACCTTGGTGGTGCCGCCCCCCATCAGGGTGATCGGCTTGTGCCCCAGCTTCTGGAACCAGCGCAGAACCATGATGTTCATCAGATGCCCGACATGCAGGGACTGGGCGGTGGCGTCATACCCGATATAGGCTGTCTGCACCCCGCTTGTCAGAGCATCGTCAAGGCCCTGATAATCGGTGCAATCGGCCAGAAAGCCGCGCTCGATCATCGTGGCGATGAAATCCGATTTGGGGTGATACGTCATGTCTTGCCTCGGGGTTGAATTGCGGGGCACGTTATAGGCGGCGAACGAGGGAAGGAAAAGGCCATGAATAAGGCCCGAGGCAAAGTTGGGGCAGTGCGGGCACTGGGGGCCATGTCGGGCACCTCGCTCGATGGGGTCGACGCGGCGGTGGTGGAAACCGACGGGCGGCAGATCCTGCGGTTCGGCGACAGTGCCTACCGGCCCTATACCGAGGACGAGCGCAAGCTGCTGCGCGCCGCGCTGGGAAATTGGAGCGGCCCCGAGGTGCACGCCGCCGAAGACCTGGTGACCCGCGCCCATGCCGAGTTGCTGTCGGAATTCGAGGACGTGGAGCTGATCGGCTTTCACGGCCAGACCCTTGCGCATGAGCCGCGGGGAAAGGGCACGTTGCAGGTGGGCGATGGCGAAGGGCTGGCGGTCGCGCTGGGTGTGCCCGTGGTCTGGGATTTCCGCAGCGATGACGTGGCCATGGGCGGCGAGGGCGCGCCACTGGCGCCGTTCTTCCACTTTGCCTGCGCAAAATATGTCGGGGCGACGGCGCCCTTGTGCTTTCTGAACCTGGGCGGTGTCGGCAACCTGACGTATGTGGACCCGTCCTTTGACGGGCCCGAGGCGCCCGGTGCGCTGCTGGCCTTTGACACCGGCCCGGCCAATGCGCCGATCGACGATCTGGTGCAGGCGCGGCTGGGCCTGCCCATGGACCGCGACGGCGCGCTGGCCCGGCAGGGCACAGTCGAGACCGGAGCGCTGGAGCTGTTTCTGGCCGAGCCCTATTTCAACCGTCTGCCGCCCAAATCTCTGGACCGCAACGATTTCGCCGAGATGATCGGACTGGTGAAGGAATTGAGCGACGCTGACGCCGTCGCCACCCTGACAGGAATGAGCGCCGCCGGGGTGGTGCAGGGGATGGAGCATTGCCCCAAACAGCCCGCGCAGGTGCTGGTCACCGGCGGCGGGCGTAAGAACCCGGTCTTGATGGAGATGTTGCGCGTGGCGCTGGACTGCCCGGTCGATCCGGTCGAGGCCGTGGGGCTGGATGGCGACATGCTCGAGGCGCAGGCTTTTGCCTATTTGGCGGTGCGTGTCGCGCGGGGAATGCCGACCTCTTGCCCGGGCACCACCGGGGTCAAGGCGTTGGTTGGCGGGGGAACGGTCAGCCGGGTGTCGCAGGGCGCACCGCGCTGAAACGCGGCGAAAAATGATCCTGCCGAGGCGCTCGGGCGTAATTGTAGCAGTAGCCACAACAATGCCGGAGATGAAGATGATCGGTTCCCTTGTCAAAAATGCGGCCGGTTGTGCCGCCGCGTTCATGCTCGCAGTGCCCGCCATGGCTGATGTGCAGGTTGAGTTCGTCGAGGGAGCGCCAAAGGACCGCTTCGTTCTTCGCAACGCCAGCGATTGCAGCCTGTCTGCTGCAACGGTGCGTCTGGATTTGTCCTCGTCGCAGGGCGGGCTGATCTTTGATGTCACTGGCGCGGGGGCAGGGGTCGAAGTGTTTCAGCCGTTTGAGATGGTTTCGGGGTCCGAGTATCTGAACGGGTTGCCTCAGGTTCAGGACGGACAGTCGATGGTCGATCTGGACATCCGGGCCATGCCGCCCGGTGCGGAAATCGCCTTTACGATCGACGTGGATGACACGGGCGGCGGACGCGAGATCACCGTGTCGGGGGCCGAGATTCAGGGCGCGACGGTCTCTCTGGAAGGCGCGAAGAACCCGCAGCGTGGTGTCTTTTCGTCGGCGGCCCGCGCGGCTATACCGGTCGGGACCTGCTGAGCGGCAGTGCACCTGCGGATGGAACCGGCATGACCAAGACACTGACACGTATCGCATTTCTGGTTCTGGTACTGGGTGGCGGCATACTGATCGGCACTCTGACGGGGCCGGGTGAGTGGTACGCGAACCTGAACAAACCGGTCTTCAACCCGCCGGGCTGGGTGTTCGGCCCGGTCTGGACGGTTCTGTACGTGCTGATTGCGATGGCGGGATGGCGGCAGTTCGAACGCGACCGGGGATCGCCCGCAATGCGCCTGTGGTGGGCGCAGCTGGGCCTGAACTTCCTGTGGTCGCCCGCATTCTTCGTGCTGCACCAGCCTTGGCTGGCATTGGCTGTAATTCTGTCGCTTCTGGTGGTGATTGTTCTGTTCATCAAACACGTCCGCCCGGTGGATCGCGTTTCGGCATGGGCGTTCGTGCCCTATCTGGCATGGGTGGCGTTTGCGACTGTTCTGAACCTGTCGACCGCGGTCCTGAACTGACGCCGGCGGTGGTCAGAGCATCCACTCGACCGGCAGCCACCTGACGACGGCGGCAAGGCCGCGCTGGAACCGAGAGGTGTTCGGGTCGGTCTCAAAGGTCGTGGTCGTCCCGTCCTTGGTCTGCTGAACCCAGACCAGCCCACCGTCATCATCCATCTCGACGCGATAGGCAAATTCCGGCGTGTCCAGTTGCCGGGCCAGATCTGTCGCGATCGTGGGGCTCTCGATCAGCAGCCCCATCTCGGTGTTCAGCCGGGCCGAACGCGGGTCCAGATTGTATGAGCCGATGAAGATCCGTTTGCCATCCGAGCCAAACACTTTTGCATGCAGGCCCGAGGCGGAGCCTGCAAGAATTTCGGGCAGGCTGCGTTCCTTGTGCTCGTCGCGCAACGCGCGCAGCTCCAGCAACTGAACCCCGCTTGCCAGCAGGTCGTCGCGATAGGCCATGTAGGCGGCATGAACCGGCATCACATCGGTCGCATCCAGTGAATTGGTCAGGACCCGGACTTTGACCCCGGATGACGCCAACCGTTCGAGCAGCTCGGCCCCGCGGGGACCGGGAATGAAATAGGCCGAGACCAGATCCAGCGAAGTCTCGGAGTTTTCGGCTAAGGCGATGAGACGCTCGACCATGAGGTTCTCGTCCTCGACCTCTCCAAGCCCCTTGGCCGGGTCATCGACAAAAAGTTCGACCGCGCTCCATTCGAACGGTAGATCGCGGGCGGCGATGCGGTCGGCCAGTTCATTGTCGCGGATCGCCTTTTGGTATCCGGCCCCGGCCGCGGTCTGGCGCGCGGCCTCGGCCAGTGCTTTCAGGCTTGGGGCGGTCGCAGCGGGCAGGAACAACGCGGCATCATAGGCCGAGCCGCTGTTCCAGTAGGCATCGAACGACTCGGCCACCTCGTCCACGATCGGACCGATCGCGATGGTATCGACATCCAGATAATGCGTCCCGGCCCCGTAGTCGAAATAGATGTCGCCGATGTTTCGGCCCCCGACAATCGTGGCCACACCGTCCACCGTCATGGACTTATTGTGCATGCGGCGGTTCAACCGGCCGAAATCGAACACATAGGACAGCAGCTTGGGATTGCGCAGCGTGAACGGGTTGAAGATGCGGACATGGGCCGTTGGCATGGCATCCAGTTCAGCCAAAAGCGGGTCCAGCCCCGAGATGCCGTTGTCATCGACCAGAAGGCGCACGCGCACGCCCCGTTCCGCCGCCGCACGCAATTCGTCCAGCAACATCAGGCCGGTCACGTCATCCTGCCAGATATAGTATTGGGCATCTATGGACGAGACCGCCTCACGCGCGAGGATGGCGCGGGCGGCAAATGCGGTATGCCCCTGACCGAGGGGGCGGACGCCGTCCAGTCCGGGGTTGCGCTGCATCGCCGGCTCGATGGCTTGGCCCAGCGGACCAGTCCAATCCGCCGGCTGGCGGTATGTCTGCTCCGAGAAATTGGTCTCGGGCAGAGGAAAGGCCAACCGCAGCCCAAGCACGCCCAGGCCGAGGATCACAGCCACGGTCACCAAAGTCTTGATCAGCCGCATCGCGCCCTCGTCCTTGCTCAATCATACACAAGCGAACCTTGCCGCATCGGGCAGGGCAAGTTCAAGCATGGTTCGGCAGGGCTTGAGGTTTAACCCCGGGGAATGTCGAACTCCGGCGGCGCCAATTCGAACCCGTCGAACTGGAACCCGGGCGAGACGACGCAGCTGACCAGCGTGTGGTCCCCGGTGCTGCGGGCGGCCTGCCAATGCCCGGCGGGTACGATGACCTGTGGCGCGCCCGCGCTCAGGTCGGGGGACAGCATGTGATCGCTTGCAGGTCCGGTATCGGTTTCGCTGATCGACAGGATCAGTGGCGCTCCGGCGTGAAACAGCCAGATCTCGGTCGCATCAACCCGGTGCCAGTGGCTGACCTCGCCCCGTTTCAGCAGGAAATAGATGCAAGTCGCGGTGGGGCGGCCTGTGTTGTCCGCGCGCCAGGTCTCGGCATACCAGCCGCCTTCGGGGTGGGGCTGCAGTTGCAGGTGGTCGATGATCTGGTCGGCGGTCATGGCGGGCCTTTCACGGCGATGGGATTTGGTGCTGGCAATACTGCGCACAGATCATATGTTTGCGCCATGACCCTGACGATCCCATTCGACAATTCCTATGCCCGGCTGCCCGGCGCCTTTTATGCGCGCCAGTCGCCCGAACCTGTGCGCGCGCCGCGGCTAGTGGCTTTCAATGACGATCTGGCGCAGGTGCTGGGCATTTCGCCCGGTGACGCGCAGGACATGGCCCAAGTGTTTGCGGGCAATGCCCTGCCGGACGGGGCCGAGCCGCTGGCGCAGCTGTATTCCGGCCACCAGTTCGGCAACTACAACCCGCAGCTGGGCGACGGGCGCGCGGTGCTGTTGGGCGAGGTGGTGGGCACGGACGGGATCCGCCGCGACATTCAGCTCAAGGGCTCGGGGCGCACGCCGTTTTCGCGGCAGGGCGACGGGCGGGCCTGGCTGGGGCCGGTTCTGCGCGAATATGTCGTGTCCGAGGCGATGCATGCGCTGGGCATTCCCACCACGCGCGCCTTGGCGGCGGTAGAAACTGGCGAGGTCGTGCTGCGCGAGGGCCCGATGCCCGGCGCGGTGCTGACCCGCGTTGCGCAAAGCCATCTGCGGGTGGGCACGTTCCAGGTGTTCGCCGCACGCGGCCAGATCGCCGACCTGCAGCGGCTGACCGACTATGCCATCGCGCGCCACTACCCGGAGGCCGTCGGGCCGATGGGCCTGCTGCGCGCCGTGCGTGACGCGCAGTCCGCGCTGATCGCGCAGTGGATGGCGGTGGGCTTCATCCACGGGGTGATGAACACCGACAACTGCGCCATCTCGGGCGAAACCATCGACTATGGCCCCTGCGCCTTCATGGACAGCTATCATCCGAACACCGTCTACAGTTCGATCGACCGGATGGGGCGCTATGCCTATTCCAACCAGCCCGAGATCGCGGTGTGGAACCTGGCGCAGCTGGCGACGGCGCTGATCCAGCAGATCGAGGACAAGCAGGCCGCCGTGGAAGAGGCGACCGAGATCGTACATGCCATGCCCGATTTGATGCAGAAGCACTGGCTGCGCCGGTTCCGGGCCAAGATCGGCCTGACCACCGAGGAGAACGGCGACCTTGCGCTGATCTCGGACCTGCTGACGCGGATGGCGCAGAATCAGGCCGATTTCACCAATACCTTCCGCGCGCTGGGCAGCGATGCGGCGCGGGACCAGTTCACCGATCCGGCGGCTTTCGACAGCTGGGCCGAGGGGTGGTGCGCGCGACTGACGCGCGAGGCGGACCCGGCCGCGGTGATGCACGCGGCCAACCCCGCCGTCATCCCGCGCAACCACCGGGTCGAACAGATGATCCAGGCCGCCGTTCAGGGCGACTTTGCCCCGTTCCACCGGCTGAATGCAGTGCTGGCCCGGCCCTATGGCGACCAGCCCGACGCCGCCGACCTGATACGCCCGCCCACGCAGGACGAGGTGGTGCATGCCACCTTTTGCGGGACCTGAGCGGGTTTCGGCAACTGTGCTGAACTATCGGCTTGCGTCCGGGCGCGATCCTGCGAATCCTGACGGGGTACAACCGTAGAAAACCGATGACCACTTTGCCCAAGCTGCGCCTTGCCAGCTACAACATCCAGAAATGCGTCGGACTGGATCTGCGACGCCAGCCGCAGCGCATCCTGCAGGTGCTGGACCGGCTGGGCGCCGATATCGTGGTGCTGCAAGAGGCCGACAAACGCCTGCCGCCGCGCCCGGCGGCGCTTCCGCATTTCATGTTGGACGAGGCCGGGTGGAAGATCGTCGATCTGGGCGGTGCGGGCAGTCTGGGCTGGCATGGCAACGCGGTGATCTGGCGGGGCGACCACATCCGGGTGCGCCGCGCCGCGCATCACGATCTGCCGGGGCTGGAGCCGCGCGGAGCGGTCCGGGTCGAGTTCGACACCCATATAGGGCCTTTGCGGGTGATGGGGATGCATCTGGGGCTGTTCTCGGCGTGGCGCCGCCAGCAGATCATCCACCTACGTCAGGACGGCCGCGCGCTGGACCGGATGCCAACCGTCTGGGCAGGGGATTTCAACGAATGGTCGCGCCAGCCGATTCTTGACCGCCTAGCTCCCGACATGCGGTTCCTGCCGCCTGTACCCAGCTTTCCCGCCGCGCAGCCTCTGGGCGCGCTGGACCGGATCGCGCTGGGCGGCGGGCTCGAGGCGCTGGCCCACGGCGTGCATGGGGAACGGCCCGCGCATATCGCCTCGGACCACCTGCCGGTCTGGGCCGATCTGCGGCTTGCGGGCTAAGGCGCAGCGGGCGCAAATCACAGTGGCGAAATCCGTGCGGACGTACTAAGACAGAAACCCGAACGGATTCTGGGGGATGACATGGCGGACACGATCATCGCGCGTTGCGAAGCCAAAGGCCTGCGCATGACCGGCCAGCGTCGAACCATCGCGCAGGTACTGCAGGACAGTGATGATCATCCCGATGTCGAGGAATTGTACGCACGCGCCTCGGCGCTGGATGCGGGCATTTCGATCGCAACCGTCTATCGCACCGTCAAACTTTTCGAAGAGGCCGGCATTCTCGAACGGCTGGAATTCGGCGACGGGCGTGCGCGCTATGAGGACGCCGAGCGCGACCACCACGATCACCTGATCGACATGAACTCGGGCGAGGTGATTGAATTCGTGGACCCCGAGATCGAAGCCCTGCAGGAAAAGATCGCCTCGAAGCTGGGCTATCGCCTGAAAGGTCATCGGCTGGAGTTGTACGGAGTTCCGCTGGACAAGGACTGATCCGGCCGGGACACATCACCAAAAGCGATTGGTCATCTAAAATCTATTCATGATTCCAAGCCCTCTTCGCGCTTGCCACGGGCGCGCGATCCGGGTCTTCTGCGTTGCGACGCGGCAATTAAGCCGTCCGAATTCAATAGGCAATGACATGAACAACGCGAACGGCATCCTGCTGGTCATCGGCGCTATGGCCGCCTTCACGCTTGAGGACATGTTCATCAAGCATTTGTCGGTCACCGTGCCGACCGGTCAGGTCATGATCGTGTTGGGGCTGTTCTGCGCGCTAGTCTTTGCCGCCATGGCCATCGTGACACGCAAACCGATCTTTGACACGGCCGCCTGGCAACCGCTGTTCGTGATCCGCGCGTGCACCGAGGCGGTCGGGGCGCTGAGTTTTGTCACGGCCTTGTCCCTGGTCGACCTGTCAACCGTTGCGGCCGTGTTCCAGGCGATGCCGCTGGTGGTCACGATGGGGGCCGCACTCTTCCTGCGCGAGCAGGTCGGCTGGCGCCGTTGGAGCGCAATCGGTGTCGGGTTCATCGGCGTTCTGATGATCATCCGCCCCGGTCTGGACGGGTTTCGGCCCGAGGCACTGTTCGTGGTGGCCAGCGTCATTGCGATCGCCGCGCGGGACCTGATCACCCGCCGGCTGGACGCGCGCGTGGCTTCGGCCGTGGTGGCGCTGCAGGCCTACGCGGCGGTCGCAATTGCCGGCGGCGTGCTGATGCTGACCTCGGCGCAGCCTCTGGCGCCGCTGCAGATGGGGCAGATCGGACCCTATCTCGGTGCCGTTGGATTCGGTGTTCTAGGCTATCTGGGGATCGTGACCGCAATGCGCGTGGGCGAGGCCTCGGCCCTGACCCCGTTCCGCTATACGCGTCTGCTGTTCTCGATCCTGGCAGGGATGTGGATGTTCGGCGAGCGGCCGGACCTGATGACCATGATCGGCGCGTCGCTGATCATCGGGTCGGGCATGTACACGTTCATCCGCGAACGGCGCATTGCGCGGGCCATGGCTCCGGCGGTCTGCTGACCTGTTGGCGCAAACACGCCGCTGTTGGCGCTAAAGGCCGGAAAATATGCGTGTTAGCGATAACGGACCCGGTTTACTTTTCCCCGCGTGCTGGTATGAGGCATGCAACCGAACGCATTTTCAGGGACCGGTATCATGAGCACCATCATCGACATCCACGCACGCGAAATCCTGGACAGCCGGGGCAACCCCACCGTCGAGGTGGACGTGGTTCTGGAAGACGGCACCATGGGCCGGGCCGCCGTGCCTTCGGGCGCATCGACCGGCGCCTATGAGGCGGTGGAAAAGCGCGATGGCGACAAGTCCCGTTACATGGGCAAGGGCGTGCTCGAAGCCGTGGCCGCCGTGAACGGCGAGATCGCCGAAGAGCTGGTGGGCTTTGACGCGACCGAGCAGGTGGCGATCGACGCCGTCATGATCGAGCTGGACGGCACCCCGAACAAGGGCCGCCTGGGCGCCAACGCCATTCTGGGCGTGTCGCTGGCCGTGGCCAAGGCGGCGGCGGATTTCACCACCCAGCCGCTCTATCGCTACGTGGGGGGCACCTCGGCGCGGGTTCTGCCGGTGCCGATGATGAACATCATCAATGGCGGCGAACATGCCGACAACCCGATCGACATCCAGGAATTCATGATCATGCCCGTGGCCGCCAGCAACATCCGCGAAGCGGTGCGCATGGGTTCGGAAGTGTTCCACACTCTGAAAAAGGAACTATCGGCCGCCGGGCTGGCCACCGGTGTCGGCGACGAGGGCGGGTTTGCCCCCAACATCGCCTCGACCCGCGAGGCACTGGATTTCATCCTCAAGTCGATCGAGAAGGCGGGCTACAAGCCGGGTGACGAGATCTACCTGGCGCTCGATTGCGCCGCCACCGAGTATTACAAGGACGGCAAATACGTCCTGTCGGGCGAGGACAAGACGCTCAGCAGCGACGAGAACGTGGCCTATCTGGCGGCGCTGGTGAACGACTATCCGATCATCTCGATCGAGGATGGCATGTCCGAGGATGACTGGGACGGCTGGAAGGCGCTGACCGACGAGTTGGGCGGCAAAGTACAGCTGGTGGGTGACGACCTGTTCGTGACCAACCCCGCGCGTCTGGCCGAAGGGATCGAGAAGGGCTGCGCCAACTCGATGCTGGTCAAGGTGAACCAGATCGGTTCGCTGACCGAAACTCTGCGCGCCGTGGATATGGCCCACCGGGCCGGCTATACCAACGTGATGAGCCACCGCTCGGGCGAGACCGAGGACGCCACCATCGCCGATCTGGCCGTGGCGACCAACTGCGGTCAGATCAAGACCGGCTCGCTGGCGCGGTCGGACCGGCTGGCCAAGTACAACCAGCTGATCCGCATCGAGGAAACGCTGGGCGAGGTCGCGGAATACGCGGGGCGTTCGATCCTTCGCAAGTAAGCCGCAAGCTGTTAGGCTGACCCCCGACATTGACCGGGGGTCCGTCATGCTAAGTATCGTTGAACCTAAAACGCCGGACCAGTTCGATGCTGTCCGGCGTTTGTGTTGGGATTATCACGCCTACCTGCTGACGCTGGATGAACGGTCGCGACAGGTCGTGAACACGTTCTATCCACCCGAGAAATATGCAGCTGTTCTGTCCGCCATCGAAATCGAGCATATGCCTCCCAAGGGCGGGACCCGGCTGGCGATGCTGGACGGGCTGGCGGTCGGCTGCGGGATGTTTCAGACGATCGGTCCAGGTATCGCCGAGATCAAGCGCGTGTTCGTGACCGATGACGCTCGGGGCACTGGTGCGGGGTGTGCGATCATGCAGGCGCTGATTGCCCAGTGCCGCAAAGACGGGTTCGAGATGATCCGGATGGACACCGGAAAACCGCTGGAAGCGGCGACTCGGCTGTATCTGTCGCTGGGGTTCAAGCTGCGCGATGCCTATTCGGATATACCCGAGATCGCCCAGGGCCAGCTGTTGTTCTTCGAAATGTCACTGACGGGTGACTCTTCCGAATCCGATGGAATTGCAGGGTAATTTCCCATTATCCCAGGGTTTGATTCAGGCAGGAAGAAAAAATGCAAGCATAAATGTGATTATGTGTGAACTTGTTCCTACAAGTGCGAGGTTGTCGGGCGTAGCTTGACGGTACAGCAGAAAAGGAGAACGTGATGTCCGCTTCAAGAATCCTTCTCGTTATTTCCGTGCTTTCCGTCGGGGTTCTGGCGGCCTGCGCAGGGCCTGACACCTACCCGATCACCGGCGAGCCGGTGTCGCAGAACGATCCGGTGCAAGAGATGTACTACAATCCCGGGCTGATCTTCCGCGGTGAGTCACGCTAGAGCTTTTTGCTCATCAACATGTAACGGTCGCGCGGTTTGAAACCGGTCCGAAGGTAGAGTTTCTGCGCGGCCTCGTTGGTTCGATCCACTTCCAGATGCAGGGCCGTCAGGCCGGCACCCGCCAGCGCTTTGGGCAAGTCCAATAGAACCTCGGTGGCGATTCCGCGGCCGCGAATGGCGGGCCGGATGTAGATTTCATCGACGAACCCGTCCATCCCCCCGAACTCGACCGACCAACCGAAGGTCAGGATGATGTAGCCCAACGGTGCGCGCGACGGGCCGATCAGATAAATACAGCCATGCGGGATGCCTTCCAGCAGCGGCGTCAGCGCATCGCGCCTTTGGTCGGGGTCCTGTTCGATCCCGGCCTCAGCGTGAAAGGCGGCGACCAGGCCCATCAGGCGATCAAGGTCCTCGGGACGGGCAAGGCGCAGAGCGGCACTCATAGCCGCGCCAGCCGTTCGGTCAGCAAGGCAAAGAACCCGTCGGCGTCCACGT
This sequence comes from Ruegeria sp. CG8, assembly GCF_056537165.1. Lineage (NCBI taxonomy): Bacteria > Pseudomonadati > Pseudomonadota > Alphaproteobacteria > Rhodobacterales > Roseobacteraceae > Ruegeria > Ruegeria sp. CG8. Next base: position 219,093 of record NZ_JBQFRA010000002.1, on the reverse strand, counting down.
CGCCGATGAACAGCGCGTTGGGCTTGCGGTCGGTGACGCCCCACCAGTCGGCGACGGTCATGCCGAGCGTGAGGTCCGACTGGGTTTCGATCTCGACGTTCACATGGCGGCCCGAGAACAGCTCGGGGCGGATCAGATAGGCGGTCACGCAGGGATCGTGCAGGGGCGCGCCCTCGCTGCCGTATTTTTCCTTGTCAAAACGTTCGAAGAAATCGGTCATCTCGGCCACGGCGATGCCGACCTTGGTGCCAAGGGCCCGGAACGCGTCATTGCGCGGTTTGGTGACAAGGGCCTTGTGCGTCACATCCAGCGGCATGACCACGATCGGAACGCCGGATTTGAACACGATATCAGCGGCCTCGGGGTCGACATGAATGTTGAACTCTGCGGTGGGTGTGATGTTTCCGACTTCGAAGTAAGCGCCACCCATCAGCACGATTTCCTGCACGCGCCCGATGATGTCGGGGGCCTTCTGGAAGGCCGTGGCGATGTTTGTCAGCGGCCCCAGCGGGCAGAGGGTGACGGTGCCGGGATCCTGCGCGCGCAGCGTGTCGATGATGAAATTGACGCCATGCCCCTCGGCCAACGGCATCTGCGGGTCAGGCAGGACGGGGCCGTCCAGCCCGGTCTTGCCATGCACGTGCTCGGCGGTGATCAGCGGGCGTTTCAACGGGCGGTCGCACCCGGCAAAGACCGGAATGTCTGTGCGCCCGGCCAGTTCGCAGACGATGCGCGCATTCTTTGCGGTCAGCTCCAGCGGCACGTTGCCGGCGACGGCGGTGATGCCCAGAACCTCGATCTCGTCGGGGCTAGCCAGGGCCAGCAGGATGGCGACGGCGTCGTCCTGTCCGGGGTCGGTGTCGATGATGATCTTGCGCGCGGTCATGGGGCCTCCGGGGTCTTGAAGGGCGGACACTGGCAAGCGCGGCCCGGCTTGTCCAGCGGTTTCAGGCGTCGCTTGCGGCCTTGAGCGGCGGGAGTTTGCCATTTGCCCGGTGTTCTTCGGTTTTCACCGCGTCCCACAGGGCGTCCATCTCTTCCAGCGTGCTGTCTGACGGCGTCTTGCCACGTGCGGCCAGCCGGGCTTCGACCTGTTCGAACCGGCGGGTGAACTTGGCGTTGGTGCGGCGCAGCGCGGCCTCGGGCTCGATGCCCAGATGGCGGCCGAGATTGACGATCACGAACAGCAGGTCGCCGAATTCGTCCTCGAGCGCGTCGGCGTCCATCTGGTTGCGCGCCTCTGTCAGTTCGGCGGCTTCTTCGGTGATCTTGTCCAGCACATGGCTGACATCGGGCCAGTCAAACCCCACCCGAGCGGCGCGTTTCTGCAGCTTGTAGGCGCGCAGCAAGGCGGGCAGGTTGGCGGCGACACCGTCCAGCGCGCCTTTCTGTTCCTTTCCGGCGCGCTCGGCGGCCTTGATCGCCTCCCAGTCGCGGGTCTGTTGTTCGGCAGACTTGTCGCGGGATTCGTCGCCGAAGACATGCGGGTGGCGGGCCACCATCTTGTCGGACATGGTGCGCACCACGTCCTGAAAAGTGAAATGCCCGGCCTCTTCGGCCATCTGCGCGTGAAAGACCGACTGGAACAGCAGATCTCCTAGCTCGCCCTTGAGCTCGTCCCAGGCCTGGCGTTCGATGGCGTCGGCGACCTCATAGGCCTCTTCGATCGTGTAGGGGGCGATGGTGGCGAAATCCTGTTCGATGTCCCACGGGCAGCCGGTTACCGGGTCGCGCAGGCGGCGCATGATCTCCAGCAGCCGCTCGATTCCGGCGTCGGTATCGTGGATCAGTGGATTTTCAGCCATTGCGAAGCCCCTTGTTCCGGTGTCAGATGCATCCATCCCGCAGCTTGGATCAGGAGTCCACCCCCGATGCCCGTCGTCAACCGCATTGCCGATTACGCCGCCGACATGGCCGAATGGCGCCAGCACCTGCACACGATCCCGGAACTGGAGTTCGACTGCCACGAGACCGCCGCCTTCGTGGCCGAGCGGTTGCGTGAATTCGGCGTGGACGAATTGCACGAAGGGATCGCGCAGACAGGGATCGTGGCGATCATCACCGGGCAGGGCGATGGCCCCACGATCGGGCTGCGCGCCGACATGGATGCGCTGCCGATCGCTGAAGAAACGGGTGTGGACTATGCCTCGAAGACACCGGGCATGATGCATGCTTGCGGGCATGACGGGCACACCACTATGCTGCTGGGCGCGGCGCGGTACCTGGCCGAGACGCGGAATTTCCGGGGCCGGGTGGCGTTGCTGTTCCAACCCGCCGAGGAAGAGGGCGGTGGTGCCGATATCATGGTCAAAGAGGGTGTGATGGACCGGTTCGACATCGCTCAGGTCTATGCCCTGCACAACGCGCCGGGCTTTGCCGAGGGCGCGTTCTATACTACGCCCGGGCCGATCATGGCGGCGGTCGATACGTTCGACATCCACATTCAGGGCGTCGGTGGCCACGGTGCCATGCCGCACGAGACGCGCGACCCGGTCATGGCCGCCTGCGGAATCGCCCAGGCGATCCAGACCATCGTCAGCCGCAACCACTATGCGCTGGACGATCTGGTGATCTCGGTCACCCAGATCCACACCGGGACCGTGAACAATGTGATCCCCGACACCGCCTATCTGAACGGCACCGTCCGCACTTTCGATCCGGCGGTGCAGCAGATGGTGATGACTCGTCTTGAAGAAATCGTGCAGGGGCAGGCGGCATCCTACGGGGTCACGGCGACTCTGGACTATGTCGTGGGCTATCCGGCCACGGTCAACGATGCGGACAAGACCGGTTTCGCCGCCGAGGTTGCGCGCGAGGTCTCGGGCGCCGATCGGGTGATCGCCGAAGCCGGGCGCGAGATGGGGGCCGAAGACTTCTCGTACATGCTGCAGGAACGTCCGGGCGCCTATCTGTTCCTGGGGCAGGGCGACGGGCCGGGGTTGCACCACCCCAAGTACAATTTCAACGACGAGATCGCACCGGTGGGTGCCTCGTTCTTTGCGCGCATCGTCGAAAAGGCGCAGCCGTTGACCTGACGGTCCGGTCGATATCAGGAAGGAAACGGGCCAAAATGGCATTGGAAGACGCGAAAAATCAGGTCGATGAGGCCTTTACCAACCCCGACCTGAAGGGGTTGAGCTTTGAAAACACCTTTGGCGGGGCCACGTCCTTTCTGCGGCGGCTGTACACCAAGGACCTGACCGGCGCCGATATCGCGGTGACCGGCGTGCCGTTCGATCAGGCGGTGACCAACCGCCCCGGCACCCGTCTGGGCCCGCGCGCGATCCGCGAGGCCAGCGCGCTGCAATCGCCCGATGCGCCTTATGGCTGGCCCTTCGATGCGCTCAGCGAGCTGGCGATCATCGACTATGGCGACATGGCCTATGACTATGCCAACATCCCGGCCTTTCCCGACACGCTGACCGATCATATCCGCACCATTCTGGCGGCGGATGTGGCCTCGGTCACGCTGGGGGGCGACCACTATATCAGCTTTCCGATCCTCAAGGCCTATGCCGAGAAATACGGCCCGATGTCGCTGTTGCAGTTCGACGCCCATACCGACACCTGGGCCGATGACGACATGAGCCGGGTGGACCACGGCACCATGTTCTACAAGGCGGTGAAGTCGGGAATCGTGGACCCGAAACGCTCGGTTCAGGTGGGGATCCGCACCACCAACGAGGACACGCTGGGCGTCAACATCATCGACGCGCGCGAGGTCTATGAATCTGGCCCCGCCGCCGTGGCGCAGAAGATCAAAGGCATTTTGGGCGACAGTCCTGTCTATCTGAGCTTTGACATCGACGGGCTGGACCCGGCCTTTGCGCCTGGCACCGGCACGCCGGTCTGGGGTGGGCTCAGCTCGATTCAGGCGCAGATCATCCTGCGCGACATCGCTGGGATCAACATCAAGGGCGGCGACGTGGTCGAGGTGTCTCCGCCGTATGATACGTCCGGTGCAACGGCGATCGCGGGGGCGCATGTGGGGACCCAGATCATCTGCCTGCTGGGATGGACCAAGCTGGCGAAAGATGGGCGGCTTTAACCATTGGTTAGCCTTGGTTTTGCTATGGCCGATATCAGGTGAACCAACGGGACAGGGGGCGCGCACGCCATGAGCCAATTCAACCAACCCATCAGCGGCAATGATCTGGCGCGGTTTTCGGGGCCGAACACCTTCATGCGGTTGCCCGCGGCCGATACGCTGGCGGGGCTGGACGTGGCGGTGCTGGGCGTGCCGATGGATATCGGAACCTCGTGGCGGTCGGGCACCCGGTTCGGCCCCAAGCAGATCCGCGCCGAAAGCGCGATGATCCGGCCCTACAACATGGCCACCTTCGCCGCGCCATTCGACAGCCTACAGATCGCCGATATCGGAGATCTGGCGATCAACACCTTCTCGCTGGCCGACAGCCTTCGGATCATCAAGGAAAGCTATGACGCGATCCTTGCGCAGGGCGTGATCCCGGTGGCGATGGGGGGCGATCATTCAATCACACTGCCGATTCTGCGGGCCGTTGCCGCGAAACACGGGCCCGTTGCTCTGGTGCATGTGGACGCCCATGCCGACGTCAATGACGAAATGTTCGGCGAGCGCGAAACCCACGGCACCGTCTTTCGCCGCGCGTATGAAGAGGGGCTGATCGTGCCCGCCAAGACCTTTCAGGTCGGTATCCGCGGCTCGGGCTATGCGGCCAGCGATTTCACCGAGGCCAAGGGTTGGGGGTTCCGGCAGTTTCCTGCGTGGGAGTTGTGGCAACAGAACTTGACCCAGATCGGGGCGTTGATCCGCAAGGAAATCGGCGAACATCCGGTCTATGTCACCTACGATATCGACAGCCTGGACCCGGCCTATGCCCCCGGCACCGGCACGCCCGAGATCGGCGGGCTGACCACGCCGCAGGCGCTGCAGCTGATCCACGCGCTCGGGGGCATGAACGTGGTGGGCTGCGACCTGGTCGAGGTCTCTCCGCCCTATGACCCGTCGGGCAACACCGCGCTGACGGCGGCAAACCTGCTGTTCGAACTGCTGTGCATCCTGCCCGGCGTGACGTCACGGTAGGCAGGGCCGGCAGGTCTTGCCCCGTACCGGCGGGCGGCTAGGGTTCTGCCGGAAGGTCTGAATGGAATGAAACGCATGGTTCTTTGGTTGGTTGTCGCCGCGGTTGTCGGGCTTGGCCTCTATGTGCGGCTGGCACCGTCCGATCCCGCGCGCTGGCATGTGCCGGTCGTGGCCGAGGCAGATCGTGACCTGCCCGGAGGCGTGATCCGCGTGGTGCAGACCGGACCGGACGGCCTTGCGCGGCTGGACCAGGTGGCGCGGGCGACGCCGCGCACGACGGTGCTGGCTGGGTCGGTGGATGAGGGTCTGATCACCTATGTGACTCGCAGCCGGGTGTTCGGCTTTCCCGACTACACCACCGCCCAGCAGGACGGCGACACGTTGCGCATCTATGGACGGTTACGATTTGGCCGACGGGATTTCGACGTCAACCGCACCCGGGTCGACGGTTGGCTGGCGGCTCTGCAGTCCTGAAGACAGGCACCCCTCGGACACCTCGCGCCACATCGGCACGTTCAGCGACATCTGGCACTGAGCCATGAACATGCGGCCATCGACCTGCAGGCAGACCATCTCGCCCAGTTCGACGCGGCTGCCGGATGTGTCGGTGCAATAGCAATCCTGCACTTTGCCACCGGGGCCGATGACATCGGCCAGACCGGGCGTTGCGCAGACGATCAGCAGGGCAATGATCCGTTTCATGGGCATAGCTTAGCACAAGCCGGGGCCTTGACCAAAGCCGTCGGATGATAGACACCGCCCCAATGATCCCCGAAGAACGTCTTGAACAGATCACCCAGCGATTCCAGTACCTCGAAGCGGCCATGTCCGATGGCGCCTCGGGCGGGGATATCGCGGCTTTGGCCAAGGAATATTCCGACCTCAAGCCGGTGGTCGAACAGATCGCCGCGTGGCGCCAGTTGCGGGCCGATCTGGCCGAGGCCGAAGCGATGCTGGACGACCCCGACATGAAAGAGCTGGCCGAGGAGGAGATCCCGCAGCTCAAGGCGCGCATCCCCGAGGCCGAGCACGCGCTGCAACTGGCACTGCTGCCCAAGGACGCAGCCGATGCGCGGCCGGCGATGCTCGAAATTCGCCCCGGCACCGGCGGCGACGAGGCGGCGCTGTTCGCGGGCGATCTGCTGCGGATGTATCAGCGCTATGCCGAGGCGCGCGGCTGGCAGTTCGAGATCATCGAAGAACAGCAGACCGAACTGGGCGGCATCAAGGAAGTGGTGGCCCACATCAAGGGCGACAACGTCTTTGCCCGGCTGAAATACGAATCCGGCGTGCACCGCGTGCAGCGTGTACCCGAAACCGAAAGCGGCGGGCGCATCCACACCTCGGCGGCGACGGTGGCGGTTCTGCCCGAGGCCGAGGACGTGGACATCCAGATCGACCCGAATGACATTCGCATTGACACGATGCGCAGCTCGGGCGCGGGTGGGCAGCATGTGAACACCACCGACTCGGCGGTACGGATCACCCACCTGCCGACCGGGATCGTGGTGACAAGTTCGGAGAAGTCGCAGCACCGCAACCGCGAGATCGCGATGCAGGTGCTCAAGACACGTCTCTATGACCTCGAACGTCAGCGGATCGACAGCGAACGCTCGGCCGATCGGGCCAGCCAGGTGGGTTCGGGCGACCGATCCGAGCGCATCCGGACCTACAATTTCCCGCAGGGCCGGATGACTGATCACCGGATCAACCTGACGCTCTACAAGCTGGACCAGATCATGCAGGGCGATCTGGACGAGGTGATCGACGCGCTGACCGCCGACGATCAGGCGCGCCTGTTGGCGGAGATGGCGCAATGATCGCGGCGCTGACAGCGGCACAGGCCATGGTGGCCGCCACCGCGCGCCTGCGGGCCGCAGGTGTGGACGACCCGGCGCGGGACGCCCGGGTTCTGCTGGCCCATGCCGCCCGGATCGAGGCCAGCCGCGTGACCCTGATTGCGCCCGAAGAACTCTCGCCCGAGATCGCCGAACGGTATGAGCAACTGGTGTCGCTGCGCGCGATCCGGGTGCCGGTTTCCCATCTTCTGGGCGAACGCGAATTCTACGGCCGACGCTTCCGCGTCAGCCGCGACGTGCTGGACCCGCGCCCCGAAACCGAGGCGCTGATCGAAGCGGCCCTGAGCCAGCCGTTTGACCGGGTGCTCGACCTGGGCGTCGGCTCGGGCTGCATCCTGATCACCTTGCTTGCGGAGCGCACCAGCGCAACCGGGCTGGGCGTCGATCTGAGCGAGGCCGCCTGCCTGCAGGCCAGCGCCAATGCGGTGGCCCATGGGGTGCAGGACCGGGCGGAAATCCAGCGCTCGGACTGGTTTGGAAACATTGGCGGCCATTTCGACCTGATCGTTTCCAATCCGCCCTATATCGCGCTGGATGAGATGGATGGCCTGTCGCCCGAAGTGCGCGAGCACGAGCCGCGTCTGGCTTTGACGGATGAAGCGGACGGGCTGGACGCCTATCGTCGGATTGCGGCCGGCGCCCCGGATCACCTTGTTCCCGGCGGACGACTTCTGGTGGAAATCGGCCCGACACAGGCGCAGGCGGTCAGCGCGTTGTTCGACGCGGCGGGGCTGGCGGATATCCGTGTCGTTCCTGATCTGGACGGGCGGGATCGGGTGGTGAGCGCTAGAATGCCGGGCTAGCCGCGGATTCTGAGGCCGATTTACGCCGGTCGGGGTAAAAAACCCGGCATTTGGTGTATTAACCCCTTGTCTGCGCCGTCAGGACATGCTTACTCAGAGTAGTCAGCGCGGTTGACGCCCTTTCGGCGCACCCCTGACGCCAAGCCCAAAAAAGTCGACATCCCGTGACGGCACAGGCCACAGAGCAGCGCAGAATACGGGTGGATCGACAGTGCAAGACAAGGCTGACGTACAGTAAGATGAGATCCTCCAAATCCCGCTCGCGGGCAAAGAACAACCGCAATCGTCCCTCTGGTGGAAACGTCGTTAACCGGGTTTTCGACAGCTCGGGGCCCGAGGGCAAGGTGCGCGGCACGCCGCAGCAGATCATTGACAAGTACAACCAGCTGGCGCGCGATGCACAGCTGGCCAATGACCGCGTCGCTGCCGAAAACTTTCAGCAACATGCCGAGCATTACCTGCGCCTGCTGAGCGAGGCGCAACGCGAAATGGAAGCGCGTCGGGAAGAGCAGGAACGCCAGAACCGCGAGCGTCAGGCCGAGCGCGATCGGGAGCGGGCGGAACGGCAGGAACGTGAAGCCGCACGCCAGGCGGACCCGGCCGAGGCTCCGCAGCCGGACATCGTTGATCTGAACGCCGATTCGGATACTCCTGAATCCGGCCTTGTCGAGACGCCCGAAAGCACGGGCGCCAAGGCCGAAGCGGCCGAGCGCAAGGACAAACCTGCCCGGAGACCGCGCGCACGCAAGCCCAAGGCCGTAGAAGAGCAGGCCCCCCAAGGCGGCGGTGATGCACCAGAGGCTGCCGAATAAGCCATAGCGGTTGCGCACAGAGTTCAAAGGCCCCGGTCAGAGATGTCCGGGGCCGTTTTTGTCCGGGATCAGGTTTTTTGTATCTCACGCGCCAGCGCGCAGAACGCTTCGAGTGATATCTGCTCGGCACGGTCGGTGGGCTTGATGCCGGCGGCGTTCAGGCGGTCCTCGATATCGGGGGCCATCCCCTTGAGCGACGCGCGCAGCATCTTGCGGCGTTGATTGAACGCAGCGGCCACGACACGTGACAGAATACCGGCATCGGCCGGAAAGCGGGGTTCGGGCAGGGCGGTCAGGTGGACCACGGCGCTGCTGACCTTGGGCGGCGGCGTGAACGCACCGGGGGGCAGGGACATGGCGATGCGCGCCTCGGCCCGCCACTGGGCCAGGATCGCCAGCCGCCCATAAGCCTTGGTGCCGGGCTGCGCCACGATGCGCTCGGCCACCTCGCGCTGGAACATCAGGGTCAGGCTCTGCCAGAAGGGTGGCCATTCCGGCGGGGTCAGCCAGCGCACCAGCAGTTCCGTGCCCACATTGTAGGGCAGATTGGCCGCTACGCGGATGGGCGGGTTCAGATGTTCAAGCGGATCGATTTCAAGAGCGTCGCCATTGATGACCTCGAGCCGCCCGGGATAGGCAGCGGCGATTTCCTGAAGCGCGGCGATGCAGCGGATATCTTTTTCCACCGCCACCACCTTGCGCGCACCTTCGGCCAGCAAACCGCGGGTCAGGCCTCCGGGGCCGGGGCCGATCTCCAGCACGTCGCATTGGCTCAGGTCGCCGGCCTGCCGGGCGATCTTGGCCGTCAGGTTGAGATCGAGCAGGAAGTTCTGGCCCAGCGACTTGCGGGCCGAGAGCTGGTGCTTGGCGATGACCTCGCGCAGTGGGGGGAGGGTGTCGATTGCGCTCATGATCCGGTTACCGTGGCGCAGGGGGCAGGCGGTGCGCCAGAGAATTTTTGCCTTTGGCGGGGATATTTGGCGCCAGATGAAGGATCAAGTGCTTTGTGCCATGCGTTGGGCGAGTTTCAGCGCCTCGATCAAGCTGGTGGGGTTTGCGATGCCCTGTCCGGCGATGTCGAGCGCGGTGCCATGGTCGGGCGAGGTGCGGATGAAGGGCAGGCCCAGGGTCACGTTCACGCCACGGTCGAAGTCGAGGGTCTTGATCGGGATCAGCGCCTGATCGTGATACATGGCGATGGCGGCGTCGTAGCGGGCACGCGCGGCGGCGTGGAACATCGTGTCGGCCGGGTGCGGGCCGGTGACGGTGTAGCCCTCGGGGGTGAGATCGGCCAGCAGAGGGGCGATCCAGTCCAGTTCCTCGCGACCCATCTTACCACCCTCGCCGGCATGGGGGTTGAGCCCGGCCACCGCGATGCGAGGATGCGGGATGCCGAATTGGCGGCGCAGGCTGTCGGAGGTGATCGCGATCGTGTCGCGCAGCAGATCGGGCGTGAGCAGCGAGGGCACCTGCGACAGCGGGATGTGGATCGTGGCGGGTACCACGCGGAGTTGCTCGCTGGCCAGCATCATCACCACGCGGGAGCGGCCTGCCAGCGCCGCCAGAAATTCGGTATGGCCCGGATAGGCGAAATCGGCGCCGTCGATCAGGGCCTTCTTGTGGATCGGTGCCGTGCAGAGTGCCGAGGCCGCGCCCGATTGCACCAGTGACACGCCGGTTTCGATGGCGTCTATAACCGAAGGCGCATTGGCTGGATCGGGGTGGCCGGGCAGGTTCGGGGCCGGAAAGGTCAGCGGCAACACCGGCAGCGCCTCTGCGCAGATGTCAGCCACTTGGGCCGGGTCTACGATTTCAGTCTTGCGGATGTCGTCGGGCAGGTGACCGGCGTCGCCGATGTAAAAGAATGGGCAGCTGTCGCGCAATGCGGTCCAAGCCTTGGCGGCGATCTCCGGACCGATGCCCGAAGGTTCTCCGCAGCTGAGCGCGATGGGCGCGGTCATTGCTCGATGATGGTGGCGTCGGCGCGCAGCTGTTCGACGAGGCTGTTGGCGAATGCCTGCAGGCGTTGCTGCGTCAGCGCGTTGGCCACGTCCTCGCGCGACGTGTCCTCACCCAGATCGCGCGTCCGATTGCACAGCATGAGAAACACCAGCGTCTGGCCATTGTTTCGGGTCAGAGTGGTCGACACCTCGTTGGGGTCCAGCTTTGCGAGTTCCAGCGCGATGTCGCGCGGGATTTCGGAGGGACTTGCCGAGACCCGGTCGAGTACCTCGGGCGGTTGCCCCTTGGCGATGCCGTACAGGTCGTCACAGGTATCCACCGTTTCCTTCAGTTCAGCGGCTCTTTGCAACGTATCGGGGCTGAGTCCGCCAGGCAGGTAATAGGCCGCATAGTCGATCTTGGAGAACCGCGGCGTGCTGGCGGCCACTTCTCGCAGGCCGCGCATCTGAAACAGGGCTACGGCGTTGGGCAGGCTCAGCGGCGCCGTGACCTCGCCATTCTTCAGGCCAAGGATAACCGGTTGCAGCGCCGGAGGCAGGTTGGTGACGTTCAACCAGTCCAGGCGTCCGCCATTTTCGCGTGTCGGCGCTGCCGAGTACTGCGTGGCGGCGGCTGAAAACGCATCGATGGTTTCGACACGGGCGATCTCGTCGGCCAACGCCTCGGCCTGTGCCAAGGTCTGCGCATTCACGGGGATGATGATTTCGGACAGCAAAACCTGGAGACCGCCACCGCCGGTCTGACCCATTGCACGGTCAATCTCGTCGTCCGTCGGACGGGCCTGAGAGATAAAGCGGGCGCTGACATAGTCGCGCCATGCCAGCTGACTGGATACGTAATCCCGCACGGTTTCCCGGTCGATGCCTGCGTCGGCCAGTGCCTTCAGGAACTGATCCGGGGTCAGCTGACCACGCGAAGCGAATTCGTCGATCGCAACCTGAATGTCTTCTGGTGTGGGCTGGATGCCGGCTTCGCGCATGGCCTGTTTGCGCAGGCGCTCGTCGATCAGCGCCTTGCGGACTTCGGCCTCCGAGCTGCCCGGGATACCCAGAATTTCGAGAAACCGCTGGCGCTGATCCAGTTCGTACCAGGTGACGATATCCTGATTCACGCGGATAGCCGGTGAAAACAAGCTTTGCGCGGGGGCTTGCTGAGGCGCAACTGTCAGCATGGCGACCGCGAGGCCGGGCGCAAATGCCGTCAGCCAACGGGAACGAAAGAACCTGGAAAAACCTGAAATCAGCTGCATTTTCTTTTATACTTCTTGCCCCCGCCTTCAACGGCGTATCCTGTCAGTGCAACGGTAAAGCCGAATTCCGTCGAAGGCTCAATACTTGATGTCGAAGTATATCGCCGGCTGACGGACATGTTAACCTGCACACATTCATTTTCATACGTCACACCCAAGCCCAGCCGCAGCGGTTCGGATTCTGCCAGATCATAGCGGGCCAGGGCGTTGGCTCTCCAGTTTTCATCCAGTCGTTGACGTGCGGTCAACCGTATCTCGGATGTTTCCATGTCAAGGTTTTCGGCCGGGTCCGGCTGCTGCCAGATATAGCTTCCGCCCAGTTGGGTCCCCTCGTTGGCCCAGGTTCCGCGCAATTCAGCCTTGGTAAAGCTGAAATCGCCATCCATCAATCCACGTGCGGCCAGCGTCAGGCCATTGTTCGTCTTGATCTGCCCTGCCAGCAGCAGGTCGGACGAAGTTCCCTGGAGGCCGGACGTAGCCGTGAAGTTCGGATCGGCGGTCGAGCGGAAGACCTGGCCGACCGTGGCCAATGCCCGCCAACCGCCCGGGGCATACCGCGCCCAGTTCACGCCCACGACCGCGGTCGTGCCGTCTTCGCGTCGGTCCTCGGCCGGAAAGCGCGACAGGGACAACAGGTTGCCCTGGTCAAATTCCTGGAAGGTGCTTTCGTCATCGGGCACATCGGTGTCCGAAACATGGGTCCAGCCAAACTGCGCGATCGGCTCAAGAAACTGGGTCGCGCCAGAGGCTTCGCGCCGGGTCATCGGATAGCGAAGTGTCAAAGCCGCACGCGGGGTCGACCGGGTGATCTGGTCGGGATAGGCGCTGTCGTTGCGAATGTCGAACGTGTCGACCGAAGCCCCCAGTTCAGCATCCGCGCGCAGCCCGGAGGCAAAGGTCCAGCTGCGCAGCCACTGGGCGTCGAATGTGGCGCGGGCCACATCGCGCCCAATGATATCCTCGTCGCTGGTCCGGGTGTGGGTGTGGGTGACGAAGCCCAACCGCACCTCGCCGCCGATAGCGGACGCGGGGAAATAGCGTTTCTGGTAGAACAGATCGAAGACCTGCGACGGGATCTCATCCTGTTCCTCGCTGTCGCGCAGGGTCTTGTAGTGAATGAAGCTGGTCCGAAACGCCGTGTCGCGTTTGATGCGCTCAAGCGCGATCTCGCTGCGCAGGCGGTCATAGTCAGGCAGCCCATAGTCCGCCAGGTATGAGTCGTCCGATGCGGTCTGGACGTCAAAGGTGAGCCGGAAGTCGTTCGGAAGATTGAACCAGCCATTTGCAAAGAAATAGCCCCGATCCTGCTCCTGCTGTACATCGTCGCGGGTATAGGCCCCTTCAAACTGGATGCGGCCGTTCTTGAAGGCCTGCCGGTAGCGATAGCCAAGCGTCGTGGTCTTGGACGACAGGTAGGGGGTCAGCGTCAGATCCCTGTGATCGCCCAGTTTGAAGAAATACGGCGTTTTGACGCCGGTACCCAACTGCGAGGTCGTGCGGATTGACGGCACCAGAAATCCGGTTGCCCGGTCCAGTGTCGGGTCCGGCAGACGCAGGGTTGGAAAGTAGAAAACCGGCACATCCAGAATGCGGAACTGGGCGCCCTCGAAATACAACTGCCGTTCGAGCTGATCATGCGTGACCTTGCGCGCCCGGATCTGCCAGAGGGGCGGCCGACCATCGGCGCAGACATGGCAGGACGTGGCCGAGACTTTGCTGAACTGCGTGTAGCGTCCTGCCGCGCGGGTTGCCTGAACCGACGCGATCTGTACCTGCTGGTCGAACACCAGCCGTGCGCCGGTCAACAACCCGTTCTGGATGCCGTCATCCAGCTGCGCTGAGTCCGCAAGGACGGTCGAGCGTCCGCCCTGATCGATCCGGATCGGACCCTCCAGCGTCAGCTCGCCCGACTCGCGGTCAAACACCACGCGCTGTGCGGACAGTTTGACGTCGCCCTGAAAGGCTTCGACATTGCCCTCGGCCACCAGTTTGCGATCCGGGGTGATGAAGATCCTGTCAGCCACCAGCAGGGCAGGCTGATCCTGTTGTTGTGCCGTGTCAGACGCGGGCGTACTGGTCTCCGAGGTTTGGGCCAATGCCAGCCCCGGACCGGAAAAGAACACAGCACTGGACAAAAGAAGGGGCAGAAGGCGCCGCATCAGCCGTCCTCCGCGTGCAGCAGAAGGCCGAGCGACAGCAATATGGCCGCAAACGGCGGTGCCCAGGCCGCAATCACAATTGGCAATTGGCCGTTCTCTCCCAAAATCTGAGCGAAATTGCGCACGAAGTATACGCCGAACCCCAGAAGAACAGCCGTCAGCACGGCGACGCCGGTGCCGCCGAACCGCACGTGCCGCATGGTGAAAGCCGCGCCGATCAACACCATCGAAATCAGGAAGAATGGGCGCGCCAGCTGCACCTGCAGCCAAACCTCGTATTGCTTGGTTGAAAAGCCCGCCTCGCGCAGGTCGCGGATCAGTTGGGGCAGGTCATAGACCGAGACGCTGTCCTGTTGGCCCAAGGTTTCAAGGATGCGCTGACGGGTCAGCGAAGTGGGCAGCCGCAGGGTCTCATGCGTGACGGCGTGGGTCTCGGGGTTGGTGTCGCTGGACAGGGGCCATTCCTTGGTGTTGCGCAGGATCCAGGCCCCGTCGTCGAGGCGAGCGCCGTCGGCGATGATCTGACGGGTCGGAAGACCTTCGGGCGAAAACGTGATGATGGACACGTCGATCAATTCAAGCTCGGCGTCGTTGGTCGATGCGCGGGCATGGATCACCGATTGGCCCTGCGGCGAGCCCTGACGCAGCCAAAGCCCATCGCGGCTGATCGACAGGGCGGAACTGCCACCGTTTTTGTATAGATCCGAGAAATGCCGGTACTGCTCGGACGTGGCCGCCGCAATCGGGTTCAGCAGGGCCACCGCCAGAGTTCCGATTATCAGCGCCAGAAGGACCGGTGCCAACAGCGCGCGGATACCCGAGCGGCCGATCGCCCGGGTCACCACCAACTCCGAGCTGCGTGCGAGGCCGACAAACAGGGCAATGGTCGACAGGATCATCAACAGCGGCAGCATCTCGCTGATCGCAGCGGGTGTGTTCAAAAGCGTCAGCTGCAGAACCTGGCCAAAGGACAGGTCTGCGTCATTGAACCGACGGGCCTGTTCGATCAGGTCGATCAGGATCATCAGTGTCAGGAAGATGGCCCCAATCACCAGAAAGCTCTGCAAAAAGCGGCGGGCGAAGTACCGGTCCAGAATCACGGTCGCATCCCCGGCACGGGGCGTCCAGCAGGCCTGTTGCCAGAATCGCCAAGGCACAAAAACATGCGCGACGGCCTATGCCTGCCGAATGATGCCAAGTTTTCTCCCCCGAGCCTGCCGGTCATTTTGGCGCGACCTTAATGCAATTGGCGGGCGGGGAAAACTGCTATCTGGTCAATGGCGGCGGCGCGGGCTAGGTCTGTGGGCAGAGTTTTTCAGGAGCAAGAAATGAGCAGTCTGGTACCGATCCGTTTTCAAGCCTTCGAACTGGACCTGATGGCACAGGCCCAAGGCCGGGTGGCCATTCTCATACCCGCCGATGGCAAGATGAACCCCGCCGCGCGCCGCGCAAACCGACTGACCCGTGGTGCCGTGGCCCGGCTGGTGGAAAGCGACCGTTTCGCCAAGGTCAAGACTGGCGACGTGATCTCGTTGGCTTGGCCCGGCGGGATGGAGGCAGAGGCATTGGACATTCTCGTCCTGCCACGCCGCCCCGAGCCGGACGAAGCCCGCAAAGGCGGTGCCGCGCTGGCCAAGCTGGCAGGTGGCAAGGACCTGCTGGTCATGGCGGGCAACCAAATGCGGACCGAGGAACTGGCCCTGGGCATTGCCCTGCGCAGCTATGATTTCGACGCGCACAAAACCAAGGACGATGACGCAAAGGGCGCGGTGACCATCTGCCACGCCAAGCCCGACGACGCCGAGGCCGCCTTCGTGCCGCTCTATGCGGTTGCCGATGGTGTGCGCATGACCCGCGACCTGACGAACGAACCGGCCAACATCCTGACAACGACCGAATTTGCTAACCGTCTGAAAGAGATGGAGGAGTTGGGCCTGAAGGTCGAGGTGCTGGAGGAAGACAAACTGGCCGAGTTGGGCATGAGGACCCTGCTGAGCGTCGGGCAAGGGTCGGACAGCCCCTCGAAAGTCGTCGTGATGCAGTGGAATGGCGGCGATGCCGATGACGCGCCGCTGGCTCTGGTCGGCAAGGGGGTCGTTTTCGACACCGGCGGTATCTCGATCAAACCGGCCGCAGGTATGGAAGATATGACCATGGACATGGGCGGCGCAGGCGTCGTTGCAGGCACCATGCGTGCATTGGCCAAGCGTAAGGCCAAGGCCAATGTCGTGGGCCTGGTCGGGCTGGTCGAGAACATGCCTTCGGGCAGTGCAACGCGGCCGGGCGACGTCGTCAAGTCGATGAAGGGCGATACGGTCGAGATCATCAACACCGACGCCGAGGGCCGTTTGGTGCTGTGTGACGTCATGTGGTACGCGCAGGAGCGGTTCAATCCGGTCGGCATGATCGATCTGGCCACCTTGACTGGCGCGATCATCATCGGACTGGGACATGAAAACGCAGGCGTGTTTTCCAACAACGACACCTTCTGCGACGCGTTCCTGAAGGCCGCCCGGGCCGAGGATGAAGGCGCGTGGCGTATGCCGCTGGGGCAGGCTTATGACGATCTGCTGAAGTCGCGCATCGCGGACATGAAGAACGTGGGCGGCCGGCCGGCCGGTTCGATCACCGCAGCACAGTTCCTTCAGCGTTTCGTCAAGGAAGAAACACCCTGGATCCATTTGGATATCGCGGGCGTGGCCTCGGTTGCGGCGGAAACGTCCTATGCGCCCAAGGGCGCAACGGGTTGGGGCGTCCGTGCGCTCAGCCGTTTCGTGCAGGACAATTTCGAGTAGGTCGATGGGCGCCGTCTACTTCTACCACCTGACCCGCCATCCACTTGAGCAGACCTTGCCGGTGTTGCTGGCCAAGGCACGGCAGGCCGGGTGGCGGATTGCGGTGCGGGGCACTGACCCTGCGCGGCTGGACTGGCTGGACGAAAGGCTTTGGCTGGGTCCCGAAGACGCGTTTCTGCCGCATGGTCAGGCAGGTGGGCCGCATGACGCGGTTCAGCCGATCCTGCTGACTACCGAGGCGGACGCTGCCAATAACCCGTCTTGCCTGATGGCGGTGGACGGGGCCGAAGTGACGCCGGATGAGGTGACCGCCTCGGAGCGGGTTTGCATCCTGTTCGATGGCAACGATCCAAGCGCGGTGGATCATGCGCGCGGTCAATGGAAGACGCTGACCGCGGCGGGTTGCGCGGCGCAGTATTGGTCGGAGGAATCCTGCCGCTGGGAGAAAAAGGCCGAATCCGGCTGACTCGGGACCGAAATCAGATTGCAGGCGTGGCGATCCGCGCGACAGGAGATTGATTGATGAAAATGAAACCGTTGGGCCGCACGGGCATCCAGGTCTCGGACCTGTGCCTCGGAACCATGACATTCGGTACGCAGACCCCCGAGGCGGATGCGCATCGTCAGATCGACACGGCGCTGGCGGCCGGGATCAATTTCCTTGATGCCGCCGAGATGTATCCGGTCAACCCGATCACCAAGGAGACCGTGGGCAAGACCGAGCAGATCATCGGCAACTGGAATGCGGCCCATCCGGCCCGTCGCGGCAGTTATGTTCTGGCGACCAAGCATTCGGGCGCCGGCTTCACCCATGCGCGGGACGGAGCACCGATCTCGGCCAGCACGATCCCCGGGGCCATCGAGGGATCGTTGCGGCGTCTGCAGACCGACTACATCGACCTGTACCAATTCCACTGGCCCAACCGCGGAAGTTACATGTTCCGGCAGAATTGGGACTATGACCCGTCGGGCGGTGATCGGCAGGACGTTCTGGACAATATGCGCGAATGCCTCGAGGCGCTGCAGTCGCAGGTGGACAAGGGCAATATCCGCGCCTTCGGCCTGTCGAACGAAAGCGCCTGGGGCACCGCCCAGTGGCTGCGCCTGTCGGACGAGATGGGGGCTCCACGGGTGGCCTCGATCCAGAACGAGTATTCCCTGCTGTGCCGCCTGTATGACACCGACATGGCCGAGCTGAGCGCCTATGAGGATGTGGGTCTGCTGGCCTTCTCGCCGCTGGCCGCCGGGTTTCTGACCGGCAAGTATCAGGGCGGGGCGGTGCCCGAGGGATCGCGCATGTCGATCGTGCCGCAGATGGGCGGGCGCAAGGGCGACCGGGTGTTCGACGCGGTCGAAGCCTGTCTGGCCATTGCCGCTAAACACGGGCTGGACCCGGTGCACATGGCGCTGGCCTGGTGCCAGGCGCGGCCGTTCATGACCTCGGTCATCTTCGGCGCGACCACGCAGGCGCAGCTGGAGCGGATCCTGGAGGGGCGGGATGCCGTACTGTCCGATGAGGTTATGGCCGAGATCAACGCGGCCCATCGCGCGCATCCGATGCCGTACTGAGGGATGGGGGCGCTGCCCCCGTCGTCGCAGCCAACTCCCCCAAATCTATGACCAGATCAAGCTCGCCCGTCAGTGATGGGTGGGCTGGGTGCGGTCCTGTCTGAGGTCGCGGGCGGATAGTCCATGCGCCGTGCGGAAAGCGCGCGCAAAGCTGGATTGGGACGTGAACCCCGTGGCCAGTGCCACATCCATCAGCGCCATGTCGGTGTCGGTGACCAGACGGCGGGCTTCGGCCAGGCGCAGTTGCAGGTAGTGGTCCTGCGGCGTGGTGTTGAGGCGCAGGCGGAATTGCTGCTGAAGGGTGCGCGGGCTGGTTCCCAAGGCCTGTGCGATCTCAGCCAGGGGCAGCGGATCGTCCAGCGCGGCCTGCATGATCGCGTTGGCGCGGGCGGTCAGGGCGCTGTGGCGGTGTGGCGCCCCGGTACGGCTCTGCGGTCTGCCGGGTTCGGGGGCGCCTTCGTAGAGGAACAGGCCCGAGACACGGGCCGCGAAGCCGGCGCCGTGGCGTGCCGCGATGATGTGCAGCATCATCTCGACCGCGGGGATCGCTCCGCCCGAGGTCAGGCGGTTGCCGGACACGGTGAACCGGTCGGGGCGCACGTCGACTTCGGGGAAACGGGTGGCGAAGGTCTCGAGATCTTCCCAGTGGGTGGTGGCGGCGTGACCGTCAAGCAGCCCTGCTTCGGCCAGCAGCCAGGGGCCTCCGTCGATGCCCGCCATCGTGGCGCCGGTATTGGCGATGCGGCGCAGCCCGGCCAGCAGGCTGGGTGTTGCGTGGCGCACTAGGTTGAACCCCGCGATCACGATCATCAGGTCGCAGTGGTCGAGGCGCGCCAGCGGGACGCCCGGCACCTGCAACGCGCTGGTCAGCATCGCCGGCTCGGGCGTGGCGGTCACGTAGTCCCAGTCGAAGGCCGGGCGGTCGGCCAACCGGTTGGCGGCGCGCATCGGGTCCACCGCCGAGGCGAAGCTGAGCGTGTTGCACTCGTCCAGCACCAGAACGGCGGTTTTCAGCGCGCGGTGCTCGGGCTGGAGGATGTTTTTTGCGGATTTCATCAAGTCTGATTCGCATTCTGGCAAGTTGTTTGGTCAAGGCTGCGCCAGAGTCGGGGCCAGACGCAAATCGGAATCCGGGGAGAAGCCTGGGGAAAACCCATGGCGAAGCCGTGTATAACTTGGGGATAACACCATGCCTTTGGAAATGAACCGCGAAGTATTCATCACTTGTGCCGTGACCGGCTCGGGTGGGACGCAGGATCGCAGCCCGCATGTGCCGCGTTCACCCAAGCAGATCGCCGACAGCGCCATCGCGGCGGCCAAGGCCGGGGCGGCGGTGGTGCATTGCCATGTGCGTGACCCGGAAACCGGCGCGCC
This sequence comes from Ruegeria sp. CG8, assembly GCF_056537165.1. NCBI lineage: Bacteria > Pseudomonadati > Pseudomonadota > Alphaproteobacteria > Rhodobacterales > Roseobacteraceae > Ruegeria > Ruegeria sp. CG8. The sequence goes on along the minus strand of NZ_JBQFRA010000002.1, from coordinate 199,446 downwards.
CAGCCGCCGTCTGGACCTCTATCGCGAGGTGACGGACCGCATCCGCGACGCCGAGGTGGACGTGGTTCTGAACCTGACCGCCGGTATGGGTGGCGACATCGTGTTCGGCGGGGTTGAAGCCCCGTTTCCCGTGGCCGAGGGGACCGACATGATCGGTGCTTCAGAACGCGTGGCCCATGTGGCTGAGTGTCTGCCCGAGATCTGCACGCTGGATTGCGGCACCATGAACTTTGCCGAGGCCGACTATGTCATGACCAACACGCCCGGCGCCTTGCGGGCGATGGGGCAGATGATGACCGATCTGGGCGTGAAGCCCGAGATCGAGGCCTTTGACACCGGCCATCTTTGGTTCGCCAAGCAACTGGTGAAAGAGGGCGTTCTGGCCCCGAATGCGCTGGTGCAGCTGTGCATGGGCGTGCCGTGGGGCGCGCCGGATGACCTGAACACCTTCATGGCGATGGTGAACAACGTGCCCGACGACTGGACCTTCAGCGCGTTCTCGCTGGGGCGGCATCAGATGGCCTATGTGGCGGCTTCGGTTCTGGCCGGCGGCAACGTGCGCGTGGGGCTCGAGGACAACCTGTGGCTGGACAAGGGGGTGCTGGCCGAAAACTGGCAACTTGTCGAGCGCGCGGGAACGATCATCGAGAACATGGGCGCGCGGGTGATCGGCCCGGCTGAGGTGCGCGAGAAGTTGGGATTGGTCAAACGGGCGCCTGTGGCGACCTGACGGGCGGGGCGACCCTCGGAATTTCTGTCGAACAACGATGGCCCCCGGTGCGGCCTGGACGTTCGGGGCGAAGGAGAGAAGATGAAAACGGCAGCGATCATCGGTGGTGGCGTGATCGGCGGCGGATGGGCCGCGCGGTTTCTGCTGAATGGCTGGGATGTACGGGTGTTTGATCCGGACCCCGAGGCCGAGCGCAAGATCGGCGAGGTCATGGACAACGCCCGGCGGTCGTTGCCCGGGCTGAGCGATGTGCCGCTGCCGCCCGAAGGCGCGCTGAGCTTTCATGCCGACATGGCCGACGCGGTGCAGGGGGCAACGTGGATACAGGAGAGCGTGCCCGAGCGTCTGGATCTGAAGCTGAAGGTTTACCAGGGGCTGCAGGAGGCCTGTGATCCCGGGGCGATCATCGGGTCCTCGACCAGCGGGTTCAAACCGTCCGAGCTGCAGGAAGGCGCGCTGCGGCCCGAACAGATCGTGGTGACGCACCCGTTCAACCCGGTCTATCTGCTGCCGCTGGTCGAACTGGTGCCCTCGGCCGCCAACCCGCCCGAACTGCTCGAGCAGGCCAAGAACGTGTTGCGCTCGGTCGGATTCTTCCCGCTGCAGGTCCGTAAGGAGATCGACGCGCATATCGCCGACCGGTTCCTCGAGGCCGTCTGGCGCGAGGCGCTGTGGCTGGTCAAAGACGGCGTGGCCACGACCGAGGAGGTGGACGAGGCAATCCGCATGGGCTTTGGCATCCGCTGGGCGCAGATGGGCCTGTTCGAGACCTATCGCGTGGCCGGGGGCGAGGCCGGGATGCGGCATTTCATGGCCCAGTTCGGCCCGGCGCTGAAATGGCCCTGGACCAAGCTGATGGACGTGCCCGAGTTCACCGACGCGTTGGTCGATATGATCGCCGACCAGTCGGACGCGCAATCGGGGATGCACTCGATCCGCGAGTTGGAGCGCATTCGTGACAACAATCTGGTGGGCATGATGCGGGCCTTGAAGGCGCGCGACTGGGGTGCGGGGGCAGTGCTGAACCAGCATGACGCGCTGCTGAAGCCGGGTGCCCTGCCGACGCTGGAACAGGCGGATCTGAGCCAGCCGATCCTGACACTGGCCCGCGCGGTGCCGCTGGACTGGACCGACTACAACGGCCACATGAACGAGGCGCGGTATCTCGAGGCCTTTGCCGCTGCGACCGACCGCTTCATGGAGATCATCGGCTGCGATGCCGACTACATCGCCTCGGGCGGTAGCTATTTCACCGCTGAGAATCACATCCGGTATCTGGACGAGGCCCATGCCGGGGCGAAAATCGAGGTGCGCACGCAGATGCTGTTGGGGCAGGGCAAGAAGCTGCACCTGTTCCACAGCATGTACGAGGGCGACAAATTGCTGGCCACGGGCGAGAGCTTTCTGCTGCATGTCAGCCTGGAAACCCGTCGGCCCTGTGCGCCGTCGCCGCGGATCGAGGCCGCGATGGCCCGCATCGCCGGAGCGCAGGCCGGGTTGCCCTATCCCGAGGGCGCGGGGGCGGCGATCCGCAAACCGGCATGACGGGGCGGGTTCTGATCACCGCCGGTGCCTCGGGCGTGGGGCGCGCGATGGCCGAGGCGTTCGACGCCGCGGGCGCGCAGGTTTGGGTGGCCGATGTGGACGCGGCTGCGCTTCAGGCCTGCCCGGATCACTGGGGGCGATCGCAGGTCGATGTGTCGGATGAGGCCGCCGTCGCAGCGCTGTTCGGCAAGATCGCGGCGCAGTGGGGCGGTCTGGACGTTCTGTGCGCGAATGCGGGTATCGCGGGGCCGACCGCATTGGTCGAAGATGTTGCGCTAAGCGATTGGCAAAAATGTATTTCCGTCAACCTGGACGGGGCGTTTTTGTGCGCGAAATACGCGGCGCCGATGCTCAAGCGGCAGGGGCGCGGCGCGGTGCTGATCACATCCTCCACCGCCGGGCAGTACGGCTATCCCAACCGTGCGCCCTATGCGGCGGCGAAATGGGCGGTGATCGGACTGGGCAAGACCCTAGCGATGGAACTGGGGCCGCACGGCGTACGGTGCAACGTCATCTGCCCCGGCGCGGTGGAAGGCCCGCGGATGGAGGGCGTACTGCAGCGCGAAGCGACCGCCAAGGGCATGACCCGCGATCAGGTCTATCAGGGCTATGCGGCGGGCACTTCGATGGGCCGCTTCGTCGAAGCGCATGACATTGCCGCCATGGCGGTGTTCCTGGCCTCGGATGCGGCACGGCTGGTGTCGGGGCAGGTCATCGCCGTCGATGGGCACACCGTGAACCCCGACCCCAAGCTTTAGCCCTGGTTGGGGCCGCGCATCTGACGGATCGAGGCGCGAACGGCCTGCCAGTTCTGTGCCTCTTCCACGTTTCCGGCGGCTTCGAATTCGCGGGCTTTCTGGGCGGCTTCGGCCTCGGCCTTGTCGCCATGCGCCGAGTAGAGCGCGCGCGCGTATTGAGCGGTTTTGAGAGCGTCCATTCCTGATATCCTCCTTTTGGTCGGATCGTTCGGATTTTCGCGCACCTCAATATAGGGGATCGGGTGGGAAATTGCACCTGTTGGCTTGTGTCACCCTGCCGAAATGGCCGCGCGCAGCTGGCGCAGATGGGTCGGGAAATGCCGGGCAGTCAGATCAGCTTCGCGGACCAAGGTATCGAAATGTCTCGTAAAAATCTCGATCCGGTCCCGGTCGCGGAAGGCCATGTAGTGGCTGCCGGCATAGAACACGCAGAGCAGCGGACCAAAGATGGTGACCGGCGCGGAATAGAGCCGCTTGGCATCGAACAGGTAGATGCGCATGCGCGGATACAGCTGTTCGCACAGCTCCAGCATATGATCGATCTGGTCCAGCCGCACCTGCAGGGGCAGCCCGTCATAATAGCCGGTGCCACAAACAAAGCTGTGAATCTCATACAGCGGCATGGCTATTTCATAGTCGGACTGGGCCCCGCGCATCCAGGTCAGGCGGTCCTCGGAGGCGCCGATGGCCTGGTCGGCGGTTCGGCCCAGATGCGGCGCATATTCCCATTCCAGCACGGCGCGGGTTTTCAGCATGTCGGGCAGGGTGGCCGGAACATAGCGGATTTTGTAGCCGGCGGCCTCCTGATGCCATTCAAAGATGCGCTCGTCGACCAGGGCGCGGGGTGCCTCGGTCATGGTCAGAGAACTGGCCAGCAGCTCGGCCGCGCTCTCGGGTCGGTTCGAGAGGCTGAGCAGCCAATCCGCCGACACCCCCAGAGCCGAGGCGCAGCTGCCCACGACATGGGCGTTGGGCAGGCGTGCGCCCGTATCGGTCAGCAACTGGGAAACGGTTGAGCGATCGACCCCGATGGTGCGCGCCAGCGCGCTTTGGCTCATCTTCCGCTGGTCCATTGCGCGGGCCAGGCGCAGGCGGAACTGCGCGGCGCGGTCGCGTTTGTCGAAATTTTCCTGCATGTGGTGATAAATATCACGAACGCTGAGATTTGTTAATCATATTCGGAATTCTCGACAGGGCCACTGGCAGGTAACGCTTGTGTGAAAAGCAAAAAGACTGGGGACCGGAATGGAAACGCGGCGAAGATCTGTCGTGAAGGCAATCATTTGGAATGCGATGGGCCTTGCGGTCATGACCGTGGTGGGGCTGGTCGCCACCGGCTCGGCCGCCGTCGGAGGCGTATTGGCGGTTGTGAACACGGCCATCGGGCTGACGCTCTACGTGATTTACGAACGCATCTGGGCCGGAATTTCCTGGGGGCGGCATGGCTGAAGCGACCACCCCAAAATCCCCCGAATGGCCGACCTTTGCCCTGATCGTTGCCTGCTATGCCCTTTGGCTGATTGCGATTTTCGGCGTTGCGGCGTGGTCGCTGTGGCTGGCGGTGCCGATGATGGGGGTCGTCGCGGCGCTGCACTCGTCCCTGACGCATGAGGCGCTGCACGGCCACCCGTTCCGCGCAAAGTGGTTGAACGAGGCGCTGATGGCGCTGCCGCTGACCCTGTTCATCCCCTACAACCGCTTCCGCGATCTGCATCTGGCGCACCATCAGGATGCCAACCTGACCGACCCCTATGACGATCCGGAGTCCAATTATCTGGACCCGGCGGTCTGGATCAGGCTGCCGCAGTGGCAGCGGTGGGTCTATCAGGCGAACAACACGCTGTTGGGGCGCATGGCGCTGGGTCCGATCATCGGCCAGTTGGCTTTTCTGCGCGACGACTGGCGCGGTGCGGTGCGCGGGGACCGCGACATCTGGCTAGCCTGGGCTTTCCATCTGCTCGGCGTGGCGGTGGTTCTGTGGGTCGTGGCGCAATCAGCGATGCCGGTCTGGGCCTTTGTCCTTTCGGCTTATCTGGGACTGGCGCTGGTCAAGATCCGCACCTTTCTGGAACACCGCGCGCACGAAAAGTCGCGCGCCCGAACGGTGATCGTCGAAGACCGCGGACCGCTTGCCTTTCTGTTTCTGAACAACAACCTGCACGTCGTTCATCACATGAACCCGGCGGCGCCATGGTATCGGTTGCCCGCGCTCTATCGCCGAGGGAAAGAGCGCTATCTGGCCTGCAACGAGGCCTATGTCTATCGCTCGTACGGGCAGGTTTTCCGGCAGTATTTCTGGCGTGCCAAGGATCCTGTAGAACATCCGCTCTGGCCAAAACCCTGATTTGACGACAGAAGGGAAGCCATGAGTTTGTGGATTCCCGTAACCTTGGCCGCCGCCACCTTTCAGACGGTGCGCTTCATGCTGCAGAAATCGCTGAGCAGCGTGAAGCTGTCGGCGACCGGCGCGACCTTTGCGCGCTTTGCCTATTCAATGCCTCTGGTGCTGCTGGGTCTGGTGGTGGCGATGCGTCTCAGCGGTCTGCCGCTGCCTGCGCTGCCGCCTCTGTTCTGGCTCTATGCCGCCATCGGTGGGGTGTCCCAAATCCTCGCCACGATCTGCGTCGTGGCGCTGTTCAAACAGCGCAACTTTGCCGTTGGCATCACCTTCAAGAAAACCGAGGTGATCCAGACCGCAATCGTCGGTTTCGTCGTGCTGGGCGACCGGGTTTCGACCGGTGCCTTCGGGGCCATCCTGCTGGGGCTTCTGGCGGTTCTGCTGTTGTCGAAAACGCCGGGCGGCAGTGGGGCGTGGTGGCGTCACTTAACCAACCGCGCCTCGCAACTGGGGTTGGGATCGGGCGTCTTGTTCGCCTTTTCTGCGGTCAGCTATCGCGGCGCGTCGCTGCAACTGGGCGATGGCGAGGCCTGGTTTCGGGCGCTGGTGACGCTGGCGGTCGTGGTCTCGATCCAGTTCCTGTCGATGGCGCTGTGGCTGGTTTGGCGCGACCGGGCCGAGCTGCGCGCGGTGTGGGACACGCGGCGCACCGGTATCTTTGTCGGGCTGACCAGCCTGGGCGGGTCGTTCTGCTGGTTCTGGGCCTTCAGCCTGCAGAACGCGGCCTACGTCAAGGCGCTGGGGCAGGTCGAGCTGATTTTCAGCCTCATGGCCTCGGTACTGGTGTTCCGCGAGACGGTGACACGGCGCGAGATTGCGGGGATGGTCCTGCTGGGCCTTTCGATCCTGATCCTGGTCGCCGCGATCTGAGATGCAAAAAAAGGCGCGCGGAGGTCCGTGCGCCTTCTGAACTTTTTGCCATGCAGGCGGGTCAGCCCGCGCGGCGTTCGTCAAAGCTGAGTGCGATGAAGCTGGGCAGGTGATCGCCCATGCCGACGACGGCCGGACCGCCATCGTCGCGACGTCCACGGCCTTTGCCACGCTTTTCCTTGGCAGGTTTGTCGTTCGACGCGGCGTCCTTGGCGGGTTTTTCCTTCTTGCCCTCGTCCTTGCGGGTCGAGGCGCGCGATTTCTTTTCGGGCTTTTTGTCCTCGGCCTCGGCCTGTTCGGCCTGAACCGGGTTGTCCAGACGCGGGATTTCCTTCTGGATCAGCTTCTCGATCGCATCCAGCGCCTTTTCATCGCGGGCCGAGCAGATGGTGATCGCCTTGCCCTCGCGCCCGGCGCGGCCGGTGCGGCCGATGCGGTGCACATAGTCCTCGGGGTGGCTGGGCACGTCGAAGTTGAACACATGGCTGACCGACGGAATGTCGAGCCCGCGCGCGGCCACGTCAGAGGCCACCAGCAAACGTACCGAGCCGTCGCGGAACCCGTCCAGCGTCTTCATCCGCTGCGACTGGTCCAGATCGCCGTGGATCGGTGCGGCGTTGTAGCCGTATTTCTTGAGCGATTTCGCTGTGATGTCCACATCGGTCTTGCGGTTGCAGAAGATGATGGCGTTGGTGCATTTGTCACCTTCGGCATCGATCAGTGCGCGCAGGACCTTGCGCTTGGTGCTGCCCTCGCGGTCGCGGCGGCCGCCTTTGACCATCACGACACCCTGTTCGATGGTCTCGGACGCGGTGGCCTGACGGGCCACTTCGATCCGGGCCGGGGCGGACAGGAACGTGTCGGTGATCCGCTCGATCTCGGGCGCCATGGTGGCCGAGAAAAACAGCGTTTGCCGGGTAAAGGGCGTCAGCGAGAAGATGCGTTCGATATCGGGGATGAACCCCATGTCCAGCATCCGGTCAGCCTCGTCCACGACCATGATCTGCACGCCGGTCAGCAGCAGCTTGCCGCGCTCGAAATGGTCCAGCAGACGGCCGGGCGTGGCGATCAGTACGTCGACGCCGCGGTCGATCAGGGCCTCTTGTTCCTTGAAGCTGACGCCGCCGATCAGCAGCGCCTTGGTCAGCTTCAGGTGCTTGGTGTAGGTGTCGAAGTTTTCGGCCACCTGCGCCGCCAGTTCCCGCGTCGGGCACAGCACCAGCGACCGCGGCATCCGCGCCCGGGCGCGACCGCGCGCCAGCAGGGTGATCATCGGCAGGGTAAAGCTGGCGGTCTTGCCAGTGCCGGTCTGGGCGATGCCCAGAACGTCTCGCCCTTCCAGCGCCGGTGGGATGGCGCCTTCCTGGATCGGGGTCGGGGTTTCGTAGCCGGCTTCCTCAATAGCTTTGAGGACCTTGGGGTTCAGGTTCAGATCGTTGAATTTCGTCATGTATGTCCGGTTCATGCGGACACTGACCTGGCCCGCGCGTATGAAAAATGCCGGGCCCGGATGGCCATGCGCACCATGCGCGTTTCGGCTTGGATGCGGACATAACAAAAAGGTGTGGCAGGGTCAAATGAAGACAGTTTCATCTATACCGCTACATCGCGTCACTGGCGATTTCGTGCAACAATTCAGCAGCTTCCGGGAAAGTGTTTCTGCAGCTTTTCCTCAAGATCAAGCGGTCGGTGCTTGATCAGACCCCGTTCCTGCAGGCGCGCGCGAACCTGCGGGTCGGTGGCGCTGAGTTCGTCAAAGAACTTGCGCAGACCTTTCTCGCCTTCTTCGGCCTCGATCCAACTGAGCAGTTCGTTCATGTTCAACCCGCCCCGATCGCGATGTACGTTCGGAGCCATGCCGGGCTGGTACGAGCCGCGTTCCAGTCGAAACCGATAGTGTGACCACCAATGCTCCCAATCCGGGGCGTGGCGGTGGCACAGGTCGATCTGCGGCATCTCGGTCTTGCAGGGCAAGATGACCTTGTTCTGAAACAGATTGTGGATGCGGTAATTGAGGTTCTCCATCCCTGTGCGCACGAACAGCTTGCCCTGTACGTGACTCAGAAAGCCGCCCAGAACGAAGGCGCCGTAGTTTGGATAGATCGTTTCGACAAGCGCTTCGCGTTCGGGGCCCTGGGGGATGAACGCTTTGTAGAGATCGTTGCCGCAGGCCAGGGCCTCGATCGGACGAACCCGAACCGCGTGCACCGTTTCGGGCACTTCGCCCAGCAAGTCCGCGATGGGGGCCGTGGGCCACAGGAACTCGTCCACATCTATATGCGCCAGCCAATCGAGATCGGTGTGGCGATAGGTAAAGGTCGCATGAACGGTCTGGCGGACCTGGTGGCGCTCGGGCTTGTCCCGTTTGCGCGCTGCCCAGAACGCATCGTCGCAGATGCGGACGGTCACCTTGGGGTGGCGGCGCAGGGGGCGAAAAGCCCGACGGTTGGGCTCATCAAGGTAGAGGTAGAGGTGATCCGCGCCCAGATCCAGGTGGTAGGCCGCAAAACTCAGAATGTCGCGGGCCGATCCACGCACCGTCGAGACGATGCCCCAGCTCGGCCCGGCTGCGGTCATGCGATGACGGCCTCTGTTGCTTTGGCGGGGGGCGGGGTCAGCATCAGGTCATCATTTCCTTGGTCGCGGTAAGCGTCAGTTTGGGATAATCGCGCACCACGCGGTCGATGTCCCATTGCAGGCGGGTGAGATAGACGATGTCGCCATCGTGATCGAGGGCAATGTGCTGCTTGTTCGCATTTACGAACTTCTCGACCTCAGCCTTGTCGCCCGACACCCAGCGCGCACTGGTGAATTGCGAGGCCTCGAACCGCACCGGCAGGCCGTATTCCAACTCGATCCGGCTGGCCAGAACCTCGAACTGCAGCGCGCCCACCACGCCGACGATAAAGCCCGAGCCGATTGAAGGTTTGAACACCTTGGCCGCACCTTCCTCGGCAAACTGCATCAGCGCCTTTTCCAGGTGCTTGGCCTTCATCGGATCGCCCGCGCGCACGCCCTGCAACAGCTCGGGCGCGAAGGATGGAATTCCGGTTACGCGGATCGCCTCGCCCTCGGTCAGAGTGTCACCGATGCGCAGCTGGCCGTGGTTGGGGATGCCGATGATATCGCCGGCCCACGCCTCGTCGGCCAGTTCCCGGTCAGAGGCCAGAAACAGAACCGGGTTCGTGATCGCCATGGGCTTCTTGCTGCGCACATGGGTCAGCTTCATGCCGCGCTTGAAGTGGCCGCTGGCCATGCGGACAAAGGCCACCCGGTCGCGGTGCTTGGGGTCCATGTTGGCCTGCACCTTGAAGACAAAGCCCGCCACCTTTCTCTCGTCCGGCGAAATCTGGCGCGGTTCGGCCGATTGCACCTGCGGCTGCGGTCCATAGGCACCGATGCCTTCCATCAGTTCCTTGACGCCGAACGAGTTGATGGCCGAGCCGAACCAGATCGGGGTCATGTGGCCTTCAAGCACCGCCTGCGGGTCCAGCGCAGGCAGCAATTCGCGCGCCATCTCGACCTCTTCCAGCAGCTTGTCCAGCAGATGCGCGGGCACGTGCTCGGCCAGCTTGGGGTCGTCCAACCCGTGGATCTCGATGCTTTCAGCCACCTTGTTGCGGTCGGCGCGGTCCATCAGTTCCAGCCGGTCACGCAGCATGTCGTAGCAGCCGATGAAATCGCGCCCCACGCCGATGGGCCAGCTGGCCGGTGTCACGTCAATGGCCAGCATCTCCTGGATCTCGTCGATGATTTCGAACGTATCGCGGCTTTCGCGGTCCATCTTGTTGCAGAAGGTCAGAATCGGCAGGTCGCGCAGGCGGCAGACCTCGAACAGCTTCTGCGTCTGGCTTTCCACGCCTTTGGCCCCGTCGATCACCATAACCGCGGCGTCAACGGCGGTCAGCGTGCGATAGGTGTCTTCGGAAAAGTCCGAGTGGCCGGGTGTGTCCACCAGGTTGAACCGGTAGGGGCCATAGTTGAACGACATGGCCGAGGCCGAGACCGAGATACCCCGGTCCTTTTCCATTTGCATGAAGTCCGAGCGCGTACGCCGTGCCTCGCCCTTGGCGCGCACCTGTCCAGCCATCTGGATAGCACCCCCGTACAGAAGGAACTTTTCGGTCAGGGTCGTCTTGCCCGCATCCGGATGCGAGATGATGGCAAAGGTCCGGCGACGTGCGATCTCGGGCGGCAGGGTGGGTTGGTTCGAGGCGGTATCAAGCATGAAGGCGCGTATAGGCGGGGAATCCTGCCGAGGCAAGACAAAGGGGGTGGTTCGAATCGGGTGGATATGTCAATAAGAACATATAGTGAACAAATAATGGAGTGGATCAATGAATTTGAAAGAAATCGCCCAGGAACTGGTGGCAGGTTGCCGCGAAAACCGCGCCAAGGAGAATCTGGAGAAGTTGTATGCAGCCGATGCCGTCTCGGTCGAGGCGATGGACATGCAGGGCATGGGCCGCGAGACCCACGGCATCGAGGGCATCCGCGGCAAACATGATTGGTGGGAAAGCGCGCATGAGGTCTCAGGCGCGTCGGTCAGCGACCCGTTCCTGCATGGTGAAAACAGCTTTGCCGTGATTTTTGAAGTGCAGGGCAAGGTGAAGGAAAGTGGTGAAGCTTTCGACATGCGCGAGGTCGGAGTCTATCACGTGGTCAACGGCAAGATCGTGCGCGAAGAGTTCTTCTACTGATTTGCTGCCGCCAATCTGGTCTTCCCTGTCTGGCCGGTGCTAGACATGCGGGTAACAAATGACAGGGGGGATCACATGGATCTGGGACTACAAGGAAAACGCGCGCTGGTCTGTGCCAGCAGTAAGGGCTTGGGGCTGGGCTGCGCCGAGGCGCTGGCCGCCGAGGGTGTCGATTTGGTGATGAACGCACGTGGGCCTGACGCGTTGGAGGCGCAGGCCGACCGGTTGCGCGCCGATTTCGGTGTCGAGGTGCAGACAGTCGCCTGCGACGTGACCACGCCCGAAGGCCAGGCGCAGGTGATCGAGGCCGCGCAGGGCGTTGATATCCTTGTGACAAACGCCGGTGGCCCGCCGCCGGGCCTGTGGTCCGATTGGGACCGCGAGGATTTCATTAAGGCGCTGGATGCCAACATGCTGACGCCGATCGCCTTCATGAAGGCGCTGTTGCCGTCAATGATGGACAAGGGTTGGGGCCGCGTGGTCAACATCACCTCGCAATCCGTGCGGGCGCCGATCGCGGTACTGGGCCTGTCGAACGCGGCGCGCACCGGGCTGACCGGCTATGTGGCCGGAACCGCGCGGCAGGTAGCGCCCTATGGCGTGACCATCAACAACCTGTTGCCCGGCATTCATGCCACCGACCGAGCGGACTCGCTGGATGCCGGGGTTTCGGCGCAGAAGGGCATCTCGCTGGACGAGGCACGGGCCGAGCGTGCGGCGACCATTCCAGCGCGGCGCTATGGCACGCGGCAGGAATTCGGCGCGACCTGTGCGTTTCTGTGCTCGCAACATGCCGGGTTCATCGTGGGGCAGAACATCCTGCTGGATGGCGGCGCGACCAACCTGACGATGTGACCGTGGCGCAGGGGTTTTCGCTGAAGGATCAGCTGTTCAACGCGGAAAAGACCCGTTACCTAGCCGGCCTGTTCGCGCAGGCCGACGCCAGTTTTGACGGAGAGGCGTTCCAAGCGCGCGTCATGTCGCGCCTGCCGGAGCTGGAGCTGAAGCAGCGGATCGTGTGGATTGCCGATTGTTTGCAGACGGCCTTTCCCGGCGCGCTGCCCGACGTGGCCCCGGTGATCCTGCGGGCCTTGCCGCCGCCTCTGGACCCGTCCCTGAGTGATGACGATTTCGGTGACTTCATCTTTGCCCCATTGGGCGAGTGGGTGGCGCGGGTCGGCGCGGACCACCCCGACCTGGCGCTGGATGTGCTTGTAGAGATCACTCAGCGATTTTCGATGGAATGGGCGATCCGGCCCTTTCTGAGTAGCCATCCCGATCTGGTGCTGGACCGGATGCAGGACTGGTGCGGGCATTCCAGCTATCACGTCCGGCGGCTGGTCTCCGAAGGCACGCGCCCGCGTCTGCCCTGGGGGCAGGCGGTCGGGCTGGACCTGACGGACCCGCTGCCGCTGCTGGATCGGTTGCACTCGGATCCGACGCGTTATGTCACGCGGTCGGTGGCGAACCATCTCAACGACATCACCAAGAAAGACCCCGACTTGGCATTGAACCGCCTGAAGGCGTGGCATGCCTCGGGCGCGCAAGACAGCGACGAGATGCGGTGGATCACCGCACATGCGCTGCGCGGGCTGGTCAAGTCCGGCCATGGCGGGGCGATGGCGCTGCTGGGTTATGATCCCGACGCACCGCTGGAGGTGAATGTTGAGGTGATTGGCGAGGCCCGCATCGGCGGGGTTCTGGAGTTCGCCGTCTCGGTATCAGGGCCCGATGATCATCCGGTCTTGATTGACTATATCGTGCATTTTCAGCGACCTGGCGGGAAAATCTCACCTAAGGTTCACAAGCTCAAGCAGGCCAATCTGTCAGATGGCCGCCTGCGGCTGAGCAAGCGTCACAAACTCAAGGGCGACGCCACCACGTTTCGGCTGGTTCCGGGGCCGCACAGGCTTGAGATTCAGGTCAACGGCAAGGTCCGCGCGGGCGTGCCGTTCGAGTTGCTGGCCTAGCGCCTCTCTTGCGCCCGATGGGCGGGGTTGTTATCCCGGCGCAAGCCCGATGAAATTGATCGGGAAAAGGCAATTGGGGTCCGTCGGTGGCAATCAACACAGCTCCTCCGCGATTGGAAATCCGCAATCTGGTCTGTCGGTTCGGCGGGCGCACGGTGGTGGATGATGTCTCGCTGACTGTTCAGGCGGGGCAGGTGACCTGTCTGCTGGGCCCGTCGGGCTGCGGCAAATCCACTACGTTGCGGATGATTGCCGGCGTCGAAATGCAGGACTCGGGCGAAATCTACGTCGATGGCAAGTTGGTCTGTGACACGGTGTTCAGGGTGCCGCCGGAACGTCGCGAGATCGGACTGATGTTCCAGGATTTCGCTTTGTTTCCGCACCTCAGCGTGGCCGACAACGTGGCTTTTGGCCTGAAGGGGGCCAAAGAGCAAAAACGGGAACGTGTCGAAGAGTTGCTGAGAAAGGTCGACCTGATCCGCCATATCGACGGGTTTCCGCATCAACTGTCAGGGGGCGAGCAGCAGCGGGTCGCGCTGGCCCGAGCGTTGGCGCCGCGTCCGCGGATCATGCTGATGGACGAGCCGTTTTCTGGCCTCGACAACCGTCTGCGCGACGGCATCCGCGACGAGACCCTCGCCATCCTCAAGGAAGAGGACGCCGCCGTGCTGCTGGTCACGCACGAGCCCGAAGAAGCGATGCGCATGGCCGACGAGATTGCACTGATGCGCCGCGGCAAGATCGTGCAGCAGGGCGCGCCCTACAATGTCTACACCCGACCCGTAGACAAGGCTGCCGTGGCATTTTTTAGTGATGTCAATGTGTTGCAGTCCCAGGTGAATGGAGCATTGGCGCAAACGCCATTTGGTCAATTCCTGGCGCCGGGCGTTCCCGATGGCACGGACGTCGAAATCGTTTTCCGCCCTCAGCATGTGCGGCTGGACTTTGATCGCAATGGCAAGGGACCGCTGCCGACGGCGACCGATGGCGTTGCAGCCCGCGGCGTGGTCGAGCGCGCTCGCTTTCTGGGCAACGAAAGCCTGATCGAGTTTCGGATGGACTATGACGGTTCGATCCTCAAGGCGACCGTCCCGAACGTGTTCGTGCCCAATCCGGGCCGGGTGATGTGGTTGACCATCCGGCGGGATCGCTGCTTCGTTTTTGCAGCCTAGACGCTGCAGCAGGTCGATTTCCCGGCGAGTGGTGCGCGAATGCCGCAGAATGCGCCGGGGCATCGCTTGCCGCATCCTTTGGGGCCGTCTATCAAGGGCGAAACGCGGGGGCACAGGCAGGCAATGCGCATACTTCTGACAAATGACGACGGGATCAACGCCCCGGGCCTGATCGCGCTCGAGGCGATTGCTGCGGATGTGGCCGGCCCGGATGGTGAGGTCTGGATCGTGGCTCCGGCTTTCGAACAGTCAGGGGTCGGGCATTGCATCAGCTATACCCATCCCATGATGGTCGCCAAACTGGGCGAGCGTCGTTTCGCGGCCGAAGGGTCGCCGGCCGACTGCGTACTGGCCGGGCTTCATGACGTGATGAAGGACGCGCGACCTGATCTGGTTCTTTCAGGCGTGAACCGGGGCAACAATTCGGCCGAGAACACTTTGTACTCAGGCACGATCGGCGGCGCGATGGAGGCGGCGCTCCAGGGCATTCCGGCGATTGCCTTGTCACAGTATTTTGGTCCGCGCAATCTTGGCCTGGACGACCCGTTCGAGGCCGCCACGCGGTTCGGAGCGGACCTGGTACGACGCATTCTTGAGGCCGATCCGCCCGCGCAGGAAGACTACCGCCTGTTTTACAACGTAAATTTCCCTCCGGTGCCTGCCGAAGAAGTTCTTGGCGCCCGCGTGGTGCGTCAGGGATTCCGACGCGACACGCATTTTGGGGTGGAACCGCACAGCTCGCCCTCGGGCCGCCGTTTCCTGTGGATCAAGGGGGGCTATCAGCACAACCCGACGGCTCCGGGAACGGATGCGGCGGCGAACCTGGACGGCTATATCTCGGTCACGCCGATGCGGGCCGACCTGACCGCCGATGATGCGCTGGAGGCGTTGAAGACGATCGAATGACCGGACTGGACCCCGAAACCAAGATGCAGTTCCTGTTCGCCCTGCGGTCGCGCGGGGTGACGGATGCGCGTGTTCTGGACGCGATGGAGCAGATCGACCGCGGCAAGTTCGTACGCGGCCTATTTGCCGAGCGTGCCTACGAGGACACACCACTGCCGATTGCATGCGGCCAGACGATCAGCCAGCCCTCGGTCGTGGGTCTGATGACGCAGGCGCTGCAGGTCACGCCGCGCGACAAGGTGCTCGAGGTGGGGACGGGTTCGGGGTATCAGGCTGCAGTGCTGTCCAAGCTGGCGCGACGGGTCTACACCGTTGAACGCCACAAGCGACTGGTACGCGAAACCGGTGAGCTGTTTCGCGAGTTGGGTCTGACGAATATCACGGCGATGCTGTCGGATGGATCTTTCGGGTTGCCCGAACAGGCTCCTTTTGACCGCATCATCGTCACCGCCGCTGCCGAGGACCCGCCGGGCCCGCTCTTGGCGCAGCTCAAAATCGGCGGTATCATGGTCTTGCCCGTTGGGCAGTCGGATGCGGTTCAGACCCTGATACGGGTCACCAGAACCGAGACCGGGCTGGAATATGACGAACTGTTGCCTGTTCGGTTCGTGCCCTTGCTGGAAGGGCTTGGAAAGGACGAGGCGTAACGTAGGTTTAGGAATTGGGCGCCAGAACCCCGGCAAACAGGGGCAGGTGTTGAGGACAGTGATATGAGAGCAGTTTCCAAGTCAGTCTTGGGTCGTGGAACAACGGCGATGGTTGCCGCGCTGGTGCTTGCCGGTTGCGAAGGCCCGCTGGATTACGACCTGCGCGGTCAGGTCGGCGGTTTTTCGACCACTCCGGCCGCACAATCAGCCACCACGAACCGGCCGGCGCCGGACAGCCGTGGCGTGATCACCTATCCGACATATCAGGTTGCCGTCGCGCAACGGGGTGACAACGTCGCCGCCGTGGCTGCGCGGGTTGGTCTGCCCGAGGCCGAGCTGGCCCGGTTCAACGGTCTCAAGCCCACCGACCAGCTGCGCGAAGGCGAAGTGCTGGCCTTGCCACGGTCCGTCGGCGCCGGAGCGGGGAATGTCGATATCGCCTCGATTGCCACGACCGCAATTGATCAGGCGCCGGACACGGGCGGCGTGCGGGTCACGAACCTTGAGCCGGCCAAACCGGCGCCCGTCACCTCGACGGACGAGCCGATCCGGCACAAGGTCAAGCGGGGTGAGACGGCCTATACCATTTCGCGCCTGTATCAGGTTCCGGTCGATGCGCTGGCTGAATGGAACGGTTTGGGTTCGGACTTCGCCGTGCGCGAAGGGCAGTTTCTGCTGATCCCCGTCAAGAATCAGGCTGCACCGCGCCAAGCTGCCGCCGCAGCGCCCACGGCGACCACTGAACCGGGGCAGGGATCGCCCACCCCGACGCCGCCCAGTGCAACGCAGCCGCTGCCGGACGAAAAAGTTGCGCCGTTGACGCCCGCTCCGGACGTGACGGCCGAGGCCCCGACGAATTCAAGCTCGTCAGCCTTGGCTCTGCCGGTAACTGGCAAGATCATTCGCCCGTATGCCAAGGGCAAGAACGAAGGGATCGACATCGCCGGTTCGCCCGGTGCATCGGTCAAGGCGGCTGAAGCCGGTACCGTGGCGGCCATTACGGCGGATGCGGATCAGATCCCGATCATCGTCGTCAAGCACACTAACGATTTGCTGACAGTCTACGCGAATGTCGAGAACATCTCGGTCAAGAAAGGCGACCGGGTCAGCCGCGGCCAAAGCATTGCCAAGCTGCGCGGGGGTGAGAACGCCTATGTGCATTTCGAAGTGCGCAAAGGGTTCGAGTCCGTCGACCCCGAAACCTATCTGCGCTGAGGGTCTGAGCGCCGTTCCAAGTGGCCTTGGGTGAAAATCGGGATCAGGCGGTCGGGTCGTAGTCAGCCAGCCGCTTTCCGGGCTCGTCCGCAAATATCTCGGGCAGCGGTGTGACGCTTTCGATCAGGTCGATGCGGAACACGCGGAAGGCGTCGCGCAGCTCGCACCAGGCGGTCAGGGTCCAGACCCGGCCCCAGTATTCCATGTGCAGGGGGCGGATCGTGCGTTCGGTCAGAGTGCCATTTATGCGCCGGTAGGTCAGCCGCAGTTTCTGGCGCGACTTGATGGCTGCCCGGATCGGCGCCATATGCGCCAGCCCGCGGGCAGCATCGGCAAAGGGGTAGACGGCGAATTTCCATGCATCCGCCTCGGCCACCACCTGGGTGGGCAGTACCGCGTCTATCTTGGCGGCCAGCGACTCGGCGGCGCCTTTCAGGTCGGGGTCGGCGGCCTCGGCCACGATCGCCATCCCGAGGTTCAGGGCCTCAAGCTCGGCCGCGGTGAGGTTCAGCGGGGGCAGGGTGATCTGCTCGCGCACCATGTAACCGACACCGCGTTCGCCCTCGACCGGGACGCCCGACGCCACCAGCGTGTCCATGTCGCGATAGATGGTGCGAACCGAAACCTCGAGCCGGTCCGCGATGTCCTGCGCGCGGTGCAGTTTGCCGTCGCGCAGGATCTGGATGATGTCGAACAGGCGGTCAGTGCGGCGCATGACACGCCGTCCGGACCGCGATCAGGCGGTCATGTTCCATAGCACTTTCTCGTGACGCATCTGGATGCTTGCGGGGTCGATGGCCGCCATCAGGCCGGCGGCAAAATCCTGCTGCGGGAACTGCGCGGCGGCGTCCTGTGCGGCCTTCATGTCGGTCCAGATGACATAATCGGTCCAGCTGCCATCCTCGCCCTGGCTCAGCTGTCGGTGGGCAAAGCCCGGGGCCGCGCGCACGAAGGCCTCGGTCGTCTGGCTGAGCCTGACGAACTCTTCCGGCGTGGTGCCATCAGCGAGGGTGAAGGTGACGATTTCAGCAACATGGTTCATGTGAGTCTCCGTTGACCAGGTTTCCATGCCCTGTTCCTAGCCGCCCGCAACTGACATAAACCTGTCAGTTGGAAATTACCAGCCCGCAAAAACCACATGAGCAGCGCGGATTTGAACGCGGATTTGACTTGCGTCACTTTTTTCGACGGCCCGGTGGGCGTAGACAGGCTTCCAGATCACATTCCCGGCGCGATGCGCCGACGTAGAAGGAGAAGAGACATGCTCAACAATATCGGCCTTCCCGGCCTGCTGCTGATCGCCGTCGTGGTGCTGGTGCTGTTCGGCCGCGGCAAGATCAGCTCGTTGATGGGTGAAGTGGGCAAGGGCATCACCGCATTCAAGAAAGGCGTCAAGGACGGTACCGAAGAGATCGAACAGGACGCGTCCGAGCTGGCCAAGGATGTCACGCCCGAGTCCGACAAAGACAAGGTCTAATCGCCCATGTTTGATCTGGGCTGGACCGAGCTTCTGGTCATCGGCATCGTTGCCCTGATCGTCGTGGGGCCCAAGGACCTGCCGGTTCTGTTCCGCAATGTCGGACGGTTCGTCGGCAAGGCCCGCGGTATGGCGCGTGAGTTCTCAAGTGCCATGAACGAGGCGGCCGACCAGGCGGGCGTGAACGACATCAAGAAAGGTCTGGACGCGGCCACCAACCCGGTGGGCAGTGCGATGGACGGCGTCAAGCAGGCGGCCCAGGACATGGCCAAGAGCATGGACCCGACCAAGTTCGACCCCGACAGCGAAACCGGCAAACTGGCCGCTGAGCGGGCCGAGCAGGCCAAGAAGATCCAGGCCTCAACCGCCCGTGCCGCCGCCGAGCGCAAAGCGAAAGAAGCCGCCGAGGCCTTGGCCAAGGCCGAAGAGGCCGAAGCCGCGCTGAAAACCGAAGGCAAGACATGAGCAAGACCGACGAGATCGAAGATACCTCGGCCCCCCTGATCGAGCATCTGACCGAGCTGCGCACGCGGTTGATCCACAGCGTCGTGGCCTTTTTGATCGGTATGATCATCTGTTTCACGGTTGCCACGCCGATCTTCAACTTTCTGACCCAGCCCCTGTGCGATGTTCTGTCCGAGCGCGGACAGGACTGCGACCTGATCTTCATTTCGCCGCAGGAGGGCTTCTTCGTGGCGATCAAGGTCTCGCTCTTGGGTGGGTTCATTCTGGCCTTTCCATATATCGGTATGCAGATGTGGCGGTTCGTGGCGCCGGGGCTCTATCGATCCGAGAAGAACGCCTTCCTGCCGTTCCTGCTGGCCTCGCCCTTCATGTTCCTGCTGGGCGCGAGCTTTGCCTTTTACGTGGTCACGCCGCTGGCCTATGACTTCTTCCTTGGGTTCCAGCAATTCGGGGCCGAGGGCGAGGCCTTGGCGGATGGCGCCACCGCGCCGCTGAGCGTGGTGTTCCAGGGATCGGCGCAGGAATATCTGAACCTGACGATCAAGTTCATCGTAGCCTTTGGCCTGTGTTTCCAGTTGCCGGTTCTGCTGACCCTGATGGGCAAGGCCGGGCTGGTCAGCGCCGAAGGTTTGGGCGCGGTGCGCAAATATGCCGTGGTGGGCATTCTGGTTCTGGCCGCCATCGTGACCCCGCCGGACGTGATCACCCAAATCATCCTGTTCGTCGTGGTCTATGGCCTGTACGAGATTTCGATTTTCCTGGTGGCTCGGGTCGAGAGAAAGCGTGAAGAACAGCTGCGGGCCGAAGGCTACTATGACGATGAAGAAGCCGCCGATGATGCGATGATGGACGAGTTTGACGCAGAAGACGGCAAATAAACCCGAGCAGTAAATGGGGAAGGGCGTGCCTTGGCGGGTGCGCCCTTTCTTCATGCGGGTCTTGTTGGCGGCCCGTGAACGTGGTTGAAATCGGCCGCAAGACTTCGGAGGACCCATGGACGACCAAGCCCTGAACCGCATCGCCGACGCCTTGGAGCGCATGGCCCCGGCGCCCTTGGCCGCGCCTGACTTCTCGGCCGCGCCCGCCTTTGTCTGGCACATCGGGCCCGACCGGCTTGAGCCGGTGCACCATGTCAACCGCGTCGATCTGGATCTACTGGTGGGCATCAACCGGTCGCGCGATACGCTGCTGGACAACACGCGCCGCTTCGCTGCCGGGTTCAAGGCCAACAACGCGCTGCTGTGGGGTGCGCGCGGCATGGGCAAGTCCAGCCTTGTCAAGGCGGTGCACGGCACCCTTCAGCCCGAGTTTCCCGACCTGAAGCTGGTCGAACTTCAGCGCGAGGACATGGGCTCGGTCGCGCGGCTGCTGAACCACCTGCGCGCCGCACCTTACCGGTTCATCCTGTTCTGCGATGACCTGTCGTTCAGCCATGACGACCAGCACTACAAATCGCTGAAGGCCGTGCTGGACGGCGGGATCGAGGGCCGGCCCGAAAACGTGGTGTTCTATGCCACGTCAAACCGCCGCCACCTGATGCCGCGTGACATGATCGAGAACGAGCGCTCGAGCGCGATCAATCCGTCCGAGGCGGTCGAGGAAAAGGTTTCGCTGTCCGACCGGTTCGGCCTGTGGCTGGGGTTCCACCCCTGCGATCAGGACGAATACCTTGCGATGATCGACCGGTATTGCGCGGCCTATGGCGTCAGCGTCGATGCCGACGTACTGCGGGCCGAGGCGATCGAATGGCAGGCCACGCGCGGCGCGCGTTCGGGCCGGGTGGCGTGGCAGTTCTTTGTCGATCTGGCGGGCCGGCAGGGCTTTCACATCGAATGAAAACGGCGCCCGCTTGGGGCACCGCAACATCTTTCCCGTCGATCTGACCGAAAGGTCTCAGCCCAGCATGGACAGCAGGCGCGCGGCCTCGTCTGAGGGGCTGGCCAGCTTCGACCGGTCCTCGCCCGGAAAGAAACGCGCGCGCAGGGCGGTGGCCATGGGCTCGGGCTGCAACACATAAACCTTCGGCCCGGTGCGCACGGTTTCGGCGGCCCAGCTGCGCGCCATGGCGATCTGCGCGGCCTTGGTTGCACCATAGGTGGCGCAGAACTTCTCGCCCGCGCGGAGGTCGTCAAAGAACACGGCCTGTCCAGCCTCACCCAGCAAGGGCGCGACATAGGGGATCAGCACCGAAGTTGCCGAGGCGTTCACGTCCACGGACTTTTGCCAATCCTTGGGGTCGATGAAATTTGCGGGCGTCAGCGGTGCGGTGTGGATGGCCGTATGCAGCCACAGGTCCAGATTGCCCCAGCGGTCATGGATGCCGCGGCACAGCGTGGCCATAGCGTTGGGGTCGGCGATGTCCATCGGCGCCAGGGTGGCCGCGCCCCCTTTGGCCTTGATACGGTCATCCAGGTCTTCCAGCCCGCCGGTGGTGCGGGCAACGGCGACGATGTGATATTCGGGCGCCAGGGCCTCGGCCAGAGCGGCACCCAGGCCGCGCGACGCGCCGGTAACAAGTGCGATTTTGGTCTGATCGGTCATGCGCGGGGTTTGAACCCAAGCGCGCAGCCCGTCAAGCCCGGATCAGCTTCCGGGGATGGCGATGCGCTGGGTCCGGCCGCTTTGTCGCAGCATGATGCCGTCTTTGTCGATGGCTACGATCGTGCCCGAACCAAAACGGCTGCCGGTCTTGACCTCTTTCACCCGTCCAGACGATGAGCGCATCAGGGCGCGCATGTCGTTCTGCGGGCCAAAGACGCCCAAGACGGTCGTACCATTCTTGCTGAGCGCGCCCTTTTGGGTGGCCGCGCTGTCGACTCTGGGATTTGCCATGTAAACTGGCCGGCCCGGTGGCCCGGCCTCCGTGTGATTGCGTGAGTGAGCAGCCGGTTGGCTACCAGAGCCCAAGCGGAAGGAAAAGCCGGTGCAGCAGGTTTCGGCCATGTTTCGCCACGCCGATCCGGCCCATGAAAAAAGGGGCCCTGCGGCCCCTTTGAGAAGTCTCTGAATTTCGGCCTTATTCGGCCGCCGGTTGCATCTTGAACCCTTGTTCAACCATGTCCGCCGGAGTGACGGGATACTCGCCCGAGAAGCATGCATCGCAGTATTGCGGGCAGTCCTTGCTGCGGCCCTGCGATTCGCCGACCGCCCGGTACAGCCCGTCCAGCGAGATGAACTTGAGGCTGTCGACCGCCAGATGCTTGGTCATTTCTTCCTCGGTCATGGTGGCGGCCAGCAGCTTTTCGCGCTGTGGCGTGTCCACGCCGTAGAAACAAGGCCAGGCCGTGGGCGGCGAGGCGATGCGGAAATGCACCTCTTTCGCGCCGGCATCCAGGATCATTTCCTTGATCTTGCGGCTGGTCGTGCCGCGCACGACCGAGTCGTCGACCAGTATCACCCGCTTGCCCTCGATCAGGGCGCGGTTCACGTTCAGCTTGAGCCGCACGCCCATGTTGCGGATCTGTTCGGTGGGTTCGATGAAGGTGCGGCCCATGTATTGGTTGCGGATGATCCCCATCGCATAGGGGATGCCCGACTCCAGCGAGTAGCCAATGGCCGCGGGCGTGCCGCTGTCGGGCACGGGGCAGACCAGATCCGCCTCGACGGGGCTTTCCTTGGCCAGCTCGCGCCCGATGGCTTCGCGTGTCTCATAGACCGAGCGTCCACCCAGAATCGAGTCTGGGCGCGAGAAGTAGACATGCTCGAAGATACAGAACTTGCTGGGTTGCCGGCGGAACGGGAAGTGGCTCTCAACACCGTTTTGGGCATTGATCACAACCATTTCACCGGGCTCGATCTCGCGCAGGAATTCGGCACCGATGATGTCCAGGGCACAAGTCTCCGAGGCCAGGCACCAGCCATCGCCGATTTTGCCCAATACCAGCGGGCGCACACCCAGAGGATCGCGGACGCCGATCAGCTTCGTCCGGGTCATGGCGACCACCGAGAAGGCGCCCTCGACCCGGCGCAGTGCGTCTTCCATCCGTTCCGGGATGTTGCGCTGTAGCGAGCGCGCCATCAGGTGGATGATGCATTCGCTGTCGGACGAGCTTTGGAAGATCGAGCCGCGCTCGATCAGCTCGCGCCGCAGGGCATTGGCGTTCGTGATGTTGCCATTGTGCGCAATCGCGGCGCCGCCCATCGAAAACTCGCCGAAGAACGGCTGTACGTCACGGATGGCGGTCTGGCCCTTGGACCCGGCCGTGGAATAGCGCACATGGCCGATCCCGATCGGTCCGGGCAGGCTTTCCATCACGTCGGACGAAGTGAAATTGTCGCGCACATAGCCAAATCGACGGGCCGAGTTGAAACCGAGCTCAGGATCATGGGTGACGATCCCGCCGGCTTCCTGCCCGCGGTGCTGCAGGGCATGCAGACCAAGAGCAACGAAATTGGCGGCATCCTTGACGCCGACGACCCCGAAAATCCCGCATTCCTCGCGGAGCTTGTCATCATCGAACGGGTGGGCGGGGGGCATCTGCGGGCTATGCAAGACAGGCAGCTCCGATTCCATGGCGAGTTGGCCCTCACATAATGCCTAATGCCCCCCATGTCACCAAAGGATCATAATTCGTTTTGCCGCAGGCCGGGTTTCTGGTTTGATGGGGCCGCGAACATGAGTGTTTCCCGTGTTTTGAACGCGCTGCGTGGCATGACGCCGGCAGCATTTGACCGAGGACAAAACAGGTATGTGGCAGGGACGACCGAGCCAGAAAAAGGACGAGCACGTCAAACGCCGGTGCCATCGGTGCCGTGGAATGGGACGTGCACCTTGCCAGATATGCAATGGCAAGGGCGAAGTCCTGAAGGGTCGAGATCACTTGGGCAAGCCCCAGTTCAGCCGGTGCGACGGATGCTTTGGCCTGAAAACCAACCGCTGCTCGGTTTGTGGGGGCGAAGGGTTCGTCTGACCCTCTGACAAAAGAAAAGCCCGGCTGGCCGCCGGGCTGCTTCGTTTTGCTTGGCTGGTAGCTGTTACTGCCCCTGAGAATCCGCTGTGCAGGATGCAACAAGCTCTTCGTACTGGGTGGTCACCCAACCCAGGGCGGCCTCGGGGTTCTGCTCTTCGATCCTGTCGCTGAACTGCTCGAATACCTTGGCCGAGCGGCTTTCGTCGACGATCGTGTAGGACTGGCCGGTCATCACGGTGTCGTAGACAAAGAAGGCGATGGCAACCAGCAGAATGCCGCGGGCGATGCCGAAGAAGAACCCCAGCGCCTGATCCAGCCCACCCAGCGCCGAGCGCTGTACCAGGGACGAGAACAACGGGGTGAATATGCTGACCACGATCAGCGCAATGGCAAACACTGCGGCAAAGCCCGTAATCACCGACAATTCGCAGCTGTCACGCAAGAAGTCTCCAACCACCGGGATTTCCTTGACCAGCGGCACGGCTTGCGGTGCAAAGATGAAGGCCAGAACTGCGGCGGCGACCCAACCTGCAATGGCCATGACCTCGCGCATGAAGCCGCGCGAATAGGCCAGAATCCCCGACAGCACGATGATCAGGGCAACGAGCCCGTCAATTATTGTAAAACCTTCCATGGCCCTCGCCTGTTCTTTTTCTGCCCCTCGAGGCGCGACTTTAACCTGCTCCGAAGGTTTCGCCAACAAACCCGACCAAATCAGAGGGTCGGGTGAGTGTCAGACCTGCCACAGTACCGGTTTTGCCGCCTGCCGGAGCAATTGCTGCTGTGAAACCAAGTTTTTGCGCTTCTTTCAACCTGTTTTCGGTCTGCGGCGCTGGTCTAAGTGCCCCGGATAGCGAGATTTCTCCGAAAACCACGGTGTCGGCGGGCAGGGCGGTGTCCTCGCGCGCGCTCAGCAGGGCGGCGGCCACGGCAAGGTCGGCCGCGGGCTCGCTGATCTTCAGCCCCCCGGCCACGTTCAGATAGACGTCGAGCCCGGCAAAGGGGATGCCGCAGCGCGCTTCGAGCACGGCGAGGATCATCGCCAGCCGTCCGCTGTCCCAGCCGACGACCGTGCGGCGGGGCTGTGAATGGGGCGAGGGTGCGACCAGCGCCTGCAGTTCGACCAGAACCGGCCGGGTGCCCTCGATGCCTGCGAAAACGGCCGAGCCGGGGGTGGGTGTGCCGCGTTCCGACAGAAACAGGGCCGAGGGGTTGGTGACCTGTGCCAGACCCTTGCCCGTCATCTCGAACACGCCGATCTCGTCGGCGGGGCCAAAGCGGTTCTTGACCGCGCGCAGGATGCGGAACTGGTGGCCGCGCTCGCCCTCGAAATAGAGGACGGTATCGACCATGTGTTCGACCACGCGGGGGCCGGCGATCTGGCCTTCTTTGGTGACATGGCCGACCATTATGATGGACACGCCGTGGCGCTTGGCAAAGCTGGTCAGCTCGTGCGCGGCGGCGCGGACCTGACTGACTGATCCCGGTGCGCTGTCGACATTGTCCGCCCACATGGTCTGGATCGAGTCGATGATGGCAAGGCCCGGTTTCTCGGCCTCGAGCGTGGTGAGAATGTCG
This sequence comes from Ruegeria sp. CG8, assembly GCF_056537165.1. Taxonomy (NCBI): domain Bacteria; kingdom Pseudomonadati; phylum Pseudomonadota; class Alphaproteobacteria; order Rhodobacterales; family Roseobacteraceae; genus Ruegeria; species Ruegeria sp. CG8. Next base: position 174,105 of record NZ_JBQFRA010000002.1, on the reverse strand, counting down.
CGCAGGTTGGTCTCGGCCGCCAGTTGCACCGGCGCGTCCTCGAGCCCCAGGCGGCGCGCGCGCATGCGAACCTGGGCGCTGGCTTCCTCGCCCGAGACATAGATGGTTTTCAGGCCCGACCGGGCAAACCGCGCGGCGGCCTGCAACAGCAGGGTGGATTTGCCGATGCCCGGATCGCCGCCCACCAGCAGGGCCGAGGCCGGGACCAGCCCGCCGCCCAGGACACGGTCCAGTTCCTCGACGCCGCAGACTGTGCGGGGCGGCGGGGCCTCCTCGGTGGAGAGGTCAGTCAGGGTGACGGCCTGGCCGCGTTTGCCGCCCAGCGATTTCCTGGCCGGGCCTGCCGACAACGGGGCCTCTTGAACTATGGTGTTCCACTCGCCACAGCCGTCGCAGCGGCCGGACCAGCGGGAATGCGAGGCGCCACAGGCCGAGCAGGTGAAAGTCGTCGTCTTTGCCATGGCGCAATTCGTGCCCGAGCTTGCGCGGTTCTTCAAGCCCTTCCGGTGTTCAATCCGGACTGACGGGCCGCGGCGTCAGGCCCGGGCGGGCCATCCTTCGCGGCGGGTGCTGGCGCACCTGGTGAGTGAGTGGCTATTCGGCGGCGCGGGGCGGGGGCATGGCGATGACACTCGACGCGGTCGGGTCGCTGTCGTCCGGCGGTGTCTGCAACTGGGCGGAAAGCTCGGGCAAGAGCTCGAACAATTCTTCGCGCAGACGGGCCAGTTGCGCCTTGGCGATGGACTCCTCGATCTCGATGTCGCGGGTCCATTGGCGCAATTCATGCTGTATGGTCTGGGCGTCTTCGATCCGTTGCTGGAACAGTTCGACCTCTTCCTGCCGCTGTTGCAGGAACGCCCGCGCTCGGGCGACTTTGGCCGCGCCGTAGGTCTCGGCCAGTTCGTGGCTGACCTGGCTCATCTGCGCGGCCAGTTCAAGGATCTCGGGCTCCAGCGATTGCAGGTCGGGGTGATCGCGCAGGAAGGCCATGCGCTCCTTGACCGCGTCAAATTCCGAGGCCAGCGCGAACACGCCGCTGCGGTCGGCCGCATGTGCGATCTGGTAGGCATCGACCACGTCCTGCATCTGCAGCGAGAACTTCCGATGTGCGTTTTCCAACGCCATCATGCGCGCGCTGGAGGGCAGATAGAAGGCGAGCATCAAAACCAGAGCGGTCAGGCCGATCTGGATGTAGACGCCGGCGTTCGGAATGTCCTGACCGCCCAATCCAGCCTGCATCGTCAGCCAGGGCCAGACATTCACGGCGGCAAGCAGGGTGGCGGATACGGCAAACAGTGCGGCGGCGCAGATCAGGAAAAAAGTCAGTCGCAGGAATACGTTCTGGAAATGAATTGAAATCGAATGGAGGGCGGCCATGGCAGTCCTACTCCTTTGGAAACCGGCAAAACCGGGCCCGGGCGGAGTATCCATCAAACGTGCAAGACGGTCCGCGTCGGACCCTGAAACAAAAATGACTTGGCTGCTCGAATACTGGCCATCATAGCCAGAAATGCGTTTTCAATCAATCAGGTCCGGAGGTTTCGTGAACCAAGTTTCACTTCGGTAACGTATCCCAGCGCGATCGAGGCAAGGATGCAGCCGGTGAACAGGTACAGGCCCCACGCCGTTTCGATCGTTGCGTATGAGATGCCCTTGGCCAACGTGATGTAGAGCGCGATGAGGAAGATATCGGCCATGGCGAGCTTGCCCATGATGTTCAGCGCGGGTTGGACACGCGGGTCCAGCAGGTCCCATTGGACCAGCGCGGTGCCGATGGTTTTGATGTACGGGGCGAACAGGGCAAAGACGGTGACGACCAGCGCGAGGAAGATGTCGGATTTCCACAAGGACTGGAGGCCGGTGATGACGCTGATCTCGCTGAGGCCGAAGATCGGCAGCAGGCCCGCGCGCATCAGCGGGGCGAACCACGCGATGGGGTAGAGGATCAGCAGCGAGAGGGTGGCGAGGCGGAGGGTCATAAACAATCCAAAGCAAAACAACTGAATATCTAATAGGCACCGAAATAAGCTGCAACTTTCTCGTTGTATGTATCTAAACACCAGTTTAGCCAATCAAAGCTCTCTTTTTTCTCTTGAGTTGAAATGCCTATTCCAGTCATCAAAATCGTGAGCGGACCTTCCACGCTCGGTAAAGGAACGTCTGATGCGGTTACGGCAGGTTTGGGCACTTTGCTGTCGGCTGGTAGTGCTGCGGCAGACAGATTGCCTTTCGATCGCGAGCAGCTTTTTGGAGTTCTGCACTTCCGTCTGTATGAAACAGAACAGGCGAGAAAAAGAGCCCGTTGGTTCGGTGGCAGAATCTACAACACGTTTTCTGGCGCGGACCCCGACTATGTTCCGGTGTCGGGAACACACCTGATGCAAATGCTGGACGCTATCCGCATTCAGGCACCTGACTTTGTTGTTGCCAGCGGTCAATACCTTTTGCGATACGACTATGCAAAACGCGCCTATGACCAGATCAAACACGAGCGCGCGGCAGAGGCCGTTTAACGCACCGCCTCAATCGGCCCTTCCGCACTCCCACTGATGAACTGTTCGACATAAGGATCGCCGGAGGAATCCATCTGGCTGACCGGTCCGGTCCACTGGATCACCCCGTCATGCAGCATCGCCACGTTGTCGGCAATCGCGCGGACGGAGCTCATGTCGTGCGTGATGGTCATTGCGGTGGCGCCCATTTCGGTCACGATCTCGCGGATCAGGTCGTTGATGACGCCCGACATGATCGGGTCCAGCCCCGTGGTTGGTTCGTCGAAAAAGATGATCTCGGGGTCGGCGGCGATGGCGCGGGCCAGACCTACGCGTTTCTGCATACCGCCTGACAGTTCGGAGGGATACAGATCGGCCACCTTGGCGCGCAGGCCCACGCGGCGCAGCTTGTCGATGGCGATCTCGCGGGCCTCGTGTGCCGGGCGCTTGAGCGAGCCGCGTAGCAGACGGAAGGCCACGTTCTGCCAGACGGGCAGGGAATCGAACAGAGCGCCGCCCTGGAACAGCATTCCGAACCGGGCCAGAAAGGCGTCTCGGTCACCGGCCTGGGCGTCCTGCCCATCGACAAAAATCTTGCCGCTGTCGGGTTTGATCAGGCCAAGGATGCATTTCAGCGCCACGGATTTTCCGGTGCCCGAACCACCGATGATCACCATGGACGTGCCTTTGGCAATCTCGAGGTTCATGCCCCTGAGAACATGGTTGTCGCCGAAGGCCTTGTGTACGTTCTCCATTCGGATCATAGCGAGAAGAACACCCCCGTGAGAACGAAGTTGGCGGCAAGGATCAGGACTGCGGCGGCCTCGACCGAGCCCTTGGTTGCGCGGCCCACGCCTTGCGCGCCGCGTCCCGAATGCATGCCGAAATAGCAGCCCATGATGGCCGCGATCATGCCGAACGCCGCCCCTTTGACCAGCGAGGACAGGATGTCGAGCGGCTCGAGGAAATCGACCGTGTTTTTCAGATAGGCCGCCGGGTTGAAGCCGAGGTTCTGCGTCGCCACGGCATAGCCGCCTGCAATGCCGATGATGTCGCCCACGGCAACCAGAACAGGCACGGTGATCAATGCGGCCAGAACGCGTGGGGCCGCCAGGTATTTCATCGGGTGGGTCGACAGGGTAACCAGGGCGTCGATCTGCTCGGTCACCTTCATTGTGGCGATCTCGGCGGCGATCGACGAGGTGACGCGCGCCGCAATCATCAGGCCGACCATGACAGGGCCCAATTCGCGGACCATGCCGATGGCGACGATCTGGGGCACCACGGCCTCGGCGTTGAAACGCGCGCCGCCGGCGTAGATCTGAAGCGCCAGCGCGCCGCCGGTGAAAATGGTCGTCAGGCCTACGACCGGCAGCGACAGCCAGCCGATGTTCAGCAGGGCCATGCCCAGTTCACGCGGGTAGAACGGCGGCCGAAAGATGTGTGACAGAGCATCCAATGCAAACAGCGCCACGCGGCCGAACGCCGCCAGCAGGTTCAGGACCGCGCGGCCCAGTTCGCCAAGCCATGCGAGTGGATTCATTCGACATAGCCCCGCGAATAGCGGCTGCCGAGTGAGGTCAGGATCTCGTACCCGATGGTGCCCGCGGCCTCGGCCAGGTCGTCCACCGTCTGATGGCCGTTCAGAATGCGCAGACGTTCGGGTGTGTGCGGCAGGTCTGTCACGTCGACGGTGATCAGATCCATCGAGATGCGTCCGACGACGGGGCACGGCAGGTCGCCGGCAAACGTGTCGATGCCGCCACCGATGGCGCGGTGCAGCCCGTCGGCATAGCCCGCTGCCACGGTTGCGATACGCGAGGGGCGTCGGGCCTTCCACGTGTTGCCGTAGCCGACGGTTTCTCCGACTGCCAGATCGCGCACCTGTATCACCGGCAGATCGACGGTGACCACAGGTTTGGCGCCCGCAAAAGGCAAGCCGCCATACAGGCCGATGCCGGGGCGACAGAAATCAAAGTGGAATTCGGGCCCCAGCAGCAGGCCACCGGTGGCCGCCAACGAACGCGGAGCCGACACGCCGTCAGTCATCTCGCGGAAGGTTTTCAGCTGTTGCCGGTTCATGGGATGGTCCGGTTCGTCCGAACAGGCCAGGTGCGACATGACCACGACAGGGTTCAGCGCCTCGGCCCGGCTGCGCAGAGCGGCCCAGTCGGAAGGCTCCAGCCCGAGGCGGTTCATGCCACTGTCCAACTGTATCCCGAACGGATGGACCGGCAGCGCCTGCAGGTGGCGTTGGAATTGCTCGGGCGAGTTGATCAGTGGCACAAGGTCGTGATCGCGCAACAGGTCGGCGTCGCCCTCCATATGGCCTGAAAAGACGCAGATCAGCGGGCCGGGGCCAATCGCTTGACGGACGGCGGCACCCTCCTCGGCAACGGCGACAAAGAACTTGCGGACGCCTTCTTCGGCCAGCGTGTTGGCCACAGGTCCGGCGCCCAGACCATAGGCGTCGGCTTTGACCACGGCGCCGGTCTCGACATCGGTTTTTGCGTCCAGCGCCCGCCAGTTACTGGCCAGCGCATGAAGGTTGATCGTCAAACGTGCAGTACTCATGACCCGTTCATGACATTGCGCCGCACGAGGTCAAGGGGGAATGCGCTGCAAACGCGCGTAAAGTCCTTGCCATGGGCGGCTTGTAGCCGGGATGCGCAGGTCCGGACGGGCTTGAAAGCGGGCAAGACAACCCGCCAGCATTGTCCGCCTATCCGGGTCAAAACCTTTGGCTGATCCAGATCGTTCATCCGTCGCATTGGGCCGCGGGATATGGATTCGGTTCTGATGAGCTTAGTAGCCCTCGATCTGGCCACCCTGTTGCCAGGGTTTTACAAGGTTGCCAAAGCGGGTGAACTGCGCCTCGAAGGACAGCTCGACCGTGCCGATGGGGCCGTGGCGCTGCTTGCCGACGATGACCTCGGCCTTGCCGTGCAGACGCTCCATCGCCTGCTTCCACTCTTCCATCTTCTCCAACTCGTGATCGCCGGGCTTTTCGCGCTCTTTGTAGTATTCTTCGCGGAACACGAACATCACCACGTCGGCGTCCTGCTCGATCGAGCCGGATTCGCGTAGGTCGGACAGCTGCGGGCGCTTGTCGTCGCGGTTCTCGACCTGACGGGACAACTGCGACAGGGCGATTACGGGAATATTCAGCTCTTTCGCGATAGCCTTCATGCCCATCGAGATCTCGGCGATCTCGTTCACGCGGTTGTCGGACATGCCACGGCACAGCTGCAGATAGTCGATGACCAGCAGGTCCAGCCCATGCGTCCGCTTGAGCCGCCGCGCCCGGGCCGCCAACTGAGAGATCGGCAGGGCCGGCGTGTCGTCGATGTAAAGCGGACAGGCTTCCAGCGCCTTGGCCGCATCGACGAAACGGCGGAACTCGTCCTCGGTCATGTCGCCTTGGCGGATCTTGTGGCTGGAGATCTCGGACGCCTCGGCCAGAACCCGTCCGGCCAGCTGCTCAGCGCTCATTTCCAGCGAGAAGAATCCGACGACGCCGCCGTCCACCGCACCCTCGGTGCCATCGGCGCGCTGACCCCGCTTATAGGCCTTGGCCACGTTGAACGCGATGTTGGTCGCCAGCGAGGTCTTACCCATCGACGGACGCCCGGCAAGGATGATCAGGTCCGACGGGTGCAACCCGCCCAGCTGTTTGTCCAGGTCGACCAGCCCGGTCGAAATCCCGGCCATGCCGCCGCCGCGCTGATAGGCCTCGTTGGTGACATTCACCGCCTCGGTCACGGCCTTGAGGAAGGATTTGAACCCCTGTTCGGTCTGGCCCTGTTCGGACAGCTTGTAGAGCTTTTGCTCGGCCTCGACGATCTGTTCCTTGGGCTCACTGGCCACTTCGACCCGCGCGGCCTTGTCCGAGATGTCGCGGCCAAGCCGGATCAGTTCGCGCCGGATCGCCAGATCATAGATCATCTGGGCATAGTCATGCACGGCGAAGGCGCTGATCGAGGCGCCGGCCAGCTTGACCAGATAGGCCGGGCCGCCGAGTTCCTTCAAACCCTCGTCCTCGGCCATGAAGGATTTCAGCGTCACCGGCGATGCCAGCGCGTTCTTGGCGATGCGCGCGGCGGCGACCTCATAGATGCGGGCATGGACCGGGTCATAGAAATGCTCGGGCCCGATGATCGAGGCGACCCGGTCATACAGGTCGTTGTTGGTCAGGATCGCGCCCAGAAGCTGCTGTTCGGCCTCGATGGAATGCGGCATGGTCTCGGCGTTCTGAATCTGCGCCGCTGCCTGCTCGATACTGCTGATCTCGTTCATTGCTGCTCTCGCTGTCCCCATGGGACAAAGGTCATATCGCGGCCCCGTGAGTCGGGGCAAATTGTATGTTTTCTGGGGATATGCTGTGCATATCTTCCGCTCCTGCATCTTGCCGCAGGGATCGGTCATTCGTCAACATCTTGTGGATAGGTAGCAAGGCTGACGGCCAGTGTTTCCTGGCCGGCAACAATGGCTTGACAGTCAGCTCTTGTTGGCGTCCTGCCAGCCGCGCGGGTCGTTCAGGAAGGCCTCGACCCCGTCCAGCGTTTCGGCGTCTAACGTGCCCTGTGCCTTGGCCTCGGCCAGAACGTCCCACCAGGTGCACAGGTGGTGCAGTTGCACACCGTGATCGCCTAGCGTCTTTTCGGTTTCGGGGAAGATGCCATAATAGAAGATCACCGCCGTATGCCCACAGGTGGCGCCGGTTTCGCGGATTGCGTCCACGAAGGACAGTTTTGAGCCGCCGTCGGTGGTCAGGTCCTCGACCAGCAGCACGCGCTGGCCTTCGGTCATGGCCCCTTCGATCCGGGCGTTGCGGCCATAGCCCTTGGGCTTCTTACGCACATAGGTCATCGGCAGGGCCATGCGCTCGGCCACCATGGCGGCAAAGGGAATGCCCGCGGTTTCACCGCCGGCGATGTTGTCGAAGGCTTCGAACCCGGCATTCCGCATGACGGTGACCGTCAGGAAATCCATCAGGGTCGACCGGATGCGCGGGTACGAGATCAGCTTGCGGCAGTCGATATACGTGGGGCTGGGCAGGCCACTGGCCAGCGTGAACGGCTCGCGCGCGTTGAAATGCACCGCCTTGATCTCCAGCAGCATCCGCGCGGTCAGGCGGGCGATTTCCGTGCTGTCGGGAAAGGAACTGGGGATCATGGCGGGACCTCGGTGCTGAAATGACGTTGCGGGCTGATAGCCTGCCGACCGGCCCGATGTCGAGAGGGGTTGGCCCAAAAGAAAAGCGGACCTCGCAAGAGGTCCGCTTGATGCCCGGATGGGCAGTCGAGCCAGCCAAGGTGGGCTTAGCTGCTCATGTCATAGGCCCGTTCGCCGTGGACCGACAGGTCGAGCCCGTTCGTCTCGGTCTCGGCATCTACGCGAAGCGGGGTGACAAGCGCAACCACCTTGATCAGCACAAATGTGACAACTGACGTAAAGACACCCACGATCACCAGCCCGCCCAGCTGCGCGGTCCAGGCGCCCAGGCCGAAGACGGCGATCATGATGGTGCCGAAAATGCCGCCCACACCGTGCACGGCGAACACGTCCAGCGTATCGTCGATGTTCAGCACATTGCGGACCACGTTCACCGCCTCCTGGCACAGGATGCCGGCGACCGCGCCGATGATCAGTGCCTGAACCGGATCGACATAGCCCGAGGCCGGAGTGATCGAGGCCAGACCCGCGATGGTTCCGGTGACCAGACCGACCAGCGATGCCTTGCCGTACTTGATCCGCTCCCACAGCGCCCAGCTGAGCGATGCGGTGGCGGCCGAGATATGCGTGACCGTCAGCGCCATGGCCGCGCCGCCATCCGCGGCCAGCTGCGAGCCGCCGTTGAAGCCGAACCAGCCGACCCACAGCATCGCGGCCCCGATCATGACGTATCCGGGGTTGTGCGGCGGGGTGGTGCGGTTCTTGCGCGGCCCCAGAACCCACGCGATGATCAGAGCGGCCAGACCGGCGGTTTCGTGCACCACGATGCCACCGGCAAAGTCTCGGACGCCGATTTCACCCAGAATGCCGCCATCGGTCAGGATGCCACCGCCCCAGATCCAATGCACCACCGGCGCGTAGCACAGCAGCATCCAAAGGCCCGAGAAGACCAGCACGAAGCCAAAGCCCACACGTTCCACATAGGCGCCGACGATCAGGGCCGGGGTGATGATGGCAAAGGTCATCTGGAAGGCAAAGAACAGCACCTCGGGCAGGGTGCCCGACAGGCTGTCGGCATCGACGCCGTTCAGAAACGCCTTGCCCAGCCCGCCCCACAGGCCTGAACCCCCGTCACCGAAGGCGATCGAATACCCGGCGACCAGCCACAGGATGCTCATCAGGCAGGCGATCGCGAAGCAGTGCATGAAAACGCTCAGCACGTTGCGGGCGCGCACCAGCCCGCCATAGAACAGGGCCAGGCCCGGCAATGTCATGAACAGGACCAGCGCCGTTGCGACGATGATCCAGGCGGTATCGGCTCCGTTCATTGGGCCGTTCTCCTCTTTCCTGAAGCTGCGCCAAGGGGCGCGGTATGAGTGACGTGCCGTGGGTTCAATCGAACGGCAGCCGAGGAAAAAAGAGGCAGGGTGCGAAAAAGGTGCCTGTTTTGGCGCCCTTTTTCCAAGTGGTGACAAAAAGTGCGCCCTATCCGGGCAAGTGCCAAAAATTTAGGCGAGTTCGGAAAGGCCGTTTTCCAGCAGTTTCAGCGCATGATCCCTCGCCGCGCGTCGGACATTGGCGCGGCCCGCGGCGCCGAACTCGACGGTTTCGGTAAGGGTAGGGCGGCCTTTGACCGCAAGGCCGAAACAGACCCGGCCCTCGGGCTTGAACTCGGACCCGCCGGGCCCCGCGATGCCGGTGATCGAGACAGCAAGCTGCGCCTGAGAATGCGCCAGCGCACCCTCGGCCATCTCGCGGGCGACCTCTTCAGAGACGGCCCCATGGGCCGCCAGGGTCCCGGCGCGCACGCCCAGCATGTCCTGCTTGGCGGCGTTGGAATAGGTGACGAAGCCTCGGTCAACCACGGCGGAACTGCCGGGAATGTCGGTCATCGCGGCGGCGACCATGCCGCCCGTGCAACTTTCGGCGGTGGCGATCATGACGTTCAGCGCCTTGGCGCGGTCGAGCAGTTCGGCGACGGTCATAGGCCCAGTACTCCATGTGCGATCCCGGCCAGGATCAGAACGCCCACGGCCGCGAACACGCCCGCAATCACGTCGTCCAGCATCACGCCCAATGGGTCGCCGCGACGGTCGGCCCAGCCGATGGGGCCGGGTTTGGTGATGTCGAACAAGCGGAACAGCAAAAACGCGGCGACCCAGCCCGGCCACAGGGCGGTGACCGCGATGTCATGCGCCCAGGCCGGATAGGACACGGCCCAGATGGCGATGAACTGGCCCGCGACCTCGTCGATGACGATCTCCGAAGGGTCGTGATCGTCCTGCCCGGCGGTGATGACGCCCGTGGCCCAGGTGCCGGCCGCAAAGACGGCGACGGTTGCGACGGCCAGCAGCGGGAAGCCGCCCAGCACGTGCAGCGCCAAGGCCAGCGGCAGTGCGGCCAGCGAGCCCCAAGTACCGGGGGCAGGGCGCAGGTACCCGACCCCGCCCACGGTTCCGATCAGGCGCGCCAGGGTCATGTCTTCACCAGACAGGCGGTCGCGAGGGCGGCGATGCCTTCCTTGCGGCCGGTAAAGCCCAGACGCTCGGACGTGGTGGCCTTGATTGACACGCGGTCGGCGTCCAGCCCCATGATTTCGCTCATTTTCTGCCGCATCGCCGCAGCGTGCGGGCCGATCTTGGGGTATTCGCAGACCAGCGTGCAGTCGACGTTCGAGATGCGAAAGCCCATGCGCGCGGCCAGATCCACCGCATGGCGCAGAAAGATCTCGCTGGCGGCGCCCTTCCATTGCGGGTCGGACGGGGGAAAGTGCTGGCCGATATCGCCCTGCGCCAACGCGCCATAGATCGCGTCGGTGACGGCGTGCATGCCCACATCCGCGTCGGAATGGCCCTGCAGCCCCCGATCATGCGGGACCTCGACGCCGCACAGGATCACGTGATCGCCCGGCCCGAACCGGTGCACGTCATATCCGTTGCCCAGCCTTACATCCATGTCTGACCTCAATATCCTTTCGGCCCGGGCAAAATCCTCGGGCCGTGTGATTTTCAGATTGTCCGCGTCGCCCGGCACGATGGCCACGTTGATCCCGGCGGCGCGGGCAACCTCGACATCATCGGCGGCCCCACCGGGATACACCGCATGCGCGGCGACGATGGCGTCATAGCGGAACCCCTGCGGCGTCTGCGCGGCAAACAGGCCCGCGCGATCTCGGGTGCCGGTAACTTGGTCGTCGGCCCCGGTCCACAGCGCATCGGTGACCGGCAGCCCCGGCGCCGCAGCGGCGTGGGTGTCGAGGGCCGCCAGCACGTCACCAATGACCCGCGCGCTGACACAGGGCCGGGCGACGTCATGGATCAGAACCTTGCTGACGCCGCGATCGGCCAGCGCCTGCAGCCCGTTGCGCACGGACTCGGCGCGGTCGGCGCCGCCGGGCGCAAGAATCAGGCCGCTGTCGGCGAATTCCGTCCAGGCCTCGGGGTCATCGGCGGACAGGACCAGCACGACCAGCGGCACCTGCGCCTTGATCCGTTCGATCGTCCAGTCGGCCACACGCCGCCCGGACAAGGGGCGCCACTGTTTGGGCTGGCCCCCTCCGGCGCGCAGGCCGCGCCCGGCGGCGACGATGATGGCGGCGGTAGTCATGTTTGAATTTCCTACCTTCGTTTGGCTTCCGTGTTTAGGCGGCGGTGAAAGCAGAGGCAATCACTCGCGGCAAGCTGATTAAAAATTAGGCATATGATGATTTTGCGGGCTTGCTGGTCGTGGATTTGTTGTTCATATGCCCCGGATTCGATATGAAAACCGCAAATGCTCAAGGATTAGGCACGTTGACGCTGCGCATTGCCGAGAAAACTTTGACCCCGCCAGTTCTGCTGGCGCCGATGGCCGGAATCACCGACCGGCCGTTTCGTGACCTCGTCCTGCGGTTTGGCGCCGGGATGGTGGTCAGCGAGATGGTCGCCAGCCAAGAGATGGTGCAGGCCAAGCCCGGCGTGCGCGAACGGGCCGAACTGTCAGCGGATGTGGAAAACACCGCCGTACAACTGGCTGGGCGCGACGCCTATTGGATGGCCGAGGCCGCGCGGCAGGTCGCCGACCGGGGCGCGCGGGTGATCGACATCAACATGGGCTGCCCGGCCAAGAAGGTGACGAACGGCTATTCCGGCTCGGCTCTGCTGAAGACGCCCGACCATGCCCTCACCCTGATCGAGGCGGTCGTGGGCGCGGTGGAGGTGCCGGTGACGCTCAAGACCCGACTGGGCTGGGACGACACGCTGCTGAACGCGCCGGACGTGGCGCGGCGGGCGCAGGAGGCCGGCGTTCAGATGGTGACGATCCACGGGCGCACGCGCTGTCAGTTCTACAAGGGCGAGGCGGATTGGGCCGCGATCCGGGCGGTCAAAGAGGCCGTCAGCATTCCGGTCGTGGCCAATGGCGACATCACCAGCCCCGAGCGTGCGCAGACAGCGCTAGGGCAGTCGGGCGCGGATGGCGTCATGGTGGGCCGTGGCGCGCAGGGCAAACCTTGGCTGCTGGCGCAGATCGCGCACGCGCTGTGGGAAACGCCGGCGCCAGAGGTTCCCGAGGGCGACGATCTGGCCGATATGGTGCGGGCGCATTATGAAGCGATGCTGGGGTTTTATGGCGCCGATCTGGGCCTGCGTGTCGCGCGCAAGCATCTGGGCTGGTACATGGACGAGGCCAGAACGCCGGCGTCCCTGCGCCGCGCGGTCCTGACCTCGCGCGATCCGGCCGAGGTTCTGCGGCTGATCGGCGACGCGTTGACGGAAAATGCCGAGGTGGCGGCATGATTTCGGATCAGGTCGTCTGGGCTTCGCTGCCGGTTCCCGCCTTCATCATCGACCCCGAGGATCGCATCGCGGATGTCAATTCCTCGGGTGAGGGGTTCCTGAACGCTTCGCGCAAATCGGTGGTCGGGCATCCGGTCTGGGACCAGATCGCCGTGGACGCGCCGCTGGAAGAGGCGTTCACGCGCGCCCGCGCGCAGGGCACGCCGTTGTTCGTGAATGACGTGGATGTGGGTTCGGGCAATCGCGCGCCGCTGCAATGCGCGCTGCAGATCGCGCCTCTGCTGGGGCATCCGGGGTCGATGATCATGATCGTCTCGCCGCGCGAACTGGCCACCCGCATGACCCGCGGCAACACGGTCAAATCGGCGGCGCAGTCGGCGATCGGCATGGCCGAGATGCTGGCGCATGAAATCAAGAACCCGCTGGCCGGGATCACCGGTGCTGCACAGTTGCTGAGCATGAATATCGGCCCGCAAGATCTTGAGTTGACAGACCTTATCGTGGCCGAGAGTCGCCGGATCGTGAAGCTGCTTGAGCAGGTCGAGCAGTTCGGAAACCTCTCGCGGCCCGAGTTCAAGCCGGTCAACATCCACGATGTATTGGACCGCGCGCGCCGCTCGGCGCTGCTGGGCTTTGGCGCGGACATGACCATCATCGAGGACTACGACCCCTCGCTGCCTCTGGCCTATGGTGACCCGGATCAGCTGTTGCAGGTGGTTCTGAACCTGCTCAAGAACGCGTCCGAGGCCGCCGGCCCCGAGGGCGGAACGATCCGCCTGCACACCTATTTTGAACATTCCTTCCGTCTGCGGCGCAGTGATGGTTCGGGCCACTCGCTGCCGCTGCAGATCGAGATCATCGATGATGGCCCGGGTCTGCCCGAGGACATCCGTGGCGATATTTTCGACCCGTTCGTTTCCGGCAAGGAAAACGGCACCGGTCTTGGCTTGGCGCTGGTCAGCAAGATCGTGTCCGACCACGACGGTTGGATCACGGCCGAGTCGGTGCCGGGGCGGACAGTCTTCCGGCTGTCGCTGCGCCGCGCGCCACGCGACGCAGGGCAGGACAAAGAATAATCAAGGAGAACACCAGATGGATGGCACGGTACTGGTTGCAGATGATGACAGAACGATCCGGACGGTTCTGACCCAGGCTCTAACGCGGGCGGGCTGCAAGGTGCATGCGACCTCGTCCCTGACGACGCTGATGCGCTGGGTCGGCGAGGGCAAGGGCGACGTGGTGATTTCGGACGTGGTCATGCCCGATGGCAACGGGTTGGAAATGCTGCCCAAAATCGCGCAGGACCGGCCGGGCCTGCCGGTGATCGTGATCTCGGCCCAGAACACGATCATGACGGCGATCCAGGCGGCCGAGGCGGATGCCTATGACTATCTGCCCAAGCCGTTCGACCTGCCGGATCTGATGAAGCGCACCGCCCGGGCTCTGGACCGCAAGCAACGTGTTCAGATCGAACCCGCGGACACATCCGAAGACCGCCCCGACGAGCTGCCATTGGTCGGCCGGACCCCGGTGATGCAAGCCCTGTACAGATTGGTCGCCCGGGTCATGAACACCGATCTTTCGGTAATGATTTCAGGTGAAAGTGGAACGGGCAAGTCTCTGATTGCGCGGGCAATTCACGATTTCTCAGACCGGCGGACACTGCCCTTTGTGACTGCTACTGCAGCAGACCTGCGCGACCTGGAGGGTCCGGCCCGGGTCATGGCACGGGTGCGCGGCGGTACGTTGCTGATCGACGAAATTGCAGACCTGGACGATGAAATCCAGGCTCGGATCGTGCGGATGATGGACACGCCCGGCGACCACGTTCCGCGCTTCATGGCGACCAGCCAGTCGGACTTGACCGAGGCGATGGAAAGCGGGCGGGTGCGGCAGGACCTTTACTACCGCCTCTGCGGTGCCACCATCCATGTGCCAGCCCTACGCGAGCGGGTCGACGACATCCTGTTGCTGGCCGAGCATTTTCTGGCCCGCGAAGAACGCGAAAACGGCACAAAGCGGCGGTTGGGCCCTGACGCGATCGAACTTGTGCGCCGGTATTCCTGGCCCGGCAACGTGCGGCAACTGGAAAACGCTATCCGGCGGCTGAGCCTGACCAGCCGATCCGACGAAATCACCAAGTCCGAGGTCGAGGCCGTCTTGGGCAGTCAGCCCGAGGCCGAACCACTGCTGAGCGGGAGCGAACGAGAGAAGCTGTCTTCGTCGGTTGCGCGGCATCTGCGGCGCTACTTTGACCTTCATGGAAACATGCTGCCGCCACCGGGTCTGTACCAGCGCATTCTGCGCGAGGTCGAGGCTCCGCTGATCGAAATCGCGCTGGATGCGACCGGAGGAAATCAGGCAAAATGTGCCGATTTGCTGGGGATAAATCGGAATACGCTGCGCAAAAAAATCACTGATCTCGATATTCAGGTGACACGTCGGCGCAAACTGATGTAATCTCGCCACACAAACCGTGGCATCCGGGCACAGCCCCGGAAAAGACCACGACATATGGCGGTACGCCGCGAAAGCGGCACATCAGGATGAGGGCAGACGGTGGTATCCCGGGCACAGAAACGGCCGGCATTATCCCTGAATCGGTGGCGTAAGTCCCGGAAACTGCGCAATTTCGGCACCTTGGGGCTGGTTGTGTTGGGGCCGGTCCTGACCCTTGCGACCTACCTTGTAATCGGGCCGTTTGACCTGGGTGCGAATGCCCCCACGCTTCGGCTGATTCTGCTGGCAGACCTTGTCTACATTCTGGTCGTGGCGGCCCTGGTTCTGGGGCAGTTGGGCAATCTTATTGCGGCGCGCCGGGCCAAATCGGCGGGCTCTCGCCTACACCTGAGGCTGATAGGTGCGTTCACGCTGTTGGCGCTGGTGCCCACGGTGACGGTTGCGATTTTTGCCGGTCTGACCGTGAATATCGGGCTTGAGGGATGGTTCTCGGACCGGGTCAGGCAGGTGGTCGGATCTTCGCTGACGGCCGCCGAGGCCTATGAACAAGAGCACGAACAGGGTCTGACGCAGGATGCCACGGTTCTTGCGCGGTTTCTTGACAATGCACGCAAGCTGGACTTCTACATCTCGGATGCCGAGCTGCGCGAGGTGCTGGCCCAGGGGCAGGCACAGATTCAGCGCGGACTGCGCGAAGCCTACGTGATTGACGGCAGTGGTGAAATCCGGGCCCGCGGAGACAGGTCTTATCTGTTCAACTACGAACCGCCGACACCCGAGCAGTTGGAGCAGGCCCGAGAAGAGGGTCTGTTGATCATCGCGGACTGGCCCAACAACGAATTTCGCGCTCTGGTGCCGCTGCGCGCCTATCTGGACCGATACCTGTATGTCAGTCGCGCCGTAGATGGCCAGTTGTTGACCCTTTTGGATGACACCAAGGAAACCGCGCAGTTCTATCAACAGTTGGAAAACGAACGGGGCAGGGTGCTGTTCGAGTTCGGGCTGCTGTATCTGGGGTTTGCGGTAATCCTCATCTTGGCGGCCGTTTCGCTGGGTATGTGGTTCGCCGAGCGGCTCTCGCGCCCGGTTGGTCGTCTGACCACCGCCGCGCAGCGGGTCGGGGCCGGTGATCTGGACGTGCAGGTCATCGAGGAGGCCAGCGACGACGAAATCGCCATGCTGGGGCGCTATTTCAACCAGATGACCCGGCAATTGAAGGCGCAGCGGGGTACGCTGCTTGAAAACACCCGCCAGATCGAAAGCCGCCGCCGACTGTTCGACTCGGTGCTCAGCTCGGTGACTTCTGGCGTTGTCGGGGTGGATCCGGATGGTCAGGTGACATTCGTCAACCGATCGGCCGAGCGCTTGCTGGACTGGAAGGGCCATGAGCAACAATTGGCAATCGGCATCGCCGTGCCCGAGTTCCTGCCTTTGTTCGAAGCGCTGAAAGAAGGCAACCAGGAAGCAATTCAGGACGAAATCAAGGTCACCCGCAAGGGACAGCTGGAAAACCTGCTGGTCCGGATGGCAACCCGGCGCGGCGAGGACGGCAGGCTGGAAGGTTACGTGGTCGCCTTTGACGACGTGACCGATCTGGTCAGCGCCCAGCGTATGGCGGCCTGGGGTGATGTGGCCCGCCGCATCGCGCATGAGATCAAGAACCCGCTGACCCCCATTCAGCTGAGCGCCGAACGCATCCGGCGGAAGTTCGCGCGGAAACTGGATGAAGAGGACAGCGCCAGCCTTGAATCCATGACCGACGTGATCGTTCGCCAGACCAGCGATCTGCGCCGGATCGTCGACGAATTCTCGAAGTTTGCCCGAATGCCCGAGCCCGACCGGCACGAGGAAGATATCGCGGGCCTGGTGCGCGAGGCGGTTCTGCTGCAGCAGGCCGGTCAGCCAGACGTTCAGATCGACGCGGAGATCCCGGACCAGCCAGTATTGGCCGATGTGGACGCGACGATGCTGAACCAGGCGCTCACAAATCTGATCAAGAACGCCGGCGAAGCCATCGAAACCCTGAAAAAGAAGGGTCCGCCCGACAACCTCAGCCCGCAGATAAAGGTGCGCCTGTCCACGGATGACGACGGAACACTGATTACCATCGCGGACAACGGCATCGGGCTGCCCGAAGACCGGGCGCGGCTGTTCGAGCCCTATGTGACGACGCGCGACGAAGGGACTGGCCTGGGCCTGCCCATCGTCAAGAAAATTATTGAAGAACACGGCGGTACGCTGACCCTTGAGGACGCGCCCGTGTTCGACGGACAGGACCATTTTGGCGCAATGGCCGTGATCCGGTTGCCGAAGGCCAACACGGCCCCGGTCGCAGCGCCGCAAAAGCAGGCAATTAAATCCAAGACACTGAAAGCAGGCCAAAGATGAGCGACATTCTGATCGTAGATGACGAGCGCGATATTCGCGAACTGGTGTCCGACATTCTGGAGGACGAAGGATATTCCACCCGGCTGGCCGGCAACTCGGACGAGTGCATGGCCGCGATCAACGCAGAACCACCCGGGTTGTTGATCCTGGACATCTGGCTCAAGGACAGCCGCATGGATGGGATCGACATTCTGAAGGCGGTCAAACGCGACAATCCGGATGTTCCGGTGGTGATCATATCGGGGCACGGGAATATCGAAATCGCCGTCGCGGCGATCAAGCAGGGGGCATATGATTTTATCGAAAAGCCCTTCAATATCGACCAGTTGATGGTGGTGATCCGCCGCGCGATGGAAACGTCGCGCCTTCGTCGCGAGAATGCCTCGCTCAAGCGCAAGGAAGTCAGCAATTCCGACATGATCGGCAAGTCGGCTGCGTTCCGCGCGATGCTGAGCCAGTTGGACAAGGTGACCAAATCCAACGGTCGGGTCATGCTGCGTGGTCCCGCCGGATCGGGCAAGGAAATCGCCGCGCGCTACATCCATGCGCATTCGAACCGGGCGAACGCGCCCTTTGTCACGGTCAACTGCGCCGGCGTCGAACCCGAGCGCATGGAAGAAGTTCTGTTCGGCCGTGAATCCGCCGAACGCGGCGTTGAATCCGGTCTGCTCGAACAGGCCCATGGCGGTGTGGTCTATTTCGACGAGGTCGCCGACATGCCGTTGGGCACGCAGTCCAAGATCTTGCGCGTTCTCGTCGATCAGCAGTTTCAGAGGGTGGGTGGCTCGGACAACGTTCGGGTCGATCTGCGCGTGATCTCTTCCACCAACCGCGACCTTGAAACCGAGATTGCCGCGGACCGGTTCCGCGAAGAGCTGTATCACCGCCTCAACGTCGTCCCGATCGCGGTGCCGTCTTTGGAAGAACGGCGCGAGGATATTCCTGTCCTCGCCAAGCATTTCATCGAGATGTGCAACGAAACCCAGGGCCTCCCCGTGCGCGAGTTGTCTGAAGAGGCCGTGGCTCTGCTGCAGACCATGAGTTGGCCTGGCAACGTGCGCCAGTTGAAGAACTTGGTCGAGCGGGTTTTGATCCTTGGTGATGGCACCGGACCGATCGAAGCGCGGGAATTACCGAATGAAGAGGAAAAGGCCGACGATTCCGGCCGGGTCGTGCTGTCGGGCGCTTTGGCAACGCTGCCACTGCGCGAGGCACGAGAGGCGTTCGAGCGTGAGTATCTGCTGACCCAGATCAATCGCTTTGGCGGCAATATCAGCCGCACGGCCAGTTTCGTTGGAATGGAACGCAGCGCCTTGCACCGCAAGCTGAAATCGCTGGGTGTAGTCACGTCGAACAAGTCGGGCGCGCGGGTGGCGCAACTAGACGAGCCTGAACCGGCGGAATAGGGGCCGAGGCAGGTCAACGGGAGGCGCCCGGCCATGACGCTATCGATGATCCAGCAGGGATTTCCCGCCTTTGGTCGTCGTCTCAAACGGCTTCGGCGGGCCACCGGAATGAAGCAGTCGGCGCTTGCACATGTGATGCGGGTCGATCAGGCCACGGTGTCGCGCTGGGAAAACGGGGTCCAGAGCCCAAGCCCCGAACAACAGGCCGCGGTTTTCACGGCGCTTTCGGATCACCGCGCCGACGATGCAGCACTGAAGCGGCTTGTCGGCAGTTCGCAAGCCTGTCTGCATCTGGTGGACGAAGCGAGCCATGTTTGTCTGGCCTATTCACCCAGCCGCGCACGGGATTGGTCAACCAGCCAGCACTCGTTGTTGGGGGTATCGCTGTGGCAGTTTGCGACCGACGAGATCCGCCAGGCCGAAATGGAGCTGACGGACGAGGGTTGGTGGGACCTGCAGGTGCCAAATCCCAAAGCATTCATTACTTCTCAGGCCGTGCACGACCAGATCACCATCAGCGCAGGCCAAATCGTATGGGAGCGGCTGTATCTGGCCGATGGAACTCCAGTGCGCCTTGTCAGCGGCACGCGCGTACGCGCCGCATAATATATGCGTTCACCTCGCCGGAGGCCGAGGGTAGAACGCGGGTGTGAATCAATCTTTTCGCATATTCCTGCAGGTGATCCTGTTATGGGTGGCCGGACTGGGCGCGGCCACGCAGTTCGCCAAGATCGCCGTTGCCTTCGACGCGGTCGGTGCATTGTACCCAGGCTATGGGGATTCGATCGGCTGGTTGTTGTCGATCATCAGTTTGATGGGCGCCGTGCTGGGAGCCATGTCAGGCGCCATTACCGCGCAGTTCGGACCGGTCCGCCTGCTGGTGTTCGGTTTGCTGCTGGGCGGCGTTGTATCGGTGTTCCAGTCCACCATGCCCGGTTTTCAAGTGATGCTGGCCAGCCGGATCATCGAAGGCGTTTCGCATCTGGCGATCGTGGTTGCCGCTCCGACGCTGATCGCACAGATCACACGCGGATCTGCGCGCAATGCCGCCATGGTGTTGTGGAGTTCTTTCTTTGGAGTTGCCTTTGCGCTGAACGCTTGGTTCGGTCTGCCGATGATCCGGCGTTTTGGATTGGCGGACTACTTCATGGGCCACGGTTGCCTGATGGCGCTGATTGCAGGACTGGTCGCCCTGTTTCCGCCAAAGATTCCGCCCATCGCGACGGAACGGCAGGGGTGGGGGCTGGGGTCCATCCTGAAGACGCATCTTGAAACCTACCGCTCGCCCCGCATGGCAGCACCGGCGATCGGATGGTTCTTCTACACTCTGACCTTCGTGTCGTTGCTGGCGATCCTGCCCGGCCGTATGCCCGAAGATCAGTCGGTTCTTGTAGCCAGTCTGATGCCGCTGGCAGGTATCGTGCTGTCGTGGATCGCGGTACCCGTGCTCTTGACGTTCCTGACCGCGGTCACGGTTGTAAATCTTGGTTTTGCGGCCGGGATGGCTGCCCTTGCCCTGCTGTTTTTCGGAGCGCCTCTGCCCGTTGTCGGCATTGCGCTGTTTGCGGTGTTGGGCCTGGTGCAGGGCGGTAGTTTCGCGGCGGTTCCTCAACTGAATGGCTCTGCCCGGGATCAGGCGCTGAGCTATGGGGCGATGGCGCAGATGGGAAATGCGGGCAACCTGCTGGGCACACCTGTTCTGCTAGCAATCCTTTGGCGCGCTGGAGAAGGCTCGATGTTCGTGGCTGTACTTGTATTCTATGCAGCCGCCATCGCAGCACATCTGTTCCTATCACTCCGCCGGCGATCGTCACCCGACGATTTGGGCTGAGGTCAGTCGGTCAGCCCGGCAACCCCGGCGTGATGATCTGGAACGACCCGTCGTCGAATTTGACGAAGCAGGACGCCGCGCCCAATGGCGGCAGGACGGTTGTTCGGGTCGGCGGAACGCCCGATTTGACCGATTGTTTGCAGGGCGGCAGGCTGATGGGGCGGTATCCCTTCTTGGCCATGCACTGCGCCTCGACCGTGTTTCGCAGCCCCTGATTTACATCTACGGTGTAAACGCGGCCCGGCTCCCACCATCCTCCGGTGCGGTAGCATCGCCCGCGCCCGTCGCAATACGTGCGGCCCGGCCAATAGGTGGGCGGGCTTTGGCGCACCTGGTTTGCAACCGGTGCATCCTTCAGCGCCTGCACTTGGCATTCGGTCGTTTCGGCCTGCATCCGCGAGACGCTTTCGCCTTCACGATAATACATAGACAACGGCCCGCATCCGGCCAGCAGGGCAAGGGGAACAAGCAATCGAAGTACTGTTTTCATTCGCTTATCTTGCATCACACAGGCCGTCATGACAATTCGATTGACCGCTCTGTGGGCATCTGTCATTCAAAACGCTCAGGCAGAAAGGCCAAAGGCATGAAGGTCATCATTTGTGGCGCCGGCCAGGTGGGCTGGCAGATTGCTCGGCACCTTTCGGGCGAGTTGAATGACGTCACCGTTGTGGACAACAACCCTGACCTGGTACGACGGGCGACCGAGACGCTGGACGTTCAGGGCATCGCCGGCTTTGCCAGCTATCCCGACGTCCTCGAGCGGGCCGGAGCCCGTGACGCCGACATGATCATCGCCGCGACCCATTCGGACGAGGTGAACATGGTCACCTGCCAGATGGCGCACTCGGTGTTCTCGATCCAGCGCAAGATCGCGCGGTTGCGGTCGAAATCCTACCTCGAAGCGATCCATCGCGACCTGTACCGCCGCGACCATCTTCCGATCGACGTGGTGATCAGCCCCGAACGTGAAGTGGCCGCCGCAGCCATGCGCCGCCTGTCGGCGCCTGCGGCTTTTGACACAGAACTGTTCATGGATGGCAAGGCGCAGCTTCTGGGCATTCGGATCGCCGAGGATTGCCCGATCGTCAACACGCCCTTGCGCCAACTGACAGACCTGTTTTCAACGCTCAGTGCCATCGTGGTGGGTATTCGCCGGGACGGAACGCTGTTCGCGCCGGAATCCGAGGACCAATTGTTCGTCGGTGACGAATGCTATGTCTTTACCAGTGTCCAAGACGTTGATCGTACGATGGAAGTCTTTGGTAAATCACAGAAAAAGCAGGATCGCGTGGTCATTGTGGGTGGCGGCAACGTCGGCCTCGAAGTCGCCCGGACGCTGGAAGAACGCGAGGGCCGCATCCGTGCAAAGGTTATCGAACGTGACCGGCGCTGTGCGGAACTGGCCGCCGAGTCACTGGAGCGTACGATTGTTCTGAACGGCGATGGTCTGGATTCCGCGCTGTTGAGCGAAGCGGGGATCGAGCGCGCGGACGCTATGCTGGCCGTCACCGATGACGACCGGACCAACATGCTGGCTGCGGTCCGGGCCAAGGCCGAAGGTTGCCCGCTGGCGATTGCGCTGATCAACGACCCCAGCATGGTGGCCCTGATGGGGCCGTTGGGGATTGACGCCTATATCAACCCGCGGGCCACGACCGTCAGTTCGATCCTGCGCCATATCCGGCATGGTCGGGTGCGACAGGTCTATTCGATCGGCGATGCCGAGGCCGAAGTGATCGAGGCTGAAGTGCTGTCGACCTCGCCAATGGCCGGGCAGAAACTGCGGGACATCGACTTTCCCGAAGGCGTCCTGGTCGGCGCGGTGCGCAAGGGCGACGAGGTCCTGCGGCCCACTGGCAGTCTGCGGATTGATGAAAAGGACGTGGTTGCGATTTTCGCAATGGCCAATGATGTACCCGAGGTCGAACGCCTGATGCAGGTTTCGATCGACTTTTTCTGATGGCTGTCGCCCGCGCACCCAAAATCAGCGTTATTCGGCGGCTGCCGCTGTTTCTGTTGATCACGGCGGTTGTGTCCCTGGCCATGTGGATCCCGGCAATCTACGCCCTTGCCTTGGATGACCACCCCACGTCGCGGTCGTTCTTCTATTCGGGTTTGGTGGGGCTGTTCCTGGTCACGATCGTTGGCCTGGCGACGGCCAGCCGGCAGCCGCGGCGCGGAACCTTGGGGCAGTTGGCGGTCCTGCTGGGCTCGCTGACGGTATTGCCGCTGTTTCTGGCCGTTCCGGTCCATGACGCGTTGGGGAACACGACCTTTCTGAACGCCTATTTTGACATGGTCAGCGCCATCACCACCACCGGAGCGGACCTGTTTCCCGATCCCGAGCGCCTGTCGGCGCCGGTTCACCTGTGGCGGGCACTCGTCGGCTGGATGGGTGGGCTGCTGATGTGGATTTCGGCGGCTGCGATCCTGGCGCCTCTGTCGTTGGGCGGGTTCGAGATTACCGCGCGCGGACAGCCGGGCCGCCCGGTTTCTGGCGTAGCCCAGAGCGAAAAGGTCGACCCGCGGGGGCGACTGCTCCGTGTGACGGCGACATTGACCCCGGTTTACGCCAGCCTCACAGCGGTAATCTGGGTCTTGCTGTTGATCGCCGGAGAAAAGGGCCTGACGGCCATCTGCCACGCAATGTCGGTGATGGCGACGTCCGGCATATCGCCAGTGGGCGGGTTGGAAGGGTCCACCGCCGGGATCACCGGCGAGGCCATCCTGTTTCTGTTCCTGTTCTTTGCCTTGTCCCGCCTGACCTTCTCAAAGGACACCGCAACAACCGGCTATTCCCGGCTGGACCACGATCCGGAATTTCGGATCGGCCTGATGATCGTCGTCGGCGTGGCGGCATTGTTGGTCTTCCGAGTGCTGGCCGGGGTTGCCGAGATCGGCGGGCAGGTGACGGGCCTGCAAACGCTGAACGTCATCTGGGGCATGTTGTTCACGGTGATGTCGTTCCTGACGACGGCCGGGTTCGAAAGCGCTTATTGGAACGACGCGCAACAGTTGTCCGGTCTGGGAACACCGGGGCTTGTGCTGATGGGGCTTGCGCTTATCGGGGGCGGAGTCGCCACCACCGCCGGCGGGGTCAAGCTGTTGCGGGTTTATGCGCTTTACCTGAATGGCGCGCGTGAACTGGACAGGCTGATCCACCCGTCATCGGTCAGCGGGGCGGGCGGTGGCAACCGCCGCATCCAAAGCCAGGGCGCGTTCATCGCGTGGGTCTTTCTGATGATGTTCGCGCTGACGCTCGCGTTACTTGATGTCGTTCTGGCTGCCGAGGGGGTTGGGTTTGAACGCGCCATGGTGCTGAGCGTCGCGGTGCTGAGCACGACCGGTCCGTTGATCGAACTGGCCACCGATCTGCCGATCCGTCTGATCGATCTGTCGGCCGGAGCCAAGCTGACCATGTGCGCCGGGATGGTGATCGGCCGGCTGGAGACTCTGGCGATCATCGCGTTGATCACTCCGGCCCTGTGGCGGGATTGAACCGGCAATTCGGGCCTTCACGTTACTGCCTGATTTTTCATCTGGAATATCTCTGCGCGTCACTCCATACTCGCGCGGAGGGAGCGCGTTGGTCCGCAGCGCGTAAGCAAGAACAACGGCGAGATAACAAAATATGGCTTCGGACAGACAGAATCTTCAGGATGCCTTCCTGAACAATGTACGGAAAGCAAAGGTTCCCGTTACAATTTTCCTGATCAACGGCGTGAAATTGCAGGGTGTCATCACCTGGTTCGACAATTTCTGCGTATTGTTGCGCCGCGACGGACAGTCGCAGCTTGTCTACAAGCACGCGATCTCGACCATCATGCCGTCGCAGCCGATCAACCTGTATGAGGGCGAAGACGCCTCTTGATGGAACATGACCGGAGGCGCACCCGGGCTTGGGTGCTGCATCCCGATATCAAGTCAGATGACCAGCGCCGCGACCCCGTTCCGGCGCTGGAAGAGGCGGTGGCTCTGGCTGCCGCCTTGCCCGATCTGGATGTGATCGGGTCCGAGATCGTGCGCCTGCCGCGGGCGCAGCCCGGCCTGCTGTTCGGCAGCGGCAAGATCGAGGAACTGGGCGCGCGTTTTGCGGAAAACGAGATCGAGCTGGTTCTGATCGACGGGCCGGTCACCCCGGTTCAGCAGCGCAACCTGGAGAAAGCGTGGAAGGTCAAGATCCTCGACCGGACGGGGTTGATTCTGGAAATCTTCTCGGACCGCGCCCGCACGCGCGAGGGTGTGCTGCAGGTCGAGATGGCCGCGCTGAGCTATCAGCGGACGCGGCTAGTGCGAGCCTGGACCCACCTGGAACGTCAGCGCGGTGGGCTGGGCTTTGTCGGCGGACCGGGGGAAACCCAGATCGAGGCCGACCGGCGTGCGATCGACGATCAACTGGTGCGGCTGCGTCGTCAGCTGCAGAAGGTCGTGAAGACACGGACGCTCCACCGGGCCGCGCGGGCCAAGGTGCCCTATCCGATCGTGGCGCTGGTCGGCTATACCAACGCGGGCAAATCTACGCTGTTCAATCGCCTGACCGGGGCTGAAGTCATGGCCAAGGACATGCTGTTTGCCACGCTGGATCCGACCATGCGCCGGATCGAACTGCCCGACGGACCCGAAGTGATCCTGTCGGACACGGTGGGGTTCATCTCGAACCTGCCGACCGAACTGGTCGCGGCCTTCCGCGCCACGCTTGAAGAGGTTCTGGCCGCCGACCTGATCGTGCATGTGCGCGACATCAGTCATGCCGAGACCGAAGAGCAGGCCGAGGATGTGCGCACGATCATGGCCTCGCTGGGTGTGGACGATACCCGCCCTCAGCTTGAAGTCTGGAACAAGATCGACCTGCTGTCCGACGAAGACCGGCAGGCCGTGCAGGCCCGGGCCGAGCGCGATCCGGCGGTGTTCCCGATCTCGGCCGTGACCGGTGAGGGCATCGATCTGCCGCTGACCGAGATCGCCACGACCCTGCGGGGCGTGCGCCGGGAGGAGATTCTGAAACTGGGGTTTGCCGACGGCAACAAACGCGCCTGGCTATTCCGGCAGGACGTGGTGCGCGGCGAAAAACAGACCGAGGACGGGTTCGAAATCACCGTTCTGTGGACCGACAAGCAGGCCAATCAGTTCGCGGGCCTCTGACGGTCAGGCCCCTTCGATCTGGCGGTGATGGTCGTCGGCATCGAACCAGCCCAACGACGACCGGATTTTGTACTCTGCATCCAGCTCCCATTCTTCCCAGCCGCGCGTGATCACCGCATTGCCGGTCCGGGCGTGGTGCCCTTCAAGGGTCCACACGAAAATGGCGTGGGGACCGGCCCATCGCAGCATGTCGCAGCGCACCTCAAGATCGGGAAAGTCGGTATGAAACCCGCGCGCCATGTCGGCGATGGCTGCCCGCCCGACAATGGGGTCGCCGCGATTGATCGTGATCTGCCCGTCCGACGTAAAGAATTCGGCCACGGCATCGGCGTCACCCGAGCTCCAGGCGATGGCATAGTCGCGGGCTAGATTGTTCAGGGTATCGCGCAAACTGGCCATGATTTTCCCCCTCGCGCTGCAGTCCGGGCGCATCGGAATGGTAGGCCAAGCCACGGGGCCGCGTCCACGGGGCGGCAAAAAAGGGGCGGGGGTCCGCCGAAAACCTGCCTATTGCGGCATCAGATGGGTGGTCCCGACGGCGGCGGCGCGGGCCAGATCCAGGTCCAGCGACATGGGAATGTACTCACCCCGGCGCCACAGTTGCGCCTGATCGTCATAATAGCGCGACAGGAAGTGGCCCGATTGCCCGGTGGCCGTGATGAAGACCGAACTGTCGGGGTCGGCAAAGTCATAGACCCCGCGATAGCCCGCGCCGTGCACGTTCTGGAACGGGTCCGGCCCTTCGCCCGAGGTGCGTCCGCGCTGCAGGGTGTTGTCGCCGCCGCTGGTCGATTGGCGGATGTTGACGAAATAGCGCAGCACCGGAACCTCGCCCAGCACCGGGTGGTCATGGGTGGCTTGGTGGGCATCGCCCCAGCGCAGGGATTCCAGTTGGCTGCCATAACGCTCGGAAATCCAGACCAGTGCATCGTCCAGGGCCAGCCGGGCCATGTCGGTGCAGCTTTCCACCGGTGCGCTCTGCCGGACGTCGCACCAGGCCGAGGCCCCGTCGATGTCGCGGAATACGCGTTCGATGAACAGTGGCTCGACATGTTTGAATTCTTTGGCCAGCGGCCCGAGGTCATCGGCGATCAGGCGTTTTTGCAGCGCGCGGACCCAGGCCGCGTAGATCAGCGGCTCGGGCAGGTGCTCGTTCATCTCGCCGTTCCATTCGGCCAGCAGGGTCAGGGCGATCTGGCGCTGGCGTTCGGGGGTGCCTTCGGGCGCGGCCTCGCCTGTAAACCACAGGTCGGCCCCGATCAGCGGCAGCAGCGACCGCGCGGTGAAGCTGACCGTGTCCAGCTGCGCCTCGATGAAGCTGTCGCGGGTGTGCACCTCGCGGGATTGCATCAGGAATTCCCAGCGATGGACGCGCTGCGTATCGCCCCATTCATAGGACACATGCAGGGGGAAGGGCCGGTCGATGATCTTGTTGTTGGTGTTGCCCAGAACGCCGCCGGCGGGGGCCACGAATTCGGGGTTGTCGGAATAGGGCAGACGCCCCTGCCAGCGGTTTGCCGCGATCCAGCCCGGGGTCGGGATGCGCCCCCGGCTCTGGTTGTTGAGGTCGCGGCTGGGCATGGCGCCGATGAGTTTCATGCCGACGGTCGTCTTGTCGACCACCGACAGGTTTTGCGACGGCGCGATGAACCGCTCGGCAGCTTCGATCGCTTCACGCACGGTATCCGCGCTCATCAGCGCCATCGACGCGCTGATCGAGGTGTCGCGCGGGCTGAGCGCCGTCCAGGACAGCGAGGCGACATGCCCCGGCGGTGTGATGGTTTCCAGGTTGTAATGGGTGCCGGGCAGGACGGGGCCGTTCTCGGTCCAGCGCAGGGTTAGGGTGATCGGGGGGGCGTCCTTGATCTCGATGATTGAGGGGCGCGACTTGAAGGGTTTGAAACCGTCGGGCGTCAGGTATTCCTCGGGGTTGTCGGGATTCACTCGTTCGATATGCACGTCCTGATCGTCCAGATAGGACGAGGTCAGGCCCCATCCCAACCGGTCACTGCGGCCGGACATAACCGCCGGAATGCCGGGGATGGTGGCGCCGATCACGCCGCCCTTGGCCAGTTCAAGACGCGCCAGATACCAGATCCCCGGCGCAGTCAGGCCCAGATGCGGATCGTTGGCCAACAGAGTTCCACCGGTGGCCGAACGCGAAGGAGCCGCAGACCATGCATTCGAGGCACCCGCCAACCCGCGCTGCGAGACCGGGTTCAGCCATGAGGCCGCGGGTTCCGAGTTGGCGGCATAGCGGGGCAGGTCGGGAAACAACGCCGCATATTCGGGCAGCGCTGCAATGCCCGCGCCAGGCACGTCGGGCAGTATATCTGACAGCCGCTGCGGATCGTTCAGCATCAACGAGGTGCGCGCCCGCAGCACTTCGTCCTGCAAATGCCCGGACAGCTGAACCGCCATCAGCTTGATCATGGCTATGCTGTCACCCGGTTGCCAAGGAGCAACCGGTGCGTTGAACAAAAACATTTCGGGCGCGCCGCGGCCCAAGGCGTTTTCGTTGATTTCGTCCAGCCGCGCATTGACACCCGCGGCATAGGCGCGAAGAGCGGCCTTGGTGTAATCGTCCTGAACCTCGAAGGACTGATGCGCCAGCCCGTAAAGATCCAGCCGACGCATGAGCTTGTCGATATGCACGGTCCGTTGGCCAAAAACCTCGGACAGGCGCCCCTGCACGGTCCGGCGCATGACCGTCATCTGCCACAACCGGTCCTGGGCATGCGCATAGCCCAGACCGAAGAACACGTCGGGGTCGGTCTGCCCCAGAATGTGAGGCACGTTGGCGGTGTCGCGCACGATCTCGACTGGGGCATTCAAGCCTTTGACCCGCAGCGTTTGGTCGTAGTCAGGCAGCGACTGGTTGGCCAGGAAATACACCAGACCGATCGCCGCGAGGGTCAGCAGGACCAGACCCGAGGCGATACGCATCAACCAGCGAAAGACGACACCCATCAGCAGCGCACCATTTGAATTTGCAGATCAGGCGAAGGTTAATTCATGGCTCTGGCGACCGAAAGAGGCCGCGCCGCGGAATCTGCGTCTGAAACGAAAAACTCCGCCACGGCATTGGCCAGTGACGGAGTTTTCTTGAGGGGGGTCAGGGGGTCAGGGAATAATGCGCGTGTATTTGATGCCCTCGACCGTTGCGCCCAATTGCAACCCAGCCTGACCGAAGACCGCCGCCAGCACGGGTTTGCGCAGGGTGGTCAGGTCGGTCGACAACTGGTCCGCTTGGTCGCTGACGACATATCCAATGTCCGCGCCGGCGGTCCATCCGCTTGAGCGGCGGAAATCGTTCAGGGCGTCCTCGGTCATGAAGAACAGGACATGGGCGTATTGCTGGGCGCCAATCTGCAGCCCGGCGGTGCCTTTGACAGCCGAGTAGTAGTCGACCGTCGCGCCATTGATGCGCAAGGCGCCTTTTCCGTAGCCACCGCCAAAGACGAAGCCCGCCTCGGTGATCAGCGGCATGACCAGCATCCCGTTGGCCTTGTTGGCGATTTCCTGGGTGTTCGGGTAGCGGGTATACATCTCGGTCAGCGTGGCATCGACGCGGGCATCGATCGTTGCCGCGTTCGAGTTTCCGACGCCGTTGCCGCAAGCGGCGGTCAGGGTCAGTCCGGCCATGCCAAAGGCAAAGCCGCGACGGCTCAGTCGTGGTGTGTTGGAACTGCTCATGTTTCTTTTTCTCTGTCGATGTGCCTGAAAAGCCGGGTGGTCCCGGTCTTGTGTGCAAGAATACGCCGAACGGCGTCGGGTGTCACGGGAAAACCGGCAGGCCAAGGCCGGCCGATCGGCGAAAAATCGCGGAGTCCCGCGGGATTAGCCGTGCAGAAGCCGGGCGACCTGCGGTGCGAAATAGGTCAGGATGCCGTCACAGCCTGCGCGTTTGAAGGCCAGCAGGCTTTCCAGCATCACCTTTTCGCCGTCGATCCACCCGTTCTGCGCTGCGGCCTGGATCATCGCGTATTCACCCGACACCTGATAGGCATAGGTGGGTGCGCCGAACGTGTCTTTGACCCGCCTGCAGATGTCCAGATAGGGCATGCCGGGCTTGATCATAACCATGTCGGCGCCCTCGGTCAGGTCGCGTTCGATCACGCGCAGCGCCTCGTTCGAGTTGGCCGGGTCCATCTGATAGGTCTTCTTGTCGCCGGTCAACGCGCCCGAGGCGCCCACCGCATCGCGGAAAGGTCCGTAGAAGGCGCTGGCATACTTCGCGGCATAGCTGAGGATCATGACGTCGTGATGGCCGGCGGCCTCGAGTGCCTGGCGCATCGCGCCGATCCGGCCGTCCATCATGTCGGACGGGCCGATGATGTTGGCTCCGGCCTCGGCCTGGGCCAGCGTCATCTTGACCAGCGCCTCGACCGTTTCGTCATTCACGATCTTGCCGTCCACCACGTATCCGTCGTGGCCGTTGATGTTGTAGGGGTCCAGCGCCACGTCGGTCATCACCGCGATCTCGGGCGCGGCCTGCTTGATCGCGCGGATGGCGCGGTTCGACAGGTTGTCGGGGTTCCACGCCTCGGCACAATCCTGCGTCTTGAGGCTGGGATCGGTGTAGGGAAACAGGCAGATCGCCGGGATGCCCATAGCCTGCGCCTCGGCTGCGGCCCTGGCGATCAGATCGACCGAGCGGCGCACCACGCCGGGCATCGAGGGCACGGGCTCTTCGATGCCCTCGCCGTCGCGCACGAAAACCGGCCAGATCAGGTCATCCACGGTCAGGGTGTTCTCGCGCACCAAGCCCCGGATCGCCTCGGACTGGCGGGCGCGACGAAAGCGGCCGTGGGGGTAGGGAGCGATTGTCGGTTTCATGGCGCGTTCTCCTTGAACAGTCGCGCATTGGGTGGCATGAATTTGCGCAGGTCTCAAGGGTACCAATGGCCGCGCCGTTGCGATAGAACCGCCTGAGAATTTTGAACAATGAGGCAAGTTTGGACTGGTACTCCACGATCTTCGAGCTCATCGACATGCGCAGTTTCTCGAATCTGTGGTACTGGATCGCGCTTGCGGTGCTGTGGTCGACAGCCAGCCATTGGGTGATGGGCGTTCCCTATGATCTGGTCGTGCGCGCCCGCCGCGTCGGAGGCCAGGCCGAGACCGACCTGCTGGACATCGTGCGGATCAACACCAATCGCATCCTCTACATTGCCGACGTTTCGGGGGTCGTAATCTTGGCGCTGTGCTGTTTCCTGTTCGCAGGGCTGGCGACGCTTGGGTTTTACTATCAGGTCGAGTTCGCCCAGGCCGTGTTCCTGCTGTTGTTCCCGATGGTTCTTGTCGGCGCAAACAGCCTGCGGGTGGCCCGGAACCTGCGGCGGCAGGAGTTGACGATTGAAGCTGTGTCCAAGGCGCTGCATCGATGCCGGCTGGCGACGCAGGTCATCGGCATGTTTGCGATACTGGTCACTTCAATGTGGGGCATGTATCAGAACCTTTCGATAGGCGTTCTAGGATAGCAGATTCAGAAAGGCAGCGTAATGAAGGCTCCGAACCACGTGACAGTCGGCGGCGCCCCCGAGGGGTTTGACGCGCAGCTGGTGCTGAACGAGGTTGCCCGCTCGGGCGGGCCGGTTCTGCATGTGGCGCGCGACGACAAACGTGCCGAGGCGATGCGCGCCGCGCTGCGTTTCTTTGCGCCCGACATGCCGGTGATCCTGTTTCCCGGCTGGGATTGTCTGCCTTTTGACCGGGTGTCGCCCAACCCCGACATCGCGGCGGCGCGGGTGGCGACCCTGGCGGCACTGGTGCACCAGATGCCCGAGCGGTTCGTTCTGCTGACCACGCTGAACGCGGCCACCCAGCGCGTGCCGGCGCGCGACGTGCTGCGGCAGGCGGCGTTCACCGCTCGGGTCGGCCAGCGCATCGACGAGGCCGCGCTGCGCGATTTTCTGGTGCGTATGGGTTTCAGCCAAAGCCCCACGGTGATGGAGCCCGGCGACTATGCCGTGCGCGGCGGGATCATCGACATCTTCCCGCCGGGCGAGGCAGGGCCGGTGCGGCTGGACCTGTTCGGAGACGTGCTGGACGGCGCGCGCCGGTTCGATCCGGCCACTCAGCGCACCACCGAAAAGCTTGATCTGGTCGAATTGGCCCCGGTTTCCGAGGTGATCCTGGACGAGGCCGCCATCACCCGGTTCCGTCAGAACTATCGCATCGAATTCGGTGCGGCCGGCACGGATGATCCGCTGTACGAGGCGGTCAGCGCCGGGCGCAAGCATCAGGGCATGGAGCACTGGCTGCCCCTGTTCCACGAAAAGCTGGAAACGTTGTTCGACTACCTGCCGGACGCGACGATCACGCTGGACGATCAGGTCACGCCCGCCCGTCTGGCCCGGTGGGACAGCATCGCCGATCAATACGAAACCCGGCGTCTGGCGCTCGAGAACCGCTCGCGGATGGATTCGGTCTATAAACCCACGCCGCCGGGCCTGCTGTATCTGGATGATGACGCCTGGACCCAGGCGGTGGCGCAGCGGCGGGTGCTGCAGTTCAGCCCCCTTCCGCAGGCCAGTGGCCCGGGGGTGATCGATGCGGGCGGTCGGATCGGGCGCAACTTTGCCCCCGAGCGGCAGCAGGAAAGCATCAGCCTGTTCGGCGCGCTGGCCAGCCACATCAAGAACAAGCTGGAGAAGGGGCCGGTTCTGGTCGCGTCCTATTCCGAGGGCGCGCGCGAACGCCTGACCGGATTGATCGAGGATGAGGGCTTGGCCGAGGCGATTCATGTGCCCGACGGCTCGCGCATCGGCAAGCGCGGTTTACACCTTGCGGTTTGGGCGCTGGAGCACGGCTTCGAGACGCCCGACATGACGGTGATTTCGGAACAGGATGTGCTGGGCGACCGGCTGATCCGCCAACCCAAGAAACGCCGCAAGGCCGAGAATTTCCTGACCGAGACCCAATCGCTCAGCCCCGGCGATCTGGTGGTGCATGTCGATCACGGCATCGGCCGTTATATGGGCATGGAAGTCGTGACCGCCCTCGGCGCCGCGCATGAATGCCTGCTGCTGGAATATGCCGAAGGCGCCAAGCTGTACCTGCCGGTCGAAAACATCGAGCTGCTGTCGAAATACGGGCACGAGGAAGGTTTGCTCGACAAGCTGGGCGGTGGCGCGTGGCAGGCCAAGAAGGCCAAGCTCAAGGAACGCATCCGCGAGATGGCCGACCGGCTGATCCGCATTGCCGCCGAACGTGCCTTGCGCAAGGCCCCGATCATGGACCCGCCGCCCCACGCGTGGGAGGAGTTCAGCGCCCGCTTTCCCTATCAGGAGACCGAGGACCAGTTGCGCGCCATCGCCGACGTGATGGAGGACCTGCACTCGGGCACGCCGATGGATCGCCTGATCTGCGGCGATGTAGGCTTTGGCAAGACCGAGGTTGCCATGCGTGCGGCCTTTGTTGCGACCATGTCCGGCCTGCAGGTGGCGGTGATTGCTCCCACAACATTGCTGGCGCGCCAGCACGCCGCCAGCTTCAAGGACCGGTTCCGGGGCTTCCCGCTGGAAGTCCGGCAATTGTCGCGCTTCGTCTCGGCCAAAGAGGCGCAGCAGACCCGCGAGGGGCTGGCCAGGGGCACGGTCGATATCGTGATCGGCACCCATGCGCTGCTGGCCAAGGGCATCCGGTTCCAGAACCTCGGGCTGTTGATCATCGACGAAGAACAACATTTCGGCGTGGCCCACAAGGAACGGCTGAAGCAGTTGCGCTCGGACGTGCATGTGCTGACGCTGACCGCTACGCCGATCCCGCGCACGCTGCAACTGAGCCTGACCGGCGTGCGCGACCTGTCGATCATCGGCACACCGCCCGTCGATCGCCTGGCGATCCGCACCTATGTCAGCGAGTTCGACGCCGTCACCATCCGCGAGGCGCTGCTGCGCGAGCACTATCGCGGCGGGCAGAGTTTCTATG
The DNA here is from genome assembly GCF_056537165.1 of Ruegeria sp. CG8. Taxonomy (NCBI): domain Bacteria; kingdom Pseudomonadati; phylum Pseudomonadota; class Alphaproteobacteria; order Rhodobacterales; family Roseobacteraceae; genus Ruegeria; species Ruegeria sp. CG8. The sequence goes on along the minus strand of NZ_JBQFRA010000002.1, from coordinate 140,498 downwards.
TGGTGCCGCGCATCTCAGACCTGCCCGAGATCGAGGAATTCCTGAAAGAACAGCTGCCCGAACTGACCTATGTGGTGGCCCACGGCCAGATGGCGGCGGGCGAGTTGGACGACCGGATGAATGCCTTCTACGACGGCAAGTATGACATCCTGCTGGCCACCACGATCGTCGAAAGCGGGCTGGACATTCCCACCGCCAACACGATGGTCGTGCACCGGGCCGATATGTTCGGGCTGGCGCAGCTTTATCAGATCCGGGGCCGGGTGGGGCGGTCCAAGACCCGCGCCTATGCCTATCTGACCACCAAGCCGCGCGCGCGGCTGACGCCGGCCGCCGAAAAGCGGCTGCGGGTTCTGGGTTCGCTCGATACGCTGGGGGCGGGGTTCACGCTGGCCAGCCAGGACCTGGACATTCGCGGCGCGGGCAACCTGCTGGGCGAGGAACAGTCGGGCCAGATGCGCGACGTGGGTTATGAACTGTATCAGTCGATGCTGGAAGAGGCGATCGCCAAGATCAAGGCCGGCGAGATGGAGGGGCTGAGCGAGGCCGACGACCAATGGGCGCCGCAGATCAACCTGGGCGTTCCGGTGCTGATTCCCGAAGACTATGTGCCCGATCTGGACGTGCGGCTGGGCCTCTATCGCCGCCTGTCGTCATTGTCGACCAAGGTCGAGCTCGAGGGCTTTGCCGCCGAACTGATCGACCGGTTCGGCCCTCTGCCGAAAGAGGTGAACACGCTGCTTTTGGTCGTGCGGATCAAGGCCATGTGCAAACGCGCCGGCATTGCCAAGCTGGACGGCGGACCGAAAGGGGCGACGATCCAGTTCCACAATGACAAGTTTGCCTCGCCGCAAGGTCTGGTCGAGTTCATCCAGAACCAGCGCGGGCTGGCCAAGGTCAAGGACAACAAGATCGTGGTGCGGCGCGACTGGAAGAAGGACAGCGACAAGATCAAGGGCGCCTTTGCCATCGCCCGCGATCTGGCCGAGAAGGTCGCCGCCGAGAAAAAGAAGAAGGCCAGCGCCTGAGGGCGCGGCCTAGTCCCCGGCCACGAATGTACACAGCTGCCAGTTGCCGCTGTCCGATTTCACGAAGGCCGCGCGATAGCCGACCATCGACCACAGGAAATCGGAATAGATATAGCCGCGCGTTCCGTCGGTCAGGATGACGCCCTGATATTCGGCCTCTTCCAGATAGTCGGGAACGATCACCACCTCGTGGCTGATCAGGTCCAGATTGGGCGCGCCGCGGTTGGGGGCCTGGCGCAGGGTGACATCCTGACCGGTCACGAAATAGGCGGTGAACGGATCCAGCTTCGCTGGCAGGGTAAGCCGCCACTGGTGCGGCATCCAGAATTCGCCATCCTCGTCGAAATAGCCGGGCTGGGCCAGCGTGGTCTCGAGGTCGCGCCAGTAGTCCGCGCGCATTATGTCAGCGTGGCGGCGGTCGGATTCGGGCAGGGTCTCGGGATCGACCGTCAGGTTGGCGCGGAACGTCTCGGGGCCGTCCTCGTCGCTGTGGCTGGTGTAGATCTCGGGGCAGGTGGCGGCCATCACGCCCTCGAGGTCGCGGGCGGCGACCTTGGCGCGCAGGTCCGCACGAAAGGCTTCAAGCGCCGGGTCCTGGCTGGCCTCGTCCACAGGCGGAAAGGTCTGACGGTCGGCCCAGGCGGGACCGCAGCACAGCGCGATCAGCGCAGCGTTCAACAGTTTCATTCAGCGGCTCTCATCGCGGCCTGGGCGCAGAAGCACGAGGCGCCGACGCTGCGGTCGGCCCTCGCCAGGGCCAAGTCAAGTCGTTGTCGGATCAGCTGCAATTCCTCTACCGCGCCACGCGCCTTGAGGCAATCGTGCAAACCCTTGAGGCTCCAGACATTGTCGGGATGGATCGAGGCGCGGCTGAGGGTGCCGCCCAGACCCAGATCCTCGCGATAGACAGCTTCGGCCTCCGCCACGTGGCCCTGTTCGAACAGCAGCGCCCCCAGCGCGTGACGGGTGGGCTGCATCCAGCCCCAGGGCTCGTCATAGGGCAGATTGTCGTCCAACTCGACCGAGCGGCGCAGGTGGGCGAAGGCCGAGTCGAAATTGCCTTTGCGGTACTCGATCTCGCCCCGCAGCATCTCGCGCGCGATCTCCAGCAAGTCGATCACGCGGTTGTTGTGCAGCAGGCGGGTTTCCGGCACGCGGTCTTTGGCGGCGAGGAACAGCCGTTCTTCGGCCTCGGCCGCGACCACGTCGCCTGTGGCGGCATGGGCGATGGCGCGGGCGTAATGCGTGGTGGCCGTCACCGTCAGATACAGGTCGGGATCGGGGGGCAATGGCAGGGCCTTGGCTTCTTCCCACCGGCCAAAGCGGATCAGGATATGCGGCCCCATGGCCATGTAGCTTTCGAAGTAATCCGCCATCGGCGGGCTTTCGATGCGCAGCATTTCCTCGGGCGTGGTGTCCCACAGGCCCTTGTTGGCGCGCAGGGCGGGCTCCATCTGGCCCAGGAACAACGCGCCATAGATGACGAAGTGGTAATTGTGCTGGCGATAGCCGGTATAGATGTTGAACGCGCCTTCGCGCTGGTAATATTTCAGATCGGCGATTACCGCCTGTTCGTTCCAGTGGACGACGTTCTGATAGTGGCCGCACAGCACGTCGATATGGGTGGGCATGTGCACCAGATGCCCGGCATCCGGCACCAACGTGCGCAGCACGTCACCAGCCTTCAGCGCCTTTTCCGGCGTGGGCGACATCTCCATCAGGTGCACATAAAGGTGCAGCAGGCCCGGATGCGACATCGCCGCCGGATCGTTGGCCATGGCCCATTCCAACGCCTCCTGCGCCTCAGGCGTGGCGGCGCCCTCGGCGGGCTGGCCTGTCCTGAGGTCCCACATCTGCCAGGGGGTCAGATTCAGCAGCGACTCGACATAGATGGTGCGCAGGTCCAGATGGTCGGGCTGGGCCGCGAAGGCGGCGCGCATGGCGTCGGCGAAGTCGTGGTCCCAGCTGTGCATGTCGGGCGCCGGGTCGCGCTGGGGATAGCGGGCAGGCAGGGCCCGTATCAGTTCGCGTTCGACGGGCGTGCAGCGATCCAGCAGGGCCAGTGCGCACTGGGTTGCGTCATAGGCGCAGTTCAGGGCCTTGGACTTACCGCGGTCGTCCAGCAGATCCCAGGGCAGGTTGTAGTTGGGCCCGGCAGCATAGGCCACGCCCCAATGGGCCATGGCGCAGTCCGGGTCATGCTCCAGCGCGCGCTGGAAGCACACGACCGCCTCTTCGTGGTTGTAGCCGTAGGTCCAGACAAGGCCCCGGTTGAACCAAAGCTGCGCCTGATCCGAGGACGTGGTGACGGGGCAGCCATGCGTGCCCAGATCGTAATAGTCGCTCATGCCGAACCCTCCCTGACTGGGGTGAGCCTAGCGCAGTTCGGGTGCGCTGCACAGGTCAGGCGGGGACGCGGTCTTCGATCCGGCCCATGTGGACCATAAGTCCGAAGGCCAGCACGCACATGGTCAGGATGCCGATGGTCAACGGCCCCAGCGTACCGTCGAACAGCAGCCCCACCGGTGCGGCGATCGCGGCGGCCAGCACGGTCGAGATCGACCCGATGACCGAGGCCGCCATGCCCGCGATATGGCCCATCGGCTCCATCGCGATGGCATTCAGGTTGCCCATGGTGACCCCGGCCATGAAAAAGACCGTGGTCTGCCAGAACACGAACAGCGCAAACGAGGCCTGCGACGACAGGTTCGACATGTTGAGGGCAATCACCAGAGAGGTGATCAGGATCTGTCCGGCCAGCGCCCAGGTCACCATCCGGCGCATCCCCACGCGCACCACGACGGCCGCGTTCAGCAAGCTGGCCGAGCCGGACATCAGCGCTACGAACCCGAACCAGAAAGGGAAGCTGTCGGCGCGGTCGTGGATCACGTCATAGACCGGCTGCACCATGGTCAGCATGGTGAACAGCATGCCCATGCACAGGGTCTGAACAAAGATCGACAGGCGCACGGTGGGGTGGGCGAACATCTCTTTCACGGCACCGACCATCAGCGGCAGGCGGAACGGGCGGCGATTTTCTGGCGCGAGGGACTCCGGCAGTCGGAACCCCATCCAGACAATGATGACCAGCGCGAACAGGATGAACGACATGAACACGCCGCGCCAACCGGCAAAGGCGATCACGGCGGCTCCGGCCATGGGCGCGATGGCGGGCACCAGGGTGAAGATCATCATCGCGATGGACACGATCCGCGCCATTTCCCGGCCCGAGAACAGATCGCGGATGATCGCCATCGCGACCACGCGGGGCCCGGCGGCCCCCAGTCCCTGAACCACCCGGGCAGCCAGAACCAACTCCAGCGATGAACTGGCCCAGGCCACGGCCGATGCCAGAATATAGACTGCTGCTCCGGCAAAGATCACTGGCCTGCGCCCTACGGCATCCGAGATCGGGCCGGTGAAGAACGTTCCGATCCCCATTCCCAGAACAAAGCTGGTCAGGATCAACTGCGCCCGGTTCACGTCATCAGGGCTGAGCTGCGCGCCGATCTCGGGCAGGGCAGGCAGCATTGAATCAATCGAAAATGCGATCGTGGCAAACATCATCGCGATCAGCGCGATGAATTCGGCCTTGGAAATACGGTCAGCCATGCGGGGACTCCTTGCCCAAACGCGCTAACACGACAGGGCAAGGTGGGCTAGGTGCAATCGCGCACAGAACTCTGTGCTATTCTGCAGAGGAAGGCTCAAGCTGAGACATGATTTCGCCGATCACTTGCGCCCACAATTCCGGTGGTTGCGCCCCAGGGACCGCGTGCTGGTTGTCGACGATGAAGGTGGGGACCGAGTTTACGCCCTTCTCACGCGAGTGCGTATCCCGCTGACGAATGTCGTCCCGGTCGGCGTCGGATTTCAGCAGCTTCAGAACAACTGCGGCGTCCATGCCCACGCTGTCGGCGATGTCGGCCAAAACCTCGTGGTCGCCGATGTCGCGGCCCTGCACGAAATACGCAGTGAACAGCGCATCCACCACCTGGTTCTGCTTGCCCTCGATCCCTGCCCAATGGATCAGGCGATGGGCGTCCAGCGTGTTCGGAGTGCGTTTCATGGCCTCGAAATCGATGTTCAGGCCGGCCTTTTCGGCATGCTCCACCACCGGCGCATAGGCTTTGACCGCACCTTCCTTGCCACCGAACTTGCGTTCCAGATATTCGCGCCGGTCCATGCCGCCTTCGGGCATGTCGGGGTTCAGCTGAAACGGATGCCACTCGATCACGAAAGGATGGTCCGGGACCGAGGCCAGCGCCTTGTCCAGGTTGGTCTTGCCGATATAGCACCACGGGCAGATCGGGTCGGACAGGATATCAAGCTTGACGGTCTGGGTCATTCTTCGGGTGCCTTGAAATAGGCCGGCAATGCGCGGCGCAGGAGTTTTCCGTTGCCCCCGGTGGGCAGTTCGGGAAGATGGATGAAGGCGCGGGGCTGCTTGTAGCGCGCCAGGTTGGCCTCGACATAAGCGCGCAGGGCGGTTTCGTCCAGTTTTTCCGGCCCGGAATAGAAGGCGGCGATCACGAAAGTGTCCGGTTTGACCTCGACCGCCGCCGCGCCGACCTGAGAGATTCCGGGAAAGCGCGACAAAACGGATTCGACCTCAACCGGGGACACGCGATAGCCGCCGGCATTCATCATGTCGTCGTCGCGCCCCAGATAGGTGATCTGCCCATCCACGGCCATCGCCCCCTGATCGCCGGTCAGGAACCAGTCGCCCTGCATGCGCGCGCGGGCCTCGTCCGGGGCGTTGAGGTAGGTCAGCATCAGCCCCGGGTCTGAGCGGTGAATGGCGATGGTGCCTTCCTGCCCCTGCGGAACCGGCCCGTCAGGCCCAAGGATCTCCACGCGGCGCCCCGGTTGCGGCTGGCCCAGCGCATCGCCGCGCGCGGGGTGGGATGGGCTGGATGAGATGAAGGTCGAACATTCCGACATGCCGTAGGCCTCGTACAGCTCGGTCCCGGTGGCCTGAACCCAGCGTTCGTGCAGGGCGCGCGACAGTTTCTCGCCGGCGCTCAGGCCGTGGCGCAGATCGGGCAGGGGCAGCGTGTCCGCCGCGTTCAGCATCTTGCGGTACACGCCGGGGGCGGCCGCAAAGATCGAGGCGCGGTGGCGGCGCAGCAATCCGGGCAGGGCGGCCGGGTCGGTTCCGGGTTCGGGGATCAGCGCGGTGGCGCCGATGGTCCACGGGTCCATCAGGCCGGTGCCCAGCGTGTAGGTCCAGTTGAACGCGCCCGCGTGGCACAGGCGGTCGGCCTCACGCAGGCCGTACCAGCCATCGACCATCATCTGCCGCGCCCAGATCGCCCGATGCGCATGGGCCACGGCGCGTGGTTTGCCCGAGGTGCCCGAGGTATAGACGACATAGGCCATGCGTTCCGGATCGCCCATGTCGAACGACGCGGGCGGCAGGTTGCGCATGGCGGCAAGGTCGGTCAGGCCGATCTGGTTGGGATGCGTGGCGCAGTTCACGGACGGATCGCGCAGAATGGCGGCTGGAGACAGTTCCCGGATCATCCGCTCCGTTTCCGGCTCGGTCAGTTGCGAGGAGGTCGGCACCGGGACCAGCCCGACCGCGATCGCGCCCAGATAGGCGATGGGAAAATCGACCGTATTGCCCAGACGCATCAGAACGATGTCGCCGGGCACGAGCCCCGCGCGCAGCAGCCCGGTTCCGGTGCCCAGAACCGCGGATTTCAGTTGCGCATAGCTCCAGTCGTCCGAGCCGTCGGCGCGCAGCACGGACAGCGCCACCTTGTCCGGAGTGGCATCGGCGCGGCGCAGTACGTGGGCGGCCAGGTTGAACGGCGCGGGGCAGGGCGGCGGCGGCCCCTGATCGAAGATCGACAACATGCGCCTTGGCTATTGCCCTTTGTCACGCGTTGCAAGCGCGCGGCGCTGGCCCTATAGAATGACGCATGACGAGCAAAGACCACAAATCCATCGTACGCATCGCCCGCGACAACGGTTCCCGCACCGAACTGGAACCGGTGGATCTAGGTGCCCGCGTGCGTGAACTGCGCAAGGCACGGAAATGGACCCTCGAGCAGGCGGCGAACCAGGCCGGGTTGGCTCGGTCCACGCTCAGCAAGATCGAGAATGGCCAAATGTCGCCGACCTATGACGCGCTAAAGAAGCTGGCGATCGGTCTCGAAATCTCTGTGCCGCAGTTGTTCACCCCGCCCGAGCGGGATCAGGTTATCGGTCGCATGGCAGTGACCAAGATGGGTGAAGGCACCGCGCACGCCACAACGACCTACGAGCACGAGTTGCTGGCCGAAACGCTGACCAAGAAGCAGATGCTGCCCTATCGGGCCCGCGTGCGCGCCCGGTCAATGGACGAGTTCGACGGCTGGGTGCGTCACGATGGCGAAGAATTCCTGTATGTGTTGACCGGCGTGATCCGCCTGTACACCGAGTTTTATGAACCGGTTGAGATGCGTCGGGGCGACAGCGCCTATTACGACGGCAGCATGGGGCACAACGTGATCTCGGTAAGCGATGAGGACGCGACCATCCTGTGGGTCACGTCGCTGGCCTAACGCCGGGCAAGCTCGCGGTTCAGGCCTTCGGTGTAAAGGAAATCCTCGACCTCTTCATGGGCCTCGTTCACCGTCAGGTGGTGCCGCTCGGCCAGATAGGCCTCAAAGCGTTTCCTGTCCGTCCTCACGCGCGCCATATCCTGATCGCGCAGGTTCGGAAAACGGCGCTTGGCACGTGCGTAGGACGCGCTCCAGTCTTGTGTCAAATCAGTCCAGTTCAACATCTGCGAGCCTTCCGTGGTTCGGGTTTCAGGACTGCTCTTCCCCATACCAGCGTACGGAGCGCGCAGCCCGCGCGAAGACATGACAAAATGTCGCAGGTCAGGGCGCTGGAAAATCAAAGCGGTTTTTCACGCCGTGCTCGGCTCGTTTTCCCACTCTCTGTCGGTTTTGGCGATCGTTCAAATTCTCGCACTCTGGACTGCGTGGAATACAGGGCTTTGATCTATCTAAGAAATCTTTTTTCGGTGCGGGTGTCCGTTGCGTCGATCGTCACTTGGATTGCGAGATGTTGTGGTGACAAGCGCTCCACCCGCAACAAGTAGTCAGGTGCTCTAGAAATAGCGGGCAGCGGGATGGTTTGATCGCTTTTTGGTGTTTGGTCACATGTGCCGAAAATTGCCGACGCCCGCGCGGCGTCCGATCCGTGAAGTGCTTCTCTTGAAATGGGCAGGGGCACAAGCCCCTGCCGGTTGCCTGCTACTCCTCGTACCACCAGACGTCGGGCATGAACTGCGGTCCGTCACCATAGATTGGCAAGATCTGAGGATGCTTCATTTCCTTCACATGGGCGATGCGGCCAACATCAAAGCTCCAGATTGGAATGACATACCGTCCGGCGGTCAGAACCCTGTCAAGCGCGCGGGTGGCGGCCACGAAATCCTCACGGCTTTCCGAGGCCAGCATCGCATCGATCAGCCCATCCACTGCCGGAGAGGTGACCCCCATCAGGTTGCGTGTCCCTGAAGCATCCGCGCCTTCGCTGCCCCAGTAGAGGCGTTGTTCGTTGCCCGGCGACAGCGACAGCGCGCGGCGGAACGGGGTCATGTCGAAATCCAGCTCGGACACCCGCTGGGTGTATTGTGCGTCATCCACCTTGTCGACGGTCAGCTCGATCCCCAGCCGTTCCAGCGCGCGGGCATACATCTCGGCGATCGCATCCACGTTCTGAACCACATTCAAGCTTCCCTGACTGATGACCAGGGTTATCTTGAGGGGCTCTCCCGCTGCGTTCTTCAGCACGCCGTCCTGGATTGTCCATCCGGCTTGCTCCAGCAGATCAGCCGCCTTGCGGATGTCCCTTCGGTTGCGAACCGAGTCGTCGCCCTCGGGCAGAACATACCCTTCCAAGGTTCCCGGCAGCAGATCAGCCGCGTAGGGTTGCAACATCTCAGCCACCCGACCGGTTGCCGGTCCGGGTTGCATCGCCAGTTCAGACCCCGAGAAATACGAGGTGATCCGAGGCTGAGCACCGCCCGTGATCGTGCCGTTGATGAATTCAAAATTGAACGCAAGGGTCAGCGCCTCGCGCACGCGCCAATCGTCAAAAGGCGCTTTGCGCGTGTTCATGACCAGACCTGTCATGCCCGAGGGCTTTTTATGCGGAATCTCGGTTTTGATGACATCGCCGCGCTGAACGGCCGGGAAATCGTATTGCGTGGCCCATTTGTCGGCGTTGAACTCGCGGACGGCCGACAGCGCGCCGGCCTTGAAGGCCTCGAACAGAACCGTCTGGTCGCCGTAGAACTCCAACCGCATCTCGTCGAAATTCATGGTACCCCGGCGGAACGGGACATCGTTGCCCCAATAATCCGGATTGCGTTTGAGGTTCACGAAACGCCCGGCCTCGTAGTCATCGATGACATAGGGGCCGGTGCCGATCGGGACATCTTGCAGCGCTGCCTCGGCGAAATCCTTGCCCTCCCATTGGGCCTTCTTGAGGATCGGCCGCAGCCCTGCGATCAGGGCCAGCTCGCGGTCTGGCTCGTTGAAGATGATCCGGACCGAGCGTGGTCCGGTCTGCTGAATGCTGTCGATCTTGGACCACAAACCGCGATAGCGCAGATGCCCCTGCGTTCCGAGGGTCTCGTAAGACCAGATCACATCATCAACCGTGACCGGCGATCCGTCAGAGAATCGGGCAGTCTCGCGCAGGGTGAATTCGACCCAGGATCGGTCCGGTGCGGTGTCGATTGATTCGGCCAAAAGCCCGTAAAGAGTGAAAGGTTCGTCCCAGGAACGGCCCATCAACCCCTCGTGGGTCCAAAATCTCAGCTGCCACGGGGCGGTGCCTTTTTGCACAAACGGGTTAAGACTGTTATAGCCGCCGGTGTTGCCGAACACGACCTTGCCGCCCTTCGGCGCGTCGGGGTTGGCATAAGGCAGCGACACAAAATCCGGTGGTAGGGCCGGGTCTCCATACATAGCTATGCCATGGGTCGATTCTGCTTGCGCTAACGTGGCGACAACCGAGGCAGCGATTCCCGCGATCAACGGGCGGATGGGACGGAGAATATCGGGGCTCATTTTGGAAACAATCCTGCTCTGGCCTTATTTTGTTGGGATTCACCGTACCGATGATTTTTCTTATTATCAAACTTTTAGCTTGGATGACGGCGCGGAATTGCTTATAAAGGTTCCACTGCTCGATAGGTTTCTTGCCTGTATGAAACCTGCCTCAATAACTTAACGCCCGCTTCGTGCGGGCGTTTTTTTCTGCCTCGAGCTCCGTGATTCCAGCCCATAAATCGACCGTATCCGCAACCGGGTCTTTCCCGTTTATTTTGCAGGTGCAGCATGGCACTGTGTCTCCAAATCATGAGTCTGTGGGAGACCCCAAATGAACCTGTCGGGAAAAACAGCAATCATCACCGGATCGAACTCGGGCATCGGGTTGGGCATCGCGCGCGAATTGGCCAAGGCGGGGGCCGACGTGGTTCTGAACTCGTTCACTGATCGCGATGAAGATCATGCGCTGGCGGCCGAGATCAGCAAGGAAACCGGAACCAACGCGCGCTACATCAAGGCCGACATGTCCAAGGGCGAGGAGTGCCGCGCGCTGATCGAACAGGCCGGAGCCTGCGACATCCTGGTCAACAACGCAGGCATTCAGCACGTCGCGCCGATCGACCAGTTCCCGGTCGAGAAATGGGACGCGATCATCGCCATCAACATGAATTCGGCCTTTCACACGATGGCGGCGGCGCTCCCGATGATGCGCAAGGCCGGGTGGGGGCGGATCGTCAATATCGCCTCGGCGCATGGGCTGACTGCATCGCCCTACAAGGCGGCTTATGTGGCGGCCAAGCACGGGGTCGTCGGCATGACCAAGACCGTTGCGCTGGAAACCGCGCAGGAGCCGATCACCTGCAACGCCATCTGTCCGGGCTATGTGCTGACACCGCTGGTCGAGGCGCAGATCCCCGACACGATGAAGGAATACAACATGAGCCGCGAGGACGTAATCAAGAACGTCATGCTCGAACGGCAACCCTCGAAAGAGTTCGCGACCGTCGAACAGCTGGGCGGAACCACCGTGTTCCTGTGCTCGGACGCCGCGGCCCAGATCACCGGCACCACGATCTCGGTCGACGGCGGCTGGACCGCGTTGTGATCCGCGGCGCGCGCCGGGGCCGGCCGATATGGTGAAGCGCATCAATCTGGCCCTGCAGGGCGGCGGCGCGCATGGCGCATTTACGTGGGGCGTGCTGGACCGTCTGCTCGACGACGAAGACATCGAGGTTGCGGCGATCACCGGAACCTCGGCCGGGGCGCTGAACGGAGCCGCGTTCAAGGCCGGCATGGTTCATGCCGGTCGCGATGGCGCGCGCGAGACCCTGAACGCCCTGTGGGAGAGGATGGGTGCCGTGGGCGACATGCGCATCGCCAACTGGCTGGCCGGGATGGAACCCGCCCAGATCGCGCATGCGATGGAGTATTCCCTGCCGTTCTCGGTGGCCGATACCTGGTCGCGGATGGTATCGCCCTATGCCTATGGGCCGTTCTACCGCAATCCGCTGGCCCCGGTGGTCCAGGCGTTTGATTTTGGCGAGGTCTGCGCCGATCAGGGGCCGCGTCTGTTCGTCTGCGCCACCTGCGTGCGCAGCGGCAAGATCCGGGTGTTCACGGGCGATGAGGTGACGACTGATGCGATCCTCGCCTCGGCCTGCCTGCCGAACCTGTTCCAAGCGGTTGAAATCCACGACCCCGAATCCGACCGGACCGAAGCCTATTGGGATGGCGGCTATACCGGCAACCCGGCGCTGTTTCCGCTGTTCAACGCGGGCCTGCCCGAGGATGTGGTGATCGTGAACATCAACCCGTTGGAGCGGGACGAGGTTCCCAAGACCCCGCAGCAGATTCAGAACCGGATCAACGAGATCAGCTTCAATTCGTCCCTTCTGCGCGAGCTGCGGGCGATCAACTTCGTGCAGCGCCTGCTGGCCGACGGCAAGTTGAAAGCGGGCGAGATGAGCCGGGTTTTCGTGCACATGATTGCAGATGACGCGCTGATGAACAGCCTGTCGGTGGCGACCAAGACAGTGCCCAACCCGGTGGTTCTGCACAGCCTGAAACAGGCGGGACGGGCCGCGGCCGACCAGTTTCTGGCCGATCACAAACCCGATCTGGGTGCGCGAAGCTCCGTTGATCTACCCGCGATGTTCGGCTGATCACTCGGGCGGCTGCGTGGGGTCTTTCTGGTTCGGATAGACCAGCCCGGCCGAGATCACCAGTTTGGCGGCATCCTCGATCGTCATGTCCAGCAGGATCACGTCTTCCTCGGGGAAGAACAGCAGAAAACCCGAGGTTGGGTTCGGCGTGGTTGGGATGAACACGCTCAGCAGGCCGCCGCCGGTTTCGGCGCGTTTGTTGATCTCGCCCTTTGCCTCGGTCGAGACGAAGCCGATGGCCCAGATGCCCCGGCGAGGATACTGGACCAGGCAGGCCTTCTCGAACGACCGCTCGGTCTGGGCAAAGACGGTTTCCGATATCTGCTTGATCCCGGAATAGATCGACCGGACGACGGGCATCCGGTTGACCAGGCTTTCGGCAAAATGGATCAGTGACCGGCCCAGGATACCTTTGGCGATCCAGCCGACCAGAACCGTGAAGATCAGGAAGAACAGGACGCCCACGCCGCGCAGGTTGATACCCACATATTGTTCGGGGCGGAACTGGTGCGGGATCAGGGGCAGGACCGCGCTGTCGATCCAGCCGACCACCGACAGGATCAGCCACAGCGTCAGCCAGACCGGTGCGATGACGACGATACCCGTCAGAAACGACGCGCGTAGCCGCGACAGCAGGCCGGGGCGGCGGTGGGGTTCTTCATCAAACGGTGTGTTCATCGCGGTTCCGAGCGGTTTGCCGGACTAGTTAATCAGTCCGGCGCCTTGGTACAATAGGTCCGTTTGACGCTTAGTCAGCCTGAGCCTTCAAAGACTTGGCTATACCAGCCGCAAGGCGCGCATTGTTGCGCACCAGGGCGATATTGGCGATCAGGGATCGGCCCTCGGTCCGCTCGTAGATGCGCTGCAGCAGATAGGGCGTGACGGCCTTGCCGGTAATGCGATGCGCTTCGGCGTCCTGCTGGGCCGAGGCGATGATCGGGTCAAGTTCCTCGGACGGGATCTGATCGGCCAACGGGATCGGATTGGCCACCAGCTGCCCGCCTGGCAAACCCAGAGCGCGGCGCGTCGCATGGGCCTTGGCGATCTGCTCGGCCGTGTCCATCCGCAAGGGCGCGGCGAAGGGCGACTTGGCCGACCAGAAGGCCGGGAATTCATCCTGGGCATGGGCGATGACCGGCACGCCCAGCGTCTCCAGCACTTCGAGCGTTTTTGCGAGATCAAGGATCGCCTTGGCCCCGGCGGCCACGACTGTGACCGGGGTCTGCGCCAGTTCGTGCAGGTCGGCCGAGATGTCAAAGCTGGTTTCCGCGCCGCGATGCACCCCGCCGATGCCGCCGGTGGCAAAGACCTCGATCCCTGCGAAATGGGCGGCGATCATCGTGGCGGCAACGGTGGTGGCCCCGGTCCCGCCCGAAGCGATGCAGGCTGCCATATCCGCGCGCGAAATCTTGGCCACGCCCTGCGCCTGTCCCAAATCCTTCAACTGATCGGGTTCCAGCCCCACATGCAGCCGGCCGTCGATCACCGCGATCGTTGCCGGAACGGCGCCCGCGTCGCGGATGTCCTGCTCGACCTGGGCCGCCACCTCGATGTTCTGAGGGTAGGGCATGCCGTGGGTGATGATGGTGCTTTCCAGGGCAACGATGGGGGATCCGTCGTCCTTGGCCGCGCGGACTTCGGCGGAATACTGGATGTCGATCACAGGGGGGTCTCTCCGGATACATAGGTTGCGGCGGCATGCAAGGCGCGGGTCAGCGCCTCGTCAATGCTGGCGCCATTGGCTTCGGCGGCGATATGGGCCGCCATGAACGTGTCGCCCGCACCGGTCACGCGCGTGACCAGAACCGACGGGGGTTTCTGGGTGATCACCGCCTGGGCACTGGCCACGGTGGCCGAGTTGCCCCCGTCGGTCACCAGCGCACGCAGCGCGCCCCGGTCCAGCAGAGCGCGGGCGGCGGTTTCGGAATCGGCGAACTCGCGCTGGCACAGCAGCCCGGCTTCTTCGAGGTTCACATACAGCGTGGCCCGGCCGTGCTTGAGGAAAGGCAGCAGCCGCTCGGCCTTACCGGGCGACGCCGGGGCCACGCGCAGGTCGGCACGGGCGAAGGCCGGGCTGACGGCGATTTCTTCCAGAAGGTCCAGCGTCAGGTTGCCGTCCAGTGCGATCTGCCCTTCGAACGGGGTGTTTTCATACCCCAGCGGGCCATGGATCAGCGGGCGCAGGATCTTGGCACCGGCAGCCTCGAGAGAATGGGCGTCGGCGATAGCGGCGATCAGGCCGTTTGCGCCTTCGACCGCCATGTAACGGTCGGTGGGCAGGTCCTGCGAGCGGTAGACATGTGTCGTGTTCATGCCCAGCCGCTTGCAGGCATGAACCAGCTCGTCGCCCTCGGGGTCGCTGCCGATTGCGGTCAGCAGGGTCGGGGTCATGCCAAAGCGCACAAGGGTCATGGCGATGTTCATCGCCACGCCACCGGGCAGGCGCGTGATACGGCCGGGCACGTCCGAACCCTGCCGCATGTGGCTGGCGGATCGTCCGATCACGTCCCACAGGACGGACCCGATACACAGGATGTCGCTGTTCTGAGTCATTTCCTCGTCATGCCGCAGGTGCAGGGCGCGCGCAAGCCGGAAGCTGCCCGGGCTGGGTCCACGTCGGCGATTTGGCTTGCCAATTGTTTGGAAGGACGAAACACTCGGACCCAGTGTTTTTTGGTTCTTTTGGATATTTTCGGATGGGTCTCAATATCCGTTTGCTGACCTTCCTGCGGTTTCGCGCCTGGATCATTGCGCCATTACTGGCATGTATTTTTTTGGCAATGCCAGCATGGGCGCAACAGAGCGGACGGACAATCGTTGACTTTCAGGTCCGGGACGGTCGGCTTCTGGTCGAAATCGCTCTGAACGCCGAGGCCGTTCTGTCCGGGGTCGATCCGCAAGAGGTCGCGAAGGGCGGCGACGGCGGGAGCGCGCAATACGCGCAGTTGCGCCGTCTGGTCTCTTCCGAGCTTGAGGAACACGTCCACGATTTTGTAACGGATTGGAAGCAATCCTTGCAGATCGACGTGAACGGGCCGGTTGCATTGTCCTATGAAGGCGCAAGTATTCCAGTGGTCGGCAACCCGGACGTGCCGCGGATTTCCCGAGTGCTGTTGGCCGGTCCTCTGCCACCCGATGCAAGCAGTCTGCGCCTGACCTGGCCTGAAGGAATCGGCCCCGTGGTCTTGCGCCAGCAAGGGGTCGAGGCGCCTTATACCGGGTTTCTGAGCGGCGGCGAGGTCAGTCCTCGCATTCCCTTGGCAGGCGGGGCCGGGCTGGGGGCGCAGCAAGCGGCCGAGGCTTTTTTCCGGGCCGGGCTGCTGCATGTCGCGGGCGCGGGGGCACAGCTTCTGGCGCTGGCCTCGGTGCTGGTTTTCTTGTCACTGAAGTTGCGCCCGGTCCTTGTTCAACTTGCCGCGCTGGGGCTGGGCGTTCTGGTGACGCTGCCGCTTGGGATGTTCGACGTGTTGAGTGCGAGGCCGTTCCTGCCGTGGCCGGTCGTGCCGGCTGCCATCGCCTTGTTGGCGCTTTGGAACCTCGTCACCGACCGGTTGGGGGTCTGGCGCGTGCTGTTCCTTTTGGCGGCCGGTGCAGTCCTTGGCCTGACACTGTCAGCAGCATCGTCGCACCTTGGTGTGCCGCCGCACCATGTCGCGCCGGCAGTGCTGGGTTTTGCCGCTGGCATCCTGTTGGCGCTGAGCGGAGTCGCGATCCTGATCCTCGCCACCCTGACCGTGCTCTTGCCGGATTCGCCCAGGCTGCGCGGCCGTATTTCCACAGTCGCCTCGCTGTTGTTGGCGGGCTTGGGTCTGTACTGGGCGGTTATGTCCTAACCGCCGGTATTCATCGGCGCGATCAGCGTGTTCAGGGCGCTTAGCGGGTCCTCTGCGGCCCAGATCTCGTCTCCGATACCGAAGAAGTCGGTACATTCAGCCAGTTCGGCAACCAGTTCGGGTGTCAGGCCGCCTTCGGCGACAACCGGAACCTCGATCATCTCGGACCACCATTGGAACAGATCACGCTCGGCGCGGGTCCCTTTGCCCAACGACACGTCCCCCACGGGCCCAAAGGCCACATAGTCGGCCCCGGCTTCGCCCGCGGTCATCCCGTCATGGCGCGAGGTTTCGCAGAAGCTGCCGACGATGGCATCCGCACCCAGCTCTTTGCGCGCGGCCCGGACCGAGCGGGCCGCATCCTCCAGATGCACCCCGTCCAGCCCCAGCCGTTGCGCCAGCAGGACATGGTTCGAGATCACCAGCGCCACGTCGCGCGCATGGGCCACCTCGCGGCAGGCGTCGGCCGCGCGGGCGATGGCGTCCTCGTCGCTGCCGGCCAGCGCCAGCCGGATGCAGGCGATCTCGGTCCCGTCCAGAACGCGGGCCAGCCGGTCGGGAAAGGTGGCCGGGTCGATGGTCGGCGGGGTGATCAGATAGATCTGAGGCTGCTCGGGGGTGTCCATTGGCGGATCCTTCGCGGTTGGTCTTTGGCGCGGTTTAGCCGATTGCGGCGGCGAAGCAAACTTTATTGCCCGCAGACCGCGTGATTTGCAATCGGGCAGGGCGGCCGGGCTTGCCCTGTGCCAGCGGCGGCAGTATGGCAGGCGCAACTTTCGGAGATCAGGATGCCCAGCGACAGACCCCAGCCCTCATTCGTGCTTGTCCGCCCGCAGATGGGCGAAAACATCGGCGCCGCGGCGCGGGCGATGTGGAATTTCGGTCTGGACCGTATGCGCATCGTCGCCCCGCGCGACGGCTGGCCCAACCCCAAGGCCGTGGCCATGTCGAGCGGTGCCGGGCGGCTGCTGGACGAGGCGCAGCTGTTCGACGATCTGGCCGGCGCGTTGGGCGACCGCACATATGTGTTTGCCACCACCGCCCGTCAGCGCGGCCTGACCAAACCCGTCTACAGCCCCGAACGCGCCATGCAGATCGCGGCCCAGAAGGTGGCGGCGGGCGAAAAGGTGGCCGTGCTGTTCGGGCCCGAGCGGGCCGGTTTGGAGAATGAAGACATCGCCAAGGCCAATGCGATCATCTCGGTGCCTGTGAACCCCGAGTACGCCTCGCTGAACCTGGGGCAGTGCGTGTTGCTGACCGCATATGAGTGGATGCGCCAGACCGGCGACGTGGTGCACGCGGCCACCGATCTGGGCAAAGGCGACTGGGCCACGGGAATCGAAGTCGAGAAGCTGGTCGAACACTACGAACAGCGGCTGGACGAGGCCGGGTTCTTCTACCCGCCGGAAAAGGCCGAAGGGATGAAGGTGAACCTGCGCAACCTGTGGTCGCGCATGCGCATGACGCGGGCCGATGTGCAGATGCTGCACGGGATCATGCGTCAGATGGTCCGCTGGAAGGACAAGGGCTGAGGCTGGACCTTCCCGGGCACTGGCCCTAGCTTGCGGGAAAATCAAGGACATGAGGACGGCATGAGCGGCAAGCGCAGCATCTTCGAAGAAGTCTCGGGTGAACAAAAGCAGGAAACGGTCCAGCCAGGCATGATCGACCGCGGCCGGGGCGGCGCACGCAAGGCCATCCGTGTCTGGCTGATGATCCTGTTCGTGCTTGTCGTCGTGATGATCGCGGTGGGCGGGCTGACCCGCCTGACCGACAGCGGCCTGTCGATCACCGAATGGCGCCCGGTCACCGGGGCGATCCCGCCGATGTCCGAGGCGGACTGGCAGGCCGAGTTCGACAAGTACAAACAGATCGACCAGTGGCGGATCATGAACCAGTGGATGGAGTTGGAGGACTTCAAAACCATCTACTGGTGGGAATGGGGTCACCGGCAGCTGGGCCGTGTGATCGGCCTGGTCTGGGCGCTTGGGTTCTTTGGCTTTCTGGTGCTTCGCAAGATCCCCGCAGGCTGGACCGGGCGCCTTGCGATCCCCGGACTGCTGGGCGGCGTTCAGGGCGCCGTCGGTTGGTGGATGGTGGCCTCGGGCGTGACGCAGGGCGAGGGGATGACCGCCGTTGCCAGCTATCGCCTGGCCACCCATCTTGGCCTCGCGTTCGTGATCCTGGGCTTTCTGGCCTGGTACATCTTCATGCTGGGGCGCGAGGAACGCGACCTGATGCAGGCCCGCCGCGCGAAAGAGGCGCGGCTGTTCTCCCTGTCGACCGGGCTGCTGCACTTTGCCTTTCTGCAGATTCTGATCGGCGCATTGGTGGCGGGCATCGACGCCGGCCGGTCCTATACCGACTGGCCGCTAATCGGCGGGCAACTGCTGCCGCCGGACGCCACCGCGCTTGAACCGATGTGGCGCAACTTTTTCGAAAGTCCGGGGCTGGTGCAGTTCATCCACCGCTGCGTTGGCTATGTACTGTTCGCCTTTGGCATCTTCGTCTGGCGGCGCGGCAGCAGCAGCGCCCACCCGCAGACCCGGTTCGCCTTCAACGCCATGTTCGCGGCGCTGTCGCTGCAGGTGGTCGTGGGCATCCTCACCGTGGTCTATGGCGCGCCCTGGCAGATCGCCATCTTCCACCAGTTCATGGCCGTGGTCGTCTGGACCCTGATCCTGCGCGCCCGATTCCTGACCGCCTATCCCATCGCAACCTCGCTGCGCGGAGCTTGACCCAATGACTGCATTCAACGACCTGATGGCCTTTCAGCGCGAAACCTCGGCACTGGCACAGATCGCCGGGCGCCTGGGCTGGGATCAGGAGACTGTCATGCCGCGCGGGGCCGGCAACCAGCGCGCCGAGGAGATGGCCGCAATCGAATCCGTCCTGCATGCGCGCCGTTCGGATCCGCGCGTGGCCGAGTGGCTTGAGAACGCCCATGCCGACACCGAGGTTGATCAGGCGCAGCTGCGCGAAATCCGTCGCACATACGAGCGCACGGTCAAGGTGCCCGCTGATCTGGCCACGGCCATCGCCCGCGTGACATCGGCCGCGCAGGGTAAGTGGGCACAGGCCCGCGCCGACGAGGATGTTGCCGCGTTTCTTCCGGTTTTGGAGGAAGTCGTGGCTCTGCGGCGCGAGGAAGGGGCGGCTCTGGCGCAAGGCGGCGATGTCTATGACGCGCTGGTCGAGGATTACGAGCCCTACACGACCGCTGCACAGATCGGTGCGATCTTCGACGCCATGCGCCCACGCCTGGTTGCGCTGCGTGCGGCTGTTCTGGACCGGCCGTCCCCGGCGGGGGTAACCGGCACGTTCGACGAAGCGGCGCAGATGAAGTTGACGCAAAAGCTGGCGGAGACTTTCGGCTACGACTTGAACCGGGGGCGGGTGGACAAGGCCGTACACCCGTTCTGTTCCGGCAGCAGCGATGACGTGCGCGTCACCACGCGGACCAGCGAAACCGACCCGTTCAACTGTTTCTATTCGACCATCCATGAGGTCGGGCACGCCTGCTATGAGCAGGGCATCGACCCGGCCTACGCGCTGACACCGCTGGGCCAGGGCGTGTCAATGGGCGTTCATGAAAGCCAGAGCCGCATCTATGAAAATCAGCTGGGCCGCTCGCGCGCCTTCACGGGCTGGCTGTTCCGGCAGATGATGGACACCTTCGGTGATTTCGGCATAGCAGATGAAGATGCCTTCTATGCCGCCGTAAACCGGGTGCACAACGGATACATCCGAACCGAAGCGGACGAGGTTCAGTACAATCTGCACGTAATGCTGCGGTTCGATCTGGAGCGCGCACTTATGTCGGGCGAACTGCAGGTGAAGGACCTCGAGGCCGCGTGGAACGACCGCTTCCATGCCGATTTCGGCTATGCGGTCGACAAGCCTTCGAACGGGTGTCTGCAGGACGTGCATTGGTCGGTCGGTCTGTTTGGCTACTTCCCGACCTATTCGCTGGGCAATGTGTACGCAGGCTGTCTGTATCAGGCTCTCCGAGCGGCAGTTCCAAGCTTGGACGATCAACTGGCGCAGGGCGATACCGCCACTGCAACCGGCTGGCTGCGCGAGCATGTTCAGCAGCATGGCGGTCTGTATGCCCCACGCGACGTCATCCGCCGCGCCAGCGGCATGGAGCCCGGACCCGAGCCGTTGTTGGCTTATCTCGAAGACAAATTCGGCACGCTCTACGGTCTATGACCTGGAAAGATGACCGCTATGGGTATGATAGGGGTCATCTAGCTGCGGTGTGCATCAGGCACCCAGTCTTCCAGAGGCCGGTTCCAGAACCGGTTCGGGTTGTCTTCGTCCTGCCCGCGGATGTGCAGCGTTCGAAAACACGGGTGCAGAAGGATCACCGGTTCTTCATAGGGATGGGCCGCGTAGATTGCGCGCAGCACCTTCGAACGCACGCCGTCCGACACATCCAGAAAGAACGAGACTTCGACGCAGGGAACATCCACCGTGTCGCAGGTGACGGCATTGCGTCCGGTCCCGAGTGACCGAAAGCTCTGCGTTCCGGGCGTCGACCGGAAGGTGACGTGATCATAGTCCCCGTAAACCAGGTTGGCTTCGGCCAGAACAGCATCAATCACCGCCTGCGCGCGGTCCTCGGGAACCTGAACGATCACGCGCCAACCTTCGTCTGTCAGATATCGTTCGGTGTCCTGTGGTTTTTGGGTCATTCCAGTCTCCTAACCAAGCAACGTCAGAATGACCGGGTTTGCATCTTAAGTGTGACTTATCGCTTCGCCATCGACCGAACCGACGACCCGAGGCAATCAAGCGCGGAGTCCGACAAGCCGAAATGGCGAGTCAGTGCGATCTTGCCTTCCGGCGTGATGGTCAGGGCGCGACTGGACCTTTGGCGCGTCAGCCATTTGTCTTTCAGAGCTTTTTCCAGAATCGCGATTCCCAAGGAACCTGAGATGTGATTTCGGCGTTCCGTCCAGTCCAGACAGAATTTGGCGACCGGCCGGTGGGCGCTGACCCGCGGTGGGTCCAGGTCGAGATCGGTCAGAAACGCGTGATATCGCGGACCCGGCGCCAGTGCCCCATGTGCCAGTTGCAGAACGCCCGTATCCAGCAGGTTGTCCGTGATCCACACACCGAGACGCCCGGCAAGATGGTTATAGCAGCAACGGGCCAACAGAACGCCCGAGTCCGGTTTCGCGGCCCGCCGGACATGATCGCTGGGGGTTAGCGTGGACAGCTTTTCCAAAGCCGATGCGACCTGTGCGCTTGCGATCCGGTGATAGACATGCCTGCCGCTGCGTATCGAAGTGGTCAGGCCGGCCCGCTCCAACTGCTTGAGATGGGCCGTTGCAGTTGGTGGCGTTATGTTGGCTGCGCAGGACAACTCTTTGTTGGTGAACGCCCGCCCGTCCATCAGTTCGCACAGGATGCGTGCGCGGGTTGGGTCGGCGAGGGCGGCGCCGATGATGTCCAGTCTGGGTTCGGGTCTCATTGGATGAGCCTATCGCAAAACCCGGCTTGACCCCAGAAAGAACGCTTCGACATTCGCCGAAACGAAAAGGAGCGGCTGCTGTTGCAGAGCCGCTCCGTCGTCGTTGAAATGAGGGCCGCCGATCAGAGGCGGCCATCCTTACGTTTCGCTATCGTCTTCCTCGTCACCCTGGTCTGCGATCCAAGCGACGCTGACGACTTCCTCGCCTTTGCCGGTGTTGAACACCTTGACCCCGCCCGCACTGCGGGACCGGAACGATATACCGTCGACCGGAACCCGGATCGACTGCCCCTTGGACGTGGCCAGCATGATCTGGTCGTCGATTTCGACGGGGAACGAGGCCACCAGCGGGCCGCCCCGCATCGCCTTGTCCATCGCCATCACGCCCATTCCACCGCGGCCGCGCACCGGGTAGTCATGCGACGAGCTGAGCTTGCCCGACCCGCCGGCCGTGATAGTCAGGATAAGGTTTTCCGCCGCAGACATCTCGGCATAGCGCTCCTGAGGCAGGATGCTGTCTGCGTTGCCTTCGTCTTCGTCGGTTTCGGTCTCTTCGGTGACGCCTGCCATCAGGCGGCGCATCTTCAGGTAGGCGGCGCGCTCGTCTGCCGTGGCCTCGAAGTGGCGAATGACGGACATCGAGACGACTCGATCGCCATTCGTCAGTTTGATGCCGCGCACACCGGTCGATTTGCGGCCCTTGAACACGCGCACGGCAGTGGTCGGGAAGCGGATTGCCCGGCCGGAATTGGTGACCAGCATCACGTCGTCATCCTCGGAACAGATGCGCGCGTTGACCAGTTCCACACCCTCGGGCAGATCCATCGCGATCTTGCCGTTGCGCTTGACGTTGGTGAAATCGCTCAGCGCGTTTCGGCGCACGTCACCGGCACTGGTGGCGAAGACGATCTGCAGGTTTTCCCATTCTTCATCCGGCACATCGACCGGCATGATCGCCGCAATCGAAACACCCGTGGGAATCGGCAGGATGTTGACGATGGCCTTGCCCTTGCCGGTTCGCCCAGATTGAGGCAAGCGCCATGTCTTGAGCTTGTAGACCATCCCATCGGTGGTGAAGAACAGCAGTTGCGTATGCGTGTTCGCCACGAACAGATTGGTTACGACGTCCTCTTCCTTGGTCTGCATCCCCGACAGACCCTTGCCGCCGCGCTTCTGCGCGCGGAAGTCGGCCAGCGGCGTACGCTTGATGTAGCCGCCCGAGGTCACGGTGACGACCATGTCCTCGCGTTCGATCAGGTCCTCGTCTTCCATATCGCCGGACCAGTCGACGATTTCAGTGCGGCGCGGCACTGCGAACTGCTCTCGAACCTCGCGCAGCTCGTCGGCGATGATGCTCATGATGCGCTCGCGCGAGGACAGAATGTCCAGGTATTCCTTGATCTTGGCGGCCAGGTCTTCCAGCTCGTCCGTGACCTCTTTGACACCAATCTGGGTCAGGCGTTGCAGGCGCAGATCAAGGATCGCGCGGGCCTGAACCTCGGTCAGGTTGTAGGTGCCGTCGTCGTTCATCTTTGACAGCGGATCGTCGATCAGCCGCAGATAGCTCTCGATCTCGGCTGCGGGCCAGCGGCGGGTCATCAGCTTTTCGCGCGCCTCTGCCGCGTCGGCCGAAGACCGGATCGTGGCAACGACCTCGTCCACGTTCGAGACCGCCACGGCCAGACCGCACAGGATATGGCTGCGTTCCCGTGCCTTGCGCAGGTCGTATGCGGTGCGGCGGGCAACGACATCTTCGCGGAAGTCGATGAAGCTGGTCAGGAACCGGCGCAGGGTCAGCTGCTCGGGGCGGCCGCCATTCAGCGCCAGCATGTTGCAGCCGAACGAGGTCTGCATCGGCGTGAACCGGTACAGCTGGTTCAGCACCACCTCGGGCGTTGCGTCGCGCTTCAGCTCGACCACCACCCGCACGCCGTTGCGGTCGGATTCGTCCTGAACGTGGCTGACGCCTTCGATGCGCTTTTCGCGCACGGCTTCGGCGATCTTCTCGATCATCGAGGCCTTGTTCACCTGATAGGGGATCTCGTCCACGATGATGGCATAGCGGTCCTTGCGCAATTCCTCGACGCGGGTCTTGGCGCGGATGATGACGCTGCCACGGCCTTCCAGATAGGCCTTGCGCGCGCCGGACCGGCCCAGCATCACCCCGCCGGTGGGGAAATCCGGGCCGGGGATGTATTCGATCAGCTGTTCGCTGGTCAGGTCCGGGTCTTCGATCAGCGCCAGCGTCGCGTCGACCACTTCACCCAGGTTATGCGGCGGGATGTTGGTGGCCATACCCACCGCGATGCCGCCGGCACCGTTGACCAGCATGTTCGGGAACCGCGCGGGCAGGACGGTTGGCTCCTTGTCCTTGCCGTCGTAGTTGTCCTGGAAATCTACCGTCTCTTTCTCAATATCCGCCAGCAGCGCGGCGGCGGGCTTGTCCATGCGGACTTCGGTGTAGCGCATGGCCGCCGGGTTGTCGCCGTCCATCGAACCGAAGTTGCCCTGACCATCCAGCAGCGGCAGCGACATCGAGAAATCCTGCGCCATCCGCACCAGCGCGTCATAGATCGCGCTGTCCCCGTGCGGGTGGTATTTACCCATGACGTCGCCCACCGGACGGGCCGATTTGCGGTAAGCTTTGTCGTGGGTGTTTCCGGTCTCGTGCATCGCATAGAGGATGCGCCGATGCACCGGTTTCAAGCCGTCGCGCAGATCGGGGATCGCACGGGACACGATGACCGACATGGCATAGTCCAGATAGGACGTCCGCATCTCGGATTCGATGGATACCGTCGGGCCGTCGTAAACCGGGCGCTCGGGCGGGGTTTCATCCATGTTTTCGGGGATTTCTGGCGTATCGCTCACGTAAACTGCCCGTTTATTGTGCTGGGTCTATATCTTGTGGATGCATCTTATCAGACCCGGCACATAGGGTGCAAGCAAGCAACCCGGAAGTGGCCAGAAACCGCGGTGTTTTTCGGGTAACACATTGTTTTAATACGGATTGAAAAGGAATCATGTTACCCTGAAGGGACCTTTGAGGAAATCTGGAGGTCTGAATGGAGAAAAACGAAACTGAATTGATGCTGAAGGGGTATGGCCTGACAACGGCTGAAATCTTCTATCGCATGCCGGATTACATCCATGTTCTGAACACGTTCATCTGGCAGGATTACGACTTGGCGCCGGATCATCCCAAGCTGTTCAATTTCATCGAGTTCTGGCAGCGCGAAATCGAAGGTCCGCTGCATTCGGTGCGCTTTACCCACCGCAAGATGATCGCGCCCGGAGAATGGCGAAATGTCGTCGGAGAATACCGGCTGAACTAGTGTTTCGGCCCGGTTGCGCTCAAGGCCAATGCGCCTTGATCCGGCCCATGGATCATCGAAGGAATGCCGACCTGCGTTTCGGCGCAGGTTACTCACTCTCATAATTTCAAAACACAACCAGATCTTGGCAATCCGTTGACGGTGGACGCGCTGAGCGGTTGAATATTCTTGTGCGTTTCGGTGGCGGTCCGGTGCGGCGCACACGATTGGTACAGATTGGAAAACCAGAGAAAGTCCACGATATGATTGCGCTAACATTGGACATGCCGGCGCTGGCGCGTTAAGGACGGCTCATGGTTTCTCGCGTTATACCCGTCGACCCATTTGATCTGGTCATTTTTGGTGGCACCGGGGATCTGGCGCAGCGCAAGATTTTGCCTGCCTTGTTTCGCCGTTATTGCGCGGGACAGTGGAATGACGATGTTCGGATAATCGCCGCAGCAAGGTCCGCACATGATCAGGCGGGCTATCGTGCGATCGTGGCCGAGTCGCTGGCCCAGCACGCACCTCGTCAAGCGTCGGATCCCGGCAACCTTGATGGGTTCCTGAACCGGCTGCAGTATCTGCGGTTGGATGCCAGCTCTGATGATGGGTGGAAAAACCTTTCAGGTCAGTTGACGGATTCGCGGATCCGCGCCTTCTATTTCTCGGTCGGACCCGGATTGTTCGCCCCGTTGGCGGAGAAAATCCGCCAGCACGGTCTGGCTAACGAGCAGACGAGGATCGTCGTCGAAAAGCCGTTCGGTCACGACCTGGACAGCGCGCGGGCATTGAATTCCACGCTGGCCTCGTATTTCAGCGAAAACCAAGTCTACCGGATCGATCATTATCTGGGCAAGGAAACCGTCCAGAACCTGATGGCCGTCCGGTTCGGCAACATGCTGTTCGAGCCGCTGTGGAACAGCCAGTATGTCGACCATATCCAGATCACCGTCGCCGAGACCGTCGGCGTGGATGGTCGCGAAGAGTATTACGAGCGCGCGGGGGCCATGCGCGACATGGTGCAAAACCATCTGATGCAGCTGTTATGCCTGATCGCGATGGAACCGCCTGCCAAGTTCGATTCGGACGCCGTGCGCGATGAAAAGCTCAAGGTAATCCGCGCGCTGGACCCGGTGCAGCCGCACCATATCGTGCGTGGGCAGTATTCGGGTGGTCCCGACGGGCCGGGCTACCGCGAAGCGGTGGGCAATCCGCGCTCGACCACCGAAAGCTATGTTGCGCTGCGTGCGCATGTCAGCAATTGGCGGTGGGCGGGAACTCCGTTCTACCTGCGCACCGGCAAGCGGTTGGTGGCCCGGTCCTCGGTCATCAACGTGATCTTCAAGGACGCTCCGCATTCGATCTTCGGGGCCGAGGCCGGGCGGCATGCCAACACGCTGTCGATCCGGCTGCAGCCGAACGAAGGCATCACGCTGAAAGTCACGATCAAAGAGCCGGGGCAGGGCGGAATGCGTTTGATCGACGTCCCGTTGGATATGAGCTTTGCCGAAGCGCTCGGGCCCGAAAATCAGGAAGCGCCGGATGCTTATGAGCGTTTGGTGATGGACGTGATCCGGGGCAACCAAACCCTGTTCATGCGCGGAGACGAGGTCGAGGCCGCTTGGGCCTGGACCGACCCGATCATTGCGGGGTGGCGGGCGCGCGGCGACGTGCCTAAACCCTATGACAGCGGCAGTACCGGTCCCGGCGACGCCGAACTGCTGATGAAACGCGACGGTCGCCATTGGCAAGGGATCAAGCCATGAAGATTCAGGAATATGCCGACAGGGACATGCTGGCCATTGATGTTGCCAACGTTCTGGCCGGAGAGTTGGAGGCTGCGCTGCTGCACAACGATGTCGTGGCTTTTGCGGTTCCCGGCGGCACCACGCCCGGACCGATCTTCGACAGCCTGTGCGCCGCGGACCTTGAATGGGAGCGTGTCCGTGTGCTGCCCACCGACGAACGCTGCGTCCCGGCAGACAGTGACCGGTCGAACGAACGATTGATCCGCGACCGTCTTCTGACCAACCGGGCGGCGGCGGCGGACTATGTCCCGCTCCATATTCCCGGCAAGGCGCCCGAAGAGGTTCTGCCCCAAATCGAAGCTCTGATCGAGCCGCTGCGCCCGTTGGCGGTGCTGGTTCTTGGAATGGGCGACGACATGCATACGGCCTCGTTGTTTCCGGGGATGGAGGGACTGGCGCAGGCATTGGCCAGCAACGCACCGGCATTGGCCGTTGCTCGCCCGCAGACGCAGCCCGAGACGCGCATCACACTGACGGGTCCGGTTCTGGATGGGGCGCTGTCCAAACACCTGGTCATCTATGGTGAACAAAAGCGCGCAGCGCTTGAGCGTGCCATGAGCCTGCCGCCCGAAGAGGCGCCAATTGCGGCAGTCTTGGATGGAATGACGGTACACTGGGCGGATTGATCTCATGCAACTGGACACTCTCAGAACCCTTGCCGCGCAGGCGGCGGATACCCGCATCCTCGACCTGTTTGCGCAGGATCCCGACCGGGCGCAGAGCTTCTCGGTCTCGACCGGCGATTTGCTGTTCGACTATTCGAAGACCCTGATCGACGCGGACATCCGCGCGGCGCTGATCGACCTGTGCGATCAAGCCGGTCTGGCCGAGCGGCGCGACGCGATGTTCCGCGGCGACAAGATCAACGAGACCGAAGGCCGCGCGGTGCTGCATACGGCGCTGCGCAATCTGGACGGCGGCCCGGTCGAGGTTGATGGCCAGGACGTGATGCCCGACGTTCTGGACACCCTGCAGCGCATGCGCGTGTTCGCCGAAGAGGTCCGGGGCGGAACGGCCCAGGGGGTAGGGGGCAGCTTTACCGACGTGGTGAATATCGGCATCGGCGGTTCGGACCTTGGGCCGGTGATGGCGACGCTGGCGCTGGCGCCCTATCACGACGGGCCGCGCCTGCACTATGTCTCGAACGTGGATGGCGCGCACATCGCCGACACGCTGCGCGAACTGGACCCGACGCGGACGCTGGTGATCGTGGCGTCCAAGACATTTACCACCATCGAAACCTTGACCAACGCGCGGACGGCGCGGGCCTGGATGCTGGACGGCGGCGGCGACCCGGGGCGGCAGTTCGCGGCCGTGTCCAGCGCCGTGGACAAGACGGCGGACTTCGGCATCCCGTCTGACCGCGTGTTCGGCTTCGCCGATTGGGTCGGCGGGCGCTATTCGGTCTGGGGTCCGGTTGGACTGCCGGTGATGATTGCGGTGGGCTCGAACGCCTTCGACGCGTTCCTGCGCGGCGGGCAGGCGATGGACGTGCATTTCCGCGCCGCGGGCTGGGCCGAGAACATGCCGGTGATGCTGGCGCTGGTGGGCTTCTGGCACCGTCAGGTGCTGGGTCATGCCAGCCGCGCGGTTCTGCCCTATGACCAACGGCTGCTGCGGCTGCCGGCCTACTTCCAGCAGCTCGAGATGGAATCGAACGGCAAATCGGTGGCCATGGACGGCTCGGCGCTGAGCGTGCCTTCGGGGCCGGTGGTCTGGGGTGAGCCCGGCACCAACGGGCAGCACGCGTTTTACCAACTGATCCATCAGGGCACCGACGTGATCCCCTGCGAATTCATGGTGGCCGCCGAAGGCCACAAGCCCGAACTGGCCCATCATCACCGTCTGCTGCTGGCCAACTGCCTGGCTCAGTCCGAGGCGTTGATGCGTGGCCGGTCGCTTGAGGAAGCGCGAGCGCGCATGGCCGAGATGGGCCTGCATGGCGACGAGTTGGAGCGTCAGGCCCGGCATCGCGTGTTCCCGGGCAACCGGCCCTCGACCACGCTGATCTATCCGCAGCTGACGCCCTTCGTTCTGGGCCAGATCATTGCGCTGTATGAACACCGGGTGTTCGTCGAAGGCGTGCTGTTGGGCATCAACTCGTTCGACCAGTGGGGGGTGGAGCTGGGCAAGGAGTTGGCCACCTCGCTGGGGCCAATCGTCGATGGCGATGCGGGCACCGAGGGCAAGGACGGCTCGACCGCCGCACTTGTGGCCTATGCGCTGCGGCACCGGGGCTGAAGCCCTGCAAATCTGACGGCCTGCCGCCACGGCAGGCCGCATTCTTTTATTGTCAGACAATTAAATGATTGGCAGGATCGGCCCCGAGGAGAAGCCCTGGGGCCGGCCATGCCGCCGTGTCGCCTGGCCGCAACAGACGCCGCATCAGGCCGGCGCGATGAATGGGAGGATGTCCATGCTGGGACAGATGATGACGCAGCCGCTGTTGATTTCGTCACTGATCGATCATGCTGCGCGCTATCATGGTCAGACCGAGATCGTGTCGGTCGAAACCGACGGAACCGTCACCCGGACGAACTGGGGCGAGATCGCCGCCAATGCCCGGCGACTGGGGTCGGCGCTGACCAAGCTGGGCTTGCAGCCGCAGGACCGGATCGGCACCCTGGCCTGGAACAACCGCCGGCATCTGGAAATCTACTATGCGGCCTCGGGTGCCGGGTTCGTCTGCCACACGATCAATCCGCGCCTGTTCCCCGAACAGCTGGTTTACATCATCAACCATGCGCAGGACCGGGTGCTGTTCTTCGACGCCACCTTCATCCCGCTGGTTGCCGCGATCCGCGATCAATTGACCGAAGTGAAGCATTTCGTCCTGATGGGACCGCGCAGCGAGGACGCACTGCAGCAGATCCCTGGACTGGAATTCTATGACGACTTGATCGAGACCGGCGACGCCGATTTCGAATGGCCGGTCTTCGATGAAAACACCGCCTCGAGCCTGTGCTACACCTCGGGCACGACCGGCCACCCCAAAGGCGTGCTGTATTCGCACCG
This sequence comes from Ruegeria sp. CG8, assembly GCF_056537165.1. NCBI lineage: Bacteria > Pseudomonadati > Pseudomonadota > Alphaproteobacteria > Rhodobacterales > Roseobacteraceae > Ruegeria > Ruegeria sp. CG8. Next base: position 110,797 of record NZ_JBQFRA010000002.1, on the reverse strand, counting down.
TTCGACCGTTCTGCACAGCTTTGCCTCGAACACCCGCGACGTGATCGGGTATTCGGCGATGGATGTGGTGATGCCGGTGGTGCCCATGTTCCACGTCAATGCCTGGGGGTCGCCCTATGGCTGCGCCATGTCCGGTTCGCAGATGGTGTTGCCCGGGCCGGACCTGCATGGCGAGGCGCTGGTGAACCTGATCGACACCTATGGCGTGACTCTGGCGATGGGGGTTCCCACGATCTGGCAGGGTTTGCTGGCCCATGCCGCCAAATGCGGCACCAAGCTGGAAAGCCTCGAACGTACGGTGATCGGCGGCGCGGCGTGCCCGCCCTCGATGATCGCGACCTTCCGGGAAAAATACGGCGTCGACACCGTGCATGCCTGGGGGATGAGCGAGATGAGCCCGCTGGGCACTGCCAACATTCCGCTGGCCAAGCATCGCAAGCTGCCGATCGAGGAACAGCACAAACTGCGCGAGAATCAGGGTCGTCCGCCCTTTGGGGTCGAGCTGAAGATCGTCGATGACGACGGCAACGACTTGCCGCATGACGGGGTCACGCAGGGCGACCTGATGGTGCGCGGCCATTGGGTGTTGGACAGCTATTTTCAGCTGCAGGATCAAGATCTTCTGCAGGATGGCTGGTTCGCCACCGGCGATGTGGCGACGTTGGACCCCGATGGCTACATGACCATCCGCGACCGCTCCAAGGACATCATCAAGTCGGGCGGTGAGTGGATCAGCTCGGTCGAGCTGGAAAACATCGCCGTAGCGCACCCGAAACTGGCCACCGCGGCGGTGATCGGCGTGCCGCATCCCAAATGGGACGAACGCCCGCTGCTGGTGGCGGTCAAGGCTGAGGGCGAAGATCCGTCCGAGGCCGAGCTGCTGGAGTTTTTCGACGGCAAGATTGCCAAGTGGCAGGTGCCGGACAAAGTGGTCTTCGTCGACGCGCTGCCACTCAATGCGACGGGCAAGGTCCTGAAACGCAAACTGCGGGATGAATTCAAGGACGCCTTGGCAGGTTAACGCTTAATTTCTAAGGATTTTTGGCTCCGGCGGTAGGGATCGAACCTACGACCAATTGATTAACAGTCAACTGCTCTACCGCTGAGCTACGCCGGAACTGAGGGGCGTGTACCAATCTGCAAAGACGAGGTCCAGACGAAAATTGCTTTCTCCGGACGAATTGCGCGCTCCAGGTTTCCGTTTCGGATTTCAATCGGGCTGCACAGGTTTGTTGTTTCCTGCGGCAGTGAATCGTTGCGTTGATCTACGCGCCGGCCGCGACGTGATCGTTTCATCCGGATCAGAAAGAGACTAGCCTCTCGATAATGCACCATGCTTCGGTGAACCTGTTGAAACCGGAAAGGAACCCAAGATGCGGACAGCTTGCAGGATTGTAGCGAAGCTTTTCTTCTTTGTTCTTGCCGCGCCGGGGATCGCCCAAGAGGCCGGAACCCTGATCACCGGCGCTCGGATTTTCGACGGGGTCAGTTCCGACCTGATCGAGGGTCAGGACGTTTTGATCCGAGACGGCATGATCACGGCCCTTGGTCCTGATCTGGATGCGCCGGAGGGGGCGACGGTGATCGATGCGCAGGGTCGGTTCCTGATGCCCGGATTTGCCGACATGCATGCGCATCTGATGTTTCAGATGCCGTTCGGAATCGCGTTCAATGCCGATCGCGAATACTGGGCCTATGTTGCCGCAACCGTCGCCGAACAATACCTGATGCAGGGGTTCACGACGGTCCGCGATGTCGGCGGGAACTCGTTTTCACTGAAACGCGCCATAGATGAGGGCATCCTGGTGGGGCCTCGGGTCTATCCTTCGGGTCCCATGATCTCGCAGAGCTCGGGCCACTCGGATCATCGGACAGACGCAAACGAGCCCGGGTCATTGGTGTTCGAGCCCAGCATTCCGATGAAATACTTCCATGTCGCAGTTGCCGATGGGCGTGACGAGGTTCTGAAAACCGTGCGCGAGGTGTTGCGCCGCAGGGCCTCGCAGATCAAGATTTCCGTCGGTGGTGGGACCGGATCATTTGCTGATCCATTGGACACCACGCAGTACACGGCAGACGAAATCCGTGCAGCCGTCGAGGCGGCAGAAGACTGGAACACCTACGTAACCGCCCATGTCTACAACTCGGATGGCATCATCCGCGCCGTCGAGAATGGGGTGAAGTCCATCGAGCATGGCAATCTGATGAGCGAAGAGGCCATGCGCGTCATGATGGAGCATGATGCCTGGCTGTCGCCGCAGGTCATCGTCTACACATTCCATCCGGCAGGTTACAACGACGAACAAAAAGCCAAGCATGACGAAGCCTATGACGGCATCAACCAGATGTTCACCATGGCAAAAGAGCTTGGGTTCGAGAATATCGTCTTCGGCACGGATGTGATCACTTCTCCTGAGATGATCAAGCGCGCAAACGAGGAGTTCGTTCTGAGAACGGAATGGTTCGACAATGTCGAAATACTCCGTCAGGCAACCTCGAAATCAGCCGAGTTGCTTGCCTTGTCGGGGCCGCGCAATCCTTATCCCGGGGCGCTGGGTGTCATTGCGGAAGGTGCTCATGCGGATATCCTTCTGATTGACGGGAACCCTCTGGAGGACATGTCTGTCATGACCGAATACGAAGAGCGCTTCGATCTGATCATGAAAGGCGGGGTGATCTACAAAAACGAACTGTAGCGGACGGTCTGCTGTGCAAATGCATGGCGGACCAAACTTGCGTCACAGGCGCTGGAAAATCCTCTGATGTTTCCCGGGTGTGGATGACAGGATTGGGCTGATCGAAAGACCAAACCCGATCTAACGGCGCAGGTCCTTGGAAGCAGTCTGATCGCATGCGTTGAACCCGCTGAAAACTCCGCGTGTCGGATCGGCAACCGACTACACACGGGACGTGAGCGGTTGGGTGCGCCACAAACTTCTGAAATCAGAGGATTTTGGCTCCGGCGGTAGGGATCGAACCTACGACCAATTGATTAACAGTCAACTGCTCTACCGCTGAGCTACGCCGGAACTGAGGCGCATATAGCAATCCGGTTTTTCGGCGTCCAGAGGGGAAAAGCACCGAGAGCGAATTTTTTGCGCGTTCAGGAGATGCGATGAAAACTGGTTTGCACCGACAGTGCGCCCCGGGGGGCGACGCGGTCTTTTCCGGTCAGATCCACCAGATGGGCAAACACGTTGCGCTCGGCCGCTGGAAGCAGGGCAGGCGGGGTTTCGACATAGATCCGCTGGGCCAGATCCCGGGCTGTGCCCGGGCGCTCGGCCAGCGCGTCGAGGATTTGTGCCTCACGTTCGAGCCGGTGGCGGATCAACCATTCAAGCCGACCCGAAGGGTCTGTGATCGGCGCGCCGTGTCCGGCATGGAAGACGGACCAGTCGCGGGCGCGTAGCCGGTGGCAGGCTTTCATGAAGTCTGTCAGATCGCCATCCGGAGGCGAAACCAGTGAACTGGCCCAGCCCATTACGTGATCGGCGGTGAAACACACGTCTCCCCAGGCCAGCGCGATGTGATTGCCCAGATGACCCGGCGTGTGAATGACCTCAAGGCCCCATCCGTCCCCCTCGATCCTGTCGCCGTCCGCCAACTCGATGTCCGGGCGGAATTCCGTGTCGATTCCCTCGCCGCCGCCGGCGAGGCCTTGCTCGGCCAGTTGGGACATGATCGCGCTGCGCCCTGCCTGTGGCCCGCCAAAGGCGTAGATCGGGGCACCTGTCCGCTCTGACAGCGGGGCAGCCAGCGGCGAATGGTCCAGGTGGCTGTGGGTGACCACGATATGGCTGATCTTTTGCCCGGGTTGCAGCGCATCCAGAATGGCCTGCATGTGACTGCCGTTCAACGGTCCGGGGTCGATTACGGCAAGGTCGCTGGTGCCCAGGAGGTATGTGTTTGTCCCCAGATAGGTCATCGGCGACGGGTTTGGGGCCAGCAAGAGCCTGAGGCCCGGCTGCAGGGCGACAGGGATCCCCGGTTTCGGGTTGAAATCGTCTGCTGGCAGCATCTTGGCCTCTTTCTCTTGGCGGGGCAGCCCGCTAGGTTTAGCGCATGTCCTCGCGCTGGCTCAAACCCTATTTGCCCCGCAGCTTGTATGCCCGGGCGGCCCTGATTCTGGTGCTGCCGGTGATCGTGGTTCTGTTGGTGGTGTCGGTGGCATTCGTGCGTGAACACCTCGAGGATGTGACCGGTCAGATGACCCGGGCGGCGTCGCGCGAAGTGCGGCTGGTTCTGGAAGACATTCAGGGTGCCGAAACCCAACAGCAGGCGCTGGCCGCGGTGCGTCCGGATCTGAGGGTGCTGGACATGCAGGCCCGTTTTCTGGGGATCAACGAAACGCCTACGATTGAACCTCGGCGCTGGTATGATTTCATCGCACCGCAGATCGACGCTGATCTTCGAGAGCTGCTGCCGAACCTCGTAGCGGTATCGTTGCCGGACAGTCAGGTCGCGACTTTGTTCTTGAACACCCATCTGGGTGTGTTGGAGCTTGGCTTTGATCGCCGGCGTCTGTCGACGGTCGCTCCGCACCAGTTGATCGTCACGATGCTGTTCTTTGCGGTGATCATGACCTCGATTTCGTTCTTGTACATGCGCAATCAGTTGCGGCCGATCACTCGGCTGGCCGACGCGGCGCAGGCTTTTGGTCGCGGTCGGGTCGTGCCGTTCACCCCCGGAGGGGCCGTCGAGGTGCGGGCCGCTGGCAGCGCGTTTCTTGACATGCGCGCCCGGATCGAGCGGCAGATCGAGCAGCGGACCCTGATGCTGTCGGGTGTCAGCCATGACCTGCGAACGCCTCTGACCCGGCTCAAGCTTGGCCTGTCGATGCTGCCCGAGGAAGATGCAAAGCCGCTGCTTCAGGACGTGAATGAAATGCAGTCACTCTTGGATGCCTTTCTTGATTTCTCGCGCGGCGCGTCCGAGGGCGAGCAGGTCGAGGTTCGTCCGGATGAGCTTTTGCGCTCGATCGTGGATGATGCGCAACGGGCCGGACAAAGTGTCGAGTTGCTGTCGCCCGAAGGGCAGGGCGCAGTGATGCTGCGTCCGACTGCGATCCGCCGCGCCGTGGAAAACCTGATCGGCAATGCGGTGCGCTACGGGTCGCACGCGATGGTCAGCATGACCCTGACTGACAAATCGCTGCGCATTCGGGTTGAGGATGATGGCCCCGGCATCCCGCCCGAGCAGCGGACCGAGGCGGTGAAACCGTTCAGCCGGTTGGACCCGTCGCGGAACCAGAATCAGGGCAGCGGGGTGGGCCTCGGGCTGGCGATCGTTGCAGATATCGCCCGTGTCCACGGCGGTGTTTTGCGCCTGGGACAAAGCGAACGCTTGGGCGGTTTGTGCGCGGACATCATCATCGGGCGGTGATTTCGGCCGTATTTGGTAGGCCCGGAGGGACTCGAACCCCCAACCAAAGCGTTATGAGCGCTCTGCTCTAACCAATTGAGCTACAGGCCCGCCTGAGCGCTTGGGTACCACGCAGAACGGCCGCGTCAAGCCTGACCGTTGCAACGCGGCGCACAATCGACTAACCCGCGCTGAAAGCATTCATGAGGGAACGGCCATGACAGCGGGCAAGAACGGCATCACCTATGCAGATGCGGGCGTGGATATCGATGCGGGCAACGCGCTGGTCGACCGGATCAAGCCCGCCGCCAAGCGGACGAACCGCCCCGGCGTCATGAGCGGCCTTGGCGGGTTCGGCGCGCTGTTCGACCTGAAAGGGGCAGGGTATTCCGACCCGATCCTGGTGGGGGCAACCGATGGCGTGGGCACCAAGCTGCGGATTGCGATCGACACGGGCGTGGTCGATGGTGTGGGGATTGACCTGGTGGCCATGTGCGTCAACGACCTGATCTGCCAGGGGGCCGAGCCGTTGTTCTTCCTGGATTACTTCGCCACGGGCAAGCTGGACACCGAGACCGCCGCGCGGATCATCGAGGGCATCGCCGAGGGCTGCGTCCGATCGGGCTGTGCCTTGATCGGGGGTGAAACCGCCGAGATGCCGGGGATGTACCCCGATGGCGATTTCGACCTGGCAGGCTTTGCTGTCGGCGCGATGGAGCGCGGCAGCGATCTGCCCGCCGGTGTGCAGGCCGGGGATGTTCTGCTGGGGCTGGCCTCGGACGGGGTGCATTCCAACGGCTACTCGCTGGTGCGTAAACTGGTTCAGATCTCGGGCCTGGGATGGGATGCGGATTCGCCCTTCTGCGACGGGCCTTTGGGAGAGGCGCTGCTGACGCCCACGCGGCTCTACGTCAAACCCGCCCTGGCCGCGATCCGGGCCGGTGGCGTCCATGCGCTGGCGCATATCACCGGCGGTGGGCTGACCGAGAACCTGCCGCGCGTGTTGCCCGACGATCTGGGTGCGCAAATCGACCTGAACGCCTGGGATCTGCCGCCGGTGTTCCGTTGGATGGCGGAAACCGGGGGCATCGCCGAGGCGGAAATGCTCAAGACCTTCAACTGCGGGATCGGCATGATCGTCGTCTGTGCCGCCGACCGCGCCGATGACTTGGCCGCCCTGCTGTCGGATGCCGGCGAGAGCGTCGCGCGCGTCGGGTCGGTCACCGAAGGGGCGGGCGTCAGCTACGCAGGCAAGCTGCTGTGAGCCAAAAGCGCGTCGCCATTCTGATTTCAGGGGGCGGGTCGAACATGGTGTCGCTGGTCGACAGCATGACAGGCGACCACCCGGCGCGGCCCTGTCTGGTTCTGTCGAACAATGCGGATGCTGGCGGCTTGGCCAAGGCGGCTGATCGCGGGATTGCCACAGCCGTGGTCGATCACCGACCGTTCGGTGGTGACCGCGCCGCGTTTGAGGCCGAGCTGTGCAAGCCGCTGCTCGAGGCGCAGCCAGACATCGTCTGCCTGGCGGGGTTCATGCGCGTGCTGACTGGCGATTTCGTGTCCTGGTTTCATGGGCGGATGCTGAATATCCACCCCTCGCTGCTGCCCAAGTACAAAGGGCTCAACACCCACGCCCGCGCCATCGCCGCAGGGGATGCCGAACACGGCTGCACCGTCCACGAGGTCACCGCGGCGCTGGATGATGGTCCGATCTTGGGGCAGGCCCGGGTTCCGGTCGAACCCGGCGACACCCCGGATTCGCTTGCTCGGAAGGTGTTGGCCTGGGAACACAAGCTGTATCCGGCGGTTCTGGAGCGCTTTGCCCGTGGCGATCGCGCACCGGTGTTACTCCCCTGATCTTGCGCCAGAGATTTACATGAGCGGCCAATTCGGCCTATGGTCTGGCCAAGCGCTCGGGGCAGAAGAAACCAACGGGCAATGACCAGAGCAAGAGCAAGAATAGCAAGCGCATGAAGACCCTCAAAACCACGCGAGAGTTGGCTGACTTCTGCAAGGCTGCCGCCCAACACCCCTATGTGACCGTCGACACCGAATTCCTGCGCGAGCGGACCTACTACTCCAAGTTATGTCTGGTCCAGTTGGCCGTGCCCTCTGAAGACGAGGACAGCGCGGTATTGGTCGATCCGCTGGCAGACGGCTTGTCGCTTGAGCCGCTTTACGAATTGTTCCAGAACGAAAACGTCGTCAAAGTGTTCCATGCCGCCCGCCAGGACCTTGAGATTTTCTGGGTGGAGGCCGGTATTTTCCCCAAACCGCTTTTCGATACGCAGGTCGCTGCAATGGTTTGTGGTTTCGGGGAACAGGTTGGCTATGAAACGCTGGTTCGCAAGATCTGCAAACAGGGTCTGGACAAGACCTCGCGGTTTACCGATTGGTCGCGGCGCCCGCTGAGCGAGGCCCAGCAGACCTATGCGCTGGCGGACGTGACGCATCTGCGCAAAATCTATGAACATCTGGCCGCCGAGCTGGAGAAATCCAAGCGCAGCCATTGGGTGGCGGAGGAGTTGCGCGTTCTGACCGATCCCGCAACCTATGACATCCGCCCCGAAGAGGCATGGCGGCGGGTCAAGACCCGGACCAACTCGGCCAAGTTCCTTGCGGTGGTGCGGGAGCTTGCCCGGTTCCGTGAGGAATATGCCCAACAGAACAACGTGCCGCGCAGCCGCGTGTTCAAGGACGATGCGCTGGTCGAACTGGCGTCGACCAAACCACGTACGCATGCTGATCTGGGCAGCTCGCGTTTGCTGCTGCGCGAAGCGCGCAAAGGTGCCATCGCCGACGGTATTCTGGCCGCCGTACAGGCCGGTGTGAATTGCCCGCCAGAGGATCTTCCCAAGGTGGACAACAGCCGGGACAAGATCAAGGTGAACCCCGCGCTGGCTGATCTGCTGCGGGTATTGCTGAAGTCAAAGACGGAAACCGCAGGGGTCGCTGCCAAGCTCATCGCGACCAGCTCGGAGCTGGATCAGATCGCGGCTGGGGACCGTGACGTTGCTGCGATGTCCGGCTGGCGGTTCGAGGTTTTTGGTGAGGACGCGCTCAAACTCTGCAGAGGCGAGATTGCCTTGGCAGCGAAGGGACAAACTGTTCAGGTCGTCCCCCTGTAAGATCGAATTCAGCGCCGACGCGATTCAAGGGCGTTCTGCTGACCGACCACGCGGATCAGACGAATGCCTTCAAGATCCTGACGGCTGACATTGACCGCATCGGTCACTTCACGCGTACGTTCGGGCCCCTGCGCAGTGGCATAGGTCGGGTAGTTCACGCGGAAAACGAACTCCATAACGCCGTTCTTCCGGTTTTCCTCGGATTCGACGAAGGTGAGCTTTGCGTCATAGGCGCCCTGGCGGAAGGCGGTGCCTTGCGCGACAACGATTGCCCCCGAGGCGTTCGGTTCGATCCGCAGCTCGGTGATGGTGGTGATCGGTACGCTGGTATCTTCGGGTTCAGGGCGCGCGAACAGTCCCCGGCCCGAGCTTTGCTTCGGCACCAGCGCATCTGCGTCGCTGGCCGATGTCTCGACCGGGGCAGGGGTGCTGTTCCCGAACCAGTTCGACGGGTTTGCCCGGGAATCGCGCCAGCTGCTGCAGGCGGACAGGGTCAACAGGGCGACAAGAAGGACGGAAACAGTTTTTTGCATGGACCCAAAGCTTTGCAAGGTATTACCCGCACTGGGTTAGCCTACTTTCGGTCGTTTGAAAAGGCGCCCATGGGGGTGGACACCGGACATCGGGCGACTTAGGTCAGAACCAGAACCGCAACCAGAGGACCCACGTTCATGGCCACGCCTGCCTTTGAGGAGATTGTCGAGGATTTCGAGTTCCTTGAGGACTGGGAAGACCGGTACCGCCACGTGATCGAGCAGGGCAAGGCGATGGAGCCGCTGGATGACGCCTTGAAGGTGCCGGCAACCAAAGTCCATGGCTGCGCCAGTCAGGTCTGGCTCCATCCGGTGATCGAAGATGGTGTTTTTCGGTTTGACGGCGACAGCGACGCGCTGATCGTGCGCGGTCTGATCGCTGTATTGCGCTCGCTTTACAACGGTTTGCCCGTTGCCGAAGTGGAGAAGGTCGACGCCGCGGCCGAGCTTGCCCGATTGGGGTTGAATGAACATCTGTCGGCCCAGCGGTCGAACGGTGTGCGTGCGATGATCGACCGAATCCGAGACGTAGCGCGCGAAAACGCCTGAGCCGGATTCGCCACTCGGTGGCCAATCAGGAAGAATTGGGGCGTGCGCCGGCCCAGTCTTTCAGCGTGGTCTCGAGATCGCCATATCCGGTGAAACGCCGTTCGAACTCCAGCCCCATCCGATCCGCGCATTCCTGTGCCCGACGGGTCAGTTCGGGGTCATCTGTCTGCGCCTGGTAGATCAGCTTGGTGTAATTTCCGAAATACATGTCGCGCAGTTCCGGATGCCGATCCAGTCCCAGCGGCTTCCAGACGAACGCATCAAATTGTCTGGCCAGAAAGTCGGTCAGGTAAAAGGCCGTAGTCTCATCGTCGCCGCGTTCGGCGAATTTGTCGTTTCCTTCGAAGAAGGAATAACAGTGCGGCCCCCGCACCATCTCGACACCCAGCCGTTTGCACGCCTGCTCCAACAGTCCGCCGGTCCCGCAATCGGCATAGACGACAAAAATCCGGTCATACTGGTTGCGATGCTTGGCGACGGCATCCTCGACGGCCTGAGTGATCCGTTCGGGATAGACATGCAGGATGGCAGGCAGGCACGTCAGTGCAAGGTGGTGCCAGCCGTTGCGTGTCTTCAGGTCCAGAATCTCGCGCGCCAAGGCACCGCAGGCGATCAACAGGATGCTTTGCTGCGCATCCATCTCGTCAAACCCCTGTTCCGTCAGGCGTTTTTCGTCAGGTATGTCGTGGTGCGGCATGTGTCGCCTCCGCAAGGTTCCAATGTCAAATGACCGCGAAATAGCCCCGGATGCAAGTTCGCGGCCTTTGGGATCCACACTCGGCACCTGAGTTTCGATCTCGTTGTGATGCCACGGCCCGGAAATGAAAAAGCCGCCCGAACAGGCGGCTTTGACAAAACAAGGCGTGCAGGATCAACCCGCCAGTTGGTTGTGCTTGCGCGAGACGAACTCCTTGGCGGTTTCGACCGCAACCGCCGCGTCCCGGCAATAGGCGTCAGCGCCGATCGCCTTGCCGAACTCTTCGTTCAGCGGGGCGCCGCCTACCAGCACGATGTAATCGTCACGCTTGCCCTGTTCGACCAACGTGTCGATGACCACTTTCATGTACGGCATGGTCGTCGTCAGCAGGGCCGACATGCCCAGAATATCAGGCTGCTCGGTTTCAAGCGCTTCCAGGTAGTTTTCGACCGGATTGTTGATGCCGATATCGACAACCTCGAAACCGGCGCCTTCCATCATCATCGAGACGAGGTTCTTGCCGATGTCGTGGATGTCGCCCTTGACGGTGCCGATCACCATCTTGCCAACGCGCGGAGCGCCGGTTTCCGCCAGCAGAGGCTTGAGGATGGCCATGCCGCCCTTCATCGCGTTGGCGGCCAGCAGAACTTCGGGCACGAACAGGATGCCGTCGCGGAAATCCTGGCCGACGATAGTCATGCCGCCGACAAGCGCCTTGGTCAGAATGTCATAAGGTGCCCATCCACGTTCCAGCAGGATGTTCACGCCTTCTTCGATCTCTTCCTTCAGACCATCGTAGAGGTCATCAAACATCTGTTCGACGAGTTCGTCGTCGTTGAGTTCCGACAGGACGATGTCTTCTTCATCGGACATGGGTCATTTCCCTGAGCTGGCGGGCCTTGCGCCCTTGGTGGCTGTTTTTCCCGTTTTGGCCATTTCGCCGCAGTTAGACTGTGACGATTGCGACCTCGGCGGTTCCGAGACCGACCTATAGGTGAAAATCTTGCCGCGCTCGACGCCAAATTTCACATGATCTTTCTGAGCGGTATTCATGGGTTCTGTGCATGAGACAAGGCGGGCAACTGTGATGGCAGACTTGCCGCGGAAACCCGCAGATGCTAGGAATTACGTGAACAAAGAGGGAACAAATATGCCGTTGCGCCACACTATTTCCGGGCGAGGTGCCGTATCGAACGATGCTGGTCGGTACGAGGCGTATGCGCACGAAGCGGTCGATGACGGCTGGGAGGATCCCGAGCCTCTGCCTCCCTTGCGAACCTCGGTTCGGGACGAGGTCGCGAAATCGCTGATCACCTACAACAAGTCACCGGATCTGCCATTTGACCGGTCGATCAACCCGTATCGCGGGTGCGAACACGGTTGCGTCTACTGCTTTGCCCGACCCACCCATGCATATCTCGGTCTGTCTGCCGGGTTGGATTTCGAAACGCGACTGATCGCACGTCCGAACGCGCCGGATGTGCTTGCGCGCGAGCTTTCGTCCGCGCGGTACAAGGTGGCGCCGATTGCGCTGGGTACAAATACGGACCCGTATCAGCCGATCGAAAAAACACGTTCGATCACAAGAGCCTGCCTGGATGTTCTGAGAGATTTCAACCACCCGGTTGCGATCGTGACCAAGGGCGCTTTGATCGAACGAGACATCGATATTCTAGCTCCGATGGCCGCCCTTGGGCTGGTCCGGGTCGGCATCTCGCTGACCACGTTGGATGATGGTCTGTCGCGGCGGATGGAACCGCGTGCCCCTGCACCAAGACGCCGGCTGCTCATGATCCGAAAGTTGACCGAGGCCGGGATACCCGTTCGCGTCATGACGTCCCCGATCATACCGGGACTGACCGATCACGAGCTTGAAGCGTTGTTGGAGGCGGGCCGCGACGCAGGCGCGGATGCGGCCAGTTGGATCATGCTGCGGTTGCCCCGCGAAGTCTCGCAACTGTGGCAGGAATGGTTGACCGAACACGAGCCCGGTCGCGCCGAAAAGGTCATGGCGCGGTTGCGCGAAATGCACGGGGGCAGGGACTACGACCCGCGGTGGGGGCATCGGATGCGCGGCGAGGGAATCTACGCCGAAATGGTCGCCAAGCGGTTCAAGTCTGCGATTGCGAGGCTTGGCTTGGCGACCACAACTCCCAAACTGCGTTGCGACCTCTTTGCCCGGCCCGCGCGGGCCGGGGATCAATTGTCACTGTTCCAATAAGAAAAGACCCCGCTCGATGGCGGGGCCTGTTGTCTGTCTCAGCGGTTTTCGATGTCGACGTAGTCGCGCAGAGTTTCGCCCAGATACAGCTGGCGCGGGCGGCCAATCTTGTTCTGAGGATCGGCGATCATTTCTTTCCACTGGCTGACCCAGCCAACGGTGCGCGACAGCGCGAAGATCGGGGTGAACATCGAGGTCGGGAAACCCATCGCCTCGAGGATGATGCCCGAGTAGAAATCGACGTTCGGGAACAGCTTCTTGTCGACGAAATACGGATCTTCCAGTGCCTGTTTCTCAAGAGCCTTGGCGACCTGCAGTTTCGGGTTGTTCTCGATGCCCAGCAAGTCCAGAACCTCATCGGCCGACTGCTTCATCACTTTGGCGCGCGGGTCGAAGTTCTTGTACACGCGGTGGCCAAAGCCCATCAGGCGGAACGGATCGTTCTTGTCTTTGGCGCGTTCGATGAATTCGGGGATGCGGTCGACGCTGCCGATTTCTTCCAGCATCTCCAGGCAGGCCTGGTTGGCGCCGCCGTGCGCCGGGCCCCAAAGGCAGGCGATACCGGCCGCGATGCAGGCGAACGGGTTCGCGCCCGAAGACGAGGCCAGACGCACGGTCGAGGTCGAGGCGTTCTGCTCGTGATCGGCGTGCAGGGTGAAAATCCGGTCCATGGCGCGGCTGAGGATCGGGTTGACGACGTAATCCTCGGCCGGAACCGCGAAGCACATGTACAGGAAGTTCGACGCGTAATCCAAGTCATTGCGCGGGTAGATGAACGGCTGACCGATCGAGTACTTGTATGCCATCGCAGCAATTGTCGGCATTTTGGCGATCAGGCGGTGCGTCGCGATTTCGCGCTGGCGCTCGTCGCCCACGTCAGTCGAGTCGTGATAGAAGGCCGACATGGCTCCGACCACGCCCACCATCGTAGCCATCGGATGCGCGTCGCGGCGGAAGCCACGGAAGAAATAGTGCATCTGCTCGTGGATCATGGTGTGGCGGGTGATGGTCGTTTCGAACTCTTCCAGTTCGTCGGCCTTGGGCAGGTATCCGTACAGCAGCAGGAAGCACACTTCGAGGAAGTGCGATTTCTCGGCCAGTTGGTCGATCGGATAGCCACGGTGCAGCAATTCGCCCTTTTCACCGTCGATATAGGTGATGGTGCTGTCGCAGCTTGCGGTCGAAGTGAAGCCTGGGTCGTAGGTGAACACGCCGGCCTGACCGTAGAGCTTGCGGATGTCGACTACGTCGGGTCCGGCCGTTGGCGAATGAACCGGCAACTCATAGGTTTTTCCGTGGACGGTCAGAGTCGCTGTCTTGTTGCTCTCGGTCATGTTTTCCCTTCCTCAATCATACGAATGCCGGCTCGCTGACCGACAAAACGGGCGGTGATCGCGCAAGTCTGCGCGAGTCAGGTCGTAGCGGAGCAGCGTTACCCGAATGTGAAGTCAGGACTGTGCCGCTGCATCAGAAATCCGTGCAATGGTCTCATCCCGACCTAGCACGAGCATCATGTCAAAAACCGAAGGTGTGACGGCCCGACCCGCCAACGCAGCCCTGAGGGGGCCAGCCAGCTTGCCGAACTTCAACCCGTTTGCCTCGGCAAACGAATTGAGGGTCTCCTCCAGTTCGTTCCGGGTCCAGCTAGCATTTTGCAGCTGCGGCGTCAATTGATCCAGTATACCGTCGGATACAGAACTCAGCGCCTTTTCTGCCTTCTCATCGCGCTCGATCGGTCGCGAAGTCAGTGCAAAATGCGCCTTTTCAAGGAGTTCCGGAAATGTACGCGCCCGATCCTTGAGGCAATACATCGCACGTTCCAAATCACCCGATTGTGTTTCTGTCAGCGCAGGCAGGCCAGCGGCGTCCAGATATTCTTCGATTTCTTGCCGCAATGCAGCATCATCGGATATGGCGATGTGCTGTCCGCACAAGTTCTCGAGCTTTTTCAGATCGAACCGCGCCGGGCTTTTCCCGATTCCGTCCAGGTCGAACCATTCCTTGGCCTGTTCATCGGTAAAGAACTCGTCGTCCCCGTGGCTCCAGCCCAGGCGCGCCAGATAGTTTCGCATACCGGCGGCAGGATAGCCCATGGCCTGATACTCCTGCGCGCCCAATGCGCCGTGCCGCTTGCTGAGTTTCTTTCCGTCAGGGCCGTGGATCAGCGGGATGTGCGCCCAGACCGGAACTTTCCAGCCCATGGCTTCATAGATCATCATCTGCCGCGCCGCGTTGTTCAGGTGGTCGTCGCCGCGAATGACATGCGTCACACCCATGTCGTGGTCATCAACGACCACCGCCAGCATATAGACCGGTGTGCCGTCCGAACGCAGGAGGACCATGTCGTCCAGCTGATCGTTTCGGATGGTTACGTCACCTTGGACCTTGTCGCGGATGACGGTTGTGCCATCCTGCGGAGCCTTGATCCGCACAACGAAGGGGCGGTCGGGGTGTGTGCTGGGGTCGGCGTCGCGCCACGGGCTGCGGAACAGGGTCGACTTGCCCTCGGCCCGGGCCTGTTCACGAAAGGCCGCGATTTCTTCCTGGGTCGCAAAGCACTTGTATGCTTTGCCTTCTGCCAGCAGCTGATGCGCGACTTCGGCGTGACGAGCTGCGCCCTCGAACTGGCTGATGACATCTCCGTCGTGGTCGAGCCCGAGCCAGCTCATGCCCTTGAGGATGGCCTCGGTCGCTTCGGGCGTTGACCGTTCTCGGTCCGTGTCTTCGATCCGCAGCAGGAACTTTCCGCCTCGACCACGGGCGTAAAGCCAATTGAACAGCGCAGTACGGGCTCCGCCAATGTGCAGATAGCCGGTGGGCGAGGGTGCAAATCGGGTGACGACCTGATCGGACATTATAGTGATTAACCTTTTGGTAACCGCGTTGAGCGTAGAGTCGAGCCTGTCTAACGAGCCTCAAGGACGGGGGCAACCATGCGTGTTGTGGCGTGGGTCGAAGGTGCGTTGCTAAACCAGCGAGGGCACCTTTTGCCTTGGTCTCCGGTTTGTCTGGCCATCGGCATAGGCCTGTATTTCGCAATCCGATTCGAGCCGGATGCGCGGACTTATTCGGGCCTGTCCGGGTTGGCCCTGCTTGCCATTTGGGCCAGCCGCCGGATGTCGTCTGCCTGGGCTCCGTTGGCAATAGGGGGGGCGCTGGTCGCCGTTGGGTTCATCCTGGCGGGTGCTCGCGCTCACATGGTTGCAGAGCCGGTTTTGAAATGGCGCTATTACGGCCCGGTTGAGGGGAGGGTCGTGGCGTTGGATCGCTCTGCTTCGGATGCGCTGCGGGTTACGCTGGACCAGGTACGGATCGGGGACGTGCCGTCGGACCAAGCCCCGCGGCGCATCCGACTTTCGTTGCATGGCGACCATGTACCGATTGTGCCAGGGCAACGCGTTATGACGACGGCCCATCTGTCACCGCCGCAAGGCCCCGTCGAGCCTGGCGGCTTTGATTTTCGCAGACACGCCTGGTTTCAGCGCTTGGGCGCGGTCGGATACGCGCGCACGCCAGTGGTCACCGCCGCTCCGTCCCGCTTTGAGGCCGGGGTGCGTGTCGCTGCCGTGCGCATGGCCATTTCCGACAGAGTGAGAGAAGTGCTGCCAGGTGATGTCGGCGGCTTTGCCGCAGCTGTTTCGACCGGGGATCGCAGCGGCATCAGCGCCGCCGCTTTGGACAATTTGCGCGCGTCGAACCTTGCCCATCTGCTTGCAATCTCCGGCCTGCATATGGGGTTGTTGACGGGGTTCGTCTTTGTGACTTGCCGGGTGCTGCTTGCGGCCTTGCCCGCCTTGGCGTTGCGGTGGCCGGTTCGCAAGGTTGCCGCGGTCTGCGCGCTGATCGCTGCAACGCTCTATCTGTTGCTTTCTGGGGGCAATGTCGCGACCGAGCGCGCCTTCGTGATGGTATCGGTTCTGTTTGGGGCGGTTTTGATCGATCGGCGTGCCATATCTTTGCGGGCCGTCGCGGTTGCGGCGCTGTTGGTGCTGTTTCTTCGCCCCGAATCATTGCTCAGCCCCGGATTTCAGATGTCCTTTGCCGCCACGACAGCACTGGTCGCGGTTTTCGGTGCCCTTCGCGACGTTGAGGTTCCAAGAGTGCCCAAGTGGTTGCGCCCGGTGGGTGGGCTTCTGTGCTCCTCGGCGGTCGCTGGTTTGGCGACGGCCCCAATTGGTGCGGCACATTTCAACATGGTGTCGCACTACGGCTTGCTGGCCAACACCCTGTCCGTGCCGGTTGTGGGATCCGTCGTGGTTCCCTCGGCAGTTCTGGCAGCGATCCTCGCGCCTTTCGGGCTCGAGGCCGTTGCGATCCATGTGATGGGTATCGGACTGGCGTGGATCCTGGCCGTCTCGGACTGGGTGTCCGGCCTGGATGGTGCACGGGGCTTCGTTGCCAGCTCGCCCGGTTTTGTCCTGCCGCTGTTTTCCTTGGGTGCGCTGTGGGTCATTTTGTGGCAGGGACGCAGCCGCTGGGTCGGAGTTTTTCCGATGGCGTTCGCCGCAGTATTCTGGGGACAAGGCCAGCGGCCCGAGGTGCTGATCGCCGATTCAGGTGGTTTGGTCGGGGTGATGACCGAGAAGGGCCGCGCGTTGAGCAAGGAAAAAGGCGCTGGGTTCGTCGCTTCGGTCTGGCTTGAAAACGATGGAGACGGAGCAACCCAGCCGGAGGCTGCGGGCCGGTGGCCATCGGCCCCAGATCTTGTTCAGCGATATCCTTTGGAGGATTTCCAGCTGGTCCACATCACGGGCAAGCGCGCGGCGCAGCAGGTCACCGTTTGCCGACCGGGCGAACTCGTGGTTTCTGCCGTGCCGATCAAACTGACCGGTGACTGCGCCGTTTTTGATCCTGACCGACTGCGAAAGACCGGGAGCCTTGCGATCCGCCAAGGAAAGCTGTTCAGCAGCGCTGATGCGACGGGGCCGCGCCTTTGGTCACCGGCTCGGCCTGACGGCTTCAGTAAGTCCGAATAAGTCCGACGAGACGCCCTTGAACCTTAACCTTGTCCTCGGGCAATACCCGCGTTTCGTAAGCGGGGTTGGCGGCCTCGAGCGCGATCGCCTGGCCGCGCCGGAAGAACCTTTTGAGGGTTGCTTCCTGGTCTTCGACCAAAGCCACGACGATGTCGCCATTGTCTGCCGACGATGTTTCGCGGATGACGACCACGTCCCCGTCATTGATACCGGCGTCGATCATGGAGTCTCCGCGCACCTCAAGGGCATAGTGTTCGCCACGGCCCGATACCATCGTGCCCGGTACCGCAACATGATGGGAAACGTGGCTGATCGCCTCGATCGGAACACCGGCGGCAATTCTGCCCATCACTGGAAGTTCGAGAGCGTCCACCGACACAGGCTCGACATTGGCGGGGCGGGGCAAGCTGGGCTTGTCACCTTCGATCACGCGGGGCGTGAAGCCGGCGGTCGGCTCGCCTCCCAGACTTTCGGGCAGTTTCACGATCTCGATCGCGCGCGCCCTGTGGGCGAGACGCCGGATGAACCCACGCTCTTCCAGCGCGGTGATCAACCGATGGATGCCGGATTTGGATCTCAGGTCCAACGCCGTTTTCATTTCGTCAAAGCTGGGTGGAACACCGTCCGCCTGAACGCGTTTGTGGATGAATTCCAGCAAATCCAATTGCTTCTTGGTCAGCATCGCTCACACCTCGTTGCCCATGCGTTTTCTTTTGTTCTACGCATGTTCACGTTTTGTGTCAATGGATTTGCCGACTGAACCTAGATGGGCAGGTAGGACACCGTTTCCCCCGCAGCCCGCGCGGGATCGTTTGGAGGGCGCATCAGCAAGGCGTTCGACCGCGCCAGAACGCTGAGCAGCGAACTGTCCTGATCCTCGAATGCGCGTATCCCATTGCTTTCCAATCGAGCGCGCATGTAATGCTCGCGCGGGCCGTTCGGTGGCAGGGCTTCCGACAGGATGGCCTGATGGAGAATCGGATCAACAGTCTGGATGCCAAGCATCTTTTTGACCAAGGGGATCAGGAAGAGATATCCGCAAACCATCGCGCTGACTGGGTTGCCGGGCAACCCGATCATCGCCGCATCACCCAGCCGCCCCGCCATCAGTGGTTTGCCGGGGCGCATCAGGACCTTGTAGAAGGATTGTTCGAGCCCCAGCCGTTGCGATGCTTCGGCCACAAGGTCGTAGTCTCCCACCGACGCTCCGCCAATTGTCACGACCAGATCGGAGCCTTCGGCCAAGCCAAATGCGGTTTCCAGCGATGACAGTGTGTCTTGTGCCACTGGCAACATGCGAACATGTGCGCCAGCATTCTCAAGCAATGCTTTGATGCCAAACGAGTTCGAGGCAATGATCTGGTCAGGTCCCGGAGTTTCGCCCGGCGTGACCAGCTCGTTTCCCGTGGCGATCAGCGCGATCTGGGGTTTGGTGGCCACGGAGACGGTCGGAACATTCATCGCCGCCAGCAATGCAAGATCCTCAGGCGAGAGGACTCGCGGTGCACTAACCGTATCGCCGATGGTGAAGTCCACGCCTGCCAGTCGGATGTTGGTTTTTTGGCCGGGTTCTTCCGTGATCGTCAACAGATCGCCGCGCAGGTCGGTATCTTCCTGGATGACGACGAAATCTGCCCCGTCGGGGACCGGAGCCCCGGTGAAGATCCGAACCGCCTGGCCCGGGCCAACCGTGCCGGTGAAACGCTGGCCAGCGGCGGCCTCACCGATGACCTTGAACATCGCGTGACGTTCCACTTCGGCTGACTTCAGCGCATATCCATCCATTGAAGAGGCGGCAAAAGGGGGTTGGTCCCGCTCGGCTTTGACATCCCGCATCAGCACTCGACCGGCCGCGTCAGCAAGCGCAATCTGCTCTTCGGGCATGGTGGCTACCAGGCCGAACAGCAACTGTCGGGCTTCTTCAACCGTTATCATTTCGCCTCGTAACGACCTGACTTACCGCCATCTTTCAGCAGAACGCGGATCCCCCCAATTTCCATCGCCTTGTCAACGGCCTTGGCCATGTCATAGACGGTCAGCGCCGCGGTAGACACGGCTGTCAGGGCCTCCATCTCGACACCAGTCTGACCGGTGGTCTTGACCGTCGCTTCGATCTGCACGCCGGGCAGGTCCGGGTCCAACGTCAGGTCAACCGACACCTTGGTGACAGGCAAGGGATGGCACAGCGGAATCAGGTCCGGTGTCTTCTTTGCCCCCATGATCCCGGCCAACCGGGCAACCCCCAGAACATCGCCCTTCTTCGCGCGGCCTTCGGAAATGATTTCAAAGGTTTGTTGCGCCATTTTTACGTAACCCGCGGCAACGGCGACGCGGTTTGTCGTGTCCTTGTCCGATACATCGACCATATGGGCCTGGCCGTCGCTGTCAAAATGCGTCAGGGGCATCACATGACCCCCGGCACCAGCGGGTTCGACAAAATGTGACGGGTTGCGGCGGCGACGTCCTGCTGCCGCATCAGGCTTTCTCCGATCAGGAAACACCGGGCACCATAGCGGGCGATATCCGCAAGGTCTTCCGGGGTGTTCAGCCCGCTTTCGCACACGATCATGCGATCAGCGGGAACCAGCTTGGACAAACGACGAGTGGTATCAAGCGAGGTCTCGAACGTCTTGAGATTGCGGTTGTTTATCCCGATGAGAGGGCTTTTGAGATCGGCCGCGCGCTCAAGCTCGGCCTCGTCATGTACCTCGATCAGGACATCCATGTCCCAGTCAAACGCGGTCTGTTCCAGTTCGGCGGCTTGCTGATCGTCGACTGATGCCATGATGATCAGGATACAGTCGGCACCCAGCGCCCGCGCTTCGACCACTTGATAGGGATCATACATGAAGTCCTTGCGCAGTGCCGGCAGCGAGCATGCAGCCCGGGCGGCGGTCAGGAACTCCTTGGCACCCTGAAAGCTGGGTGTGTCGGTCAAAACCGAGAGGCAGGCGGCGCCACCTTCTTCATAGGCTTTTGCCAGCGCGGGCGGATCGAAATCCTCACGGATCAAACCCTTGGACGGGCTTGCCTTCTTGATTTCGGCGATCAGGCCATAACCGCGGCGACTTGCCGTGCGCAGAGCCTCCACAAAGCCGCGCGTTTCAGACGCTTCGCGGGCTTGTTGCTCGACCTCGTCCAGGGGAACTTGGGCTTTGTCGGCGGCGACTTCTTCCAGCTTGTAGGCCTTGATCTTGTCCAGAACGGTTTCGGTCATGCGGCTTCCTGTGTGAGTTGTGCCAGAGCAGCAATCTTGTCTTTCGCCTTGCCGCTGTCGATGCTTTCGGCGGCCATTTCGACGCCTTGTTTCAGGTCCGGTGCAGCTTCGGCGACCACAAGGGCCGCAGCCGCGTTCAGCAGGACCGCATCCCGGTAGGCCGACGGCGCGCCATCCAGCAATGCGCGGAACGCGACGGCGTTTTCCTCGGGTGTTCCGCCCAGAATATCTTCAAACGGATGAACCGGCAGGCCCGCATCTTCGGGATGCAGTTCGACCTCTTTCACCCGTCCGTCCTCAAGCGACGCGACCCAGCTGATGCCAGTAATCGTCATCTCGTCGGTCCCGTCCGAGCCATGTACCAGCCAGGCGTGCTCGGCCCCGAGCAGACCAAGGGTTTCCGCCATCGGTCGGATCAGGTCGCGGCTGAAGGCTCCGGTCAGCTGCCGCTTGACACCGGCGGGGTTGGTCAGGGGGCCAAGGATGTTGAAGATGGTTCGGGTACCAAGCTCTTGCCGGGTGGGCATGACATGGGCGATGGCCGGGTGATGCATGGGCGCCATCATGAACCCGATGCCGACGGTCTGCAAAGCCTTTTCAACGACTTGCGGCCCGACCATCACGTTGATTCCCATCTGTCCCAATGCGTCGGCGGCCCCGGATTTCGAGCTGAGATTCCGGTTGCCGTGCTTGGCCACGGTCACGCCCGCGCCAGCCACGACAAAAGCCGTTGCGGTCGAGATATTGAGCGTGCCTTTCCCGTCACCGCCGGTTCCAACGATGTCGATCGCGCCAGATGGCGCTTTGACCGCGTTGCATTTCGCGCGCATCACGGCGGCGGCGGCGGCATATTCCTCGACCGTTTCGCCGCGCGTCCGCATGGCCATCAACAGACCGCCGATCTGGCTGGGCGTGGCGCGACCCTCAAACAGGATCTCAAAGGCCTGTTCGGCTTCGGCACGGGTCAGGGCGCGATCGGCCGCAGCTCCGATCAGCGGTTTCAGCGCGTCACTCATGCGGGGACTTTCATTTCGTTCAGGAAATTCTTTAGCAGAGCGTGGCCGTGTTCCGAGGCGATCGATTCCGGGTGGAATTGAACACCGTGGATCGGCAGCTCTTTGTGTTGCAGGCCCATGATGGTGCCGTCTTCCAACTCTGCCGTGATTTCGAGGCAATCGGGCAGGGTATCCCGATCGACGACCAGTGAGTGGTAGCGGGTCGCTTCAAACGGTGACGGCAGGCCGGCGAACAGGCCTTTGCCAGTGTGATGCATGGTTCCCATTTTGCCGTGCACGATTTCGTGGCACCGCACGACCTTGCCGCCAAAGGCCTGACCAATGGTCTGGTGACCCAGACATACACCCATCAAAGGCGTGCGCGTTTCCGCAGCTGCCTCGGTCAGCGCGAGGCAGATCCCGGCCTGGTCCGGATCACAAGGGCCGGGGCTCAGCAAGATGCCGGCGGGGTTCATGGCCATCGCTTCCTGCACATCCAGCGCATCATTGCGGCGCACGACCATTTCCGCGCCCAATTCGCCCAAATAGTGGACAAGGTTGTAGGTAAACGAGTCGTAGTTGTCGATCAGCAGCAGCATTTGGCACTTGTCTTGTGTTTGGGCAATTCGGACTGGCGATACAGCCCCGCGCCACGGTATAGTGTTGGGACATACATGCTCAGGCTTGTGCGGCAGCGTCAAGGGGACAACCCCAACAAGGCGACCGGACGGGTGAGTGCCGCAAAGACGGTGCACGGGCTGCCGAGGCAGGATGAAAGACGAGAGGCAAGAACAGATGGGCGGATTTATCGGTGGACTGATCGCCGGCGCGGTCGTTGTGTTGGTTCTGGGCGCAGTGCTTTCCCTGAACACGCCACTTGGCAGCAAACCGGATATTCAGACAGCGGCGCCAGCGGCGGCGGAAGCCGATCTGCCCAAGGCGGATACGGAAGTGCAGGGCGCTGGTCCGGATTCCGATCTTGTCGAAATCGCACCACGAGCGCTTGAGGCACTGGACGATACGGCGGATGGGTCCACTGGACTGGATGGCATTCAGGCCGAGCCGGATGATCGTCCGCAGGTCGGTGACACCGTGGCAGGCTTGAACGACCCGGGTGCGGGAGACGCCGCTTCGGTCGATGTGACGACCGACGCGCCAGCCGCACCCCCGGCGCCTGGACCGGTTCCGTCCAGTCCGGACGAGGAGGTCCAGCCCGTTACCGTGGACGCGACACCGCCGGCCGCACCACAGCCCCCGGTGCAAGAGGTCACGGCCGGCGAGCCAGAGACCGCCGAACCAGAGACCACGGCAAATGCGGAACCTGAAGCGACCCCCGAGCCGGAAACAGCCGCGCTGCCGTCGACACCTGAGCCGGATCAACCGACTGGAACCGGCGACAGCCCGATCGCGGTCGAGGGGGACGAAGACACGCAGCCCCGCAAACGGGCCCGGATCGCGGCCTTGCCCCAGATCGGCGGCGAACAGGCAACGGCCTCATCTTCGATTGCCGGCAAACGCGTGATCCCGCTGACCGAACGCGATGATGCCCCAGCCGATCAGCCGGCAGAGGGTGAGGGCATGCCCGGTAAGCCGATCGATGCTTATGCCGCCGCCTTTGACAACCCGGATGCCAAACCTCTGATGTCGATCATCCTGATCGATGACGAAGGTGCGTTCGGGGCTGAGGCGCTGAAGGATTTTCCGTATCCCCTAAGCTTTGCGGTCAGCCCTTCGGATCCGCAAGCGGCGGAGAAGATGAAGCGCTATCGCGAGGCTGGGTTCGAAGTTCTGGCCTTGACCGACCTGCCAAAGGCGGCCAGCGCGCAGGATGCCGAAGTTTCGCTGGCGGTCTGGCTCGAAACCTTGCCTGAAACCGTTGGCCTGCTTGAGGGCGTGAACACCGGGATACAGGGCAACCGCAAGTTGGCCGATCAAGTGGCTGCCATCGCGGCAGGAACTGGCCGTGGGCTGGTCGTGCAGGACAACGGGTTGAACACCGTTCAAAAGCTGGCCGCGCGGAACGGCATTCCATCCAGTGTGGTGTTCCGCGACATCGACGGTGCGCGTCAGGATCCAACGGTCATGCGCCGGTTCCTGGACCAGGCCGCATTTCGTGCCGGGCAGGAAGGCGCAGTTGTGATGTTGGGCCGATTGCGGCCCGAGACAATTTCGGCGTTGTTGCTCTGGGGGCTTGAGGATCGCGGCAACCGAGTTGCCCTGGCCCCGATCTCGGCGGTGATGAAAAGCCAGATCCAGTAATCAGTGAAGAAAAAGAAGAAAAGGCGGCCAGATTGGCCGCCTTTTTTTATGAATTCCCGGATCCGGTGAACCGCGCCGCATCCGCCGCAGCTCGCCTGATGGCATTCGATTTGTGCACGGTTTCCATGTATTCGGCCTCGGGGTCGCTGTCATAGACGACACCACCACCGGCCTGGATATACAGTTTCTGGTCCTTCACGATGGCCGTACGCAGCGCGATGCACATGTCCATGTCGCCACCGGCGCTGAAATAGCCGACACCGCCGCCGTAGACACCGCGCTTTTCGGGTTCCAACTCGTCGATGATCTGCATCGCCCGGACCTTCGGTGCGCCTGACACCGTGCCCGCAGGCATCCCGGCAAAGAAGGCGTCCAGGGCATCCTTGTCGTCGGCCAACTCGCCCACAACGTTCGACACGATGTGCATCACGTGGCTGTAGCGCTCAATGATGAATTCCTCGGTCGGGCGGACGGTGCCGATTTTGGACACGCGTCCTGTGTCGTTGCGGCCCAGGTCCAGCAGCATGAGGTGCTCGGCCAGTTCCTTTTTGTCGGCCAGCAAATCCAGCTCGTTCGCCTTGTCCTCTTCGGGGGTGGCACCGCGAGGACGTGTTCCGGCGATCGGCCGGATGGTCACTTCGTTGCCGAACACGCGCACGAGTATCTCGGGGCTGGCGCCGATCACCTGGAAGCCACCGAAGTTGAAATAGAACATGAACGGCGACGGATTCGTGCGGCGCAAGGAACGATACAGCGCAAAGGGCGGCAGCGGAAAATCTTGTGTCCAGCGTTGTGCCGGAACCACCTGGAAGATGTCACCAGCCCGGATGTACTCCTTGGCCTTTTCCACGGCTTCCATGTAGCCCGACTTGGTGAAGTTGGATACCGGCGGCGCGATCTCGTGTGCTTCGCCCAGATCTCGAGACTCCGAGGGCATTGCGCGTTCCAGGTCGCGCACCGCGTCCATCACACGCTCGGCCGCCTGTGCGTAGGCGGCCTTGGCTGACTGCCCGTCGCTGGCCCAGGCCGGAGACACAATGGTGACTTCGCCTTTCACGCCGTCTAGGACCGCAACCACCGACGGACGCAGCAGTATCGCATCCGGCAGCCCCAAAGGATCGGGGTTCACATCCGGCAGGTGTTCGACAAGGCGCACCATGTCGTATCCCAGATAACCGAACAGGCCGGCGGCTGCCTGGGGCAGGTCATCGGGCAAGTCGATGCGGCTTTCGGCGAGCAGCGCACGCAGGTTGTCCATCGGGTTGCCATCTTGCGCGTCGAACGCATCCGCATCAAACCGCGCCGAACGGTTCAATTCCGAAGTTTCGCCCCGACAGCGCCAGATCAGATCGGGCTTCATCCCGATGATCGAATACCGCCCGCGAACTTCGCCTCCGGTCACCGATTCAAGGACGAAGGCGTCCTTCTGAGCGCCCGTCAGCTTGAGCATCAGCGAAACCGGCGTGTCCAGATCCGCGGCCAGACGGGTATAAACGACTTGGTTCTGTCCGGCCTCATAGGCGCGGGCAAAGCTGTCGAAATCGGGTGTCAGAGCCATTTTCGTTCCGGTCAGAAGTTGGCCTGAACCGCGTTCAGCGCGCGTTGGTCCAGGGTCGGCCGCGCGCGTGTCTGAGCGTCGCGCACATAGATGTCGAAGATGTTTTGGGCCAGTGCCTGGTTCAGCTGAGCGGCAGCGGCCTCTTGCATCAGGCGCTGTTCGTCGGATTCCGCAGGCGGAAGAACCTCGTCCAGCCGCACGATGAATGCCGCATCCGGTCCGGCGATCACGCGCAGTTCATTGGGCTCCATCTCAAAGATCTGGGTCATGAAATCGGCCGGAACGTTATCCAGAAACGCGGTGCGGGTCAGCGCGTTTTCGACACGGAATGGCAGCCCGGTCGCCGTGAAATCACCGTCGACGGCCAATTGAGTCACGATGCCGTTGGCCTGTTCCTCAAGCGCCTTGGCTGTCTGTTCCTGTACCCATGCGGCGGCGACGCGGTCGCGTGCGGACTCCAGCGGCTCGGGGCGCGGCGGCAGAACCTCATCCAGTCGCAGGGCAAAGATCGAACCATCCTCGAGGAATCCGATTTCAGGGAAGTCATCTTCGCGGACGGCCTGTGCAGCCTGGCGGAAGCCGTCATACGCGGCGATGCCGTCGTCGCTTTGACGGGTCCAGTCAATCTTGCCAAGCTCCATTTCGGTTTCGTTGGCCAATTCTTCCAGCGTGGCGCCGCCGGCCAGCATGTCGTTGATGTCTTCGGCCTGGCTTTCGATCAGGCGCCGGGCGCGTTCACCAGCCAGCTCTGCACGCAGTTCCGGTTCGGCGTCCTCAAAGCTCACGTTCTGTTCGGCCAGCGATCCGTTGACCCGGAACAGGGCCGGACCAAAGACCGAGGGCAGGGGACCCACGACCTGATCAATCTCTGCGGCAAAAACGGCATCCGCGGCCTCGCCCAAATCTTCGCGGGTCACATCACCCAGATCGACACTGCTCAGTTCAAGTTCGCGCTCGCGTACCAGCTGCTCAAAATCCGCCCCGCCGACTTCCAGCTGTGCCATCGCCGCAGTCGCCTCTTCTTCCGTGGGGTAGACCAACCGCTCAACCAGACGACGTTCGGGTTGCTGATACTGGTCCTTGCGCTGTTCATACAGGCGCTTGAGCGCGTCTTCGTCGATTTCGACCGTATCCTGCAGCATCTCCGGCGACAGGACGGCGTAGGTGATCTTTTTGGTGCGCGGCAGGGTGAACCGATCGGTATTCGCGTCGTAATACGCTTGGACCTCGGCGTCTGTCGGCTCTGGGATCGGGGTCGTCAGAGCGTCCGGCGACAGAGTTGCGACGGTAAAGCTGCGGCGAGCGAGAACATAGTCGGCCAGGGCCTTGGTCATGATCGCGGGCATTTCAACACCGTCCATCACCGCGCCTTGGACGATTGTCCGCGCTGTTTCCTTTCGCAGGTCTTCCTCGAACTCGGTTTCGGTCATGCCGATCTGTTCCAACTGGAACCGGTAGGCTTCGCGGTCAAAAGATCCGTCAGGGCCCTGAAAGGCCTGAATACCCACGATTTCCTTCTGCAGGTTGGCATCACCGATCGAAACACCCAGCTGTGCGACCTCGTTGTTCAGGGCTGCCAGCGAAACCAGACGCGCCAAGGCCCGCTGATCCAGCCCCAGCTCGCGGGCCTGTGACATCTGCATCGGTTGACCGGTCTGCGCCTCGACCGCGCGGATTTCGCGCTGTAGCTCGCGGACATAGGCATCGACCGAAACGTCCTCATCCCCGACCTGGGCGACTGTGCGAACCGTTCCGCTGAGGTTGACGGCGCCAAAACCGGCAAGACCCAGCATCAGCATGCCCATGAGAATCCAGACGAAGGTTTTGGAGAGTTTGTTAATGCCTGCGGCCATAGTGCCCTCTTGGATCTTGCGGCAGGGTTCTGCCGTGACTGTTGCGGCCCTGAATACGACGCGGGATGCCGGGGGGCAAGCTCAGAAGGACAGAGCCTGCAAGCGGTCGAACAATAGCCCGATTCCGGCGCGGTCCAGATTGGCGAAAGCAATGCGCACCTGGCGTTTCCCGGCGGGGTCGTGATCGGGCATGAACATCGTGCCCGGCAGCAGCAGAATACCGGCGTCACCGACCAATCTGCGCGCCAGTTCGTCCGACGGCATGTCGAACGGGTGTTCGAGATAGGCGAAATAGGCCCCCAGACCCAACAGCCGCCAGCCCTTGTCCGTCAGGCGGGGCATGTTCTCGGTGATTGCGGCGCGGCGATCCAGAATCTCGGCGCGTTCGCCCGCCAGCCACTGCGACAGGTTCCGCATCCCCCACAGCGCCGCGAACTGGCCCATCTGGCCGGGGCAGATGGCGACGGTGTCGAGGAATTTCTCGACCTCGGACAGCAGCGGCGCACCTGTGGCGATCGCGCCCACGCGGTGGCCGGTCAGGCGGTAGGCCTTCGAGAAGGAATAGAGATGCACCAGCGTCCGGTCCCAGTCGGGCTGCTGGAACAGCGCGTGCGGCGGGCCGCTGCGGCTGTCGAAATCACGATAGGTTTCATCGACCAGCAGGCGCAGGCCATGCTGTTGCGCCAGGTCATAGAAGGCACGGACCAGATCCGCCGGATATTCGACGCCACCCGGGTTGTTGGGCGTGACCAACGCGATCGCGCGTGTGCGCTCGCTGATCAGCGTGCGCGCCCTTTCCGGATCGGGCAGCAGGTCCGACCCGGTCGGCAGATCAACCGCCCGCACACCGGCCATGTCCAGCCACATTTTGTGGTTGAAATACCAGGGCGTTGGCAGGATGACCTCATCCTCTTGATCCGTGATCGCCGAGATGACCGAGGCAAAGGCCTGATTGCAGCCCGAGGTGATGGCTGTCTGCTCCGGCCGAACCTCGGCAGCGTAGTGATCGCCGATCTCACGCGCGAGCTCCGCGCGCAGATCGGGGTTGCCCAATACCGGACCGTAGAGATGTGCGGCGTCCTGATTGATCGCGAAATCGGCCATCGCCTGCCGCAGCGCCAAAGGCGGCGGATCAACCGGCGCCGCCTGGCTGACATTGATAAGGGGGCGGTCTTCCGAGAACCTAACCCCTTCGAGCCAACGCCGAGCCTCCATCACCGGAGGGGCGAAGGTGGCGGCGGTGCGGGTCAATGTCATCGGGTGTCCGGTCTTGCTGATTTGTGGTGGATAAGTGGGATCAGTCGGTGCCGCGATAGGGTTCGACATATTGCAGGGCCATATCCCAAGGGAAGAAGATCCAGGTGTCCTGGCTGACCTCGGTGATATAGGTGTCAACCATTGGGCGGCCCTTGGGCTTGGCATAGACCGTTGCGAAATGGGCCTTGGGGTACATCTTGCGCACCAGTTCCAGCGTCTTGCCGCTGTCAACCAGGTCGTCGATGATCAGTACGCCCTCACCATCCCCCATCAGATCGGCATCGGGGGCCTTGAGCACCTCTGCCTCGCCGCGTTCCTGATGGTGATAGGATTTGACGCTGATCGTATCGACGGTGCGGATGTCCAGCTCTCGGCTGACGATCATCGCCGGTGCCATGCCGCCGCGCGTGATCGCGACAACGGCGCGCCATGCGCCCTCATCCGGTCCCTGACCATCCAGTCGCCAGGCCAGCGCGCGGGAGTCACGGTGAATCTGGTCCCAGCTGATGTGAAAGCCTTTTTCGTGGGGCAGGCGGTCCTTTGCGCTCATGGTCTTATCCCTTTTCCACATCCGGCGCGTCGACGGCTTTCATGCCGACGATGTGATAGCCCGAGTCAACGTGCAGGTTTTCACCGGTCACGCCGCTGCTGAGGTCGGACAGAAGATAAAGGGCCGATTTGCCCACGTCATCGATGGTCACGTTGCGGCGCAGGGGAGAGTTGTACTCGTTCCACTTCATGATGTAGCGGAAGTCGCCGATGCCGCTGGCGGCGAGGGTCTTGATCGGCCCTGCCGAGATCGCGTTGATGCGGATGTTGTCCTTGCCTAGGTCCTCGGCCAGGTATTTCACCGACGCCTCGAGCGCGGCCTTGGCCACACCCATGACATTGTAGTGCGGCATGACCTGCTCAGCACCATAATAGGTCAGGGTGATGGCGCTGCCGCCGTCGGTCATCAGCTTCTCGGCGCGTTGCATCACGGCGGTGAAGGAGTAGACCGACACATCCATCGTCAGCTTGAAATTCGCGCGCGACGTATCGACATAGCGGCCGCGAAGTTCGTTCTTGTCGGAGAAACCAATGGCGTGGACGACGAAATCCAGCTTGCCCCATTTCTCTTTCAGCGCTGCGAACAGCTCATCGATCGACTCTTCGTCGCTGACGTCACAGGGCAGGACGATCTCGCTCCCCAGTTGGGCCGCCAACGGGTCGACCCGTTTTTTCAGTGCATCCCCCTGATAAGAGAAAGCCAGTTCGGCTCCGGCTTCGGACAAGGCGCGGGCGATTCCCCATGCGATTGATTTGTCATTGGCCAGTCCCATGATGAGGCCGCGCTTGCCGGCCATCAACTGATTTGACATGTTCGGTTCTCCGCCTGTCGTCGCGATGTGTTGCGTTGGTTTATGCCATTGATTGCGCTGCATCAAGGCCATGCACTCTTGCCCGGGGCGGGTTCTCGCCGTAGGGTCATGTTCAATTCGTTCCAGGGGATGGACATGAGTGAGCGAAACGGCATCTTTGCCGGTGACGATCCGTTCGTGATCGCGGCCCGTTGGTTGGCCGAGGCCGAAAAGACGGAACCGAACGATCCGAACGCGATTGCCCTGGCGACCGTGGACCCCGATGGTATGCCGAACGCACGGATGGTGTTGCTGAAGGATATCGAGGCGGACTCCTTCGTTTTCTATACCAACTATCACAGTGCCAAGGCCCAAGAGCTGGATGCGGCCGGCAAGGCCGCCTTTGTGATGCACTGGAAATCACTGCGGCGTCAGATCCGGGTTCGTGGTACAATCACCAAAGAAGACGGCCCCTTGGCCGACGAATATTATGCGTCACGCTCGCTGAAAAGCCGGCTGGGTGCCTGGGCATCGCGACAGTCGGAACCTCTGAGCAGCCGGGCTGCTCTGATGGCCGAAGTTGCGAAGGTAACGGCAAAGTTGGGATCCAATCCGCCGCGACCCGAATTCTGGGGTGGCTACAGGCTGACGCCGGTTGAAATCGAGTTTTGGGCGGATGGTGCCTTTCGGCTGCACGACAGGTTCCGCTGGCGGCGCGACCCGTCCGAGCAAAAGTGGAACGTACAGAGGTTGAATCCATGACGTTCGCGTATCGTGAAATGCAACACCCGGAAATGTCTGAATTTTTTCAGCTTGAATTTGCCCGACGTTTCCATACACATCAGACCCCTAACGACCCTTTGAATCTCGTGATGGGAACACCGTGCCAGAAGACCTGAACAGCATGTACCGCGTTCGTGGACACGTAAAATGGTTTGACCCCGCAAAGGGGTATGGCTTTGTCGTGTCCGACGATGGGGGTCCTGATATCCTGCTGCACGTGAACGTTCTGAGGAACTTCGGGCAAAGCTCGGTCGCCGATGGCGCGGGCATTGAGATCATGACTCACCGTACCGATCGTGGGGTTCAGGCGGTTGAGGTCGTGAGCATCGATCCGCCCGAGCGGGCCGACTCGGTGATGCTGGCGGATTTCGCCGAAATGGATCCCAATGAGATCGCGCATGCGCCGCTCGAGGCCGCGCGCGTCAAGTGGTTCGACAAGAGCAAGGGTTTCGGCTTTGCCAATGTCTTCGGCCGCAGCGAGGACGTGTTTTTGCATATCGAAGTTCTGCGCCGGTCCGGGTTGGCCGATCTCCAGCCGGGCGAGGCGCTGGCGATGCGGGTCATCGACGGCAAGCGGGGCCGCATGGCCGCACAAGTGCTTGCGTGGGAATCCGCGCTCAATGACTGAGCGCTGCGCGTGATGCGGATTCTGGCAGGTCTTCTTCTGAGTATTTTTCTGTCACAAGGCGCCTTTGCTGAATGCCGGTCTGACCGGGTGGACCTTCGCAATGACAAGGCACAGGTCCGGTTTCTGGTCGAATTGGCCGTTTCTCCGCAGGAGCGGGCAAAGGGTTTGATGTTCCGCGAAAGCATGCCTCAGGGCGAAGGGATGCTGTTCGTGTTCGATCCGCCCCAGCCGGTCGCATTCTGGATGAAGAACACATTGATCCCGCTGGACATGATCTTTCTGGATCGCACTGGCGTGGTGACCCGTGTTCATTCCGATGCCGTACCGGGGGATCTGACCCCGATCGAGGGCGGCGATTCGGTCTTTGCGGTTCTTGAGGTGAATGCGGGGCTTGCCGCGCGCTACTCGATCGCACCAGGCACGGTCATGCGCCACGAAATTTTTTCGCAAGGCCCTGCAATCTGGCCTTGTTAGGGCTTTTCAAATCCGAATGACGCCGTTAGGAAGGCGCACGGTCCGGGGCGTGGCGCAGTCTGGTAGCGCACCTGTTTTGGGTACAGGGGGTCGTGAGTTCGAATCTCGCCGCCCCGACCACTTTCCTTACAACGGAGTTCCACCGAAATATCGGTAGAGCCGTGTCAATTCATCATCCAGAACCGAGCTTTCGACGGGAACCTTGATCGTCGCTCCGTCCTTCTGGGGGACCAGGAAAAACAACTCGGCATCGACCCGGTAACCGGCCTGATTGCGGGTCGAAGACATGCGGCGCACCCCTTTGGGCAAGTCCTGCGGGTAACCGTCATAGTTGAGGATCAAGAACGCGGTGGTTTCCGGAGGCAGAGAGGAACGGCACTCGAAACTGCTGCGCTCGGGCCGTGTGAACCGTTCCTCCGGACCTTCGCAGCTGATCTCGAACGTGCTGAATAACTGATCGGGGTATTCGGCGAACTGAGCACTGCGTGAAGACTGTTCCGGCTCGGGCGTCGCACAAGCGGCCAGCAAGGTAAGGACCGGAAACAAACGGAAAATCGAGGTTCTCACGGCGCACTCCGTCATTTGTGTGTCGTGATGCGCCGCGTTGCGCTGCCACGAAGATTGGTGATTCTCCTCACAGTATGGGGCACGGGCGGGCAGGTGACCATTTTCTCGTAACCGGGCCGGGAAAAAAGAAAATCCGATTTGACCGATCTACACGGTTTTGTGGACAGCGTTGTGGAGGAATCGGCGCGTTCTGCCTTGGCCCATCCTGCGGTTTTGCGGTCAACAGAAAAGTTTTGGTTCGGAGCCAAAAAATGCCGTTGACCAACTATGGGTAGATACGCCAGATTGTATGGGCCGAGTGAGTTGCCACTAAATCTGGTAGGAATAGCCAGAGTTGGCATAGGGCGAGGGTCGGAAAGCACTCCAAACTGACGTGCGACCGTGCAAACGGGTTTGCGCTGCCAAAGGCAGCGCCCGGTCCTCTGCGTCCCTGATCGGCGGTCAAGGCGGGCGGCACCCCGCCACAAAACGGAATTGGTGCCGGACAACCGAATTTGGGCTGATTGATCTAGGGCGGCGGACATGAAGATTGAAAGAACATTTACCAAGGCAGGGCAAGACGCATACGCAGAGTTGGACTTCGTGTCCGTCACGTCCGAGATCCGCAATCCGGATGGAACGATCGTGTTCCGCCTTGATAACATCGAGGTCCCCTCTCGGTGGAGCCAGGTCGCCAGCGACGTGATCGCTCAGAAGTATTTCCGCAAGGCCGGCGTTCCCAGCAAACTGAAAAAAGTCCGTGAGAAGGACGTGCCCGAGTTTCTGTGGCGCTCGGTTCCGGCCGACGATGCCGAATTTGGTGGCGAAACGTCTTCGAAGCAGGTTTTTGACCGCCTCGCGGGTGCCTGGGCCTATTGGGGCTGGAAGGGCGGTTACTTCTCGACCGAGGAGGATGCGCGCGCCTATTTCGACGAGATGCGTTACATGCTGGCGACGCAGCGTGCCGCGCCGAACAGCCCGCAATGGTTCAACACCGGTCTGCACTGGGCCTATGGAATCGACGGCCCGGCCCAAGGGCACCACTATGTGGACTACAAGACCGGCAAGCTGACCAAGTCGAAATCGGCCTATGAACATCCGCAGCCGCATGCGTGCTTCATCCAGTCGGTCGATGACGACCTGGTGAACGAAGGCGGCATCATGGATCTATGGGTGCGCGAGGCGCGCCTGTTCAAATACGGCTCGGGTACCGGGACCAACTTCAGCCATCTGCGTGCAGAAGGCGAAGCGCTGTCGGGTGGCGGCAAGTCCTCGGGCCTCATGGGCTTTCTCAAGATCGGCGACCGCGCCGCTGGCGCGATCAAATCAGGCGGGACAACCCGTCGGGCAGCAAAGATGGTGATCGTCGATGCAGATCACCCTGACATCGAGCAATTCATCGAATGGAAGGTGATCGAAGAGCAGAAGGTGGCCTCGATCGTTGCCGGATCGAAGATGCACGAGAAGATGCTGAACGGCATTTTCGAGGCCATCCGCGCTTGGGACGGCGCGCAAGCGGATGCCTATGATCCCAAGAAGAACGACGCCTTGAAGACGGCGATCCGAGAGGCGAAAAAGGTCGCGATCCCCGAGACTTACATCAAGCGTGTGCTGGACTACGCCAAGCAGGGCCACGACAGCATCGAGTTCCCGACCTATGACACCGACTGGGACTCCGAGGCCTACAGCTCGGTCTCGGGGCAGAACTCGAACAACTCGATCCGTGTGACCAATGCCTTCCTGAAGGCGGTCGAGAAAGATGCCGATTGGGAGTTGATCAACCGTACCGACGGCAAGGTTGCCCGCACGGTCAAAGCACGCGATCTGTGGGAAAAAGTCGGCCACGCGGCCTGGGCCTGCGCCGATCCGGGCATTCAATTCCACGACACGGTCAACGAATGGCACACTTGCCCCGAAGACGGCGAGATTCGTGGCTCGAACCCGTGCTCGGAATACATGTTCCTGGATGACACGGCCTGCAACCTGGCCTCGATGAACCTGCTGACCTTCCTGAAGGATGGCGAGTTCCAGGCGGCCGATTACATGCACGCGGCCCGTCTGTGGACGCTGACGCTCGAGATCTCGGTGACGATGGCGCAGTTTCCGTCGAAAGAGATCGCACAACTGTCCTACGATTTCCGCACGCTGGGTCTGGGCTATGCCAACATTGGCGGATTGCTGATGAACATGGGCTATGGCTACGACTCGGACGAGGGTCGTGCGATCTGCGGCGCGCTGACTGCGATCATGACCGGCGTTGCCTACGCCACCTCGGCCGAGATCGCCGGAGAGCTGGGGCCGTTCGTGGGCTACAAGCGCAACGCCGAGCACATGCTGCGGGTCATCCGCAACCACCGTCGCGCTGCCCAGGGTGTGACCGAGGGCTATGAGAAGCTGTCGGTCAAGCCGGTGCCGCTGGATCACGCCAACTGTCCGGACAAACGCCTGATCGATCTGGCCATGAGCGCCTGGGATGAAGCGTTGAGCTTGGGCGAGAAGAACGGCTATCGCAACGCGCAGGCCACGGTGATTGCGCCGACCGGCACGATCGGTCTGGTGATGGACTGTGACACCACCGGGATCGAGCCCGACTTTGCGCTGGTGAAGTTCAAGAAACTGGCCGGGGGCGGCTACTTCAAGATCATCAACCGCTCGGTGCCGTCGGCGCTGGAGAAGCTGGGCTACTCTTCGGCACAGATCGAGGAGATCGTGTCCTACGCGGTGGGTCATGGCACCATCGGCAACGCGCCGGGGATCAACCACACCTCGCTGACCGGTCACGGTTTCGGCCCGAACGAGCTGGCCAAGATCGACGCCGCGCTGGAAAGCGCGTTCGACATCCGGTTCGTCTTCAACCAGTGGACGCTGGGCGAGGATTTCTGCACCGGTGTTCTGGGCATCCCGGCCAGCAAGCTGAACGATCCGACCTTTGACATGCTGCGCCATCTGGGCTTCAGCAAGGCGGATATCGATGCAGCCAACGACCATGTCTGCGGCACCATGACCCTGGAAGGGGCCCCGCATCTGAAGCCCGAGCACTACTCGATCTTCGACTGCGCCAACCCCTGCGGCAAGAAGGGCAAGCGGTTCCTGGGTGTTGACAGCCACATCACCATGATGGCTGCGGCGCAAAGCTTCATCTCGGGCGCGATCAGCAAGACGATCAACATGCCCAATGACGCCACGATCGAAGATTGCCAGAAGGCCTACGAGCTGTCCTGGAGCCTGGGCGTCAAGGCCAACGCGCTGTATCGCGACGGGTCCAAGCTCAGCCAGCCGCTGGCGGCGGCGCTGGTCGAGGATGACGACGAAGCGGCTGAAATCCTCGAAAGCGGCTCGATCCAGGAAAAGGCAGTGACTCTGGCCGAGAAGGTCGTCGAAAAGGTGGTGGTCAAAGAGATCATCCGCAGTCACCGCGAAAAGCTGCCGCATCGTCGCAAGGGTTATACCCAAAAGGCGATCGTGGGCGGGCACAAGGTCTATCTGCGCACCGGCGAATTCGAAGATGGGCAACTGGGCGAGATCTTCATCGACATGCACAAGGAAGGCGCTGGCTTCCGTGCGATGATGAACAACTTCGCCATCGCCGTCTCGGTCGGTCTGCAATATGGCGTGCCGCTGGAAGAGTTTGTCGACGCCTTCACCTTCACCAAGTTCGAACCCGCCGGGATGGTTCAAGGCAACGACTCGATCAAAAACGCGACGTCGATCCTCGACTACATCTTCCGCGAACTGGCCGTGTCGTACCTGGATCGCACCGACCTGGCGCATGTGAAGCCCGAGGGCGCAACATTCGACGACCTGGGTCGTGGCGAGGAAGAGGGTGTATCGAACGTCTCGGAGATCAGCGACAGCGCGGCTTCGAAATCCCTCGAGGTGCTGAAACAGATCAGCTCGACCGGTTATTTGCGCAAGCGTTTGCCGCAGGACCTGATGATGTTCAACGGCGCCGCCGGCGAAGCGACCGGACTGTCCGAAGCGGCCGTGACCTTTGAAACCAAGAGCGAAACCACTGTCGTCACCGAAACGGCCACCGGGATGGATGCCCGGACAAAAGCCAAAATGCAGGGATACGAGGGTGATCCTTGTGGCGAATGCGGAAACTACACGCTGGTGCGCAACGGCACCTGCATGAAATGCAACACCTGCGGGGCGACCAGCGGGTGTAGCTAAGGCAAACGCCCCGCCAGGCGGGGTGTAGGGACCTGGATTTCCCCCCGGACTTCCGGTCCCGACGAATTCGGAGCAGGGCAAAACCTGAGACTTACCCTAGGTTGCCCTGGTCCACTCGGCCGGCATGCCCGTGCTGGCCGGGAACAGGGTGGGGCGGAATATCGGTCCTTCCCACTCTCTCACGGGGCGGGTGCGCTCGTCCCATGTGCAGTCCAGGCCGCAGGCAAAAAAACACCGGGCGGTCAACGAATTGAGCCTGGACGGCAAAACTGACAGGGGGCTTCGGCCCCCTTTCTTTTTTGCGACTCGGTCAGGCTGAGCGGCGGATTGCCGGGAACAGGGGTACCGATGAGGGAAGTTGTGCCGATGCGCTGGCGGACGGCTTGGCGCAGCGAAAGCTTGCGAATCCAAATGGCCCAAACGGGCAGGGATTGGCGCGAATTGCGGGAAAATCTCTTCGGCCGATGACAGTGCGGCTGAGCGGGTGTTTTGTGTGCCTGTCCGGACAGACTACCACAAACCCCCTATCAGGAGACTGACAATGAACTCTCAGAAACTGGCCGTTCTGGCCGCAGTTGCCCTCGGGTTCCCTGCGCTTGCATTCGCGCAGAGCTCGGCTGACGCAAATGGCGACGGTGTTCTGACCATCGAAGAGGTTCAGGCCGTTGTGCCCGACATGGATGCCGATGCGTTCTCGCTTTTGGACGCGAATGGTGACGGCGCTTTGGATGAAGCCGAAATTGCAGCCGCGCAAGAAGCCGGTCTGCTGCCGCCCAGCAACGGTTAACAGCTTGAAGCACAAGGCAGCCCAGAGTGATCTGGGCTGCTTTTCAATTTGTTATGCAGGCAAGTGAATGTTGAACTTGCTTCTGAGTTCCGCATCCAGCGCCGGATCGAAACGCGCCGGAGACGGAGCGCCAAGGATCTCTTCTTTGCGTGCGGTGGCCTTTTCGACCAGGTCCGGCTTGCCCAGCTCGGCCCATTCCTTGGGCGAGGTCCGGTCGCCAAGCGCCGGATAGACATAGTCGGCCTGCATCCGGCTGAGTGTTGCGTCCGTTCCCAGGTAGTGACCCGGGCCACCGAGACAGACCGACGCGATCTGGTCCAGCGCCAGCGTGTCGTCCGTGACCTCGATTCCACGAACGCATCGCAGGGCCTGACCGATCAGATCGTCACCAAGGATCAGGCTTTCAAAGCAGAAACCCAACAGCGAAGCGTGCATGCCGGCTGCTTCGTAGACCATGTTCAGGCCGGACAGCCCGGCCATGACGTTGGAACACATCTGCTCCCATCCGGCTTGCATGTCGGGCAGTTTGGAGTCCGAAGCACCGGCTGCAGCGCCGCCGGGCAGGTCATAGAATTTGTGCATCTGGGCGCAGCCTGCCGTCAACAGGGCCTGCTCGCCAGACCCGACGCTCATCGCACCGGTCCTGAGATCAAGGCCAAAGGGCCAAGTGCCGAAAACCGCCGGAGCGCCCGGGCTTACGGCGTTTACATAAACCAGACCGGCCAAGCATTCCGCCGTAGCCTGGACAATCGCACCGGCCACCGTTGAGGGGGCCGTGGCGCCCGCCATCCCAGCGGATAGCAACAGGACCGGCATCCCCGCCTTGATGCATTCTTCCATCACTTGACAGCTCTCGGTCGCGAATTTCATCGGAGGCACGACAAAGCAGTTCGAGTTCGAGACGAAGGGCCGTTCACGCCATTTATCCTCGCCGCCAGCGATCATATGCAGCATTTCCATGGCCGGAGCTACATAGCTGGGGTCTGTGAAGGATGTTCCGATGTGTTTGTAAGTTCCGGAACAACAAGCATAAATCGTGTTCAGATCCATCTCGCGGTTGTCGGTGATATCACGGCATACCATGGGGCGCTGCACGAAATGGATATTGTCCAGTTGTTCGCAAATCCGCGCGGCATCGTGCAAGTCCTGCACAGTCGAGTCGCGGTAATTGCGGCCTTGGGCGTCGACCATGCTGACGGCTGCACCGGCGGTTCCATAATGAACACGTCCGCCGGACAGTTCGAGATCGGTTTTGCCGTCGCGGCTGTACAGCGTCACCGACCGGTTGGCGCGGGCGATCGCGTCCTCGACCAGTGCTCGGGGGAAACGGATGCGTCCGTCATCGCCCAGCGTACAGCCGGCATTGACAAGGTAATCGATCCCGCTGGGTGGCGCGTCGGCCAGACCGATGGTTTCGAGCGCATCGAGAGCGGCGGAGTGAATACGCTCCATGTCCTGTTGGCTGAGCGGTTTGTAGGTGCCGCCCTCAAGCCCCGGGCGGACGGGGCGCAGATGTTCGGGCAGGGCCGCGGCACGGGCGGCCCGACGGGCGGCGCGGCCGCCACTGCGGGACGTTGAGCGGGATTGGTCGTTCATGGTGAGGGTTCCAAATTGAAAGTCAGGTCAAAGGGGGGAAGCTTCAACCCGTCACGGCCGTCCTCGTGCCGCACGCCCCCGATCGGCACCGATGGTGCGGCTGATCAGGCAGATCTTCCAGATATCGTTTGGCATGTGGTCCTCAACTCCTGCGACGAATGGTGTCAGGGTCCGCGCAAGCAATCTGTCCTGTTTGCGACCGATGTCGCTTTTGGCCCCGAAAATTTGGAACTTCGATGAACGCCGCAGGAAATCCTCACGCAAGGGCGAAATATGTTATGCTTCCATTACTTATTGTTAAGATTTGCGTGACTTGAATTGATCTGACGGCACCAAAGCACATGTTTAATTGAGGTGCACATCACCGCATCTGTTGCAATCGCAAAGGGTGCTGAACAAAAACTGGAGGTCTGCATGAAACTGATCCGCGCCTTGCTGTCGGTCCTGCTGATTCCAGCGGCGCAGGTGGCGTTGGCCGAGGATTGGACCGGGCCTTATGCAGGGTTCACCTTCGGTTATACCGACGCGGACGGCCCCGGCGGCAGTGGGGGCAACTCGGGCAGCATCGGCGCGAATATCGGATACGATCTGGATCTGGGCAGCTTCGTCGTCGGGGGTGAGTTGGAATATGACCGGCTGAACCTCGACCTGGGCGCTTCGGAGGGCAGTTTGGACAGCGTATCCCGCGTGAAACTGCGCGGCGGGTACGAGTTCGGGCGCGCTTTGGGCTACGTCGTGGTGGGTGCCGCGCGGGCGAATACTTCGGGCGACAGCGACACGGCGGCCGTCTACGGGATCGGCGTAGCCTATCCTCTGGGCGACCGGCTGATCATCAGTGGCGAAGCCTTGCGGCAGAATTTCAACGATGTCACGCGGTCGCGCGGCGATCTGGATACCAACACCTTCAATCTGCGCACGACCTTCCGGTTCTGAGCGAAACCCGTCTCGGTCACTCGGCCGCTGTCTGACCCGCCAGCCGGGCGGCGAAATCGCACAGGGTCTGAAGGGCTGCGGCGAACCGTTCATCGTCGATGGTCATGGCCACGCGCACATGCCCTGCGGCGGCTTGGCCGAAGCTTTCTCCGGGCATGACCGCGATGGCGTGGGTGTCCAGCAGCGCATTTGCGAAGTCTTCGCCGCTTTGCCCGGTCGCGCGGATGTCCAGCATCAGATACATCGCGCCTTGAGCCGGGATCAGGCCAACGGTGTTCTGTCTGGCCAGAACCTGCATCGCCAAGGCGCGGCGGCGGCGGAAGGGGGCCGCAACCTCTTCCTCCAGTTCGTCCCCGGCGGTCAGCGCAAAGCTAGCAGCGTCCTGAATGAATCCCGGAACCCCGTAGGTGGTGTGCGTGGCAAGGTTGATCAGATGTTCGATGGCCTCTTCGGGGCCAACGATCCAGCCACAGCGCGACCCGGTCATGGCGTGGGATTTTGACATCGAGCCCACGACCAGGGTGCGGTCGGCCATACCGGGCAGGGCGCGGGGCGACAGGTGTGCGCCGTCCCAGACCTGCGTGTCATAGACCTCGTCCGAAATCAGCCAGATGTCGCGTTCGCGGCACAGATCGGCGATCTCGGTCAGAGTCTCGCGGGAATAGACGACCCCGGTCGGGTTGTTCGGCGTGTTGATCAACAGCGAAGCGGCACCCTCGGCCCGTTCGGCGATCAGGGTTGCGTCGGGTTGAAAGGCGTCCTCGGCCCGGGTCTGAACCGCGCGCGCGACAGCGTCCGCCCCGCGGATCGTGCCGGGATAGGTGGCGTAGAACGGATCGAGATAGAGGCCCACATCCCCCGGGTCGCACACGGCCATATGCGCGGCGAATAGCGCGGCCTGTCCGCCCGGGGTGATCAGCACGTTGTGGCGCGTGGTGGGAACGCCCGTCCGGGTCTGCACCCGCGCGGCCACGGTATCGCGCAGCAGATCGGTGCCCGGAACCATGGCGTATCCGGTATGGCCCGCGCGCGCCGACCGATCCATCTCGGCCAGGATCGAGGGGTGGGTTCGGATGTCATGCTCGCCGATGGTCAGCTCGGTCACGGCCTGGCCTTCGGCAATCATGCGGCGCGCACGATAGAACACGTCCCACCCGTCCGAACCGCCTCCGGTCAGATGTGTGATGCGGTGCGAAAGTTTCATGGCGCGCCTCCGTTGCAGCAAGTCCGCCGAATGGGTCAGAGCCGCGGTGATTTGTCAATCAGCTTCCCCGGTCGGCAACAGAAGTCTTGGCGTGCGGGACCGGGCGTGCTATGCGATGGGCCATGAACCGGAAGACCTGCATCATTATCTGCTGCATTCCCTGCTGAACTTTCACGCGGGCCGGTTTCTTTCGTTTTCTTCCCTGAGACAAGTTGCTAAGCCCGCGTCAACGCGCACGCTATTGCTGTATCCAGGAGCCAGACGCATGACGACGATCAAACTGCACAACACGCGGACCCGGACGAAGGAAGACTTCGTTCCGATCGATCCCGACAACGTGCGGATGTATGTCTGCGGACCCACCGTGTATGACCGGGCGCATCTGGGCAACGCGCGGCCTGTGGTGGTATTTGACGTGCTGTACCGTCTTCTGCGTCACGTCCACGGGCCCGAGCATGTGACCTATGTGCGCAACTTCACCGACGTCGATGACAAGATCAACGCGACGGCCTTGGCGCGCAAGCAGGCCGGGGCCGAAGGAACGCTCGAACAGTTGGTGCAGGAGCGGTCGGACGAGACGATCGGCTGGTACCTGCATGACATGGGCGCACTGGGGGCGCTGGAGCCCGACCAGATGCCGCGGGCCACGCGGTATATCGACCAGATGATCGCGATGATCGAGGACCTGATTGCCAAGGGGCACGCCTATGAGGCCGAGGAGCATGTTCTGTTCGCGGTGGACAGCTGGCGCGACGAGTATGGCAAGCTTTCGGGCCGGTCAGTCGATGACATGATCGCGGGCGCTCGGGTCGAGGTTGCGCCCTATAAAAAGAACCCGATGGATTTCGTGCTGTGGAAGCCCTCGGACGATGAACTGCCCGGTTGGGAGTCGCCCTGGGGCCGGGGGCGTCCGGGTTGGCATATCGAATGCTCGGCCATGAGCTATGAGTTGCTGGGCGAGAGTTTCGACATCCATGGCGGCGGCAATGACCTGATGTTCCCGCACCACGAAAACGAGATTGCCCAGAGCAAATGCGCCCATCCGCACGGCGAATTTGCGCGCTATTGGCTGCATAATGAGATGCTGCAAGTCGAAGGCAAGAAGATGTCCAAATCGCTGGGCAATTTCTTCACCGTGCATGACCTGCTGGATCAGGGCGTGCCGGGCGAGGTGATCCGGTTCGTCTTCCTGCAGACCCACTATCGCAAGCCGATGGACTGGACAGAAAAGAAGGCGCGCGAGGCCGAGGCCACGTTGCGCAAGTGGCGGGCGCTGACAGCGGGCATCGAACCCGCAGCCAGCGCGGCGCCCGCGGTGACCGAGGCGCTTGCCGATGACCTGAACACGGCGGGCGCCCTGGCCGAGCTGCATCGTCTGGCCTCGAACGGCGACGCCGCGACCTTGCTGGCCAGTGCGCGGATCCTGGGTCTGTTGGAGCCTGACATGGGGGCCTGGGCCGAAACCGACGGCGTGGATCTGTCGGCCCATGCCGACCGGCTGGCCCGTGTTCGGGCCGAGGCGATGCAGACCAAGGATTTCTCGGAAGTGGATCGGTTGAAGGCCGTCTATCTGGCGGCTGGTCTGGAAGTGCGGATGAGCAAGGACGGGGTCGAACTGGTGCCCGGCGCGGGCTTTGACGCCAGCAGGCTGGAGGCCGTGGAATGAGCAAAGAGCGCCTGTACCTCTATGACACCACGCTGCGCGACGGGCAGCAGACCCAAGGCGTTCAGTTCTCGACCGCCGAAAAGGTCCAGATCGCGCAGGCGCTGGATGCTTTGGGGGTGGATTATATCGAAGGCGGCTGGCCCGGTGCGAACCCCACCGACAGCGCGTTTTTCGACGCCGCGCCCAAGACGCGCGCCCGCCTGACCGCCTTTGGCATGACCAAGCGGGCCGGGCGCTCGGCCGAGAATGACGACGTGCTGGCCGCCGTCATGAACGCCGGCACGCGGGCGGTCTGTCTGGTGGGCAAGTCGCATGACTATCACGTGACCGACGCGCTGGGGATCTCGCTGGAGGAGAATGTCGAGAACGTCCGCGCCTCGGTCGCGCATATCGTGGCGCAGGGGCGCGAGGCGCTGTTCGATGCCGAGCATTTCTTTGACGGCTACAGGGACAACCCCGCCTATGCCATGCAGGTCTGCCAGGCGGCGCTGGAGGCCGGTGCCCGCTGGGTGGTGTTGTGCGACACCAATGGCGGCGCGCTGCCGGCCGAAGTGGGGCGGATCGTGTCCGAGCTGATCGCAGCGGGTTTTCCTGGCGACCGGCTGGGCATCCACACCCACAACGACACCGAAAATGCCGTGGCCTGTTCCCTGGCGGCCGTGGATGCCGGCGCGCGCCAGATCCAAGGCACGTTGAACGGGCTGGGTGAGCGCTGCGGCAACGCAAACCTGACCGCGCTGATCCCGACGCTGCTGTTGAAAGAACCCTATGCCTCGACCTTCGAGATCGGGGTCAGCCGCGACGCGCTGACCGGTCTGACCCGCATCAGCCGCATGCTGGACGACATCCTGAACCGGGTGCCCAGCAAACAGGCGGCCTATGTCGGCGCCTCGGCCTTTGCGCACAAGGCGGGGCTGCATGCCAGCGCGATCCTCAAGGACCCTTCGACCTATGAACATGTCGACCCGGCGACCGTTGGCAATGCGCGGATCATTCCGATGTCGAACCAGGCGGGGCAGTCGAACCTGCGCAAACGCCTGACCGAGGCCGGGTTGCAGGTAAAGCCGGGAGACCCGGAGCTGGGGCGCATCCTGGAACGGATCAAGGCGCGCGAGGCCGAGGGGTATTCCTATGACACCGCGCAGGCCAGTTTCGAGCTGTTGGCCCGCGATGAACTGGGCCAGCTGCCGCAATTCTTCGAGGTCAAGCGCTACAAGGTCACGGTCGAGCGGCGCAAGAACAAGTACAACCAGATGGTCAGCCTGTCCGAGGCGGTCGTCGTGGTGAAGGTGGACGGCGAGAAGAAGTTGTCGGTCAGTGAGTCGATGGACGAGAGCGGCAGCGACCGTGGCCCGGTGAACGCGCTGGCCAAGGCGCTGGCCAAGGATCTGGGGCAGTACTCGCCCATTCTGGACGATATGCACCTGGTGGACTTCAAGGTGCGCATCACCCA
This sequence comes from Ruegeria sp. CG8, assembly GCF_056537165.1. Classification (NCBI taxonomy): domain Bacteria; kingdom Pseudomonadati; phylum Pseudomonadota; class Alphaproteobacteria; order Rhodobacterales; family Roseobacteraceae; genus Ruegeria; species Ruegeria sp. CG8. The sequence continues at coordinate 66,610 of NZ_JBQFRA010000002.1, read as the reverse complement.
GGGCGGGACCGAGGCCGTGACCCGCGTCATCATCGACAGCGAAGACGGGCAGGGGCGGCGCTGGTCCACGGTAGGGGTCAGCGCGAACATCGTTGACGCCTCGTTCGAGGCTCTGCTGGAGGCCATCCAGTGGAAGCTGGTGCGCGATTGCAGCCCGCAATCGGTGGTGGCCGGGTGAGCGTGCCCTTCGACGACGACGTCAAGGCCTGCGCGGCGCTGGTCCACCGGGCCGACCCTGATCGGTTCATGGCCGCGATGGCGGCGCCGGTTCAGGCGCGGGCTGTGCTATTTCCCATCTATGCGATGAATATCGAGGTCGCCCGCGCGCCGTGGGTCACCCAAGAGCCGATGATCGCGGAAATGCGCCTGCAATGGTGGCGCGACGCGCTGCAGGAGATCGCTGAAGGACCCACGGTGCGGCGGCACGAGGTGGTCACGCCCCTGTCGCGCGTCCTGTCCCCGCATCTGGCGGCGATTCTGGATGAATATGTGGCCGTAAGGCGTTGGGATATCTACCGGGATCCGTTCGAGGATAAGGAACACTTCGAGGCATACCTGACCCACAGCGCGGGCTCGCTGATGGTCGCCTCGGCGCAAGCCCTGGGTGCCGCCGACGAAACGGTCCTGCGCGACTTTGGCTATGCGGTCGGTGTGGCGAACTGGTTTCGCGCCATCCCCGAGCTTGAAGCCCGCGGGCGCATTCCCCTGTTGGACGGGACGCCGAACGGGGTGCGCCAGTTGGCCGAGCGCGCGCTGGACAGGATGTCCGCGGCGCGAGCACGGCGCGCCGATGTTTCGGATCAGGCGCGCCCTGCGCTTTTTGTCGGCTGGCAGGCAGACCGTGTCCTGCGTCGTGTGCTGGCTGAGCCTGGTCGGGTCGCTGCTGGTGCGCTGGACGTGGGCGAAATCCGACGGCGCGTGTCACTGATCTGGACGGCTTCGACCGGACGGTGGTGATCAGGAGAGTTTGGCCTCGCGGGGCCTCAGCACCAGCCACAGCAGCGCGCCGCCCGCCAAGGTCAGCAGCGGCACCATCGCCAGGTTGACGGCGGTCCATCCCTCGACCGGGGATCCGCCCGAACAATTCATCAATCCGCCCGAGGCCAGCGACGCTATCGTCACGCCGCCGAACACCAGCAGGTCGTTCAGGCCCTGCACTCGGCCGCGTTCATGCACCTCGTGCTCGGCCGCCAGCATGCTGGTGGCGCCGATGAAGCCGAAGTTCCAGCCGATTCCAAGCAGCACGAGGGCTAGAAAGAAGTTCTCGATCTCAACGCCTTGTAGGGCCACAACGCCCGCGCCGCCCAAAATTGCCAACCCGATTGCGACCATCTTCTCGGCCCCGAACCGGGCGATCAGATGGCCGGTGAAGAAACTGGGAACATACATCGCCAGAACGTGGCTGGTGACCACATCCGCCGCATCACCTTCGGAGAAGCCGCAGCCGACGACCGCCAGCGGCGTCGAGGTCATCACCAGGTTCATCAGCGCGTATGAGACCATGGCACAGATGATGGCCACGGCGATGCGCGGGGTTTTCAGCAGCTCCAGCCGCGACCGGCCTTTGGGCGCATCCTGTGACGGGCGGTCGGGGGTCGGAATGTCCAGAAACAGGAACAGGACCGACCCGATGACGTTCACCGCGATCACCGCGAAATAGGTGCCCAGGAAGGGAATGACATAGGCCTGCGAGGTCAGTTTGACGATCTGCGGCCCGATGATGGCCGCAGCCAGACCGCCGGCCATGACATAAGAAATCGCCTTGGGCCGGAATGCGTCCGACGCGGTATCGGCGGCGGCAAAGCGATAGAAGCCATGTGCGCTCATGTAGATGCCGGTCAGCAGGCTGCCCAACAGGAACACGGGAAACGATCCCAGGTACAGGCCATAGGCGCCTACGGCGCCGCCCACCGCTCCGGCGGTGGCGCCGACGAGGAACCCAGCGCGGCGGCCCCAGCGCTGCATGATGGCCGAGACCGGCGTGGCCGCCAGCATCGAACCCAGAACGATCAGCGAAATCGGCAGCGTGGCGAGGCAAGCGTTGCTGGCCAGCGACTGGCCCGCCAATCCGCCGACGATGAAGATCATCGGCATCTGCGCGCCCAGAATCGCTTGGGCCGCCACCAGAACGGCAACATTCCGTTTGGCGCGGGTATCGTCGGGGGCGGTGCTGGTCATCGTCATGCGCAAATGGGTATCGGCGAACCGGCGGACATACAAGCGGGTTGCATATGCGACAAAGCAGCCTAACCTGCGCCCCGAACCGCCACCCGGAGCCGCCATGACCGTTGGTCGAATTATCGAGACACCAGAATGCGTTGCGGAAGGGGCCGAGTGGCTTTCTGACGCCTGTCCGCGCATGGCGCACGCAATCGAACTGACCAGCCCGTTGCCCTTGCGCCGTCGGCCCGACGGCTTCGCGCAACTGCTCAGCGCCATCGTCAGCCAGCAGGTCAGCGTGGCCTCGGCCAACGCGATCTGGAGGCGGATGCAGCAGGCGGGCCTGACCGGGCCGCGCAAGATCAAATGGGCCACCGACGACGATCTGCGTGCAGTGGGGCTGAGCCGCCAGAAGATCCGGTATGCCCGGGCGCTGGCCGAGGCGCGGATCGATTACAAGGCCCTGCGCGAGGCGCCCGATGACGTGGTCATTGCGGCCCTGACACAGGTGCCGGGCATCGGGGTTTGGACGGCCGAGATCTATGCCATGTTCTCGCTGGGGCGGGCGGATGTGATCGCGCCGGGCGATCTGGCCCTGCAGGAGGCCGCGCGGATGCTGTACGGCCTGCCGGATCGGCCGACCGACAAGGCGCTGCGGCAAATGGCCGAGGCGTGGTCGCCGTGGCGGTCGGTTGCAGCCCGGGTTCTGTGGGCCTATTACCGCGTGGCCAAGGATAGGGAAGGGATCAGATGACACGGGTTTTGAACGCGCTCCGCAAAGAGCCGGTTTCGGGCGACACGCGCTCGGTCGTGGTGTTCGTGCACGGCTATGGCGCCAACGGGGCCGATCTGCTGGGGCTTGCGGATGTTCTGGGCGAACACCTGCCCGACACGCTGTTCGTGGCCCCTGACGCACCCGAGCAGATCCCCGGCATGCCCAACGGGTATCAGTGGTTTCCGATCCCGTGGATCGACGGCTCGTCCGAGGAAGAGGCTCGGCGCGGCATGGAAATGGCGGTCGAGGATTTCAACGCCTTTCTCGATGCCCTGATGGTGGACGAGGACGTGCTGCCCGAGCAGGTGGTGCTGTTCGGCTTTTCCCAGGGCAGCATGATGAGCCTGCACGTGGCTCCGCGCCGCGAAGATCCGGTGGCCGGCGTGATCGCGTTTTCCGGCCGCCTGCTGGAGCCGGACCTGCTGGCCGACGAGGTGGTCAGCCGGATGCCTGTACTGCTGGTTCATGGAGATGCCGATGACGTGGTGCCGCCGCAATCGCTGCCCGAGGCCGCCGAGGCCCTGCAGCGCGCAGGCTTCAAGGAGGTCTTTGCTCATGTCATGAAGGGCACCGGCCACGGTATCGCGCCCGACGGGCTGGGCGTCGCCTTGGCCTTCATGCGCGACAAGCTGAGCCTGTGACGCGGCAGGGTCACCCCCACAGGTGACCCTCGGCAAACTCCACCGAATTTCCGGCCGGGTCGCGCACATAGAGCGATCGTGCCCCGTTGGGCCAGTCAAACTCGGCCTCGACCGGGACGTTCCAGTTCAGCAGATGCTTGCGCATCGACGCGATCTGGTCGCGCGTCAGGATCAGGCACACATGCCCCGGACCGCGTGCGCCATGCGGCGGCACCGGCAGGTCAGGGTTGGTCGGGGGCTGTTCCGTCTGGTCCGGGTTGAACAACAGCAACACCGAGGCGCCGACCCGAAAGAACACATGCCGACCTTTGACGCGCTGAATGCGTTCCAAGCCCAGTACCTCGCCATAGAACCGTTCGGCGGCGTCCAGATCATCGACATACAGCGCGGCCTCGAGAATGCCCGAAGGCGACGGGATTCCGGCTGCTACTTTCATGGAGATATGATAGCGGAAATCGCCGAAAAAGTCACCGCCGCGGTCGCCGGTCCCGCTTGCGTTGGGGGGCGGTTTCCAGAACGGGCATCGGCAAGCTGTCCCAGCTGCCGGGTGCGAGATCGTCCAGTGTCCAGTCTCCGATCTGGGCGCGGATCAGGCGCAGGGTGGGGTGGCCCACGGCGGCCGTCATGCGGCGCACCTGCCGGTTGCGCCCCTCGCGCAGGGTCAGTTCCAGCCAGCAGTCCGGCACCGTCTTGCGTTCGCGGATTGGCGGCGTGCGTGGCCACAGGCTTTGGGGTTCGTCGATCAGCCGCGCCTTGGCTGGGCGGGTCATGCCGTCATTCAACTCGACCCCGTCGCGCAGGGCCCGAATGGCCGCCGCATCCGGGATTCCCTCGACCTGGACCCAGTAGGTTTTGGGCATCTTGTGCTTGGGGTCAGAGATCTGGGATTGCAGCCGCCCATTGTCGGTCAGCAGCATCAGCCCCTCGCTGTCACGGTCCAGCCGCCCGGCCGGATAGACCCCCGGCAGGTCGATGAAATCCGACAGGGTGCTGCGGGGCGACTCGGCATTTTGCCGGTCGGTGAACTGCGGCAGCACGTCAAAGGGTTTGTTGAAGCGGATGAACCATGACATGAGCTCCGCCATACTCTCAGTTCCGGACCTGCGCAAGCTGTGGATAATTGTCACGGGATTGTTACGGATTCCGAATAGTCCGTTACCGAGATGTTGTGGAAAAACAGGACTTGTCAGAGTTTTAACACGATATATAGTTAAGTTAAGACCGGGGCGGGTGCTCCCCGCTCTGGTGTCCCATACAGGCAGCCGAGAGCGAGGAGCGATTCAGCCATGGACGGAGATTTCAGGACCGAATTTGTCAGGGAGCCAGGTGCCCTCAAGCACCATCCGGCATTGGTTTTGAACGCCGATTATCGCCCGCTTTCCTACTATCCGCTGTCGCTGTGGCCCTGGCAGGAGGCGATAAAGGCCGCCTGGCTGGACCGGGTCGATATCGTCGCCGAGTATGACGAAGTGGTCCGCAGCCCGAGTACGGTGATCCGAATACCGTCGGTGGTTGTCCTGAAAGACTATGTGAAACCCAGAAAGCGCGTGGCCTTCACGCGCTTTAATTTATTTCTGAGGGATGAATTCCGCTGCCAGTACTGCGGCAGCCGGGGCGAACTGACTTTCGACCATGTCGTGCCGCGTGCAGCAGGGGGTGTCACAAGTTGGCAGAACGTGGTGGCCGCCTGCAGTCCATGCAATCTGCGCAAGGGGTCGAAATCGCTGCGTCAGGCGGGGATGAGCCTGCGCAAGCCGCCTCGGCAGCCTGACGCCAGTATGCTGCAGAATATCGGACGGAAGTTTCCGCCGAACCACCTGCACGAAAGCTGGATCGACTTTCTGTATTGGGATGCGGAACTGGACGCCCAGTAGGATCAGCGCACGCGCCAGGCGGCCAGCCACACCAGAACCAGACCTGCGGACAGCAGTGCGTTCCACCCAGCCATGGACAGCCCGAACATTTCCCACGGGATATCATCGCACCGTACCAACGGGGCGGCCATGATCTGCTCCATCAGCTCCTCGGCGGACAGGCCGCTGATACTGCCGGATGTGCAACTGGACGGACCTTCCCACAGGCCGCGCTCGACCCCGGCGTGATAGACGCCGATGCCGGACGTGGCGGCGGCGGCGGCTGCGCCGAGGAGGGGCAGCAGGCGAACGCCCGGAAATGCAAAAGCCAGCACGCCGAGCAGCACAGCCGCACCATGAGGGTAGCGCTGCCAGATGCACAATTTACACGGGGCCATGCCGCCCAGATACTGGAACCCCCAAGCCGCAAGAAGCAATGCTGCAGACCCACCCGCGGCCAGCAAAATGAGTGTCCGTTTCCGCGTCATATGTATTTCACCACCAGAAATCCGCCGATCAGAAGAATGATGAACAAGGTGAACATCAGCCCAAGCCGCTTTTCGATGAAGTCCCGGATAGGCTCGCCAAAGCCCCAAAGCAACCCGGCGACGATGTAGAACCGCAAAGCGCGGGCGAGAATCGAAGTGGCGATGAAAGTTCCCAGCGGCATTCCCGTCCAACCGGACATGATCGTGATGACCTTGTACGGGAAAGGCGTGACACCGGCGGTCAGAACGGCCCAGAACCCGAAATCGTTGAACCTCTGGTTGAATTCCTGCATCGCGTGACCCTTGCCCATCGCTTCGAGGATGGGTTGTCCGATGCTGTCGTAGAAAAACGCGCCGATTGCGTATCCCAAAAGCCCGCCCAGGACCGAAAAAACCAGCGCAACGGTGGCAATCAGCCATGCCCGCGATGGGCGCGCCAGAATCATTGGGATCATCAGCACGTCGGGTGGAATCGGAAAGACCGAGCTTTCGATGAATGCCACAAATGCCAACACCCACAGGGCGTGTGGGTGGTCGGCCAGTCGGATCGTCCGATCATAAAGCGATTGCAGCATCAGCGCGAGTTCCCAAGCTTTGTCATGACGAGGCAAACCACGCGCCCGACGGGGCGTCAACCGATCTGTCTCGGGCTGATCGTCGATTGACCGATTTTTGCCTCTGGACCTTCGGCCAGATGGGCGGTAATTCAATGCGCGTGGCCCAAGTGGCGGAATGGTAGACGCAGGGGATTCAAAATCCCCCGCCTTCACGGGCGTGAGAGTTCGAGTCTCTCCTTGGGCACCACCACCGCACCCGTTTTGGTATAGTGTTCAGGGCATTTGCTCTGTCAAAGCTCGCGTGCTCGGCTGGCTGCACCTCAAGCATCCAGCCTCGAATTGGTGCGACGAAACTGCACGCGGAACAGTGGGATCCGGACCGTTGTCTGATGCGGTATCAGGTGCGGCGGTAGAGTTTCCAAATCGTCAACTATAGTCAGCGCAGGGGTCGTCTGTGTCTCCGTTGCACGGTGTCTCTGGCAGCGTATCCGCGCGTGACTGGGCGCTGAAGTGGGCGCATTCCAGAGTGACGTGATCCTTGAAGCTCGCGCAATATGAATACGGCCGCTTTGGGTGCGGAGCCGTCAAACACTTGAAAGAACGCGATTATGGTACAGCGTCACTGGGATAGGCCGTGACGCCATCATTTGGCCATAGAAATTGGTGAAACAAAGAGCCGTGACAGGCACTGACGTGATATCGAAGCAGGCTATGACGAGAAAGGTTGGCGGGCACGGCTGTGCAGTTGCCATGCCTTTTGAGCTTTGCAATAACGGACCTCATAGTTCCCCGTCCCGGGTAATGATTATAGTTGGTTGATTTATGTGCAAAATCCTTGTGGTAGATCTGGATGGCACTCTTTTGAAGAGTGACATGCTGTACGAAAGCTTTTGGTCGGCTTTCGGACGGAACTGGCGCAGCCCGTTTCACTCCGCCGCGGCTCTGTTGGGTGGACGCGCTTCTTTGAAACGTTACCTGGCCGAAGAGGCCGAAATTGACGTCACCTCGTTGCCTTATGATCCCAAGGTGGTGGAGTACGTCGAGAAATGGCGCGCTGATGGCGGCAAGACCGCCCTTGTGACGGCCTCGGATGAAGGCATTGCCCAAAGCATCGGAGCCCATCTGGGTATTTTCGACGAGGTTTATGGTTCCGACGGGTCGCTGAACCTGAAAGGTGAAAACAAGGCCGAGTTTCTGGACGAACGCTTTGGTCCGGGCGGATACGCCTATATGGGCGATTCCTACGCCGACCTTGCGGTGTGGCGAAGGGCCAATCTGGCGGTTTCCGTGAACGCGGGGCTGGGACTGGCGAAACAAGCGGAAGCGGTCGCACCCAAGGTCGAGCATCTGCACACACACGAAGTGACCGCCCGGTCCTATCTCAAGGCGCTGCGTCCGCATCAATGGATGAAGAACCTGCTGGTCTTTTTGCCGATGCTGGCGGCCCATCAACTGACGGGGCAGGTGTTTTGGTTGTCGTTGCTGGCTTTCATATCGTTCAGCCTGATCGCATCCAGTGTCTATGTTCTGAATGACTTGCTGGACCTTGCAGCAGATCGGGCGCATCCGCGCAAACGCGCGCGGCCGTTTGCTTCGGGCAGCATTCCGATTTCGTCCGGAACGTGGATGGCTGCCGGTTTGCTGATTTCAGGCTCGGTCATTGCAGCCACGGTCGGGCTGGAGTTTTTCCTGGTGATGGTGGCGTATTATGCACTGACGACCGGGTATTCATTGTATCTAAAGCGCCAGTTGGTCATCGACATCTGTGTCTTGGCCGGCCTTTACACGACCCGGATCGTGGCGGGTGGAGCGGCAACAAGGTTGGAGCTTTCGGTGTGGCTCCTGGCATTTTCGATGTTTCTGTTCCTGTCGCTTGCGGCGGTCAAAAGGCAGGCCGAGTTGGTGGACTATGCGGCACGCGGTAAATTGTCGGCAACCGGGCGCGGCTATCACGTGGATGACCTTCCGATTATCTCCATGATCGCCGTCAGTGCGGGTTATGTCGCCGTTCTGGTGATGGCGCTCTATGTCAGCTCGCCGGCGGTGGTGCAGCTCTACTCCTACCCGCAAGCCCTATGGGGCGTGTGTGCTGTCCTGCTGTTCTGGATCACCCGGACCGTCATGATTACGCATCGTGGCAACATGCACGATGATCCCGTGATCTACGCGGCCAAGGACCCTGTCAGCCTGCTTTGCTTTGCCATAATTCTGCTGTTCGTTGTCGCGGGGTCAATGCTGTGACGGTTCAGGGATTGATTCTGCGCTATTCCGCCTTTGCCATCGTGGCGATGGCCTTGAACCTGGCTGCGCAGCGCGCAGTCCTGTCGCTTGGCGAGGGTGGCTGGTACTTCGCGGCTGCAGTGTTTGCGGGTACTCTTGTCGGACTTTTGGTCAAATATACCCTCGACAAGCACTGGATTTTCTATGACCGGCAGACGGGACTGAAGGCCCACGGTCAGAAATTTTCGCTTTATACAGCGATGGGTGTGGTCACCACCGCAATATTTTGGGGCACCGAGACGGCCTTTTGGGTGGTTTGGAAAACCGATCTCATGCGCGAGGTTGGCGCGGTTATCGGGCTGACAGTGGGTTACGTGATCAAGTACCATCTGGATAAGCGCTTCGTATTCAACACCGGCGCGGCGGAGGCGCGGGCATGAGGCTTTCCGGCTGGGGCAGGTACCCCGTTCTTGAGACCAGAGTGATCGCGCCGCGCAGCGTCGAAAGCCTTCGATCGGTCGTGCGGGAAGGACCAGATGTGATCGCGCGCGGCAATGGGCGCGCCTATGGGGACAGCGCAATTGGCCTCACGACAACCGTACATACCCGGCATCTGAACAGGATGGTGTCCTTCGACAACCAGACCGGAGTGCTGGTTGCCGAGGCGGGGGTTCTGCTGGGCGACGTGATCGCAGCGTTTCTGCCTCGGGGTTGGTTTCCGATCGTTACACCGGGCACCAAATTCGTCACGATCGGCGGTGCCATCGCCGCAGATGTTCATGGCAAGAACCACCACCGTGTCGGTAGTTTCCGCCATTGCGTCGAATGGGTTGAGGTCATGGGCGATGACGGGGAGATCACCCGATGCAGCCGCGCGTCGAACAGCGCATTGTTCGATCACACCTTGGGCGGCATGGGCCTTACCGGGATCATCGTGCGGGCGGCGGTTCGGTTGCAGCCGGTCGAGTCAGGTTGGATCAAGCAAAAGACCATAGCCGCTCCCAGCCTTCAGGATGCGATGAATGCATTCGAGGCCGCACAGGATGCAACATACTCGGTCGCGTGGATCGACTGCTTGTCCACAGGCCGAAACCTGGGGCGGTCTCTGGTGATGCTGGGGGAACACGCTGCGGTCTCGGACCTGCCGGGGCGGTATGCCCGGCGACCCCTGATCTGCCCGACCAAGCGCAAAAAATCCGTTCCGATGGATCTGCCGTCGTTTGCCTTGAACCGCCATACGGTTCGGGCATTCAACGCCGGTTACTACTGGATGGGGGTTCGAAACGGCGATACCAAGCTGGTGAACTGGGATACGTTCTTTTATCCGCTGGACGCCATATTGGGATGGAACCGTATCTACGGTCGCAGCGGCTTTGCCCAGTTTCAATGCGCGTTGCCTATCCACCGTTCACGCGCCGGTCTGACCGAGCTTTTGCAAGCTATCGCTGGCAAAGGCATGGGTTCGTTTTTGTCCGTGCTGAAACGGTTCGGTCCACAGGACAGTCCGTTTTCCTTCCCCATGGAGGGATACACGCTGGCGCTTGATTTCCCGATTTCCGACAAAACGCTCATCCTCATGGACAAGCTGGATCGGATTACTCTGGAACATGGTGGACGGTTCTACCTGGCCAAAGACAGCAGAATGTCGGCCAATACTTTGAACAGATCAGACGATCGCGTGACCCGATTCCGCGAGGCGCGCAACGTCAATGGGTGGCGGGACCGGTTCCGCTCGGCCCAGTCAGAAAGGCTTGAAATATGACAATGGAACACGTTCTCGTTCTTGGTGCCCGGTCGGATATCGGCAAGGCCATCGCTCATGAGTTTGCCGAGCGGGGGCACCCGGTCCAGCTGGCTGCCCGGAATGCTGAGACGCTCGAGGCCGACAAGGCCGATATCGAACTGCGCTATGGTGTCGGGGCAACGTTGCACGAGTTCGACGTTCTGGAAACCGGCAGCTTCGATGGGTTCATCGATGCGTTGCCTGATTTGCCGGGGATCGTCGTGTGCGTTGTCGGGTACATGGGCGAGCAGACCGAGAATGAAGGGGACGCTGCCGCGGCTTCTCTGGTGATGCGCAGCAACTTCGAAGGGCCGGCTCAGATCCTCGGAGCGTTTGCCAACCGGTTTGAAGAGCGCGGATCGGGTACGATTGTGGGTGTCAGTTCCGTGGCCGGTGATCGGGGCCGGGCGACCAACTATGTTTACGGATCGGCCAAGGCCGGCCTGACTGCTTTTCTGTCCGGCTTGCGCAACCGGCTCGCCAAGAAAGGCGTGCATGTCGTGACGGTTCTTCCGGGATTCGTCGACACACAAATGACCGAAGGAATGGACTTGCCCGAGCGTCTGACGGCGCAGCCGTCCGAAGTTGCCGCCGCAACGGCCCGGGCGGTCGAGCGCGGTCGGAACGTGATCTACGTTAAGCCGATTTGGCAATTGATCATGGCGATCATCCGAAACATCCCCGAGCCGGTGTTCAAGAAGCTCAGCATCTGACCTCGCGTTGCCGGGTGAACCGGTCACCCGTTGCCGTCTCTGGGCGTAGTCGCGCGCTGGCTGTCGCTGGCTGCGAGGGCCTGAATGCAGCCCACGACAAAAAACGGCATGAAATACGTGACCAGACGACCGATATTGAACTGTACGTTCAACATGGCGATGAGCGAGAAAAACGCCAGCAGCGCCAAAACGTCCGTCCGGCGCAGGACCTGATTTGCAGCTTGACCGGTCACGGCAATCCACCAGCAGGCGGTCAGGACCAACACCGGCCAGACGTTCAGATACAGTCCTTTGACACTTGTGCTGCCTTTCAGCGTGGACAGCGCGCTGGTGATGAATTGCCCAATCTCTCTCTGATTGTCGTTCACGCCCGGAAACGGAAATGCGGTAATGACAACCAGAAATCCAACGAACAGGCAGAACAGGGCGGCCGTGACCCTGGCCTCGTCGCTGCGCAAGGACATCATTACCAATGCGCGCAGACCAAAGATCAGCAGCGTCACGATGATGATCTTTTCATTGATGAACGCGCCAAGAAACACGGTAAGAAGAAACCACTTCCATTTCTTCTCGGCAGCCAACAGAAGGGCCACCGTCAATGGAAAGACCGAGATGCCGTCATTGCCTTCCAGCGCCAGAAACTGCCCCAGAAACAGAACTGATGCGGCGCCGATAAATGCCCATTGCGCAGTGGTTCCCACACGCCGCAGCAAGTAGGCGTAAACCAGAAGCGCCGTCAGGACCAGGTAGAAGACGTTGGCGGCACACATAGCCGCCAGTGCCTTGGCGTCAGCAACGCTGTCAGGAAGAAAGACTTCTCCCGACCCGGTAGACAGTGACACGAACGGCAGATTGTAGAACGGCAGCGCAAGTATGACCGAGCCTATGCGGTAAACATGCGGCGAAGGGGGAACGCGACCACGCTCTTCATCCAGAAGATACAGCAGGTAGTGGGAATAGTCGTCGAAAGAGACGGCGCCGAAGTAAACGACGCGATACGTGTCGAAAAACATCTCTCCGGCGGCGACCGTAAAGACCAGCGCCAGAAACAAATGCCAGCGGAACTCGCTGATTGATGACGAATTGCTTTGCAATGAAGAATAACCAATCACGCTGTGAACTCACACGAACAGGAAAAAAACAAATAACCGATTGTCAGAAAACAAGAAATCTTCGAACTCAGCGACCTGAGAGATCATACTTGACGCGCCGCGGACCGGTCAACACGGTGCGACACCCATAGTTGCGGGGTCAAGCCGGGGAAATTTTCGGGTTCTACGTCATATGTGCGTCCCGGCGCCGGGGTCGGGCGCTTAACGCTTGACAACAGCGGTACGGGCAACAAACCATCGTGACTGTTGGGAGAATTCGGGAAAATTTGAGCTCATCCGTTGCCTGCTCATGCGGATTGTCATAATGGCTCGTCCCCCGGACAAGGGGCCTTTGGCCTGTCTTCCGTCCACAATAAGAATCTTGGGAGTTCCTAAATGATCAAGAAAAGCAAGCTCAGCCTCGGCGCGGTCGTGACCGCTGCCCTCATGGCTCCGGCGGCTTATGCCGAAGAATTCATCACCATCGGCACCGGCGGTGTGACCGGCGTGTACTATCCCACCGGTGGCGCGATCTGCCGTCTGGTGAACAAGGGCCGCAAAGAACATGGCGTGCGTTGCTCGGTCGAATCGACGGGTGGATCGGTCTACAACATCAACACCATTCGCGAAGGCGAGCTGGAATTCGGTGTGGCCCAGTCCGACTGGCAGTACCATGCCTACAACGGCACCTCGAAATTCGAGGAAAACGGCCCGTTCGAAGAGCTGCGCGCCGTATTCTCTGTTCACCCCGAGCCGTTTACCGTGGTGGCCCGTGCCGATTCCGGCATCAAGAACTTCGAAGACCTGAAGGGCAAGCGCGTCAACATCGGCAACCCCGGTTCGGGTCAGCGCGGCACCATGGAAGTTCTGATGGAAGCCCTGGGTTGGACCACGGATGACTTCGAACTGGCAACCGAGCTGAAGGCCGCCGAACAGTCTGCCGCGCTGTGTGACAACCAGATCGATGCGATGGTCTACACCGTCGGCCACCCGTCCGGTTCGATCCAGGAAGCCACCACTGCGTGCGACTCGGTTCTGGTGAACGTCAGCGGCGAAGCCGTTGACAAGCTGGTTGCCGACAACTCGTTCTACCGTACGGCCACCATCCCCGGCGGCATGTATCGCGGTTCGGACGCTGACACCCAGACCTTCGGTGTGGGCGCGACCTTCGTGACTTCGGCAAACGTGTCTGACGATGCGGTGTACGCGGTTGTCAGCTCGGTCTTCGAAAACTTCGACGACTTCAAAAAGCTGCACCCGGCCTTCGCCAACCTCAAGCCTGAGGAAATGATCAAGGACGGTCTGTCGGCCCCGCTGCATCCGGGCGCCGAGAAGTACTACAAGGAAAAAGGCTGGATCCAGTAATCCACCTTCAAGTCCAGAAACGAGGCGCTGTTCGCGCCTCGTTTTCACCGGTGAGAGGCCGGTAATGCCAAAACTGCGCCGGAAACCGGCCGTTGGACGGGGAGACATTTGATGAGCGCTGATCAACAGGGCAATCGTCCGTTATCCGAAGAAGAACTGCAGGAACTGGTCGCGTCCTCTGATGCGGGGGCGCGGGACCCGGCTGGCAATGTCGGCTTGTTCCTGGCCATCGTGGCCGCGATCTGGTCGATCTTTCAAGTCGTTCTGGCGTCACCGATTGCCAACTACGTGCTGCCCGGCAGCGTTGTGAACAACGCGCGTCAGTTTCATTTGGCCTTCGCGATGTTCCTGGCCTTCGCGGCTTATCCAGCGCTTAAATCCAGTCCGCGAAACTACATTCCGATCCAGGATTGGATCATGGGTGTTCTGGGGGCCGGTGTCGCCCTTTACGGTTATTTCTTCTACGACAAGATCGTCAATGCGGGCGGTCTGGCGGATGATGTCGATAAATGGATCGCCCTCGGTGGCTTGATCCTGTTGTTCGAAGCCGCGCGACGCGCGCTTGGCCCCGCCATGGCGATCATCGCGACGATCTTTCTGGCCTATGTGTTCTTCGGCTCGTCCGAGTGGGTGCCCGAGGTGATCCGGTGGAAAGGCGCCAGCCTGAAAAAGGCGATGAGCCACATGTGGATCACGTCCGAGGGCGTGTTCGGTATCGCCTTGGGTGTTTCGACGAAATTCGTGTTCCTCTTCGTTCTGTTCGGCGCTTTGCTGGATAAGGCCGGGGCAGGGAATTACTTCATCAAGATGGCCTTCGGCGCGCTGGGTCACCTGCGCGGCGGTCCGGCCAAGGCCGCCGTGGTCGGTTCGGCCGCGACCGGCCTGATTTCGGGCTCGTCCATCGCCAACGTCGTCACCACCGGCACCTTCACCATCCCGCTGATGAAGCGCGTTGGCTTTACCAGCGAGCAGGCAGGCTCGGTCGAGGTTGCCAGCTCGGTGAACGGCCAGATCATGCCGCCCGTGATGGGCGCCGCCGCCTTCCTGATGGTGGAATATGTGGGCATCTCATATGTCGAGGTCATCACCCACGCCTTCCTGCCGGCGGCGATTTCCTACATCGCGCTGGTCTACATCGTGCATCTCGAGGCCGTGAAGCGGAACATGCCCACCCTGGGCGACCGCGACGTGCATCTGGCGCGCACGGTCGTGGGAATGCTGATGTTCTTCCTAGTGTTTGCGGGGCTCTGCTATGGTTCGCAGTTCCCGGTGGATGCTGTAACAAGCTGGGCGCCGTCCAGCGCTGGTCTGATCCTAAGCCTGGCGGTGTGCGTCATCTATGTTGCTCTGCTGTACCTGGCCGCTCAGGTTCCGGACCTTGAGCCCGATGACCCGAACGCGACCGAAGTTAAGCTGCCGGTGATCTCCGAGATCTACAAGGCCGGCCTGCATTACCTGCTGCCGATCATCGTTCTGGTCTACTTCCTGATGATCGAACAGAAGTCGCCGGGTCTGTCGGCCTTCTGGGCAACCGCGCTGCTGTTCGTGATCCTGCTGACGCAGAAACCGCTCAAGGCGATTTTCCGGGGTCAAAGCGATCTGGCAAACTCCTTTGTCGATGGGGTTGCCGATCTGTGGCAGGGCCTGATCGACGGCGCGCGCAACATGATCGGCATTGCGCTGGCCACGGCCACGGCCGGCGTTATCGTCGGTACCGTGACCCTGACCGGTGTGGGGCAGGTGATGGCCGATCTGGTCGAGTTCCTGTCCGGCGGCAATCTGATCCTGATGCTGGTGATGGTCGGGCTGCTCAGCCTGATCCTGGGCATGGGTCTGCCGACCACGGCAAACTATATCGTCGTCAGCTCGCTGATGGCGGGCGTTGTGGTCGAACTGGGCGCGCAAAGCGGCCTGATCGTGCCGCTGATCGCGGTGCACCTGTTCGTGTTCTACTTCGGCATCATGGCCGACGTGACGCCTCCTGTGGGTCTGGCCAGCTTTGCTGCGGCCGCCGTATCGGGCGGTGACGCGATCAAGACCGGCTTCACTGCGTTCTTCTACAGCCTGCGTACCGTGGCGCTGCCTTTCGTGTTCATTTTCAACACCGACCTGCTGTTGATCGATGTCACCTGGGTTGAGGGGATCATAGTGGCCATATTCGCCACGATTGCGATCCTCGTGTTCACGGCCGGAACGATGGGATACTTCCTGACCCACAGCCGCATCTACGAAAGCATTGCGCTGATCGCGATCGCCTTCGCGCTGTTCCGGCCGGACTATTTCATGGATCGCATCTCGCCCTCGCACCTCGAGGTCGAGCCGGCCGGATTCGTGCAGGCCATTGGTGAGGCTGAACCCGGCACCGACGTGCGGGTGGTGGTCAGTGGTCCGGATTTCGACACCGGCAACATGACCGAGACCACGGTCGTCGTCACGGTGGGGTCCGAACCTGATGGTGCGGCGCGTGTTGATGCCATGGGCTTTTTGTTGATCGAGGAAGATGGCCTGGTGAAGATGGACGAACCTATGTTCGGCTCGCCCATCGCCGATGACCTGGCCAATTTCGACTATTACGCGGACGAGCCGGTGCGTATCGCATCCGCCGATCTGCCGGTCAGCCAGCCGCCAAAACAGTTGATCTATATCCCGGCCATGCTGCTGCTGGGGTTGATCGCCTTCCTGCAACGCGGCCGTGCCGCCAGACAAGAGGTGCCCGCATGACAAAATCCGTCCTGTGCGCCGTTGATATCAGCAACGGCAATATCGATGCTCCTGTCCTGAAAATTGCCGCGAAACTGGCCGATCTCGACGGGGCGCAGCTGGACGTGGTGACCGTACTGCCGGATTTCGGTGAAAGCTGGGTGTCCGGTTTTTTCCGGCCCGACTTCCACGACAAGGCGCAGCACGAAGCGCATGACAAGCTGGTTGAGCTGTGTGTCGATGCAGTCGGGTCGGAGCGCAATGCCAAGATCCGCCATGTCGTTGCAACCGGCACGGCCTATCAGGAGATCCTGAAGACCGCCGAAAGTGCCGGCAGCGATCTGATCGTGATCGGTGCGCACAAGCCGGATTTCAAGGACTACCTGCTGGGACCGAACGCGGCGCGAGTGGTGCGCCACTCGAACGTTTCGGTCTACGTGGTCCGCTAAGTCCCGCTAGTACCCGGTCATCTCAAGGTAGCCGCGCCCCTTGTGGCTGCCTGACACGGTGACCGGTCCCTCCCAATACTGAAAGCCCGTCCCCATCCAGGCTTGGGTATTCTGAGCTTGGACGCGAATGTCCAGATCCTCGCCCGGGATGGTCACGCGCCAATCCGTCGGAACATCGCGCTCCGCCACCCGGCTGGTTTCCAGTGGTGTGAATATAACCGACCCGTCCGGCAGGCTGCGGCTGGAACCGTCCGCGTTGATCCAGGTGGCTGAGGTATAGTCCCCACGTCCGCCGCGCAGGCGAAACGCCATCAACTTGTCGCCGTCCTCGAAACTGAGTGAGAACCAGTCCCACCCGGACTGATCGGCGGACAGAGGCTGGGAAGACCACTCTCGGTCCAGCCATCCGTTCCCGGTGACCGCTACATCGCCGTCGGGCAGATGCAGCGTGCCCTGGACGGCGTAGCCCGGCTGCGAATAATAGTAGCTGGCCTGCCCATCAGCGGATTTTACGGAAAAGCCATTCTCACCATGAAAAACCAGCGGCCCCGAGGCAGACAGGTTCAGGTCGTACCCGAAATCGGCTCCGTTTGCAGTCAGGGTCAGGGTCTGGAGCGTTGGTCCTGCCATGCGCCATTCGTCGATCCATGCTTCGAACGGGTCGGCCGTGACACCGGCCTGACCAATTCCACCACGAGACAGGCGCTCGGCAAAAAAGTGGCGTTCCGGAGTTGTCAGCGCGGCATGGCCCATCCAGATCTGTGGGCTTTGCCAGCCGGCGGTTTCAAATGGCTTCAAGGCAGAGCGAAACAGAGTCCACTGTATGCCGTAGTCCCGACCGTCCTCCCCGGTCAGGTTGGCCGTCAGGTACCACCATTCGATCCGATAGGACGGATGCGGGCCGTGGTCGGCGGGGAATTCGAACTGGTACTCTGGTTGTGGTACGTCAAACCCGTCGGCTGAACCGCCCAAACCGGCAAACCCCTGCGCCATTGCCGCAAGGGGCCAGAACAGCGCACACACGAGTAGTTTAGCGTTCATTGGCAAAGACCCTCAGCAGATCGGCCGGCGGCATCCGCCGAAGCCGCCAGGCAGGCAGCGCCGCGGCAAGGGCGGCGGCCACAAGTGTCCACAGCATGAGCTGCACCCATGACGACGGGAAAAGGTGCATGGGTAGCCGCCATCCAAACGCCTCGACATTGATGACGGCCAGCAGAATCCAAGCCAGTGCCAGACCCAGCGGCAAGGCGAGGCAGGCGGTAAGGAAAGCCAGAACCATGCTCCGCGCCAGTTCCAGTTTCGACAGATGCGACAGCGTCAGCCCCATTGCCCAGACCGGAGCGATCTGAGGCAGCCGCTGGGTCCAGAGCGTAAGCAAGCTGGTCAGAATGGCAAAGCCGGCCACGCCAAGCGTCAGGATGTTCAGAGCGGATGTCACGACAAATGTCTTTTCGAAGATCGCCATGGACTGCGCCTTCAGCGCGGCCTGCCGGATGATCGCGCCGGGGTCCAGATCAAACCTGTTCTGCAGATCCGCCGCCAGCTCATCTACGCGCTCCGCAGCGATGCGAATACCAAACCGTCGGTTTTCGGCATTTGGTGCGATCCTGCCGAACAGGTCCATTGAGACAATCGCTTGCCCGGTCGGATTGCCGTAGTCGGAATAGACGCCAGCGATTGCCAGAGTGTGATCGGCGTTGAGCGCAATCGAATCCCCGGGCCACAGATCAGCACGGCGGGCCAGTTGTTCGTTGATCAGGATGGCGCCGTCGGCCAGAACCTTGGTCCATACGTCCGGGACAGCGGCGACAAGGGGCCAGTTGTCCCGGTAGGTCGCGTGATCGACCACTCCGTACAGAAACAGCGGGCCTGTTGGATGATCCAGCTCCACATTCCGTATCGGTAGGACTGCGTCAACGCGCGGGGTCAGCCATGTCTCGATCTCGAGACCTTGATCCGAGTCCTTTGCCGTGATGTACAGCTCGGCCATCAGGCGCTGGTCCAGCCAACCGACGAAGGTAAGCCGGAAGCTGGACACCATGGTTCCGACACCGATATTGGCGGCCAGGGCCAGCAGCAGAGCCATCAGTGCAAGCGACAGGCCCGGCAGCTGGGCCTGCATGTCGGCCAGCACCCACTGCCGAACCGGGTCACGGGCGCGCCCCGCGCACAGGTGCAATATGCTGGACAGAACCAGAGGCAGCAAAAGGGCGCTGCCGGTCAGAATGCCTGCCATCAGAGCGAAACCAGCGACCAATCCGCCAAAGAGCAGAAAGATCACGACCCCGCCAAGAGCGAGCCCAACACCCGCCAGTCCGGTCACGACGGCTCGTGTGCTGCGTCCACGCCATGCCTGCAGGCCTGGGCCGGACAATATCGGCATTCGGCTCAGACGCCACAGGGCGTATCCGCTGGCCGCCAGGGTCCCTGCGATGGACATACCCAGTCCGGCCAGCACCCAGCCGCCCCTCAGTTGCAACTGGCCATCCACCGGAGCCCCATAGAGCCCGCGCAGGGTTGCGGCGACATCGGGCAACAACGCCCCGGCCAGGAAAAAACCCAGCAGAAGGCCCATGGATCCACCGATCAAAGCCAGACCTACAAGTTCGGCCAGAATGACGCGGGAAAGCGTCCCCATCGGGACACCCATCGCACGCAGACTGCGCACCATTCCGCGGCGCTGCGCAAAGGCCAGCCCAACCGTTCCATGTACAATGAACAGCCCGACGGCGAAGGACAGCAGGCCGAACGCGGAAAGGTTCAGGTGGAAGCTGTCGGTCAGGCGGGCAGTGTCGACGCTGTTTCCGGGGGGCTGGCGGTTCAGCTCTGGCGCAACCTGGGACAGGGGCGCAACTCCGCGAGGCTGATCGGGCAGGATGGCAAGTCGCGAAATCTCACCCGGTTTGTTCAGCAACGTCTCAGCTACGCCGATATCGGTCAGAACCACATTGGGGGGAAGCGCAGTGCTGGCGATCGCCGGTGGAAGATCGGGCCGATCCTCCAGCATCGGCACCAAGTCTGGTGGCGCCAGCAGTCGGCCGGGCGCGGTCAGCATGGCCGCCGGGTCGGGTGGGGCTTCTTCCTGTTCCAGTTGCGTTACCGCCGGAAGCGGGGGGTAGGCGACAAGGTCCACGCCGGTCAAAAGAACCGAGCGGTCCCCAACCCTGTACCGACCTTCCAGAACGGCCGCGACCTGCCATCCGGCGCGACGCAGATTTACGTATGTTTCCAATGGAATGTGGCCGGACGGATGCCGCAGCATCTCCATCTGCCCAAGCGCCAATTGTTGGTTGGCACGCGCATAGCTGGCCCGGGCTTCGGCGTTGATGGCCTGGACCGCCGACCAAAGGCCTGTCGCAAGCGCGATTCCGATCAGCAGCGTGGCCAGTTGGATACGGTGCCAACGCCAATGCGACCAGAGGGCCTGGATCACGGTGCGAGTCATGCGATCCGACCGTTTGCCAGATGCGCCGTTCGATCAAGCCGAGCCGCGATAACGGGCGAATGCGTGACCAGCAGCAGGGCCGCCCCTGTATCCGCAACCAAGGACAGCATAAGGTCCAGAACCGCCGCGCTTGCAGTCTCGTCCAGGTTTCCCGTCGGCTCGTCCGCCAGCAGCAGCTTGGGTCGGACGGCAAGGGCCCGGCCAATCGCGACCCGCTGTTGCTGGCCGCCCGACAGATGTTCGGGATAGCGTTGTGTCAAATCGGCGAGACCGAGCGTCGCGGTCAGATGCGCGAGCCACTCGGGGTCAACTCGATTTGCAAGCCGGGCATGAAATGACAGGTTCTGCGCAACCGTCAGTGACGGGATCAGATTGAATTGCTGGAACACCAGGGACACATCTTCGCGCCGTAGCAATGCGCGGCCGCGATCGTCCAGTCGCGACAACGCCGTGCCATCCAGAACGATCTCACCGCTGTCAAAACTGTCCAGCGCGCCGGCAAGGTTCAGCAACGTGCTTTTGCCGCTGCCACTTTCGCCGGTGATGGCAAGCGTCTGACCGCGTTCCAGCGACAACGATACGTCGTTCAGGACAGGCCGCCCGCGCGGGTAGGTTTTGTGGATATTCTGTATTTCCAACAACATGATCAGTCTCACCTGGTGCGCTCTACAATGTGCGGCGCGCCGATCCGCTGTCCAGCCTTCAAAAAGTTTCGGTTCTTTTCGTCGCACGACCGCCCGCTGTCCGGCCTTGTGCCTTGAGAGCAGAGCCGCCATTGTGCAGTTTCAGTTTCCGGGCCGATGCAGGGTATTACCATGACATTGTCGCAGCAGATCCTTTGGGGCAGCTTCTATCTCGGGCTGTGTTTCCTGATCGAGATCGGGCTGCTCACATGGTGCACCATCCTGGTGCGCAAGGTGATCGACAGATGGGAAGGGCAGGGAACCTTTCTGCCCACGGCGGGCCCGATCGCCTTGGCGCTGGCCGTCATCGTGGCGACGCATACGATCCAGGTGTGGATCTGGGCGATCGTCTGGGTGATGGGAGATGTCCTGCCGGACTGGAACTCGGCCCTTTATTTTTCGCTCGTGACCTTCACGACGCTGGGCTATGGCGACATTGTATTGGGAGAGGGGCTGCGGATATTCGGGGCCTTTGCCTCGGTCACCGGATTGTTGGCCTTTGGTCTTTCCACAGCATTCATGGTCGCGCTGATGACGCGCGTGTTCCAGGAACGGTTCCTGACCTAGAGGATCGGCGAGAACAACCGCGCCAAAGGCGCGCCATAGCGGATATGCGGCGGTTGCTGGGCTAGGCTTCTGGTCATTTCGTAGCTGGCTTCGAAATCGGTCTTCAGCATGTTCTCGGTGGCAGCGGCTGCCCGGCTGTCGAAAAACAGCGCCATCGCTTCAAAATTCAGACGGAACGAGCGGTTGTCCAGGTTGGTGGTGCCAACTGCGGCCAACGTGTCGTCCACCAGAATGACCTTTTGGTGCATGAATCCATCGGTATAGCGGAATACGCGCACGCCGGAATCCCGGATTTCATCGAAATAGGCAAAGGCCGCCAACCAGGGCAGGCGGTGGTCAATCATGTCCGGCACCAGAATGCGGACGTCGACGCCGCGCAGCGCGGCATGTTCCAGTGCTGTCATCACGTCGATATCCGGCACGAAATAAGGTGATGCGATCCACAACCGCTCCTGTGCCGCAGCGATGGTGGAAAAGAACATCAACGACCCAGTTTCAGTCGCGTCGCCCGGTCCGGTGGCGACCAGCAGCGCGTTCATGTCCTGATCGGATTCCGACCCCGCCCAGTCCAGAACGTCAATCAGGTCTTCTCCGCGGGCCCAGTGCCAGTCCTCGGTGAAAATCAGCTGCAACTGACGAACGATATGGCCGGTCATCTTGATGTGGGTGTCCCGCCAGCGGCCAAAATACGGATCCTGCCCCAGGTATTCGACGCCCACATTGTGCCCGCCGATGAACCCGGTTTCGCCGTCGATGATCACGGTCTTGCGGTGGTTGCGGTAATTCAGCTGAAACCGGAACTTCGGCCCGCGCTGGTCGCGTGGATCAGCGACATCCACACCGGCCGAGCGCAGCTCCTCCAGGTATGAGGACGGCAGGCCATAGCTGCCCACCGCGTCAGTCATGAACCGGACGCTGACCCCGCGTTTGGCCGCATCGATCAGCCTGTCCTGCAGTTCCAGCCCCAGCGCGTCATCGCGCACGATGTAGAACTGAATGAGGACATAGTTTTTGGCCGCATCGATCGCACGGAAGATGGATTGAAACGTCGCCTCTCCGTCGATCAACAGTTCGGCCCCGTTGCCGCGGGACAGGGGCAGGTGAGCCAGCGCCTCAAACGGGCGCGGATTGACGGTTAGCGTCGCTGGATCGGGTTTCGAGTGATCGGCAAAGCTGCGGATCCCTTCGACCACGCGCTCACTTTCCTTGCGGGCGATCCGATACCCTTTGAACCGGTGATGTCCCAGAAACAGGTATAGCGGCACCGCCAGAAACGGTGCCGAAAGCAGAAACACCACCCATCCCACGGCACCCTGCGGGGTGCGCGCCGTCTGGGCGGCTCGTACTGCGAAAAACACCGCGACACAGTAGATGGCAAAGACGGACAGCGAGGCGATGAATGTCCACATGTGTGTGCCGACCTTTCCGCGCTTTAGTTCGAGCCGGTGAAAACCCGGGACCAGTCCTTGGCCATATCCACAATAACCCAGCCCATTTCAGGGCCTTTGTCCAGCCCGTCGACCAGCCGACCGATGTGGCTGTCGCGATCATAGGCCCATTCCCGTTCGGCATCTGTGTGGTGGATCAGAACGCCCATCCGCGGCCCGTCGCCAGCGGTAGTCCATTCCAGCATGGCAAAATCACCGTCCGAGTTGCCGACCGCCAGGATTGGGCGTTTCCCGATCGTACGCTCGATGTTGATCGGCTTGCCCTCCTTGTCGTCGATGAACGCCAGCGCGGGCGCCTTCATGATCGTGGGCGTGCCGTCGACAAGGTCGTAGGTGCTGTCCGCATAGGTCCCCAAGATCTGGTTGGGCGGTATCCCATAGGCGTCCTCGGCGAAAACGCGCATGAAATGCAGGCCTCCGCCCGACACTATGTAGGTCGTGAACCCCTCGTCGCGTAGATACCGAAGCAGTTCGACCATGGGCTGATACGTCATCTGGTCATAGGCCAGCCCCGTATCGGGATGGCGTTCCGTCTGAAGCCATTCGGCGACGGAAGCCTGGAACGCATCGACGCTGAGCCCCGAATGCGTGGCGCTGACGACTTCGATCAAGGCATCTTCACCGCCCTTCAGCACGGTTTCGGTGTCGCCCTTGGCCGCGGCCTCCAAGGTCGGCGTGGTCAGGACCGAGGGATCGTCCTGCGCCATCTCGGCCAACTCATCCATGGCGTAGATGAACTGGAAATAGACCGGCTGCTCGGCCCAGAGCGTTCCGTCATTGTCAAAAACCGCCACCCTGTCTGCGGGGGTGACATAGCCGTCCGAGTTCGGCGTCGTCACCGTATCGACAAAGGCGATGATCCGTTCCTTGGCCGGACTGTCGGTCCAACTGGGCAGAGGGTCCGCCGCAAGGCCCGCAGGCAACGCGAAAACGGCGGCTGAGAAGATCAGGCGGAACATGAAATATCCTTTCGCATCAAAGAAATGAGGGTCGCCGATCAAGCCGGCGACCCTCGAGAGTAGAGCCGACTTTTATCAGTTGTTGGTCGGCGTCAGCATCTTTTCCATCACCTGATCCAGGCTGAAGCTCGCCGCCTTCTGGCGCGGCGGGAACTCCTGGAAGGTTGCGAGGAAATTCGCCACGTATTGCTGCGCGGGCACCAGGAAATACACGCGGTCGATCATCCAGTCGTAGTAGGTGTTGGACGTGCGATATCCGCGTTCATAGGGATCGCGGCGCAGGTTCACGATGATCGGAACGCGCAGTTCGGTCCATGGCTCCATCCAGGCGCGCAGGGTGGCCCAAGCCTTCTGCTCTAGGAAGATCAGCTTCCAGTCTCCGAAGCGCAGCGCCGTCATGTCGCCGTCATCCGAAAAATAGAAGATCTCCTTGCGCGGGCTTTCTGTGGTTTCACCCGTCAAGAGTGGCAGGATGTTGTAGCCGTCCAGATGCACCTTGTAGTCGCGACCCATCCCCGAGGACGAATAGCCTGCCTTCAGCTTGTCCTTGATCTCGGGGTCTCCGGCCGCCGCCAGATAGGTCGGGAGCCAGTCCATGTGATGCACGATCTCGTTGGTGACCGATCCGGGTTCGATCTTGCCGGGCCAACGCACCATCGAGGGCACGCGCCAGCCGCCTTCCCAGTTGGTGTTCTTTTCGCCCCAGAACGGCGTGGACGCAGCATCGGGCCACGTATTGTAGTGCGGTCCGTTGTCTGTCGAGTAATGGACGATCGTGTTGTCGGCGATGCCCAGCTCGTCCAGCAGATCGAGCAGCTGGCCCACATGCATGTCATGTTCGATCATGCCGGCCGAGTATTCGTCCATCACACGTCCGGTCATGTCATTGGCCTGCTGGCGCATCTCGTCTTTGACATGAGTGCGGAAGTGCATGCGCGTTCCGTTCCACCAGACATAGAAGGGCTGGCCTTGCTCGTGGGCCCGCTTGATGAAGTCGATCGCCGCAGCCACCGTTTCCTCATCTACGGTTTCCATCCGCTTCTTGGTCAGCGGTCCGGTATCTTCGATGGTTCCGTCGGCCTTGGACTTAATGACGCCACGGGGACCAAACGCTTCGCGGAAAGTCCGGCCATCGGGCAGAACGGTGTCACCCGGATAGTCTTCGTTCTCGGGCTCCTCTTCCGCGTTCAGGTGGTAGAGATTTCCGAAAAATTCGTCAAATCCGTGGTTTGTCGGAAGATGTTCATCTTTGTCTCCCAGGTGGTTCTTGCCGAATTGACCGGTGGCATAGCCGTGGTCCTTCAACAACCCAGCAATGGTCGGATCTTCGACCTGCATACCAAGATCGGCACCTGGCAGGCCGACTTTCGACAGCCCTGTGCGGAACACTGACTGACCCATGATGTAAGACGACCGCCCTGCGGTACAGGACTGCTCACCATAATAGTCGGTGAAGATCATACCTTCATTCGCGACCCGGTCGATATTGGGCGTACGGTATCCCATCATGCCTTTGGTATAGGCCGAGATGTTCGACTGACCGATGTCGTCGCCCCAGATGACCAGAATGTTGGGTTTCTGATCTTGCGCCCAGGCCGGCGCGGCCAGCGCGACAGAAACCGTAGCAACTGCCAATCGTCGCAGTCCTCTGCGCCATAGATGCGTAAAATTTCCCTGTGATGACATCTTTTTCTCCTTATGTGGTCAGGCAAAAACGGCCTTGCAGGAAAGTCAAAAAGGGGAAAATGCGTCCCCCGATCCGTCAATCATTCAACACGCCCTTCGCAGGTCAGGCGGTTCGGCAAAAAGGGGGAATCAAGACAAGCCCCTCTAGGCAATTGATAACTATCACAAAGACCAATCTAAAAATACTTATGTTTGAAGATAGCGCCTTGGGATTTGGCTCAGATTGTCTTGACGTAAGGTCAGCAATTGGCAACCGCGTCAGGGATTGAGCTGAGGCAAGGCGGATTGAGAGTGGCGCAAGGGGCGGACGATACGATCAAGGCAATCGCGGACCTTGCTCCAGTTTTCCGCTTGCTGATCGCCGCCGCCATATCTGGACGCGCCGATTTCGGCCAGAGAAGCCTCGAATTCAGCAGTGTCTGGCGGGTCGGCCAGTCGCCGTTTCCAGACTTCCAACGTTTGATAAACACGGGCCAAGTCTTGTTGGCGCACAGCCTGCTTGAGTTCCGAAAAGGCATGCGCTGCCGAGGCCTGCCTGCGTTGCCTGGCCGCTGCCCAGCGTGCCATAAGAACCGGATGTAGCTTGCGAAAAACAAACCATAATATCACGACCCCAATGAAGAAATAGCCGACCAGCTGCAGAACGGTTTCCCGGTCCGGAGGCTGCCAAGGCGGCGGCGCAAGAACGAGGTCGACGGAATCGGCGCGCGCAGTTTCAACCTTGTTGGTCTTGAGGTTGAACCAATCGATCTCGACAGCCGGCAATTGGGTCTGTCCGCCGTCCTGGGCCACATAGGTCACGCGGTCGGTGCGCTGGCCGGACAGAACGCCCCGGTCTTCGGTTTCCGACAGTCGGGGCTCATTGGGATAGGCTCGCAACAACGGGTCCTCAATCCCGGGTAACAAAGGCGGGATCATGATCGGGGTCGTTCCAGTGATCTTTGCCGTCAGGGTGCGGGTCAGTGCGTCTCCGGTTTGAAGGCTGGTATCGCCCTCAATCTCCTGCGACAGTTCGAAGCCGTCAGCGATTATCAGGGGATCCAATCCTCGGGCTGCGTCAGGAATCCCGACTGTCAGGCGAACGGCAGGCAGGGGAACCGAGACCTGAACGGGATCGTTGGTTTCGGGATCGGCAAATGTCACCTGCACCTCGGCCGCCGCAAATTCATACGTACCGGGGGCCAACGGATACAGCCGATAGCTGCGCTGAACCCCGGACCATGTTTGGCCTTCGACGCTCTCGCTGACCGGCCCCGAAGCGCGATCGGGCAGGCGTACCAGAAGGTTTTCCTGTTCAAGCGATGGAAAGACCGGCGGATTTGGCATGTAGGTCGGCACCAGCACCTTCAGGCGAACGATGGCGGGCTGGCCGACGATTGTCGGATCCGGCGGCACTTCGATCGTGACGCGGGGCTGGATGTCTGGTGCTTGCGCCGAAGCCTGGGCGGGCCACAGAAGCAGCATCAAGAGCGCGAAGTACCTCATTGGGAACGCTCCTGATTTTCAAGAACAAACCGGCTGCGCAGGAAGTCCTGCATGTCGGTGTCGATGGCGCTGATCCACTGGTCGGCCGACAAGGGCGCGGCGTCCCCGGTCTCGGCCTGTTGCGTGGTGTCCGCGCCCAAACCGGCTTCGTTGTCGAACACCACGTCATCCGCCCCGATGCCCGCCTCCTCGCCGGTATCGGATTGCTCGCGGGTGGATTCGACCTCGGCCAGAATGGCCTGGGCGACGGCCAGGTTGTACGCGGCCTCCGGCCAATCCGGGCGGCGCTCCAGCGCGGTTTCAAAGGCTGCGATGGCCGGACGATACTCTCGATTTCGGATGCGGGCCATGCCTTCGGCAAACGCTGCTTCGGGCGTGGAAAGCTGGGCAAAGGTCTCGGAGGCTTCGGCATATTGCCCGGCTTTCAACTGGGCATAACCACTGTGATACGGATCGTTAAACAGCGTGCTGGCGGCGGCGTAGTCCTTGCGATTCATGGCGATCTGGCCCTGCTGGTCCGGGGTCAGGAACCAGTCCTGCCAACCGTCTGCGCGCGCGCCGGTCGGTGGCAGAAACAGCAATGCCACAAACCCCCAGCGAATGACCCAGCCACGTCGGAACCACAGCAGCGCGATCAAGGCGACGGGCCAGGCCAGCATCCAGGCGCGGTCCTGCCAGTCGACGCGGTCATCCTCGCCCAGGGCCGCGGAAAAACTGCGGGTGATCCCGCGGTTCAGCCGGGTGATGTCGCGGTCGTCGCCCGAGAAGGGAACGATCGTGGCGCTGCGCAGGCCGTCCAGTTGCGGGATCTGGTGGCCATTCGGAAGCATTGTCAGAAAAAACAACGGGGTATCAGATTGTCCCAACGCGGAAACCTGTTGCGGACCGATATCGTCAATTACGAAGAGAACCGCACCTGTGCCCATCTGATCGCCCAGAATGTCCTGCGCCAGCGTCAGCGCGTCACCGGCGGCATCGCCCGCGACCGGCATGACTGCCGGGATCAACCCTTCGAGCAAGGGGCGCAGGATGTTGGCGTCTTCGGTCAGCGGCGCGACCCGGTGCGCCGTTCCGGCATAGGCGATCAGGGCGGTGGGCGCACCTGCGCGGGTGTTGATCAGATCGGTGATCTTCAACTTGGCACGGTCCAGCCGTGACGGCGCCAGGTCTGCCTCCTCCATGCTGTCGGTGACCTTGAGCGCGATCACCAGCGGCGCGGTGTCCGCGATCAGAGGGTTCGGCGCCCGTGACCATGTCGGCCCTGCCACGGCAAGGGTCAGAAGGCTAGCGGCGAGCGCGGCGAGGTCCAGCGGACCGACCCGCCGTTGATCTTCGGCCCCCAGACGCAGTGCCTGCGCCAGGTGGGGCGCGATGCCCGCAGGCAGGTCCGAGCTGCCCGATCTGCGCGGCCGGGTCAGCCACCAGACAGCGGCAATAGGCAGCAACAGCAACAGCCAGTAGGGGCGCAGGAAATGAAACTGGGCCAGAGCGTCAATCATGCCGCGCGCCTCCGACCATGTGAAAGGCGAAAGCCCAGAGTGCTGGCGAGGATGAGGAGCAGCGCCGCCGCCAGCGGATAATGCGCAAGGCTGACCCTCGGGCGGTAGCTTTGGGTTTCCACCACGCGGGGGTTCTGGGCGTCGATCTGCCGGTAGACCTCTGTCAGGGCGGCCTGGTCGTCGGCAAAGAAATACTGGCCTTGGGTTTTGTTGGCGATGTCCTTCAGCGCGTCCAGATCGACCCGGTCTTCGCCCGTGGCATCCGGGTCGCCGACGCCGATCGTGTAGATCACGACGCCCTTGTCCGCCGCAATCGACGCGGCATTGACCGGCGTCATGCGGCTTGAGGTGTCGGCACCGTCCGACAGCACGATCATCAGACGTTGGTCAACCTCGCTCGACTCGAAGGTCCGGATGCCCAGCCCGATCGCATCGCCCAGCGCCGTGTTCGGACCCGCCATGCCGACGGCAGTCTGGTCCAGAAAGCCGTTGAGGCTTTGCAAATCCTCGGTGAAAGGGGCCTGAACGAAAGCGCGGGTGCCGAAGATGATCAGCGCCATCCGGTCGCCGTCGCGCGCGGCGATGAAGGCGCGCAGAACGTCCTTGACGGCCTCCAGCCGCTGCTTGGGCGTGCCATCTGCGGCCTTGAAATCGCGCTGGTCCATCGAACCCGAGATGTCAACGGCCAGCACTACGTCGCGGGCGGATTTTTCGATGACAATCGGGTCGCCCAACCGTTCGGGCCGGGCCATTGCCAGAACCAGAAGCACCCAGATCAGGATCGCCAGACCGGTTTGCATCCGCGTCCGTCTCAGGGTTACCGAGCCGGATTGCGGCTCGGCCCCGGCCGCCTGTGCAACGTGGCGAAAGAACGGGATGCGAATGGCATCGACCCGTTGCCGGTGTGGCGGAGCAAAGAAATAGACCAGTGCCGGAACCGGCAGCAGAAGAAACACCCAAGGCGCGGCGAAACTTAACATCAGACCGCCCCCTTGGACCGATGCGACTTGATCCAGTGCCGCGCCAGTTCGGTGGCATCCGGATCGGTGACCCCCTTGCGGTAGGGAGCGGCCGCCAGATTGCCGAGGGCAGAGGCGGAAAACCCTGACAGATCAGCGGTTTGGCCCAGAAAATTCGTCCAGTCGTCACCGGTCAAACTGGCCACCTGAGACCGGTGAAAGGCGGCAAGGGCGGCACGGCGCA
Organism: Ruegeria sp. CG8; assembly: GCF_056537165.1. NCBI lineage: Bacteria > Pseudomonadati > Pseudomonadota > Alphaproteobacteria > Rhodobacterales > Roseobacteraceae > Ruegeria > Ruegeria sp. CG8. The sequence goes on along the minus strand of NZ_JBQFRA010000002.1, from coordinate 36,840 downwards.
CGATCTGGGCGGCTTTGGCCGGGTCATTCTGGCATCGGTCCAATTCCTTCAGGGCATACCGCCGATAGGCATTTGCCTGCCGGTGCCGCCAGATCGTCACGAGGATCAGACCAAGTACGAGCAGCAGCGCGACCGCCAGAGCAACCCAGCCCCAGGTCTGTGGCACCATGGAAATCGGTGCCGGCTCGGGCGCCGGTTTCAGCATGTCCAGCAGCTCGACCAGCGATTTGCCTTCGGTGTCCGGGGTCATGACCGCCCCCCTTGGTGGCCGAACAGCCTCAGGATTTGGGCCAGTGCGGGCTCGGCCGTGGTCAACGGGACGATCGGAAACCCGTATCGGCGCGACCAGGATTGCAGCTGCGTCAGCCTCTGCTCCATCGCTTGGGTCACGCGGTCCGACATTTGGCGGTCTGACGCATCCAGTTCGATCTGCTGGTCGCCGTCCGAGACCGTCAGCCGCAGCTCGGGCGGCATGTGGCGCGAGATCGGGTCGGAAATGTCGAACAGGATCAGGTCATTGGAATGGGCCAGGTGGCGCAGCAGCCGTTCGGACCCGTCGGTCAGGCCGTCAAAATCCGAGAATACACAGACCAAGGCATTGGTATGTGCGACGCGCGCAGCCTGTTGCAGCACTTGGTTCAGCGAGACCGTGGTTTGCGGGCGCAACCCAGCATGCAAGCTGCAATTGAGCGCGCCGAGCGAGGACAGAAACCGCCGCAAGGCCGCCGGGCGGCGTTGTGGTCGATGTTCGGCCAGGTCGGTATCGCCGAACACGATACCGCCGACGCGGTCGCCCTGTGCCAAGACCCGATGGGCGGCGATGGCCGCGGCCTCGGCCGCCACCACCGATTTCATGTAAACTTGGGTACCGAAGAACATCGAAACCCGCTGATCCACCAGCAGCAGCGCCGGGCGGTCACGCTCTTCGGTATAGACGCGCACATGCGGCTCGCCCGTTCGGGCCGTCACTTTCCAGTCGATCGTGCGGATGTCGTCGCCGGGCAGATAGGTGCGCAGTTCCTCGAAATTCAGGCCGCGCCCGCGCAGGCGCGAGGCATGGCGGCCGTTCAGCACCGAACGGGCAGGCTGTCGCGGCAAAAGGCTGAGTGCGCCGGTGCGCCCGCCGAGGCTCAGCAGGTGGCGGGCATCAACATGGATGCGTGGGTCGCGGGATGTCGCTGCGGTCGGGGACACGCGGCTCTCCTTTGTTGCGATCAGGGCAGGGCGACGAGCTTTAGGATCTCGTCGATCACGTCATCGGCGGTCTTGGCGTCCCCCTGCGCTTCGAAACTCAGCGTGATGCGGTGGCGGAACACGTCATGGGCAATGGCACGGATGTCCGCCGGGTCCACATAGTCGCGCCCATTCATCCAGGCATGGGCCCGGCCGCACTTGTCCAGCGCCAGCGACGCCCGCGGGCTGGCGCCGATCTCGATCCACGCAGCGAGGTCATCGCTGAGCGCGGACGGCGTCCGGGTGGCTTGAACCAGATCGGCCATGTACCGATCCATAGCATCCGAGACATGGATCTTCCCGATCTCCTGCCGGGCGGCAAAAACGGCATCTTGCGGGATCGGTGAGGGTTTCTCGGCGGTGGTCCCGGAATTGGCGGCGGTGTCTTCGCCGCGGACCAGACGGATCACCAGCACCTCGTCCTCGACGGGGGGGTAGGTGATCTGAACATGCATCAGAAACCGGTCCATCTGCGCCTCGGGCAGCGGATAGGTCCCTTCCTGCTCGATGGGGTTCTGAGTGGCCATCACGATGAACAGCGGCTCCATCTTATGGGTGGTGCCGGATACGGTGACCTGCCGCTCCTCCATCGCCTCAAGTAGCGCAGCCTGAACCTTGGCCGGCGCGCGGTTGATCTCGTCCGCCAGGACGATGTTGGCGAAGATCGGGCCGGGCTCGAACCGAAAGGTGCCGCCCGCTTCGGTCTGGGTATAGACCTCGGTCCCGGTCACGTCGGACGGCAGCAGGTCGGGCGTGAACTGGATGCGGCTGAACTCGGCATCAAGATTGCGCGCCATCGCCTTGACGGCACGGGTTTTGGCCAGGCCCGGCAAACCTTCGATCAGCAGGTTCCCGTTGGCCAGCAGCCCGATCAGAAGGCGGTCGATGACCTGAGTCTGTCCAATGATCGATTGGGCCATCCGGGCTTTGAGATCGTTGATTTGGTCAAGCGGTGTCATGGCGGTCCAATCATCAGAAACGGTCAATCATGCGTTTGCGCCGGACCCGCTGGATCTTTTCGGTCAATCCATTGCAATATTTGAAAGTTAGCAGCGCACTCGGGACCGATCCACCCCCGATTTCAGGGTGTTCAACCCTGATCAGGGCCGTGCCGACTTGACGTCGTCGGCCAAACGTCCATCCAGCGACATCAGGACGGCGATCGGGCGCAGGGCCGGAATGTGACTGAAGATGATCAGAATGCACACGGTCAACGGAACGCTGAGAAACGCGCCGATCAGGCCCCAGACCGTGGTCCAGAAGGTCAGTGCGAGGATGACCAGAAATGTCGACATGTTCAGCGAACGGCCCAGCAGGGCCGGGTCAAGGAAGTTGCCGATCAGGAACTGGATCGTGCCGCACCCGAAGACGATGATCAGGAACGGGCCGATCGTCTCGAACTGAACAAGGGCGATCATCGCGGGAAAGATCACCGCGATGATCGACCCGATTGATGGGATGAAGTTCAGAGCAAACGTCAGAACAGCCCAGGTTTCCGCGTATTCCAGGCCCAACACGCGAAAAACCGAATAGCTGATTCCAGCGGTAACGAGGCTGATGAAGGTCTTGACTCCGACATAGCGCTGCAAGCTGAAGGTAATCGCATCCAGAACCGAAGAAAGCTCGGCTCCGGTGACGGGGTTGCCGGCTGCAATCCGCAGCTTTTTGCGGAAGGCCAGCCGTTCGGCCATAAGGAAGGCCACATAAAGGCTGATCAGGAAGAACTGGTTCAGCATCGAGGTGGCGCTGCCCAGCAAAATCCGCGCGACCGAGGTTATGTCGATGCTGATCAGGTTGTCCCGGACAAAAGAGGTGACATCATTCCCGACCAGACCGGTGACGCGGTTGATCACGCCGTCGAACTGGCTTTCATAGGTACCCGCTGTTCGCGCGAACTGCGTGGCTTGACTGCCGAGGATGTAGGTGATCATGAACAGGCCCGCCAGAACCACCGTGACGGCGGCCAGGTTGGCCAGCCAGACCGGAGCACGGGTCAGCGCGATCACCCGATCACTGAGTGCGATGATCAGCACGTTGATCAGCAAGGCCATGGTCAGTGGAACCAGAAAGCTGGCGCCTGCGTAAAGACCCAGAACCACAAGCGTCAGCACGATGGTGACGTCGCGGACGACACTCAACCTCAGCGGTGTGCGGGTGGGGGGCTCTGATGGCGTCATGTGGGGCCTCGGCTATACCGGTGCAAGCCGGCAGCGATTGGAGTTTTGTGGGGCAATCCTGCACAGGCGGCGGGCTTTATGCAATCGGGCCAGACAGTTATTCGGAAGAATCTCGTGCAATTGGCACATTGGCCGGTTCTTCCAACGCGGATTGCAGGCTAGAGTTTCCCAATGACACGTCTTTCGATTCCCGTTTTTGGCCGGTTTGGCCGGGCGCTGTGGCTGGCGGTCCAACGCTTTGGCGACAAAAACGGTTTCGTCATGAGCAGCCATGTGGCGATGTCGCTGATGCTGGCGCTGTTTCCGTTTGTTCTGTTCACCGTCGCTTTGGCCGGATCGTTGTCGCAGGGGTATGTGACGGACGAACTGATCGAGTTGATTTTCGGTGCGTGGCCACAGGACGTGGCCCAGCCCATCGTGGCAGAACTGCGCGCGGTTCTGGACGGGTCGGGTTCGGGTGTGATCACGCTGGGCGGTCTGCTGGCCGTCTACTTTGCCTCGAACGGAGTGGCGGCGGTACGTGCCGCCATGAACCAGGCTTATCATGACAATGACAGCTGGCCATTCTGGAAGACGCGCCTGCTGTGCCTCGGGTTGGTCATTTTGGGCGGAACCGCGATCCTGCTGATCGCGGCGGTTGAACTGGTGCTGCCGGTCTACACACGTCTGGTGTCCGAGAATACTGCCGTGGACGTGGGCGAATGGCTGTCGGTTGACCGTTTGCGGTGGACCTTCACGGTGGCGGTGCCGGCGGGAACGGTTCTGCTGGCCCATTTGATCCTGCCGACCAAGCGTCACCGCATCATGCAAATCCTGCCCGGCGTGGCGCTGACCCTTCTGTTGTGGGCGGCCGGAGGGTGGGGGTTCTCGGTCTATATCGCGCAGTTCGCGACGTACAGCGCCACCTATGCTGGCCTGGCCGGGGCCATGGCCGCGTTGATTTTCATGTATCTGTGCGCCGCCATTCTTATTTTCGGCGCAGAGTTCAACGGCGCGCTGATGGACATCGACAACCAGGGCGAGGTCGGACCTTCATGAGAAATTGGCACCGCATCGCCTGGATCATTGTGTTTTCCGGATGCGCCCTCTTGCAAAACAGCGGTTGGGCGTGGGCGCAGGACTATGTCGGCTCGGACGCTTGTCGTGATTGTCATGACGAACAGGTGCAAGCCTGGGCGGGATCCCACCACGCCTTGGCCTGGACAGAGCCCACGCCAGACACCGTTGTGGCCGATTTTGATGAAACGACCTTTTCTCATGACGGCATGTCCGTCACGTTTCGGCAGGAGGGGTCGGACTATCTTGCCGACGTGACCGAGAAGGACGGCCAAAGCCGGCAATACAGGGTTCATTCCGTCGCGGGGATTGAGCCGTTGCAGCAATATCTGTTTGAAACCGAGCCCGGCCGATTGCAGAGCTTTGATGTGGTCTGGGACACGCAGGCCGAGCGCTGGTACCACCTGTATCCCGATCAGGACTTGCCGCCAGACGATGGGTTGCACTGGACCGGCCCCTACAAGAATTGGAACGGCCGCTGCGCGGAGTGCCACGCGACAGGGTTCGAAAAGAACTTTCAGCCGCAGACCCAGTCCTTTGCTTCCGACCAGGTCGAGATCGGCGTGGGCTGTGAGGCCTGCCACGGCCCCGGCTCGGCCCATCTGGATTGGACAAAAGGTCAGCCCGCGCCTGCCGGGCTGAACGAGTTTGGCTTTCCTGCCATCTGGGGTACGGGCGACACCGAGGTCGAGATTCAGCAATGCGCCGGCTGTCATTCCCGCCGCGAAGCGATGGAGGACGGAAACCCGCTGCCTGGCACGCCATTCCACGATGCCTACAATCTGGCGCTTCTGCGTCCGGGTCTGTACCAGCCCGACGGCCAGATACTGGACGAGGTCTATGTCTATGGATCGTTTCTGCAGTCCAAAATGTATGCGCAAGGCGTCGGCTGCCTGAACTGCCATGAGGCGCACAGTGCAATCTTGAAAGCCGAGGGCAATGCGGTCTGTACGCAGTGCCATTCCCCGGCTGGCAATCCCGATTTTCCGTCACTGCGAAAGGCGCAATACGACGATCCCCCACACCACCACCACCCGGAGGGAGGCGAGGGGGCGCAGTGCAAAAGCTGCCACATGATCGAACGCCTCTATATGGGCGTCGATGGCCGGCGCGATCACAGTTTTCGTGTGCCGCGCCCCGATCTGGGCTTGGGAGAGGATGCCTGCACTGATTGCCACACGGATCAGGATCAGCCCTGGGCCGCCGCCGCCATCAATGACTGGTTCCGGGACTCCGATCATCGTACGCCCCATTTCGGGACTGCATTCGCCCCCGCATTTGTCGGAGAGGTCGACGACCCGGCCGCGTTGCTGGCTGTTGCTCAGGACGGTGCGCAACCCGGCATCGTGCGGGCGACGGCCGCCTATCTGCTGCAACCCTTCGCGACCCCCGAAATGGCCGAGCAAACAGCAGCGATGTTGACGGACGAAGACCCATTGGTTCGCGCCAACGCGGCGGTGTTGCAGCGGGCAGCAGGGCTGGACGACAGGGTGGCCCGTTTGTCGCCGCTGTTGTCCGACCCAGTGCGAAGCGTACGCCTTGCCGCTGCCAAGGAGTTCCTGCCCATTCCCGCCGCGGCATTGACACCCCTGCAGCGAAACAACGCGCGTGAGAACATGGCGGATTGGCAGCGCTCTTTGTCCAACCGTCTGGATTTCCCGGAAACCCATCTGGTCCTTGGGGGGATGGCGCTGACGCTGAGAAACCCTGTCGCCGCCGAACAGGCCTTTCGTCAGGTGGTATCCATGGATCCCCAGCGCGAGGATGCTTGGCCAATGCTGATCCAGCTGGCCCAAATCAACCGCGGCACGGATGCAGCCCGACAGGTATTGGATGAGGGTCTTCGGACTCTGCCCGACAGCCCAGCGCTTCAGGATCTTGCGCGGCAACTGGGCCGGTAAACCGGCATCGAAGCGACGCAGTTGCGCCATTTTGCAGTCCCATTTACCGGCCAACATCCATGGTCAAGTCATTGACCAGTTCAGGATGTGGTAATCCATGTTGTATTTGAAACGCCCGTCGACAAAGCTCGACCAACCTGTGGCAACGCGCCGGGTCTCGCTGGATCAGCGGATCGACGAGTTGCGCAACAAGCCGGCCAGGTATCTTAACCATGGCGAGGCGTTGCTGCTGCAGGGGATCGCGGCGGCGTCGTTGCGGCCGCAGCGGATTGTAGCCGACAAAATCGCGCTGGACGACGACTGATCAGCCCCGAAAACCGGTTGCCACCACGAATTTTTCCGAACTGTCCGACCGTGAAGCTGGCGGTTTGACGTTTGCCACTTTCTCGAATTTCTGCTTCAGAAGTTTCTGCAGATCGCCTTCGGCGCCACCAGCCAGAACTTTTGCGACAAAGGTTCCTCCGACCTCCAGCACGTCAAAGGCGAAGTAGGCGGCGGTTTCGCACAGCGCCATGATCCGCAGGTGGTCAGTCTGCTTGTGCCCGGAAGACGCGGCGGCCATGTCCGACATGACAACGTCGGCCTTGCCGCCAAGCCACTGTTTTACTTTCTCGTCGGCATCGTCTTCCATGAAGTCCAGAACGTGGGTTTCGGCACCCGCCACGGGCTCGACCTCTTGCAGGTCGACGCCCAGAACCGTCCCGATCCGTTTGCCCGATTTCTCGCCCAGCGCATTCACGCGTTTGACCGCGACCTGGCACCAGCCACCGGGCGCGCAGCCAAGGTCGACCACGCGTGCGCCCGGAACCAGAAAGCGGAACTTGTCGTCCAACTCCAGAATCTTGTAGGCCGCGCGCCCCCGATACCCCTCGGCCTGCGCTCGCTTAACATACGGATCATTCAGCTGCCGCTCGAGCCAGCGGGTCGAACTGAGCTTGCGTCCGCGCGCGGTTTTGACCTTGACCTTCAGGTCACGCTGCCCGCGTCCCGAAGTGTTTTTGCCGCTGGGTTTCTTGGCCATTGAAAAGGTCTCCTGAAGACTGCGAGGCCTTTACCCGCTTGTTCATGTGGCATCAAGCCGATGATATCAACCGCTCCCTCAATAGCAGATCGGGCCAGGGCGTAGAAACACCAAATGCCGCCCATCCCAGACCGTTCAAGACCTTCCCGCCGAGGGTGCCGGATGTCGGCGGTGACGCCGAAAAACTGTGCAGCAGTTCTAGTGCCTCTGCCGAGTCGACCGCTGGCACGGCGATCCCAATGCCGCCAATCGCCAAAGCATAATGCGGAACGGTGTTGGCGACATGAAAACCCGGGCTGAATACCTTGAACCCGGCAGCCTCAAGCGCACAGATCGTGGTTGCGGCCGTCGAAACCCGGTAGGCGATCGCTATGGTCGCAAGCGGCATTCAGCGCAGAGCTTTCTCAAAACGGCCCGTCTTCCAGGACGCCATCGGCGCTCATCTGTGCATAAAGCAAACCCTCGCGCAGCCCGCGGTCCGCCACCGAGAGGCGGTCGGTCGGCCAGCAGCGCAACAGCGCCTGCAAGATGGCAGATCCGGACATGATCAGGGCCTGCCGGTCCTCGCCGATGCGCGGATCGCGACGGCGGCCTTGAGGGCCAAGCTCCAGATAACCGCGAATGACTTTGTCGATCTGATCGCTGGTCATGCGCAGGCCGTCCACCTTGGTCCGGTCATAGCGTTTCAGGCCCAGATGAGAGGCAGCGACCGTTGTGACGGTGCCGCTGGTGCCAACGATCTGAAACCCCTCGCGGGCCTGTTCGTCCTTATAGGGCGCAAAATCGGCGAGGTTTTCTTCAAAAAACCAACTCATCAGGGCAAAGCGGGCAGCATCGTCTTCGACATCGTGGAACTGATCGCGCAGTGTGGCGACGCCTAGTGGAACGCTGATCCAGTCCACCACCTTGGCGGCGGGAAAAGGACTGTCGACCGTGTGAAACCCGTTGTGCAGCCGCATGATCGCCGTTGAACGGTCGCGTCGCGGAACCGAGGACAGGTCGATCCAGACCAGCTCGGTCGAGCCGCCGCCGATATCCACGACCAGCAACTGCTCGGTCTTGGTGCTGACCAGCGGAGCACAGGAAATGACCGCCAGACGGGCTTCTTCCTCGGGTTGGATGATTTCAAGGGTCAGGCCGGTCTCACGCTTTACCTGACGTATGAAGTCGCGTGAGTTTCGGGCGCGGCGGCAGGCTTCGGTCGCCACCAGCCGCATGCGCTTGACCTTGTTGCGCTTCAGCTTCTGCTGGCAAATGCGCAAGGCTTGAATTGTGCGCGCCATGGAGGACCGCGACAGCCGTCCGGTCCTTTCAAGCCCCGAGCCCAGTTGCACGGACTTCGAGAAGCTGTCCACCACATGGAACCCGCTGCCCTTGGGCTGGGCGATCAGCATGCGGCAGCTATTTGTTCCCAGATCCAGCGCAGCATACAGGGCGTCTGGATCGGGTCTTGCCGGCGCGGGGCTTTCGACCACCTTCGGGAACGCGCCCGCACCTTTGGGACGCTTGGGCGCCATCGTCACGCCCTCCGATTTTCGAGTTACCCCGACCTTAGGTCGCGGGCGCGCGTCGTGCAAGACGCTCATTAAAGTCATGAGGATTTTGATGGACCCCGAGACTGGAGAAACCGGTGCAGGGCCTGTATCCCGAACTGCAAAACGTCGCTGTAAAAGCCCCGGGTGTCGAAATCCGACCGACCCGCCCCCACATAGCCGTTTAGAACCGGACCATCTGGTTAGGAGGAATCAAGATCAATGCCTGACGTCACCATCGTTTACTGGCGCGACATCCCCGCTCAGGTCATCGTGGGCAAGGGCCGCCGTGGCGCAAAGCGACAGTTGGATGTGCGGTTCGAGCAAGCCATCGACCGCGCCGCCATGAAGGTGAACGCCAAGGACAGTGATGCCTATCTGGCCGAGTGGCGCAAAGCCGAGCCGTTCGAGGTTGAGGGTGACCCGACCGAGATCGCCGAGGCTGAAGCGCTACGCCTGGAAACGGAATACGATCAGGACCGCATCAAGGTCCTGATCGCAAATGACGGTTGGGCATGAGCCCCAGATCTTTATGGGAGGCCGCAATGGCTTTGCTGAACTTCAAGAAACGTGATGCGGCCGATAAGGCCCCGGTGAACCCGACCGTCGAAGCCTTTTTGCAGGGTTATTCGATCGAAATCATGCCGCGCACAGCCGAGAAGGTCGAGGATTTCCGCGACCTGCTGCCCGAAGGCACGCGCGTCTACATCGCCCATATCGAGGGCACACCCATCGAGGACATGGTCAAGACCGCCAAGCGGATTGCGGCCGAGGGCTATCCTGTCATGCCGCATTTCCCGGCCCGCATCATAAAGGACGCGGCGACGTTGGAGAACTGGATCGCCATGTATCAGGGCGAGGCGGGTGTCGAGCAGGCCTTGCTGCTGGCCGGGGGCGTGGACAAGCCGCATGGCCAGTTCGACAGCTCGATGCAGTTGCTGGAAACGGGTCTGTTCGACAAGGCGGGCTTCAAGCGTCTGCACGTCGCAGGCCACCCCGAGGGCAACAAGGATATCGACCCGGACGGTTCGACCAAAAACGTGGACGAGGCATTGCGCTGGAAGCAGAAATTCAGCGAAACCACCGACGCCGAAATGGCGCTGGCCACCCAGTTTGCCTTTGACGCCAAGCCGATCATCGCATGGGCCGACGGCCTGAAGGCGGCAGGGATCGACCTGCCGATCCACATCGGCATCGCTGGCCCAGCCAAGCTGCAGACCCTGATCAAATTCGCGATCGCCTGCGGTGTGGGCCCATCACTGAAGGTGCTGCAGAAGCGCGCCATGGACGTGTCCAAGCTGCTGCTGCCCTACGAGCCGACCGACGTGATTACCGAATTGGCCCAGCACAAGGCGGCCAACCCCGACTTCAACATCACCAACGTGCACTTCTTCCCGCTTGGCGGCATCAAGACCAATGCCAACTGGGCCATCGAAAACGGCGGCGCCTCGGCGAAGCCTGCAAACGCTTAAGGACCGGACATGACCCGTACAGTCGTAGAATCAAAGACCAAAACCGCGATCATCGGCTTCGATCAGCCGTTCTGCGTGATCGGCGAGCGGATCAATCCGACCGGCCGCAAGAAGCTGGCCGCCGAGCTGGAAGCGGGCGATTTCTCGACCGTCGAGCAGGACGCGCTGGCACAGGTCGCGGCCGGGGCGACCGTGCTCGATATCAACGCGGGTGTGGTCTACAACTCGAACCCCAACCCCAATGAGACTGAACCGCCGCTGATGCGACAGATCGTCCAGCTGGTGCAGGGTCTGGTCGACGTGCCGCTGTGCATCGACAGCTCGGTTCCGGGTGCGTTGGAGGCCGGGCTGGAGGCCGCCGAAGGCCGTCCGCTGCTGAACTCGGTCACCGGTGAGGAGGACCGCCTGGAACTGGTTCTGCCGCTGGTCAAGAAATACAACGTGCCGGTCGTGGCGATCTCGAACGACGACACGGGCATTTCCGAAGACCCCGACGTGCGCTTTGAAGTTGCCAAGAAGATCGTTCAGCGCGCGGCTGACTATGGCATTCCGGCCCACGACATCGTTGTGGACCCGCTGGTGATGCCGATTGGCGCGATGGCTACTGCCGGCCAACAGGTCTTTGCCCTGGTACGCCGCCTGCGCGAGGAGCTGGGCGTGAACACCACCTGCGGTGCGTCCAACATCTCGTTCGGTCTGCCGAACCGTCACGGCATCAACAACGCCTTCCTGCCGATGGCGATGGGCGCGGGCATGACCTCGGCCATCATGAACCCGGTGGCGCTGCCGGTGACGCAGAAGAAGATCGCCGAGAAAAAGGCCGAGGTTGCGGCAGCGGGCATCATCCTGCCCGACGGCATGGACGACGAAACCTTCGTTCAGATGTTCGGGCTGGGCTCGACCAAGCCGCGCGCGGGCAAAGAGATGGAGGCCATTCGGGCCGCCAACCTGCTGACCAACAACGACCCGCATGGCGGCGAGTGGATCAAGTACAACAAACCTGCCGATGCTGCAGGCACCGAAGGCGAGAGCGCACGTGGCCGCCGGGGCGGTGCTCGACGTCGTCGGGCCTGAGCAGGCTGCTTTGTCAACGGGCCGGGCAATCTGCCCGGCCTTTTTGTTTGCCGCGCTGATCGAAGCATCTTGAACTCTGCAAAGGACGGGTGATATTCAGCACCGAGCGGCGGGTATGATGTAATGGTAGCCTGTCAGCTTCCCAAGCTGAACGCGCGGGTTCGATTCCCGCTACCCGCTCCAAGCACTTTGATATTGGCCCGCTTGAAGCTCAAAAGCTGAGCTGGACTCGGACTATTTCGCGCCAAAATCCTGCCACAAAAAAAGCCAAAATGAACGAATTCTCGCGTTAAACGGGAAATCCTTTTCGTTTGTGGGGAGGTTTGCCAGATACGGGCTCGATACGATTTGAACTGACGGGGGAACCCTCGTTCCTGTGCGAAATTCGCACATTAATGAGTACAAACTGGAGTTCAAATCATGTCAAAGGCAATTCGTAGTCTATTTATTCGTCTGCGCCGTGACGAGCGTGGCGCCACTCTTGTCGAATACGGTATCGCACTGTTCATCGCGATCGCTGTTGGCGGGACCCTGCTGACCGGTCTGGGCGGCACAACCAACACCAACTTCAATGACGCCAACACGGCTGCAACACGGCCGTAATCCTGCTGTTTTGGCCTGAAAAGCAACTGGTTTTCCGCCGCGAGGACGGCGGGAAGCCAGAACCAGACCAGTCTCGGCATACTGCGCCCCGCGTGAAGCAGTTTCGGCCTAGGACTGGCCCCACGTTTTCAGAATGACCGGCCCGGCTATTTGGAGGGACCTATGCGATTGAAATCCTTGATGATGACTATTCTTGGCGTGGGTCTGGCGGGTGGCGCCGTGATGATCGCGCAGGAGCAGCTGAGACGGAGCCAGGCCGCCGCTGATCCGACGATCGTTCGCGTGGTCGCAGCAGCAGAAGAGATCCCGTTCGGATCTCCGATTGAAGGTCACAAGTTGACCGCCATCGACTGGCCAGCGGATTCTGTGCCGGCAGGTGTATTTACAAGTTTCGAAGATGTTCTGCCCACAGCAGGTGTCGACCCGCGACGCGCCAAGCGCGCGTTGGCGCAGGGTGAAATCCTGTTGGCGTCAAAGGTTTCTGACTTCGGTGAGAAGGTCACCATCGTTCAGACCTTGGGCGAGAACAATCGTGCAATGGCCATCAATGTGGATGCGCAGACCGGTGTTGGCGGGTTCGTCACACCAGGTGACTTTGTTGATATCGTGCTGACGCAGGGCAAGAACGAGTCGCTGCGGGCGGTGACGATCCTGCAAAACATCCGGGTCATTGGGGTTGATCAGACGGCTGATGAAGATGTCGACCAGCCCGGGATTGCCCGAACGGTGACTGTCGAAGTCACGCCGGACCAGGGACAGCGGTTGGCATTGGCTCAGAAGGCCGGGCAACTCAGCCTGTCACTGCGGTCCCTGCAAATCCAGGAAGACAAGCCGTTGGAGGCTATCCGCCTCAGCGACATTCTGCTTGAAAAGTCGCCGGTTGCAGAGGGCGCGCCCAAGCCGATCGTGAAGGTGCGTCGGGGTACCACGGACGTCCAGGAAGTTCCTGTTGCCGGCAACCCCTCGAATGCAACCGTGTCCAACTGATCGCTCGCGAGGTCTGTTCATGCCCACGTTGCGCAACATAAAGGACGACGAACGGGGGACCATTCTGGTTTTCGTCGGAATTTGCATGACCGTGATCGTTGGCATGGCGGCGTTGACCTTTGATCTTGGGCGACTGGCTTCTACGCAGACCGACCTGCAGGCTTATACCGATCACGTGGCTCTGGCCGCCGCCGGAGAACTGGATGGCGGCAGTGACGCGATCACACGCGCCACGGCCGCTGCAGCCGGAATGATCGAAGACTCCCAGTTCTTTGCCGAGGGCAGCCAAGATCTCGGGACGGCCGCAGATTATTCGCTGCGGTTTCTGTCGGGACTGCCCGATCCTGCCGCCGATCCGGATGACAATGATCCAGTCGATGGGTTTGTTACGACCGATCCCGCTCTGGCCGTTCTGGTTGAGGTGACCGCGACCCCTAGAACCGTTTTCCTTCCGTTCGGTCGGGCGCTCGCTGACTTGTTGGGCGTGACTCGCCCGGATGAGGATGTCGAGGCCGTCGCGATTGCGGGTTACACCCAATATGCCTGTGATGTGACGCCGTTGATGTTCTGCATCCCTTCCGGCTGGACAGCGAATGCGAACAAAGGGTCAACCATCAAGTTGCGCACTGGAGGTAACGGTGCCGCTTGGGGGCCGGGGAATTTTGGTTTCCTCGACCCGACGGACATCGGCATAAACCCCAACGGTCCTTGCGCGGGGCAGACCGGATCAAAACTCTATATCTGCCTGATCGCGGCGCATGGAAACCTGACGCAATGCGTGTCTCAACGCGGTGTTGATACCGAGCCCGGTCAGCGCAATGGCATTGGCAGCGCAATCTACAATTCACGGTTCGATATTTTCCACTCGACGATGAGCAACCTCAAGAATGATGAAGACTATGCGCCGGGACCGCAGGTCATCGCGGGTTGGGAAAACTCTGGCGGAAGCTGTCTGAAGAACAATCCCGAGGTTTCGACCGACTCGATGCCGTTTCCGCCCGACGATTGCTTCGCCGCCGGCACCTGCGCGCATGGCGGCCGTTTTGGAAACGGTGTCTGGACCTCCGGCAAAGCGGCTTATTTGGACATGAACTATGGCGACGGTCCGGCCAATGATCTGACGCCGCACCCGCTGGGTAACCCGACGGGTAACACGCGATACGAAATGTATCTCGACGAGATCGCCAGGGCTGGTACGGGTGATGTGCTGTTTGGGCGCAGCGAGTCCGGCCGCCCGCAATGCGCGAGCACAACGCTGGACGACCCTGACCGCCGCACATTTATCGCAGCCGCCATAAACTGCGGTGCCAATCCGGTCGCGGGACGCGCGGAGAACGTTCCGGTGCAGGAGTTTGTAAAGGTTTTCCTGATCCAGCCGCTCGAAGAATCTTCGGGAACTGATTTTGACATCTATGTCGAGGTGGTCGAGCAGGTCGGCGGTGGAGTCGGTGGCAGCAGCGATGATGGCATCTTTCGCGATGTCGTGAGGTTGTATCGATGACTCGGCTTGTTCGACACATCCGACGGTTGCGGTCGTGCGAGGCCGGCGCCCCGATGGTCGAGTTCGGGATCGTACTTCCGTTGATCCTGCTGTTCTTTGCCGTGATCATCGAAGGTGGGCGTATCACTTGGATTCATCAGGCAACGTCGGCCGGTGTGCGTGACGCCTCGCGTATGATCGCGCGGATCGCGCCGTTGGACTTGTGCGCAGCGGGCGGGGTCGGCAGCTATGACGCGCTGGCCACGGACATCGTCCAAAACCAGTTGGGCGGTTCGTCGATCATGCCGCATGGCACAACCGTTATCGACGTCACGCCGCGCTGTATCTCGCGGGCTGGCGTGTACCGGATCAATCCGACTTCGGTGGTCGAGGTCACGGCTCAGATCCGGATCGAGTACCTTTTTGGAAACGTTTTCAGCCTTTTCGGGGCAGCGCTGGGGCCTCTCGACACCGAGATCTCGGATCAGAGCCGGGTGTTTGGGGTATGACGGGTAACCTGCATATGCTGCGCGCTTTCTGGCGACGTGAAAACGGATCGGCCCTGGTCGAGCTGGGCATGGTCGTTCCGTTGTTCCTGGTGCTCGTGTTTGGAATTCTCGAGTACGGACGGCTCTACTGGTCCACGACGATGGCGCAGAAAGCGATGCAAAAAGCCTCTCGGCTTGCCACGGTCGGGCCGCCACTGTGTGGCGCGATGCCAGCCACGCACACGCTGGCCGGTGGCGCCCCCGCAACAACCAAGTTCGGCGCGCTGTGCCGCAGCGGCAGCATCTGCGCCACTCCGAACCTGCCGGCGCCGTGTCAGCTTGACGCATCAACCGCCTATGGCAGCCGGATCTGGGACGAGATCGAAATGCTGCTGCCGCCCGGAGCCACCGCGGCAAATGTGCAAATCAACTATTCGCACGATCCTCGTCTTGGTTTTCTTGGTGGACCCTATACGCCGGTGGTTACAGCCGAACTGGTAAACCTGGACTACGATTTCGCGCTGCCAATTGGGCCTCTGGTCGCCCTTGCTGCTGGCAACCCTGCTATATCCGCCAGCAGCCCCAACACCATTTCAATCCCAACGATGAGCACATCCGTCCCAGCCGAGGATCTTGCCATCGGTGCCGTTGAGTAAGGAGAAGAGTCATGAGTGCCAAGCAGATTTCAGTGCTGTTGATTTCACCGGACGAAGAGATTTTCGCGGCAATCGAAACCTCGTTGGAAGGGCTGAGCAATTGCCGCTTTACGGGCCGCAAGGACACTGTCGCGCGGGTCAACGGGACGGCCGTTGCCTTGTCAGCGCGTCATGACGTGGTTCTGTTCGATGTGGATGACAGTTCGCCAGAGCTGCTGCAGACCGCACAGCAGATTTGTGATGCGCGCATGCCCAATGCGATCATTATCGCCTTGGCGTCCGAAGATCTGCCGCTTGAGAAGGCCCGACAGCTCAAAAAGCTTGGAGTTGATGACGTGCTGCCGCGCAATGCAATCCATGAGGAAATCATTCCGCAGGTGGATGCGATCCGTGCCCGGCGGCAGGCGCAGCTTCCCGCCGTTTGGGGTGGGCAAGCCACACTTGGCAAGTTGATCGCGGTTGGCAAATCTCGTGGTGGCGTCGGATCGTCCTTGGTTGCCGCCAATATGGCGAACGAGCTTCAATCCAAGGCCGGATTCCTGAAAAAGACGGCGTCGAACTCGGTTGCGCTGGTGGATCTGGACTTTCAGTTCGGCTCGATTGCGGCCTTGATGGATGTCGCCGAAAGCGACGCGATGTGGCGTATGGCCATGGAAGGCAGCATTCCCGACAGTGCCTTTTTGGAGCAGGCGATGGTCAAGTCGCCCTGCGGGGTCGATATCCTGGCGGCTCCGTCGCGCTATGGTCCGTTGACTGCGATCAAAGAAGAGCAGATATCGGCCATTCTGGATTCCCTGAAACGTACCCATGACTACGTCGTGGTAGATTTGCCGCGGGCGCTGGTGGAATGGATTACGCCCGTCCTGACGCAAGCGGACCGCCTTTATTTGGTGACGGACGTTGCTGTTCCGTCTGTTCGCTCGGCCCGCAAGCTGATGGATTTCTACCAAGCGGAAAATCCAGCACTGGAAATTCAACTGGTCGCCAACCTTGAAAAGAAACCCATCATTCCGGCGGCGCACCACAGAGCGGCGGCAAAACTCCTTGAAAAGGACTTTGCATTTTGGGTGCCGCGCGACGAGCGCACAGTACGCGAGTCAGTCGATCGGGGCGTGCCGTTGGAAGATGTTTCATCCCGCGCACCCATGACACGCGCAATCCGAAAGCTGGCACACGAGACATGCCTGTCATTGCCGCCCCGGGTCGGCCAGCACTGAGGCAGAGTGTTTCGGAATAGTTAAATATTTGCAGAAGGTTAAGTAGATGTTTCGAGAATTCGACCGACCAGGCCAGGAAAAACCGGACGCTTCGAAAGTTGTGCCGTTGGACACCAAGCAGTTTGCTCAAATCGGCAAGCCGGTTCATGGCTCCGGCGATGACCTCGTATTGATGCATGACATCCAGAACGATCGGATAGATCTCAAGGCACGACTGCATAACTCGTTGCTGGACAAGCTTAACCTCGCCGTTATCGAAAAGGTCGAGGAAGAAACACTGCGGGGTGAAATTGGGCGACATGTCACCGAACTGCTGCGCGCCGAAGGCCGGGCGATGCGCAGCGAGGAGGTCAAGCAGCTTGTCGAAGAGCTGATGCACGAGGTGCTTGGCCTGGGGCCGCTGGAGCCGTTGTTGGCTGACCCCACGATCAACGATATCCTCGTGAACGGCCACACGCAGATTTTTGTCGAGCGCTCCGGCATCCTCGAAAAGACATCGGCACGTTTCCGGGACGAACGTCATCTGCTGCGGATCATCGACAAGATCGTCAGCCGGATTGGTCGCCGTATTGATGAACGGCAACCGTGGGTGGATGCGCGGTTGGAAGATGGCAGCCGCGTCAACGCGATCATTCGGCCCTGCGCACTGGACGGGCCGGCGCTTTCCATTCGAAAATTCTCGCGGGTTCCGCTGACGATGGAACGCCTGATCAAGAACGAGGCCTTGAACGAAAGCGCAGCCAAGCTGCTGCGGGGATTGGTTGAAGCCAAGATGAACGTGCTGATCTCGGGCGGAACCGGATCGGGCAAGACCACGATGCTGAATGCATTGTCGTCGTATATCAGCCCTCGGGAGCGGATCGTCACGATTGAAGACGCGGCAGAACTTCAGCTTCAGCAGGAACATGTCTTGCGCATGGAAACTCGGCCTGCTGGACTCGACGGTACTGGCGCCGTTGCCCAACGAGACCTTGTGCGAAACGCACTGCGGATGCGTCCGGATCGGATCATCATCGGCGAGGTGCGCGGCTCCGAAGCATTCGACATGTTGCAGGCGATGAATACCGGCCATGACGGGTCGATGACGACGGTACACGCCAACAGCCCACGCGATGCACTTTCCCGGGTCGAGCAGATGGTGCAAATGGGCGGGCTGGAGCTGCCGCATGCAGCCATCCGCGCCACCATCGCTTCGGCAATTCACTTCGTTCTGCAATTGAACCGCCTGTCTGATGGTACGCGCCGTGTCACCTCGATTGCCGAGATCACCGGCATGGAGGGCGATATCGTAACCATGCAGGACATCTTCGTCTTCAAACGTGAAGGCAAGGACGAGGCCGGCAACATCCTCGGGCGCTTCATGCCGACCGGTATCCGACCGAAATCCAGCGATGCGCTGGCGGCGGCGGGTGTCGACCTTTCATCGATCAAGTTCAACTGAGGGACCCGGCCATGTTGGAAGATCTCAGATCCTTCTTTTCGACGCACAGCATAGACTCGTTGATCGGACCAGAGATGGAAGTGGGCGGTTACGATGTCCGCTTTGTTCTGTCACTCTTGATATTTCTCGGCGCCCTGATTGCCTTCGAAGGGGTCCGTCAGCTTTTGAAGCGCGGAGAAAACCGGGAAGAGGCGATAAACCGGCGCATCCAGATGCTGAACCAGGGAAAGACTGGCGAGGACGTTCTGGAATTGCTCAAACCGCGGGAAAGCAAACCTCTCATGAAGTCGTTTCCGCTGGTCGGCGACTTGCCGGGTGCCCTTGCGGCATCGGGCCTGCACATGGTGCCGGAAATGTTCCTGTTGGGATGTGGGGGCGCTTTTCTGGTTTCGGCGATCGGAGGCTCACTGGTGGCCAACCCACTGACGGTCATACCTGTAAGCGCTGTGTGCTTCCTGTTGGCCCCGTTGGTCTACCTTGGCGCCAACCTCAGACGGCGCAAGGCCGCGCTGATCAAGCAATTGCCGGATGCGTTGGACCTGATGTCGCGTGGGTTGAAGGTCGGACATCCGTTGAACACGACCTTGCAGAGCGTGGCAAACGAAATGCCCGATCCGATCGGAACTGAATTCGGTCTGGTCGTGGACCAAGTCGCTTATGGGGAAGAGTTGACGACCGCCATTCGCAACATGGCAGACCGGGTAGATGAAGAGGATATCCAGTACCTCTCGGTCGCGCTGACGATGCAGCACGGTACTGGCGGCGATCTGGCCGGCATTCTGCGGACATTGGCGCGCGTCATCCGTGCCCGCATGTCTCTGCGGCGCAAGATCAAAGCTATTTCTGCCGAGGGTCGGATGACCGCCTATATCCTGTCGTTCATTCCTGTCGGGATTGCCCTCGTGATGACGGTCATGACGCCGGACTATTACGGAAGCGTGGTGCAATACCCGATTTTCTGGCCCGTCATGAGCGTCATTTCAGCGGCCATCGTTTTGAACGCCATCGTTCTGTTCAAGCTTGTCAATTTCCGGATCTGAGGGAGGGTTGTCGAAATGGAAATCGTGAACTCGCTACTCGACACTGGTCTTTTTTCCCAACTCATGATCCTGGGCGTTGTTGCCGCCGGCGCGATCGTTGCATTCTTTGGGATATCATCGTCGCTCGGCGATCGGTCTACAGCAGCCGAACGGATGCTGCCCAAACGAACAAGGGGCCAGAGCCTTGCACGTCTTGTGCCGGAAAAGGTGGAGGGCGATACACCGACCGGGCTGAGCGCCGCACTTATCCCCAGCGATGCAAGTGTCAGGTTCGAAGTTGGCCAAGTGCTTGCGCGCTCAGGGTTTCGTGGCCGGAATGCAATCGCCAATTTCTATCTGATCCGTTTGGGCTTGGCGACGTTTCTGCCGCTTGTCTTTCTTGTCCTCATGTCTTGGCAGCCTGCGTCCAGTATCGGCGCCACGATCAACGATTATGTGTCTGGTCTGAATTCATTTCAGATCTTGCGGAACCTTGGCATCCTCTGCGGCATCGGGTTCTTCATCCCCCAGCTTTGGATGAGCGCTCGGATCAAGGAGCGTAAACGTCGGATGGAAAATGCGTTCCCGAACATGCTGGACTTGCTCCAGATTGGGATCGAGGCGGGAATGGGGTTTGACCAGGCGCTTCTCAAAGTTGCAGTGGAAATGCAGACTGTATCGCCCGAAATGTCCGAGGAAATTCTGATTGCCCTGAGCGAGATTCAGGCCGGGCGCGACCGTGAAGTTGCGTTGATGAGAATGGCGCGCCGGACGGGGATCGACGAAATGAGTTCGTTCGTGAGCGTCGTCCTCCAGTCGTCCCGGTTCGGCGTCCCGTTGTCGGCCGCCTTGACTACGTATTCCGAAGAAATGCGCGAACTGAGAGAGCTTCGCGCGCAGGAGAAAGCCAACAAGTTGCCGGTGCAGATGTCCGCGGTCATGGCGAGCCTGATGTTGCCCTCGATCGCGGGGCTGATCCTTGCACCGATCATCATTCGATACGTCGAAACCTTCGTGAAATGACGTTGTTTTTGTGGGTGCGGCGCTCCCGGGTCCACACGAGGTCAACTGTGCGTCCCCGACTTGGGTCGCGTTCTTTCAGGCGCTGTAAGGCAGCATCGACCAGCCGGCCAGGATCAGGCCCGAAAGGCCTATGGCAATCCCAAGAGGAAACTCGCGTCCGCTGAGCGTTGCTGCAAGCTTTCCTGTCGGTTGTCGGACGCACAGGCGCAGCAGGGTCAAGCTGGTCAGTCCAAACGCCATCGCGGCAGAAAGCAGCAGCATATATGTCGAAAGGGCTTGGGTCGGTATCGCCAGGAAGACCACCGGTAGCATTTTGGCGTCTCCGCCCCCCAGCCAACCGGCGGCGAAAAGGGCAAAACAGATCCCAAAGCAAAGCCCGGCGGCGATCAATCGCAATCCAACTTCATGCAAACCGAGGGCAGGGGACCCTACCAGAAACAGGGCAACCCCTATCAGGCAGTACAGGTTCGGTATCCGGTATTCGGTTAGGTCCGTCCACGCCACCGCCACAAACAGCGGCACCATCAACCACAGAGGTACCCAACTATGCCAAGGCAGATCAATCATCATGCGCGTGCCTGATTGTGTCTGCCGTGCAAGGCTTCGCGTTCTTCGATCGAAACCAGCCGTCTGGCCAACATGTGGAAGTTCTCCATTCCTGTCTTGCCGTAGATATGCTTGAGATGCGTTCTCACAGTCGCCGGACCAATCTCGAGCTCGGATCCAATGGACTGTTGCGACAGTCCTCGTGAAATCAGAACGCAGACCCGCCATTCGGCCCGTGTCAGGCCCGCTGGGTTTTCGAGGCTCATCAGCGGCGCGTCATTCACCGCCCTTTGGATGGTCGTTACGGATTGGCGGGAAATTGCTTCGGTAATCAGACCGGCGCGTCTGTTGCGGTAGATTTCGGAAATTTCGGGTGCGACTGTCTCTATCGCTTCGCGCCAGCCGGGTTCGAGACCTTTGGCGAAATGCAGCTCCAGAAAATCGATTTCGCAGCCTTGGTTGTCGAGACAGACGAACAGGATATCGTGCAGCTTGCGGTGCGAGATCCAGTCCAGAACAACGGCAGAAAACTCGTTTACGGGTTTCCCGTGATCCTTGAGACTGAAGACGACGCCTTTCTTTGGCTTGCTCGCAAACGGACCAATCACGTCGTTCGTGAAGGAAAGGAAAAGCGGCCGACTTATTGTCTGGTCACGGGTATCTGCGCGCGCAGCTACTCGGCTGCCACCTTTATTGAGCCAGACACGGCTGAGGGTACCACAATCGGCTCCAAACGCGTTGACAACTTCGGTCAACGCAGCGTCCAGAACCACTCCGCCCTGGCTCCATTGAATGAAACTGATCAATGCGCGTGTGTGTTGCGTGTTCGGTAGCCACGCACCTGCACGGCCCATCCCCCTGTCCATATAGCACCAACTGGTAAACGTCTTACTCACTAAAGCGAGCCGGTTCAGCGGCTTCTGTAGATTTGAATTACTCTGCCCAATACATTCATATTTTACGATTTTTACGCAAAAATCACCAAGAATCTTATTAAGTTTCCGGATGGTGAGAAAAACACTGGCAAAAACGCAGACAATTAGGCTCAAAAGGCTGCAAAGAGTTGACGATCGGAAACAATACCGGTCAGCGGGTATGATTGGCCAAGGGCGACACGATCTGGTGTATCAGGAGGGCTTGCGGGCCTGAAAGACGTTGATGACCGCCGGGATGCCAAACCCATCTGCCGTTTGAAAACTCGAAAACTCCTCAGCTACGGCGCTTTGGATTTTTCGTTCGTCGGCCTCATCGCCTTCAAAATGCGCTATCACGCGCGCGGCCGGCCCGACCCGGGTGCATAGCTCGGCGGTGGCCTCCACCGATCCAAGCCCCGGCAGTCGGAGGCTTACAGGGTTGGCGAAGATGTCATCCAAACCTGCCGTTGCCATCATCCCGGTCACATGATCGATGTCATGAAAGGCCAGTGGCCCGGGTGCGTAGCGTCCATATTTTGGAGGGTGGCCCAGATGCGCTGTGGCGGCCATGTGGGGAATCCTGAACCAGGGATTGTCGGCCAGCGGCCCCCACGCGGCAAAGGTCATCCGTCCGCCGGGGACCAGAGCTTTTGCGATGTTGGCGAACGCCGCAACCGAATCCTGAAAGAACATGACACCGAAGCGCGATATCGCAGCGTCGAACGCACCCTCGGGGAACGGGGCGACCTGAGCGTCGACGCATTGGAAATCGACGTTTTCAACACCCGCGGACAAGGCCCTTTCCCGCGCTCGGTTTAGGAACGGCTCAGAAATGTCGCCGCCAAGAACATGACCCAGCGGTCCGACACGCTGGGCGGCCGCGATGGTGCTGGCGCCGGTCCCGCAGCCGATGTCCAGCACGCGCATTCCGGGTTCCAGTTCGGCCTGTTCCAGAACGAGGTCCAGAACCGGGGCCAGCATGTGGTCCAGTTTGTCCTCAAAAGTCAGCCACTTGGTGCCGGATTCGGAGTTGCCCCAGTATTCAGCCTGATCTTCGTTTGCTGTTTGCATGGGGGTCCTCCGCAGTTTTTCGGACTATGCCTTTCTGCGGCGACGGCGGCCAGTTTTTTCCGCATCGCCTCCGGTGTTGAAGGACGGAGCGGGGAGGGTGACGATCTTAACCAGTTCCGGGAACGGGTCGGTCTTGTGCGGAATCGCGTTGGCGGCGACGAAATGCTCCTGGAATTTCGGCTCGATCGCGGTTTCGACCTTGGTGATCTCGCGCACCACGCGTTCGATCTCGGCCCGGGCGGCGATGTTGCACAGCGCGATGCGTGCGCCGGTGCCGGCGGCGTTGCCCGCGCTTTGGACCTTGTCCAGCGGCGCGTCGGGGATCATGCCCAGAACCATCGCGTGTTTGGTCGAGATATGGGCGCCGAACGCCCCGGCCAGCACCACGCGATCCACACGGTCCACGCCCATCTCGTCCATCAGCAGCCGCGCCCCGGCATATAGCGCGGATTTCGCCAGCTGGATCGCCCGGATGTCGCCCTGTGTCACGGTGATGCGCGGGCCGCCCTCGGCGCTGGCGTCATGGATCAGATAGGAATGGGTTCGGCCCTCGGGGATGCAGCGGCTGGAGCCGGTCTGTTCGGCCGAGCCGATCAGGCCGCTCTCGTCCAGCAGGCCGGCCATGCGCATTTCGGCCACCGCCTCGATGATGCCCGACCCGCAGATGCCAGTGATGCCGGTGGTGGCGATGTCGGCGTCGAACCCGTCTTCGTCCGACCACTTGTCCGAGCCGATCACGCGGAACCGGGGTTCCTTGGTCACGGGGTCTATCTGAATGCGCTCGATCGCGCCGGGCGCGGCACGCTGGCCCGAACTGATCTGCGCACCTTCGAAGGCCGGTCCGGTGGGCGAGGAACAGGCCAGCACGCGGGTCGTGTTGCCCAGCAGGATCTCGGCGTTGGTGCCGACGTCCACGATCAAAACCAGGTCCTGCGACTTGCCCGGCTCTTCGCTCAGCGCCACGGCGGCGCAGTCGGCCCCCACATGGCCCGCGATGCAGGGCAGGATGTAGACCTGCGCACGGGGGTTCATCGTGGTCAGATCCATCTCGCGCGCGGGCAGCGAGACGCTTTCCGACGTGGCCAGCGCAAACGGCGCCTGGCCCAGTTCAACCGGATCGAGGCCCAACAGCAGGTGGTGCATGACCGGGTTGCACACGAACACGGTTTCCACGATCAGGGCCGGGTCGACCCCGGCCTCGTCGGCGATCGAGGTGACCAGATCGTTGATCGCCTCACGCACGGCCCGGGTCATCTCCTGATCACCGCCGGGGTTCATCATCGCGTACGAGACGCGGCTCATGAGGTCCTCGCCGAACCGGATCTGCGGGTTCATCAGGCCGGAGGAGGCCTTGACCTCGCCGGTTTCCAGATCGGTTAGATGCGCGGCGATGGTGGTCGAGCCGAGGTCGATGGCCAGCCCGTTTAGGCCGTTTTCGTGCAGACCGGGCCAGATTTCGACGATGCGCGCCACGCTGTCCTTGTGGCCCTTGTGCAGGGCGACAGTGACCTCCCACTTGCCCTTGCGCAGGGTCGGCTGCAGTTTGGATAGAAGCGAAAGGTCGGCGGTGACGGCATCGATCTGCCACTGCTCGCGCAGGGCGCGCTCCAGCCGTTCCAGATCGCCGGTGGGCGAGTGCATGTCGGGTTCTTCGACCACCACGAAATAAAGGCGCGTGGCCGGGTCCATGGTGATGGCCCGCGCGGCGGCGGCCTTGCGCACCACCTGGCGGTGCACCTGGCTTTCAGGCGGGACGTCGATCACCACGTCGCCCTGAACGGTGGCCTGACAGCCCAGCCGCCGGCCCGGTTTCAGACCGCGCTTGTCGTCATAGCGCTGCTCGACCGCGTTCCATTCGCTCAACGCGTCTTCGCGGACCGTGACGCCGTGTTTGGGAAACTCGCCATAGCTGGGCGTGATCTGGCATTTCGAGCAGATCCCGCGCCCACCGCAGACCGAATCCAGATCGACCCCCAGCTGCCGGGCCGCCGTCAGGATCGGAGTGCCAACGGGGAAATGTCCGCGTTTGCCCGAAGGGGTAAAGACGACAAGGGGATCGGTGGTCATGACGGATGCCTTTTTGGTGTTCGCGCATATGGCGGCAAGATATGGGTTTCGCGGCAAAGGGAAAGGCCAATCCGCGGCAGGTTTTGCGCGGCTTGCGTCGTTTTCCGCGCCATCGCGGCGGTTTGTGGGCGAACAAGTTGGGGCAGGGGCTTTTCCTTTGGTCGAAACCATGCAATAGGGTCACCGCCAAACGGGGTTTTGCATGGGGTTAGCAGATGCAGATTCGTGAGGCACTCACCTTTGATGACGTTCTTTTGGTTCCGGCGGCCTCGTCGGTGCTGCCGGCAACTGCGGACACGTCGACGCGCGTGACGCGCGCGATCACCATGAACATACCGCTGCTCAGCTCGGCCATGGACACGGTGACCGAGGCGCGGATGGCCATCGCAATGGCCCAGGCCGGGGGCATTGGGGTGATCCACAAGAACCTGACCGTCGAGGAGCAATCGCGTGAGGTGCGCCGGGTCAAACGCTTCGAATCCGGCATCGTCTACAACCCAGTCACCCTGCGCGCCGATCAAACGCTGGCCGATGCCAAGGCCTTGGTCGAGCGCTACAACTTCACCGGCTTCCCGGTGGTGGATGACGACGGCCGCGTCGTGGGTATCGTGACCAACCGCGACATGCGTTTTGCCACGTCGGACGACCAGCCGATCCGCGCGATGATGACCACTGATAATCTGGCGATGCTGCAGGAGCCGGCCGACCTGGAAGAGGCAAAGAGCCTGATGAAGGCTCGCCGGATTGAAAAGCTGCTGGTCGTCGACGGATCGGGCAAACTGACCGGTCTGCTGACCTTGAAGGATACGGAACAAGCGGTGCTGAACCCCACGGCCTGCAAAGACCATCTGGGTCGGCTGCGGGTTGCGGCGGCCACGTCGGTTGGCGATGCCGGCTTTGAACGATCCGAGCAATTGGTCGACTCTGGCGTCGACATCATCGTGGTCGACACGGCGCACGGCCATTCCCAAGGGGTGCTGGACGCGGTGAAGCGGATCAAGGCCCTGTCGAACGAAGTGCAGATCATCGCGGGCAACGTCGCAACGGGCGACGCAACCAAGGCCCTGATCGACGCTGGCGCCGATGCGG
Source organism: Ruegeria sp. CG8 (assembly GCF_056537165.1). Taxonomy (NCBI): domain Bacteria; kingdom Pseudomonadati; phylum Pseudomonadota; class Alphaproteobacteria; order Rhodobacterales; family Roseobacteraceae; genus Ruegeria; species Ruegeria sp. CG8. Next base: position 10,773 of record NZ_JBQFRA010000002.1, on the reverse strand, counting down.
TCAAGGTCGGGATCGGGCCGGGCTCGATCTGCACCACGCGCATGGTGGCCGGTGTCGGCGTGCCCCAGTTGACGGCAATCATGGATTGCTCGGCTGCGGCTGGCGACGTGCCGGTCATCGCCGATGGTGGTATCAAGTTCTCGGGCGATTTCGCCAAGGCCATCGCGGCGGGCGCGTCCTGCGCCATGGTTGGCTCGATGATCGCCGGCACCGACGAAAGCCCGGGCGAGGTGATCCTGTATCAGGGCCGCTCTTTCAAATCCTATCGCGGCATGGGCAGCCTGGGCGCGATGGCGCGCGGCTCGGCCGATCGTTATTTCCAGAAAGACGCCGCGAATGACAAGCTGGTGCCCGAGGGGATCGAGGGTCAGGTGCCTTACAAGGGCTCGGCCAGCGCCGTCGTTCATCAACTGGTCGGCGGTCTGCGTGCGGCCATGGGCTATACCGGCTGCGCGACCGTCGATGAAATGCGCCGCAATTGTCAGTTCGTGAAGATCACCGGAGCGGGTCTGAAGGAAAGCCACGTGCATGACGTGCAGATCACTCGCGAAAGCCCCAACTACCGCGTGATGTGACGGTTTCCGTCGGACTCAGGACCTCGACATGACCCCAGGCGCGCGCGTTCAGGCCGCTATCGAAATCCTAGACGATTTTCTGGGCGGAACTCCCGCCGAGAAAGCGTTGACGGGCTGGGCGCGGCGCAGCCGATTTGCGGGATCGAAGGACAGGGCGGCGATCCGCGACCATGTCTTTGACGCGCTTCGGCATCTTCGGTCTTTCGCTGCGATCGGCGGTGCAAGGACGGGGCGAGGCCTGATGTTGGGCGCTCTGCGGTCCCGGGGCAAGGACCCGGTCGATCTGTTCAACGGAGTTGGTCACGCCCCAGACCCCGTCACGGCGGACGAGGTCGGACGTCCATTCGAAACGGAAGCCGAACAGTTTGACATTCCCGAGTGGCTCTGGCCGGTGTTCGAGCGGTCGCTTGGTGAAAGTGCCAGAGAGGCCGCCGCCGCGCTGCAATCACGCGCTCCGGTTCACCTGCGGGTCAATCTGGCCCGCACGAGTTTGCAAGAGGCGGTGGATGCACTGGCGCGGGAAGGGATTTCCACTGCGCCGCACCCGGCCTGCGAGACGTCGCTTGAAGTTGTCGATGGTGCCCGGAAGGTTTCGCAATCCCAAAGCTATCGTGACGGCTTGGTCGAGTTGCAGGATGCGGCGAGCCAAGCTGTCGTTGCCGCATTGAACCTTAGAGCCGGCATGAGGGTTCTGGACTATTGTGCCGGGGGTGGCGGCAAGGCGTTGGCCATGGCCGCCTCTGGCGGTGTCGAAGTCTTCGCCCATGACGCCAACCCCGGGCGCATGCGTGACCTACCTGACCGAGCGCAACGGGCGGGAGCGCGTATTACAATCCTGTCCACAGACGACCTGGAAAAACTCGGCCCGTTTGATGTGGTGCTGACTGACGCCCCCTGTTCCGGGAGCGGCTCGTGGCGGCGCGCACCCGCGGGCAAATGGGCATTGACGCCCGAGCAATTGACCCAGTTGCCTCAGACACAATTGTCCATTCTGGACGCAGCCGCACCCCTCGTCGGTGATGACGGTGTATTGGCCTACGCCACCTGTTCGATGCTGGATGTCGAAAACAGAGGCGTCATAGACACGTTCCTGTCGTCGCATCCGGAATGGCAATGCACGTTCAGCCGATTGTGGCAGGTTGTACACGGCACCGACGGCTTCTATTCCGCCCACTTGACGCGACGCTGATACGCTGAAAACAACTTAAAGGAGAATATCCGCTGGATTTCTTAAGCGGATATTAACTCTTTGTGCCACGAAATGCCCTGGATTGATTTTGAATCGAGTTGTTGATGACCGAAGTCGCTCAATTTTCGCCAAGCTTGACTGGGCGACACTTTCCCAGCTGGTCGCGAGCCGTTTCTCTGGTCGGTGTCGCGCTTTTGTTGGTCATTCTCGCACAGCTCTTTCCGATCTCACCCCAGTTGGTTTCTGGCCTGCTGGCGGTCGGAGGGTCTTTTCTGGCCGTTGGCGCGTTTGTTCTGTTGCGCGGATGGTTCTCGTACCGCGTTGACAAACAGGCGCAAACCATTCTCGCGTCGTTTCTGGAAAAAGAGCCCGCTCCGGGTTTCATCACGGATGCCAACGGGCGGGTGCTGATCGTGAACTCCCCAGCGCGGGACAGGTTCAACGCCTCGACAGGCGCAAGGCTGGACATGTGTTTGCGGTCCGTTTTCGCCAATCCTGCGGCAATACTGGTTCGGATGCAGTCATTGGCGCAAGTCCAAGGGCGCGCAGCAGAAGACATCGTGACAAAGGGCACGACAATTCCAGTTCTGGCGATCGACCTTGGCGATGATCTGTACCTGTGGCGGATCAAGGCCTCGGGTCGGCAACCTTGGGCGTATGCTTCGCTTCCAATCGTGACGCTCGGGCGAAATGACGTGGTCCTGAACATGAATGCCGCCGCCGAGGCGATGCTCCGAGGCAGCGAGGTGGGCGCGGCCGAGGCTCTGACGCCGGAGGTCATATCCGGTGAAACGGTTCTGCGCCTGCCTGCTCAAGAAGGTGCGCGGCGGGTATTCGTGTGCGAGGTTCAAAAAACCAGCGCGGGCCGGGACATAGCGCTGGTCGTGCTTGACGACGCGCCTGCAGATCAGTGGACCACGACTTTCGCCGACGTCCCGGTGCCCATGATGCACCTGGCTCCGGGCGGAGAGATTCTGGATGCCAATCGATTGGCGCGCAAGCTGATCGGTGATGTTGAATTGGGTCAGACCAATATCGACACGATTCTGAGCGGATTGGGGCATCCCTTGCGGGACTGGCTGCTTCAGGTCGCCGCGTGCGATGGGCCACCACGTTCCGAATTTCTGCGGCTGGGTGGAAAGGACCGAGAGGTCTTCGTGCAACTGACCTTGACCCGCATCGTCAAGAACGGTGAGGTGCGCCTTGTTGCCGTGCTGAACGACGCGACCGAACTCAAGACGCTGGAGGCTCAGTTCGTCCAGGGGCAAAAGATGCAGGCGGTCGGGCAGCTGGCGGGCGGTGTGGCGCATGATTTCAACAACCTGCTGACCGCCATTTCCGGACATTGCGACCTGCTGCTGCTGCGCCATGATCAAAGTGATCCGAACTACGGCGATCTCGTCCAGATATACCAGAATGCCAACCGGGCCGCTGCGTTGGTCAGCCAGTTGCTGGCCTTTTCCCGAAAACAGACTCTGCGACCCGAAGTGCTGGATCTGCGCGATACCATTTCCGACCTGATCCACTTGTTGAACCGCCTGGTGGGCGAGAAGGTCAAGCTGATCCTCAGTCATGATCCGGTTCTCAAGCCCGTTCGCGCAGACAAGAGGCAGTTGGAGCAGGTCGTCATGAACCTTGTGGTGAACGCGCGCGATGCCATGCCCGACGGCGGAGAAATCCGTATCGAAACCGAGGTGTTTTCTTTGACCGAGCCGCTGATGCGGGACAGGGCGACGGTTCCGGTGGGTGAATATGTTTCGGTCAAGGTCATCGACAGTGGCGTGGGTATTCCGTCAGACAAGCTGCAGAAGATTTTCGAACCATTCTACACAACCAAACGGACAGGCGAGGGGACCGGGCTGGGTTTGTCGACGGTCTATGGCATCGTCAAGCAAACCGGCGGCTTCATCTTCGTGGACAGCACCGAAGGGCGTGGGACCGAGTTCAACGTCATGCTGCCGGTCTGCTTGGCACGGGACACCGAGGTTGCGATCGAACCGCCGGCACAACCGGAACCGAACGCGCATCAAGGCGAAGGTGTCGTTTTGCTGGTCGAGGACGAGGCGCCGGTACGCGCCTTTGCCACCCGTGCCTTGCGCCTCAAGGGCTATACCGTCTTTGAGGCGGGCTCGGCCGAGGACGCGTTGCGCATTCTTGAGGATCAGAACCTGCACGTCGACGTCTTCGTTACGGACGTGGTCATGCCCGGAATGGATGGTCCAACCTGGGTTGCCAAGGCGCTTGAAAGCCGGCCCGATGTGCGGGTGGTCTTCATGTCGGGCTATACCGAAGGCGCGTTTGGCGATGCTGGGCCGGAGATCAGACATTCGACCTTCCTGCCCAAGCCTTTTTCACTGACACAATTGACCGAGGCGGTGTTTCAGTACCTCAACTAACGCGCCTGCTGATGCAGACGAAACTCGGCGGCATGAGCCTTGCGGAATGTATCCAAGGTCTGGTCAGACAGTATCAGTTCCCGCTTGGGCGATACATTTTCGCGGGTCAGATCGATCCGGGCGCTCAGTCGATCTTGAAGGAAGTCCAGAATCTCGTCCTGGTGTTCGTAGCGAAAGATATGCGAAGCACCGGCGCCATTGCTGCGGGTCCGGAAGAATTCAGTTTGGCTGCCGACATCGGCGAACACGGGACGGGGCGATTGCATATAGGCTTGGACAAACTTGTCGAAAGACATGCCGTCGGTCGAATGCGGGTGGCCCGTCAATTCGGTGCGCGTCCTGTAACGGTACCAGCTGCCCAGCCAATCGACGGGTTCGCGCACGATGGCCATGATTTCCATTTCAGTGTCGTACATCTTGCGGAAAATGTTCTGGAAGAAACGGTCATAGCGACGCACCGGCGCATGTTTTAGATCCGGTGGACCCGACACCACGATATCCGCCCGGTCCCGCAACGCGACCTGATAGGCGGTGCTTCCGGTTTTGGGCAGGGACAAAAGCGCAAGGCGTTCCTTGAAGAAGATCAGCATTTCATGTCTTTCCTGCGCCGAAGGCTGTCGTGCCACATGATTGTCCGCCCCGGCAGCCAAGGTCAATTGCTTCCGCACAAAATCGCCAGCCTGCGCAAGCAAAGTTTCATTGAAAAGACAGAGCCTTGGGCATGATTGAGAAGTTTCGAGGTCTGAGTAAACGACTTTTTAACCTCTTCATCGAATGGTAAGGAATGAAAGTTTTTGTTGAAATGTTCTCTTTTTGATCTCATAAGGAACAAGAGGCGAACAAAGCAGCGATTGCCGCCCGGTGATGGGTGTGACAAAAGGGAAGGCGACAGGACAATGGCGGATCTTCTGACAATGAACGACAAGAAAAACCCCGACAAGCAAAAGGCGCTGGACAGCGCGTTGGCGCAGATCGAGCGGCAGTTCGGCAAGGGCTCGATCATGAAACTGGGCGATGGTGCCCGGCAGGAGATCGAAGCCAGTTCGACCGGGTCACTTGGGCTGGATATCGCTCTTGGCATCGGCGGACTTCCGATGGGTCGGATTGTCGAAATCTACGGCCCGGAAAGCTCGGGCAAGACGACCCTGACCCTGCATTGTATCGCAGAGCAGCAGAAACGCGGCGGCGTCTGTGCATTCGTCGATGCGGAACATGCGCTGGACCCGCAATACGCCCGCAAGCTGGGGGTGGATCTGGATGAACTGCTGATCTCGCAGCCCGACACGGGTGAGCAGGCGCTGGAAATCACCGATACGCTGGTGCGTTCCGGGGCGGTCAACATGGTCGTGGTGGACTCGGTGGCGGCGCTGACGCCGAAATCCGAGCTGGAAGGCGACATGGGCGACAGCAACGTGGGTGTGCAGGCCCGGCTGATGAGCCAGGCGATGCGCAAACTGACAGGGTCGATCGCCCGCAGCAACTGCATGGTGATTTTCATCAACCAGATCCGCATGAAGATCGGCGTCATGTTTGGAAGCCCGGAAACTACGACCGGGGGCAACGCCCTGAAATTCTACAGCTCGGTCCGTCTGGACATCCGCCGGATCGGCGCGATCAAAGACCGCGATGAGGTGGTCGGCAACCAGACCCGCGTGAAGGTGGTCAAGAACAAAGTGGCCCCGCCGTTCAAGCAGGTGGAATTCGACATCATGTATGGTGAGGGCATCAGCAAGATGGGCGAACTGCTGGATCTTGGCGTCAAAGCCGGAGTGGTCGAAAAGTCCGGCTCGTGGTTCAGCTATGGGGATGAGCGGATCGGGCAGGGGCGTGAAAACGCCAAGCAATACCTGCGGGACAACAGTCGGGTTGCGCTGGAAATCGAGGATAAGATCCGTGCCGCGCACGGGCTTGATTTCGACATGCCGCCTGCGGCGGATGAGGATGATATCCTCGAAGCCTGATCGGAAGATCAGAGAGAACACTGGCAAGGTGAGCCCTCGGGTTCACCTTGTTTCGTTTGCACTGCAGCAATCCTGTGGACTATCGGCGGGCAGGGGGCTAAACCGTCGCGATAGATCATGAATGCGCGCTGAGAGAGCCCAATGCCCACGCTGAACGATATCCGCTCAACCTTTCTGAACTACTTTGCCAAACAAGGGCACGAAGTGGTCGCGTCGAGCCCGCTTGTGCCGCGCAACGACCCGACGCTGATGTTCGTTAACTCGGGCATGGTGCAGTTCAAGAACCTGTTCACCGGCCTTGAGACCCGCGACTACACACGTGCTACCACGGCGCAGAAATGCGTGCGCGCCGGCGGCAAGCACAACGACCTGGACAATGTCGGCTACACGGCCCGCCACCACACGTTCTTCGAGATGCTGGGCAACTTCTCGTTCGGCGATTATTTCAAATCGGAAGCGATTCCGTTCGCTTGGGAGCTGATCACCAAGGAGTTCGGGATCGACAAGAACCGTCTGCTTACGACCGTCTATCATACCGATGACGAGGCGTTTGAAATCTGGAAGAAAGTCGGCGTCCCCGAAGACCGGATCATCCGCATCGCCACCAGCGACAATTTCTGGCAAATGGGCCCGACCGGTCCCTGCGGCCCCTGTACCGAGATCTTCTATGATCACGGCGACCACATCTGGGGCGGACCTCCGGGATCGGCCGAGGAAGACGGTGACCGGTTCATCGAGATCTGGAACATCGTTTTCATGCAGAACGAGCAGTTCGAAGACGGCTCGATGCGTGAACTGGACATGCAGTCGATCGATACCGGCATGGGTCTGGAACGGATCGGCGCGTTGCTGCAGGGCAGCCATGACAACTATGACACCGACCTTTTCAAGACACTGATCGAGGCCTCGGCCGAGGTCACGCATGTGGACCCCTATGGCAATCAGAATGTGCACCATCGGGTGATTGCCGACCACTTGCGGTCGACCTCGTTCCTGATTGCAGACGGGGTCATGCCCTCGAATGATGGTCGCGGTTATGTCCTGCGCCGGATCATGCGCCGGGCCATGCGCCACGCGCATCTTCTGGGCGCCAAGGATCCGGTCATGCACAAACTTGTTCCGACACTGGTTCAATTGATGGGCGCGCAGTATTCCGAGCTGGGTCGTGCTCAGGCTCTGATCGAAGAGACGTTGTTGTTGGAGGAAACCCGGTTCAAGCAGACGTTGGACCGGGGGCTCAAGCTGCTGGATGACGAAGTGGCGGGCCTGCCGGATGGGGCGCCACTGCCCGGGGATGCCGCCTTCAAGCTGTATGACACCTATGGCTTCCCGCTTGACCTGACCCAGGATGCCCTGCGCGAGAAAGGTCGGACGGTTGATACCGCCGGATTCGACACCGCCATGGCCGAGCAGAAGGCGAAGGCGCGCGCCGCCTGGGCTGGTTCGGGCGAGGCAGCAGATCAGGCGGTCTGGTTCGACATACTGGACGCAAGCGGTGCGACCGATTTCCTGGGCTACGAAACCGAAATGGCCGAGGGTCAGGTTGTGGCTCTGGTGGTCGACGGTGACCTTGTGGACCGTATCGAGCAGGGCGGATCCGGCTGGGTGGTCGTAAACCAGACACCCTTCTACGGCGAGGCCGGTGGCCAAGTTGGCGATTCCGGCAGCATCCGGCGTCTTGAAGACCGCACCCAGAGCGCGACGGTCGAAGACACCAGGAAGTTCGCGGATGGCAAGGTCTATGCACACAAGATCGTCGTGGACAGCGGTGCGATCGCCAAAGGTGATGCCGTCGAGCTCGAAGTTGATCACGCCCGGCGCTCGGCCATCCGAGCGAACCACTCGGCGACCCACCTACTGCACGAAGCGCTGCGAGAAACGCTTGGCGATCATGTTGCACAGCGCGGATCGTTGAATGCTGCCGACCGTCTGCGGTTTGATTTCAGCCACGCCAAAGCGCTGACACAGGCTGAGTTGCAGACCGTGGAACGCGAGGTGAATGAGTTCATTCGTCAGAACTCGACGGTCGAAACCCGTATCATGACCCCGGACGATGCCCGCGCCTTGGGGGCACAGGCGTTGTTCGGTGAGAAATACGGCGACGAAGTCCGGGTTGTCTCGATGGGCAAGGCCCAGACCGGCAAGGGCCATGACGGCCAAACCTGGTCGATCGAACTGTGTGGCGGTACGCATGTGCGCCAGACAGGAGATATCGGGACCTTTGTCATTCTGGGTGACAGTGCAAGCAGCGCGGGCGTGCGTCGGATCGAAGCTCTGACCGGGGACGCTGCATTGCGGTACTTGACCGAGCAGGATCGGCGCCTCGGTCAGATTGCTGCCGAGTTGAAGGCGCAGCCGGATGATGTCGTGGATCGCATCAAAGCTCTGCTGGACGAGCGCAAGTCGTTGCAGAACGAAGTGGCGCAGCTGCGCCGCGATCTGGTGATGGCCGGTGGAGCCGGTCAAGGCGGCGGCGCGGATGCCAAAGAGATCAACGGCGTCAAGTTCCTGGCACAGGCTCTGAATGGTGTGTCGGGCAAGGATCTGCCGGCCCTCATTGATGAGCACAAAGCGCGGCTGGGATCGGGCGCCGTTCTACTGATCGCCGACACGGGCGGCAAGGCTGCAGTTGCTGCCGGTGTCACAAGCGACCTGACGCAGTCGATATCGGCCGTCGATCTGGTCAAGGCCGCCGTGCAGGAACTGGGCGGCAAGGGCGGCGGCGGGCGTCCCGACATGGCGCAGGGCGGTGGTCGCGATGCCGCCAACGCCGCGGCGGCCATCAAGGCCGCGGAAGAGGTTTTGGGAGGATAAGATGCCAGCACTCTGGATTGCACATGTCACGGTTACTGATGCCGAAGCTTATGGCAAATACGCCGAGCTTGCCGGCCCGGCCATTTCCAAACATGGGGGCACGTTCATTGCCCGTGCAGGACGCTATGTCCAACTGGAAGGCAAAGAGCGGCCCCGCAATGTCGTGGCGAAGTTCCCGTCGGTTGAAGCCGCCGTCGCCTGTTATAACTCGGCTGAATACCAAGAAGCCCTGAGCCACGCCCGGGGCGCAAGCGAGCGCGAATTGCTGGTCGTCGAAACGACCGAGTGAGAATCAACCGGAGCCGGTCTTGGATTGGCTCCGGAACCCGCTTTGGGTGACGCAACGTCAGCCAAAGTTGCGACGCCGATCCTGGAATTGGGCCGATAGTGTTCCGGTGATCACGTCCCGCAACAAAATTTCCCTCAAACTTTCAATGGGTTGAGCTTTTTTGTGGCGGCGAAATTATGACGCTCTACCTCTAATTGTGTCAGGCTTCGCCATTTTCTTGCGCAGAAAAGGTCATATTGAGTTACGAATTTCCGCCGTTTTTTGCCGACAACCTGACCGAGGATTGCCAGAGCCAGTCTGTTAACGGATAGTTTCCAAAAGCAGAATATGGTCCTCAGAAGCGGCAGTCAGTCGAACGTATGGGATCGAGGGACAGGCATGAATCGGGTTTTGGACAAGCTCAACACAGTGGCAAGTCGCGCGGCCAGCAAGGCCACATTGGCTCTGGGTGTGTTGGGAGTGATCGGCGGTGCCGTTCTTGCGACAGGACAAGCCAGCGCTTCAGAGACAGCTTTCATTTCGGGGTTTTCGGCTTCGCCACCGCCGTCGGGCGCACGGACCTTGTGCCGCCAGTATGCTTGGGCTTGTGCGAACAAGAAGTCGGTTTCGCTGCCCAGCCATCAGGAACTGCGACTGGTCAAGCAAATCAATGCCCAGGTCAATGCGACAACGCGTGAGGTCACGGACCAAGTGCAGTACAAGACGCGGGAGCGTTGGGCCCTGCCAACATCGCGCGGCGGTGATTGCGAGGATTTTGCGCTGCTGAAAAAGCGTGACCTGATCAAGGCTGGAATTGATCCCAACAAGCTTTTACTGGCGACCGTTTTGGACACCCGCCGCGGCCCCCACGCGGTTCTGGTTTACCGCTCCAATCAAGGTGATCTCGTGCTGGACAACCTGACCAATCGGATCAAACCCTGGTCGGCCACACGCTATTTGTTCCTGCGGATGCAGGATCCGAAACAGCCCCAGCGTTGGGTTGGGATTTACGGGCGAAGCTAAGAAGCCACAGCGATTTGAGTTTCTTGAAGGCTCCAGCAAAAAAAGGGCGATGAATTCATCGCCCTTTTTCATTTGTATGCCAGATTGCCACTGAAACGTGGCATCACGACCAAAGGCGGTTAGTCCTCGTCATTGTTGGCGTTGTTGCCCTGACCAGGGCTTGCGCCTTCCGGTCCATTTCCACCGCCATTATTACCGTTGACGCCGCCGCCGTTACCGTTGCCGCCGCCGTTACCGTTGCCGCCGCCGTTACCGTTGCCGCCGCTTGAGCTGCCACCGTCGCCGCCGCCCGAGCCGCCATCACCCGAGCCGCCGCCGTCACCGCCGTCGCCACCGCCCGAGCCGCCATCGCCGGACCCACCGCTGGAGCTACCGCCGCTTGAGCTGCCGCCATCACCGGACCCACCGCTGGAGCTACCGCCGCTTGAGCTGCCGCCATCACCGGACCCACCGCTAGAGCTACCGCCGCTTGAGCTGCCGCCATCACCGGACCCACCGCTGGAGCTACCGCCGCTTGAGCTGCCGCCATCACCGGACCCACCGCTGG